>NZ_JAPAIX010000002.1:0-831409 GCF_025910175.1 Agrobacterium sp. BT-220-3
CCACGCATGAACCTGGTGACCGGCGATTACGCCCGCAGCAAGGGCGCCACCACCGCCGGTGTGCGGCCCGAGCACCTGAAGCTGTCGAAGGACAGCGGCCTGTGGCAGGGCAAGGTCACCGTTGCCGAACATCTCGGATCGGATACCTTCCTGCATCTCGAGGTGTCAGGCATCGGCCCGATCACCGCCCGCACCGACGGCGAGTTCGAATGCAAACATGGCGATACCGTCTTCATTACGCCCGACGAGACAAAGATCCACAGGTTCGATGAAAAGGGTAAGGCGATATGACGGGGAGACTGGAAGGATAATCTGACGCCAGAGGCGCGGCGTTTGCGAAGGCTCCCAACTTTCCGTCATTCCGGCCTTGAGCCGGAATCCAGCCAGCCCAAGTCCTTGGGCTGAAAGGGGTCTCTCGCCGCGCAGACGCGCGTCGGCTGGATTCCGGCTCAAGGCCGGAATGACGGAGGTGGATGTGCAACCGCACAGAAAATCTTCCTGCCGAGTACTATGCCAAACCTCACGCCTCGCCGATCCTGACACCGTCTCTGTCAAAGACATGAAGCCGTTCCTGCGGGAAACCGACCCGCAGGAACTTGCCCGGCTGCAACAGCGCCCGGTCCGATGAAAACAGCTTGAAGGGCAATCCGTGTACGGTGAGATGCAGGATGACGCCGAGGCCGGTCGGCTCAACGAGATCGACGGTTGCCTCGACACCGCCCTCGGCGGGCGAAACAGTGACATGTTCCGGCCGGATGCCGAGTGTGACAGGTTCACCGTCGGCAAGCTTCACATCGCGGGCGAGTTCAAGGCGCGTGCCATCGCCGAGCACAACGAAACTGCCGCCATTCTCCCGTCCGATCCGCCCTTCCAGAAAATTCATGCCCGGTGAGCCGATGAAACCAGCGACGAAAAGATTGGCGGGGCGATCGTAAAGATCGAGCGGCGCGCCGATCTGCTGCACATGGCCGGCATTCATCGCGACAATACGCGAGGCGAGCGTCATCGCCTCGATCTGGTCATGGGTGACGTAAACCGAGGTTGCGCCAAGATCGGCATGCATGCGCTTGATTTCGGCGCGCATCTGCTCGCGAAGCCGGGCATCGAGATTGGAGAGCGGCTCATCGAACAGGAAGGCCTTGGGCTGGCGCACGATGGCGCGGCCCATGGCAACGCGCTGGCGCTGGCCGCCGGAGAGCGCCTTTGGACGGCGCGCCAGATAGGGATCGAGCCCGAGCTTTGCGGAGGCGCCGGCCACGGCGGCCGCAATGGTTTCCTTGGTGCTGCGGCGCAGGCGCAAGCTGTAGCTCATATTGTCGGCGACACTCATATGCGGATAGAGGGCATAGGACTGGAACACCATGGCGATGTCGCGATCCTTCGGTCTGCGATCGTTGACACGCTCGCCGTCGATGGACAAATCACCTGATGATATCTCTTCCAGACCCGCGATCATGCGCAGAAGCGTCGATTTTCCGCAGCCGGAGGGGCCGACGAGGACGATGAACTCGCCGTCCTCGATCTTGAGATCGACGCCATGCAGCACGGCGAAGTCGCCATAGGTCTTGCCGACATTCTTCAGCTCGATGGAAGCCATGGGATTATCCTTTCACCGCGCCGGCCGTCAGGCCCTGCACGAGATAACGTTGAATGAGCAGGAAGAAGAGGCAGGCCGGAATGAGCGCCAGAACGCCCGCGGCCATCATCTGCCCGAAATCGACGGAAAATTTGGAAACGAAGGTCAGGAGCCCGACCGGGAAGGTGGCGCTCTGATTGCCCGAAATCAGCATCAGCGCAAACAGAAGCTCGCTCCACGCGGCGGTGAAGACGAAGCCGAGCGTTGCGGCGATGCCCGGCAAGGTGAGCGGCAGGATGATCTGGCGGAAGGCCGTAAACCGGCTTGCCCCGTCAATCATCGCCGCCTCTTCCAGATCCTTCGGAATGCCATCGAAGAACGACTGCATGAGGAAGGTGGCGAAGGGCACGTTGAAGGCGGTGTAGACGATGACGAGGCCCGTCAGGCTGTTGGTGAGGCCGAGCGGCGACAGCATCTTGAAGATCGGCGCGACCAGCATGACCAGCGGAAACATCTGGGTAATCAGCATCAGCGCGACGATCCAGTATTTGCCCTTGAAGCGGAAGCGCGACAGCGCATAGCCTGATAGTGACGAGAGTACCGTGACGGCAAGCGCCGTGGAGCCGGCGACGATGACACTGTTCTTAAAAAACGTCGGGAAGGCACTGTTTTCTATGACGAAACGATAGTGATCCCATGTCGCGCGCGAGGGCCACATCCGCACACCTTCGCTGTAAAGCAGGTCATTCGGCGTGACGGAGACCTTGAGCAGCCAGAACAGCGGAAAAAGCGCAAAGGCGATATAGGCGAGGATCGCGAGGCGATGGGCAAGGGTGAGGAATATCCTTGATGTCATCGGTCAGTCCTTCTCGATCAGGCGCTGGCGCAACAGCACGATCAGCATGGAATAGGCCAGAAGCAGCACCAGAAGCACCAGCGCGATGGCCGAGGCATAACCGAAATCGAGACGTCGGAAGGCCTGCGTGAAGATATAGCTGGCGACGATCTGCGTGCGGTCGGCCGGTCCCCCATTGGTCATGACGATGATGAGATCGGCGAAATTGGCGATCCAGACGGTGCGCAGCAGAATGGTGATGGCGATGGTGGGCGCGAGAAACGGCAGGGTGATGGAGGTGAAACGCTGCAGCGGGTTTGCCCCGTCGATTTCCGCAGCCTCGTAAAGATCGCGCGGGATCGCCTGCAATGCGGCAAGCAGGGTGATGGCGAAGAAGGGAATACCCCACCAGACATTGGCAATAATCGGCCCCCACATGGCGAGATGCGGATCGGCGAGAATATTGTTGGGCGCAGATAAAAGCCCGAGCGAGACCATCCAGTGCGGCAGCGGGCCGATGACCGGGTTGAACAGCCACGCCCAGTTGAGACCGGCAAGGAAGGTCGGCACGGCCCATGGCAGGAATACCAGCGCCTGCGCCAGCCCCCTGCCCGCAAAGGGTTTATCGAGCAGCAGCGCCAGAATGAGGCCGAAGAAGAATTGCAGGAAAACCGAAGCGCCCGTCCACCACAGCGTATTTTTCAGCGCCCGGTAAAAGGCCGCATCCTGCGACAGCGCCTCCAGATGTTTCAGGCCAACGAAACCGCCGGAAAACGGATTGAGCAGCTGCACATCGCGAAAGGCATAGGAAAGGCCGAGTACCAGCGGCACCAGCATGACGGCGACGATGAGCACCAGCACGGGCGCGCTGTAGAGCCAGGGTTCGGCCCAATCGGCAAACCTTCGCATCGCGGGTTTGCCAGCCGGTTTGCGCGCGGCCACCGGCCCGGCACCATGGGCATAGGACATTGTATCGCTCCCTGAACGGACGACGGAACGGACGGGTTTTCCAGCCTCTCGGCTTACCGATCCGAAAAATTGCAGGAAAAGGCCTGTCGCAGCGAAGGCCGGCAAGACCCGCCGCACGGGCATTTTTCGCCCGCGCGGCTGGTCAGTGTCGTTACTTCGAGGCCAGGAACTTCTGCTGTGCCTTGGTCATGTAATCAGCCCATTGCTTGGCGAGGTCTTCCGGCGTGATATCGCCGAGAAGCGCTTCCTGCGATGTCTTGATCACAAGCGAATCCTTGAAGAAGGCGAATTCCTCAAGATAGGTCGGCATCGTCGTCGGCACGGCGTTCTTGTCGGCGAGTTCGTCGAACCAGCCCTTGAACTGCTCGCTGGCATAGAAGGGATCCTTCTCCGCCGACTTGTGCACCGGCAGCGCGCCGGTCTTCTTGTTCCACTCGATATTGCCTTCCGGCCCTTCAAGCGTCTCGATCAGCTTCCAGGACAGGTCCTTGTTCTCGGATTTCGACATCATCGACCAGCCGGCAAAACCGATGGTCGGGAAAGTCTTGCCGTCAGGTCCCTTGGGCATGGTCATGACGCCGAAATCTTCCGGCTTCATGCGCTGGGCGATGGCGATAAGGGCATCGGGATCCTGATCAAGGAAAGCGCAGGTGCCGGAATAAAAGCCGGCGACGATCTCGTTGAAGCCCCAGTTGACGCTGTCCTTCGGCGCCAGCCCGTTCTTGTAGAGATCAATCACATAGGTCAGGCCCTTCACCCAGCCGGGGCTGTCGAAGGTGGATGTGCCGTCCTTGGTGAAAAACTCGTTCGAGCCCGCCATGGATGCACCGAACATGACCCAGCCGTTAAGGCCACCCGGCCCGCCGCGAAGGCAATAGCCGTATTTGCCGGGAAGTGCCGCGACCTTCTTGGAGGCATCGGCGAACTCGTCGAGCGTCTTCGGCGGCTCCTTCACGCCGGCCTGTTCCAGCAGTTTCTTGTTGTAGAACATGGCCCTGAGGTAGAAACCATAGGGCAGCATATAGGCCGTTTCCTTCACGTCGCGGCCGAGTTCGAGCGTGCGCTCGCTGAGGCCTGCTGTGTGCTCCCACTTGGCGAGATAGGGCTCGAGGCTTTCGAGCATGCCGTTATTGGCGTAGAGCGAAAGCCAGGTGTCGGGCATTTCCATCACGTCGGGAATATCGCCGGCCGACACCATGGTGGCGAATTTCTGGAAGGCTTCGCTCCACGGAAGGGAGATGATTTCCACCTTGGTGCCGGGATTGGCCGCTTCGAATTTCGAAACGATGCCCTTCAGCGTTTCCGTCCGCTCGGGACTTGTGATGACTTCGACCAGTTTCAAGGTCGTGTCCGCCAGCGCCGTTCCGGTCATCAGGGCGGTGAAGATTGCTGCTGCTACCAGTTTTTTCATGTCGTTCTCCCCTTTTTGTCGTCGGTTTAAAAACGCGTCAGGCGGCGGCAGACGCCGCCTTGATCGCGGGTTCGAGGTCGTTCC
Source organism: Agrobacterium sp. BT-220-3 (assembly GCF_025910175.1). Lineage (NCBI taxonomy): Bacteria > Pseudomonadati > Pseudomonadota > Alphaproteobacteria > Hyphomicrobiales > Rhizobiaceae > Agrobacterium > Agrobacterium sp. BT-220-3. The sequence goes on from NZ_JAPAIX010000002.1 coordinate 4,876, forward strand.
AGAGCGCCTCCGTGCCCTCCAGTCCGATATGCAGGCGCACCGAACGCGCGCTGATGCCGAAGGTGTGGGCGGAGTTCGGCTGCGCCTTCTGTTCGAGCACCACTTCGCCGGGGACGATCAGGCTTTCGTGCCCGCCCCAGGAAACACCCAGTTTGAAAAGCTTGAGGCGGTCGGCAAAAGCGCGCACATCCACCCCTTCCTTGAAAATGAAGGAAAACAGGCCGGACGTGCCATTGAGGCCGGGCGGCAGGCGGTTCGCCAGCCCCGGATGGCAGACCTTCTCCACCACATCGAGCGCCTGCAGGCGGGTTGCGATCTCAAGCGCCGAGGCCTGATGCGCCTTCATGCGCAGCGGCAGGGTGCGAAGCCCGCGAATGAGCAGCCAGGCATCGAAAGGCGACATCTTGCCGCCGAGATAGGGATAGGTCTCCGCCCGGATGCGGTCGATCATCGCCTTGGAACCAGCCACCACACCGGACACCACATCGCTGTGCCCGCCGAGATATTTCGAGGCCGAATGCACGACGAGATCGACGCCGAGCGTAATCGGCTGCTGGAAGACCGGACTTGCCCAGGAATTGTCTATGACGGTGACGGCGCCGTGCCGCTTGCCAATCGCGGCGAGTGCACCGACATCATGGGCCTCCATCACCCAGCTGGTCGGGCTTTCCATGTAAAACAGTTTTGCGCCCGGCATCGCCTTTTCAACCGCCGCCTCATCGCGGCCGTCAACATAGGTCACCTCGATATTCATGCGCTGCATGAAGGTGCCGAACAGGCGGAACGCATCGGGATAGACATGGCGGACCGCGACGATACGGTCACCCGGCGAGACGAAGGAGAGCACGGTGGAGGAAATGGCCGACATGCCGCTTGCAAAACCGAGCGCATCTTCGGCACCTTCCAGCTTCGCCAGCATCTCCTCGAACAGGCGCACGGTGGGGTTCAGCCCGCGCGTATAGACCGGCCGCACCTTTTCGCCGCGATAGGTGGAGACCATCTCGTCATAGCTGGAAAAGGTAAAAAGCGAGGTCTGCACGAGGGGCGGCACCACGGCTTCAAAAGCGTGGGTCTCGTCATGCGCGACGATCAGGGAGGCGGGATCGAAGAGATCGTTGCCTTGGTTCATTTCGACATGTCCTTGATATCCTCCTCGACGACGGCGAGGATTTTCAGTGTTTCTTCACGGGCGGTCTCCGCATCGCCGGCGGCGATGGCGTTGAACAGCGTGCGGTGAAAGGGAAAGGAGCGACCGGCAAAATCCGGGCGGTCGAACGGCTTCGACCAGAAGCGTTCAAAACCTTCGCGCATCTGCTCCAGAAGCTGCTTGAAAAGCGTGTTGTGGGTGGCATCGTAGATCGAAAGATGAAAGGCAAGGTCGGCCTTGCCGGAGGTTCCCTCGGCCAGATGCACCCGCTCCATTTCGTCGAGCCGCGCTTCCATCGTGGCGATATCCTCAGCCGTCCGGCGGCGCGCGGCGGCCATGGAGGCTTCCACCTCAATGCCGCGCCGCACTTCCAGCGTCATCAGCAGCGCGTCGCGCAGGCTCTCCGCATCGATGGAAATCGGCATATGCACGGTGGCGGCGGAAATAGGCTTCAACAGATAATTGCCGCTGCCCTTGCGGCTGTCGATGACGCCAAGCGCCTGAAATTTGCGGATGACTTCACGGATGGTGGAACGGCCGACACCGAGCGCCACCATTAGTTCCCGCTCGGCCGGCAGCCGGTCGCCAGCCTTCAGCCCTGCTCTCTCGACATAGTCCGAAAGTGCGGCCTCAACCTGGCGAACGCGGTCGCTGGGCGGAATAGGCTGCATCAGTTCGCGGCTGGATCTGTCCAAGACGTGCCCTTTAAATTGGTCTGACATCTTACCATTTCAAAAGGTAAATCGATTGTCAACCAGCATGGGGCGAAGCAAATCCGGCAGGCAGAGCGGGACTGCCCCAAAAAATAGGGAGGGTGACGCGGATCACCCTCCCCAGGCTCACAGAAAATCGAGGACTTACTGGCTGAGAACAGCCGCCTTGATGGTATTGATGTTGTGGTTGACCATGTCGATATAGGTCGCGGCCGGGCCGTCAGCCGTGGAAAGCGCGTCGGAATAGAGCGTGCCACCCACCTTCAGGCCGGTTTCGCTGGCGATCTGGTCCACCAGCCGCTTGTTGGTGATGTTTTCGACGAAGATGGCCGAGGCCTTGTCGTGCTTGATCTGGTCCACAAGCTTGGCGACGTCGGCCGCCGATGCTTCCGATTCCGTCGAGACGCCTTCGGGCGCCAGGAATTCAAGGCCATAGGCGTGCTCGAAATATCCGAAGGCGTCATGCGAGGTGATGATGACGCGTTTCTCCGGCGGAATGGTGGCAATCTCGGTCTTCACCTTCTCGTTCAAAGCCGCAAGCTTGGCGACGTAGGCTTCGGAATTGGCGGTGTAAGTGGCGCAACCCGCCTTGTCGACCTCGCAAAATGCACCGGCGATGTTCTTTACGTAGATTTCCGCATTCTTGATCGACTGCCAGGCATGCGGATCGAACTCGCCATGATGGTGGTGCCCCTCATGGTCGTGGTCATGCGCCTCAGCGGATTCGAGCTTGTGACCCGCCTCCTCTGCCTTGTGGTCGTGAGCTTCCTCTTCTTCTGCCTCCGGATGGGCGTGACCGGCCGGCTCGTCGGAAAGCTTCAGCGGTTCCACGCCCTTGGTCAGTTCCACCACCGGCGCCTTGGTGCCGCTGGTGTCGATCAGCCGCTTCAGGAAACCTTCGAATTCAAGGCCGTTGACCAGCACCACATCCGCCTTGCTGACGGCGACGGCATCGGCCGGGCGCGGCTCATAGACATGCGCATCGCCATCCGGCCCGACGAGCGTGGTGATCTCGACGCGGTCGCCGCCGACATTTTTGGCAAAATCGGCGATGATCGAGAAGCTGGCCACGACCTTGAGTTCGGCGGCGGACGCCTGCGCCATCAGGACCGGGGAAAGGGAGAGAAGGCTAGCGCAAGTGGCTAGACGGAAGGTTTTGAACATGAGGTTCTCCTTTTTCGAACGCTGTTTTTCAGGCCGTTCTGTGACGACCGGAACCGAGAAGATCGCTGAGCACGCCACGCGTGCCGACGAGAATGGAGAGCGCATAGATGACGCCCGCAGAGAGGATGATCGCCGGGCCGGATGGCAGCGACGCGTGATAGGAAAGAAGCAGGCCCGCAAAGCAGGAGACAATGCCGATGCCGATGGAGATGAAACACATGGGCGCGACGCGGTTGGACCAGAAGCGGCTGGCGGCGGCGGGCAGCATCATCAGCCCCACCGAAAGCAGGGTTCCAAGCGCCTGAAACCCGCCGACCAGATTGAGAACGACGATGGCGAGGAAGAGGAAGTGCACGGGGCTGCCCCAGTTGCTGACGGAGCGCAGAAACAGGGGATCGAGGCATTCCGCCAGCAGCGCCCGCCAGAACACCGTGATCACCCCCAGCGTCACGATGCAGATCCCGCCGATCAGGCCTAGCGCTTCATTGTTCAACGCAAGCACCGTTCCGAAAAGCACATGCATGAGATCGACGCTGGAGCCGCGCCACGAGACGAGCAGCACGCCAAGCGCCAGCGAAATGAGATAAAAGGCGGCAAGCGAGGCGTCTTCCTTCTGGATGGTGAAACGCGATACCGCACCGGCACCGAGCGCGACCAGAAGGCCGACAACCAGCCCGCCGATGGTCATCGGCAAAATCTCAAGGCCATAAAACAGAAAGCCGACGGCAGCACCCGGCAGGATGGCGTGTGACATGGCGTCACCCGTCAGGCTCATGCGGCGCAGCATCAGAAAAACTCCGACCGGCCCGCAACTGATGGCAAGGATCAAGGCGCCGGCAAGGGCGCGCTGCATGAAGACATACTGAACGAATGGTTCGATGAAGATATCAGCCATGGGCATTCGAATTCGCGTGGGAGGGGGAATGAGAATGTGCGGGCGCCACCGGCGAACTTACGGCGCGCGTATTGAGCACAGGTGCGTCAGCCGGTTCACACCAGGGCGCATTTTCCTCCCACGCCTCGTGGAAATGCCGCGCCTGCCGGATGTTATCCGCCTTCAGGACGTCGGCCGTCGGGCCAAGTCCAACGAGTTTTCGTGCGAGGAACAGCGTCTGCGGGAAATGCTGCCGTACCAATTGCTGGTCATGGAGAACGGCCAGAACAGTCCGCCCCTCAGCAACCCAGGCCTCGATCATCGCCAGAAGATCGGACACGGTGCGCTCGTCGACGGCGTTGAATGGTTCATCCAGCAGAATCAGTTGCGCATCCTGCAACATGGCGCGTGCAAACAGGGCGCGCTGCAGCTGGCCGCCGGAGAGTGAATCGATATTGCGCTTTTCAAAACCGGAAAGCCCGACCACTTCCAGCACGCGGGCCATCGCCACCCGATCCTCAGAACGGTGGCGGCCGAGCAGGCCGCGCCTCGGCCAGAGACCAAGCGCAACGAGATCACGCACCTGCGCCGGAAAGGTACGGTCGAGTTCAGATTGCTGCGGCAGATAGGCAATGGAAACGCCGGGGCTGACACGGCATTCACCGCCGAGTGGCTTCAGAATGCCGGCAATACCCTTCATCAACGTCGATTTTCCCGACCCATTGGCGCCGACCACCGCCGTGAGCGAGCCCTTGGCGATATCGCCATCCAGATGATGCACCGCTGCGCGGCCGCCATATCCAAGCGTCAGATTTTTGAAGGCAAGGCACGGATCGTTCATCGATCCCTCCGGGGCAGGATTTCAATTGATGACCCCTAATATGTAATGTTATTACATTCGTCAAACGAATACGTAATGAAATAACATTAACTCTTGGAAAGGCGGACTCTACCCCACCCACGCCGTCACCCTCGGGCTTGCCTCGAGGGTCCATGGTCGCACCGGGCTATGGATCCTCGGGTCGAGCCCGAGGATGACGGCAAGTGTAGCGCCAGCCTTATCGTCAATGACGAGAGGGCACTTTTTACTCGTCCGCGCGAGCGACTATCCGACTTGACCCGCAATTTTCCGACCACATGTTGACACGATGCATGCATGTAATGTTATTACGTTACATATCGGGAAACAATGGTGCAGTAAGCCACATCGTTTCCAGATCGCCTGCCGTGGCCGCTGTGAAGCCCACAATACCGTTGCTATAAAACGAGGTCCTGATGTCGAAAAAACTCCCTGTCACCGTCCTCTCCGGCTTTCTCGGCGCCGGCAAAACGACGCTTCTGAACCATATACTCGCCAACCGCGATGGTCTGCGGGTCGCGCTGATCGTCAACGACATGAGCGAGATCAATATCGACGCGGCACTGGTGCGCGATGGCGGCGCCAATCTTTCCCGCACCGAGGAACTGCTTGTGGAAATGACCAATGGCTGCATCTGTTGCACGCTGCGCGATGATCTTCTGACAGAGGTGCGGGCACTCGCCGAACAGGGGCGGTTCGATTATCTCCTGATCGAATCCACTGGCATCGCCGAGCCGCTTCCGGTCGCAGCCACCTTCGATTTTCGTGACGAGAACGGCCGCAGCCTTTCCGATGTGGCGCATCTCGACACCATGGTGACGGTGGTGGATGCCGCCAATCTTCTCAATGACTATGGCTCTTCCGATTTTCTGGCAGACCGTGGCGAGACGGCGGGCGAAGGTGACAACCGAACCATCGTCGACCTTCTGGTGGAGCAGATCGAATTCGCCGATGTCGTCGTCTTGAACAAGATCGGCACCGCGACGCCGGATGAGCGGGACGCCGCCCGCAAGATCATCGTCGGGCTGAACCCGGATGCGAAACTCATCGAGGCGGATTTCGGCAAGGTGGAACTGAAAGAAGTGCTGGGCACCGGCCGTTTCGATTTCGCCAGAGCCGAAGAACATCCCCTGTGGTTCAAGGAACTGCACGGTTTCAAGGACCATATTCCCGAGACCGAGGAATATGGCATCCGCTCCTTCGTCTATCGCGCCAAGAAGCCGTTCGATCCCGTGCTGTTCCAGCGCTTCATTGACCGCGCCTGGCCGGGCGTGGTGCGCGCCAAGGGGTTCTTCTGGCTGGCCACCCGGCCGGGTTATGTCGGCGAGATCAGCCAGGCGGGCGCACTGGTGCGCACCGGCAAGATGGGCCTGTGGTGGTCTGCCGTGCCCAGGGAACAATGGCCGCGCGAACAGCAGTTTCTCGACATGATGAAGCCCTATCTCGATCCGGTCTTTGGCGACCGCCGGCAGGAAATCGTCTTCATCGGCTCCGATCCGATGAGCGAAGCGCGCATCCGCGCCCAGCTTGATGCCTGCCTTATCGACACCGAGGCTTTCACGCCGGATGCGTGGCGGCACCTGCCCGATCCCTTCGCCAGCTGGGATCGGCAGGCGGCTTGAGTAAAGCTTTTTGGCTAAGGCGAAGCATCCACACGCCGTCACCCCGGACTAGATCCGGGGTCCAGCCCGATCAAGTCCTTGATCGCGAAAGAGTGTTTTCACGGCGCAGACGCGCCGTGGCTGGATGCCGGATCAAGTCCGGCATGACGACGAGAGAATTCAGAGAAAATTCAGCGTCACCAGCGTCAGCACGAGATAACGCCCAACCTTGGCGATGGTGACGAGCAGAAGAAAAATCGGCAGCGGCTCCTTCATGATCCCGGCGGCAACCGTCAGCGGATCGCCGATCAGCGGCGCCCAGCTTAAAAGGAGCGACCATTTGCCGTAACGCCTGTACCAGTTCTGCGCCCTTTGCAGCGCCGCTTCACCGACGGGAAACCAGCGCCTGCGCCGAAAGCGCTCGATGCCTCGGCCGAGCAGCCAGTTGGCGAAGGAGCCGGCGACATTGCCGGCGCTCGCCACAGCGACCAGCAGCCAGACGGGCTGGGCTTTCAAAAGAATGAGGCCGGCAAGTGCGGCCTCCGACTGCATGGGCAGGATGGTCGCCGCGACAAAGGCCGTCAGAAACAAGCCCGCATATACCGCCAGATCGGCCATCCCTTCCCCTTCACAATCAGCGAATCGTGCCGCCGCCGCCCAAGTGCCGGATGACGGTGGTTGCCGTCAAGCGCGGCGGTGTTACTCACGGCCGGCTTCAGGCGGTTCGGCGGCAATGGCGCTGACAATATCGTCAAACGCGACATCCAGAAGTGCCTTGTGAACAGACCATTGCCGGCTTTCGCCGGATGTGGACAGAACGAGGATCACGGTTTCCATGGGCGGGCAATCCGGCAGCGCGCAGGAAAGCTCGCTGACGGAAACGGTGTCATCCGCTGAGAGGCAAAGCAGCTCCCGTGTCCATTGCTTCAGAAGGCGGGCCTGCGAAACGATGGCAGAGCCGCTGCGCGCCAGCGGATTTGTTCTCGCCGTCATCGATAAACCTTTCGCCCCGCCTGTGAGGCCAATGTGTCAAAAAGATCGCGGATCGGCCGCTGCGGCATATCCCTGCCGATGAGGATGACTCGCGTCGCGTGGTTGCCGTCAGGCCAGCGCTCCAGCCGACTCAGCGGATAAAGCCGGTGTTGCACGGCATGGGCGACCACCGGACGCTCCGGATCATCCGTCGCGCCGAAAATTCCCTTGAGCCGCAGCAGACCGGAATGCACATTGCTGGTGACGAGTTCGAGAAAGGTAACAATCGCCTGCGGGTCGAACGCCCCGTCAAATGTCAGATCGAAAGCCTCGATACCCGCACCATGTCGGTTGATATCATGGTCATGGCCGGCATGCAGGTTCAGCCTGTCGACCGCCAGCCATCCCGGCACATCCTCCGGCTTGCCGCGCAACGAATAATTCGCCTCCGCAAACAGCGACAGAAGATCGAAATCGCCTGCGTTGCGGTCATGCAGGGCGGCGGCGGGATTGAGATCGGAGAGGCTTTCGCGGCTCATCGCGGTTGCATCGGCGAGATCGGTTTTGGTCAGAACGATGTGGTCGGCAAAGGCGAGCTGTTTCCAGCCCTCGATGAAACTGTCGAGCATTACCCGACCCGAGGTGACATCGAAGGCCGTGACGACGCCCGAGAGATGAAAGTGCCGGGCGACGATATGGTCCCGCAGGCCGATAGCCGCTGTGCCGCCGGGGATCAGGCTGTTGATAATCGGCGCGGGATCGGCAAGGCCCGTGGTTTCGATGACAACCCGCGATATTTCCGACGTCATCCCCTCCAGAAAGGCCTGATGCAACTCGTAAAGGGAGGTTCGGATATCGCTGATGGCCGTGCAGCAGATACAGCCTGTCGTAGTTCTGAAATAACGTTCCGAACCCGTTCGGACCAGACCGTGATCGATGGGCACCGAACCAAACTCGTTGACGATGACGGCGGCATCGCGCATCGCCGGATCGGCCAGAAGTTCGTTCAGAAGCGTGGTCTTGCCCGCACCCAGAAAGCCGGTGAGCAGGGTGACCGGTACGGTGCGGGAGGATGGCGCGACAGCCGAATCGTCTTTTGGTGCAATTGCCTTCTTCCGCTTCATTCCGAACACTGCCGCACCTTTATGGTTATAGGATTTGCGGCACTTTAATACGTAATGTAATAACATATCAATACCACAAAAGCACCCGCATCCTCCCACCCTCATTCCTGTGCTTGTCACAGGAATCCAGCCGACGCGCGTCTGCGTGGCGGTATGAGTCTTTTCAGCCCAAGGACTTGGTCTGGCTAGATTCCTGTGACAAGCACAGGAATGAAGGGAGGCTGTGTCTCAAGAAAAATCACCAACGCCGCATCCGAGGAGCCTCTCCCAACGCCCTATCACGCAGCACGAGCACGAGCACGAGCACGAGCACACGAAAAAACCAAAGCGCCGACAAAATGGAATAATAAAACCGTTTCGTTCACTTTCGTTTTAATCGTTCCACGTTCTATTGCATTTTCGTTAGAGTTCGCTTTAAATCACATCGCTAATACAGAAAGGGTCGCCCGTAGCCATATCGTGGAGGATAGGCTGCAATAAGGGGCTGTATCTTTTACTGTTTTCATAACGGGAGGAATGACCTTGAAAAAACTCAGCTACCGCCTCGCTGCGGCATCCGCGCTTTCGTTTTTTGTCACATCGAATGCTTTCGCTGCGACGGAGATCCAGTGGTGGCACGCCATGACCGGCGCCAATAACGAAGTCGTGGACGCGCTTGCGAAAGAGTTCAACGAAAGCCAGAAAGACTACAAGATCACGCCCGTGTTCAAGGGCACCTATCCGGAAACGCTGAATGCCGGCATTGCCGCATTCCGCGCCAAGCAGCCGCCTGCGATCATTCAGGTCTTCGATGCCGGTTCCGGCGTGATGATGGGCGCTGCCGGCGCCATCAAGCCGGTGGCGGAGGTGCTGAAGGAAGGTGGCTACACCTTCAACAAGGAAGAATATCTGGCCGGCATCGTGGCCTATTATTCCAAGCCTGATGGCACCATGCTGTCCTTCCCTTACAATTCGTCTTCGCCGATCCTCTATTACAACAAGGACACCTTCCAGAAGGCGGGTCTCGATCCGGCCAATCCGCCAAAGACCTGGCCCGAGGTGTTCGAAGCTGCCAAGAAGATCAAGACCAGCGGTGCAGCCCAATGCGGTTTCACCTCCACATGGCTCACCTGGATCCAGACCGAGAACTTTGCCGCCTGGAACAACGTCTCCTATGGCAGCAATGAAAACGGCCTTGGCGGCAACGATGTGAAGCTTGCGGTCAATGCACCGCTCTTCGTCGAACACTTCCAGGCCATTGCCGATCTCGCGAAAGACGGCACCTTCCGTTATGGCGGACGCACTTCGGAAGCCAAGCAGCTGTTCATGTCCGGCGAATGCGGCATCCTGACCGAATCCTCCGGCGGCCTTGGCGATATCGTCAAGACCGGCATGAATTACGGCATCGGCCAGCTGCCCTATTATGAGGGTCATGGCCCGCAGAACACCATTCCCGGCGGTGCCAGCCTCTGGGTATTCGGCGGCAAGAGCGATGCTGAATATAAGGGTGTTGCCGAATTCTTCCATTTCCTCTCGCAGACCAAGATCCAGTCTCGCCTGCATCAGGTCTCCGGCTACATGCCGGTAACGATCGCGGCCTATGAGGAAACCAAGAAATCCGGCTTCTACGACAAGAACCCTGCTCGCGAAACGCCGCTGCTGCAGATGATGGGCAAGCCGCCGACAGAAAACTCCAAGGGCGTGCGCCTCGTAAACCTGCCGCAGGTGCGCGACATCATGAACGAAGAGTTCGAGGCGATGCTGGCCGGCAAGCAGGATGCGAAAGCCGCCCTCGACAAGATCGTGGAGCGTGGTGACGCCGCCATCAAGCAGGCCGCCGGCAACTAAACGATCCCTGCCACCGCCCGCATTCTCAAAAAAGGGTGCGGGCGGCGTTTCCATCTCATCAGGAGATCGCCGTGCAAAGCGTCGTATTCCCCAACAAGATCCTGCCTTATCTGCTGGTCGCACCGCAGATCATCCTCACGGTGGTCTTTTTCTTCTGGCCCGCAAGCCAGGCGCTCTACCAGTCGACCATGCGCGAGGACGCCTTCGGGCTGAACAGCAATTTCGTCGGGCTCGCCAATTTTTCCGCCGTGCTTTCGGACGAAAGCTATCTGAACGCGCTGCACGTCACGGTCATCTTCAGCATTCTGACAGCACTCGTCTCGATGGGCCTCGCCCTGCTTCTCGCGACGGCGGCAGACCGGGTCGTACGCGGCAAGGGTTTTTACCGCACCATGATGATCATGCCCTATGCGGTGGCGCCCGCCGTGGCGGGCATGCTGTGGCTCTTCATGTTCAATCCGGCCATGGGAACCTTCTCCTATATCCTGCGCCGCAACGGCATCATGTGGGACCCTTTGCTGAACGGCAATCAGGCCATGCTGCTCGTCGTCGCGGCGGCTGCCTGGAAACAGATCAGCTACAATTTCCTGTTCTTTGTCGCAGGCTTGCAGGCAATTCCGAAATCATTGCTGGAGGCAGCCTCCATTGACGGTGCGCGCGGTGCGCGACGCTTCTGGACCATCGTTTTCCCGCTGCTTGCGCCGACAACCTTCTTCCTTCTGGTCGTCAACACCGTCTATGCCTTCTTCGATACCTTCGGCATCATCCATGCCGTCACCGGCGGTGGACCGGCCAAGGCGACGGAAACGCTGGTCTACAAAGTCTATAATGATGGCTTCGTGAACCTCAACCTCGGCTCTTCCGCCGCGCAATCCGTCATCCTGATGGTGATCGTCATTGCGCTGACCGCCTTCCAGTTCCGCTTCGTCGAGAAGCGCGTGCATTACGGCTGAGGATTTCCTGATGATTGAAAATCGCCCGGTCGCCCGCGTGATCGCCCATCTGATGCTGGTTCTCGGCATCATCATCGTGGCCTTCCCGATCTATTACACTTTCATCGCGTCATCCATGACGTCGAATGACATCATCCGCCCACCAATGTCGCTGCTTCCCGGCGACCATCTTGGCGAAAACTATACGGACGCCATGGTCGGCGGCGTGGAAAGGGTTGTCGGTGTCAGCCTTGAGCGGCTGCTGTTCAACAGCTTCGTCGTGGCACTCGCCATCGCCATCGGCAAGATCGTCATTTCGTTCCTGTCGGCCTTCGCCATCGTGTTTTTCCGCTTTCCATTCCGCATGGGCTTCTTCTGGATGATCTTCATCACGCTCATGCTTCCGGTGGAAGTGCGCATCCTGCCCACCTACAAGGTCATCGTTGATCTGGGCCTGATCGACACCTATGCAGGGCTGACACTGCCGCTGATGGCGTCCGCGACGGCGACCTTCCTGTTCCGGCAATTCTTCCTGACAATACCGGGAGAAATGGTCGAGGCGGCGCGTATCGACAATGCCGGCCCGTTCCGCTTCATGCGCGATATTCTGCTGCCGCTATCGAAAACCAATATCGCCGCCCTATTCGTGATCCTGTTCATCTACGGCTGGACCCAATATCTCTGGCCGCTGCTCGTGACCAACGACGCCAAGATGAACACGATCATCATCGGCCTCAAGCGCATGGTGGATTTCACCGACGCTTCGACGCCCTGGAATTATGTGATGGTGACGGCGATCCTCGCCATCATCCCCCCGATTATCGTTGTGGTGCTGATGCAGCGCTGGTTCGTCAAAGGTTTGGTGGAGACCGAGAAGTAATGGCAAAAATTGCGCTGAAAGACGTCCGCAAGGTTTACGGCGGCAATGTCGAGGCCATAAAAGGCGTATCGATGGAGATCGCCGATGGCGAGATGATCGTGCTGGTCGGCCCCTCCGGCTGCGGAAAATCCACGCTGCTACGCATGATCGCAGGGCTGGAAGGCATATCGGGCGGTCAGATCATCATCGGCGACCGGGTCGTCAACGATCTGGAACCATCCGATCGTGACATCGCCATGGTGTTCCAGAACTATGCGCTTTATCCGCATATGACGGTGCGCCAGAACCTTGCCTACGGCCTGAAGAACAGAAACACGCCCAAGGACGAGATCGAGCGGCGCATCACCGAGGCCGCGAAGGCGCTCGAAATCGAACAGTTCCTGGAGCGCAAGCCGCGCCAGCTTTCCGGCGGCCAGCGCCAGCGTGTGGCCATGGGCCGCGCCATCGTGCGCAAACCCGCAGCCTTCCTGTTCGATGAGCCGCTCTCCAACCTCGATGCCAAGCTGCGCGTGCAGATGCGGGTCGAAATCCGCCGCCTGCAGCGCTCGCTCGCCACGACAAGCGTTTATGTCACCCACGACCAGATGGAGGCCATGACGCTGGCCGATCGCCTCGTGGTGCTGAATGCCGGGCGCATCGAACAGATGGGCACGCCGATCGAGCTCTATGAAAAACCGGCCACCACCTTCGTTGCCACCTTCATCGGTTCGCCATCCATGAACCTTCTGACCTATGGTGCGGCGTCAGCCAACGCTTCGTCCGGCTGGTCGGTGAATGGAACCGGCGCGCTGCCGCAAAACGCCGCCACGCTCGGCATCCGACCGGAAGACATCACGCTGGCGGATGCGGAACCGATGGACGCCGCCTTTACGGGCAACGTACAGGTGGACGCCGTGGAACTGGTGGGCGCGGAAAGCTACGTACACGGCTCCTTCGCCGAGGGCACCACCATCGTCTTTCGCGTCCACGGCCGCTCGCAGCTGCGCATTGGCGAAACACTGCGGATCGCCGCTCAGGCAAAGGATTTCCACCTGTTCGACGCATCGGGCAAGCGGATCTGAGACTGATTGCACCCGGCATTACCGCCAAGCGCGGCAATGCCGGGGCCTATTTTACGCCGATGATACCGCCGCCTGAGCGGGCTGGCGTGAGGCGAGTTTCTTGCCCAATGTCTGGGCCGGCAGTTCAATCAATCTGTAGCTCACATAGGCCATGGCCACCGTCAGAGCCCAGGCCGAGACGATCGTGACGTGAACCGGATAGGGCGCCAGTTGTCGATAGGGAAGCATATATTCCACGATCGGCTGGGCGACAGGTCCGAGCAGATAGACGGAATAGCTTAGCGCGCCAAGCCAGACGAAAACCGGATGCGTGATGCGGAGCCTTGTCGTGAAGAGCGCAAATAGCGCCATCCCCGCATAATAGGCGATCGTATAACGATACCAGGTCTCGCCGAAACCCATATCCACATTATAGCTCAGAAGGCTGACGACGGGCACGGCAAAGATGATGAGGAGGGAAGTGGCATGGATGAGCCGCCGCATAGGCACTCCGGCCTCTTCGCTGGCACCGTGACGCCATAACAATCCCCAGAACATGACGGTCAGCCCAAGCGGAATGGCGACCGGCAATTTGATGCCCGTACCATAACGCGCAGCCCCCATGGCGAGCGCGCAGAACAGGAAGAACACCACGGCGCCGGCGGCCCCCTCCGGCTTGTGAAGAAGCCTGACATAAAACAGCATGGCGCTGACGACGTAAAACAGGATTTCTATCTGCAGCGTCCAATAGACCCCGAGAATATTTTGCTGGCCCAGAAACTGCTGCAGCATCGTCACATTGGCGATGATCTGGGTAGGCGAGAAGGCGTCTCCCCGAACCAGCGGAATAATTGCCAGAGCAAGGACGATCGACACCCAGTAGGCGGGGTAAAGCCTGAAAAATCGCGAAATCGCAAAGCTGCGCAGAGGCGCCCTGTTTGCCTTCAGCAGTGAGAATGGAATGACAAAACCGGAAACGGCGAAGAACATGACAACGGCGATTTTTCCGAGGTCGAAGTATTCCGTGAAAAAATAGAACAGATAATATTCAGGCGCATTTGTCGTAAATCTGTTCTTATATGCCACTTCAGCGATATGAATGTATATCACCGCCAGAGCCGCTATGCCTCGAATGGAATCGACGTAAATCCAACGCCCGGGATTGCGGACCGCGCTCATCAATACCTCATCCAAAATTATTTATGAAAATACAAAAATCGTAATTTGGAGGAGACTATACTGCCGCCCAAACCCAGATTGCAACCGCTTACGCGATTTCTGCCTATTAAAGCGAGTAGTAGCGTGTGTACCCGAACAACAGCACACCAATAGCGGCAAACCGCATTCCGACCCTTGGCCGGAACGCGGTGCTACTGGCTTCGCAGCCGTCAGAAGCTGCCTCGTTACCCTACCAGACCAGCTCCACCTGCGGCCGGCCGTTGGAGGTTTTCTCCACCGTGCGCCCGGACGTGTCGATATTGCAGTGGACGCGCTGCCGGAAAGCCGAGAAGCTCTCGAAAGTCACAACGTCCACAGGATCGTCAAGATGCAGGGTCAGCCTATATCGTTCCGGGTCGCCGCCGAGCGCCTGCACGCCCAGCACCGAGGCCACGAAGGGTTGGCCAAGGTAAAAACCTTCCACCCTTGAACCCAACAGATAGGGGTTGAAAGCCGGGCGATTGCCAGCCGCGGCGTGCAGCGTGTTCCAGTCGCGGAAGCCATATTGCGCGGCGATGAGTTCCAGCGCCTTTGAATGGGTGATTGCCTGTCCCTCTGACTCAAGGGCGGCACGCAGCCGTTTTGCCTGTTCTTTCAGTCCCTCAAGCGCGGGAAGCGGTTTGGGCGCGTTCATAACGGTTCTCCAACATGCGCATGCCGAATTTTCCGAATGGGGTCCGCGTTGCCATCGACGACATGCAAAACATGGGGATGACCGTTATTCAGGAAAGAGCTTCACCAGGGGCGTAAACGCCTGCGGACGGCCGGGGCTCTTTGCCCGTGGCCGTCCGTATAACCGATAACGCGCCGCCCGTCAAAGGCGCGACAAGGGCGTCAGAAACGATAGGTGATACCCGCGCCGATCAACCAGGGATCAAGCTTTGCCTTGCCGCTGATCGGCGTGCCGCCGAGTTCCGCGGTCCAGTCGGTTTTCAGGAAAATCTTCTTCACGTCGAAGTTCACACCCCAATGCTCGTCCAGCATATAGTCGAAGCCAACCTGCACGGCCGCACCGAACTTGTTCTTGACGTCGAGATTGCTGAAACCGGGTTTTTCGGACTGGTTGTAGAACATCGAATAGTTCACGCCCGCGCCGATATAAGGCTTGAAGGCGCCGAAATCGGTAAAGTGATATTGCAGGGTCAGTGTCGGCGGCAGCAGCCATGTCTTGCCCACCGGCGTGCCGGCAAGCACGCCTTCGCCGTTGATCTTGGCGTAGGTGGTGCCAAGGATGAGTTCGGCAGCGATATTCGGGGTGAAGAAATAGCTGATGTCGAGTTCGGGGATCACGGTATCCGAATAGGACAGGCCGGCACCCGGCACACCGTCCACGCTGCCGCTGTCATGGGTGATGACGCCCAGGCCACGCACGCGCAGCATCCACGGGCTTGCCGCCGCGATCGCCTCTTCGGCGGTGGGCGCCGGTGCAGCCGGGGCAAGATCGGCGGCCATCGCGTTGGCCGACATCAGCATCGCTGCGATGCCTGCCCCGACACTGGCAAGCAAGGCGGTTTTTTTGTTCCTGTTCGTCATTCCATCTCTCCTATAGCGCGCCGCAGCCGGGCAAGCCCGGGAAACCGGCTGAAGACGGCGGGCCCTCGCGAATCCTCGCTTGCCGCAACCGCTGCAGCCACTATCGCCAAGGGAGAGGCAAGCGGATTGAGATGGATCAAACCGAAAGGCCAATGCAGAGCCAGAAAGTCTACACGGCGCATATTGTGACAATTGCGCAACAAGCAGCCGTGACAACGATCAATTACCAAAGAGAGGCAGGACAATAAGAAGGAGGCCCGCGTCCACAGGCCTCCCTGTTTGCATCGACTGGCTGTTACGCTGCCTGCGGTGCCAAAGTCGCGGAACCCGGCTTTTTGAGCAGCAGCACCGAGACAGCGGCGATCATGCACATCAGGCCGGCAATCTGGAGTGCGGGCATGTAAGTGTCGAAGTCGCTCTTGAAGAAGCCGGCGCCAAAGGCAGCAGTGGCAGCCCCCAGCTGATGCCCTGCAAACACCCAGCCGAAAACGAGGCCCGCCTTTTCGCGTCCGAAATTCTCAGCGGCAAGTTTCACCGTCGGTGGCACGGTCGCCACCCAGTCCAGCCCGTAAAACACGGCGAAGACTGAAAGCTCCACGAAGCTGAAACCCGAGAAGGAGAGATAAATCAGGGACAGTCCGCGCAGGCCATAAAACCAGAAAAGCAGGAAGCGGTTGTCGAAACGGTCGGAAAGCCAGCCGGCGAAGATGGTGCCGAAGAAATCGAAAATGCCGATGACTGCCAGTGTGCCCGCAGCCGTCACCGCGGCCATGCCGAAATCACCGCAGATGGAAATCCAGTGCGTCTGGATAAGACCATTGGTCGAAAGCCCGCAAACGAAGAAGGTACCGAACAACACCCAGAACACCGGGTTCCCGGACACGCTCTTCAACGTCACAAGCGGAGATACCAGCGTTGCAAGGAGCTTGTGGTCCTGCTTCGGCGGTTTCGCCACCACCGTCTCGCCATAGGCGGGAAGACCGACATCGGCGGGATGGTCACGCATCAAAAGCAGCACGAGAATCATGGCGGCCGCAATCACCGCAACCGACAGCGTCAGCGCGGTTCGCCAGCCGTAAGCCTCCGTCAACGCCGCGAGCAGCGGCAGAAAAACCAGCTGGCCGGTGGCATTGCTGGCCGTCATCAGACCGATCACCAGTCCCCGGCGTTTGGAAAACCAGCGCGACGCCACGGTCGCCCCCAGCACCAGCGCCGTCATGCCGGTGCCGACACCGATCACCACGCCCCAGAGCAGCAGCAACTGCCACACCTCAATCATGAAAAACGAGGCGACAATGCCGCCCATGATCAGGGCAAGCGCCGTCGACACCACCTGGCGAATGCCGAAATGGTTCATGAAAGCGGCAGCAAAAGGCCCGAGCAGACCGAAAAGCACCAGCCTGACCGCCATGGCGGAGGAGATATCGGCAATATCCCAGCCGAATTCCTGGTGCAGCGGCTGGATCATCACCCCGGCCGATCCCATCGCACCGGCAGTGGCCAGCATGGTCAGAAAGGTGGTTGCGGCAACGAGCCAGCCATAGTGTATGTTTCTGCCGGCCATCCAGCTGGCAAGGCGTGTGGAGAGCATGTTGAAAATCCCTTTCCAGCGGCCGGGGCCGAATTTTACGGGTATATACCCTATATTGCGTGCAGATACCCGTTTTATCATCAAAAAATTACAGTGCTGCGAGCAGTTCCTGCAATTGCATGGTCTTTTCCGGGCCAAGCCGGGCCTCGATCTTATCCTGCACGCCGTCCCAAAGCGGAGCACCCGCCTTCAGGATCGCCTGCCCCTCCCCGGTCACGCTCAGCATCGCCTCCCGCTGGTCCTCGCCATGGCCGATGGCCACCAGCCCCATGCGCGCCAGCACCTTGGCATTGCGGCCGACGGTGGAGCGATCCAGCTCCACCCGCGCGGCGAGATCGGTGAGCGACACCGGCGCCATGCGATTAATGTTCCGCAACAGGCTGAACTGGCCGATATTGACGCCAAGCGGCGCCAGCGCCTCGTCATAATAGGACGAGACCTTGCGGGATGCTTTGCGCAACAGAATGCAGTGGCAGCTATCGTTTGACATTTGTTTCGGGTATATACCCGTAAACTGCCGAACGCAAGAGAGTTTGGAATATTGCCGGCGCGTAAAGATGACCTCACGTCCCGGAAGTGCGCAAGAACGTAGTGAACACCGACCCGCCAAATGAAAACCCCGGCCTTTCAGCCGGGGCAATATTTCAACGGAAATCGTCTCAGGCAAAGAGCCGGCGGCCGCTCGCAACCAGCATGCCGGCTGCACCCTCCAGCCATCCGGCCCTCAATTCCAGCGCCAGGAAACGGCTACGCTCGAATGGGCCCGGCATGATCAGGTGCTGCGCCTTGTCGGCGAAAAAGCCGAAACGCTCGTAATAGGGTGCGTCACCCACGAGGAGGATGGCGCCGTGACCGCGTTTGGTGGCTTCGGAGATCGCAGCGCGCATCAGCGCCGAGCCGATGCCTTTGCCCTCATGAGCAGCATCGACGGCCAGCGGGCCGAGCAGCAGCGCTTCAACCGCGCGTCCTTCGCGCGAAATGCCGGCTTCGACATTCCACAGGCGTACCGTGCCGATGACATGACCATCCTCATCGCGAGCGACGAGCGCCAGACCTTCGGCCGGAACCCGGCCGGCGCGCAGCTTTTCGGACGATTTGCGGCGGCGGCCAGCGCCCATGGCGCGGTCAAGCAGGTTTTCACGGGCAACGACATCGCCCGGATTTTCCTGATCGACATGAAATGTCTGCGGCGTGAAAAATGCCCGTACCGAATTCAAAAGAGCGGCCATCCTTGGCCTCCCGTCACACAACCGCCCACACGCGGCCCTTGATGAAAAAATGGTGGAGCCGTTCCGGCCCGCCGACACGCTTTCCTCGGCTGGAAGAGGAGCAGCAAGCAGGGATTTGCGCAACAGCACAATCGGCAGGGCCGGAACGGAAGCTTGGTCGAGACGCCGCCCTTTTCAGCGGGCGGCGCTCGGATCAGATGACGTAGGCTTTCAGCGGCTCGAAACCGTTGAAGGCAACCGCGGAGTACGTCGTCGTATAGGCACCGGTGCCTTCGATCAGAACTTCGTCGCCGATCGTCAGAGAGACCGGCAGCGGGTACATGTTCTTTTCATACAGCACGTCGGCGCTGTCGCAGGTCGGACCGGCCAGAACGCAGGGCTGCATCTCGTCCTGATCGCGCTCGGTGCGGATCGGGTAACGGATCGCCTCATCCATCGTCTCGGCGAGACCGCCGAACTTGCCGATGTCGAGGAACACCCAGCGGTGGTTGTCGTTGTCGGACTTCTTCGACACGAGGACGACTTCCGCCTTGATGACGCCGGCATTGCCCACCATGCCGCGGCCCGGCTCGATGATCGTCTTCGGGATCTGGTTGCCGAAGTGCTTGCGCAGCGCCGTGTCGATCGCCTGGCCGTATTCTTCGGCAGCAGGAACGTCGCGCAGGTACTTGGTCGGGAAACCGCCGCCCATATTGACCATCTGCAGGTGAATGCCCTGCTTGGAAAGCGATCCGAAGACGCGCTTGGCATCGGCGAGCGCCGCATCCCATGCGTCGAGATTCATCATCTGCGAGCCGACATGGAAGGAAACGCCGTAGGATTCGAGACCGAGCTGATGTGCGTAGACGAGAACATCGACAGCCATCTGCGGCACGCAACCGAACTTGCGCGACAGCGGCCATTCGGCACCTTCGCCATCCGTCAGAACGCGGCAGAAGACGCGCGCGCCAGGAGCGGCACGGGCAACCTTCTCGACTTCCTCGTGGCTGTCCACGGCGAAGAGATCGATGCCGAGCGCATAAGCGCGGGCAACATCGCGTTCCTTCTTGATGGTGTTGCCGAAGGAAATCCGGTCGGATGTCGCACCCGCATCGAGCGCCATCTGGATTTCAGCCACGGAGGCGCAATCGAAGTTGGAGCCGAGCGAAGCGAGCAGCTTCAGGATTTCAGGAGCCGGGTTCGCCTTGACGGCGTAGTAGATCGCGCTGTTGGGCAACGAGTGCCGGAACGCGTTGAAATTGTCGCGCACGACGTCGAGATCGACCACAAGGCAAGGGCCTTCGGGACGTCGGGTCTTGATGAAGTCGAGAATGCGTGCAGTCGTCATCGATATATTCCCTATAAACCGGCTCCGGAAAATCCGGAGGACAAAGGACGCTCGAGATATGCATACGAATCAGCCGGTGGAGGCGCAGATTCGATAGCATACGCTCAAGGCGCGAATGTGAACGACGCCCTGCCAGAGCATCATTCGGCTTTGTCTGCCATCGATTGGAGGGATTGACCCGACCGCACTTCAGGCAATGATGGTGTGCCTCTTCAGTACCCCGGCTGATGGAAAGCCGGCAGAGAACCAGAAAGGCCCGCACCGTCGTTGCTTCATATGTCCTCGCATTTCCCGGTTGGCCGGAATAGCGACTGGAGGGGTTAGTTCCAGGTACCTTACCTAAATCCTCACCACATCGAGGACTCGGCGGACACACATGGGCACGTGCGACTTTGGGCAGCACGGGAGATAAGAATATTCGCCGTCATAATCAAGAGGATTTTTTCATCAAAGCGCGGATTTTTTCAGCAGCGGATTTAGGGTTGAACAGTCGCCTCCCAGCGTTCAATTATATGGAACGAACTGGAGGATTTTCATGGACACGCTGACCCGCATCCGCGCCTTTATCGATGTCGTCGAGGCGGAGGGTTTTTCCGCCGCCGCACGCAAGACCGGACGCTCCAAGGCGCTGTTGTCCAAATATGTGCGGGAACTGGAGGACGATCTCGGCGCGCTGCTCCTCAATCGCACCACCCGGCAGTTCTCGCTGACGGAGGCGGGACACACCTATTACCGCACCGCCTCCGATATCCTCAAGGAAATCGACAATCTCGCCGATCTGGTAAGGGAGAAGAATGCCGATCTTAAAGGCAAGCTCCGGATTTCGGTTCCCCGTACCTTCATCGACGCCGATGTCGGCCAGAGCCTGATCGACTTCGCCAAGGAAAATCCGGAACTGTCGCTGGAAATCGTCGCCGATGACCGGTTCGTCGATCTGATCGAGGAAGGCTTCGACCTTGCGGTTCGAATCACGCGGCTGGAGGATTCGGGCCTGATTGCCCGCAAGCTTTCCGATTTCCGGGTCTATGCCGTGGCGACGGCGGATTTCGTGGCCCAGCACGGGCCGCTCGACGGCCCGCAGGATTTCGCCCGCGTTCCCTTCATCATCGACACCAACACCCGCTTCCACAACTCCGTTCGATATTTCGAACCGGATGGCGGCTCGAACTCGGTGGCCATCAGCGGCCCCATCGAGGTCAACAGCCCGCAGGCAACGCTGCGCGCCGCACGCGCCGGGCTTGGCATCGCCATGGTGCCGGATTTCATCGCGCGACCCTACATCCAGTCCGGAGAGCTGGTGACGCTGTTCGACGATTATATTTCCAAGGACCGGGGCATCTACGCGGTCTATCCGCACCGTCGCTACCTGCCCGCCAAGGTGCGCAGCTTCGTGGATTATCTCTCGGCGTGGTTTCGCAAGAACGGGTGACGTAGCTGACGCTCCCCGAGCGTCATGCCGGACTTGATCCGGCATCCAGCCACGGCGCGTCTGCGCCGTGAAAGGACTCTCCCGCGATCAAGGACTTGACCGCACTGGACCCCGGATCAAGTCCGGGGTGACGGAGTGGGGATGCAATCGTCTCGCCAAATTCAAGCCTCGGCAAAACTTTTAGCAGCATCGACGCCCGCCTTTCAGCGGGCATCGCGTGGCCGGACCCCTTATCAGAACGGCGAATCCGGGAAGTAGAACTGCTCGGCATTGTCCTTGGTGACGAGCGTGGCATCGAGAATATACTCACCGGCAACCGGCACCTGATCGTAGAAATGACCGGCCGTCAGCTGCATGGCGGTCGCCACCATTGCCGGCGGGTAGAGCACGTCGACCGGCACCAGCTTGTCGCCGTCCATGACCTTCTTGATCATGTCCTTGGAACCTGCACCCGCGACGATATACTGGATATCGGTGCGTTTCGCCTGCTGGATCGCTTCAAGCACGCCGATCGCCATGTCGTCATCCTGACACCAGACCACGTCGATCTTCTTGTATTTGGTCAGATAGTCCTGCATCACGCGGAAGGCGTCGTCGCGGTTCCAGTTGCCGTACTGGCGATCGAGAACCTTGACGTTCGAGCCGGCAATACCCTTGTCGAAGCCGTCCTGGCGTTGCTGGTCGATGGGAATGGGCAGGCCGCGAATGACCACCACTTCCGCATCAGGCGTGGTTTTCTTGATGTATTCGCCCGCCACCTGTCCAAGTGCCGGGTTGTTGCCGGCAACGTAAAGATCGCGGATCGAATTATCGTTGACGCTCGGCGCGCGGTCCACGAGTGCGACGAAGGTGCCCTTGTCCTTGATCTCCTTGATGGCGTTGACCAGCGGATCGGGATCGGACGGCAAGACGACCAGCGCGTCCAGCCCCTGCACGGCAAGGTCCTGAAGCGCGTTTGCCTGATTGGCGGCATCCGGCGAGGTCTTGACGATGACGTTCAGACCCGGATGCTCCTTCATCAGAAGCTTTGCCACCCGTTCGGCATGGTAGACGACACCCGCCGTCCAGCCGTGGTCGGCCGCCGGAATGGACACGCCGATGGTGACCTTCTTGTCCTGCGCATGGGCCGAGCCCGCAAGCACCGCAGCCAGCGCGGCAAAGGCCACGCCGATGAATTTTCTACGCATAGTCTCTTTCCTCCCAAGACCGGGGCGTTCCTCCTCTTACAACCGCGCCTGCCCCACATACGCGGTCAAACTCCCCATCGCGCCTTGCTATCTGCGGCTCAAAGAGCGCTGCACCAGCATGGCGATGATGATGATCGCGCCCTGGATGGCGCCGATCAGATATTCGCTGACGAAGTTCGACAGGATCATGATGTTGCCGACGATCTCCAGAATGAAGGCGCCGCAGATCGTGCCCCAGATGCGCCCTACGCCGCCGCGCAGTGCCGTGCCGCCGACGACGACGGCGGTGATGGCCTGCAGCTCCCACAACATGCCTGTCGTGGCCGAGGTGGAAGCGAGACGCGGCACATAAAGCAGCACCGCCACCGCAACACAAAGTCCCTGCACAACATAAGCGATGGTGCGGACCCGCGCGACCGAAATGCCGGAATATCGCGCCACATCTTCGCTGGAACCTACGGCTGTCAGATGCCGGCCGTAACGGGTGCGGTAAAGCACGAAGGCGGCGATGGCGGCCGTGACGAAGATGACGATAACAGGCACAGGCACGCCGAAGACGTTGCCGAAATAGACCGGGCGATAAAGCGTCTGGATTTCCGGGTTGCGCAGCGTGATCGCACCGCCCTGCGACAGCCAGGTGGTCAGCCCGCGATAGATGCCCATGGTGCCGAGCGTGGCGATGAAAGGTTCGATACGGCCGATGGTCGTAATGAGACCGTTGGCGAGCCCACAGGCCGCACCGATGGCGACCGCAAGCGCCATGGCGGCGAGCAGCATCAGCAGCGGACTGGCGATGACACCGCTGTTCATGAACAGGATCATCAGGCTGGCCACGAAAGCGACCATTGCGCCAACGGAAAGATCGAGCCCGCCGGATGTGATGACGTAAGTTGCGCCAAGCGCGATGATGGCAATGAAGGCGCTGCGGGTAACGACATTCAGGAGATTGTCGATGCCGATGAAATTGGGATTGGCGATGGTGCCAAGAACCAGAAGCAGAGCCAGCGCCACAAAGGGCGCTACGGCGCGCAGATCCCAGTCCTTCGAGGTCTTCGGCGTCTTGCCGTTATCAAGTGCGGCCTCAGTCATGTTTCCCCTCAGTATTCTTCCCCTTGCGCATCTTCACCTCAGGCCACCTCTTGTGTGTGAACGCCTGTCGCCAGCGCCACGATGTCGTTTTCGGTCATGCGCTCCCCCGTTACCTCGCCAACGATCCTGCTGGAGCGCATCACGACGATGCGGTCGCAAATGCCGATCAGCTCCGGCATTTCCGAGGAGACGACAATGATCGAGCGCCCCTCATCCGCAAGCTTGGCGATGAAACGGTAAATCTGCTCCTTCGTGCCGATGTCGATGCCCCGCGTCGGCTCGTCGATGATGACGATGGACGGATCAAGCAGCATCATCTTGGCAAGCAGAAGCTTCTGCTGGTTGCCGCCGGAAAGCTGGCCCGCCAGCAGATCCTTGCGGCCGGTGCGGATATCGAAATCATGGATAGCGTCGTCGAGCGCCGCCGTCTCCCGGCGGGTGTCGATCTGGAACAGTCGGCTGAATTTCTTGAGCGAGGCAAGCGTGAGATTGACCCGCAAATCCTTGGCCAGCAGCAATCCCTTGCCCTTGCGGTCCTCGCTCAGATAAACGATGCCGGCCTTCAGGCTGTCTTCCGCCTTGGCGAAATGCACGGGTTTGCCGAGATGGCGGATCGTGCCGCGCCCCGGCCGCAGGCCAAGCACGCCCTCCATAAGCTCCGTTCTGCCTGCCCCAACGAGACCCGCAAAACCGAGAATCTCGCCCTTGCGGAGGCTGAAACCGGCGTCCTGCGCGTAGCCTGGCACCGTGAAATGCTTCACCTGCAGAACCGGCTCGTGCTCGCCGCCGGCGTTGCGGTCAGGATAGAGCTTTGCCACATCGCGCCCCACCATCAACCGCGCCATATCCGCTGGCTCGAGTGCCGATATCGGGTGGGAAGCGACCAGCTTGCCGTCGCGCAGCACCGTTACCCGGTCGGCGATCTCCTTCACCTCCGGCAGGCGGTGCGAAATATAAAGGACCGCCACGCCTTTCGCCCTGATGTCACGGATGACGTTCAGGAGCGCATCGGTTTCGATGGGGGTGAGGCTCGCGGTCGGCTCGTCGAAAATGACGACGCGATGCGGCACCAGCAGGACGCGGGCGATCTGCACCAGTTGCCGCTGGGCAATCGACAGGCTGCCAACGATGGCGTCCGGATCGATCGTGCCGCCAAGATCGCCGATTGCCTTGCGGGCGCCCTCGCGCATGGCGCGGTCGTCCACCATCGGTCCCTTGCGCAATTCGCGCCCGAGATAGATGTTCTGCGCCACCGTCAGGTCAGGCGCCAGCAATATTTCCTGATGCACGAGAACGATGCCACGATGTTCGGCGTCCACCGGGCCGCTCAGCGTAGCGGCTTCGCCGTCTATCTGGATTTCACCGCCCGACGGCTTTTCGTTGCCCGCAAGCAGCTTCATCAGCGTGGACTTGCCAGCGCCGTTCTCGCCGATGATGGCGTGAACCTCGCCGGCGCGCACCGCGATCTCAATATCCTTCAGAACCTGTACCGGACCAAAAGACTTCGACAGCCCGACCGTCCGGATAAGGGCCGGGTCTGGAGATGCTTCAGCAAAAGCCATGTGCCGTCACCGGTGTCCGGCGCGAATGGACGGCGCTTGCCCCTTAATTTTATTTGAAATGACCATCTGCGAACTCCTCCCAAAGCTCAAGGAAGAAGCTAGCGTCCGTTTTGAGGTACGTAAAGCAAATTTCGCTGGTCTTTTAGAATACACTCAAATTTGACCGCGCCAGCGGGTCCCGAAATCCGGTCATGACGACGGGGAACGCTGAAAACCCTTCATGAGACGATGCACAGCCTCGGCACCTTCCTTGGCCAGATCGAAACGCTTGCCGAAGAGCAGCCAGTCGGAGCAAATGCCCTTTATCAGCCAGTAGATCGCATCGAGTGCCGATTCCGCCGTCCAATTGTCATTGAAAGCGCCTTCGGCCTCCGCGCGCTCGAAAACCACCTCGAGGCGCTCTTTCTGGGAACGGTCCAATTCCTCCTGCGCGTGCAAAACCGGTGCAAACTCATCGGAATAGTTGGTGCGCAGGCTGATGGTCATGATGCGCTGGCGCTGTTCGTCTCCCGCCAGCAGGGCCAGCCACTTGCAAGCGGCTTCCTCGATTTTGGCGAGAAGCGCCAGGCCTTTCAGATCGGGATCGTCGAAATCGAGCAGATCCGATTCGGGCAAGGCGACCGATTCATAAAGCCCGATGAAAAGGTCGCTCTTGCTGGAGAAATGCCAGTATATCGCACCGCGCGTCACACCGGCAGCGGCCGCCACCTCGTCCAGCGAACTGTTGGCCACGCCCTTCTTGAAGAACACCCGCTCGGCAGCGGCAAGGATCGCCTGACGGGTCTCTTCTGCCTCGGCCTTGGTACGGCGCATGCTGATGTCTCCTTCGAATCGTGGCACGGTGCCTTCGCACCGTGCCTGTTTGCATTGCCGGCCCATCAATCACATGACTATGCCGGCCTTTTCATCCGTTTTATTCCGCAGGCGATACGGCGTCAGCAGCAATCTGGCTGTCCTTCTTCCGATCCCCGAAAATCTTCATGACGAATACGAAGAAGACGGGAACGAAGAAGATCGCAAGGATCGTCGCCGAGATCATGCCGCCGAGCACGCCGGTGCCGATGGCGTTCTGGCTGGCCGCGCTTGCACCCGAAGCGATCGCCATCGGCAGAACGCCGAGGGAGAAGGCAAGCGAGGTCATCAGGATCGGCCGAAAGCGCAAGTGCGCCGCCTCCACCGTGGCATCATAGGTGGATTTTCCCTCCGCCCGCAAATCCTTGGCGAATTCGATGATCAGGATCGCGTTCTTGGCCGAAAGCCCGATGATGGCGACGAGGCCGACCAGAAAGTAGACGTCGTTCGGCATGCCGCGCATCATCACCGCCGCCACCGAACCGATGACGCCGAGCGGCACCACCAGCATGACGGAGAGCGGAATGGACCAGCTTTCGTAAAGCGCCGCCAGAAGCAGGAACACGAACAGAACGCTAAGCCCGATCAGCGCCGGCGCCTGCGAACCGGACTGGATTTCCTGCAGCGACTGGCCGGTCCATTCGAAACCGAAGCCGCTTGGCAACTCGCCCGCCAGACGCTCCATTTCAGCGATCGCGTCACCCGAGGAATAACCGGGTGCCGATTGCCCGCCGATACGGACCGCAGGATAGCCGTTATAACCGACCACCTGCGAGGGACCACGTACCCATTCCACCGAGGCGAATGAGCTGATCGGCACCATGCCGCCATTGGCGTTGCGAACGTTGAGGTGCAGCAGGTCCTCGGTCTTCATACGCTGGCCCTGCTCCGCCTGCACGGTCACGCGCTGCATGCGGCCGGCATTGGGGAAGTCATTGACGTAGGACGAGCCCATATTGGCCGAGATGGTGGCGTTGATGTCGCTGAAGGTCACACCGAAGGTATTGGCCTTTTCACGGTCGATGATGAGGTTGACCTGCGGCGAATCCGGCATGCCTTCGACGCGAAGGCCGGCCAGAACAGGGCTCTGCTGCGCGGCCGCCATCAGCTGCGCACCGGCGGCGCTCAGCGCCGCCTGTCCGGCACCCGCACGGTCCTGCAGGCGGAAGGTGAAGCCGCTGGAATTGCCGAGACCCTGAATGGGCGGCGGCGACAGCGTGAAGGCCATGGACCCGGGCAGGCCCCACAGCTTGCCGTTGATGCGTTGGGCGATGGCGGAGGCGGAATCCTCCGGTCCACGCTCGCTCCAGTCCTTCAGCGTCGCGAAGGCAAGACCGGCATTCTGCCCGGAACCGGAGAAGGAGAAGCCCGAAACCGCGATCACGCGATCGACCGCCGGTTCCGCCAGGAAGATCTTTTCGATTTCCTGGATGGATTGCAGGGTGCGTTCGCTGCTGGCTTCCGCCGGCGCCTGGATGTCGACGATCAGGTAGCCCTGGTCCTCGTTTGGCAGGAACGAGCTCGGCAATTGCATATAGGCCCAGCCGAGACCGGCAAGCAGCGCCGCATAGATGATCATGAACCGGCCGGAACGCTTGATGATGCTGCCGACCGACGAGGAGTATTTATGCGAAGCCTTGTCGAAGCCGCGGTTGAACCAGCCGAAGAAGCCCTTCTTCTCATGGTGCCCGGCCTTGATCGGCTTCAGGAACGATGCGCAGAGCGCCGGTGTGAGCGACAGCGCGAGGAAACCCGAAAACAGGATGGAGACCACCATCGTCAGGCTGAATTGCTGGTAGATGATGCCGACCGCCCCGGGGAAGAAGGCCATGGGCACGAACACCGCCGTCAGAACCAGCGTGATGCCGATGATGGCGCCGGAAATCTGGCCCATCGCCTTGCGGGTCGCCTCCTTCGGCGACAGGTGTTCTTCCGCCATGATGCGCTCGACATTCTCGACGACGACGATCGCGTCATCGACCAGAATGCCGATGGCGAGAACCATGGCGAACATGGTGAGAACGTTGATCGAGAAACCCGAGACATACATGATGGCGCAGGTACCGAGCAGCGCCACGGGCACCACGAGCGTTGGAATGATGGTGTAGCGGATGTTCTGAAGAAAGACGAACATCACCACGAAGACGAGGATGATCGCCTCCACCAGCGTGTTGATCACCTTCTGGATCGAAATCTTCACGAAGGGGCTGGTGTCGTAGGGAATTTCATATTCCAGACCGGGCGGAAAATAACGCGACAGTTCTTCCATGGTGGCGCGCACGCCATCGGAGGTCTGCAGCGCATTGCCGGTGGGCGAGAGCTGCACGCCGATGGCCGCACTGGGCTTGCCGTTCAGGCGGCTGGAAAAGGCGTAGCTTTCGCCGCCCACTTCCACGCGCGCCACATCACGCAGCCGGACGGACGAGCCGTCCGGATTGGCGCGCAGAACGATGGAGCCGAATTCATCCGGGGTTGTCAGCTGGCCCTGCACGTTGACGGTGGCCGAAATCTGCTGGCCAATCGGGTTGGGCGACGCGCCGATACGGCCCGCCGCAACCTGCGAGTTCTGCGCCTGAATGGCGGAGATGACGTCGGACGAGGTGAGGCTGAGGCCGAGCATCTTGTCCGGGTCCATCCAGATACGCATGGAGCGCTGGGTGGCGAACAGCTGCGCGCTGCCGACGCCCGGCACACGGCGCAATTCGCCGAGCACGTTGCGGCTGAGATAGTCACCGAGGCCGATAGCGTCGGTATTGCCATCCATGGAGGTGAGCGCCACCATCATCAGGAACGAGGTGCCGGCCTGTTCGACGCTCAGGCCCTGCTGCGTGACCGCCTGCGGCAGGCGCGGCTGGACACGGGCGATGCGGTTCTGCACCTCGACCTGCGCCTCGCCGATATTGGTGCCCGGCGCGAAGGTGACGTTGATGGAAATGCTGCCGGACGATTCCGAGGTCGATTCAAAATAGAGGAGACCCGGAACACCGTTCAGCTCTTCCTCGATGGGACGCGTGACGCTCTGGTAAATGTCTTCGGGCGCAGCACCCGGATAGTTGGTCGCAATCGAAATCTGCGGCGGCGCCACGTTCGGATATTGCGCAATCGGCAGCATGGGAATGGCAAGCAGGCCCGCCAGCATGATGAAGATGGAGACGACCCAGGCGAAGATGGGCCGATCGATGAAGAAACGTGCCATGAAATCGGTCCTTATTGCTTCGCAGCCGGAGCAGCCGCCCCGTCAGCGGCGGCGACATCGGCTTCGCGCGACCACGGCTCGGGCTTCACCTTCGCGCCGGGTGCGGTTTTCTGGAAACCTTCGGCAACCACGCGATCGCCATCCTTCAGCCCTTCGGAAATCACCCAGCGGTCGCCGATGGCACGGCCGACGCTGACACGCCGCTGCTCAACCGTGTCTTCCGCGTTGACGACAAGCACGCTCGCCTGCCCACCCGCATCGCGCTGCACGGCCTGTTGCGGCACGGCGAAGGCTGCCCTCTCAATACCCTGCTGGATCTGGACGCGGACATACATGCCCGGCAGCAGATCGCCATTCGGGTTGGGGAATTCGCCGCGCAACGTCACCTGACCCGTGGTCTCATCAACCGCGGCTTCGGAAAACAGCAGACGGCCGGGAATAGGATAACGGCTGCCGTCATCGAACAGCAGGTTGACCTCGGCCTCATTCGGGCCGGTCATCAGCTGACCGTCCTGCAGGGCCTTGCGCAGACGAATGAGATCGGCGGCGGGCTGGGTGAAATCGGCATAAATCGGATCAAGCTGCTGGATCGTCGCCAGATTTTCCGAACCGGTGGCGCTGACAAGCGCACCTTCGGTGATCCGCGCCCGGCCGATCATGCCGCTGATCGGTGCGGTCACATTGGCATATTGCAGATTGAGCTTTGCTTCGGCGACACCGGCTTCGGCAACAGCCACCTCGGCGTCGGCCTGCGCCAGCTGGGCGATGGCATTGTCGAATTCCTGCTGAGAGCCGACGTTGGAGCGGCGCAGCTGCTGCTGCCGGTCTGCCGTCTGCCGTGCCTGCAGCTGCGCGGCCTGCGCCCGGCGCAGCGTTCCTTCCGCGCTGTCTACACGAACCTGAAAGGGCGCAGGATCGATCCGGTAAAGAACGTCACCTTGCTTCACCAGCGAACCCTGCTCGAAGACCCGTTCGACGATGATGCCGGAAACGCGCGGGCGCACTTCGGCAAGCCTCGTCGGCGCAATGCGTCCCGGCAATTCGTTGTTGATGGGCAATTCTTCCTGTTTCACCGTCACGACCTTCACCGCGCCGGGTGGAGGAGCGCCGGGCGCGGACGCCTGCTCATCGCTACATCCGACCAGAACGATGCCCGTCAAGAACACCGCCACGATCTGCCCCAATCTCTTCGCCATACTGCGCTCCGAATCCATAAAATAGGTCACATTTACATACATACTAAGACGTATGTAAAATACTGGCAACATATTTGTTGCAGCGCAGCAGTGGTGTCACGCGCTTGTGAAGGCCGCTTGCCGGCTTGGAAATCAGAATTGGCGGGAATTTTTTGCGGAAGGGCGAACATGAGCGACCCGCGAAACGGGTCACCCACAGCAGATGGCAGGGATCGCGGGCAATCCCGCTGCCGGAACTTGAAATGGTGAAAGGAGCGAACAGACGGGCTAAAGCGCCCTTGTCGCCCAGCCGTCAGAACAGGCGCTTCACGGTCGTGTTTTCCGGCTGCGGACCAGCCTTCGTCGTGTCGCTGTTATCGGCAGATCTGTTGCGCAGCGCTGCATAATAAGCGTTTTTCTGCTCGTACATATTCATATCGGCGCGGCGCACCAGCGATTCCATCGTCTCGCCGGCCTCGCTGGTTGCAACACCGAGCGACAGGCTGAGCGGCGCGCTGGAATAGAACTGATTATTGATCTTCAGCAGCTCATAAACGGTATCGACCATGGCAGCAGCGATCTGTTTGTCCGCCCCGGGAAGCAGAATGGCGAATTCGTCACCGCCGATGCGCGCCGCATGGTTCGGCGCGGTCACGACGCCGTTCAGGACCTCACCCATGCGCCGCAACAATGCGTCACCGGCATCGTGCCCGAGCTTGTCATTGGCGTCCTTCAGGCCGTTGAGATCGATGACGATGGCCGAGACGGGCCGCAGCGCGCTGCGGTCCAGCCGGTTCAGCTCGTCGGAATAGAAAGCGCGGTTGTGCAGCTTGGTCAGCACATCGTGCTTGCCCAGATATTCGAGATAGGCTTCCGCCTTCTTGCGCGCGGTGATGTCCGTCAGCGCCACCTGCACCAGCGACCAGTCGCGCTCGTGGCCGGGAAAAACGGAGAAGTGCAGCAGCACATGCCGCTCCGAACCATCCAGCGCGTAGTTCACCACCTCGCGGTGGTGGGTGAGATTGCCGTTCCAAAGCTCCATCAACTGCTCACGGAACGGCTTTTCCATCTCGCCGCGGAAAATATCGCCGAGCCGCTGCAGCAGAACCTGCCGGTCCGGTGCGCAAAACAGGTCCAGCGTCGCCCGGTTGACGTCGATCACGCGGATTTCGCTCATGCATTGCCGCACGAATTCGGGATGCACATCCATGAACACCCGGAAATCGACGATGCCGCGTTCCCTGACTTCCTCGATCAGCCGACGGACCCGGCTGAAATCCTCCACCCAGAGGGAAACCGGCGAGTGCTTGAACATGCCTTCGGCATAACGGCGGTTGACAAGCTCCTTGCGGCGCGCCTCCTCGCGTTCCGTCACATCTTCGGTCGTCAGCAACAGCCGCCCGAGCGTTTCTTCATGGCCGGGTATAACCGCGCCGCGCAGCTGGATATCCAGCCGCTTTCCGCCGATCGAATAATTGACGGCATTACTGGTGAATTCCGTCTTGCCCGCAAAGAGTTCCGAAAGCTCGTTCACGTGGCTTTCGAGCATGTCATCGCGAAAAATCCGGTGCAGATTGTCGACGAGATGCGCCTGATCGCGCGCCTCGAACAGCTCCAGCGTTTTGGCGTTGACCTGAAGCACGCGGATTTTCTGCGAACATGCCGCGACACGGGACAAATCCTCCAGGAGAAAAGTCCTGATATCCTCGACACCCTCCGCCCGCCAGATATCAAACTGGTTCTTCACCGCGCTGAAATCTTCGATCCACATCGCCACGGGCGCAAGATTGAAGATATTGGTATCGATCGTCTCAATCATACGGGTAGTCTTCTTCAGGATGAATGCGGGCGGATGCCGAAATCGTGCGGCGCAGCGATTGCCGACCGCATATTGGGATTTATTAGGGATATTCGATCTAACGCAAGCATTTATCGCGCAAGCCCGCGGATTGCGCGATAAATCAAGGTTTCAGGGGATATACTGCCCGTTACCAGAGCTTCACGTGGCGGTTGACGTCCTTGTAGAGCAAATAGCGGAACCGGCCCGGCCCGCCCGCATAACAGGCCTGCGGGCAATAGGCGCGCAGCCACATGAAATCGCCCGCCTGCACTTCCACCCAGTCCTCGTTCAGCCGGTAGACGGCCTTGCCTTCCAGCACGTAGAGACCGTGTTCCATGACATGGGTTTCCATGAAGGGAATGGTCGCACCCGGCTGGAAGGTGACGATGTTGAGATGCATGTCGTAACGCACATCCTCCGGATCAATGAACCGGGTCGTCGCCCACTTGCCGTCCGTGTCGGGCATGGCCGACAAAGCAACCTCATCCTCATGCGAAAAGATCGCCGGCGGCGGCTCAAGGCCGTCGACTGCCTGAAACGCCTTGCGGACCCAATGGAACTTGACGGGCGCCTTGCCGGAATTGCGAAGCTGCCAGCGCGAGCCGGCTGGCAGGAAGGCGAAGGAACCCTCCCGCAGGGCATGCTGCGCGCCCTCGAACTCCACGGTCATTTCACCATCGACGACAAAGATCGCCGCCTGCGCCCTTTCATCGGGCTCCGGCCGGTCGCTGCCGCCGCCGGGCTGCACCTCGACGATATATTGCGCGAAGGTTTCGGAAAAACCCGTCATCGGCCGGGCGATGATCCAGGCCCGCGTGCCGGTCCAGTGCGGCAGCACGCTCGTCACGATATCGGACATCACGGTTTTGGGGATGACCGCATAGGCAGTCTTGAAAACAGCCTTGCTCGACAGCAGTTCCGTCTGCCCCGGCAGACCGCCCATATCCGAATAATATCTCTTCATTTCAGCCATTCCATTCTGCAACGCATTCGGCGCGGATTCTTAGGCCCGCAGCAGCGTTTAATCAAATGGTTATTGGTGGCGGACGAGCGGGTAACAGGATGTCATAGGCAATGACATGAGGCACGTCGTCGCCGCTTGTTTCTTCTCCCCGCCGGGGAGAAGGTGGCCCGAAGGGTCGGATGAGGGGGCGAGGTAGCGATAGGCTGCGAGCTTGCCCCCTCATCCCGCTGCCGCGACCTTCTCCCCGGCGGGGAGAAGAAACAAGCGGCACCCACTCGCTCCACCTGAACAGCCAGCAATGAAGCCTCAGCCAAGAGATGGGCCTCAGCCCTTCTTACGCATCGTCGCATAGACGATATTGTGATTTTCGCCGAAGAACACATCCGCCTCGATGCTCGAGGGATCGGCGCTGGCATTGACGATCCGCCACATATCCGCCTTTGAACGCAGCAGCAGCGCCCAGTTCATGAAGGTTTCCATGTAACCGTCGACAACGATATCCTCGGAGAAATTGGCGAAGAGGAACATTCCGCCGGGTTTGAGCATCTCCATGCAGCGCCGGGTGAGCTTGATCGCCACCCTGTCGTTCAGATAATCATAGAGACCGGCGGCATAGACCAGATCGAACGTGCCCAGTTCCTGCGTCCGCAGGACGATATCGCGCACGGAGCCGTCGATCGCCTCGATGCGGCTGCCATTGAAATCACGCGCGACGGAGCCGACGCTCAAGGGGTCCTGATCGAGCGCCACCCAGCGCTTTATCCCTCCCTCTTTTAATGCCACGGATGCATCCGCCTCGCGCAGATGTCCCGACGCGATTGTGAGGATTTCCGTCTCCTCCCCATGCCGGGCCGCAGCCTCGTCCACGAAGCGCGTCAGCAGATCCCGCCGCTCGCGCACGGCAACCGAGGAACTGGCATCCCTGGTGTAATCATAAAGTGCCGCGCCAAGCGGCGTGGCGTTCTTCACCAGATCGGCGACGCTGTCGTGACCGTAGATGAAGTCGAGAAGCTGGGCATCTCCCGAATAACCTCTCGGCTTTTCGAACGACCAGCGCGTGAAGGGATCTTCGAGAAAATAGTCCGATACGGAGTGATTCTGTACCAGCGGAATAAGTTCTGCCCACACGCTGGAGTGGAGCTTCTCCCGCAGACCATGCAGCGCGCCGGCCGTTCGATGTATTATCTCACGTGCCGAAACACCATTGTCAAATTGCTGCTGTGCCAATTCGAGAATGAGCGCGATTTCTGCTTTTGCAACTGCGAACTGCTCATCGAAATTTTCCGTCTTGCGTGCAAAAATCTCTTTTGCGACAGTATCCGGGGTGATCAGACTTGCCCCGTCAAGATTTTTCTTCTTTACCCGCACCACTTCAGCCTCCAGTATTAACACATTGTTAACTATACGTTTCTGGGAGACGGAAGGCCACTCGCTTTCGATTTTTGAGCGGTGTAGGGATAGATTAGTAGATTAGCGTATTTTTTTGGTCACACTTATGGGCGGAGGAGAAAGTGGATACGCGGTTTAGCGAAACTTAATGTTGCGAACGTATAATGCGTTCTTCCTTTCCATGTTTTCCGCACGCATTGGGAGAGATCGGCAGGAACCCGCACCGGGTGCGACAGCACACGGAAAAGTGGAATAAGCAGTTACTTGATAAAGTATACGCAACACTATGGGAAAGTGCATGAAGCACACATCGGGAGAGGTGAATGGACAGCAAGACTATCGGCGGCCGGACTCCCGGTTTTCTGATGAACTTCTTGCCCTTTACCAGCAGGAAGGTGAGCGCAGTCGCCGTGGTTCGATCAGACAGGGCCTGTGGACGGCTGTTTTCATCTATCTTCTGTTTGCCGTTACCGACATCATTCTGATACCTGACGTCGCTTTCTACACCATCATCGCCCGCGTACTCGTGGTCTTGTTCTCCCTGCTGACGCTGGAAATACAGCTGCGCATCAACGCCAGCACCGCAGCGCTTGACCTGACCTGCGCGACCGCGCTCGTCATGGGATATATCGGCTGGCTGGTGCCGTCGCTCTTGACCGACAATCTTGAAAACATGTCCTATTACATGGTTTTCGGGGCGATCTTCATGATGGGCGCCAATCTGTTTTTCACGTTCCGCTTCCATCTTTCGCTTGTGTCTTCAGGCATCATTCTCGTCACCTATTTCCTGGCCGTGACGCAATTTCCCGAAGACATCTTCTACAAGCTCGCTTTCGGCACCTTCTACATATCCTGCTTCGTCTTCACGTCCTACGTGAACTGGAACCTGAACCGGGAACGCTACCACGTCTTCCTCAATGCGCTGGAGGCCAAGGCCCAGCAGAAGGCGGCGGAAGAGCGGGGACAGGCGCTGTTGCGGCTTTCAAACACCGATTCCCTGACCGGCCTGCAGAACCGCCGCGCCATAGATCATCATCTGCGCCTGCTGTGGGACAATTGGAGCAAGAAGGAGGAAGGTTTTGCCGTTCTCCTCATCGATGTCGACTTCTTCAAGAAATACAATGACCGCTACGGCCACCAGGAAGGCGACAAGTGTCTGGTGACGGTGGGCAACGCCCTGCAGGACGCGATCATCGGCCATGGCGCTTCGATTGGCCGTTATGGCGGCGAGGAATTCATCGTGCTGGCGCCGTTCAGGTCCAAGCAGCAGGTGGGTGAGCTTGCCGAAACGATCCGGCACACCGTGGAAGACCTGTCGCTTGCGCATGACCAGCGCCGGGACGGCACCTTCATCGTCACCGTCAGCATTGGTGCGTCCTTCACCCGCCCCAATCCGGACGGCAAACTCGAAAAGATCATCAACGAGGCAGACCGGGCGCTTTATATCGCCAAGGGCAACGGCCGCAATTGCATGAAACTGTTCGACCCGGACGATCCGCAGACCAGCGACGAGACGGAGAACATCGCGGCACTGCTGAAAATCGCCGTGGCGGAAGACCTTGTTTCC
Organism: Agrobacterium sp. BT-220-3; assembly: GCF_025910175.1. Taxonomy (NCBI): domain Bacteria; kingdom Pseudomonadati; phylum Pseudomonadota; class Alphaproteobacteria; order Hyphomicrobiales; family Rhizobiaceae; genus Agrobacterium; species Agrobacterium sp. BT-220-3. The sequence goes on from NZ_JAPAIX010000002.1 coordinate 41,157, forward strand.
CTCGTCTACCAGCCGATCCTGAATGTATCGACCAACGAAACGGTCGGGGCCGAGGCATTGATGCGGCTGCGGCTGCTCGACGGCAGCTTCGTCTCCCCAAATATCTTCATTCCGATCGCTGAGCGCACGGGAACGATCCTGGAACTGGGCCTCTGGACCATCAAGACCGTGTGCAAGCAGATTCTGGCCGATGACAAGGTTTCCGTCGTCAGCGTCAACGTGTCGCCGATGCAGTTGAAGAACCCCGGCTTTGCCACCTCGGTCGCCGCCATCCTCGTCGAAGCGGGAATTGCGGGCAACAGGCTAGCCTTCGAAATCACCGAAGGTCTGGACATGGAAATGCATTCGGATCTGCTGCGCTGCCTCAACGATTTGAAGACGCTCGGCATCAATATCTGGCTGGATGACTTCGGAACTGGTTTCGCCGGCCTTTCCTGGCTGCGCATGACGGATTTCGACACCGTCAAGATCGACCGCTCCTTCCTGCATGACAGCAAGACCCCGCGTGGCCGGGCGATGCTGCAGGACATGATCCGCCTCATCCGCAATCGCGGCCACAAGATCCTGATCGAAGGCGTGGAAACGGAAGAGCAGTTGAGGCTGATACGCCAGCTGGAGATCGACTACGCGCAGGGCTATTATCTCGGACGCCCCGTCGTTGCCGAGAGGTTGAGCCTGGCGGCTGCCCCCTATTCGCGTCCCAATATGATGCTTCGCCCTGCCTGAAAAAACGATGGCGACGGCAAGAAGCCGTCTCTCGGTTTAGTGATAGGCGGGCAGGCTGATCGAGAATTTTGCCGCGAGTTCGGAAAACGCCTGACGGGTGACGGGATCGACAGGCGCCCCCTCCCTTTCCCGTCTTGCCGCCACCGCCCATTCCCGATCACCCGGCGCCATGACCTTGCAATCTTCCCGGACGGGCGACCCCCGCAGCACTTCGAGATAACGCTTCATGCCCTCGTCGAACACCTCGCGTTCAAGGAAGGCTTCCGGCCTCAGCGCCAGAACGAAGGCCCCAAGCCCACGCGGCGTGGAAAAATCCGGGCCGGGCATGGGGGCGATATCGAAGCTGAGTTTCATGCCGGTAAGAACCGCACTGAAAATCTCCACCATTCCCGCCAGTGCAGCCCCCTTGAAGCCGAACTCGCCGCCAACTGGGGCAAGCATTTCAGCTGCATTGGGGTCGCGCGTATCGATACCGTCGCCGTCCGAGGCGACACCATCAGGCAATTGCTGCCCCAGGCTGCGGTAAAGCAGAACCCGGTTATAGGGTACCGCACTTGTGGCCATGTCCAGAAGCCAGGGCATGTCATCCACCGCCGGCACGCCGACGGCAATGGGGTTGGTGCCGTGGAAACGCATCGCGCCATCGTGTAGGCGCACGAAACTGTCGGAATTGCAGAAGGCAAGGCCGATAAAACCGTGCCGCGCCGCCTCCAGCGCATAAGCGCCGGCCGGACCGAAATGGGAAGAGTTCCTGATCGCCACCGCGCCGATGCCGAATTTTTCCGCGAGCGCCATGGCGTTATCCATGGCCGCATATGTCGCGCGGGCGCCATGGGCGTGATCGGCGTCGATCGTTTCCACCGCTCCAAAGCCGGAAACACGGCTGATCTGCGGCCGCGGGTTGAGACGCCCGCCTTCAAGCGCAGTAACGTAGTGAGCAAGCAGACGCACGCCGTGGCTGTCCACTCCCAGCCGCGTGCCGTGCATCATGGCGCGGGTCGCCGCATCGGCCGTTTCATCATCGGTACCAACGGCCAGAAAAACGGCGCGGCAAAAGCGCTCCAGCTCTTCCAGCCTTGCGAGAACCGTGACGTTTTCATTGCTATGCGACATGCAGGGAACCCTCCCGATTCCAGAATCCATGCCGCACAGGCTATTCATGGGGCGCGTTTTTGCAATCGAATATCGCGCCCCGGATGGATCAATCAGTCGTCGCTGCCCATGGCCTCATAGGCATCGCGCTCGCCGGCAATGATGGCGCGCTTGCCGACATGGTTGGCAGGCCCGACAATGCCTTCCTGCTCCATGCGCTCCACCAGCGAGGCGGCGCGGTTATAACCGACGGACAGACGGCGCTGGATATAGGAAGTCGAGCACTTCTTGTCGCGCATGACGACTTTTACGGCCTTTTCGTAGAGATCGTCGCTGTCGTCGTCACCCATCGACGTCTTGTCGAAGACCGCCGTTTCCTCTTCCGCCTCTTCGTCGGCCTCGTCGGCATCTTCCGTGACGGTGCCGAGATATTCCGGACGCCCTTGAGTCTTCAGATGCGCCACGACCTTTTCCACTTCCTCATCCGAAACGAACGGGCCGTGGACGCGGGCGATACGGCCGCCGCCCATCATGTGCAGCATGTCGCCCTGGCCGAGCAGATGCTCCGCGCCCTGTTCGCCAAGGATGGTGCGGCTGTCGATCTTCGACGTCACCTGGAAGGAGATGCGGGTCGGGAAGTTGGCCTTGATGGTGCCGGTGATGACATCGACGGACGGGCGCTGGGTGGCCATGATGAGATGGATGCCGGCGGCGCGCGCCATCTGCGCCAGGCGCTGGATCGCCCCTTCGATCTCCTTGCCCGCGACCATCATCAGGTCGGCCATCTCGTCGACGATGACGACGATATAAGGCATGGCCGTAAGGTCCATTTCCTCCTGCTCGTAGACAGCCTCGCCGGTGGCGCGGTCAAAACCTGTCTGCACGTTGCAGAACACGGTCTCGCCCTTGGCACGGGCGGCAGCCGCCCTTGCATTGTAACCGTCGATATTGCGCACGCCCAGACGCGACATCTTGCGATAGCGGTCTTCCATTTCGCGCACGGCCCATTTCAGCGCCATGACCGCCTTTTTCGGATCGGTGACGACAGGGGTCAGCAGGTGCGGAATACCGTCATAGACCGAAAGCTCGAGCATCTTGGGATCGACCATGATCAGGCGGCATTCCTCCGGCTTCAACCGGTAGAGCAGCGACAGGATCATGGTGTTGATGGCGACCGACTTGCCCGAACCGGTGGTGCCGGCAACGAGCAGATGCGGCATCTTCGCCAGTTCTGCAATCACCGGCTCGCCACCGATGGTCTTGCCAAGGCAAAGCGCGAGCTTCTGACGGGTTTCGCTGTAGTCAGTCGCTTCGATCAACTCACGCAGGTAAACCGTCTCGCGCACCGGGTTGGGCAGCTCGATGCCGATGACATTGCGGCCGGGCACGACGGCGACACGCGCCGAGAGCGCCGACATCGAGCGGGCGATATCGTCGGACAGGCCGATAACGCGCGAGGACTTCACACCGGGTGCGGGCTCGAACTCGTAAAGCGTCACGACGGGGCCGGGACGGACATCGATGATCTCGCCCTTGATGCCGAAATCCTCAAGCACGCTTTCGAGAAGCCCGGCGCTTTGTTCCAGCGCCTCCGGGGTCATTGTCGTGGTCTGCTGGATGCGAGCCTGCTGCAGAAGATCGATGGAGGGGTATTCATATTCGCCGTCGGCAAAGACCGGTGCTTCCCGGAACATTGGCTGCGAAGCCTGAATGGGCGCGCGGGGCGTAAAACGCGGCTCGGCCACAATTCTTTCCACCGGCTGAGCCTGCTCTACAGCCTTTTGCGGTTCCGCGACCACCGCCGCTTCCACGACCGGCTGCGGTGCGGTCTCCGGTTCGGCAATCTCAACCGCGGCCGGGACCACGGACTGACGTACGCCGATCTCGCGATAGAGCCGGATGGCGGAACCGCCGGGGACTCTGACAATGGGGGGCTCGGCCGAAAGCCGGATGGGGGCGGTTGCGGGCGATGCGGAGGTGACGACGGGCGCTGCAGCCACCGGCGCTGTCAGCACAGGATTTACCCGTACCTGACCTGCGAGCACGGCGCGCGCGGATGCGGAAACGCCCTCGCCGGCATCATCAGGCAGATCGAGCGTCATGACTTCCCAGAAAAGCTCGTCCGGCAGATGGGCGGCAAAAGCAGGAATGGAAGCCTGCGGCACGGCGACCTGCCCGGCATCGGCAAGCGACGCTTCGGGCAGCGGCTGAGCGAGTGTAGATATTGCCGGCATCGGCGTTGCAACGATCACGGTCGCATCTGCCTGAAGCGGCGTCAGGGCCGCAGCGGCAGCCTCTTCCGCCTGCTTGCGGGCAAGCTCCAGACGCAATTTGTAGGTCAGCGCTCTCGCACCCCGTGCGTCTGGCGGCTGCGGCAGAAACGGCATGCGCGGCGGCGGGAGGCGTCGTTCCGGCGACTTCACCACCGGTTGCTGCACAATCTCCTGCTGCGCGACGGCCTCCGGCTGCGCGACCGTTTCAGGCTCGGCAGATTCGGGAAGGACAGCAGCGGCGAGTTCTTCTTCAGGAATATGCGGCGTCTCGACCGGCATGCGCCGGCTAAAGGCGCTCTCGGGCGTACGGGTAAAACGGACATTCGGGCCAAGCACGAAAGCATTCTGCCAGCCCGGCATCTCAGCCCGACCCTCGATGGCGTCTGCGGCACTGACATCGGCATTCGGACGGGGGGCAACACCCGCCTTCATTGCCGCTGCCTGCTGACCGGCAACCTGGCTGCCGGCATCACGAGCCTTGTCGCTCCCCTCCCCTACGCTATTGGACGGATTCTGGAATCTGGATCGGGAGAAGCTCATGGCAGCGTGCACACTCATCATAAACGTACATATTTCGATCTTTTTGAAATAGAAAATAAAGGTTAATTACCCCTTTCCAAACGGGGCGGCGGAGGCAGATTTTCACCTCCTCCACAGGCGAAGCACGGCACATGGCGCTTGGGGAACTCTATCCCAAGCCTTTAATTTCATTGCGCTAAATCAGATTTTTGAGCAACGCCAGCCTGCAATCGAGACGGCGGGAGAAAAGAGGCTCGTCACTCTGAGGCATATTGTTTCCGCAAACGCGCACGCAACGTAAAATCATTGCTGTAAAGCCCACGAATTAACGTGGACACTGCCGAGGTTGCAGTCTTAAGATCGGGCAGGCCGCGGCCCTGCGGAAAGGCCCGCCCCGTCCTCATTCCGGAGTGAATTCATGTCGCCTGTCCACCTGTCCCGCCGCTCGCTTCTCAAGACCTCGCTCGCTCTTGCCGCAACCACCGGACTTGCCGGCATTGCCGCAGCACAGCAGGCGGCACCGGGTGGACGGCTGATCGTCGCGGCCGATTCCGAGCCCAAGAACCTCAACCCGGCCATCGTCGCCTCCAACGGCGTGTTTTACATCTCAAGCAAGATCGTCGAGCCACTTGCGGAAGCCTCCTTCAGCGGCAAGGACGGGCTGGAGCCCCGCCTTGCGACCGAATGGCAGGGATCGGATGATGGCCTGAGCGCCACCTTCAGGCTGCGCGAGGGCGTGACCTGGCATGACGGCAAGCCCTTCACTTCGGCGGACGTGGCCTTTTCGGCACTGTCGGTGTGGAAGCCGCTGCAAAATCTCGGCCGGCTGGTCTTTGCCAATCTTGAAAAAGTGGAGACGCCCGATGACCACACGGCCGTCTTCCGTTTCTCCAAGCCCACCCCATTCCAGCTCATCCGCAATGCGCTGCCGGTCGTTACCAGCGTCGTGCCGAAACATCTTTATGAAGGCACCGATATCGCCACCAACCCGGCCAATGCCAAACCGGTCGGCACCGGGCCTTTCGTTTTTGCGGAATACAAGCCCGGCGAATATTATCGCCTGACCCGCAACCCGAACTATTGGGACAAGGGTGAGCCGCAGCTTGAGGAAATCATCTATCGCGTCCTGCCCGACCGGGCGGGTGCCGCGTCTGCACTGGAAGCGGAAGAAATCCAGCTCGCCGCCTTTTCCGCCGTGCCGCTTGCCGATCTTGCCCGTATCGCCAAGGTTCCGGGCATCAAAGTGATTGCCGATGGCTACGAGGCGTTGACCTATCAGCTGGTGGTTGAAATCAACCATCGCCGCAAGGAGCTGGCCGATCTCAAGGTGAGAAAGGCCATCGCCCATGCCATCGACCGGAAATTCGTCATCGACAAGGTCTTCCTCGGTTATGCCACGGCATCCACCGGCCCGGTGCCGAAGAATGCACCGGAATTTTACACCGACGATGTCGAGACCTATGACTTCGACACCGCCAAGGCAAACGCCCTGCTGGACGAGGCGGGTTATGCACGCGGGCCCGACGGAAAGCGTTTCTCGCTGAAGCTGCTGCCCGCGCCCTACTTCAATGAAACCAAGCAGTTCGGCTCCTATCTTCGTCAGGCGTTGCAGGAAATCGGCATCGATGCCGAACTGGTCAATAATGACTCCGCCGCGCACCAGAAAGCCGTCTACACCGATCACGCCTTCGATCTCGCCGTTGCGCCGCCGGTCTTCCGTGGCGATCCGGCAATCTCGACCACCATTCTGGTCCGCTCCGGCATCCCCGCCGGCGTCGGTTTCTCCAATCAGGGCGGCTACGAGAACAAGGCGCTGGACGAATTGATCGACAAGGCGGCAGTGACGGTGGATGCGGCGGCCCGAACGGCGCTTTACAAGGATTTCCAGACACAGGTCGTCGCCGATCTGCCGCTGATCAATGTCGCCGAATGGGGGTTCATCACGGTGGCGCGCGATAAGGTCAAAAATGTCGCCAGCAATCCGCGCTGGGCCGTTTCCAACTGGGCCGATACCGCGGTCGATGCCTGAGGGAGCGCCGTGAGACGCGCGGCAACATTGCTGCGGAGAAGAGCGGTCAGCGCCATTCCGGTGCTGCTTATCGTTCTCATCTTCACCTTCATCCTGCTTGAAAACGCATCCGGTGACGCGGTCGATGCATATCTCGTCTCCATCGGCGGCGGCGATGCCGGGCTGCGGGACGCGCTGCGCGAGCAATATGGGCTGAATGGTTCGGTGCTGGCCCGTTTCTGGCTCTATGCCAGTTCGGTGCTGCGGCTGGATTTCGGCTGGTCGCTCGCCTTCGACCGGCCGGTGCTGGGGTTGATCCTCGAGCGTCTGCCGAACACGCTGCTGCTGATGGGCAGCGCCACCGCGCTCGCTTTCATCACCGGCACAGCGCTCGGCATCGTGGCGGGCGCGCGTCCGGGCGGGTTGACCGACCGTGTGCTTTCCGCGCTGTCACTGGCGCTTTACGCCACACCGGGCTTCTGGCTCGGCCTCGTGCTCGCCATCGTCTTTGCCGTGCAACTGAGATGGCTGCCGACGTCAGGCATCGAAACCATCGCCTCTGGAAAACAGGGCCTGGCAAGGGCGCTCGACATTGCGCGCCATCTCGTCCTGCCGGTTGCCAGTCTCGGGCTGATCTATCTGGCGCTTTTCCTGCGTGTCATGCGCACGGCCATGGCGGCGATCTGGCCACTGGATTTCGTGTTGTTCGCCAAGGCCAAGGGGCTTTCGAGACGTCGCATCGTGCTGCGCCATGTCGCCCGCAATGCCGCCCTGCCACTCATCACCGTGCTTGGCCTGCAAGCGGCCACCATGCTGGGCGGCAGCGTGGTGATCGAAAGCGTCTTTGCCATTCCCGGCTTTGGCCGGCTGGCGCAGGAAGCCGTCAGCGGCCGCGACACGCCGCTGTTGATGGGCATCATCCTGACGAGTGCCGTCTTCGTCATCCTCGTCAATCTTGCCGTCGATATTCTCTATTCCGTTCTCGATCCGCGCATCGGCAGCGGGGAGCAACAGGCATGAGTTTCGCTTCCCGACTCCTGCGCAGTTTCGAAGGCGTAACGGGCGTCATTATCCTGACGCTGCTTGCCGTGACGGCGCTTGCCGCGCCCCTCCTGTTTCCCGGCGATCCGCTCTCGATCGTCGGCGAGCCGCTCGTTGCGCCCTTCACGGACGCCGCCTTACCTCTCGGCACCGACCGGCTGGGCCGGGATGTGCTGGCTGAACTTGCCCACGGAGCACAGGCATCCCTGCTCGTCGGCATCGGCGCTGCCGCGGCCGCCCTCATGATCGGCACCGTCATCGGCACCATTGCGGGGTTTGCGGGTGGGCTTGTCGATGAAGCCCTGATGCGCGTTACCGACGCCTTCCAGATCGTGCCGAATTTTCTTCTGGCGCTCGCTTTCGTCAGCACCATCGGCCCTTCCATGCCCATCGTCATCCTTGCGATTGCGCTCGGCGCCTGGGCGGATCCGGCACGGCTGATGCGCGCGCAGGTTTTAAGCATCCGCGAGCGGGATTATGTGCAGTCCGCCCGCGCCATCGGCATGCATCCGCTGGAGATAGCCTTTCGGCAGATCCTGCCCAATGCCCTGCCGCCTGTTCTGGCGCTTGCCGCCATCATCGTCGCCGCCGCCATTCTCACCGAAGCGGCGCTGTCCTTCCTCGGTCTCGGCGATCCGAATATCGTCACCTGGGGCTCGATGATCGCCGAAGGACGCAACGTCCTGCGCTCGGCGGCGTTTCTCTCCGTCATCCCCGGCATCGGCCTTCTGGTGACCGTCATCGGCGTCTATCTTCTGGCGGAAGGCATCAACAAAGCGATGGCGACACGGAAGGACGCGCCATGAGCGGCAATGCACTCTGCCGGATCGACGATCTCAACGTTCGTTATGCAACGGTCGATGCACCGGCGCTGCAGGATGTTTCGCTGACGATCCGGCAGGGACAGAGGCTGGCGATCATCGGCGAAAGCGGTTCTGGAAAATCGACGCTCGCCAGGGCCATTGCCGGACTTCTGCCTGTGAACGCACGGGTTTCCGGCGATATTTCCTGGAGCCGCGACAGCGGCATTTTCACCGACAGGCCTCTGCCGGGACGCGATATCGGCACTATTTTTCAGGATACCGGCGCAACGCTGAACCCGGTTCTCACCATCGGCGAACAGGTGGCCGAAGGCGCGGTGCGACATCTCGGCCTCTCATGGCGCCAGGCACGGGATCTTGCCCGCGACCTTCTGGAGCGGGTGCGGTTGCCGCATCCCTCCCATCTTCTGACCGCCTATCCGCATCAGCTTTCCGGCGGGCAGAGACAGCGCGTGGCGATTGCCGCCGCCATTGCCGCGCATCCCGCAATCCTGATCGCCGACGAGGCGACGAGCGCGCTCGACACGGTAAGCCAGGCCGCCATCGCCGCGCTGCTGGATACGCTTGTGCGTGAAGAAGAAAGAACGCTGGTGTTCATCACCCACGATATCGGCCTTGCCTCCAGCCTTGCCGACGAGATCGCGGTACTGCGCGCAGGTCGGCTGGTGGAACACGGCACGACCCGGCGGGTGTTATCCGCGCCTGCGCATGACTATACGCGCGCGCTGCTCTCCGACTATCTCGACCTCTCCACACCGCCTCTTATCAATGAGGCACTGCCATGAATGAGGTTCTCCTCAGCGTCGAAGACCTCTCGAAAACCTACCGGACCGGCGGACGCACGGTGGAAGCGCTTTCCGATATCTCCTTTTCACTTCAGCCCGGCGAGACGCTGGGGCTTGCCGGCCCCTCCGGCTGCGGGAAATCGACGCTGGCGCGCATCCTGATGCGGTTGATCCCGGCCGATGGAGGCACCGTTCGTTTTAAGGATCGCGACTGGCTGGCGTTAAACGGCGCTGAACTGCGCACTGCCCGGCGGCACATGCAGATGGTGTTTCAGGATACCCATGGCGCGTTCAATCCACGCGCCAGCGTCGAGGACGCCATAGGCGAGCCGCTGCGTATCCACCGCATCGTCGAACGACGCGAGCGTCCGGCGGAAATCCGTCGCCTTCTCGACCGTGTCGGCCTGCCCGCCAATTATGCGGGCCGCTCGGTCTTCGAGCTTTCAGGCGGCCAGAGACAACGCGTGGCGATTGCCAGAGCCATAGCCCTCAAGCCTTCCCTTCTCATCCTTGACGAGGCCGTTTCGGCGCTGGATGTTTCCGTCCGCCGACAAATCCTCGAACTGCTGGTGGAAATACAGCGGGAGACGGCGGTCGCCTGTATCTTTGTTTCCCACGACCTCGCAGTCATCCGCGCCGTCTGCCACCGCGTCGCCATCATGGAGGCGGGGCGGATCGTCGAGATCGGCAGAACCGCAAATATCGTTTCCGCGCCGCAATCCTCGACTGCCCGAACCCTGATCGAGGCTGCGCCGCGGCTCACCATCACCACGCAAGGATAAGACGACATGCCCGCCCCGGATTACGCATTGCTTCTCGACCCGCCCGCCTTTCCTGCAGACCGTTACGCCGTCCTTGCCGACAGGCTGGCGGCCCTGATGGGCACGAAAAACGATGTGCTTCTGATACAGGCGGAAGCGGTGCTTGCGCTTGAAGCAGCAGCCACCAGCCTCGCACGGCCGGGTCTGAGAGCGCTCAATATCGTCACCAGCCCCTATGGCGCATGGTTCGGCGGCTGGCTGGAACGAGGCGGAGCGACGGTCCGCAACCTCACCGCCAGCCCCGCCAAACCGATCTCTCTTCAGGAGGTCGAGCGGGCGCTGGACGACGGAACCGGCTTTAATCTTCTCGCTATCGTCCATGCGGAATCGGCGAGTGGCATTCTCAATCCCCTGCCCGCCATCGCAGCACTCGCCAAAGACAGGGGCATCGTCACCGTGGTCGATGCCGTCGCTTCGATCGGCGGCCATGCCTTCGAGGCGGACCGGCTGGGGATTGATATCGCAGTCATCGGCCCGCAAAAGGCGCTGGCGGGTCCAGCCGGGGTCTCAGCCATCTCGGTCAGCCCAAAGGCGTGGGAGCTTCTGTCCCATGGCGCAGCGCCGGAAAACTCCATGCTCTCGCTTCTCGACCAGAAGAAACTCTGGCTCGATACCGGCCGCGGCGCGCTTCCCGGAACGCCGGCCCCACTGGAATTCTTCGCCCTTGAGGCGGCACTGGACAGGATCGAGGCGGAAGGTCTCGCATCCGCCAATCAACGCCATAAGCGGGCTGCAGCCGCCGCGCGCGCCGGCATCAAGGCGCTTGGCATAACAACATGGGTGGAAGAGACACATGCTTCCGCACTGGTTTCCACGGCAATATTGCCGGATACCGTCGAGGCCGGGGCGTTTCTCTCGGCCGCCTCCAGCCAACAGGGCGCCGATATTTCCGGCGGTGTCGGCCCCGGGGCGGAAAGGCTGATAAGGCTCAACCACACCGGCAGGCGCGCCAATCCGGATGCGGTAAAAGCCAATATCGCCGCCGTTTCCAGCGCGCTGAAAAGCCTCGGCCATGCCACAGACACTGATTCCGCACTGGAAGCGGCCGAAAAAAGCTATTCTGAAGCCTCCAAGGGTGCTCTGTAATCGCACAGATAAACGATCATTGCGCGAAATCCGGCACCGGCGGAACGCCGATCACGCTATTGTTGTTAAAAATGGTAGACAAATTCCCCGGCCAATCTTGACGAAATCGTGGCAACGCGCGAAACTTAACGCTACGTTAACTCGCGTGAAGAAGGGAAACGGCCATGGTAGCAGGGTTCAACATGCTCTCCTTTGACCTCTTTGGCATCGGCCGAAGGATGCCCGTCGTTAACGAGCGGGTGGAGACCGATTTTCAGGACAAGACTCCGCGCAGACCGGATGACGAACAGCACGATGACGACCGCGACCAGGAATATGAACTGTTCTTTTGGTCGCTTTATCCGGTGATTTGAGCGTCGAACGGCGGCCGACAGGGCATCAACCTTGTCAAGGGCCGCCGGTTCATTCAATGATTGGCGCATGCGCCGGTCCGGAAATGACAAAAACTCTGCAAACAGAGACCTGAAACTGCTGCGCCGACTTCTGCGCGCACGAGATCATATGGACGCCGCACCCCATGAGGCCTGGCCTGTTTCACGCCTTGCGCGCGTCAGTGGCGCCTCGCAGGCTCATTTTGCGCGATCGTTTCGCGATGCTTTCGGCATACCCCCTCACCGCTATCTGTTGACCCGCCGGGTCGAGCGTGCCGTTGCGCTGTTGCGCGACACGGACCTTCCGATCATCGAAATCGCCTTGCAGACCGGCTGGAACAGCATCGGTACGTTCGGCCGCGTTTTCCGTGATGTGACCGGGGAAAATCCCAGTGAATTGCGGCGGCGGATGCGGGCTTTGCCGGCAGATCTTGAGCAGGTTCCGCATTGTTTCGTCAGCGCCGCCCATCGCCCCCACCTCACAATCGCAGTTTCGGAGAAGCGCCGACAGACGGAAAGCGGTAGGTACGACGGGCCAAAGGGAGATAGCTCATGAAAAATGGTGTTCAAGTCGTCGGGCTTTACGTTCATGACCAGGACGAAGCGCTGCAATTTTATGTCGAGAAAGTCGGATTTCGGGTGCACACGGACGCACGCAACGGCGATTACCGCTGGCTGACCGTTCAGCACCCGGACCAGCCGGATTTTCAACTGGGCCTGTTTCGGCCGCAGGCGCCGACCGTTGACGAGGCGACGGCGCAAAATCTGAACGAAGCCGTGGCCAAAGGTGCGATGCCACCGCTGGTTCTGGTGGTCGAGGATTGTCAGACAGCCTTTGACGCCATGCGCAAACGCGGTGTCGAATTCACCCAGGAACCGATCACCCGCTACGGCTCGGTGGATGCAAGCTTCCGCGATCCTTCCGGCAATGGCTGGAAGCTCGTGCAGGCGCGTTGAGACGCGCCCATGTGCCACATTCCATCCTGGATGATTTTTCGCGGAGGCGAGTTTGATCTTGAGACACTGGATACGACAGGGCCATCGCTGGCTGGGGATTCTGCTGACCGTCACCATTCTGGCGAATTTTGGCTCAATGGCATTAGGTCCCACGCCGCTGGTGATCGTTTATGCGCCGCTGCTTCCGCTGACGTTGCTGATTTTCAGCGGGCTTTACATGTTCTTTCAGCCCTATCTGGGAAATCAGCTGAGCCAACCGAAGGACTAATCGTACCTCGATTCCGGTAGTTCTGAATTCCGGGCGCTCAATCGAAGATAAAAAATGTCAGCCCCGGGATGAAACCCGGGGCTGATGTAAAAAAGAGGTCGGCCAAAGCAACCTTACCGTTAGTGGTTGTCGCGCGGCAGGCCCTTGGTCTGGGCGATGCGCTGATATTTGACGGCCGGTTCCAGAACCGCGCCGGTCTCCATCTGGCTGACGATGCCGCGCTGGATTTCCTGCCAGGGCGTCTGGTGGTCGGGGAACTTGTAACCGCCCTCGGCCGACAGCGCCTCGTAACGCTTGGCCAGTTCCTCACCGGAAATCAGGATATCGGCCTTGCCGCGCCCCACGTCGATGCGGACGCGGTCGCCCGTCTGCAGGATGGCGAGACCGCCGCCTGCCGCCGCTTCCGGGGAAGCGTTGAGGATGGACGGGCTGCCCGACGTGCCGGACTGACGGCCATCGCCGATGCAGGGCAGCGAATTGACGCCTTCTTTCAGAAGATAATCCGGTGCGCGCATGTTCACCACTTCCGCCGCACCCGGATAACCGATCGGACCGGCACCGCGCATGAACAGGATGGTGTTGGCGTCGATCTTCAGCGACGGATCGTCGATGCGGTGGTGGTAATCCTCCGGACCGTCAAACACCACGGCACGGCCTTCGAAGGCTTCCGGATCATTCGGGTTGGAGAGGTAACGGTTGCGGAATTCTTCCGAGATCACGCTCGTCTTCATGATGGCGGAGGAGAACAGGTTGCCGCGCAGGACGCGGAAACCGGCGCGCTCCTTGAGCGGCTGCTCATAGGGACGGATAACCTTCTCATCCTCGATGATGGCGCCACGGCAATTGTCACCGATGGTCTTGCCGTTGACGGTCATGGCGTCTTCCATGATGAGCCCCTGGGTCATCAGCTGGTTGACGACAGCCGGAACGCCGCCGGCGTGGTAATAGTCTTCGCCGAGATATTCGCCGGCCGGCTGCAGGTTGACGAGCAAAGGCACGTCTTCGCCATAGGTCTGCCAGTCATCCACCGTCAGCTCGACGCCGACATGGCGGGCAAGGCCGTTCAGATGGATCGGCGCGTTGGTGGAGCCGCCAATGGCCGAATTGACGCGGATGGCGTTGATGAAGGCGTCCTTGGTCATGATGTCGGAAGGCTTGAGGTCTTCCCTGACCATTTCAACGATGCGCAGACCGGTGAGGTAGGACACTTCCTGACGATCGCGGTAGGGTGCCGGAATGGCGGCAGAACCCGGAAGCTGCATGCCCAGCGCTTCGGCAAGCGAGTTCATGGTCGTCGCGGTGCCCATGGTGTTGCAATAACCGGTCGAGGGGGCCGACGAAGCCACGAGCTTGACGAAGCCCTGATAATCGATCTCGCCCTTGGCCAGCAGTTCGCGCGCCTTCCAGACGATGGTGCCGGAGCCGGTGCGTTCGCCACGGAACCAGCCGTTCAGCATGGGGCCGACGGAAAGGGCGATGGCCGGAATGTTGACGGTGGCCGCCGCCATAAGACAGGCAGGCGTGGTCTTGTCACAGCCGATGGTCAGAACGACGCCATCGAGCGGATAGCCATAAAGCACTTCCACGAGGCCGAGGTAAGCAAGGTTACGGTCGAGGCCGGCGGTCGGGCGCTTGCCGGTTTCCTGGATCGGATGGACCGGAAATTCAATCGCGATGCCGCCGGCTTCACGAATGCCTTCACGCAGGCGGTTCGCCAGCTCCAGATGGTGGCGGTTGCAGGGCGAAAGGTCCGAGCCGGTCTGCGCAATGCCGATGATCGGGCGATCGGACTGAAGCTCGGCCTGGCTGAGACCGAAGTTCATGTAACGCTCGAGGTAAAGCGCGGTCATGTCCGCATTGGCGGGGTTGTCGAACCACGCGCGCGAACGAAGCTTGCTTCCCGTGCCTTGGGTTGCGGGCAGATTGTCGGATTTAGTCATGATGCGGGTCTCCAGCCGGAAGTGGCCAACGGTAAAATATTACGAAATGCGACAAGCTTATGTTGTGCGCAAGGAAAATGGAATCAGCTTCTGGGGATCACGCATAACCGACAGAGCAGGTCCAGACGAGTGGATTTGGACTGTTCGTCAGCCATAGCCGAATATTTTTCGGTGTTTACGACCATGCCGGCGCTGCTCAACGGCCTCTTCCTCCCTGCTTTACCGGATTGCAGCCGGCCCGTGGCCCGGCACTCCGTCACAAGCTGAATTTCTATTTATATTACTATTTGATGCTGCCGTGACCTGTCAAGCTGGATCGAGGCGCGTCGGCGGCGCATTTTCGAACCTGAATCAGCCGGAAAATAGACACACAACCCGTTGATTCATCGTATTTTATGACAAAATACCGACAAAACCGACATGACGTTAATTACGAAACTGCTAAAAAACCCCTTTTCAAGAGTATTACTATATGCTCATACTGCCGCGTCACGCTGACATCATCTCTGGGAGGATAAGATGAGAAAAGCTCTTGCGGCATTCACTGTCGCCGTCTCCGCATGCCTTGCATCCAGTGTTTCCGCGCAATCGCTCACCGTTGGCTTCTCGCAGATCGGCTCTGAATCCGGATGGCGTGCGGCTGAGACAACCGTCACCAAACAGCAGGCCGAAAAGCGCGGTGTCACGCTGAAATTCGCCGACGCCCAGCAAAAGCAGGAAAACCAGATCAAGGCCGTTCGCGGCTTCATCGCGCAGGGCGTCGATGCGATCCTGATCGCCCCTGTCGTCGCAACCGGCTGGGACGCCGTTTTGAAGGAAGCCAAGGAAGAAAAAATCCCCGTCATCCTGCTCGATCGCCAGATCGAAGCGCCGGACGATCTTTATCTGACCGCCGTCACTTCCGATCAGGTGCACGAAGGCAAGGTTGCCGGCGATTGGCTGGTCAAGGATGTCGGCTCCAAGGATTGCAAGGTCGTCGAATTGCAGGGCACGACAGGCTCTTCGCCCGCCATCAACCGCAAGAAGGGCTTCGAGGATGCCATTGCATCCCATGCCAACATCAAGATCGTGCGCTCGCAGACGGGTGACTTCACCCGCACCAAGGGCAAGGAAGTGATGGAAAGCTTCATCAAGGCCGAGGGCGGCGGCAAGGATATCTGTGCTGTCTATGCCCATAATGACGACATGGCCGTCGGTGCCATCCAGGCGATAAAGGAAGCCGGCCTGAAGCCCGGAACCGACATCAAGATCGTCTCCATCGACGCGGTGCCTGACATTTTCAAGGCCATGGCGGATGGCGAGGCCAATGCGACGGTGGAACTGACGCCAGATATGGCCGGCCCCGCCTTCGACGCGCTTGAAGCCTACCTGAAAGACAAAAAGGAGCCGGCGAAGTGGATTCAGACCGAATCCAAGCTCTACACGGCATCCGACGACCCGATGAAGGTCTACGAGGCGAAGAAGGGCCTGGGGTACTGAGCCATGTCTTCGGAGGAACGGCGCGTCGTTCGCGCCGTTTCTTTCTGCTGAAGAGAGGGAAACTTCTCGGATTCAGTCTGTAGAATGATCGCGTATGAAGCGGGCGGACGCCGCTTGTTCTTCTCCCCGCCGGGGAGAAGTCCGCGGCAGCGGGATGAGGGGGCAAGGGTAGCGATAGACCGAGAGCTAGCCCCCTCATCCGCCCCTTCGGGCCACCTTCTCCCCGGCGGGGAGAAGAAAACAAGCCGCCCCCTACGTGCTCATTCCACTTGATACGAGACCCATTTCGATACGGAACCTGCTCATGCCCGAAACCGCACCACTTCTGGAAGCACGCTCCATCGGCAAATCCTTTCTCGGGATCACGGCGCTGGACGGCGTTGATTTCTCGCTCCGGCGGGGTGAAATCCACGCATTGCTGGGTGAAAACGGCGCGGGCAAATCGACGCTGATCAAGATCCTGACCGGGGTTTATCACCGCGACAGCGGTTCGATCTTTCTGGAAGGCGCAGAGATATCGCCCGCCAATGTCGGCGAGGCGCAGTCGCTCGGCATCGGCACGGTCTATCAGGAAGTGAACCTTCTCGAAAACCTGACGGTGGCCGAAAACCTGTTTCTTGGCCGCCAGCCGCGCCGTTTCGGGTTGATCGACCGCAACACGATGCAGAAAGAAGCGCAGGCGCTGCTTGCCCAATACGGGCTTTCCATTGACGTCAACGCCCTGCTTTCCAGCTATTCCGTCGCCATCCGCCAGATCATCGCCATTGCCCGCGCCGTCGATCTTTCCGGCAAGGTGCTGGTGCTGGACGAACCCACCGCCAGCCTTGATACCCATGAGGTCGAGATGCTGTTCGGGGTTTTGAAAAACCTGCGCGCGCGCGGCATCGGCATCGTCATCATCACCCACTTCCTCAATCAGGTCTATGATATCGCCGACCGGGTGACGGTGCTGCGAAACGGCCGCCTTGTCGGCACACGCGACATCGGCAGCCTGCCGAGGTCCGAACTGATTTCAATGATGCTGGGCCGCGAGCTTCAGCACATCACACACGAACACCAGGCGACCGACGATACGGTTGCCGAGGGCGAGCCGCCGATCCGTTTCGAAGGTTACGGCAAACGCGGCAGCATCGCCCCCTTCGATCTCGGCATCCGGCCGGGAGAGATCGTCGGCGTCGCCGGCCTTTTGGGCTCGGGACGGACGGAAACCGCTTTCCTGCTCTTCGGCATCGACCGACCCGATACCGGCATGGCGATGATCGACGGAAAAGCGGCGGCGATTTCGTCTCCCGAAGCCGCAATCTCGGCGGGGTTCGGTTTCTGCCCGGAAGAACGCAAGTCGGACGGCATCATCGGCGATTTTTCGGTGACGGACAATATTGCGCTGGCGCTTCAGGCGCGTCAGGGCTGGGCGCGTCCGCTTTCCCGAAGGCAGAAGGCTGAACTGGCTGAAAGCTTCATCAAATCGCTCGACATCCGACCTGCCGATCCTGACCGGCCGATAAAGTTCCTGTCCGGCGGCAACCAGCAGAAGGCCATTCTGGCGCGCTGGC
This sequence comes from Agrobacterium sp. BT-220-3, assembly GCF_025910175.1. Lineage (NCBI taxonomy): Bacteria > Pseudomonadati > Pseudomonadota > Alphaproteobacteria > Hyphomicrobiales > Rhizobiaceae > Agrobacterium > Agrobacterium sp. BT-220-3. The sequence goes on from NZ_JAPAIX010000002.1 coordinate 58,897, forward strand.
TCGCCACCCAACCCCGGCTTCTGATCCTCGACGAGCCCACCCGAGGCATCGATATCGGCGCACATGCGGAAATCCTCAAGATGATCGAAAAACTCTGTACCGAGGGCATGTCGCTCATCGTCATCTCATCCGAACTGGAGGAACTTACAGCCGTTGCCCACCGGGTCGTCGTTTTGTCCGACCGTCGGCATGTCAGCGAATTGAAGGGCGGCGAGGTGACGGCCGATAACATCATGCGGGCCATCGCGGATGCGGCCAGAACGGAGGCGGCATGATGGTGGCTGTAACACGACGCCTGAAAAGGCTTGCTCCCCAGCTTATCGCCCTCTTCGTCATTCTGGCAGCGATTACAATCGTTTCGCCGGGCTTCCTGCATGTTTCGCTCCAGAATGGCAGGCTCTATGGCAGCCTGATGGACATCCTCGTGCGTGCTGCCCCGGTGGCGCTGCTGACCATCGGCATGACGCTCGTCATCGCTACCAAAGGCATCGATCTGTCGATCGGCGCGGTCATCGCCATTTGCGGAGCGGTTGCCGCCACGCTCATCAGCAATGGCCATTCCATCGCCTCTGTCATCGTCGTCTCGCTGGCGGTGGGCATTGCCTGCGGGTTGTGGAACGGGGTGCTGGTCGCCCTGCTCGACATACAGCCGATCATCGCCACCCTGATCCTGATGGTGGCGGGGCGCGGCATCGCCCAGCTGATCACGGAAGGTGTCATTCTCACCTTCAATAATGACGGTTTCTCCGCCATCGGCTCCGGCTCGCTCGCGGGTATTCCGCTACCCGTCATCATCTGGGTGGCGGCCGCGCTGCTGATCGGCCTTCTGGTGCGCAAGAGCGCGCTCGGTTTCCTGATCGAGGCGACCGGCATCAATCGCCGTGCGGCAGCGCTCGCCGGGGTTCGCGCACGCTTCCTGCTGTTTTTCGTCTATGCCGTTTCCGGCCTCTGCGCCGCCATCGCCGGCTTGATCGTGACCGCCGATATTCGCGGCGCGGATGCCAATAATGCCGGGCTGTGGCTGGAACTGGACGCCATATTGGCAGTGGTGATCGGCGGCACCTCGCTGAATGGCGGCCGCTTCTCCATCACCGCCTCGCTCATCGGCGCACTCATCATCCAGACCATCAATACCGGTATTCTGGTCTCCGGTTTCCCGCCGGAATTCAACCTCATCATCAAGGCAGGCATCATCATGGTGGTTCTGACGCTGCAATCACCGGCGATCATGACGGTTCTGGGCTTCGTCAGAACGCCGAAGCCGCACCCGAAACCGACCGCCGCCAGCAGCATGACCAAGGAAGGAACCGCGCGATGATCCACAGCCGCAACCTTCCTTTCCTCACCACGCTGACGATCTTCGTCATCGCCTATCTTCTCTGCGTGCTGCAATATCCGGCGATCCTGTCGACACGGGTGATCGGCAATCTTCTGACCGACAATGCCTTTCTTGGCATCGCCGCCGTCGGCATGACCTTCGTCATCCTGTCGGGCGGCATCGATCTGTCCATCGGATCGGTCATCGCCTTTACCAGCGTCTTCGTCGCCGTCATGGTCGGCACCTATAACATCCACCCGCTTCTCGCCTTCGCCATCGTGCTGGTGGTCTCGACACTGTTCGGCTGCCTGATGGGGGCGATGATCCGCTTCCTCGCCATCCCGCCTTTCGTGGTGACGCTGGCGGGCATGTTCCTGGCGCGTGGTGCTGCCTATCTCATTTCGACGCAATCCGTGCCGATCTCGCATCCCTTCATCGATGCGATACAGGGCTTTTATTACCGCTTTCCCGGCGGTGGCAGACTGACGGCGCTTGCGATGGTGATGCTTCTCGTCTTTGCCGCCGGCATGCTGATCGCCAGCCGCACCCGCTTCGGCGCCAATGTCTATGCACTGGGCGGCAACCCGCAATCGGCCGAACTGATGGGCGTACCGATCGGGTCAACGACGATCGGCATCTATGCGCTTTCCGGTTTTCTCTCCGGTCTCGCCGGCATCGTCTACACGCTCTACACCTCGTCGGGCTATTCGCTGGCGACGGTGGGGGTTGAACTCGACGCCATCGCTGCCGTCGTCATCGGCGGCACGCTTCTGACCGGCGGCACGGGGCTGGTGGCGGGAACCTTTATCGGCCTTCTCATCCAGGGGTTGATCCAGACTTACATCGTCTTTGATGGAACGCTTTCTTCCTGGTGGACGAAAATCGTCATCGGCGTGCTGCTTTTCGTCTTCATCGTGTTGCAGCGCGCAATCATCTGGTATTCAAACAGGAGATTGGCCGGACCGCATCCGGCATAATTGCAAACGGAGGCTTGCTTGGGGCTGCTCGAAACGACGATAAGCGGACGAAAACGCCGGAACAGCCACGCCCACGTGGTCTCCGAACTCGGCAGCGCCATCGTTTCAGGCAGAATAGCGGAAGGTTCGCTCTTGCCCAATGATGCCGAACTGTCGCTGCGTTTCGGCGTTTCGCGCACCGTGCTGCGAGAAACCATGAAGACGCTGGCAGCCAAGCGGCTCGTCGAACCCAAGGCCAAGGTCGGCACCCGCGTTCTCGACCGTTCGAGCTGGAACTTCTTTGATCCCGACGTGCTGGGCTGGCGCTGCGAAGCCGGGATAGACGAGGAATTCGTCACGCATCTGGCGGAAATCCGCCTCGCGCTCGAACCGGCCGCCGCTGCCGCTGCGGCCCTGCAGGCCTCGAATGACGATATCGTTTCCCTCTACGTGATCGCCGCCAAGTTCGACAATCCGAAACATACGCCGGAGACCATCGCCAAGGTCGATCTCGAATTCCACCTTGCCGTCGCACATATGTCCGGCAATCCCTTCATGCGTTCGGCAAGCGGGCTCATCGAAGCGGCACTCGCCATATCCTTCCAGCTTTCGTCACCGGCAGCCTCACCCGGCACCATTGCCGAAATTGCCTCCAATCACCTGCGCATCGTGCACGCCATTGCGGCTCGGGATGCCGATGCCGCGGTGAAGGCCATGCGCCACGTGATCGAGGTTGGTAAGGACCGGACGCAGAAGGCGATCAAGGCGCCTTGAAGACGGAATAATATGGACCGAGCGGGTGCCACTTGTTCCTTCTCCCCGTCGGGAAGAAGGTCGCGGCATCGGGATGAGGGGCAAGCTCTCGGTCCATCGCTGACGTCGCCTCCTCATCCGACCCTTCGGGCCACCTTCTCCCCGGCGGGGAGAAGAAATATGCGGCAACGCTTTCGCTTAATTTCGGACCCCCACGAGAATGCGGGTCTTTTTATTCTAACCGTATCTTACCCCTGCGACTTCTCGATCTGCGGCACCACACCCCGGCGCGACGCCATCAGCGATGCGCCGAGGAGTGCGGCGATCGACACGAAGACGAAGACCATGGTTGCGCCCTGAAGGTCGATCAGCAGACCGCCCAGAACCGCACCGCTGGAGATGGCGATCTGGAAGGTGGTGAGCAAAAGCGCGCCGGCGCTTTCGGCCTCATCGGAAGCGACCCTCGTGATGAAGCTCTGCACGCTGACCGGAAGTGCGCCGAAAGCAAAGCCCCAGGAGGCGATGGCGAGGCCCGCGACGATGGGCGATGCACCGGCGAGCACCAGCACCGAGGCGGACGCGGCGATGAGGGTGGCGGCGAACGTCACCGCCCAGGCCGTGTTTTTCTCGGCGAGGAAACCGCCGAAGAGATTACCGAAGAAGCCGCCGATACCGTAGGCCAGCAAAACCAGCGAGATCGCCTCGACGCCAAGCTGCGGCACGTCTTCGAGGAACGGGCGCACATAGGTGAAGCCGGCAAAGTGACCTGCGACAATGAACAGCGTCGTCAGAAGGCCGATCCTGACCTGTGGGCGCTGCAACAGGCGGAACATGGTGGAGAGACCCGGCGCGCCGGCGGGCGGCAGGGACGGAACGGTGAGCAGTTGCACGAGAAGTGCAATGACGCCGAGCACGCCGGCGACGACGAAGGCCGCACGCCAGCCGAGCGTCGCGCCGATCCATGCACCCACCGGGGCAGCGCAGACGGTGGCGACCGAAACGCCCGTCAGAATGATGGCCATGGCGCGCGGCATCTTATCGAGCGGCACGAGCCTCAGCGCCAGCGCTGCCGACATGGCCCAGAAGCCGCCAAGGCCGATGCCAAGCAGGACGCGCGATGCAAACAGCATGAAAAGACCATTGGCAAAGGCAGCCAGCGTGCTGGAGATGATCAAGAGCATGGTGAGCCCGAGCAAAGTCCAGCGGCGGTCGATGCTGCGTGTGCCGATGACAACGCCGGGACCAGCCACCGCCGCAACCAGCGCCGTGACGGTGATGGACTGGCCGGCAATGCCGGAACTGATGGAAAGATCTGTCGAAAGTGGTGTCAGAAGGCTGACCGGCAGGAATTCCGCCGTCACCAGTCCGAACACGCCGAGCGAAAGTGAAACCACGGCGGCCCACTTCGCATCCGGTTCCTTTCTGCGCGGCACATATTCAAGTTCGTTGATTGTCCGGGTGTTCATGAAAATCTCCTGATGCGCATTCTGAAATGCGCCCTGAAACAGAATGGTAAAGTGAGGAAGCCGGTGGGAGCCCGGCTCGTCGCCCGCAAATCGATGCTCGTAACCTATGCGTGACAACCCGGCGTTTCCATGCTAGAAAATCCGCATTCCTTAACCAAACGTCCGAATTTGTGAGTTGCCATGAATGATGCACTGACGGAAATGTTGCGTGGCCTGCGGCTTGACGGTGTTGAATACGGCCGCTGCCGCATGGCGACGCCTTGGGCGACAGCCTTTCCTGAACAGGAGGCGGCGCGGTTTCATTTCATCGGCGTGGGACAGGCCAAATTGCGGAAACCCTCTGGAGAATGGCTGACGCTGAAATGCGGCGATGCGGTGCTTCTGCCCCGTGGCCATGCGCATATACTGGGCAGCGGCGAGGATGTGAGGCCCGCCCCCTTCGACCGGTTCGGCAAGAAGGAAGTGTGCCAGGGCATTTTTGACATGCAATGCGCCAGCGCCGGTGGCGACACGGTGGCGTTTACCGCCTCCATGCGTTTCAACATGGATAATCTGCACCCGCTGTTGCAGCTTATGCCGGATGTGATGCTAACCAGTGATCTGGCCAAAAGCGACCCGGCCATTCCGCATCTCCTGGAAGCCATGGCGCGCGAGGTGGAACTGAACCGCGTCGGTGCCGGCGGCATTCTGGCGCGGCTTGCCGATGTCCTGACGGCGACCTTGATCCGCACATGGGTGGAATATGGCTGCGGCGATTCCAGCGGCTGGCTTGCCGCCGTGCGCAATCCCGAACTTGGGCGGGTGCTGGCCGCCATCCACCTCACCCCCGAAAAGGACTGGAGCGTGGAAGAGCTTGCCTCCCTGATGGGCGCATCCCGCTCCAGTTTCGCGGAACGCTTCACCCGCGTGGTGGGTGAAAGCCCGGCGCGTTATGTGGTGCGCATTCGCATGCATCAGGCGCGGTTGTGGCTGCGTGAGGGCATGCGCGTGACGCTGGCGGCGGAAAAACTCGGCTACGATTCCGAAGCCTCCTTCAGCCGTGCCTTCAAACGCGTGATCGGCGCGCCGCCCAGCCAGTTCCGCAGGAAGGACACAGCCGGGCTGGAGGATGCAGCTTAAAAGCGTCAAACAAACCGGATAGGATATTGCGTGAGAGCAGATACGCCTGAAGCGGAAGGGCGCCGTCCGGGGAGCATCCACCATGAGCATTGCCGACGACGCCCGTTTCTGGAACCGGAGCGCGCGGAAATATGCAAAGGGCAGAGTTTCGGATGAAGCGGGATATGAGCGAACGCTGGAGCGAACCCGCGCCCTGCTGAAACCGGATGACAGGGTGCTGGAACTGGGCTGCGGCACCGGGACAACGGCAATCCGGCTGGCGGGCGGTGTCAAAGACTACCTTGCGACGGATATTTCCGCTGACATGATCGCGATTGCCGAGGAGCGAAAATCCGCCGCCGGCGCTCTTTCAAACCTTGCCTTCCGTGTAGCGACTGCGGAAGCAATCCTGCCTGGCGACGTGCCGTTTAATGCGGTGCTGGGTTTCAATTATCTTCATCTGGTCCGCGACCTGCCCGGCACATTGCAGCATATCCATTCCCTGCTTGGCGCGCAGGGACTGTTGATCACCAAGACACCCTGCGTCGGCGATATGAACCCGCTTATCCGCCTTGTGCTGCCGGTGATGCGGGCGATCGGCAAGGCACCCTATGCCGGCGTGTTCAATGCGACCGAACTGGGCCGGCATATAATGGCGGGCGGCTTCGACATTCTGGCTACGGAAATCCATGCCACGAAGGGCAAAGACAGGCGCCCCTACATCGTGGCGCGCAAAAGATGAGCCAAGCCTTCGTCTCAGTGGAAGTTGCGGGAGATGACCTTTATCCGCTCCACCTCATCTTCATGATGGGCGGCAGGCGGCGGATGTTTCCTGTTTGCACGGTGATCTTCCGGTGGAATACCATGGTGAAACTCATCGCCACGCCCGTGCGGCAGGGGAAAGGCGTGGTTGCGCTCACCCACGCTTGCCAGCGCCTCCGACAGGTCGGTCAACCGGTGGGCGACCAGATGCACCACCTCGCCTTCCCGCTGGATCTTGCCGTAAATACCGACCATGCCGGCGGACAGCACCACGCGCCGGTATTTTTCGAAGGTCTTGACCCAAAGGACAGCGTTGGCGATGCCCGTCTCGTCCTCCAGCGTCATGAAGATCACGCCCTTTGCCGAACCGGGGCGCTGACGCACCAGAACGAGGCCCGCCGTTTCCAGCCATGTGCCATCCCGCACACGCACCGCCTCCGCGCAGGTGACGATGCGGCGGCGGGAAAGGTCGCGCCGCAGGAAGGTCATGGGGTGTTCGCGCAGCGTCAGCCCCACATGGCCGTAATCCTGCACCACCTCGCCGCCATCCGTCATGGGCCTGAGCGTGACGGATGGCTCCTGAAGCTCGTCCACCACGGCATTTTCCCGGCTGGCGGCAGCCGCGAAAAGCGGCAGCGGCTCATCCCGCAGGGCCTTGATGGCCCAGAGCGCCTCGCGTCTGGCAAGCGAAAGCGACGGTAGAAAGGCATCGGCTTCGGCCAGACAGACTAGGGCAGCGGCGGGAACACCCGCCCTTCGCCACAGATCGTCGACGGAGGCGAAAGGCCGATCCTGCCGACCGGTGACGATATCGGCAGCATGTTTGTTGGAAAGCCCCTTCACCATGCGCAGGCCAAGCCGCACGGCAAACCGCTCCTCACCCTTGCCATTCTTCTTGCCCGTAGGCTCCAGCGTACAATCAAAACGGCTGTTATTGACGCAGACCGGGCGCACCTCCACGCCATGATCGCGCGCATCACGCACGATCTGCGCCGGGGCGTAAAACCCCATGGGTTGTGAATTGAGAAGCGCCGTGCAGAAAATATCGGGATGATGGCATTTCAGCCATGAGGAGGCATAGGCGATCAGCGCGAAGGAGGCCGCATGGCTTTCAGGAAAACCATAGCTGCCGAACCCTTCCAGCTGCTTGAAGATGCGTTCGGCGAATTCTTGCTCATAACCGCGCTCCACCATGCCATCGATCATATCCTGCCGGAATTTGGAGATGGTGCCGACATTCTTGAAGGTCGCCATGGCGCGACGCAACTGATCCGCCTTGCCGGGTGAAAAACCGGCGCATTCGATGGCGACGCGCATCGCCTGCTCCTGAAACAGCGGCACGCCCAGCGTTTTGCCCAGCACGCCTCTCAATTCCTCCTTCGGATAATGTTCCTCTTCTTTTTTGTCACGGCGACGAAGATAGGGGTGCACCATATCGCCCTGAATGGGACCGGGACGAACGATGGCGACCTGAATGACGAGATCGTAGAATATCTTTGGCTTCAACCGCGGCAGCATGGACATCTGCGCCCGGCTTTCAATCTGGAAGGTGCCGAGCGTATCGGCTTTCTGGATCATGGCATAGGTGGGGTCATCATCCTGCGGGACAGTGGCGAGATCGTATTTAACGCCCGTGCGCTCTTCCAGCATGTTGAAACCGCGCTTCATGCAGGAGAGCATGCCGAGCGCCAGGCAATCCATCTTCATGAACTTGACGACATCGATATCGTCCTTGTCCCATTCGATGATCTGCCGGTCGTCCATGGCGGCGGGTTCGATCGGCACCAGCTCGTCCAGCCGGTCATGGGTCAGAACGAAGCCGCCCGGATGCTGGCTGTGATGGCGCGGCGTGCCGACAAGCTGGTTGGCCAGCTCGAAGGCGAGTTTCAGGCGTCTATCCTCCATATTGAGGTTCAGCTCCTGCACCTGTTTTTCACCCACCCCTTCGCTCCAGCGCCAGACCTGCGAGGACAGAAGTTTGGTCAAATCTTCCGGCAGGCCCAAAACCTTGCCGACATCGCGAAGCGCCCCGCGCCCGCGATAACGGGTGACGACCGAACAGAGCGCGGCCTTGTCGCGACCATAGGTGTCATAAACCCACTGGATGACCTCTTCGCGCCGCTGATGCTCGAAATCCACGTCGATGTCAGGCGGTTCGCGCCGTTCTTCCGAAACAAAACGTTCGAACAGGAGATCGACCTTGACGGGATCGATGGCAGTGATGCCGAGCACGTAACAGACCACCGAATTGGCGGCCGAGCCACGCCCCTGACAGAGAATATCCAGCGAGCGCGCATGGCGGACGATGGCATTCACCGTCAGGAAATAGGGCGCATATTCCAGCCTTCCGATCAGGCCAAGTTCATGATGCAACGCCCTTTTCACCTTCTCCGGCAGACCATCCGGATAACGCCCTGGCACCGCTTCCCAGACGAGCTTCTCCAGCGCCTGCTGCGCCGTCAGCCCCGGCAGACTGCGCTCTTCAGGGTATTGATAGACCAGTTCCTTCAGCGAAAATTTGCAGCGTTTCGCGATTTCGAGGCTGCGGGAGAGCGCTTCCGGGTAGCGGGCAAACAGCCGGTGCATCTCTTCCGGTGGTTTCATATAGCGGTCGGCATGGCGTTCGCGCCGGAAACCCGCCTCGTCGATGGTGCAATTATGCCGGATGCAGGTAACGACATCCTGCAGCATGCGCCGCTCGGGCACATGAAACAGTACGTCATTGGTCACCACTGTCGGCACACCAGCGGCTTCGGCCATCCCAGACAGTTCGAAAAGCCGCATCTGGTCGTTGGGCCGTCTTCTGAGGCTCAGCGCCATATAGGCCCGGTCCGCAAAAGCGGCTTTCAGTCGCCGCAGGCGAAGCGCGCAGAGATCATCGGCGAGATCGGCAAGCAGCACCACGATCAGGCCTTCGCCATAGGCGACGAGGTCATCCCATGTCAGCCGGCATTTGCCCTTGCCACCCCTTTTCTTGCCAACGGAAAGCAGCCGGCAAAGCCGCCCATAAGCTGGGCGATCCATGGGGTAAACAAGCACGGAAAGATCGTCATCCAGATCGAGCCGGCAGCCGATGACAAGTCGGATGCCATGATTATTGGCGGCTTCATAAGCGCGGGGAATGCCCGCAAGGCTGTTGCGATCCACGATGCCCAGCGTCTCGATGCCGAGATTTTTGGCCTGTTCGAACAGCTCCTCGCAGGAGCTTGCGCCGCGCAGGAAGGAAAAATGCGTGGTCACCTGCAGCTCGGCATAACGCGGCGTGCTCATGCGAAGACCCCATGGATGAACCAGCCCTGCGAACCCGTCTCGGCATGTTCGCCATCACCGGAGCGGAAAATCCAGAAACGCTCTCCGCTTTCGTTTTCCACCGTGAAATAATCGCGCACGGCCGCCTTTTCCCGGTCGCGTTTCCACCATTCGCCGAACACCCGTTCCGGCCCGTCGGCGCGCCGCACATTGTGGCGCACGCCTTTCCAGAGGAAATAACGCGGCGGGTGGTCGGGCAGCAGCGCCAGCGTCTCGATGGGTTCCGGCCTTGCAAAAAGCCTGACAGGGCGGGGCCAGTGGCCGGGCCAGCCGAGCGTATCCTCAAGCGCAAGCGCCGCCACGGGGGCAACGGAACGTTCCGGCACGTCGCTTGCCACCGCTGCATAACGATAGACCCTATGGCCGCGATTGAGGATGACATCCACCGTATCGGCGATGTCCGCACGGCCTTCCTCCAGAAGCGAGGAACGGGCCTGTACAGCCACAAGCGGCTCGGCATGGGTGGCGGTCAGCACCATCATCTCGATGCCGAAGCCGGGATCGATGGTGTCGATCCGGTCGGTCAGGAGCCGAACCAGCTGTTTGACATCGCGCACCGGTCTGGAGGTGCCGGCCCGCACCGCCTGCAGGCCGCTATCCACCCGGTGCAGCACCAGATCGACGCGACGTGCACCGAGGCCGCGTTTTTCAAGCGCTGCGCAAAGGCCTGCAACAAGCTTCTGTGTATAACGGGCAATCGTCTCCGCCGCCGCAATCGGCTCGGGAAAGGCGCGCCGCACCTCCACCAGCTCGGCCACGTGCACCGGTTCTATGGGTTCGCCGATCTCCCCGAAAGCCTGGGAAAGGCGACGGACGAGTTCCGGGCCGAAACGCAGGGTAAGCGGCGCGCGCGGAGCCTCGGCAAGCTCGCCGATGGTACGGAAGCCGAGCACCTTCAAGCCTGACACGATACGCTCCTCCAGCCGGAGCGCGGAAAGCGGCAATCCACTGATCACCGCCCGCTGGGCACCCGGCGGCACGATGCTGATTTCCTCACGGCCGAAACGGGCAAGCGCATGGGCCGCTCCCCAGCTATCGGCAATGGCGGCGCGGGCTGCAAAACCGGTGGCATGCAGGCGGTTGACCATGCCGCTCAGCATCAGCGTCTCATTGCCGTGCAGATGGTCTGCCCCCGCCGTATCAAGCACCAGCCCGTCCGGTGGATCGGCGGCGACGATGGGGGCGTAGATGCGCAGGAAGTGAAATGCGAGCTGCTGCAGGGCGCGGGCATCGGCGCCCGCATCCAGATTTTCGACGAGAAGACCCGGCACCAGCGCCTGCGCCTTGCTGACCGGCGTGCCGGGCCGGATGCCAGCCGCCTTTGCCGCCTTGTCGAGCGCCAGCACCAGCCGGCGGCTGCCCTGGCGGCCGATCATGACCAGCGGCTTTTCAACCGGCGGCGCGTCCTTGCCCGAAAGACGCCGGAAGCGATCCGTCGGCCATGTCGGCAGGTAGAGCGAGACGACCCTTTGCATCACAGGCTTCCACTTCAAATTCAGCACTTTCGCCGCCGCGACATCGCAAAAGTTCCAGAAACCAGCGCGGCCTGCCCACACCCGGCACCGGCAAGGGCGAAGAGGGCCGGACCGAGACACGCCAGCGGGTCACCGCCGCCGTCGGCTCGCCGAACAGCGCCGCATCGGCCGCGCGCCGGAAACGGCGGATGGCGATGCCGGTAACACCAGAGGTTTCCGCCGCCAGTTGCAGCCGCCGCGAGGCATTCATTGGCAACTTCGCCAATTCACCCATCACCGCGCCGAAACCATTGCAGCGCAAGCCCTCCTCGAAACAGTCGAGCACACCTTTTTCATCGCGGCATTCAACGATGATGACCCGGTTCTGCGACAGCCCGGCCTGCGTCAATCCCGGCATGAACAGATCTCGCCGGGTCACGCACCATAAAACCTTGCCGGACAGCCTTGCTGCCACACCGGCCGCAAAAAGGGCCGCCGCCGCACCATCGGCAGCGCCATTGCCGCCGCCGCTCACCTCATGCAGGCAACCGAGCTTTAGCCCGCCTCCCGGCAGGTGATGGTCGATGGCATCCACGCCGAAAGGCAAGGTCTCGTGCAGGCGCTGAGGGCCGTTACCGATCCTTTCCAGCCTTTCACGCAGCTCTTCGACAACGAGCAACTGGTCCGCGCGCTTTTGCATGGCATGACGGGTTTCAATTCCGGTTATTCATCACTATTGTTCTTGTTTTGTTCCTATTTCGGCAAAGAGTCAAGCAACAGACTGCCGCTCATCAACAGTTTGCACGGGAAGAGAAGATTCTGGCCTTGCAGCGCCTCGTCCCGCCGTTAAAACGGAATTGTCCGCTCGCTGCCGTTCTTCTCACGGGAACCGATGTGCCACGGACATCAGGGTTTTGGAGGAAACCGCCGATGATCGCCAGCATTCTGATTGCCGTGGTTGCGGCCATCCATCTTTACATCGTCATTCTGGAAATGCTGCTGTGGGAAAAGCCCGCCGGCCGCAGGGCCTTCGGTCTTTCGGCGGATTTCGCCCGGCAGACGAAAGTGCTGGCCGCCAATCAGGGGCTTTATAACGGGTTTCTGGCCGCCGGGCTGGTCTATGGGCTGATCCAGGGCGATGAAGGGCTGAGCTTCAAGGTCTTCTTTCTTGCCTGCGTTCTGGTGGCCGGAATTTTCGGCGCCATCACCGCCAATATGAAAATCCTGTTCATTCAGGCGCTGCCGGCCGTGTTCGCGCTCGGCTTCCTCTGGATCGGAGTATGAACCGATGAGCACATGGAACGACGCGTCCGCAAGAGACGCTCTCAACCGCATATTCATGGCGGCAGTCGCGAGCGCCGATCCTGCAAAGGTGCTGCAACGCCACCTTCCTTCGCCGCCCAAGGGCCGCTGCGTGGTGGTGGGCGCGGGCAAAGCCTCGGCCGCCATGGCCGCAGCGCTGGAAGCGGCATGGCCGCATGTCGATCTTTCCGGTGTGGTGGTGACGCGTTACGGCCATGCTGTCCCGACCACACGCATCGAGATCATCGAAGCATCGCATCCGGTGCCTGACGATATGAGCGCGGAAGCGGCAAAACGCATTCTCGCCGCCGTTGAGGGGCTGACGGCCGACGACATGGTGATCGCGCTGATTTCCGGCGGCGGTTCGGCGCTGATGGTCGCCCCCGCCGAAGGCATGACCCTTGCGGACAAGATGGCCGTCAATCGTGCCCTGCTTGCCAGCGGCGCGACGATTTCCGAAATGAACGCCGTGCGCAAGCACCTTTCCCGCATCAAGGGTGGACGGCTGGCGCTGGCTGCCAAGCCGGCCAAGGTGGTGTCGCTGCTGATTTCCGATGTCCCCGGCGACGACCCCTCCGAAATTGCCTCCGGCCCGACGGTTGCCGATCCGAGCGACATTAAAACCGTGCGGGAAATCGTCTCACGCTACGAACTCGACCTTCCCGAAACGGTGCGCAAAGTATTGGAAAAAGGTGAGGAAACACCGAAGGACGGCGATATCGACGAGGATGTCAGGATGATCGCGGCGCCCTCGCTCGCCCTGCAGGCGGCGGCTGATGAGGCCGTCAGGCTCGGCCTTACACCACTCATCCTCGGCGATTCCCTTGAAGGCGAATCCAAGGATGTCGGCGCCGTCATGGCCGGTATCGCACTGTCCGCCAGCCGCAAGGGTCTGCCGCTCAAAGGCCCGGCCGTGCTGCTTTCCGGCGGCGAAACCACGGTGACAATCGGCAAGGGGCCCGCCGGCAAGGGGGGGCGCAACACGGAATTCCTGCTGAGCCTTGCACTGACGCTGAAGGGCGCAGAGGGTATCTGGGCCATTGCCGGCGACAGCGACGGCATTGACGGCGTCGAGGATGCAGCCGGCGCGCTGGTGACGCCGGATACGCTGGTGCGCATGCGCAATGCCGGCGCTGACCCGCGTCAGTCGCTCGTGACCCACGATAGCTATACCGCTTTCAAGGCAGCCGGCGATCTTGTGGTGACGGGTCCGACGCTGACGAATGTAAATGATATCAGGGCGATTTTGATCGGGTGAACGCGGGAGAATTCGAGGCGGCTATCCCCGCCCGGGCACGTGCATCAGCAGGCAGAGCCCATTTTTGACTATGCCTTCTGACAGGTATAATCTGGAGGCGTGTCACTTGGAGCCTCAGCCATGCGTCCTGGAGTGCTCATACTTGGCCTCATCATGGCCCTTATTCCTACCTTGGCGGATGCCCACAATTGCAAATGCCGAAATCGCGGCGTCATGTTCGAACTCGGCCAAACATCCTGTCTAAAGGTCGATGGCGGCTCTTATCTCGCGCGCTGCGAGATGAAACTCAACGTCTCGTCCTGGACCAAGGTTCAGGACGGTTGCCCCGTGACGGAACGGGCGCAGCAGCAGACGACACGCGTTAATTGATAACGTCGTCAGATGGGGTGAGACCAAACCTCTAATCAAGGAGTCCAAGCTTTGGCCGAGCGATGACGAAGGCGACGAGCCGCATGCGCTCAGCATTTATGTTTTCCCATCGATGGTAAGACGACCCCTCCTCCGTCATCCTCGGGCTTGACCCGAGGATCCATGGTCGCACCGGGTAATGGATCCTCGGGTCAAGCCCGAGGATGACGTGGAATGCGAGGATGGGTTGTCAGCAGCTTGGGACAGTTGATGCCCCCTGCTCTGTTACAGCTTCACCCAACCACCATTCTTCCTGCCGGATTCAACGCACGCCGTGACGAAGGCGACACCTTTGACGCCGTCATCGACGGTTGGATAGATAACCGCCTTGTCCAGCGCCGAGCCGGTGCGGCGAGCCTCGATGGCATGCGCGGCCTCGGTATAGATGGTCGCGAAGGCTTCGAGGTAACCTTCCGGATGGCCGGAAGGAATGCGGGTGACGCGTGCGGCTGCGGCCCCTGCCCCGGCGCCGCCGCGGGTGATGAGCTGCTTCGGCTCGCCGAGCCTCGTGAACCACAGATAGTTCGGATCGGCCTGCGTCCACTCGAGACCGGCCTTGTCGCCGTAAACACGGATTTTCAGCCCGTTTTCGTGACCCACCGCAACCTGGCTGCACCAGAGCAGACCCTTGGCCGCCTGCTTGCCGCCATTGGGTTTGAAGCGCAGCATCACATGCGCATTGTCATCCAGCCGTCGGCCCTCGACAAAAGTGTGCACATCCGCCGCAAGCTCATCGGCTTCCAGACCGGAAATGAAGCAGCCGAGATTATAGGCATGGGTGCCGATATCGCCCGTTGAACCGCCCACGCCGGATTGCGCCGGATCGGTGCGCCAGACGGCCTGTTTCGCGCCCGTCTGTTCCACCGCCTCCGTCAGCCAGTCCTGTGGATATTCCATCTGCACCAGACGGATAGTCCCGAGTGCGCCGGACTGTACCAGTTCCCGTGCATGCCGAACCATGGGATAACCGGTGTAATTATGCGTCAGGATGAACAGCGCATCGGCCTTGTCCGCCACCTCCTTCAGCTTCTTGGCATCCTCCAGATTGGAGGTCAGCGGTTTGTCGCAGATGACATGGATGCCGCGTTCCAGAAATGCCTTTGCCGCCGGATAGTGCACATGGTTGGGCGTGACGATCGCGACCGCCTCGATGCCATCCTCGCGAAGTGCTTCCTTCTCGGCCATTTCCTCGAACGAGCCATAGCAACGTTCCGGATCAAGCCCGAGCTCCTGCCCGGAGGCAATGGATTTTTCCGGCGTGGACGACAGGGCACCCGCCACGAGATCGAAGCGATTGTCGAGCCGCGCGGCCATGCGGTGAACGCCGCCGATAAATGCGCCCGAACCGCCGCCCACCATGCCAAGGCGAATGCGCCTGTTCGCCTTGTCGGTTGTTTTTCCTTCAATAGCCATAATATCTCCTCGGCATTTTTTTAAGCGCATTTCCGCACGGAAAGCCGCTCACACTTTTCCTGGAAATGCTTTCAAAGCCCAAGCATGCGCCGGTTGGCCGCATCGTCGGTGCCAGCAGATGCGAAGTCATCAAAGGCTTTTTCGGTGACGCGGATGATATGGTGCTTGACGAATTCCGCGCCTTCACGGGCGCCGTCTTCGGGGTGTTTCAGCGCGCATTCCCACTCGACCACGGCCCAGCCGTCGAAATCATTGGCCGCCATCCTGGAGAAGACCGCACCGAAATCAACCTGTCCATCCCCCAGCGAGCGGAAGCGGCCGGCGCGATTGACCCAGCCCTGGTAACCGCCATAAACGCCCTGTCGGCCGGTCGGATTGAACTCCGCATCCTTGACGTGGAACATCTTGATGCGGTCTTTGTAAATATCGATATTGTCGAGATAATCGAGGCATTGCAGCACGTAATGCGACGGGTCGTAGAGCATGTTGGCGCGCTTGTGGTTCTTCACCCGTTCCAGAAACATCTCAAAGGTGACGCCATCGTGCAGGTCTTCGCCCGGATGGATTTCGTAGCAGACATCCACGCCCTGCTCATCGGCATAATCGAGGATCGGCGTCCAGCGTTTCGCCAGCTCGTCAAAAGCGGTTTCCACCAGACCGGCCGGTCGCTGCGGCCAGGGATAGATGAACGGCCAGGCGAGAGCGCCCGAAAAGGTCGCATGGGCCTTGATGCCGAGATTCTTCGACGCTTTCAGCGCCAGCTTCACCTGCTCCACCGCCCATTGCTGGCGGGCCTTCGGATTGCCGCGCACTTCCGGCGCGGCAAAACCGTCAAAGGCCTCGTCATAGACCGGGTGAACGGCAACCAGCTGGCCCTGCAAATGGGTGGAAAGCTCGGTCACCTCAACGCCATTCTGGCGGGCGACACCGGCGAATTCGTCGCAATAATCCTTCGATTCCGCCGCTTTTCTGAGATCGATCAATTGTCCGGCCCAGGTCGGCACCTGCACACCGGCGTAACCCTTTTCCGCCGCCCATTTGGTAATGCCGTCCCAGCTGTTGAAAGGTGCGGCATCACCGGCAAACTGACCGAGAAAAAGACCCGGCCCCTTGATCGTTCTCATGAAATCTCCTCCCTGTATCGATACAGTTTAGCAGTAAACCGCTTTTGCTCCCAATCGCCAAGCTAACCGCTGGTTATTTTCAAACAAGCCCCCAAATGCCAAGGGGCGAGAGAATTTCGCTCTTCGCTAAAAAACCAGAAAGCGGCTAAAGCGCCAGCCCGCTCGCCCTGTCGAACACGTGGACGCGCTCATGATGGACAGTGGCGGCAAAGGGGGTGTTAACCTTGACCAGCTGCTCACCATCCACCACCGCCGTCACCTGATCGCCCGCCAGTTCGAAGACCACATGCGTCTGCGCACCGGTCGGCTCCACCAGCACCGTCCTGCCGGACAGCGAGATATCGCCGCCGACGGTCGAGCCGATATGTTCCGGTCTCAGACCGATCGTCACCGGCTGGCCGCGCTTGACCTTGCGTGTGGCGGCGATGCGGATCGCGGTTCCGTCCTTCAGCCGGGCCGCGGGCTGATCGCCCTCACCATCGACTACGCCTTCGATGAGGTTCATGGCCGGTGAGCCGATGAAGGCGGCAACGAAGAGATTGGCAGGCGTCTTGTAAAGTTCGAGTGGCGTGCCCTGCTGCTCGATACGGCCGTGATTGAGCACCACCACCCGGTCCGCCAGCGTCATCGCCTCGATCTGGTCATGGGTGACATAGATGGAAGTCGTGCCAACTTTCTGATGCAGGGTCTTGATTTCGCTCCGCATCTGCACGCGCAGCTTGGCATCGAGATTGGACAGCGGCTCATCGAACAGGAAGACGGCCGGATTGCGCACCACGGCGCGGCCCATGGCGACGCGCTGGCGCTGGCCGCCGGAAAGCTGCGAGGGCTTGCGATCCAGAAGCTTGCCGAGATCGAGCATGCGCGCCGCTTCCGCCACGCGTTCTTCAATGATGTTCTTCGGCTGGCCGGCGAGCTTCAGGTTGAAGCCCATGTTTTCGGCGACCGTCATATGCGGATAAAGCGCATAGGACTGGAACACCATGGCGATGTTGCGCTCGCGCGGGGTCATGCCGTTAACGACGGTGCCGCCGATGAGGATATCCCCATCGGTGATTTCCTCCAGGCCGGCGATCATGCGCAGGAGCGTGGACTTGCCGCAGCCCGAAGGTCCGACCAGCGCGATGAATTCGCCGTCCGTAATATCAAGCGAGATGCCGTGAATGACATCGAGCGCGGCATAGGACTTGCGGATATCTCTCAGTTCGACGGAAGCCATGTTTGCTCCTTTCAAGTCACGATTTGACGGCACCGGCCGTCAGGCCCGCGATGATGTGTTTCTGTGCGAGGAAGAAAACGATGACGGTCGGCAGGATCGTCAAAGTGATGAAGGCAAGCACCAGCTGCCATTCCGTGCCGAATTCGCCGCGATAGACCATGATACCGAGCGGCCAGGGATATTTCGATTCCGAATTCAGCATGATCAGCGGCAGGATGTAGCTGTTCCAGCTGCCGACGAAGGAGACGATGCCGACGGTCGCCACGATGGGCCGCGAGAGCGGCATCGAAATGTGCCAGAAGAAGCGCAGATAGCCGCAACCATCCACGAAAGCGGCCTGAAACAGCTCCTCCGGCAGATTGCGGAAATAATTGCGAAACAGGAGAATGCTCATGCCCAGCCCGAAGGCCACCTGCGGCAGCACCACGCCCCAATAGGTATCGAGCAGGCCGAGATCGCGGATGCGGATGAACAGCGGCAGGATCGCGGTTGCTGCCGGGAACATCAGCCCCAGCAGGAAATAATTGAGCAGGAAGGACGAGCCGAAGAACTTCACATGCGCGAAGGTGAAGGCCGCCATGGCCGAAACGGTGAGCGTCAGGAACACCGTCAACAGCGCGATGACCAGCGAGTTGAAAATCTGCAGCCAGTAGCGCTTGCCGAAGAGAATATCGCCGTAATTGGCCCACTGCCATTCGGCAGGAATGCCGAACGGGTTGACCCGCAGGTCTCCCAGCGTCTTGAAGCCGCCAAGTGCGGTGGTGAGCAACGGGATGAGTACGATAGCCGCGATCAGGCTCAGCGATATATAAAGGTAGAGCTTTGTTTGCAGCGGCATGCGGACGGAGGTGGATGTGTCAGTCATGGCGCATGAAAATCCTTTTGTAACCGAAGGCGAGCGTCACGCAGATGATGAAAAGAACGACGCCGACCGCGCTGCCAAGCCCCACCTGCATGCGCATGACGCCGTAGGTGTAGAGGAACGTGACCATGGTTTGCGTGGAGTTGGACGGACCGCCGCCGGTGAGCGGCATGATCATGTCGAACAGTTGCAGCGAGCCGATCACCGCGAAGAAGACGGACAGTCGCACCGTGGAACCGAGCATCGGCAGCGTGACATACCGGAATTTCTGCCAGCCCGTCGCGCCATCGATTTCCGCCGCCTCCAGAACATTCTTGTCGACGGATTGAAGGCCGGCGATGAACAGCATCATGTGGAAACCGAAATATTTCCAGACGATGACGCCAAGCACGGCATAGATCGCCACATCCTTGTCCGCCAGCACGTAAGGATTGGCGAAGCCGAAGAAATTGGAAATGGCGGCGAACAGGCCATAGTCTCCATCATAGACGAAACGCCAGATCAGGCCGGCCGCGACATCCGCCAAGACGTAGGGCAGGAAAAACACCAGCCGGAAGGCGACGACGCCCGGAAGGCGGTGCGCCAGCATCATGGCAAGCCAGATCGCCAGCGGAATCTGGATCAGCACCGAAATCAGGATGATAAGGCCGTTATTCAGCAGCGCCTGCGAAAAGGCGGCATTGCCGAACAGCACCTGAAAATTCCTCAGACCCACGAAATCGGTCGGCGTGCCGTAACCGTTCCAGCGGTAAAGGCTGTACCACGCCGCCTCGCCCATGGGCAGGATGACGAACAGGGTAAAGAGCAGAAGTGCGGGCGGCAGGAAGACCAGCAGGGTCAGCGCCCGGTCATGCGCGACCGAGCTTTGCTTGCGCTTTGTCTTCGTTGCGCCGCGCGCCGTTATGGACGCAGAAGTCATGGAAATATCCGTCATCTCTATCCGCTTTCATTCAGGCAGATACTGCGGCGCCGCGTCCCGCGCGGCGCCGTCATGGAACCGAAAATCAGCGAAGCTCGAAAGCATCCTGAATTTGCTTGGCGCCCTCTTCCGCACTCATCTGGCCGGAGACGATCTCGACGGAGACATCGTTGACGACGCGGCCAACGGCTGCGCCCAGGGTCTGGTCGAAGAAGTTCTGATGCCAGGTGGAACCGGCAAGCTGCTTGGCCGAATCCGCCAGCAGCGGGTTTTTCACCGCACCGTCAGCACCCGTCGCAACGGGCAGTATCATGCCGGCTGCTGCCATCTTCTCTTCGCTTTCCTTGCTGGTCAGGAATGCCGCGAAATCGAGCGCTTCCTTGGAGGCGTTCTTCGTGACCGCCCAGCCATTCAGCCCGCCCAGCGTGTCGGTGGCCTTGCCGGCCCCGCCGTCGACGGCGGGAAAGGCGAAGCGGCCGATATTGTCGGCTGCAAGGCCCTTGCCGTCACCGGCATTCTTGCGCTGGTTGGCCTCCGTATTGTCGAAGCCGAGGATCATCGCCGCCTTGCCGTCACCGAAGACACCAAGCGCCTGCGGCCAGGTGGAGCCGAGATAACCGGGCTGGAAGGGTTCGAGCTTGCCGAACTCGGCCAGCTGCTCGCCCGCCTTGATGATGGATGGATCCATGAAGCCTTCGCCCTCGCCCTTGCGGGCGGCATCGAACACGGCCTGCCCGCCATTGCGCATGACGAGGTAGCTCCAGTAGAAATGGATCGGCCATTTTTCACCGCCGCCACCGGCAATCGGCACGATACCGGCTTCCTTGATTTTCTTGACGGTGGCGCCGAGATCGTCCCAGGTCTTGATGTCTTCCGCCTTCACGCCGGCCTTGGCAAACAGCTCCTTGTTGTAAAAGAAGCTGACGAGGCTGACCTTGTAAGGCACGGCCCAGACCTTGCCGTCAAACGACAATCCGTCGATTGCGGAAGCATTATAGGCCTGCCGAAGCTTGCCGCCATCAGCGTCGAAAACTTCGGTCAGATCCTTCAGCGCGCCGGTTTTGGACTGTTCCTCAAGAACGCCGCCGCCCCAGCTATAGAAGAAATCCGGTACGTCGTTGGACTGTAAGAGGGTCGGCAATTTCGCCTTGAATGCCTCGTTCTCCAGGAATTGCAGCTGCACATCCACATCAGGATGCTTGGTCTCGAAATCCTTGGCAATCTCCTCCCAGACGGCCACGGCTTTCGGGTCCAGTTCCACATGCATCCATTTAACGACCGTTGCGGCCGAGGCGCTGGCCGCGCCGAGCATGAGAGCAATGCTTGTCGTTGCGGCAAAGCCTGTCAGCCTGCCGCTCAGGCTTGCGCCTGCGTGCCAAATCGTCATGATGGTGATCCTCCCTCGGGGATTTCCTCATTTATTCCCCAATGCGGATTAATTCACATTAGGCCTCGCTCAATGTCAAGGCAGGTTGCCGATTTTTTGCGCGAACAGCTTGACACACCCCTCCCCTACACCGTTATTTAATCCGTAACCCGACATAAATCGGTTCTCGAACCGGCATTGATCGCAGCAGGACCCCATGAAGACCGCAGACCCAGAATTGATGCGCGCGATCAACAGGCTGAGCGTGCTTGACAGCATCCGCCGCCACGGGCCGATATCCCGGGTGGAAATCAGCGAAAGAACGCAGCTTTCCACCACCACCGTTTCGGCGATCACCGCCTCTCTGCTCGATGACGGGCTGATCCTGACCCGTCACCTCGGAGATATCCGCACCGAAGGCGCGCGCGGCAGGCCACGGGTGATGCTGGAGCTGAACCCGGATGCGGCCCGCGTGGTTGGCGCCAAGATCGCGGCAAGCCGCATGGTCTTCGTCGTTACCGATTTCTGCGGTAACGTGCTGTCCACCCTCCCCCTGCCGATCCGCGTCGACCGCCAGCCGATCGGCGTCATTGCCGATCTGGTGGAGGACGGGGTGCGCCGCTGTGTCGTCGATGCCGGGCTGTCGCTGGAAGATGTGGACATGGTCTGCCTTGGCCTTCCCGGCGTCATCGAACATCGCACCGGCAAGATCCGCAGCAGCCCCATCCTGCGGGAAGTGAACGTCAATTTTGCGCAGGAAATGACAGCACGGCTGAATTCGCCGACCATCATCGAAAGCGACGCCCACGCCATCACGCTCGCCCACCACTGGTTCGGCCATGCGCGCGATCTGGAAGACATGGTGCTGATTTCGCTCGAACAGACGCTGGGGCTTGGCGTGCTGCACCAGAACCAGCTGTTTCGCGGTGCCGGCGGCCTCAGCCACAATCTCGGCGACCTCGTGATCGGCCTTGCCAGCGAGGGTACGGTGCGGCTGGCGAGCCAGGCGGGCGAAAATGCCATTCTCGGCTCTCGCCCCGTGGACGGGCGTTTTGCCGAAGCGATCCGGCTCGGCCGTGGCATGCAGCATGCCCATGCGCTGATTGCGGCCGAAGACCACGAACTGATTGCGGCGGCCCTGCGCGCAGGCGCGGCACTGGGCCTGACGCTTGCCAATATCGTCACGCTGTTTGCGCCGCCGCGCGTCATTATCACCGGCTCCAGCCTCGAGCTCGGCGAACCCTTCATCGCCAGTATTCGCGACAGCTACAACGCCGCCGTGCCGCCTTCGCTGGCCGGCGTCGCCGAGCTGGTTTTCGACATTGCGAGCGACGAGCTGTGGGCGCAGGGGGCAGCGGCGGTGGCGCTCTACGAGCTTTACGAATCGCCATGGAACACGACGGGGCCTGCTCTCTAACCCAGGGTGGAGGCAGGCTTCAGCATTTCAGATTTACGGGAGGAAATCACATGAACAGGGTCGGTATCGGCATCATCGGCTGCGGCAACATCTCCAGCGCCTATCTCAAGGCCATGGCGTCGTTTCCCATTCTCGACATTCGCGGACTGGCGGATATGAACGCGGAGGCCGCGAAGGCACGGGCAGACGAATTCGGCCTTCAGGCAAAAAGCATCGACGAGTTGCTGTCCGATCCTTCCGTGGAAATCATCGTCAACCTGACGATCCCCAAGGCGCATGTGGAAGTGGGCCTACGCGCGCTTGAGGCGGGAAAACACGCCTATTCGGAAAAGCCGCTCGGCATCAATTTCTCAGAAGGCAAAAGGCTTGCGGATGCGGCCAAGGCAAAGGGCCTGCGCATCGGCTCTGCCCCGGATACGTTCCTCGGCGGCGGACACCAGACCGCACGCCGCCTGATCGATGAGGGTGTGCTGGGCCAGCCGGTTGGCGGCACGGCCACCTTCATGTGCCCCGGCCATGAGCGCTGGCACCCCAACCCGGCCTTTTATTACGAAGTTGGCGGCGGGCCGATGCTGGATATGGGCCCCTATTACATCACCGATCTCGTCAACTTTTTCGGTCCGGTTTCCAAGGTGGCAGGTTTCGCCATCGCACCGCGCAACGAGCGTCTCATCACCAGCGAGCCGAAGAACGGCGAAAAAATCCCCGTCCATGTCGCCACCCATGTTTCCGGCGTGCTGGCATTCAGGAACGGCGCGGTGGTGCAGGTGGACATGAGCTTCGATGTGGCGGGCCACAAGCACGTGCCGCTGGAACTCTACGGCACCGAAGGCACGCTGATCGTGCCCGATCCCAACCATTTCGGCGGCGAGGTGCAATTGCTGAAAAAGGGCGGCCAGTTCGAGCCGCAGGCACTGTCGTCGCCCTATGCTGACGGTAACTACCGCTCCATCGGCGTGGCCGACATGGCCTATGCGATCCGCGAAAATCGCCCGCACCGTGCCAATGGCGATCTTGCCCTGCATGTGCTCGAGGTTATGGAAGCCTTCCAGACGGCATCGGACAGCGGCACGACCGTTTCCATCACCACCGAGGCGGAGCGCCCTGCTCCTCTCGAAACTTCGCTGGTCGACGGCCAGCTCGGCAAATAATCCGCAGGAGGAAATAAATGCGTGAAGCACTCATCGTCTGGGGCGGCTGGAGCGGCCACGAGCCGCAGGAATGCGCCACAATCGTCAAGGACATGCTGGAGGAAGACGGTTTCAAGGTTTATGTGGAACACAGCACGGAGGCTTTCGCCGATCCCTCCGTGCATGATCTGAGCCTCGTCGTGCCCATCGTCACCATGTCGAAGATCGAGAAGGAAGAGATCAAGAACCTCACGGCAGCCGTGGAAAACGGCGTCGGCATTGCCGGTTTCCATGGCGGCGCGGGCGACAGTTTCCGCGAATGCGTCGAATACCAGTTCATGATCGGTGGCCAATGGGTCGCCCATCCCGGTAATATCATCGACTATCACGTCAACATCACCCGTCCCGACGACCCGCTGATGGAGGGGATTGCCGATTTCCCCTACACATCGGAGCAATATTACATGCACGTCGACCCTTCGAACGAGGTGCTGGCGACGACAAAGTTCACCGGAGACCATGCCTGGTGGATCGACGGTGTGGTGATGCCGGTGGTGTGGAAACGCAAATACGGCAAGGGCCGGGTTTTCTATTCGGCGCTCGGCCATCAGGCCAAGGAATTTTCCGTGCCGCAGATGAAGACCATGTTCCGCCGCGGCGCCAACTGGGCGGCGCGGTGAGGCTATAGGTCGAGACGGCCAAATACTCTCTCCGTCATGCCGGACTTGATCCGGCATCCAGCAGCAGCGCGTCTGCGCGGCGTCAGGAGTCTTTCGCGATCAAGGACTTGATCGCGCTGGACCCCGGATCAAGTCCGGGGTGACGAAGAATGGCTGTGTGCACCGTCCTCTCAGCCCCGAATGATCTCTTCCGCAGCCATCGCGACACCCAGAACATGGTCGTCCGTGCCGTGCAGGCCGGAAAGCAGCAAGCCGACCGGCATGCCTGCCTCGCCTGTTCCACACGGAATGGAAACACCGCAGAGATCGAAAAAATTGCCGATCTGGGTGTTGCGCAGGGTCTTCGCATTCATGGCGAAAAAGGCATCGTCGCTATCAATCAGCGGCGCGACCTTTGCCGCAACATGCGGCAATGTCGGCGACACCGGTAGTTCGTCCTTGCCGATCATCCCGGAAAACGCCGCCGTCATGCTTTCACGCGCTTCCAGAATGCCGATGTAATCCGGCATGGAGATATTCGCGCCCAACCTCGTTCGAGCGACGACGCGTGGGTCCATGCGCGCGGCATCCGCACTTTCCAGCCGGGCTTTGTGCAGGGCGAAGGCTTCCGCCGTTACCAACGCGCCCTTTTCCTTGATAAGATCGAACAGTTCCGAAAAAAGCGGGAACGCCTGTCGCCGCACGGAGGCGCCGGCGCGGGCAAGCCGTTCCACCGCCTGCTCGAAAGCGACCGCCACACCCTCCTCTATGCCATCGAAGAACACCGTTTCGGGCACCACGAGCGACAGGCCGGACAGAGGCGCACGTGCGATATCGGCGGCCGATCTGCCACGCATGGCTGCATCCACCCAGATGGCGTCCTGCACGGTGCGGGTCAGCGGCCCGAGCGAATCCAGGCTTTTTGCCAGCGGATAAACGCCCCGCATCGAATAACGGCCGCGACTTGCCTTGTAACCCACCACGCCATTGAACGCGGCCGGAATGCGCACCGATCCCCCGGTATCGGTACCGATTGCCACCGGCACCAGACCGGCGGCCACGGCAACGCCTGCACCGGAGGACGAGCCGCCGGGCAAACGGTGACCGTCCATGGAGACAGGATTGCGCGGTGTGCCGTAATGCGGATTGATGCCAAGGCCGGAAAACGCGAACTCACTCATATTGGTACGGCCGATAGAAATCATTCCGGCCTCTTTCAGCGCCGTCACCACATCGGCGTCACGGGAAGCAGGCGCATCGTTTGACAGCACCGTCGATCCGGCCGTGGTCGCCATGCCTTCAAGATCGAAAAGATCCTTCCAGGCCACCGGAATACCGTCGAGCACACCAAAGGAGCGACCCTCGCGAATGCGTTTGGAGGCACTTTCGGCTTCCGCCATCGCCCGCGCTGCCGTCAGGCCGACAAAAATCGCCTGGTCGTCGTCTTTCCCAATCGCATCGAGCGTCTCTTCCGCCAGAGCGCGCGGATCGAGATGCCCGCTCTGGATGAGAACGGAAAGCTGAGCGATGTTTTTGCCCCTGTGAGCCATGATGATATTCCCTGAAATCGGATAGTGCCCACAACATGCCGTTTATCGGCTGCTTGGCAAGGCAGGTCGGTGTCCATTCAGGCCGAGAAGTTGACTTGAGAAACGCGCAAAGGTTGTCATACTGACTTAGCGGTGTTGTTTCAGAGTCTGACCGTAAGCCACCGATTCCTTCAACCTCAAGTGCAGGAACGTCGCGCCTTATATAAGCGGCGACTATAAAAAGACGGATTAATTCTTAATCGCATCTAAACTTTGTTGAATTATTTAGCAGACACCATTGAAATGCATGTCCTATAAAATTCCATAAAACAATTATAACGCGACATCGCGGGGGAATATCGCGAATGGAAGAGACTGCCTATCGGGGGATAGATAGACAGACTGAAACCGGTGACACGCTTCGCTCAACGACGCAGGCGGCACCGGGCCGTTTTTCGCGGCGGCGTTCGCTCGCCAGCAAGATAACCCTGATATTTCTCGGCGGCGTGATCTTTTCCTACAGTATCGGCGCGCTTGTCGGCTGGTACATGTTCGTTGCCGCCGCCAGCGAGCAATGGCTCAACCAGGCCCGCGTCAATTCGCAGATCGCCAGCGCCACGCTGCGCAGCATCTATACCTATGTCAGCGTCACGGCCGACACGGACGGACAGGTCAACGGCATATTGACCGACAAGCCGATCGGCGACGACGAATCCATTCTCGTCACCGGCTTCAATCCCAGCGACGTTCTCGCCCTCATCGGCGCGCAAACCAAAAATGCCGTCTGGCTTTTCCGTTACGACGAAGCCGATGCCGGCTTCAGGCAGATCGCCGCAGCCTTTGACAACGCCACTGACGACGACGAAAAACCGCTCGCCACCGATCCCATCTTCTCAAAAGATGCCGTGGCCGCCCGTTTCGCCACCGGCTTTGCAACCATCGGCGAGTCGAACCACTACATCGGCCTGCTGCCGATCATCAGCACCGAAACGAAAAAGCCGATCGGCGCGGTCGCCGTCAGCATCGGCGGTTCGGACGAGCTCTACGGCGCGCAGAGGAAGCTGATCTACAATTCGCTGATCGCGCTGATCGTGGTTCTGACCGTGACCGGCGTTCTCGTAACGGTGATTGCGCGGCACTTTCTGAAACCCGTTCCGGCGCTGGTGCAGGCGACTTTGAGGATCGCCCGCGAGGAAACGGATGTCGTCACGCCGTTTCAGAAGCGGCGGGACGAGATCGGCGACATGGCCACGGCTATCGAAACGCTGCGTGAGGCGGTCCTGGAACGCGGACGCCTGCGGCAGATACGCGACATGGCGCAGCAGCTCGAACATATGGCCCATCATGACGCGCTGACCGGACTTCCCAACCGCGTGCTGCTGATGAAGACGCTGGAAAATCGCCTCGAACATCTTTCCGCTTCCGGCCAGCCGTTCAACGTCATGCTGCTCGATCTCGACCGATTCAAGGCTGTGAACGATACGCTGGGACATGCGGCGGGCGACGCGTTGCTGGTGGCTGTTGCCTCGCGGATTTCCTCCGTGCTTGGCGAAAACGACATGGTGAGCAGGCTCGGCGGGGATGAATTTGCGATCATACAGTCGGTGACCGACGATTGTCGGGCGGATGCGGGCGCTTTGGCGAAACGGGTCGTGCATGCGGTCTCGCGCAGCTTCAACCTCGAAGGCAGCGACATCAGCGTCGATACCAGCATCGGCATCGCCTGCGCCCCCGATCACGGCACCTCCGGCACCCAGCTTCTGCAACATGCGGATCTCGGCCTCTACCGGGCGAAATCCATGGGATGCGGCCTCTTCGTCTTTTACGAACCCGGCATGGACATGGCGGCACAGCACAAGCACGCGCTTGAAATCGACATGAAATCCGCCCTCGAAAACCGCGAATTCGAGCTGCATTACCAGCCCGTCGTCAATCTGCAGAGCGGCCGCATCGTCGCCTATGAGGCGCTTGCCCGCTGGCGGCACAGCAAGCTTGGCATCATCACGCCGGACCGGTTCATCACGCTTGCCGAAGAAAACAATTTCATCAAACCTCTGGGTGAATGGGTGCTGGCACAGGCCTGCACGGACGCCATGAGCTGGCCGAAGGACATCCGGCTCGCGGTCAACTTATCCGCCGTACAGCTCGGCAATGACGATATCGTCCCGATTGTCGATAGGGCGCTTGAAACATCCGGTTTTCCCGCGGAGCGGCTGGAACTGGAAGTGACCGAAACGGCGATGCTGGAGCGTGACAGCAGCGCCCGGGCGCTGAAGCTCCTGAAGGAAAGGGGCGTGCGCCTCGTGCTCGACGATTTCGGCACGGGTTATGCGGGGCTCAGCACATTGACCCATGTTTCCTTCGACAAGATCAAGATCGACCGTGAATTCGTGTCCGGCCTGCCAGGCAATCCCATGTGCTCGGCCATCGTCAACACCATCATCGATATGGCCGAACAGATCGGCCTGCGGGTCACCGCCGAGGGTGTGGAAGACAGGGACCAGGTCGAGGCGCTCAAGCTTTCCGGATGCGACGAGGCCCAGGGCTATTATTTCGCCGAGCCGGCCCCGCTTGCCCACGTCCTCAAGAACCGGGCTGTCATCACGCCCGTCGGTAAGGACGAATTTGGCGACACCGTACGCTCGTTACAGGAAACCTATTGCCCACCACAAAAAGCGATTTGAGAAACCGGCCGCCGGCCAAAGGAAATAAAATGCGCCTTGCAGTATTTTGCCTTTTCCTCACATGCTTTGCCCCCATCACCCCGCTGCAGGCCGCCGACGAAGGCGACACGCTTCAGCAGATTGCCAAGACCGCAAAGATCCGCATCGGTTACCGTGAAGCCGAGCCACCGTTCTCCTACCAGCTGCCCAGTGGAGAAATTACCGGTTTTTCGACCGATCTCTGTCGGGCAATCAGCGAGGACATCCGCAAAAGGCTGAAGCTCGACCGGATCGACCTCGAATATGTCAAAGCCACGCCGGCGACCCGCTTCATCCTTGTTCGCAGCGGCCAGATCGATATCGAATGTGCCGCGACGACCAACAACAGCGAACGCCGGAAAATGGTGGATTTCTCCTATCCGAACTTCATGACCGCGACGCAGTTTCTCTCCCGCAAACAGGACAATCTGAAGAACCTTGCCGATCTCGCCGGGCGGTCCGTCACATCCGCCTCCGGCACCGTCAACATCGAACAGCTGAATGCCGTAAACCGGCAAAAGAACCTCAATATTTCCGTCATGCCGACAAAGACTAACGAGGAGGCGTTCGAACTCGTCGTTGCCGGCAAGGCCTCCGCCTTTGTCATGGATGGCATATTGCTGGCGGCGCTGGCGGCGACGTCCGAAAACCCCGATCTCTACGCGCTTTCCGAGGAAACGCTGAGCGCGCCTGAGCCCTATGGTCTGGTTTTCCGGCGCGACGACCCGGCTTTCAAGGCGGCGGTCAACGAAAGTCTGCGCCAGATATTCACCGGCCCCGCCATTCACGGCCTTTATGAGAAATGGTTCACCAAGCCCATTCCGCCGAACGGCATGAACCTGAACCTGCCAATGACGGCCTCCTTGAAAGAGGCCTATGAAAATCCAGGCGAATACCGGGACTGACGGTGCAAGCCGGCGCACTGCCTCTATTTTTTACGAAGACATGTTTTGGCACTTATTTTAGCTGGAGATGCGCGATGCAGAGATCGACATTGTGGCTTGCTCTTGGGGTTTTAAGTCTTTTGCCCGCCGCTGCGGCTGGCGACGATACCCAGCCGCCGACACTGGAAACCATTGCCAAGACCGGCACCATCCGGTTGGGTTATGCCGACCGCAACCTGCCCTTTTCCTATCTGGGCACGGGCCCCGAGCCGATCGGCTACAGCATCGAGCTTTGCCTGAGGGTCGCCGGCTCCATCAAGAAAAAACTGGGTCTGCCCGAATTGAAGATCGACTTCGTCAAACGCACCCCCAGCAATCGCATCATGCTTCTCAATGACGGCACGATCGACATGGAATGCGTGGCGAGCACGAACACGGAGGAGCGCCGCAAGGCCGTGTGGTTCTCCTACAGCCATTTCATCACCGGCACGCGCTATGTCGCGCTGAAATCGAGTGGTCTCACCACCGTCGGCGATCTTGCCGGACGAACCGTGGTGGTGACGACCGGGACAATCAATATCGGCCAGCTGAATGTGCTCAACCGCAAACTGGGGATGAATATCGCCGTGCTGCAAAATGACAGTACGGAAGGCGGGTTCGAAATGGTGACGGAAAATCGCGCCTCGGCCTTCGTCATGGACGATATTCTCCTGCGATCCTTCGTCGCCGAAACCGGGCGCCCCGAGGATTATTCCATCTCGAGCGAATATCTTGCCCCGCCACAGCCCTATGGCCTGATGCTCCGGCACGGCGATACCGGCTTCCGGGATGCCGTCAATGAAGCGCTTGGGCAAATCTACGCGAGTGGCGAAATCGAAAAAATCTACGACAAATGGTTCAACGCGCCGATCCCGCCAAACGGGATGAACCTCAAACGCCCACTGCCCGGCGATCTGGCGGAAATATTCCGAAAGCCGATTGATACGACGGCTGAGTAGATGAAAACGCCGCCCGATATGGGCGGCGTTTTCGAAGGAAACATCAAGCGGCGCGCAGGTCGGCGCTCAACGGGATCTCGACATCGATCTCCAATATGGAGACATGCTCGTCACGATCCATCTTCACATGCACCCGATCATTGTCGATCTGCACGTGTTTGGCGATGACCGCGAGAATTTCTTCCCGCAGGATGGCGACGAGATCGGAGCCCGAGGATGCCCTTTCGTGGGCAAGCAGCACCTGCAGGCGCTCGCGCGCAAGCGGGGCCGACTTCTGTTTGCGGAAGAGACTGAAAATGCTCATGCAGCCCTCCTTGCGAAGATTTTCGAGAAGATACCCCGCTTCTCACCCGGAATGACCACCGGAATCTCCTCGCCGGACAGGCGGCGGGCAGCATCGAAATAGGCCATGGCCGGTGCACAACGGGCATCCGCCAGCGTAACCGGCGCGCCGACGTTGGAAGCGCGCAGCACGTCGGTGCTTTCGGGAATGATGCCGAGCAGCGGAATGGAGAGAATTTCCAGAACGTCATCGACCTTCAGCATGTCGCCACGTTCGGCGCGGGCCGAATCGTAGCGCGTCAGAAGCAGGTGCTTTTCCATGCGCTCGCCGCGTTCGGCCTTCAGCGTCTTGGAATCCAGCAGGCCGATGATGCGGTCGCTGTCGCGCACCGAAGAGACTTCCGGATTGGTGACGACGACCGCCACATCCGCATGGCGCATGGCAAGCGTTGCACCACGTTCGATGCCGGCGGGGCTGTCGCAGATAACCCAGTCGAAATGTTTCTTCAGCTCGGCAATGACCCATTCGACACCTTCGGGCGTCAGATTGTCCTTGTCGCGCGTCTGCGAGGCAGGAAGCAGGAACAGGGTCTCGAGGCGCTTGTCGCGGATCAGCGCCTGGGTCAGCTTGGCATCGCCCTGGATGACGTTGACGAGATCGTAAACCACCCGGCGTTCAGCACCCATGACGAGATCGAGGTTGCGCAGGCCGACATCGAAATCGACAACAACGACCTTCTGCTTGTTCTGCGCCAGTGCGGCGCCAAGCGCTGCGGTCGAGGTGGTCTTGCCAACCCCGCCCTTGCCGGAAGTAACAACGACTACCTTCCCCATACGGCTCTCCTGTTCCTGTGTTGTTTTCTCTATCTCGTCAGCCAAGTTTTTCGGCCTTGATCGTATCGTTTTCCAGCCACAGCTGAACGGGCTGGCCGCGCAGCTTGTCGTCAATATCCTCGGCGACCTTATAGACGCCATCGATCGCCAAAAGCTCCGCCTCCAGCTTGCGGCAGAAGATGCGCGCCGAGACATTGCCAAGCGAACCGGCCATCGCCCGCCCGCGCAGCGCACCGTAAATATGCACAGAACCGCCCGCGATGATTTCTGCCCCCGAGGCGACCGAACCGATGACGGTCACGTCTCCCTCGGGAAACATGATCGACTGGCCGGAGCGCACCGGCTCGTTGATGACCAGCGACTGCACGACGGCACGAACCTCGCCCGCGGCACGCGGCTTCTCTTCCGGCAATTCGGCGGAGGCGACAGCAACCGGCTCGACCTCGACATCGGAAGCGGGCTTTCCGCCCTTCAGCGACGGCGGCATGCCCGGTTCGATCATCGAGGGACGGACACCTTCGATCCCCATGATGCCGACATTGCGTTCCGTCAGCGCCGCGAGCAGTGCCTTCAGTCCCGCCTTGTCGAGCGACAGTTCGGACGCATCCAGGACAACCGGACGCGACAGGAAGAACCCGGCCGAACGCGCAGCGAGATCATCGAGCCTTTCCAGCCATTGATCGAGCGGAGCTTCGGGGGACAGGACGACTGCGAGGAAGGAGCGGCCTTTGATACGGATCGAACGCTGGTCTGTTAGCACTTTGGTCATCTTGGTAAACAAATCGTTGACAATTAGGTACCTCGAATATGGTTAACAAATGGTTAACGACGCCCTTAAAGCGACGGTTCCGTTAAGAAAATTCCGCGATGGAAATTCTCATGCAAGACATTCAAAAACTACGGTGACATTTTGATTTTGCGTATTTTTACCACTTGCAAAAACTCATGATAGCACCCCAGCCTTGCTGCAACCTGACGCCCGTATGACCAAATGAGGGCCTCCCTCCCCCTGCCTTGCCCTGAGCGAGTCGCAGAGGAACTCACTCGTACGATTCTGAGACAATATTCGCCCCCGTTTGCGAAATGATCGCCATTTGCTTTCGCGGCGGAAAAGCGATTCCGTTATGCCTGTCGATGCTGTAGACACGAGGCGAACCCCACTCGTCCAACGGAAGAATGAGATGCACAGCAAAGTCCCGCCGGCCAGCCAGATCTTTTCGCGCGAATATGCCGCCTTCCTGTTCGACATGGATGGAACGCTGCTCAATTCGATTGCAGTGGTGGAAAGAGTGTGGCGCGAATGGGCCGTGGAAAACGGCATCGAGCCGGATGCTTTCCTGCAGCGCATCCACGGCATGCGCGCATCGGAAGTGGTGCGCCGCGAGGCTATTCCCGGCCTCGATATCCAGGAACAGGCGGATATGCTGCTGCAAAAGGAAATGGAGGATGTCGAGGGCATTCTCCAGATACCGCAGGCGGCGGCATTTCTTGAGAAATTGCCGGCCGGAAAATGGGCCATCGTCACCTCCGCCGCCCGCGCGCTTGCCGAACTGCGCCTGGCGGCTGCGGGCCTCACACCGCCCCCGGTGATGATCTGCGCCGAGGATGTTGTGAATGGCAAGCCGGACCCCGAGGGCTACAAAAAGGCCGCCGAGAAGCTTGGCGTCGCGCCGAAAGACTGTGTCGTGTTCGAGGACGCCCCCGCCGGTATTCAGGCCGGGGAAAGCATGGGCGCAACGGTAGTCGTCATCAACGCCACCCATTCGCATCCGATCGAAACGACGCATCTTTCCATTGGCGGTTATGGTGAGCTGGACATCACAATCGGCAGCGATGGCAACTTAAAACTCGCACATAACTAAAGGCTGAAACGCCAATCAGGCGGCACGCGAAACAATGATTTCGTATGCGAGCCTATCCCCCCTTCGTCATTCCGGCCTTGAGCCGGAATCCAGCCGACGCGCGTCTGCGCGGCGAGAAGGGTCCTTTCAGCCCAAGGACTTGGGCTGGCTGGATGCCGGATCAAGTCCGGCATGACGGAAAGGGTAAAAGTGCCGGAGTGCGGCAATGCCAAGCCGGCCCTCAGGCTTTACGCCGCACACTTTTCCGCCAAGGCTGATTGACAGTACCGCATAAATGCTCCCTAATGAAATTGGTAAGACCATCTTACCGCTTGCGCGATTTGAGGAGACTGTCGCGCTGGGAGGACATCATGTTTGTGGCTCTGGAGCCGCGCCGCCTTTACCGGCTGGTCGCGGAGCAAATTCGCTTGCTCATTGAAACGGGGGAGTTGACCGATGGTCAGCGCCTGCCGGCGGAACGCGACCTTGCGGAGCGTTTCGGCGTATCCCGCCCCACGGTGCGGGAAGCGCTGATCGTGTTGGAAGTGGAAGGCCATATCCATATCCGCATGGGTTCGGGCGTTTATGTGAACGCATCCCGCAAGCCGGACAAGGAAAAACCGCCGGTGCCGGACGCCCATGGGCCGTTCGAAATCCTGCAGGCGCGCTGCATCATCGAAAGCGCGATTGCCGAGGAAGCAGCAAGGCTCGCCACGCCCGAATGTATCGCCAAGCTGGACGATATTATCGAACGCATGGCCGGCGCGCTCGACAATTCGCCGCAGGCCCTCAACCTCGACCGCGCCTTCCACACCGCAATTGCCGATATCATCGGCAATTCGGCGCTGAACCGCTTCACCGGGCTCATCTATGACGAGCGCAGCCTTTCGCCCTATTTCGAAAAGCTCGCCAGCTATTTCGAGGGACCGCACACGTGGATCCTCGCCGTTCAGGAACACCGGGTTATCCGCGACGCGATCGCGGCGAATGACCCGGAAGGCGCGCGCGAGGCGATGCGGCAGCATCTGACGCTGTCGCAAAAGAGATTTTCCGAAAGTTTCGGGGAGGAAACGATCGGGGAAGAGTGACCGCGCCGCAACCGGCGACGGGAAAAACAGAAATCTGACTTTAATTCGGGAGGAGTTAAGAATGAAAATCAGATTGTCGACTTTGATGGGTGCAACCGCTGCCATTCTGCTTTCAGCCTTGGCGGCGCAGGCGCAAACCGCGCTGAAATGGGCGCATGTCTACGAGACCTCCGAACCGTTCCACACGGATTCGGTCTGGGCTGCGGAAGAAATCGCCAAGCGGACAGACGGCCGCTACAAGATCGATGTTTTCCCCGCATCTCAGCTCGGCAAGGAAGCCGATATCAACCAGGGTTTGAAGCTCGGAACGGTGGATATCATCATCTCCGGCTCGAGCTTCGCCGCGCGCGACCACAAGCCGATCGGCGTCACCTATTTCCCCTATATCTTCCGCGATCCGAGCCATCTGATCGCCTATACCAAGAGCGATGTCTTCAAGAAGCTTGCGAAAGGCTATGAAGACAAGACCGGCAACCACATCGTCGCCGTCAGCTATTACGGCACGCGCCACACCACCTCCAACCGGCCGATTGAAAAATGCGGTGACATGGCCGGCCTGAAGATGCGCGTTCCCGACGTTCCCGCCTATCTGGCCATGCCGCGCGCCTGTGGCGCCAACACGACGCCCATCGCCTTTGCGGAAGTCTATCTGGCGCTTCAGAACGGCACCGTCGAGGCCCAGGAAAACCCGCTGACGACGATTGAGGCGAAGAAATTCTACGAAGTTCAGAAGAACATCGTTCTGACGGGCCACATCGTCGACCACCTCAACACCCTCGTCTCCAAAACCCGCTGGGCAAGCCTTTCGGATGAGGACAAGAAAATCTTCACCGAAGTGATGCAGGAGGCCGCCGCCCGCACGACGAAGACGATCGAAGCCCGTGAAAAGGCACTGGTCGACGAATTCAAATCCAAGGGTATCACCGTGGCCGAAGTCGATAAGGCAGACTTCGAGAAAAATGTCATCGACAAGGTAAAGCTTGAAGATTTCGGTTACGAAAAGGCCGACTGGGAAGCGATCCGCGCCATCAAGTGATGTCTGAGCGTGTCCCGGCGCCCGAAGGTGCCGGGACACCATCACCCGAGACCCCTGGACTGGAGTTCCGTCAATGACTGACCAGCAGCACGCGCCCGTCAGCGTGGAAGAAATGGCGCACGCCTTCGAGGAGGAAAACGGCCCGGTCGACCTTTCGCCCTATGCCGTGGAAGACTGGATAACCCTTGCCGTGTTCTGGGGCATGGGTTTTTGCGTCTTCCTGCAATTCTTCACCCGTTACGTGTTGAACAACAGTTTCGCATGGACCGAAGAGATCGCCGCCAATTGCCTCGTCGTCGTCGTTTTTCTCGGCTCGGTCATGTGCGTGCGCATGTTCCGGCACATTCACGTCGACCTGATCTATCGCTTCGTGCCGAAATCCGTCGGACGACTTCTGGAGCTGATCGTCGATCTCATCACCATCGGTTTCTTTGCCTACATCACCTGGCTGATGTGGCGCTATCTGGAAATCGTCGGCGATGAGCGCATGGTCACCGTCGACCTGCCGCGCGGCATTGTCTTTTACACCGTTTTCGCCGCTTTCGCGCTGATGTTCCTGCGTGCCCTGCACAATTTCATCAGGGACATCACCGGCAAGCAAACCGTGCGTGAAAAGGCTCAGGAAGCCGTAAGCACACAGGGAATCTAAAACCATGCTTTTGCTCATCGGTTCATTTCTTCTGCTTCTCATCATCGGCACGCCGGTGGCCGTTTCCATGGCCGTCAGCTCGCTTCTTTATCTCATCCTCTACGACGTGGCACCCGATATCATCGCAGCCCAGCGCATGATCGCCGGTGTCGAAAGCTTCCCGCTCATCGCCGTGCCGTTCTTCATCCTCGCCGGCAATCTGATGAACATCGCCGGGGTGACAAGCCGCATCTACCGCTTCGCGCTTGCGCTGGTTGGCTGGATGAAGGGCGGCCTGGCGCAGGTCAACATCATCGGTTCGGTGGTTTTTTCCGGCATGTCGGGAACCGCGCTTGCGGATGCTGCAGGCATCGGCACCATCGAGATCAAGGCCATGAAGGATCATGGTTATCCGGTCGATGCTGCCGTCGGCGTCACTGCCGCTTCGGCGACGCTCGGCCCGATCTTTCCGCCATCATTGCCCTTCGTGATCTATGGAATGATGGCCAACGCCTCGATCGGCGCGCTGTTCATGGCCGGCATCATTCCCGGCGTCGTCATGACCGTGCTGATGATGGTGACGGTCTATATTTTCGCAAAACGAAAGGGCTGGGGGTCCGACACGCCCTTCCAGCTGAAGCAGCTGCTTTCAGCCTCCATGGAAATAGTGATCGTCTTCAGCTTCCCGGTCGCCGTCTATCTGATGATCCTTGCCGGCATGTCGCTCAATGTCGCGGTTCTTGTCGGCCTCGCCGTGCTTGTTGCCCTCGACTGGTATTACGATTTCTCCGCCGTGATGGCGTTGATGACGCCGGTACTTCTGATTGGCGGCATGACGATGGGCTGGTTCACGCCGACCGAAGCAGCGGTCGCCGCAGTCCTCTGGTCGCTTTTCCTGGGGTTGGTGCGCTACCGCACCATGACATTCAAGACTTTGGCCAAAGCCAGCTTCGATACCATCGAGACAACCGCGTCCGTTCTCTTCATCGTCACGGCGGCTTCGATCTTCGCATGGTTGCTGACGGTCAGTCAGGCCGCCCAGCTGTTTTCCGACTTCATGTTCGGCATGACGGACAACTGGTGGACCTTCCTCATCATCGTCAACATCCTGCTTCTGATTGTCGGCGCGTTTCTCGACACCATCGCCGCCATCAGCATTCTGGTGCCGATCCTGATGCCGGTCGCCGCGCGTTACGGTATCGATCCTGTCCATCTCGGACTGATTGTCACGCTGAACCTGATGATCGGTCTTTTGACCCCGCCTGTCGGCATGGTGCTGTTCGTGCTGTCGCGTATTTCGAAAATGTCGGTGGAGCGGACAACGCTCGCCATCTTGCCCTGGATGATCCCGCTTTTCGTGGCCCTGGCGCTGATCACGTTCATACCTCCGATCACACTGTGGTTGCCTACGCAGCTTGGCCTTATCCGCTGAACGAAACCAAGCTGCGCGGTCAGCGCCGCGCAGCTTTTTCAATAATGTATGTATTCGAAAGGACCCCGTCATGCAGATACGCGTGGCACGTCTATACGGCCGTGAAGATATTCGCGTCGAAACGCAGGACATAGAGGAACCCGGCCCCGGTGAAGTGCTGCTCACCATGGCGGCGGGCGGCATTTGCGGCTCCGATCTTCATTATTATCAGGACGGCGGCTTCGGCCCTGTCAGGGTACGTGAGCCCATCATCTGCGGCCACGAGGCATCCGGCCACGTGCGGGCGCTGGGGGACGGCGTCAGCGGACTTGCGATCGGCCAGCTCGTCGCCGTCAATCCCTCGCAGCCCTGCGGCCATTGCCATTTCTGCCTGAAGGGCCAGCCGATCCATTGCCTTGAAATGCGCTTCATGGGCAGCGCCATGCGCCTGCCGCATGAGCAGGGCATGTTCCGCGACCGGCTGGTGGTTCCCGCCAAACAATGCGCGGCATTTTCAGACGCCACCTCGCCCGCCGAAGCGGCCTGCACCGAACCCCTTGCCGTCTGCCTGCATGCTGTGGCCCAGGCCGGCGACCTCACGGGCGCCAAGTTACTGGTGACCGGCGCTGGCCCGATCGGCCTGCTGACAATTGCCGCCGCCCGCCATGCCGGCGCAAGCATCATCGTCGCCACCGATCTCACAGACGCAGCACTGGAACGCGCGCCCGCCATGGGTGCGGACCGCACGATCAATGTCGCGAAGGACGCGGACGCGCTTTTACCCTATCAGGACAATAAGGGTTATTTCGACGTCATTTTCGATTGCTCCGCCGCAGGCCCCGCGCTTCGCACCGCCTTTGCCTGCGTACGTCCGCGCGGCACCATCGTGCAGGTGGGTGTTACCGGCGATATCACCATTCCGCTCAACGCGCTGGTGGGCAAGGAAATCCTCTGGCGCGGCTCGCAGCGTTTCCATGATGAATTCGCCATTGCCGCCCGGCTCATCTCGTCTCGCGGGATCGATGTGCGGCCGATCATTTCCCACAGCTTCCCGCTTGGCGAAGCGAAAGCCGCCTTCGAACAGGCCGGAGACCGCTCCGCCGCCTGCAAGGTGCAACTGACATTTTCCGCAGAATGATATTTGAGGATTAAAGATGAGACATACATGGCGCTGGTTCGGCCCGGTCGACAAGGTCACGGTTCAGGATGCAGCTCAGGCAGGCGCGGAAGGCATCGTCAGTGCGCTGCACCACATCGCCACAGGTGATGTCTGGCCGGTGGACGAGATCGCCAAACGGCATGAGGCGATCAGGGCCGGCGGGCTTTATTGGGACGTGGTGGAAAGCGTGCCGGTCTCCGAAGACATCAAGACCCAGACGGGTGACTGGAAAAATCACATCGCCAACTGGCAGGAAACGCTGCGCCGCCTCTCCGCCTCCGGCATCCGCACCGTCTGCTACAACTTCATGCCGGTGCTGGACTGGACCCGCACCGATCTTCGCTGGGAAACCAGACACGGCGCAAAGGCGATGCGCTTCGATCTTCCCGACTTCGCCGCCTTCGACATTCATATCCTGAAGCGCCCCGAGGCGAAGGCGGATTATCCTGAATGGCTGGTGGAGGAAGCGGCGAAACGTTTCGGCGAGATGCCGGACACGAAGATCGCCGCGCTCGGGCGTAATATCGGCGCAGGCCTACCCGGCTCGGCGGATGGTTACACGCTTGCCCAGCTTCTCGAAAAACTGCGCTCCTATCACGGCATCAACCGCGACAGGCTGCAACAGAACCTGATCGACTTTCTCTCGGAAGTGACGCCGGTTGCCGAGGAGGTGGGTATCAACATCTGCGCCCACGGCGATGATCCGCCATGGCCCCTGCTCGGCCTGCCGCGCATCCTCTCGACGGAGGCCGACTACGCCCATATGTTGTCCCAGGTGGACAGCCGCGCCAACGGTGTGACGCTGTGCACCGGCTCCCTCGGTGCGCGGGCGGATAACGACCTGCCCTTCATCGCCGGCCGTTTTGCCGATCGCATCCATTTCGTGCATCTGCGCAACGTGACGCGTGACACTGACACCGTGCCCTGCTCCTTCTTCGAGGACGAACATCTGGAAGGCGGGACCGACATGGTTGCGGTTATCGCGGCACTCCTCGCCGAAGAAGCACGCCGCCGGGTGGAGGGTCGCGAAGACCACACCATTCCGATGAGGCCCGACCACGGGCAGGAAATCCTCGACGATCTGACGCGCGGAGCACAGCCGGGTTATCCCGCCATCGGCCGACTGAAGGGGCTGGCGGAGCTGCGCGGCATCGAGCGCACGCTGTCGCATGGCCGCTTCGGGCTCGCAAGCCGGGGTCTCTGAGCAGGGAGTATCGACCGCGCGGCCCTGTCAGCTTGCGGTCAATCGCGCCTTGAACTGAAGCCAGGAAAAAGCGGCAAGCCCGCCGGCGATGGCGCCGGCGCCTTTCACGGCTGCATCCGTCATATGCGGATGGCGCGTGGGCGACAGAAATTGAAGCGCCTCGATACCGAAAGCCGCCACCACACCGGCGACGACGACGGCAAGCCAGTAACGCGGATAGGCCAGCACAAAGGCAGCCGAACAGAAGGCGAAGGCGGCGGCGCGGTCGGTGCCGACCGTCGTCAGCGTATGCGGCCGAAAGCCGATCGGGCAGACTGTAACGATCAAGATCAGCAGAAACACCGACCAGGCGACATATTTCGGAAGTCTATTTATCATCATGGCGTCACAATAGAGCGCCCCGCACGTAAACGGAAGCTCGTCTTTTTCACGCATCGCCCGATTAATCACACTTTTCGGTCAAATAGTTGCGAAACTGCCTTTCGTTGCGGCCCCACACGGGCTAAGGCAGAGGGCGACCGGACGCGGATCGCGGCTGATGGCGTTCACGTTGTCGCCCTTCGGTCCGGTGTCACGGTGTCGGGTGGATTTTTCCACACAGGATCAGATTTTCAGGGAAGAGCACAATGAGTTTCAAGCCGCACGGCAAACATCTGGTTGCAGGAGAATGGGTCGCAACGGATGCAAAATTCCGCAGCGAACCTGCACATGGCGAGGCTTTCGATTTTTCGGTCGGCACCGTTGATCTGGTGAATGCGGCCTGTGAAGCAGCCGAAGAGGCCTTCTGGAGCTACGGCTACACCACCCGCGAAGAACGCGCAGCATTCCTCGATACGATTGCCGACGAGATCGAAGCACGCGCTGACGCCATCACGGAAATCGGCTCGTCCGAGACCGGCCTTCCCGCAGGACGCCTGCAGGGCGAGCGCGGCCGCACCGTTGGCCAGCTCCGCCTTTTCGCATCGCATATCCGCAAGGGCGACTATCTCGACCGCCGCCATGACGAAGCGCTGCCGGACCGCCAGCCGCTACCGCGCCCGGATATCCGTCTGATGCAGCGCCCGATCGGCCCCGTCGCGGTCTTCGGCGCCTCCAACTTCCCGCTCGCCTTTTCGACGGCCGGTGGTGATACGGCCGCCGCTCTCGCAGCCGGCTGCCCTGTTGTGGTCAAGGGCCATTCCGCCCATCCCGGCACCGGCGAAATCGTTGCCGAAGCCGTTCTCGCCGCCGTCAAGAAGCACAACCTGCATCCCGGCGTTTTCTCGCTGATCCAGGGCGGCCGCCGCGATGTCGGTTCCGCGCTCGTCCAGCATCCGCGCATCAAGGCGGTCGGATTCACCGGCTCGCTCGCCGGCGGCCGTGCGCTGTTCGATCTCTGCGCCCAGCGCCCCGAGCCGATCCCCTTCTTCGGCGAGCTCGGCTCCGTCAACCCGATGTTCCTGCTGCCGGAAGCCGTTTCCGCCCGCGGCGAGGCCATCGCAAAGGGCTGGGCGGGCTCGCTTACCATGGGCGCCGGCCAGTTCTGCACCAATCCCGGCATCGCCGTCGTTCTGTCCTCGCAGGCGGATGCGGTTGCGGAAACCGCCCGTGCCGCCCTCTCCGAAGTCGGCCCGCAGGTCATGCTGACGGACGGTATCGCCGCCGCCTATCGTGACGGCCGCGACCGCATCGCCGCGGGCAATGGCGTGCGCGACGTGCTGACCACCACCTGCGACCTGCGCAACGCAACGCCTTACCTGTTCCGCGTTTCGGGCAAGGACTGGGTCGCGAACCACGCGCTTGCCGAAGAAGTCTTCGGGCCGCTCGGCCTGATCGTGACGGTCGACAGCACCGAAGAAATGCTCGAAGTGGCAAAGAGCTTCGAAGGCCAGCTGACGGCAACCCTGCATCTGGATGCCGGCGATGCTGAACTCGGCCGCAAGCTTCTGCCCATCCTGGAGCGCAAGGCCGGCCGCGTTCTCGCCAACGGTTTCCCGACCGGCGTTGAAGTTTCCGAAGCCATGGTTCACGGCGGCCCCTACCCGGCTTCGACCAACTTCGGCGCAACCTCTGTTGGCACCATGTCGATCCGCCGCTTCATGCGTCCGGTTTCCTACCAGAACATTCCTTCGGACGTTCTGCCCGAAGACATCCGCTAATCATTGCAAAGGCAGGCGCTGCAACGCGCCTGCCTTCAGCGTCGCAACCTCCCCCTTCCGTCATCCTCGCCCCTTGAGGCGAGGATCCACGCGCCGTTGAAGGATATGGGTCCTCGGGTCAAGCCCGAGGATGACGTCGCGTTTGTGGCCTGACACGGAAGCCCCAGCTCTTCCGCGCGTCACCGATACATACTTCCAGATTTTCAGCAGTTCGACGTCCACGTCGGTTGACATGGACCCTGCGCATAATGCTAATACGTAGCTTGTAACGTAATAACATTACAAACATCCTCAAAGGCCTCGATACCGGCCCTTATCAGCATGAGGATGACAACGTCTGGAAGGAACACCATGAGATTCTCCCTTCACCAGCAACTTGGCGTGGGCGCGCTCGCCACATGCCTGGCGCTAGCCACGTCCCTCGCCTCCGGTATGGCGC
The DNA here is from genome assembly GCF_025910175.1 of Agrobacterium sp. BT-220-3. Taxonomy (NCBI): domain Bacteria; kingdom Pseudomonadati; phylum Pseudomonadota; class Alphaproteobacteria; order Hyphomicrobiales; family Rhizobiaceae; genus Agrobacterium; species Agrobacterium sp. BT-220-3. The sequence goes on from NZ_JAPAIX010000002.1 coordinate 101,263, forward strand.
ATGCGGAAGAAAACAAGGACGGCGTAACAGCATGGCGGCTGTTCGTCGCCGATCACAGCGAGCCGGTCGTGCGCGCAATCGATTTCGACACCGGCAAGGAACTCGGGCGCTACGATCTGAAAGGATATGCGGCGCTGACCGCCAGCGCGTCGGGCAAGACGGTTTTCGCCACCCAGTCGGATGCCGACATGGTGCATGTGATCAAATCCGGCATCGTCTTCTCCGACCACGGTGAGCATCGCGATCTGGACGTGGAGGATGCGGCGCTGCTGCCGGTCACCTTCGAGGGCAAGCGTCCTTTCCACGTCGTGCCGCATGACGACCATGCCATTCTTTTCTATGACCGTGGCGGCAAGGCGGAGATCATCGATGAGGCAGCCTTGCTGGATGGCAAGGCAAAGGTTCGCACCATCGATACGACAGCCCCGCATCACGGCGTGGCGGTGACGATGGGTCGTTACGTTCTCGTTTCCGTGCCCGACACCGAAATCGAAACGAAACCCGATACGCTGCCGCCCCGCATTGGTCTGCGCGTTCTCGACAGGGACGGGAAGCAGGTCGGCGAGCAGGCGGCATGCACCGATCTGCATGGCGAGGCGACATCCGCAAGGCTCGCCGCCTTTGGCTGCAAGGAAGGCATTCTGGTTGCCCGGCCCGGCGGCACGGATGGCCCGAAGCTGGAGATGCTGGCCTATCCGGAGGATTTCCCGAAGGCCTATACCGGCACGCTGCTTGGCGGCAAATCCATGCAGTTCTTCCTCGGCAATTACGGTGAGGACAAGGTCGTCCTCATCGATCCAGACAGCAAGGATGCGTTCCGCCTCATCGAGCTGCCGACCCGGCGCGTCGACTTCATTCTCGATCCCGCCAATCCGCGCAACGCCTATATTCTAACGGAAGACGGCGACCTGCATGTGCTGGACGTGCTGGAAGGCGCCATTACCCGCAAGGCAAGGGTGACCGAACCCTATAGCAAGGATGGCCATTGGCGTGATCCGCGTCCGCGCCTTGCGGTTGCCGATGGTCAGGTGGCCATTTCCGACCCCCGCCACGCCCTTGTCCGCGTGGTGGATGCTGAAAGCCTGAAGGAGACCCGCACGGTTGCGGTGGAAGGCCAGCCCTTCTCCATCGTCGCTGTCGGCGGCTCCGGCGCCTCGCACTGATAGCAAGTAAAAAAAGAACCCCGTGCGCCTGGCTGACGCACGGGGTCTTTTTTCGACGGGGTCAGGCCCGGCGTTTTTATGCGGACTGCACAGCCTCAATTTTCCCGATGCCGCCAACCGTGCCGGCGAAATCCTGCCACACGCCCTGCGCGCCCTTGCGCCATTCGTCGAGGGCTTCCGGCTTCAGAACCTTGCCGCCCTTGGAAATCGCAAGTTCGACGGACTTTGCTTCGTCTTCAACGATCAGCTGGTTGAAATATTGCGCGCCCTCGCTCGATGCTTCCAGCAAAACCTTCTTTTCTTCGTCATCCAGCTGGTTCCAGAATGTCGCACCGTAATAGACGACACCCGAGGCCCAGATATGGCCGGTCTCGGTCATATAGGGCACGACCTCGTAAAGCTTGAACCCGGCATAGGCGGACTTGGTCAGATCCATGGCATCGGCGACACCGGTCGCCAGCGCATTATAGGTCTCGGTGATCGGGATGCCGACGGGCGTGGTGCCGAAGGCGCTCCAGAGCTTGGTGTGCAGCGGGCTCTGGATGACGCGGATTTTCTTGCCTTCCAGTTGCTCCGGTCTGGTCACGGGTTCCTTGGTCAGGAGATGGCGCGCGCCGTAATTGATAAAGTCTGCGGCAACGAATTGCTGCGCGCCGAGCTTCGTCTTCAAGTCGTTGCCGGTCTCGCCCGTCACCACCTTGCGCACATGGTCTGCATCGCGAAACAGGAAAGGCAGATCGAGGATTTGCAGCTCCGGCACCCAGCCGGAAAGCGAGGAGACGGTGGACAGGCTCGCCTGAACCGATCCGAGCCGGATGTTTTCCGCCACTTCCTTTTCGCCGCCCAGCGCACCGCTCTTGACGATGTTGAAACGGAAACGGCCGGGCAGCTTTGCCTCCACCAGTTCGCTGATCTTCACCCAGATTTTCGTCTCCGGCTTGTCGTCGGCGAACAGGGAAGCGACCGTAATGCTACGGGTTTTGGCATTTGCACTGCGCACGAAGGCGGGCGCGGCAAACGTCGCTGCACCTATGGCAGAGAATTTCAGGAGATTGCGACGATCGATAATAGTCATGAATAAAACCCCGGATTTAGAAGATAATGGCCCAGGCGCACAGAATGGCGAGGGAAACGAGAAGAGAGACAAGATAGGGAACGACGGCCCGGAAAAGCGCTGTCGCCGGAATGCGGGTGACGCCGCTGACCACGAAGATCAGCATGCCGAGCGGTGGCGTCAGGCCATGGATCATCAGATTGACCACGAGAATGACGCCGAAATGGATCGGATCGATACCGGCGGCCACTGCGGCGGGCAGCAGGATCGGGCCGAAGAGCAGGATGGCAGCACCAATATCCAGCACCAGCCCGACCACGAGCAGGATCAGGTTGGACAGCAGAAGCACCGCGATCTTGCTGCCACCGAGCAGGGTGACGAAATCGGTCACGAGGCCGGAGACGTTGTCCACCGCCAGCAGGAAGGCGAAAGGACCCGCCGTGCCGATCAGAAGGCCGATGGCCGCCGCTTCCCCGGCCGATTGCCGGAAGGTTGCGAAAATGCGACCCGCGCCCAGCCGGTACCCGAAGCCGAGAAGCAGCGTGTAGAGTGCTGCAAGTGCGGCCGCTTCCGTGGTGGTGACGATGCCGATGCGGATGCCGACCACCACGATGACGCCGAGGCCGAAGGCGGGTATGGCGGCGATGGCGGAGCGCCAGCGTTCAACTCCCGTGGCGCGCGGCAGGGTATCGACGCTGCGCACGCTCAAATGGATCGCCACCGCAAGGCAGATCGCCATCAGCCCGCCGGCAAAGAAGCCGCCCACCAGCAGCGAGCCGACCGACAGATTGGTGGCTGTGGCAAGGATCAAGAAAGCAATGGAGGGCGGGATGACATTGTCGAGCACCGAGGTGGCGGCAATGATCGCACCCGCCTGCGCCGGCGGATAGCCGTGCTTGACCAGTTCCGGCTGGAAGGTGGAAGCGCCGAAGGCGGCGTTGGCGACCGAGGAGCCGGAGGCGCCGGAAAACAGCACGCTGGTCAGAAGCGTCGTCTGCGCCAGTCCCGCCCGCCGGTGTCCGACCATGGCGGCGGCGAACCGAACCAGCTGGTTGGCGACGCCCGATTCCGTCAGCAGGCTTCCGGCCAGCAGGAAGAAGGGGATGGCGAGCAGCAGGAATTTCGACATGCCGGTTACCGTCGAGGAAACGATGGCCGGCTCCGGCAAGGTGCTGCCGAAGGCGATCGCCACGTAAGCCGCAGCGAGGAAGGCATGGGCAAGCGGTGCCGCCAGCACCAGCCCCAACGCCGCCGTGAGCGCCAGAAACAGGCTTGGCGGCAGTGTCGTATCAACGAAAACTTCCGGCAGGCCAACATAGGCCACAATTGCAATGGCGAGAGACGCGAGAACGGCAAGCGCCTTGCCTTCACTGACACGCTGAAGCGCGAGATAGAGAAGGATCAGCGCGCCGCCAGCGCCGAGAAAGCCGAACCGCACCCATTCCGGCAGGCCGAGCGTCGGAGAGGTGCCGCCCAGCATCGCAGCGATTTCAACCCCGCCGAAGGCGAGGATAAGCGCCGCGACGAAGGAGAAGGCATCGGCCAGAACTTCGGTTGCGGCGTGAAAACGCTCAGGCAGAAACCGCACGAAAACATCAAGCCGCATGGCGAGCGCGCTTTTGAGGCTGAGCGGCGCGCCGACCGCGATCATCGCCACATGCAGCCAGATGCCGAGGTCTTCTGCGCCGATGAAGCCGGTGTGAAACAGATAACGCAGGGTGACATTGACCAGCACCACCACGAGAAGCGTGGCAAGAATGGCGGCGGCGACCGCGCCGAGCGCCTTGTCCAGGACGGCAAGAGCCCGCGCGGCCGCGCGCTGCGGGCCGATGCGCCGTTGTGCAATTGTTGTTGCCGGACTTGCCGTCATGTCTTTTTTCTCCACTCCCGGGCCATGCTCACGATGCCTTGGCCGAGAGGTCGCGGTCGAACAAGGTCGACCAGGTGAATTGTTTCGCCGACGAGACTTCCCGCGATACATCAAGACGCCGAAGAACCTTTTCCCCGAAGCGGAAGGCCTCCTCCAGCAATGGCATGCCGGACAGAATAAAGGTATTCACACCCGCCTTTTTATAGGCTTCCAGCGTACGGATGACCGTATCTGGCGAACCGACGATCGCGGTGCCCGGTCCCGGCCGGACAAGACCGATGCCAGCCCAGAGATTGGGGGCAATTTCGAGATCGCGCAGGTTCTCGGGTTTCTGCCCGCCATGCATCGCCGTCATGCGCTGCTGGCCGACGGAATCGGTCTTGCCGACGAAACGCTGATTGGCGGCAATCGCGTTCGCATCCATACGACCGTAGAGATCGGCTGCGGCGGCCCATGCCTCTTCATCGGTATCGCGGACGATGACATAAAGGCGAATGCCGTATTCCAGCTCGCGGCCGAGCTTTTCCGCCCGCGCCTTGACGAGATCGACTTTCGCGCCGATCTGGTCTGGCGTTTCGCCCCAGGAAAGATAGGTTTCGACGTGTTTGGCCGCAACGTCGATCGCCTTATCCGAAGAGCCGCCGAACCATAGCGGTGGTGGCTCTATGCCCTGCCCCACCGGCAGCGCGAGCTTTGCGCCTTCGGTCTGGAAATGCCGCCCCTTGAAATCGACCGTCTCCCCGGCAAAAAGGCGGTGCCAGATCTGCAGATATTCATCCGCCATATCGTAACGCTCGTCATGCGGCATGGTCATGCCGTAAGCGCCGAGCATCTTGGCATCGCCCGAGACGACATTGATCAGCAGACGTCCGCGCGAAAACTCCTGAAGCGTCGCCGCCATCTTGGCGAGCAGCGTTGGCGCGACAAGGCCGGGATGAATGGCGACCAGAAACTTCAGCCGCTCGGTATAGGAGAGCAGCGCGCCCGCCAGAACCCAGACGTCATGCGCGCCGGTGGCAAACAATGCGCCGGTGTAACCAAGCTGGTCGTAAGCGAGCGCCAGCTGCTTGTAATAACCGAGATCGACCTTGCGGGAACCTTCCGGTTGCCAGGGATAAGCGCCATCGGGCGCGCACATGTACCAGAAAACATTCATCTGTCGCCTCCCGCGCTGGCTGATTGCCCCGTCAGAACCGGTAAAGAGAAATGACCGTGCCTGTAAAGCGTATCGGCCTCCTCCTGCTGTTCGGCAAGGATATTTTCGGCGGCGGGCACCACCGAAAGATCGCGCGAGCGCAGCACCTTTGCCCATGACTGCGCGTCGCCTTCGCTGCCCGGTTCGGCGGCAAGAAGGGCTGCGGCCCTGTCTATATCCGCCGTGACGGCCCGGCCGACACGGTCCAGTTCGGTGGCAATCGCCTCGCGCCTCTCCAGCGCTACAGTGTGACGCGCAAGCGTCCAGAACAGCGAGCGGTTAGGAATGGTGGAGCCGCAACGGACCAGAAGACTGATCTCGTCATGGGTAAGAGCTTTTTCGAGCCGCGGCGACATTGTCACCCAGGCATCGACGCGGCCTTCCACGAGGTCACGCAGGCTGTCGCTGTCGCCGCTTTCGATGCGTGTCACATCCGCAAGACCAAGCCCGGCCCCTTCCAGACTGCGCGCCAGAAGATAGGTATGAAAAGACCCGTCGATCAGCGATATGCGTTTTCCCGAAAGGTCGGCCGCAGAGCGGATCGGGCTATCCCGCCGCACGAGGATCGCGCCGTTTGCTGGCCTCGGCGCAGAGGCGGCGATATAGGCTGCGGAAAGCCCGCGCGCATCCGCCTCAATGGGCGGCGTCGAACCCGTGCCGCCGAAATGGATGTCGCCCTTTTCCAGAAGCGCCGCCGTATCGCGCCCCTCGTGATAGGGCACGAACTCCGGATCGAATTTGTCAAAAGCGCCGGGCCAGAGCCGGGCGAGCCGCAAATGCAGATTGTTGGGATGGACCCCGATTTTCATGTCGACACCTCATTTCGCAATCAATCTACTTTTTTATAGAATGTTTTCGAGGAACGTTTTGGCGATCCTTGTCCGGAAAGCGAAAGAGAAATCTACTAATCCTGTAGATTTTAAAAAATGCTTGACCCGGCCAAACGGATCTTAATCAAGCCATTGAAATTTATCGCGATACAATTTACTTTTTTATAGTTTGAAAAATGGGCCTGTAATCGTGACGAAACCGGTTTCCAATCTCATCTGCCGCAGCGTGGTGGAAGCGAGCGAGCTTTTGAAGCTTGTCGCCAACGCCAATCGCCTGGCCATCGTCTGTTATCTCAAGGAAACGGAAGCCTCCGTTTCTGCGCTGGAATATGAGCTCGGCATCCAGCAGCCGACCCTTTCCCAGCAGCTAGCCGAATTACGCGACGCCGGCGTGATCGAAGGCTCGCGGGAAGGCAAACAGGTCATCTATCGCGTCACCGATCCGCGCATCGTCCAGCTGGTTTTGACATTGCGCGGTCTCTATACTGATCTTTCCGACGTAACCGGCAAGAAAGGCAGACGCGCTTTGCCGCTCGATGAGGCGATGTTCGATTAACATGATCGACCTCTATACCTGGATCACCCCCAACGGCCTGAAAATCTCGATTGCGCTGGAAGAACTCGGCCTGTCCTATGTCAGCCACGCCATCGACATCGAAAAAGGCGAGCAATTCTCAGCCGATTATACCCGCATCAATCCCGGCTCGAAAATCCCGGCGATCGCCGATCGCGATAACGGCACCATCCTGACGGAATCGAATGCGATCCTGATCTACCTCGCCGAAAAAGTCGGGCGGCTTCTGCCTGCCTCCAAGGCTGCACGGCTGGCAGTCACCGAATGGCTGATGTGGCAGGGCGCCAATTTTGGCCCGACACTCGGTTATGCCCATTATTTCCTGACCTATAATGCCGGACAGGCACCCTTTGCCGAGACGCGTTTCACGACGGATGTGGAGCGGCTATACAGGACGTTGAACGACCGGCTGACAGGCCGGGAATTCATCGCCGGAGATTTCTCCATAGCCGATATCGCCATCTGGCCATGGGTCTCGCGTTTCGCGCGCCACAAAATCGACCTCGACGATTTTCCGGCGGTACAGCAATGGTATCGCCAGCTTGGACAGCGCGAAACTTTCCAGCGCGGCTACCGTGTGCCTTTCGCGACGTCCGACGTACCGGGTCTTTAACCTGCTTTAACAGGCGACAAGGTGGCCGGGCGAGACCTCGCGATACTCACGCGGCTTCACCACGTAGTCGACCGCGCGGATCGGGCTTTTCAGCTCGTCATTCGCGGCATTTCGCCGGGTGTTTCTTCGATCCGGGTCCGGCACCGGCACGGCGGCCATCAGCTTTCGGGTATAGTCATGCTGCGGATTATCGAACACCGCTGCGCGCGGGCCGATCTCGACGATTTCGCCGAGATACATCACCGCCACCCGGTGGCTGACGCGTTCCACCACCGCCATGTCATGGCTGATGAACAGGAAGGCGAGATCGAGGCTTTGCTGCAAATCCAGCATCAGGTTGATGACCTGCGCCTTGATCGAAACATCCAGCGCCGAAACGCTCTCATCGGCGACAATCACCTTCGGCTGCAGTGCAAGCGCGCGGGCGATGCAGATGCGCTGGCGCTGGCCGCCCGAGAATTCGTGGGGGTAACGCGCCGCCATATCGGGCGAGAGACCGACTTTTTCGAGCATGTCGGCCACCACGTCCTTCGCCTCGCGGGCGCTTCCCATGCGGTGCTCCAGAAATGGTTCGGCAATCGCCGCACCCACCGTCATGCGTGGATTGAGCGAGGCGAAAGGATCCTGAAAGATCATCTGCACCGTCTTGCGCATCTCGCGCATGCCGGATTTGTCGAGAGCGAGAATATTCTCGCCATTGACCACCACCGAGCCGGCATCCGGCTCGATCAGCCGCATGATGGCACGTCCCGTCGTTGATTTTCCGCAACCGCTTTCGCCGACCAATGATAATGTTTCGCCGGCTCGCAGATCAAAGGACACATTTTCCACCGCATGCACGCGCCCGCTGAGTCGTCCCAAAAGGCCGGAGTGAATGTCGAAGCGCTTGGTCAGCCCTTCCACCTTCAGCACTGGCTGGGCACTCGCATCGACGGTATCGCCCGGGCGCGCCGGCTGCTGCGTTTCCCCCGTGGTGGTGTTGACGATGGGAAACCGGAGCGGTCTTTCTTCACCCGTCATGGAACCCAGAACCGGGACGGCGGACAAAAGCGCGCGGGTATAGGGATGTTTGCCGCGATGGAAAATATCGGCCGTCGCGCCGACTTCCACCTGCTCGCCGCGATACATGACGACGGTGCGGTCGGCGATCTCAGCCACCACGCCCATATCATGGGTGATGAACAGAACCGACGTGCCTTCCTCTTCCTGAAGCGTCTTGATGAGGTCCAGTATCTGGCCCTGAATGGTCACGTCGAGCGCCGTCGTCGGCTCGTCGGCAATCAGCAGCTTCGGCCGGGACGCAAGCGCCATGGCGATCATCACGCGCTGGCGCATGCCGCCGGAAAAGCGATGCGGATATTCATCGAAACGCGATGAGGCCGAAGGAATACGGACTTTTTCGAGAAGGCGGATCGTCTCAGCCCGCGCATCCGCCCTGGACATCGGCTGGTGACACAGCAAGGCCTCGGAAATCTGGTCGCCGATGGTGAATAGCGGATTGAGGCTGGTCATCGGCTCCTGAAAGATCATCGCGACCTCGTTGCCCCGCACCTGCCGCATGGCATCTTCTGAAAGGGACAGCAGGTTGCGCCCACCAAGCAGGATTTCGCCCTGAACCCTGCTGCTTTCCCGATCCAGCAACCGCATGATGGAGAGCGAGGTGACGCTTTTGCCCGAGCCACTTTCACCGACGATCGCGACCGTCTCGCCCGGCCCGACATCGAAGGAAATATCACGCACCACGGGTTTCCAGCCGCCATCCACGTGAAAGGACGTGGTGAGATTGCGGACGGAAAGCACGGCATCTTCGGCACCAATCGGTACTGCCTGCGGCATGGTCATGATCGTTCCCTTCTTTTCTTCTCGTTTGAACTGCTTCAAATTTCTTCTCCCCGCCGGGGAGAAGGTGGCCCGAAGGGTCGGATGAGGGGGCAAGCTCTCCGAATGTCGCTGACGTCGCCCCCTCATCCCGCTGCCGCGACCTTCTCCCCGACGGGGAGAAGAAATACGCGGCACCCGCTCGTTCCATATGCAGTCGTTATTAATCCGGCCAGCGCAGCATGCCATCGAAACGGTGGCGGCTGCGGTCGTCGAACGGAGTTGCAATCATCTCGTTGGAGGCGCGCGCCTTGTCCAGTTCCTCCGCCAGACGCGTCGCCACGATGGTTTCCTGTCCGGGATGAAGGTTGCAGGGGTCAAGATAGAAATAGCGATGCTCCACCTCGTGGTCGCGGGTAATGATCGGCGGGTTGCCTCTCGCTAGCGCCGTCGTCAGGTCCCAGGCGGTGATATGCGCTTCCTCGGCATTGATGATAACGCGCAGCCTGTCGAGCGGGTTATTGGTCGGATCCGGCTCGATCAGCGCCGTCACGCCGGGGCGGCCATCCAGCGTATCCTTCCAGAGATTGAGATAGCCGGTCTCACGCTCACGGATGCCGGCATGGTCGCGCTTTTCCCAGGCTTCCAGTGCCGCCATGACGCCATAAATGCTTTCCTTGCCGACCTTCATGCCGCGGCCGATGCCCATATTCTGCAGGAAGGCGTTGCGCACCAACTCCTTTTTGCCGGCCACGATGCCGGAGGTGGGGCCGCCGAGGAACTTGTGGCCGGAATAGAGCACGACATCCGCACCCGTGGCCAGAAACAGCTCCAGATCATATTCGGAAGCCGCATCAACGATAACCGGCACGCCCTTGGCGTGGGCAATCTCGACAAATTCGGAAAGATGCAGCAGGCCGTAATCGACCACATGGTGCGAGATGACATAAACCGCCGCCGCCGTCTTGTCGGTGATGGCGTTTTCCATGTGAAAACGATGAGTGGACGTCGCCTGCCCGACCAGGACCACCTTGCCGCCGGCGAGCCGGATTGCCTGATCCACCGGCGCGCCGTAGCTCACCACATGACCCATCTGCACCAACACCTCGTTCTTTTCCGGCGCGGTATCAGGCAGCTTTTCGATGGCCAGGAGATTGCTACCGGTAATGGCCCCCGCAACCGCAAGGCTGATGCCGGAAGAGCAGGATGCTGTCACGAAACCGGCCTCGCCGCCCGTCAGCCTTGCGATGATCGCGCTTGCCTTGCGCTGCAGATCGTTAATCTCGACGAATTGCGGCAGGATCGCCGCCATGGCCTCAACTGCCTCAGGAACGACAATGGAAGCGCCAAGCGATGTCATGGTGCCCGAGACGTTGATGACCGGGCGAAGGCCGATCCTGCTTCTGATATCCTCGGTCATGTCTTTCTCCTGTCTTTGCGATGCGATGGGCATCGACATATATGCCATAATAATGTAATAGCTTCTCAAAATTCATGAGGAGCCGGAAATTGGACGCCCATAGACTGGACGAATTGTCTTCACCCGCCCTGTCCCCGACCGAGGAAAATTCGGACGCGAAGGGGGCCAAGCGCTCGCGCGTCAGCGGTATCGACCGTGCGCTTCAGGTGATTGATTACCTTTACGAAACTGGATCGCCAGCCGGCGCTTACGCCATTGCCAAGGCAATCAAGGCGCCGCTTTCCACCGTCTATGTGATCGTTGACGATCTTGTCGAAAAGAACATGCTGGCGCGCAATGCCGATGGCAACATCTGGCTTGGCGCGCGGCTTTATCACTACGGCCTTGCCTATGCCCGCTCGCTGGATTTCATGGGTGTCGCCACCCACGAAATGCATGATCTGTGCCGCCATGCGGGCGAGACCGTGCAGCTTTGCGGCCGCGATGGCGACCATATGCTGGTGCTGGCCATGGCCGATGGTCCCAGCCATTTTCAGGTTGCCTCGCGCGTCGGCACCCGCGTTCCCTTGAACTGGACGGCGTCGGGCCGGCTGCTCGTCGGGCATCTGCCGGAGGCGGAACGCGTGGAACTGTTCAAACGCTGCGCCCGCACCTCGCCCACGGGCCGCGCGGAAATCAACCCGGAGACCCTGTCGCAATCGGCGGGCGCTGCCTTCCACGACCGGCTGTCGATACAGGTCGCCGAGTCCGACTACGCTGTCGCCTGCATCGCCTCGCCGATTTGCGACAACAGGGGCGAATGCGTGGCGACGATTTCCATCGTGCTGCCGGAACAGAAGGTACTGGCGGACGAGAACCACTACACCGAACAGGTCAGGGTTTCGGCCGAAAGGATCGAGAAGCTGATGGGCTGGCGCAACCATTGAACAGCCTCAATCCTTCAGCGCGACGATGGCTTCTATCTCGACGGTGATGTTGCCCGGCAGCGAACCGAACCCCACGGCGGAGCGGGCGTGCTGCCCCGCATCGCCGAACACATCGATGAAGAGATCGGAGCAGCCATTGATGACGCTTGGGTGATCGCGGAAATCGCTGACGGCATTGACCATGCCGAGCAGCTTGACCACCTTTTTCACCCGCGACAGATCACCCAGCGCCTCATGCATGACGGCAAGCAGATTGATGCCGGTGAGGCGCGCATGCTGGTACGCCTCATCCAGCCCGATCTCGGCACCTACCTTGCCGGCGTAGAGGTGTCCGTTCTCCTCCCTCGGGCCTTGTCCCGAAAGATAAAGCATATTGCCTTCCACCACATGGGTGACGAAATTGGCGATCGGCGGCGGCGGTGGCGGCAGGGAGATGCCGAGCGCGGCAAGCCGGTCGTAGGGCGAATGACGCCCGTCTGCCTCAAGCGAAGACTGTTTCACGCGAATTCCTCATAATGCCGGGACGGGTATCCCATAATCTCTGCGGAAGGCCGAGGGACTGCCCCTCCGCGCCTCCAATCTGGTTCAGCGCCAGGAATAACCATGGCTGTGGCGCACGAGCTTGCGCGCTCTTGGCACATAACGGCTCGCAGCAATGGCCTCTGCACCCATGACCGCGTAACGCGGCTCGAACAGCCGCTTCAGACGCGAAACGTCGCCATTGGAATCGGTCGCTTCCAGATCGGCATCGACAAGATCGAAGACCGTGAAATCGGCGCGCCGACCGACATCGAGGCGGTTTTCCATGTCCAGGCGGATGATGGAGGCGGGATTGCGGGTGACGGCCTCGACCACATTTTCGAAAGGCATATCGACCGAAAGCAGCTTCGACATGGTCGTCGCCAGATCCCACACCGGGAAATTCATCGAATGGCCGTGCAAATCCGTGGAGATCGAGAAGGGCAAAAGGCCACGCGCAATCGCCGCTTCCGCCACCTTGAAGGAGAAGGATGCGCCACCGTGACCGATATCCAGCCGGATGCCTTCACCGGCGCAGCGTTCCGCGAGATTGAACAGGTCCTCGTCTTCCATGATGCTCGAGCCCGATTTGCCGTTGAAGCAGTGGGTCACGACATCGCCGGGGCCGAGAATTTCCAGCACCTCGTCGTAAAGTGCTGGCGGTTCGCCCACATGCACCATCATCGGCACTTTCAGGATCTTGGCGATCTTCTTGCCGAGCTTGACCGGCGTAACACCCCAGGAACCGGTGATGACGTGGCTCGCCCGCACCTTGAGGCCGACGATATGCTCGCTGTTTTCGGCGTAACATTCGATGATACGATCGAGATCGATATCCTTGATGTCGCGCAGTTCCGGCACGCGGTTGCAGGCGACGAGCCCGATGGAGCCGAGATTGAGGAAGGCCTTGATGCGTTCCTTCGAGGGCTCGATGATATATTCGCGGAAACCGTGGAAATTCGCCTCGCCTGCCGAACCGGCATCCACCAGCGTCGTCACGCCGCGCTCGGCCCCGCATTCGGAGGGACGGATGGAGATATCAGTGCCGCCATGCCAGATATGCACGTGCAGATCCACCCAGCCGGGCGAGATGAATGCGCCCTTCGCATCGATGCGCTGCGCATCCGCCGGCGCCTGAAGGGCAGGCCCGACCGCCGCGATCTTGCCGTCGCCGCCGATCAGAATATCGGTCGAGGCCTGTGGCGCGCCCTTTCTGAAGCCGACGGGTTTCACATTGGAGAGAAGAATGGGAGCTTGAAGAGGCGCTTTCGCCTGTTCACCGGACGTCATATTACAAATCCCTTCGCAGTCTTGGGTCGAGCATGTCCCGCAGCCCATCGCCGACCATTTGCAGCGAGAGCACGGAAAGAATGATGGCAAAGCCGGGGAAATAGGTCATCCAGTCGGCCTGGCCGATATATTGGCGGCCGGCGGAGATCATGGTTCCCCAGGTCGGAATTTCGGGGCTGACACCAAGCCCCAGGAATGAAAGCCCAGCCTCGGCCAGCATGGCGCTGGCGAAAAGGAAGGTGCATTGCACGAGGATTGGCGAGATCAGATTGCGCAGCACATGCCGCGTCATGATGTGGAAGGTGGAGATGCCGAGCGCCTTGGCCGCTTCCACATAGGGCAGTTCCCGGATCACCAGCGTCGAAGCGCGCACGATGCGGGCAAGACGCGGTGAGTAAACGACGGCAAGCGCGATGATGACAGTCGTCAGCGACGGGCCGAGCGCGGCCACCAGCGCGATAGCCAGCAGAATATCCGGAAACGCCATCATGGCATCGATCAACCGCGCGATCGGCGTATCCAGCTTCTGGAAGAAACCGGCAAGCAGGCCGAGCGTGATGCCGATCAACGCCGAGAGCGCCACCACGGCGGCCCCAACGAGAAGCGATAGCCTTCCGGCAAAGATGGTGCGGGAAAAGACGTCGCGGCCGAATTCGTCGGTGCCGAACCAGTAGAGTTCGCTCGGCGGCTTCAGACGGTTCACGATCGACAGTTTCGACGGCGAATAAGGCGCGATCATCGGTGCGAAAACGGCAAGCAGCACGAAAACGAGCAGCACGATCAGACCGGCGGCGACCGTCTTGCGCTTCAAAAGACGCCGAATGAACAGGACGGTCGGGTTGCGCGCCGGCTGGGCGGTGGAGGTGATATCGGCCATCAGTAACGAACCCTCGGATCGACCAGCAGATACAGCATGTCGATGGCAAAATTGATGAGCACGTAAAGCCCGGCGATGACGAGAAGCGCGCCCTGAATGACCGGATAATCGCGTCTCAACACAGCCGACACGACGAGATTGCCGATGCCCGGCAGGCCAAAGACGGTTTCCGTGACGACCGCGCCGGAAATCAGCACGGCGGCAGTGAGACCAAGCACGGTCAGGATGGGAATGAGCGCATTCTTCAGCGCATGTTTCATCACCACCCGCCGCTCCTTGACACCCTTGGCTCTGGCGGTGCGGACATAATCGTCGCCGAGAACATCCAGCATCGAGGCGCGGGTGAAACGCAGAATGAGGGCCGAGGAAACGAGGCCGAGCGCGATTGCCGGCAAGGTCAGGTGATACATGCGCTCGAGGAAGCTTGCGCCTGGACCTCCATATCCCGAGACCGGGAACATATCGAGCCGGACGGCGAAGAACTGCATGAGGATGAGGCCGAGCCAGAAGCTTGGAATGCTCGCCGCCAGCATCGCAATGGTGGTCGCGGCCTGATCCACGAAGGAACCGCGCCGGTAAGCGGCATAAATGCCGATGGGAAGCGCGATGGCACTGGCGATCAGCAGCGAAAAGATCGTCAGGAAGAAGGTCGGTTCCGCCCGATCCAGAAGTGCTGCGCCAACCGGCATGTTGAGAAAGATCGACTGGCCGAGATCGCCCTTCAGCAATTGCCCGATATAATAGACATATTGCACGCCAAGCGACTGATCGAGACCGAGCCGGGTGCGCAGCTCCGTTATGTCCTGCGCCGAGGCATCCGGCCCCAGCATCACCGCAGCCGGATCTCCGGGCGTGACGCGCAGGATGACGAAAACGATGGTGACGACGAGGAACATCACCACGATCATTCCGGCAAGTCTCTGGAAAATATACCGTATCACGTATGTATGCTCCAAAGCGCGTGATGGGCCGCTATCAGGCGACGGTTGAATAGAGTTGTCGATAAGCGCCGGCAATTCCGGCACTTACGGTCGTAAAATCGAACGTCTCTTCCCACGTCCGATTTATACTCCACCCTCATTCCTGTGCTCGTCACAGGAATCTAGCCAGCCCAAGTCCTTGGGCTGGAAGGACTCCTCTCGCCGCGCAGACGCGCGTCGGCTGGATCCCTGTGACAAGCACAGGGACGAGGATGGAGACGCGGCAAGGACAGGAGGTCCGTGGCGACGGAAGTGCCGGATGCAGTACCCGGCACTCGATTGCCAAACCGGCCTTACTTCGTAACCGAGGCGTTCCAGAAATACGGCCAGGGAGCCGGATCGACGCCTTCCAGCTTATTGGACTTGGCCGCCACGGCGTTGAAATCACCGATCTTGATGAGCGGCAGCTCGGCATAGATCGTCTTCTGCACATTGGCCCAGAGCGCGATACGCTTGTCCGGATCGGCTTCGGAGGTGAAGGCATCAACCGCCGCCTTGCGCGCCGGCGTGTCCCACCAGCCCGGCGAGCTGGTGGACAGCGCGCCCATCAGCGCCGGTTCCGGCAGGAAAGGGCTGTGGCTGATATAGATGTCCCAGAGCTTCGGGTCGGCGCGGCGCTGCGTCAGCGTCGCCCAGTCCACCACCTGCATATCCACCTTGAAGCCGGCAAGCTTCAGATATTCCGCAGCGACCTGCGCCATCTTGTAGTGGAACTCATATTGGCGGCTGGTGAGGATGCGCAGCGGCTCACCATTATAACCGGCCGCCTTGAGCTTTTCCGCAGCAGCTTCCGGATTGCCGACATTGTAATTGCCTTCGACGCCCTCTTCCGTGTGCCAGGAGAAATTGCCGGGATAATAGGCGCCGTCAAGCGCGTAAAAATCCTTGCTACCGAAAGCGGCTGCCAGCATGTCTTCCATGTTCAGCGCCTCGGTTATCGCCTTGCGCACTTCAAGCTTGGAAGACAGTCCCTCCTTGGTGTTGAACACGAAGACCGGGAAACCGAAAGGTTTCAGCATCAGCGGCTGCGACGCCGACGAAGACTTCACCTTGTCGAAAGATTCGACCGGAATGGAATCGACATAGTCATACTGGCCGGAAACGGCGGCCTCGACACGGGTATTCGGATCAGGCACCGGAACGAAGCGAATTTCATCGAGATATTGATGGCGTGCGCCACCGTAACCGTCGCTTTCGCCATCGCGAGACTTGTAGCCGTCGAAACGGACGAGCTGGATATACTGGTCGGCCTTGCGCTCCTTCAGCATGTAGGGACCGGTGCCGATGAATTCCGCCATCGGCTCCGCCTGCTTTTCAGCCGGCAGGATGATCGCCGCCGAATTGTTGAAGGCGAGCAGCGAGGTCAGCGGCGCATAGGGCTGCTTGAGGGTGACCGCCACCGTCCCTGCATCCGGTGCGGAGATATTCTCGATGAACCCTGCGGCCTGCTTGCCGCGCGAGGCGATCTTCATCCAGCGGCCAAGCGAGGCGACGACATCTTCGGAGGTCATGTCGCTGCCGTCATGGAACTTGACGCCCTGACGCAGCTTGATCGTGTAAGTTTTACCATCAGCGCTGATTTCAGGCAGGCTTTCCGCCAGAAGCGGGGTCACCTTCCAGCCCTTGTCGAAGGTGTAGAGCGTTTCGAAAATATGCTGCGTGACGATGCCGACGAGATCGGCCGTTGAGGCCATCGGATCGAGCGTCGGCGGCTCGCCGATCGTGGCGACGTTGATGACGCCGCCCTTTTCCTGAGCCATCATCACACCCGGCGCAAGCAACAAAGCGGCGGTGGCGAGAAATGCAAGTTTACGTCTCATTGTTAAGCTCCCAGCTCTTAGTTCCAACCTTACGTGTTCCATTATTATGTTATATGCATCTTTATAACAGAATATCTTGATAAGACGCCTTGTCAATCACCTTGCCGCGGGATGACGGAATTCATTGGCTGGACAAAATGGGAAGGCAATTTCGGCGGAGACGAAAACAAAGCGTGAAGCCAGAAAAATCGAGGTTTCAGCCCAAAATGGCGCGGCTTCCGGCCATCGACAGGTATCAATATCGCTGCAGGAAGGGGCGCGGCTGGCCTTCGGCCGGGAAACCGAGGAAGCGAATTAAGCAGGTTGGATATTTCGCATCTGCGAACAAAGTGCTATTGAGGATTATACCAACACCAGATTACGCCAGACATACCCTCACTTTCCTATTAATCGTTACGTCATTTGCCTCCACCAGCCGTGTTTTTAAGGGCTGCAGACCGACCTGATATTCTACACCGCCGAGCTTTATTCCAGGGCGGATTATAAATTTTTATTACGTTGAAATTATTGAGGAAATCATGAAGACGGCAATCGTGCATGACTGGCTCACCGACAGAGGTGGCGCCGAAAAAGTGCTTCACAACCTTCTTGAAATTTATCCTCACGCGGATCTCTTTTGCCTCGTCGATTTTATGAGCGAGCGCGACCGGGGGTTCCTCGGCGGCCGCCCGGTCAACACCTCCTTCATCCAGAAAATGCCTTTCGCCCGGAAAAAATATCGCTCCTATCTGCCGCTGATGCCGATCGCCATCGAGCAATTCGATCTGAGCGGCTACGATCTGGTGATTTCCTCAAGTTATGCCGTCGCCAAGGGCGTCATCACCGGCCCTGGCCAGTTTCATGTCTCTTACATTCACAGTCCAATTCGTTACGCCTGGGACCTCCAGCACCAATACCTCAAGGAAACCAGGCTCAATCGCGGGTTCGCCTCGTGGATCGCGCGCGCGATCCTGCACTACATCCGCATGTGGGACATTCGCACTTCGCACGGCGTCGACCTGATGACGGTCAATTCCAAATTCATTCGCAGCCGCGTGCGCAAATGTTACGGGCGCGATTCTACCGTGATCTATCCGCCGGTGGACACCTCCCATCTCTCCCCTTCCGACTGGAAAGGCGATTATTTCGTCACCGCCTCGCGTTTGGTGCCATACAAGAAGGTGCATCTGATCGTTGAAGCCTTTGCGAAGATGCCGGAACGTCGGCTGGTCGTCATCGGCGACGGCCCGGACATGAAACGCATCCGGGACATCGCGACCCCCAACGTCGAAATCCTCGGCTTTGTCGGCAATGAAGAACTTCACAAATACATGGCGGAAGCCAAGGCCTTCGTCTTCGCCGCGGAAGACGATTTCGGCATCGTGCCAGTCGAATCCCAGGCGCTCGGCACACCAGTCATCGCCTATGGCAAAGGCGGCGTGCTGGAAACCGTCATTCCGCTCGGCGCCTCAAACCAGCCGACCGGCCTTTATTTCGGCGAACAGACCCCCGAGGCCATCTGCGCCGCCGTTCAGGAATTCGTCGACAACTCCGACCGTTTCGACAAGAACGCCTGTATCGACAACGCCGCCCGCTTCTCCCGCGAGCGTTTCCTGCGCGAATTTGCCGACACCGTGAATTTTGCGCTGGCTGCACGGGCCTGATGAGGGAGCAGCATTATAAAAGATTTTGGTAAAACAATTGATTAGCCAATCTTTTGAATCAATCGCCAAAGAAACCCCGCAAGCGTGACAAAACTGCACTAGCGCATTGCAGCAATCAAAGAGATTATGGCGTCTGGCTGGCTAAAACTCACACCATTCGGGTACGCGAGATATTGAGCGTTGTGCCGGCTTTGGTGGCGCATTTGAACTTTGAATGAACTTGAAGCAGCGCCTGAAATTGGGCATATGCCTGATAAAAGCGTCAATATTGCGGAACGCGATTCTGCTGAACGAATGTAATGCCGATTAGGGTTTCCTTTATCGGCATCCTTTATGAAGTGCTTATTTTATAAATTATGCGACGTCCGGGTCATTTCCTTTTCGGACAAAATTCATTTTGAGGACCAAATGCGTTTATTGAATGTTTCGATTCTGCTTGCCTCTGCAGCACTGGCAGGCTGCACGGTCACTGCGGCATCAGGGCCTGATGCGGCGACAATCGAATCCAACGCTTCCGTAAAGTTCGGCACCAAGGACAAGAAGAAGACCGCAGGCGTCGACTACGCGCTCATCGATATAAACAGCTCCGTCCTGAACTATGTCGGCGATACCACCACCAGTACCCTGCTCGGCAGCTTCGGCGGCGGCAAGGGTGGCGTTCCGGCGCTGCCGATGGGTGTCGGCGACGTGGTGCAGGTTGCGATCTTCGAAAGCCAGGCGGGTGGCCTCTTCATCCCCGCCGATGCAGGCAGCCGTCCCGGCAATTATATCAGCCTGCCGAACCAGACGGTGGACCGGGAAGGCAATATCAGCGTTCCCTACGCCGGCAAGATCCGCGCGACGGGTCGCAATGTCGAGGACGTTCAGAGCGAAATCGAAGAACGGCTGGCCAACCGCGCCATCGAACCACAGGTTCTCATCACCAAGATTTCCAGCCGTTCCGCCCAGGCCTCCGTGCTTGGCGACGTGAAGGAGCCGACGAAGGTCCAGCTTTCGGAAGCGGGTGATCGCGTTCTCGACGTCATCTCCTATGCAAAGGGCCTCAGCGCCCCGAATATCGAGTCCTACGTTACGCTGATCCGTCGCGGAAAGACTGCGCGCGTCAACTACAATCATCTCGTCAGCACGCCCACCGAGAACATCTATGTGGTTCCGGGCGACACGATCATGGTGGAGCGTGAGCGCCGCACCTATCTGGCCTTCGGCGCTTCCGGCCTCAACGGACGTTTCGAGTTCGAGGACGCCGATCTCAAACTGTCGGATGCACTTGGCAAGGCCGGTGGATTGCTCGATTCCCGCGCGGACCCCGCTCAGGTCTATATTTATCGTATCGTCAGACGCGATCTTCTCGTGAAGCTCGGCATCGATACCTCCAAATTCCCGGGCCAGGAAATTCCGGTCATATTCCGTGCCAACCTTCGCGATCCCTCCACCTTCTTCGCCAGCACGAAGTTCCCGATGCAGGATCGCGACATCATCTACGTCACGAATTCGCAGGCCACCGAACTTTACAAGTTCCTGGATCTCGTTGGCTCCGTTCCCGCAACGACGGGCAATGTCGCCGAAGACGTACTCTCGACACGCAACGCCATCCGGGCTTTCTGACGCTCGACATCTTACCGCTCGCATCAAGGCCGCCTCTGAAACGAGGCGGCTTTTTCGTTTGGTCGGAACCAAAGGGTGCAAGCGAACCCGGTGTGCTTCAGATGCCGACAGGCCGAGCATGGTTGGAGAACCAGTCTGTGGTTCAAGTTACTCACCAAGCGCAACTGGTTTTCTTCCTACTTTCCATCGCGATTTGCGGAAATCAACGCGCTCTTCCATATCGAAGCCGGGGCGTAGACCCTCTGCCGCCGTGCATTGAACCCAGCGGCGAACATATGCGGAAAGCCGCCATATGCCTTGCATCGCAAGGCGATATGCCAGCTGACGTTGTCGTCGCCATTACAAAAGTTTAAGGTGCTTTCGCAGCGCATTGGGTGTCTTGTGGGGAAAAGCTGCTCCCAAGGCTTGCCGCACATGTTCGGTAAACATGTATCGCTCTCATAAGCGGAACCGTCAGATGAAACGTTTCTGGACCGCCCTCAGCGTCCTTGCCATCGCAGCCGTCGGCGCGTGGTATTTCAAGGATCGCCTGCCGCTCGACCAAATCCCCTATCTCAAACAATTCGCCAGCGTTTCACCACAGGCGGAAACGACGACGGCCAAAGCGCCCGCCGGAGCGACGACGCAGCCCTCACAAAACGGCCAGTCTGCGCCGCAGCAAGGTCAGAGGCAGGGTGGCGGAAGGCGCAATGGCGGCCCACCCACGGTCAGCACCGTCGCTGCCGGCAAAGCGACATTGCCGATGGATGCAGCCGCAACTGGCTGGGCGGTTGCGGCCGACATTACCAATATAGCTCCGCTTCAGGCCGGTCTCGTCACGGAAATATCCGCAAAAGACGGCCAGCATATCAAGGCTGGCGATTTGATCCTCAAAATGGACGACCGTATTGCCCGCGCCGCCGTCGACAAGGACAAGGCAAACATTGCGGCGGATCAGGCAACGCTGGATCAGGCCGAGGCGGCTTTCCAGCGCGCCGCCAATCTGGTCAAGCAAAATGCCGAGGCCCAGCAGGTGCTGGATCAGGCCAAGGCAGCACGGGATTCCGCCAGCGCCAAGACAGACGCCGACCGCGCCGCGCTTGCATCCGATCAGGTTACGCTCGAAAACATGGAAATCCGTGCGCCCTTTGACGGGCGGCTGGGGGATATCAGCGTCAGCCCGGGCGCTTATCTCAGCGCTGGCGTGAATATCGTGACGATCACGAAATACGATCCCATCTTCGTCAGTTTCCGCCTGTCCCAGCGCTACCTGCCGCAATTGCGTGAGGGCGTAGAGAAGGACACGACCGTCGACGTCGATCCCGCCGCAACCGGCGGCGAGGCCATATCCGGCGTCCTGCGTTTTTACGACAACATTGTCGACCAGACCTCCGGCACCGTCCTGGCGAAGGCGGAATTCAAGAACGAGCGCGGTCTTTTGTGGCCGGGTCAATCCGTCAATGTCACGACCCACTTCGTCTCGAACGAGGAGATGATCGTAGTACCGACGGTCGCCGTTCGGCCAGGGCCGAAGGGTAGTTTTGTTTATACCGTCGATGACAATCATCGTGTTCACATGACGACCGTGGAAGTCGCCCGCTCGAACGGTGATTTCACCGCCATTGCAAGCGGCCTCACCGGCGGCGAGCACGTGATCATCGAAGGCCAGTCTGAACTCACCGACGGTCAGCAGGTCGTTGAGCAGTTCTCCGACAAGGGCGGCGCGGCCGGCAATCTGGCCGCCAATGTTACGCCGGAAAAGGTTGGCACCCCATGATCGCGAATTTCTGCATCAACCGGCCCGTCGCCACCACCCTTCTTGCCATAGGCCTCGTGCTGGCCGGGCTTGCCGGTTTCAGCCTGCTGCCGGTCGCCGCCCTGCCGAAAGTCGATTTTCCGACGATCAGCGTCTCGTCGTCGCTGTCGGGCGCATCGCCGCAGACAATGGCAACCTCCGTCACCACGCCGCTGGTCAAGCAGTTCGAAACCATTCCGGGCGTCAGCGAAATCAGCGCCACCAACACGCTCGGCAACAGCTCGATCGTTCTGCAATTCGATCTCAACCGCGATATCGACGCGGCGGCCGCCGATGTGCAGGCCGCGATTTCCCGTGCGCAGCGGCAATTGCCAAGCAACATGACGACGACGCCGAGCTACCGCAAGACCAACCCCGCCGATGCGCCGGTCCTTTTGCTTGCCGTCAACAGCAAGGAAATGCCGACCAGCACGGTGGATGAAATCGCCGAGAATATCATCTCGCCGCTTCTGTCGACCATCTCCGGCGTCGCGCAGGTGAGCATCTACGGCACACAGACCTATGCCGTGCGCATCGGCCTCGATCCGGCGCAGCTTCAGGCAAGGGGGCTTGGCGTCGATACCGTCACAAACGCCATCGCACAGGCGAATAACCAGGTGCCTGTCGGCGCCTTGCAGAACGACAATCAGCGCCTGACGATCGAGGCCGATACCCAGCGCACCGATGCGGCGGCTTTCCGGACGCTGGTCGTGTCCACGAATAACGGCGCGCCCATTCATCTCGGCGATATCGCCAATGTGACCGACAGTATCGATAATACCGATGCCGGCAGCTGGTTCGATGGCGAACAGGCCATCGTGCTCGCCGTGCAGCGCCAGCCGGACGCCAACACCGTCGATGTGGTGGACGCGATCAGGGCAAAACTGCCGGCGCTACGCCAGCAATTGCCGCCCTCGGTCAATATCAACGTCATGAACGACGCCTCGACAGCGATCAAGGATGCGATCTCCGACGTTCAGTTCACGCTGTTCCTCACCATCGGGCTGGTGGTTGCGGTCATCTATCTTTTCACCGGGCATCTGACGGCGACCATCATTCCGGGCCTTGCCGTGCCGCTGTCGCTGATCACCGCTTTCGGCGCCATGTATGTCCTCGGCTACAGTATCGACAACATCTCGCTGCTCGGGCTGACATTGTCGGTCGGGCTTGTAGTGGACGATGCGATCGTCATGCTTGAGAATATCCTGCGCCTGCACGAAAAGGGCCTGACAATGCGGGAGGCGGCGCTTCAGGGCGCGGCGGAAGTCAGCAATACCATCCTGTCCATGTCCGTCTCGCTGGTGGCCGTGTTCATTCCCATTCTGTTGATGGGCGGGGTGATCGGCAGGCTCTTCAACGAATTCGGCATGGTCGTCACGCTCGCGATCATGGCCTCGGCACTGGTGTCGCTGACGGTAACGCCGATGCTCGCATCGCGCCTTTCCGGCCAGTCTTCCAGACCTCCAGCCATCATCCGCTGGTTCGATGCCGGTTTCGAGCGCACGCTTCACCACTATGGCAAGGCGGTCGGCTGGTGCCTCACGCACCGCCGCGTGGTTCTGGGCGCGTTTCTGGCCTCGATTGCCGCCTCGCTCTATCTGTTCGAGACGCTGCCCTCCAGCTTCTTCCCGCAGGAAGATATTGGCCGCCTTTCCGTGTCAACGCAGGCGCGCGAGGATATTTCCTACACCGCGATGCGCGATCTCCAGGCGCAGGTTGCCGATCAGATCCGCAAGAACCCGGCCGTGGTGCATGTCACCTCCATCGTCGGTGGCAATTCCCGCAATCCGCTGAACAACGGCTCGATGTTCGTTGAACTGAAGCCCAAGGAAGAGCGCGCGCCGCTCAGCCAGGTGCTGAGCGAACTGGGGCAGGCCACATCGAAGGTGGCCGGTATCCGCACCTATATCAATCCGCAGCAGAGTCTGCGTTTCGGCGGGCGCAGTTCCGCCAGCCAGTATCAGCTCGTCGTTCAGGGCCTGAATGCCGATACCACCAATGAATGGTCGAACAAGCTGATGGAGGCAATGCGGCGCGACAGGACATTCACCGCCGTCACCTCTGACGCCCAGAATGGTGCGATCGCCGCAACGATCTCGGTCGATCCGGAAAAGGCCGCAGCCTTCGGCATCACCAACGATCAATTGCGCAAGACGCTGGAAATGTCATTTGGCGGTTATACGGCGGCGCAGATCCAGTCGACCGGCGACAGTTATGACGTGATCGTGGAGTTCGACAGCTCGAAGCAATGGGACGACAACTTCCTAAGCGATATCAATATCCTCTCCGCCAAATCCGGTGTGCTTGTTCCGCTTTCCAACTTCGCTGCGCTCACCCGCACACAGGCGCCTGTTACCATCAACCAGACGGGTCAGCTCGTCTCCACCACGATCTCCTTCAACCTGCCGGATGGCGTGGCGCTTTCCGATGCCACGAACCGGATCAACGAGATCAAAAGCACGATAGGCCTGCCGCAGGACGTGTTCACCAGTTATGGCGGCACGGCGGCCATCTTCCAGCAGAGCCAGGGCAATACCGGCATCCTCATTCTGGCGGCGGTGCTGACCATCTATGTGGTTCTCGGCGTGCTCTACGAAAGCTTCATCCACCCGCTGACCATCCTGTCCGGTCTGCCGGCGGCGGCCTTCGGCGCACTGGTGGCGCTGAAGGTCATGGGCATGGATTTCTCGATCATCGCGCTGATCGGCCTGCTGATGCTGATCGGCATCGTCAAGAAAAATGCGATCATGATGATCGACGTGGCGGTGGAATTGATCCGCGAACAGGCGGAGCCGCCCGCCCGCGCCATTCACGAAGCCTGCGTGCGCCGTTTCCGGCCGATCATGATGACGACGTTCTGTGCTTTGCTCGGTGCCCTGCCCATCGCGCTCGGCTCAGGCGCAAGCTCCGAGCTGCGCCAGCCGCTCGGCGTCGCGGTGGTCGGCGGGCTCATTGTCTCGCAATTGTTGACGCTGTTCATCACCCCGGTCATCTTCGTGGAAATGGACCGGTTTGGTCACTTCCTCACCGGGCTGTTTTCGCGCAAGAAAACGGCTGGAACGCACGCGGAACCACAAAAGCCGGAAGGGGCAAGCGAGCCGGATTCCGTGGCCGCGTAACGCATTCCAGTAGAAGTCGTAAAATGGATTCCGCTTAGACCGGACGTGCTTTAACGAAGGCTTTCGAGGCGCTTGAGCGCCTCGGAAAAACCTTCCGCCTGCAGCTGAAACGAAACCGTGCGGCCTTGCAGATCAGGGGCCTCGACTGTCAGGGTCTTGCCGGCCTTCAGCGCCGAAACAAGCTCGACAAAGGGCGTGAAGGTAACGATGCAGCCCACCGGCAGGCAGGTGCTGACCTGCACTTCCTGCAACCGCACATTCCCCGATTTCACCGAAAACAGCTTTGTGACGGCAAGCCCGAAAGGCATGACGAAGGTGCCGGAGAGCTTGTCCTGCCTGGCGACATCATCAAGCCGGAATTCGGCGGAGACGACCAGCTTGCGCGTCTTTTCCTCAAGCTGAACCTGCGCGATGGCGCAAAGCGGTTTTGCGCCTTCCGCCGCGGTATTCGGGTCGCCACCCTCTTTCTTCGCCGGCGCCGCGCAGGCGATCTGCCAGCTTCCGTAAACCTCGTGCAGTGGTGTGGCAGCCTTCGCCGCCTCTTGCGCCCGCGCGACACCTGCCGCCGCACCCGCGGACAGGAGAACGGCGAAAACCACTGTCCACAATCTGTTTTGACCACGCTTCATCAGAAACGAACCCCCAATTCGGCAGAGGCCGTTTGATCTAGCAAATCCGCTCCAAAGACTGCGCCATAACGGAATGTCAGGGTAGCGGAGGGATTGAGATCGTACCGAACCCCCAGATTGAGCAATGCGACGTCGCGCGCCGTCGCGGTGCTTGCGACTGTAAAAGCACTGCCGCCCACATAAAACAACGCACTTTCCATGTTTGGATCACCATAGGCATGGCGCCAGCCTATATCGAACATTGCCTGCCCAAACGTGCCCTCAAACGCAATGTCGCGGCTGATGCGTGTGCCAAGCGTCGTATAGAGTTGATCACGGCTGACGGATCCGGAAGAAACCGCGGCGATGCCACCCTTCTCGCTGAATGCATCCGTTCGCGTGTTCACGTAGCTGATATTGGCGTAGGGCTCGATCCGGGTGATATCGTGATCGAAACGCCAGGCGGCTTCAGCAAAGACCTGGGTGGTGGAGGCATCATAGCCGGCGGTGAGGTTTTCCTTCAGCGTCGAAAAGGAAATCGCCCGACGGGTTTCGACATCCTGGAACGCGTGGATCGCACCGAGCCGCAGGAAAGCGGGACCGATTGCCCCTCCCGCATAGGCGGACACATAATAGCTGTCCACATCCGCTGAAGCCGACAGGGATTTCTGCTCGATAGCGTCGCGGCCGTAACCCGCAGCGACACCGGCGCGCCAGCCCTCACCCCAGTCGCCATCAAGGCCGAAAAGAACGCCCCCGCCCTTCATGTCCGCCGACGCACCGTTGCCATCGCGATCGATGCGACCACGAGACCCGAAGCCATTGGACCAGAAGGTGAGGCCTTCATCGATATTCAGCGGGTCGGATGCAGCTGCCACGCCCGCGGCGGGCAGGATAGGACGCCCATCAACACCGCCGAAGGCGCTGCGCAGCCTGCCGAGAATGACATCGCGGGTCAACTGGCTGCGGTTTATCAAGGCCATGGCCAGCGACGGATGCAGTTCACCAGCAAGCTGCGAAAATGCCGATTGCGTCTCGTCAAGCTGGAGATAGAAGGCCGCGTCGTAAAGCGCCGATCCCTCACCCGCAGCCTCGACCGCATTGGCAGCGGAACGCGCATTTACCGTCGACGTCGATGCGGCGAAGGATCCCGGCCCAAAAGATTGACGCTTCATCAGGAGATAGACTGTATTGTTGTCGGTGCTTTTCGTGACAGCGGTCTTCAGATAGTCAAGATTTCCGACCACGTCGGAAAATGCCCCGGTTACACCGCCTGTTGCTGTCAAGATCAGATATTTCGCACCGAAAGCAAAATTCAGGCTTCCTGTTGAAGGGGTAATGACAAGATTGACGTCATTGGCAATGGTCACCGTTCCGGTCACCGCGAGCCTGTCCGAATTGCCGAAGCTGTCGATTTCAACCGCATAGGTCGAAGCATCCGCAAATGTGACATTGCCCATGGAGGTCAGCGTGCCGATAGAATTGCCAGGCGCGAGCGTGCCGCCCGAACGAACTGTCGCGCCGCCAATTGTGCCGGAACCGCCGAGCGTCGCGCCGTCAGCCACGGAAATCACACTTGCAAGCGAGCCGTTGACACTGAGCTTGCCGGAGGAAACATCGGTCGTTCCGGTATAGCTGCTGTCGCCCGTCAAAATAAGATTGCCGTTGCCGGTTTTTTCCAGCGAGCCGGAACCGCTGATGGCATTCGAAAGCGTACCCGCGCCATCCACCACCAGCGATGCATTGTTGGCGATCTCGCCCGAGCCGAAACTGGTGGCAGTTCCCTTCAGCGTGCCGGCTGAAATCGTTGTGCCGCCGGAATAGCTGTTATTGCCGCTGAGTGTGGTGATGCCGTTTTCCGCGTCAATGCGCCCGGCGCCCGAGATATCCGCGGAAAGCTCGTAATTGCTTTCCGAATGGTTCAGAACGATGCTGCCATTGCCGGAACCAAAGGCAATCGCCTCCGCCTCCAACTCTCCAGCCGAACGCGCCATCTGCCCCGCGGCGGCGCCGATATTCAGCACACCGGTAGAGCCGCCGGACGACGCTATGAAAATGGTTGCCGCGGCAAGAGAAGCGCCGCCTGTAACCTCCACAACGCCGGCACCGCTGCCGCCAATGACGAGGGTGGTGACAACCTCCACTTTTGAGCCCGCCCCACTGACCTGCAAGGTGCCGTCAGAACCTGCCTCCGTCCCGAGGAAAAGCCGATTGGCCTCCAGGGAGGCCCCACCGTGCACTGTCACGTTGCCGGAGCCATAGCGGCCGATGGTCATGGAGCCTGAAGAGGCAAGACTATTCTCGACTTCGACCGCAACATTCGAGCCGGCCCCATCGATCGCCAATTTGCCGGAGGAGCCGGCAAGCTCACCCAAGGTCACCTGCTTTGCCTGAATGCCTCCACCGGCATCGACCGCGACTTCTCCTTGAGTGTCGTTCTGATACCCGATTACAAGTGCATTGGCGATCGTCCACTTCGACCCGCCACCGGCAACGGTCACGGAAGATCGCGAACCGGAAAGCGTCGCGACATATCCTGTATTGCTGCTGACCGAGCCACCGGCAGCGATCTGCAACGAAGCTTGACCGGCACCACCGACATAGAGATCTCCTGAATTGCGCAGGGCGCTTCCGGAACCGGAAATGCTGATGGAGCCGGAGCCGCCGGCATTCATGCCTAGAACCGTATCGGTCGATCCGACGAGCCCGCCGCCGGTTACCGTCACCGAGCCGGTCCCGTCAACGCCCACGTCGAGATTTCCGCTTCCAACCGTCCATACAGAGCCAGCACCATCCACGGTGACATCGCCCGTCGCACCCGCAGCGTTGCCGAGACGTGCTGACACACTTTCCATCTTGCCGCCCGTCGTGACATTCAGCGTACCGCGGCCGATGCCTCCCGCGGTATTCGCCGCAGCATCGCCACCAATCTGCAAGTTGCCGGTGGTCCATCGTGTGTCACCACCGGTCACCTCGACCAGCCCTGACGAATGGCGGCCAATGATCACGGTGCCGCTGGTTACGATCGCCGCCGTACCGACAGACATTGTTGCACCACCCTCATTGCCGACGATGAGGGTGCCCTGGGTTTCCAGCCGCGAACCGGCGCCATCTATGCTAAGCCCGCCCGACGATAGATTGCCGATGACGGTGTTGGCCTTGCTCGTGACCGCTCCACCGGCGGTGATTGTAAGGGAGCCAATACCGGCCCCGCCAACGACCATGTCTTGAGACGCCGTCAGGCTGCTGCGTGCTCCCTCCACGGCCACGGTACCGATTGAGCCGGCTCCGTTACCGACGACCAGCCCGCCGGTTTCAAAAAAACTCGCGCCCAACACCTCCAGCGACCCGAAACCGTAATTTCCGACAAAAACAGTGCCTGAATTCTCAAAACGGGACGAGTTGTCCAGCTTGACCGTGCCGTATCCCGTGCCATCCTTGCCTACATAGATATGTCCGGATGAGGTGGCCGAGCTTCCACTGAGATAGAGTTCACCGATGCCACTTCCACCCACGGATATATGGCTGGTATTCGTCCATGTTCCCCCGGAAAAATTCAGCTTCCCGGTCGCGCCAACAGCTTCGCCAAAGCTGCCATAGACTGTCGACAAATGACCATTGACGGACATCGTTCCCTCAGAGTTGATCCCGAGGGAAAGGCCATAGATGTCGGTGCTTGTTCCAGCTGCAATTGTCGGACCCGCAGAATTAATGTTGGCTGTATCGTTTGTTCCGGGGACACGTAAATATCCATACCAATTGGAGGCGGAGAACCAGTCGCCCGTTGGAGACCCGAGCCAGAGGATGGTTTCCGCTGCGGCGGACGACGTTAGCGCGGCGGAAAATATGAGAGCAAAGAGGCTCGTCGAGCCGGCTGAAGAACTCAGGGAAACGGCCATTGCCTTCACGCCGGACTTGTGCGGATTTTTCCCTTCAGAAACACGACAGAACCAACCGGACATTCAAGCTCCTCTACCGGCATTGTTCCGCCCCGTCCTGATCCGGCGAATCACGCTTCAAGACAATTCAATTAGCTCACTCTGGAAGATTATTGTAAGTATAAACAGCATAAAAAGCACATTAACCGGACGCATAAATATAAAACAGAGCGCGACAGGCGCGCTCTGCGAGATAAATGAAAAGATTGTTCGAATAGCATGATTTTCATCGATGGCCGGAGGGAAAATCCGGCCATATTCTGCTACTGCCTGGAAAACCGGCCGAAGGTACCGCCTGAAAAACAAAGGGGTTCGCCATCGCGATGGGCTGCGCGCAGCACTTCGCCGACGATGATGGTATGGTCACCCGCATCATGGGCGGCCGCCTGCCGGCATTCGAAACGGGCGAGCGTGCCGGGAATGACCGGAACGCCTTCGTCATTCATTTCCCAGTCCAGATCGTCAAAGGCGCGGCCGTTGCGGGTGAAGCGGGCGCTCAGCACGTCCTGATCGGCGCTCAGCACATGGATGGCGAAATGGGTGGCACCGCTGAAGGCCGAATAGCGGGACGAACTTTTTGCTGGCGACCACAGCACCAGCGGCGGATCGAGCGAAACCGACGCGAAGCTGTTGACCGTCATGCCGATCGGCCCTTCGGGCGTCGTTGCCGTCACCACGGTGACGCCGGTGGTGAAAGCGCCGAGCGCATTGCGAAAGCTGCGGCTGTTTTCGCCGCCGGGAACAAATACATTCTCATTGGGCATTTTGATCGCTTCTGCGACTGTCATCACGGCACCTCGCTTCCGGTTGCAAGTGTGTAGAGCTCAAACCAGGTCTGGCGGTCGATCGTGACGCTGAGAGCATCAGCCGCCGTTTTAATGCGCTGAATGTTGTTGGTGCCTAGCACCGGCACTATCTTTGCCGGATGCCGCAGCAGCCAGGCAATGGCGATAGCGGTGGCATCGACGCCCTGCTCCTTGCCAATGCGCTGCAGGGCAGCCATCATTCCACCATGTCCGCCGGAGAATAGCGAGCCACCGCCAAGCGGCGACCATGCCATTGGCGAAACGCGCTTTTCCTGCAGAAAGGCCAGATCGCCATTGGTGAAGCTATCGGTGGCAAGAAGGCTCATTTCGATCTGGTTCGTCACGAGCCTGCTGCTCATAGCCGATTGCAGCAGCGAGAAATCCCACGGGCGAAAATTGGAAACGCCCACGGCCTTGACCTTGCCCGACGCCACCAGCGCATCGAGCGCCTTGCCGGTTTCTTCCGCGTCGATCAGCGGATCGGGCCGGTGAATGAGCAGCAGATCAACATGATCCGTTCCCATGTCATGTAGCGAGGCCTCGACCGAGGCGTTGATATGGCCAGCCGTCGTATCGTAATGCTTGACGCGGGCAGCGGCGTGACGTCCAGCCGGCGCCACGATGCCGCATTTGGTGACGATTTCGATCTTGTCGCGCAGTCCGGGCGCAGCCTTCAGGCCCGCGCCGAGAATAGCTTCCGCCGTGTATCCGCCGTAGATATCGGCCTGATCCATGGTGGTGATGCCCTGCGCCAGGCAGGCTTCGATCTTTGCCTGCACATGGGCGGGCGAGGTGTCCGCATCGTCGCCGATGCGCCACATGCCGTAAACGATGCGGCTGAGTTCCAGGTTTTCAGAAAGAGCGATACGTTCCATCAGTGGCGTTCCCCGTTGCCGAGCGGCGTGGCAGGTGTTTCAGAAGGCACCCGGCCGTAAGCATGCGGCAGGGAGCAGGTTTTCATCTGCGGCAGAACCTTGGTGCCGAAGTGCTCCGCCTCATCGAGATGCGGATAACCGGAAAGAATGAAGGCACGAATGCCCATCTTCTGGTACTCCTCCAGCGCCGACAGGACCTTGTCGGTCGAACCGACCAGCGCCGCGCCACAGCCCGACCGTGCCCGGCCGATGCCGGTCCACAGGTTGGGTTCTACATAACCGAACTTGTCGGCCAGTTCGCGGGCACGCGCCTGATGCGACACACCGAGCGAACCGCTGTCATGCGCGCGGTTGCGGATCAGTTGCCCATATTCGTCATCGAGCTTCGAGACAAGATGCTCGGCATATTCCCGTGCTTCCTGTTCGGTATCGCGCACCACCATATGGACACGCAGGCCGTAATCCAGCGTGCGACCATGGGCGGCTGCACGCTCATTGGCGGCGCGCATGCGGTCTGCCAGCTGGTCCTTCGTTTCGGGCCACATCAGATAGACGTCGCATTGCGCGCCGCAAAGCTCCAGCGCGTCCGGCGAATAACCGCCGAAATAGAGCAGCGGACCGCCATTCTGCTGATAAGGCCGCGCCGGCTCGGTTGAAACACCCTTGAACTGGTAGATTTCACCGTCATGGTCGATGGTGTCGCGCGTCCAGGCCTGGCGCAGGATCTCCACGACCTCATGGCTGCGCTTATAACGAAACGCGCTGTCGGCCACTTCTCCGGGAAAATCGGAACTGATGACGTTGAGCGTCAGGCGACCCTTCAGCATGTGATCGAGCGTGGCGACCGTGCGCGCCAGCATGATCGGCTGCATCTCGCCGCAGCGGATCGCGGCAAGGAAATTGATGCGGTCGCTGATCGGCGCGCAGCCGGCGACGAAACTCAGCGTATCCTGCCCGACCTGGTAGGAAGAGGGGCAGAGGATATTGCGGAAACCGAGTTCTTCAGCCTTTTTGACGATATCGGAGCAATGGTCGAAACTGGAGCGCAGGCTACCGTCAGGCACGCCGAGATAGGCGTAATCATCGGAACACAAAGCGGAAAACCAGGAGACCTCGGCAGCATCGAGATCAGCGGATGTTACGGGTACGACGGTCATTCAATTCCTCCTCAAAGCCGCTCTCGTTTTTCTTGCATAACATCAAGAAATATGTAAATCAATGATGTATCAATTTTTGTTTCGGGGAGGAAACGGCATCATGAAACACACTGGCGGCAGCCTGCCCATGTATCTGCAGATCGCCGAAATGCTGGTGCGCGAGGTGGCGGCGGGCCGACTGATAGACGGCGAGAAGCTCGCGCCCGAGCGCGATATGGCAGCCGATCTCGGCATTGCCGTCGGCACGCTTCGCAAGTCGCTCGCGGAGTTGCAGGAGCGCGGCCTCCTGGAGCGCGTGCAGGGTTCAGGCAATTACATTCGCGCCGTCAGCGACCCGCAAAGCGTCTATGCCTTCTTTCGCCTCGAGATGATCGAGGGCGGCGGCCTGCCGACGGCGGAGGTTCTGGATGTCGCGCGCCTTGCCAAGCCATCCACCCTGCCCGCCTTCGGCACATCGGCGGAAGGACATCGCATCCGCCGCCTCCGGCGCATTGCCGGAAAGCCGGCGGCTATCGAGGAGATCTGGCTGGACGGCTCCTATGTCGATACGATCGCCATCGAGAACATGTCGGAATCTCTCTATCTTTACTATCGCACCCGCCTCAACCTCTGGATCTCCAAGGCAGAGGACCGGATCGATCTGGGCGAAGTCCCCGAATGGGCACCTGCGCCCTTTGGCCAGAAACCGGGTACGCCCGTACCCCGCGTGCTGCGGTTGAGCCAGGCGCAGGATGGCGCCGTTGCCGAAGTCTCATGGACATGGTTTGACCACACGGTCGCAAGATACGTTTCTCGCATACGTTGAGTTTGTGAGAAATACGCGTGATCCACGCCGGTGGGGAAATTTGACGACAGACAAGGAAGCAGCGGACTGTCGCGCACCGGATTTTGCGGATATATTTCTTTAAATCAAAGACTTAATAGTTTTTGATTTCTGTCAGAAATAAAATTGATACACTATTGATTTCCTTTTTATGAAAGGTAATATCACGGAATTAGGGAGACAGGCGTTGAGCCATCCCACGGTATCGCCGGACAATCGAGACAGATTTTTCAAATATGCGATGCGTGGAACTTGAAGGTTGATGCCGGCTTTTGCGTCCATCCGGATTTTGGACGCGCCGGTCGTGAGGAGGAAAATATGGCTTCGGTCAGCCTGCGCAAGCTGGACAAGAGTTACGGTGCTCTGCGCATCGTCAAGGGCATCGACCTTGAAATCAACGATGGTGAATTCGTGGTTTTCGTCGGCCCTTCCGGCTGCGGCAAATCCACGACGCTGCGCATGGTCGCAGGGCTTGAAAGCATCAGCGGCGGCGAGGTCATGATCGGCGACCGCGTCGTCAACAAGCTGCCGCCGCGCGAACGCGACATCGCCATGGTGTTTCAGGACTATGCACTTTATCCGCACAAGACGGTGCGCGAGAACATGGGCTTCAGCCTGAAGGTGCGCGGCGTCAGCGCATCGCAGGCCAATGCCAGCATCGACGAGGCGGCGAGGATGCTCGGTATCGAGCATCTGCTCGACCGCCGCCCCGGCCAGCTTTCCGGCGGCCAGCGCCAGCGCGTGGCCATGGGCCGCGCTATCGTGCGCCGCCCGCAGGTGTTCCTGTTCGACGAACCCCTTTCCAACCTCGACGCCAAGCTGCGCGGCCAGGTGCGCACGGAGATCAAGCGCCTGCACCAGCAGCTCGGCACCACGATCATCTATGTTACCCATGACCAGGTGGAGGCCATGACGCTGGCTGACCGCATCGTCATCCTGCGCGGCGGCGACATCGAGCAGGTCGGCACGCCTGATGAGGTTTATAACCGACCGGAAAGCGTGTTCGTCGGCGGTTTCGTCGGCGCTCCCGCCATGAATTTCGCCCGCGCCAGGGTCACCGGCGACCGGCTTGCCTTTGCCGACGGCAATTCCCTGCCGATGGCGGCCATCCGGCCTTCCCGCGAAGCGGCGCTCGATGGACGGGAGGTCATCGTCGGCATTCGCCCGGAACATTTCGGCCCCGCCGAGGGCTTCGATACGCAGCTTGCCGTCAAGGTGCAGGTGGTGGAGCCGCTCGGCTCCGATACGCTGGTGCATTTCAGCCTTGGCGATGCGGCGCTCACCGCAAGGATGCCGCCGCAGCTCCGACCCGCACCGAACGAGGAGCTGAAGATCGGCGTCGATCCGTCCAAGGTCCATCTTTTCGACACTGCGACGGAACGCTCCATTCACTGACTGGCCAGGGCCGCAACCGGCCCGGCCAAAGATTTATATAACGGGAGGAAAACATGAAATTTAAAGCCATCACGGGGGCAGCGCTCTGCGCGACCATGCTCACCTTTTCGGGACAGGCCTTCGCCGACGCCGAACTCAAAGTCTTCGTTTCCAGCCAGCACCAGCCCGATGTCTGGCGCAAGGCGCTCGATCAATATGAGGCGAAGACGCCCGGCGTGAAAGTGGTGATCGAGACCGGCGGCAATACGTCCGAAATGCAGGCGCAATATCTCAACACCGTGATGTCGGCCAAGGATTCCAGCCTCGACGTACTGATGCTCGACGTCATCCGTCCCGCGCAATTCGCCACTGCCGGCTGGACCAGCGACTTCTCCGGCAAGGACATGTCGGCCTATCTGCCGACCTATGCCGAAGCCAACACCGTGGACGGCAAGATCGTGGCATTGCCGGCCTTCGCCGATTCCATGTTCCTTTATTACCGCAAGGATCTGCTGGACAAATACGGCATCCAGCCGCCGACCACCTGGGACGAGCTGAAGGAAGCCTCCAAGAAAGTGATGGAAGGCGAAAAGAACCCTGAACTTCAAGGTCTCTCCTTCCAGGGCAAGGCAATCGAAGGCGCCGTCTGCACCTTCCTGCTACCCTACTGGAGCGAAGGCAAGTCGCTGGTCGAAAATGGCAAGCTGAACTTCGACAATCAGGCGGCCGTGGATTCGCTGAAGCTCTGGAAGAGCTTCGTCGACGAAGGCATTTCGAAGAAGAATATTTCCGAAGTGGCGACCGACGACACGCGCAAGGAATTCCAGGCGGGCAAGGTTCTCTTCGCCGTCAACTGGTCTTACGCGTGGACCCATTTCCAGGGCAAGGAATCGCAGGTGAATGACAAGGTCGGCGTCGCCCGCCTGCCGGCCGTCAAGGGCGGTGAGCAGACGACCTGCCTCGGTGGCTGGGAATTCGGCGTTTCGGCCTATTCCAAGCAGCAGGATGAAGCCAAGAAGCTGGTGGAATATCTCTCCAGTCAGGATGTGTCGAAGTTCATGGCCATCAACGCTACGCTGCTGCCCACCTATGCCTCGCTCTACAAGGATGCCGATGTCACCAAGGCGATCCCGTGGTTTGCGGACGCCCTTCCCGTCGTTGAAACGGCAAAGGCCCGCCCCGTCACGCCGCGTTACAACGAGGTCAGCGAAACCATCCGCACCACCGTCAACGGCGTGCTTGCGGGTGTGATGACGCCGGAGGACGGCGCAAAGCAGATGGAAAGCCGTCTGCGGCGCGTGCTGCGCTAAGCTTCAGGGCCGGGGAGCGGCATGCCTGCCATGC
Source organism: Agrobacterium sp. BT-220-3 (assembly GCF_025910175.1). Classification (NCBI taxonomy): domain Bacteria; kingdom Pseudomonadati; phylum Pseudomonadota; class Alphaproteobacteria; order Hyphomicrobiales; family Rhizobiaceae; genus Agrobacterium; species Agrobacterium sp. BT-220-3. The sequence goes on from NZ_JAPAIX010000002.1 coordinate 137,278, forward strand.
CCTTTCCGGCCGCTTTGATCGAACCAGTGAAAACCGCGCAAGCGGTGCGATAAACGGGCCGGGTCTTAACCGGTCCGATCGGGAGACGATGACGTGAATCCAGTTGCGGGAGTGGCAGACGTGACGATGCCGGAACGAACGATGGTCAGGGTGGACGAGAAACCGCAGCCGCGCTGGACGCGGTGGCTCGATCTCGGCGACCGGTCGCTTGCCGTGCTTTTGCTGGCGCCTGCGGCCATTCTTCTCTCGCTCATCATCGTCTATCCGGTGGCGCGGCTCGTTTATACCTCGTTTTTCAGCCTTTCGCTGACCTCGGGTCTGCCGGCGGAATTCATCGGCTTTGAAAACTACACGGCGATGCTCGATGACCCGATCTTCTGGGAAACGACCTGGAACACGGTGCTGATAACGCTGATTACCGTGCCGGGCGCGCTTTTCATGGGGCTCGGACTGGCACTGCTCGCCAACCTGCCCTTTTCCATGCAATGGCCGATGCGCCTGTCACTGCTCATTCCGTGGGCGCTGCCGCTGTCCTTTGCCGGCCTCATCTTCGCATGGTTCTTCCATTACGAATATGGCGTGGTCAACGATGTGCTGAACCGGCTGGGTTTTGAAGGCATCATCTGGTTCAACTCGCCGAACTGGGCCTTTGCAGCCATCTGCCTGACCATCATCTGGAAGACCTCCTCCTTCATGGCGCTGATGATCCTTGCCGGGCTGCAGACCATTCCGCGCTCGCTGTATGAAGCGGCCGATGTGGATGGCGCCGGCAAGCTCAGGCAATTCTTCGAGATCACGCTGCCGCTGCTCAAGCCCTCGATTGTCGTTGCCCTCATCTTCCGCACGATCACGGCGCTGCAGACCTTTGATATTCCGTACATGATGACCGGCGGCGGCCCCGGCACATCCACCACGACGCTTGCCATGTATATTCACCAGAACACCGTTTCCTTCCTCGATCTCGGTTACGGTTCGGCGCTGGCGGTCATGATGTTTGCGCTCTCCATGTGCGTCACCGCCGTTTATCTCCGCATTATCCGGACGAAGGACTGATCCCATGAGCACCGTTGCGACCTCCTCCGGCCTGTCCTCCTTCTTTTCCGGCAAGCCGCTGCGCTTCATTGCGGCCTCCATATTGCTGGTCAATGGGCTGTTTCCGGCAATCTGGATTCTGTTCACCTCGTTGAAAACCGAAGCGGAACTGACGGTCAAACCGATCACATGGTTTCCGCATGCACCGACGCTTGCCAATTACATGCAGGCTTTTTCCGACCAGCCGCTGCATCTGTTTCTCTTCAACAGCTTCATGGTGGCGCTTCTTTCAACCGCACTCACCATTCTGATTTCGGTGCTGGCGGCTTACGCGCTGGCGCGGCTTGACCTCAAATACCGGGCGCTGATCCTCTCGCTCATCATCGCCGTTTCCACATTCCCGCTGGTGACGCTGCTGGTGCCGCTGTTCGAAATCATGCGCGCGCTCAACCTGCTCAATAGCTGGACGGCGCTGATCCTGCCTTACACCGTGCTCTCCCTGCCGGTCTGCACGCTGATGCTGGTGTCCTTCTTCGAAAGCATCCCGCGCGATCTGGAAAACGCCGCCATGATCGATGGCTGCACCCGCATCGGCGCGCTGTTCAAGGTGGTGGTGCCGCTCTGCGCACCGGGCGTCTTCACCGCCGGCATTCTTGCTTTCGTGAATGCCTGGGACGAATTCCTGCTGGCGCTTTCCTTCAATTCCAATCCAGCCCTGCGCACGCTGCCGGTCGGGATTCAGCTTTATCAGGGCGAGTTCGCTTTCCCCTGGCCCGTCATCTCGGCGGCGCTTGTGGTCGGCATCGTGCCGGTCGCCATCCTGATCGTCATCTTTCAGGAACGCGTTGTCTCCGGCCTCACCGCCGGCGGTCTCAAGGGCTAAACAGGTACAATCATGTCATTCGAAAAGACCAGCAACGGCTTCACGCTTACAATCGGCGGCCGCATCATCCTTTCCCATTCGCCTGAGAACCCGGCCATCTTTGCCGGCTTCGGCAAAGAGCGAATGGAGATGTATCGTGGCAATTTCGACATCGAAGACTATGTCATCGAACGAACCGCGCTGCGCCATGCTGAAGTCAGCGGCGATAGCGTCACGTTTTCCTCCGCACCCGGACAGGCCCCACGCCTTCGCCTTACACTGAACGGCAACGCCATTCGGTTCACGGCGCTGGATGAGACCATAAACCGACTGTGGCTGCGGGTCGTCGCGGAAACGGATGAGCATGTCTGGGGCGGCGGCGAACAAATGTCCTATTTCGACATGCGCGGCCGGCGTTTCCCGCTCTGGACCTCCGAACCCGGCGTCGGCCGCGACAAGACGACGGAAATCACCTTCAAGTCGGATGTCAGCGGCAAGGCGGGTGGTGACTATTACAACACCAACTACCCGCAACCGACCTATCTCTCCTCGCGCAAATATGCGCTGCATGTGGAAACCACGGCCTATTCGGTCTTCGATTTCCGCAATGCCGATTTCCACGAAATCGAGATCTGGACGATCCCGGAGCGGATCGAATTCTTCGCGGGCAATCATTTCACCGATATCGTTTCCGCCCTCTCGCTGCGGTTCGGTCGCCAGCCGGAACTGCCGGAATGGGTCTATAATGGCGCGATCATCGGGTTAAAAGACGGCGTCAACTCCTTTGCCCGGCTGGAAAAAATCCGCGCGGCTGGAACGAAGGTCTCAGGCCTGTGGTGCGAGGACTGGGTGGGGCTTCGCCAGACATCCTTCGGCGCGCGTCTCTTCTGGGACTGGCAGGCCAATGACACCCGCTATCCGCATCTTCGCCAGAAGATAGCCGAGCTTGCCGATCAGGACGTCCGCTTTCTGGGTTACGTGAACCCCTATCTCTGCGTCGACGGACCGCTTTTCCCCGTGGCCGAAGCGGCCGGTTATTTCGCCACCGGCGCGGACGGCAAGACGGCGCTGGTGGATTTCGGCGAATTCGATTGCGGCGTGGTCGATTTTACCAATCCAGCCGCAGCCGAATGGTTTGCCGAGGAGATCATCGGCCGGAACATGCTGGATTTCGGCCTTTCCGGCTGGATGGCCGATTTCGGCGAATATCTGCCGATCGACATCACGCTGTCGAACGGCGTCGACGCCAAGCTGATGCACAATGCCTGGCCCACACTCTGGGCCGAGGTCAATGCGAAGGGCGTCGAAAGCCGCGGCAAGACTGGCGAGGCGCTGTTCTTCATGCGGGCAGGCTTCACCGGCGTGCAGGCCCATTGCCCGCTCATCTGGGGCGGCGACCAGTCGGTCGATTTCTCCCGTCACGACGGCCTCGTCACCGTCATCTGCGGCGCGCTGTCCTCCGGCCTCATGGGCAACGCCTATCACCATTCCGACATTGGCGGGTATACCAGCCTGTTCGGCAATGTCAGAACAGCGGAACTCATCATGCGCTGGGCGGAAATGGCCGCCTTCACCCCCGTCATGCGCACCCATGAGGGCAACCGCCCGCGCGACAACCTCCAGATCGACCAGGACGACGCGGTTCTTTCCCATTTCGCCCGCATGACGACCGTCTACACCGCACTCGCCCCCTACCTGAAATCGCTTTCCGCCGAAGCGGCCAGGACCGGACTGCCTGTGCAGCGCCCGCTTTTCCTTCATTACGAGGATGACCAGCAGACCTACACCCTCCAGGACTGCTATCTCTACGGGGCCGATATGCTGGTCGCACCTGTCTGGAAAGCCGGAGAAGAGCAGCGCACGCTCTATCTTCCCGGCGACGGGGAATGGGTGCATTTGTGGAGCGGCGAGCATCATCCCGGCGGACGCGAGGCGACCGTCGAAGCGCCGCTTGGCCAACCGGCTGTCTTCTATCGCGCCGATAGCAGCCATCGTCAGCTGTTTGAACAGCTTCGCAGCATCTGAGCCGTTGACAGCCAGCTAAAAAAGCGACAGTTTCCGACCCATTCCGAGGGGAGCACCTGACGGTGCTGAGATGGCGATGAGCCGGACCCTTGAACCTGATCCGGGTCATGCCGGCGTAGGAACGGAAACTGTCGCGCTTTCAAGGTGCTGCCCTTTCTCTTCTCCGCTTTTCCCGGATCTCCGTGAATGTCACATCTGGAGACCGAATGATGATGCTGAAACCTCCCGTCCTTCGCACATGGTGCGGTTGCGTCTGAGGTCCGGCCCATGCGTCCCTCCCATGCGCTGAACGGCATCCTGCTTCTGCTCATTCTGTGGCAGACAGGGACATGGCTGTTTGCGCCGCCGCGCTATATCCTGCCCTCGCCTGCCGATGTCGCCGCCGCTTTCCTGCGCCAGCCGGGTTTTCTGTTCGGACAGGCCATGGTGACGTTTGGCGAAATGGCCGTCGGGCTTTTCGCCGGTGTCACGGCCGGCATTCTCGTTGCCTTCACGGTTGCCGCCATCCCGCGTCTTGGCCGCCTCGTCTGGCCCATGGTTCTGGTGTTGCAGGCTTTTCCGGTTTTCGTGCTGGCCCCAATCCTCGTCCTCTGGTTCGGCTTCGGCATGGCCTCGAAAGTGGTCATGACAGGGATCATCATCTTCTTTCCCGTCGCCTCCTCTTTCACCGATGGTCTCAACCGCACCGACCGTGCGATCCTCGATGCCGCCTCGCTGACGGAGGCGAGCCACTGGCAGATCCTCACCCGGCTGCGTGTGCCGCTGGCGCTTCCCTCGCTCATTTCCGGTCTGAGGGTCGCAGCACCGCTCGCCCCGCTTGGCGCCGTCATCGGCGAATGGGTGGGCGCCTCGGCCGGGCTCGGTTTCGTCATGATCCAGTCCAATGCCCGCATGCAGACCGACACCATGTTCGCCGCCATGGCCATTCTCGCCGTCATGGCGGTGCTGCTGCGGCTTGTCGTCGACCGGGCGACAGCCAATCTGGCCCCCTGGGCCAAAGAGACAGAACACCTCATTCCTTTCAAATATTTGCGGAGACTTTCAGCACCATGAAGCGAACTCTTCTTTCCCTCGTCGTCGCGGCAGCAAGCGTGCTTTCCCCCATGCAATCGCAGGCGGCCGACAAGCTGACCGTGTTGCTGGAATGGTTCGTGAACCCGGACCACGCGCCGATGGTGATCGCCAAGGAACGCGGGCTCTTTGCCGATGCGGGGCTGGAGGTTGAGCTGGTTCCGCCCGCCGACCCATCCGCCGTGCCGCGTCTGGTCTCGGCAAAACAGGCCGATATCGGCGTCCACTACCAGCCTAATCTCTATCTCGACCACGATGCCGGTCTGCCGCTCGTCCGTTTCGGCACGCTGGTGGAAACGCCGCTCAACACCGTCACCGTTCTGGCAGATGGGCCGATCAAAAGCCTGAAGGACCTGAAGGGCAAGAAAATCGGCTTTTCCGTTTCCGGTTTTGAAGATGCCATGCTGAAGCGCATGCTGGAGAAGGACGGCCTGACGAAAGACGATGTGGAACTCGTCAACGTCAACTTTTCGCTCTCGCCTTCCCTGATCGCCGGCAAGGTGGACGCCACGCTTGGCGGCTTCCGCAATTTCGAACTGACGCAGATGAAGCTTGAGGGGCACGAGGGTCGCTCCTTCTTCCCAGAGGAACATGGCGTGCCTGCCTATGACGAGCTGATCTTTGTCAGCCATCGCGATCTTGCGAAGGACACCCGCCTGCCGCGTTTCCTCTCCGCCGTGGAACAGGCCGCGATCTTCATCACCAACCATCCGCAGGAATCCTGGCAGCTCTTCATCAAGGCCTATCCGAACCTTGACGATGCGCTGAACAAGCAGGCGTTTTTCGACACGTTGCCCCGTTTCGCCAAGCGTCCCGCCGCACTCGATCGCACCCGCTACACCCGCTTCGGCGAATTCATGCGGGACATGCAGCTGATCAAGCAGGCGCCGGCGGCGGACGACGTCGCCGTGGAGCTGCAGTGACCATGGCAGACAGTTTTCCGACAGCGGCAAAGGCCGCCGAGATCCTCGAAAGGGTGAGGCAAGCGCGCCCGCGCGTGCATTGCCTGATGAACACCGTCGTGCAGAAATTCACCGCCGACGGCATCACCGTCGTCGGCGGCATTCCATCGATGACCACCTCGCTTGAGGAAATCGAGAGTTTCGTCGCCAAGGCGGATGCGCTTACCGTCAATCTCGGCACGCTGGATGCGGAACGGCGCAGGGTTATCCGGCTCGCAATCGAGATCGCCAATGCATCGGCAAAACCCTGGATCGTCGACCCCGTCCATTGCGACTATTCGCCGTCGCGGCTGGAATTCGCACGCGAACTGATCGCGCTTTCACCCACCATCGTGCGCGGCAACCGCGCGGAGATGAGCCTGATTGGCGACGTGCCGGATGCGGTGCGGATCGAGACCGGGCCGGTCGATCATCTGCGCGATGCCACCCGGAGCGTCAGCATCGTCAACGGCCACCCGTGGATGGCGAAGGTGACGGGCACCGGTTGCCTCTCTGGCGGCGTCATCGCCGCCTTCATAGCGGTGGAAAAGGACGCGCTGACAGCTGCAGCCGCTGCACTCGCCGTCACCGGCGTTTCCGCCGAACTCGCCGCCGTCAACGCAAAGGGTCCCGGCACATTCGAACCGGCGTTTCTGGATGCGCTTTCCGAAGTTTCCAGTGAGGAGATAACAAGACATGCAAGGATCGAGCATGAACAAGGTTGATTACCGCCTGAATGCGCTGGTCGATGCGAGCCTCAGCGATGTCGCGCCCCTGGCCGAGCTTGCTCTGGCGGCCGCGCTCAACGGCGCAACCATCCTTCAATATCGTGACAAGCATGGCTCGACTCGGGAAATGATCGAGAACGCGCGGGCCATCCACGAGGCTATCGCCGGCACCGGCGTGCCGCTCGTCATCAACGACCGGGTGGATGTGGCGCTCGCATCCGGTGCGGACGGGGTGCATCTTGGCGCAGACGACATGGACGCCGAAACCGCCAGACGTATTCTCGGCGAAAAGGCGATCATCGGCCTTACCGTCAAGAACCGGGCAGATGCCGAACGGGCGGCCTCCATGCCCGCAGACTACGCCTGCATCGGTGGCGTGTTCGAGACGGTTTCCAAGGTCAATCCGGACAAGCCGGTCGGTATCGATGGTTTCACGCTGCTGCGCGGCCTTTTGCGTGAGTGGCGGCCGGGAATGCCGGTGGGCGCCATTGCCGGCATCGATCTTGCCCGTGTGCCACCCGTCGTCACCGCCGGTGCGGATGGCGTCGCGGTCATTTCCGCCATCTTCCGGGCGGGCGATATTGCCAGCGCAACCAAGGACTTCCGCGCGGCAGTCGACACGGCGCTGAAAGCGAGACAGCCATGACAGCCATTGCATTGACCATTGCCGGTTCCGACAGCGGCGGCGGCGCGGGTATCCAGGCCGACATCAAGACCTTCTCGGCGCTCGGCGCCTATGCCGCAAGCGTCATCACCGCCATCACCGCGCAGAACACCAGGGGCGTGACGGCGGTGGAGGATATTTCCGTCGCAAGCATCGTCGCGCAGATGGATGCGGTTTTTTCCGATCTTGCCGTCAATGCAGTGAAGATCGGCATGGTATCGCGGATCGAAACCATCGCCGCCATCGCGGAGCGGCTTCGGCAGCAGCCCCAACCGGTAGTGCTCGATCCGGTCATGGTGGCAACATCAGGCGACCGGCTGCTGCATGAGGACGCCATCGACACGTTGCGTCGCGACCTCCTGCCGCTCGCCGCCATCGTCACGCCGAACCTGCCCGAGGCAGCGTTGCTGACAGGAACGCCGCTGGCAACCACGCAGAGCGAAATCACCCGTCAGGCAGAAAAGATCCTGACGGCGGGCGCAAAAGCCGTGCTCATCAAGGGCGGCCATGGCGATGGGCCTGAGAGTACGGATTATCTTTTCGCAGGCGGCACGATGCAGGCGCTTTCCGCGCCACGGGTGGACACGAAAAACGACCACGGCACCGGCTGCACGCTGGCGGCAGCGATTACCGCCTATCTCGCCATGGGCTATGAGTTGGCGGAAGCGGTGGGGCTGGCAAAGGACTACCTGAATGGGGCGCTTGACGCTGGCCGTGGGCTTGCCGTTGGTCAGGGACGGGGGCCGGTGCATCATTTTTATCGGTGGTGGGGGTGACATCGAGACACGGAGTGTGGGGCTTACCCCCTCTGTCCTGCGGGACATCTCCCCCTCAAGGGGGGAGATTGACAAGCGGCTTGCTTACCGCATTCAGTAAACCACTGTATCGATAGTGAAACCGGTGCGAGGGAACGGGCGGTCGCCCCACCCGATCTCCCCCCTTGAGGGGGAGATGTCCGGCAGGACAGAGGGGGGTAAGCCCCACCCTCCACGCTACCGCGCCTTCGGCGTCGCCAGCACATTCCGGATTGCAAAACTCGAATGAATCCGCGAAACACCCGGCAGCTTCGATAAAATCTCCTTGTGAATACGCTCGAAATCCCCCGCACTTTCCGCCTCGCAACGCAGGAAATAATCCGATCCGCCTGTCATCAGGTAACATTCGCGGATTTCCGGATAACGCCGCACCGCGTTTTCAAAACGGTTGAGAAAATCCTCCGTCTGGCGATCGAGCGTGATCTGCACGATGACCGAGATCACCTCGCCGCCTGCAAGGCCGCTGGTGAGCGCCGTATAACCCCTGATGATACCTTCCCGCTCCAGAATATCGACCCGGCGAAGGCAGGCGGAGGCCGAAAGGCCGACCTCTGCGGCGAGTTTCGCATTGCTGATGCGGGCATTGAGCCTGAGCAGGCGGATGATATGGCGGTCGGTCGCATCGAGTGACGACATAGAAAATTCCAATACGACAAGGAAAGTTGCGTAGAGTGAACTTTTATCGCATGTTCTTCGAACAATAGTCAAGAAATTCGATAATCGTTGCAATACTCTCATATGATAAAAATGAGGGTGAACGACCATGGACATGCAGATCAGCCGCCAGCAGGCAGCCGGTGGTGCAAGCGGCCATCTGACCATCGATCTCGGCGCATTGCGCGACAATTACCTGACCCTTGCGGCCATGGCCCCCACGGCTCAGACGGCAGCGGTCGTCAAGGCCGACGCATACGGCCTCGGTGCCGATATCGTCTCACAGACCCTGTTCGATGCAGGTTGCCGCAATTTCTTCGTTGCACACATTGATGAAGCGCTGGCGCTCCGGCTTCGTCTTTCAGCAGAAGCGCGGATTTTCGTCCTCAACGGGCTTCAGCCCGGCAACGAGACCTCCTGCGCAGCCATGGCCGTCACTCCGGTTCTGAATTCGCTGGAACAGATCGCACAATGGGCGGCCCATGCCAAAAAGCTCGGCAAGCTACTGCCCGCCGCGGTGCAGATCGATACCGGCATGTGCCGTCTCGGCCTCTCTCCCGAAGAGCTTGAAGTCCTCGCCTCCCGGCCGCAGTTGCTGGAGGGTATCGACATCGCCTTCGTGATGAGCCACCTCGCCTGCGCTGATGAGCCGGATCACCTCTCCAATGCTGCGCAGCTTTCCGTGATGCGAAAAGCCGCTGTCGCCTTTCCTGATGCCCCTGTCTGCTTTTCCAATTCCGGCGGCATCTTTCTCGGCAATGATTACCACAACCACCTGCTGCGCCCCGGCATCGCGCTTTATGGCGGCGCGCCCTCCATTGCCCGTCCCAACCCGATGAAGCCGGTCGTCCGTCTGGATCTCGCCGTCGTCCAGACCCGCACGGTGCCCGCAGGTTCGCTGGTCGGTTACGGCGGTTCCTTCGAAACAGCCGGCCCGACGCGCCTTGCGACGATCGCCGCCGGTTACGCTGACGGGCTGCCGCGTTCGCTCAGCAATCGTGGTGCCGCATGGTACAATGGCATTCGCCTGCCGATTGCGGGACGTGTTTCGATGGACAGCATCATTCTCGATATATCCGCCCTGCCCGAAGGCGCATTGACGCAGGGCAGTCTCGTGCAGATGATCGGGTCAGACCAGACGCTGGAAGACATTGCCGAGGACGCGGGCACGATCGCCTATGAAATCCTGACCGGACTCGGGCGCCGTTACCGCCGCAATTATATTCAGCCGGGCGAAACCCCGGCCGTCGCTTCAACATCTGTCAGCCATAAGTGAGACGATCATGAACGTCACTATCCTCGGAGCCGGCGTCGTCGGCGTGACCTCCGCCTGGTATCTGGCCAAAGCCGGACACAAGGTGACGGTGATCGACCGCCAGCCGGCTGCAGCGCTGGAAACCAGCTTTGCCAATGCGGGCGAAGTTTCCCCTGGCTATTCCTCGCCATGGGCCGCGCCCGGCATTCCGATGAAGGCAATGAAATGGCTGTTCATGAAACATGCCCCGCTCATCATCCGCCCGACGGCCGATCCGGCCGCATGGCGCTGGATGAGCCAGATGCTGCGTAACTGCACATCGGCGCGTTATGCCACCAACAAGAGCCGCATGGTGCGTGTGGCCGAATATAGTCGCGATTGCCTGATGGCGCTGCGCGAAGAGACCGGCATAGAATACGACCAGCGCATGCAGGGCACTCTGGAGGTATTCCGCACCCAGAAGCAGTTCGATGCCATCGGCAAGGACGTGGACGTGTTGACGGCGGGCGGCGTGCCCTTTGAAATTCTCGACCGCGACGGCTGCGCCGCCATCGAACCCGGCCTTTCCCCTTCGAAGGAAAAGATTGTCGGCGGCCTGCGCCTGCCCGGCGACGAGACCGGCGACTGCTTCATGTTCACCACCGAACTTGCGCGTATGGCCGAGGAAGCGGGCGTCACCTTCATCTACGATACCGGCATCATGCGCCCCATGGTCGAGGCAGGCCGCATTAAGGCCGTGGAGACCACCAAGGGGCTGGTGGAAGCGGATATTTTTGTCGCCGCACTGGGCAGCTATTCTCCGCAATTCGTGCGCCAGCTCGGCCTTGATCTGCCGGTCTATCCGGTCAAGGGTTATTCCATCACGGTTCCGATCGTGAAAGAGGAGCGCGCACCCGTTTCCACGGTCATGGACGAGACGTTCAAGGTTGCGATTACCCGGCTCGGCTCACGCATTCGCGCCGGCGGCATGGCCGAGATCGCTGGTTTCAGCAAGGATTTGCCGGCCGCTCGCCAGGAAACGCTGGCCCATTCTGTCGAAGACCTGTTCGGCGGCGCGGGTGACCAGACCCAGGCAAAATTCTGGTGCGGTCTGCGTCCCATGACGCCGGATGGCACGCCTGTGATCGGCGCCACCCGCTACAGCAATCTTTATCTCAACACCGGCCACGGCACGCTTGGCTGGACCATGTCCTGCGGCTCGGCCCGTGTGCTTGCCGATCTCATCACCGGGAACAAGCCGGAGATCGACACGCACGATCTCTCCCTTAGCCGTTACGCGGCTTAGTCCGAAGAAGAAATCTCGGTCCCTCGCCCTTGAGGCGAGGGTCCACCAGACTGGGCGGGTCGCTCAATTATCCTAAAGCGCCAGTGCATCTTTCAGCGCCAGACCTTCCTTCATGCGAAGATCGAGATCGGCTTCGATGTGATCGAGGTGCTGCAGCATCAGCGCCCGGGCCTTTGCCGCATCCTTCGCCTCCAATGCATCAAGCAGATCGGCATGATCGTTGTGGCCGCAGCTTGAAACACCCGAGCGGCCATAGAGCGCGATCACCAGCGACGAGCGGGCAACCAGCTCGTCCATGAATTTTTCGAGGATAGCATTGCCGGCAAGCGCGGCCAGCATCAGGTGGAAATCGCCGGATGCCTTGATTTCCGCACGTCTGGCGGTCGGGCCGCGCTCATGCTGGTGGCGGCTTTCCTGAACCAGATGCTCTCTCAGCTGCTTTGCCGCCGCAGGCGTGATCTTTTCGATTGCGGCATCGAGAACGCCGGGCTCGATCAGCCGGCGCGAAGCAAAAACCTGCCGCGCTTCGTCCGGTGTGGGATTGGAGACGAAAGCGCCGCGATTGCGCTCGGCCTTGACCAGCCCTTCGTAAGCCAGCATCTGCAATGCCGCCCGCACCACGGTGCGGCTGACATCGAACAGCGTTCCCACTTCCGATTCCGACAGCTTCGTTCCCGGTGCAAGCCGTCTGTCGACAATGGCGTCGCGCAGCGTATCTCGAATGGCCTGGGCACGGTCTTCGTGGGATGAATCGGAATTGACGGTTATATGGGCAAGGCTCATGGACGTGTCCTGTTTGAACTTGAGTTCTAGCGCGAAGCGCGGCCTGCGCAAACAGGAATTGCGAGCTGCCGCCAGCCCGCCACAATTCATTCAGCGCCCGTTCAGCAGAGGGGCTATATTTCTTTAACCATCGAATTTGCAACTGGCAGCGCCCTGCCATCCGGATGGAAGAAGACCATGTCGTCCTTTGCAGCTAAAACCGTTCTGGCTATCGCCGTCGCCGCCGCCACCATCGTGCCCTTCAACAGCGCATCCGCCGATGACTGGGGCCGCCGCGACCGTCGCGATGCCGCCATTCTGGGTGGCGTGCTTGGCCTTGCCGCCGGTGTCGCCGTCGGTTCCGCCCTCTCCCGCCCGGCACCGGTGGACGACGAGCGCGTCTACATAGATGAGCCGCCGCGCCGTTATCAGGCCTATGAGCCAAGCTATGTCTACGAAGAGCCGGACTACCGTTATTACCGTGCAGCGCCGCAGCCGGTTTACCGCCCGGCACCCGTTTACCGCGCCCAGCCGGTCTACGACAGCCGCCCGGTCTATAACCAGCGCCAGACCTATCGCACCATCGAGCCGTGGACCAACGCCTGGTACGACTATTGCTCGCAGCGTTACAGAAGCTTCAACACCCGCACTGGCACTTACACGGATTATGACGGTCAGCGTCATTTCTGCGTAGCGGGCTGATCGGGAAAGCGGGTGCCGGCAGAAGCAACAGCCGAAAGCCTTCAGCGCAAATGCTGGCAACGCGCTAGAATTTCTTCTCCGTCATCCTCGCCCCTGAGGCGAAGATCCACACTTCCGAGCGCCGATGGATCCTCGCCTCAGGGGCGAGGATGACGTCTGGTTTTGGGGCTCGCAGCTCAAAGCGTTACGGCTCTTTTCACGCCCCACCGTTCTTCACATAATCCGCCCGGTTGATGCCGTGACGTTGCAGCTTGTCGTAAAAGGTCTTTCGGGCAATGCCGAGCGTCGCGATCGTTTCCGCCACGTCGCCATTCGATTGTTCCAGCGTTTCGCGGATGATGCGCGCCTCGATCTCGTCCATGCGCTCCGGCAAGGTTCCGGAAACGGGGATTGTGGATTGTAACACAGGCGCGGTCGCCGTTTCCGTCTCCAGCCCCAGCACCACCCTCTCGGCGAAATGCCCGAGTTCGCGCACATTGCCCGGCCAGTCGTGGTCGTTAAGGCGGCGGGAAATGCCGGCACTGATCTGCGGCACCGGCATGTTGAAACGGTTGGCGGCCTTGGTGACGAAGTGCGAAAACAAAAGCGGAATATCCGCCTTGCGTTCGCGCAGCGGCGGTATCGACAGCGTCACCACGTTCAGCCGGTAATAGAGGTCCTCGCGAAACGTGCCGCGCTCGGCCGGATCACCCAGATCGACCTTGGCCGCCGCCACCACACGAATATCGACCGGCCGCTCCTCGTTGGAACCAAGCGGGGAGACCTCGCGCATTTCCAGAACGCGCAGCATCTTCACCTGTACGGCAAGCGGCATGCTCTCGATTTCGTCCAGAAACAGCGTGCCGCCGCTGGAATGTTCGATGCGGCCCACGCGCTTCTTCTGCGCGCCGGTAAAAGCCCCCGGCTCATGGCCGAAAAGCTCGCTTTCGATCACCGTTTCCGGCAGCGCCCCGCAATTCAGCGCCACGAAATTGCCCTTTGAGCGTTTCTTGCTCCAGCGGTGAAGCGCCGTTGCCACCACTTCCTTGCCGCTGCCCGTCTCGCCCGCCACCAGCACATCCACATCCGTATCGGCAATGTGCCTGAGCGTGGTGCGCAGGCGTTCCATGGCGGGCGTCTGGCCGATCAGCGGCAGATCGTCTTCCGCCTGCCCCGCCGCCCGGCGAAGCGCACGATTTTCTAGCACGAGACGGCGCTTTTCCAGCGCCCGGCGGGCGCTCTCCACCATGCGTTCGGCGGGAAAGGGCTTTGCGATGAAATCATAGGCGCCGTTGTGAAGCGCATCGACCGCCATCGGCACATCGCCGTGGCCGGTGATGAGAATGACCGGAAGATCGGCATCGATCTTGCGGACATGGTCGAAAAATTCGAGCCCGGTCATGCCGGGCATGCGAACATCGGTGATGACGACGCCATCGAAATCCTCGTTCAGGGCCGCCAGCGCCTGCTCGGCACGGGAAAAGGAGGTGACCGGCAGTCCGTCGAGTTCCAGCGTCTGCACCATCGCCTTGCGCAGCTGGGAATCGTCGTCCACCAGGAATATGGTTCCATCCACCGTCATGTCATGCTCGCTTCAGATATACGGAAAAACACGTGCCCGCCGCGCCGCTCGCCACCTCGATACGCCCGCCATAGTCCGAAGCAATATCGTTTGATATGACGAGGCCGAGACCAAGGCCGCTTTCCTTGGAGGTGTTGAAGGGTGAAAAAAGCTGGGCGCGGATGGCCTCGGGAATACCCTTGCCATTGTCGCTGACCGAAAGCACGACCATGTCACCTTCATTGCGCACGCGCACCTCGACGCGGGCAGCGTCAATTGCTTCAGTGGCTTCCAGCGCATTTTGCAGAAGGTTGATGAGGATCTGCTCGAGCCGGATGCGACTGCCGAGCACCTTCAGCTCCTGATCCGGCAGCACGATATTCAGTGCATCCATCTGGCCGGAAAAACGGCTGCGCAACAGCATGACCGCGCCCTCTATGACCAGTCTGACACTGACAGGCTCAGCAGCGGTGCGACCCTTGCGGGCCAATATCTTCAGGTCGCCGGTAATCGTGCCGATGCGCTCGGTAAGCGCCGCGATGTTTTCGAGGTTTTCGGTGGCCTCCGACATGCGGTCACGTTTGAGCAGGGTGCGGGCATTGTCGGCAAAGGCGCGGATTGTCGCAACCGGCTGGTTGATCTCATGCGCCACGCCCGCCGCCACCTGTCCCAGAATGGAAAGGCGATTGGCCTGCACCAATTCATGCTGCACATTGCGCAACTCGCCGGTGGTCTTTTCGTGCAGGGCGATTTCGGCCTGCAGATGGTCGCGGGTCTTCGTCAGGTCGCGGGTCCGCTCCTGCACCTTCATTTCCAGCTCGGTGCGGGCACGCTGCTCCTCTTCCTTTTCCTTGAGCGCCTTGTGCCTGCGCCACAGCCACAGAGCCGAAAGCGCCATCAACGGCATCAGCGTCGCCAACGCCACCACCCTGCCCTCGCGAATGGCGGCGTTCAGCGCCGGCGCTACCGGTTGCAGATAATGCAGGGTCCAGGACGTCGTCGGTACCGGCGTTTCCAGCCGCAGATAATCACCGCGCTCGCGGCCGGGCTCGTCAACATGGATGAGTGGCGCTCCATCCTGCGGCGACCGGGCCGCCCGGAATGGTAATAATGAAAGCGCCTCATTGCCAAATTGCAGGCTCTCGGAAATGGTTTTCCGCTGCGCCTCGTCAATGGGTGTGACCGTCTTGAAGCGCCATTCCGGCACGCTCGTCATCAGCACCACGCCGTTCCTGTCGACCACATAGACCGGCTTGCCGCCGATATTCCAATCCGCTTCCAGCCGGTTGAACTCAACCTTGGCGATGACGACACCGAGCGGCCGCCCGTCAGCGGCATCGATGCGGCGGGAGATGTAAAGACCCGGCCGGCGGCTGACATTGCCGAGCGCATAATGTTCGGACATGCCGGTCTTCATCGCCGCCTGAAAATATTCCCGGAATGCATAATTGGAGCCCACGAAGCTATCGGCCTGCCGCCAGTTGCTGGAGGCGATGGTCAAGCCGGTCGGTCCGGTCACATAAATCACCGAGGACTGCGTGCCTTCGATCAGCCCCTCCAGCTTGCGGTTCAGCCGGTCGAGGGCGGCGGCGCCACCACCGTCCAGCGCTGTTGCAAGATCGGGATCACCCGACAGAACCAGCGGAATGGCGCGCGGCCGCTCCAGCGCGACATTCAGAAGCGCAATCTTCAGTTCCGCATCGGTGGAAGCCTCGGACGCGGCGGTGCGCATCGCCTGGTTTCGCGCAAACTCATCGGCCACCAGCAAAATGCCCAGACTGACGAGCAGCCACAGGCCGGCCAGCGCCAGCCATTGCGCTCGCCGTTTCGCTTGGGAATGAGGTGCCAGATCTTGATAGCTCATGCATTAATTGTGCGGATTTACACACAGACCGCAAGGGATTTTGTCCGGAATTCCGCACAAATGGCTGTGAGCCGGGGAAGCATCAATAAAAAGTACTTTTCAAATCAGTCAGTTACGCCAAATAAGCAAGTCTGGCATGCGTATTGCACATGACTCCTCAATCGGCGCGAAGCCGTCAACGTCACGGCGAACCCGGGAGGCCAATAAAGGCAGGGTGAGGCCGAGGAGGAAAAAACATGATCGATACGACAGCCGTGGCCGCGGGCCACGCCAAACTGCCATTTTACAAGCACCTGTATTTCCAGGTTCTGGTGGCCATCATCGCCGGTATCGCGCTCGGCCATTTCTATCCGACCTTCGGAGAACAGCTGAAGCCGCTTGGTGATGGCTTCATTCGCCTCGTCAAGATGATCATCGCCCCCGTCATCTTCCTCACCGTCGCGACCGGCATCGCCGGCATGAACGACATGAAGAAGGTTGGCCGCGTCGCCGGCAAGGCCATGATCTACTTCCTGGTTTTCTCCACGCTCGCACTCATCGTCGGCCTCATCGTCGCCAACACCGTGCAGCCGGGCGCCGGCATGAACATCGATCCTTCTACGCTGGACGCCAAGGCCGTCGCCACTTACGCCGACAAGGCCCATGAGCAGACCATCACCGGCTTCCTGATGAACATCATCCCGACCACCATCGTCGGTGCATTCGCCAGCGGCGATATTCTGCAGGTGCTGTTCTTCTCGGTGCTGTTCGGCATCGCGCTCGGCATCGTCGGTGAAAAGGGCAAGCCCGTCACCGATTTCATGCATGCCCTGATGTATCCGATCTTCAAGCTGGTCGCGATCCTGATGAAGGCCGCCCCCATCGGCGCTTTCGGCGCCATGGCGTTTACCATCGGCAAATACGGCATCTCGTCCGTCACCAACCTCGCAATGCTGATCGGCACATTCTACGTCACGTCCTTCCTGTTTGTGTTCGTGGTTCTCGGCGCCGTCTGCCGTTATAACGGCTTCTCCATCGTCGCGCTGATCCGCTACATCAAGGAAGAACTGCTTCTGGTTCTCGGCACCTCGTCTTCCGAGGCCGCCCTGCCGGGCCTCATGAGCAAGATGGAAAAGGCCGGCTGCAAGCGCTCCGTCGTCGGTCTCGTCATCCCCACCGGTTATTCCTTCAACCTTGACGGCACCAACATCTACATGACGCTTGCGGCCCTCTTCATCGCGCAGGCGACCGGCATCCACCTGTCCTTTGGCGAACAGATCCTGCTGCTGCTCGTGGCCATGCTCTCCTCCAAGGGTGCTGCCGGCATCACCGGCGCGGGCTTCATCACGCTCGCCGCAACGCTCTCCGTCGTGCCTTCCGTTCCGGTCGCCGGCATGGCGCTGATCCTCGGCATCGACCGCTTCATGTCGGAATGCCGCGCCCTCACCAACTTCGTCGGCAATGCGGTCGCCACCATCGTCGTTGCCCGTTGGGAAGGCGAACTGGATCAGGACCAGCTTGCCCGCGTTTTGAGCGGCAAGGAAGAATTCACCGGCATCGCCGATGTGGATCAGCTTCCGGCTTCGGTTCAGCCCGCCGAATAATACGACCTCCCAAGGTCCGGCCTGTCCCGGTTTGTCCGGGCAGGCTCTCGCATGAAGGCCGGCGCATCGGGATCGATGTTCCGGCCTTTCATCGTTCAAAACCACCTGCGTACTGAAAACGGTTTTTATAAGCTTTCCGATGCTGTAGAGCCGAATAGGAAAGAACGAATGCGAAGAACGGAGTAGGCCCGCATGAAGAACCTGTTTCTGGCCTGGCAATTCTGGGCACTGCTATCGGCGGCTTTCGCTGCGTTGACCGCGATTTTCGCGAAGATTGGCATCGAAAACGTCAATTCCGATTTCGCCACTTTCATCCGCACCATCGTCATCCTCGCCGCTGCCGGCCTGATGGTTTATGTCACAGGCAACTGGCAGCAGCCCTCCACCATTTCGGGACGGACCTGGATCTTTCTCGTGCTTTCCGGTCTGGCAACCGGCGCCTCGTGGATATGTTACTTCCGGGCGCTGAAAATCGGCGATGCCGCCCGTGTCGCCCCCATCGACAAGCTCAGCGTCGTGTTCGTCGCCGTCTTCGCGGTTCTGTTTCTGGGGGAACGGCTGTCGCTACCTAACTGGCTGGGCGTGGTGCTGATCGCGTGCGGCGCGGTGCTTGTGGCATACCGGGGATAAGGTGAGCTAGCAGCGAATCTCCCGGCCGGACGAACCGACCGGGACATTCGCAAAATCATCAGGCGCGTGCCGCCGCAACCTTGTCCAGACCACGCTTCACACCGGCAAACAGGTCATCGAGCTGTTCGGCGGTGATGATCAGCGGCGGGCAGAAGCAGATGGATTCGCCGATCGGGCGGGTGATCACACCCTCTTCCTCGATGGCAGCGGCGATGGCGAGCGTCGCATCGCCCGGCTTCGTGCCTTCCCATGGCTTTATCTCCAGCGCGCCGAGAAGACCGACACCGCGCGAAGAGTGCACCAGCGGGTGATCGGCAAGCGCCTTCAGATGATCGAGGAACCTGCCCTCCAGCCGGGCGACATTGCCGACCAGATCGCGCTCCTGAATGATCTTCAGGTTCTCCAGCCCTACGGCCGTCGCAACCGGGTGGCCGGAGGCGGTGTAACCATGGCCGAAGGAGCCGATGCGGTCGGACTCATCGGCGATCGGCTGGTAAAAATTATCATTCATGATGATCGCCGAAAGCGGCATGTAGGATGAGGATATCTGCTTGGAAACCACCAGCACATCCGGCTTGATCCCATAGGTCTCGCAGGCGAACATCTTGCCGGTGCGGCCGAAACCGCAGATCACCTCGTCTACGACAAGCAGAATGTCGTATTTCTTCAGGATTGCCTGTACGCCTTCCCAATAACCTTCAGGCGGCAGAAGAACCCCGCCCGCACCCATCACCGGCTCACCCCAGAAGGCGGCGACGGTTTCGGGGCCTTCGCTGAGGATCAGGTCCTCAAGTTCCTTCAGGATACGCGCGGTAAAATCCGCCTCGCTTTCGCCGTCCCTGCCGAAATGCACATAGGAAGGGCAGGCGGTATGCAGCATGCGGTCCAGCGGCAGGTCGAAGCTTTCATGGTTGCGCGGCAGGCCGGTGATCGATGCGGAAGCAATCGTCACGCCATGATAGCCCTTGATGCGGCCAATGATCTTCTTCTTCTCCTTTTTGCCCAGCGCATTGGAGCGATACCACACCATCTTGGCGACAAGATCGTTGGCCTCGGACCCCGAAGAGGTGAAGTGCACCTTCGACATCGGCACCGGCGAAAGCTCGATCAGCAACTCGGCAAGATCGACGGATGGGCCGTGCGTCTTGTAGGAAAAGGTATGGTAATAGGGCAGCTTCTGCATCTGCTTTGTCGCCGCGTCCACCAGCCGCTGTTCGCCGAAGCCAAGCGCCACCGACCATAACCCCGCCATCGCCTCGATATAGCGCTTGCCGCTGCTATCTGTCACGTAGATGCCTTCGCCGCTTTCGATCACCAGACCGCCGGTCTTCTCGAATTTGCGCAGGTTGACATTCGGATGCATCTGGTAGGCGATATCGCGTGCCTCGACGGAATTTGGCAGGATGGTCATGGATAAAGGCTCCGTTTCGGTTGGATGGGCTGAAGCGTCAGACGTGCTGGCCGCCATTGATGAGAATTTCCGCGCCGTTGATGTAGCTCGACTGCTCCGAGCACAGGAAATAGATGGTCTGCGCCACTTCCGCCGTGGTGCCGAGCCGCCCGAGCGGCACCTGCGCCTCCACCAGTTCGGCGGTTCCGGGGGAAAGGATGGCGGTGTTGATTTCGCCGGGCGCAATGGCGTTGGCGCGCACGCCGCGCGGGCCGAATTCATGCGCCAACTCCCGCGTCAGCGCCGCAAGCGCTGCCTTCGATGTCGCATAGGCGACCCCTGCAAAAGGGTGCACCCGTGAACCGACAATGGATGTGACGTTGACGATACAGCCTTTGGCCGCTTCCAGTTCCGGCAAAAGTGCGCGGGCAAGCAGCGCCGTGGAGACGAGATTGACGTTGAGCACCCGTGTCCACATCTCGGCCGTGGTATCTGCAACGCCGAGACGGCTGCCGCCTTCACCCTTCGGCGAGATACCGGCATTGTTAACGAGAGCGGCAAGCTTTCCTTCCGGCAGGCGCGAGCGCACTTCGTCTGCGAGGTCATCGATGCGGGACAGGTCCTCGAGATCGGCCTGGATGTGGCTCTCCCGTGCCGAAGGCCAGCGGCATTCCTCCGAAAAGGGCTGCCGCGATACGGTGAGAATTCTCCAGCCCTTTTCCTGAAACAGCTTGACGGTGGCATGCCCTATTCCGCGGCTGGCACCGGTCAGAAGCATAAAAGGAACAGCCATATGAGAACTCCTGTGCCATGCGGACCGTTGAGCCGGGCGTGCATTCCGCCCGCATGTTAGAGAGTTACAACCGGCGGACAAGGGCTTTTTTGTTGCGGCGCGGCGATGGGGAACGGGTCACGGGCTAATCCCATTTGATGAAGGCCTTTCACCCGAAGGGAATATTTGAAGCCAGCCATTTGCCCATAAAATGAAACCTCCCGAATGTGTGATCAGTATTGGGAGGGAGCAAGAATGCGTATCGACATCATCGACACCGACGCCGGCTTCGAGGCGATCCGGCCAAACTGGGAAGCGGTGTTCATGGCCGATCCCCATTCCCGGCATTTCCTGTCCTGGGGCTGGCTGCGAGATTACATGCCGCGCCGCAAGCGCTGGTTCATCCTGGCACTCAGGGAACGCCCCGAGGGCTCGCCCTATGTGGCATTTTTTCCGCTGCGCATCGTCACCGAACCGGACAAGAAAACCGGCCGCTTCCACGACAGCATCGTCATGGCCGGCAATGCGGCGGCGGATTACACCGGCTTCATCACCCTGCCGGAATATGAAAATCACGCGGTTGCCGGTTTCTGCTCGTTTATTCGGCAGCAGAACTGGACCGAACTCAAGCTCGACTATCTCTCCGGCCCGCCGGAACGGCGCGATGCGATGATCCGCGCACTTCAGGGGCCACTCGTCATGTTCCGCGACAACATGCCGACCAACCCCTACAACATCAACAATTGCATCTGCCCGGTCGTGGCCCTGCCGGATACCTTCGACGGCTATCTCGACAGCCATATGAGCAGCCAGACACGTCAGAAGCTGCGGCGTTTCATGAGGAAGGTGGAAGGCGGTGACGAATATCGCATCACTTTCGCGACGCGCGAAACGATCAAGCGGGACATGGATATCCTGTTCGATTTCTGGCGCATCCGCTGGGCGCCCCACAAGGGCAAGGAGCGCACGGAACTCCTGATCGGCGCGACGCGGCAAATGCTGATGGATGTCTATATTCGCGGCGATCTGGAAGTACCGGTCCTCTGGTTCGGAGACCAGCCGCTCGGGGCGCTCGCCAACATCATCGACCGGCAGAAAATGTCGGTGCTGTTCTACATCACCGGCCGCGACGAGAACTGGAAGACCCCTTCACCCGGCCTCGTGCTGCACGGGCACTGCATTCGCAGGGCGATCGAGCAGGGTTTCAAGACCTATGATTTCCTGCGCGGCAACGAGCCATATAAATATTTCTTCGGACCGGAGGAGCACAAGCTCAGCTGCACGCTGTTCCGCACCCGCTCCGGCGACAATCTCGGCGGCACGCTCCACCCGCGCAGCATACGCTTCGTCTATCAGGAGGGCCTCAAGCTTTACAAGATGGGCAAGAAGGCGGCCGCCAATATCGCCTTTTCCCAGGTGCTGGCGGCAGCACCCGACCATCTCGGCGCGCAATTCGGGCTGGCCAATCTGACATTCGACCGGGGCGAATTTCGGGAAGCGGAAATCGCCTTCCTCGGGCTTCTCGGCAGCGGTCAGGACCCGGTTCTCCTGTGGCTGCGCATCGGCGAGGCCCGGCTGGCGCAGCAGCAATATAATGAAGCCTCCGAGGCCTTCCGTCAGGTGACCAATCGCGCTCCCTTCCACCGCGAGGCGCTCTATAAATGCGCCGTCGCCCTCATTGCCGCCGAAAGGACGGTGGAAGGTGCGGAAATCCTCGACAGGCTGCAGCATTATCATTCGGACGACGCCGCCCATCTGGAATATGCCGAAAAGGCGCGCACAGCACTTGCCCGGCTGGACCTGCCGAAGGCGAAGGTTCCGGTTCCGGCCGATGTCATCACGCTGGTAGCCAAGCCGAAAACAACTGGCAAACGCTGGCACCCGCCAAAGGTTTTGCATTGAAGACAATGATCTGTAAGTTGCGGCAGGAAAACCCGGCCGGACGACTTGCAAGGATTTTATATGTTTCTGACCAACAGGGATATGCTCGACCTCATTGAGCTGCGTCACGATCTGCACCGTCATCCGGAAATTTCCGGCGAAGAGAAGGAAACCGCGCGGCGCATCCGCAATTTTCTCGAGCAGGCGAAACCGGACCGGATTGTTGCCGATCTCGGCGGTCATGGCGTGGCAGCGGTCTATGACAGCGGAAAAAGCGGTCCGGCGATCCTGATCCGCTCGGAACTCGACGCTCTGCCCATCCAGGAAAAAAGCGAGGCTGAATATCGCTCAAGCGTCGACGGCAAGGGACATCTTTGCGGCCATGACGGCCATTCGACCATTCTGACGGCGCTGGCGCTTGGCCTTTCCAGACAGCGTCCGCAGACCGGCAGCGTCATCCTTCTCTACCAGCCGGCGGAAGAAACCGGTGCAGGTGCGGCCGCCGTCATCGCCGATCCCCGCTTCGAGGAGATTAAGCCGGACTATTCCTTCTCGCTGCACAATCTTCCCGGCCTGCCATTCGGCCATGTCAGCGTGGTGGAAGGGCCGGTCAACTGCGCCTCGCGCGGCATTAAAATCCGCCTGTCCGGCAAGACCGCGCATGCTTCCTCCCCGGAGCACGGCGTCTCCCCCATGCGGGCAATATCAGAACTGATGCCTGCACTGACCGATCTCGGCTCCGGCTTTCCGCCGCAGCCCGATTTTTCCATGGTGACGATCACCCATGCCACGATGGGTGAAGCCGCCTTCGGCATTTCCCCGGCGGATGCGGAAATCTGGGCGACGCTCAGGACACTGACCGACGACCGGATGGAGAAGCTCTGCGCGGATGCGGAATTGCTGGCGAAAAAGCTCGCGCACGAACGGAATCTGAGCCTCGACATCAGCTATGACGATATTTTCCTCCATTGCGAGAATGCACCGGAAGCCGTCGCCCATATCCTGCAGGCGCTGGTGGAAGAGAAAGTTTCAAGCAGCTCGGAAGGTCTGCCCATGCGGGCCTCCGAGGATTTCGGCCGCTTCCGAGCCGTCTCATCATCGGGCATGTTCTTTTTGGGCGCAGGCAGGGACTACCCCAACCTGCACAATCCCGACTATGACTTTCCGGATGGGCTGATCGATATCGGCGCACGCATCTTCATGCGCATCATCCGCAATCTCACCGACGCGGAATAAGCAGCGGCCACTCTTGGCCGCCGCCGTCAGCCGCCGCCCTGCGGCCCATTGCTTGGTCTGGCGGCGCGGACCGCGGCCAGTCCCCTGATGCCTTCCTTATCGCCGATGGACGTCAGGCTTTCGAAAATCTGCGCTGCATCGGCGTAGCGGCGCATGGCAAGATAGGAATAACCGCGCAGCACCATAAGATCGGTGCGCTCATCGGCAAGCCGTGCCCGCTGATCGAGCAGGAGAAGCGTTTCCGCATAACGTTTCGACTGGAAGGCTGAGACCGCCCTGTCGGCCAGGATCGAGACCTGCAATTCCGTCGCCCGTGGACGCTCCATCTGGGATTTCGTTGCCGAAACGGCGGCATGGTCCGTCAGTCCCATGCGCAGATAGGCAAGGCTCTGGCCATAGGCCGCATCGCTTTTCACAGTCGACTGTCCGCTGGCAATGGCGGATTCGAAGGCCTTCAGGGCTTCCGCCGGCCGGTTCGTTTCCATCAGGCACCAGCCGAGATCGAGCGCCTGCTGCGCCGGCAGACGCTGCGGATCAGGATAGACGGCGCAGGAGCGTGGACGTGACGCGGCGCTGCTCGACCTCTGCGTCTGCGAAGGCAGGCGCGCCTGCTTGCGCGAGGGTTCGGGAGCGGGCTGCTGCACGACCGGCTGGCTGTAAGCCACCGCCGTCTCTGCGGTCTGCGGCGCATAGGGCGCAGGTGCTGTTGACTGAGAAGCTGAGGCGGGAGGCGGCGCGGCAACGGGCGTCATCGCCTGTCTCGACTGGTCCACCATGCGTGCCGTTCCGACATCGGCGATGCGCTGCGACCGGCTTGCCCATTGCTGCTGGATGGCACGCAGACCGGCGAGATTGCGCAGATCATGATAGCTGACCGCCATGCCATAGGCAGAGGGCTCATCATCCGCTTTCCAGCCAAGCGCCGTGCCGAACCATTGCAAGGCGAGCGGCGTCTGCCGGAAGGCAAGCGAATACCAGCCGAATTGCTGCGCGGTCGCGGCATCCTTGCGCGCCATCGTTTCCGCGGCAATGCGCTGCAGCACGTCCGGCGGCAGCACGACAGGCGGCTCGAGTGCCAGAAGATTGGCGGTCGCGGCCAGATAGGTCGCAAGCGCATCATCGGACGCGTTGCGCCATTTATACATGACGTCTTCGGCCTCGCGCGGCTCGTTGCGGTCAATCAGCGCCAGTGCCAGCCCTTGCGAGGCAGAGGCGCTATCATCGTCTTCGCGCGCCTTGCGGAACCACTTTTCCGCTTCGGTCATGTTCTTCTGGCGGATATTGTACCAGCCGAGCAGCAGGGCATCGCTTGCAAGCTTATCTGTCTCCGCAAGCCGTTCAAGCCGCATCAGATAAGCGGAGGGAACGGAAATACCCTCTTTCTCCCCTGCCTTTGCCACGAACTGGCGCGCGAGATCATTCTTGACCGGCTCGAATTCCAGCTGACCGTCCGCGCCGGGTCTTTCCTTGGCCAGCAACTCATCCATCATCTCCGCGGGCAGAAGTGCTGATGCCTTCTGCACCGTGGCGAGCCGGTCGCTTGGCACCGTGCAATTGTTGAGGATGTAGAGATAGGCGTCCCGCGCCCGTCCCATCCGGTCAGTATTGGCGAAGGCATCGGCAACCCGCCACAGCACATCCACCTCGCTGCAGGTCAACAATCCGGGATTGTTGGCGGCTGCGTCCACCACGGTCGCATATTGCTTGAGATCGGACGCGTTGACGAGCCGCTGGCGGGCTTCGGCAAGCGAAAGCATGCCTGTCAGATTGTCTGGCGGCTGCCAGCCGGTCTCCGCCTGCTGCCGGTCAGCGATCGCTTTCCTTACCTCGGCATAACGGCCGTCGGTATAAAGCTGCCACATGGCGTCAAGCTGCGGATCACCATTCTCTGGAATGGCGAGCGGGTCGGCAGGCGGTGTCCAGTTGGGATAAAGCGTGCGAAGGCGTGCGATTTCGGCCTGAAGGCGCTGGGTATCGCCCTTGGCCGCGAAATAGCGCAGCGCACTGAGATCGACATCAGGCATATCGGGTGCTGCCGGCTGGGTCGCCCGCGGTGCCGGCGCCTGCGCCGTTTGTGGCTGCGATGTCTGCCCGCGGGTCTCAGTCTGCATCATCGGCTGCGGGTCAGTTGCGGGCACCGTTACCGGTGGCGTCGCAGGCTGCGTTACCTGCGCCATTTCGCGGTTCTGGAGGAAAGCATTGATCTGCGCAGGATTGGCCGTCGCCGGCGATATGCGCGGCACCCCACGATTGTCACCGACCGCCGAAGTATGCACATCCGACACCCGCCCGAGAATGCTGTCACGCCAGTGGAAGGCGGCGAGTGCAATCAGAAGCAGGATGAGAGCCGAAGTCGACAGAGGCTTGTTCATCGGCATTCCCCGTTATTCCTTGCCAGAAACGACAATGCCAGAAGATGCAATGTAGAAGGATAATAAAGCGTTGGCTGGAAGCTCTTCAGTTCGGCCGGAATACTCGCGACGCCCGCCGCACAGGCCGCCAGCGCCGGAATGATGCGATAACCGGGATCTGACAGCACGTCCTTGACCGTGCCGTTCTTGAGATCGAAGGTCCCGGCTGCACCGCTTTCCAGTGTCATGCCGTCTTTCAACCGGGCAAGCAGTTCCGGCGAGCCCATTTTCGCCCTCGAAAGATAAAGTGGTATCCGCACCGCATTATAGCCGAACTCTGCCGGAAAACCCGACGCGGGCTGCGGTTTGGTCTTCACCGACACCCAGTCGGCCGGCAGTTTTTTATCGCTGAAGGCGAATGCGCCAATCTGCGCCGCCCCATCATCGGCAAGGGCCTTCCAGAGCGGTGATGGCGCGACGAGATTAAGGACCGGAAAGGCCTCGAAGATCAGATAGGAAGGATTGACCACCGGTCCATCATCCCGATCATTTTCACCAAAACCGCTGGCGGCCGGTAAAAGCAGCGTCCTACCGCTGCGCTGCACGACGGTCTTCTTCAGGATGGCGGATGCAATGGCTGCCGAGGCCTCGGCATAGTCCTGCCGGTTCCATTGTCCGGCGGCCAGCGCCAGCGCATAAGCGATCAGAATGTCGCCATCCGTGGCGTTGTTGATATCAGTCACATGCGGTCTGGTACGGGGATCCCATTTCCACGCCGAAAGCCCGTCATCGCGCACGAGCAGTTCCGTGCGCGTGAAACTCCAGATTAGTTCGAAATCGGCAAGATTATCGGAAAGCACGGCAAGCCACATGCCATAGCCCTGCCCTTCGCTGTGGCTAATATTACCGTTGCCTGTGTCGATGATACGCCCGCCGGGATCAAGGAACACGCCTTTATAGGCCGCCCATGCCTCCGGCGAGACAGATGCGGCGCGGCTGGCGGAGATGCTTGCGATGAGCGCCATCAGCGAAAGACAAAAAATGCCGACAAGTCTTAAAACCCCTGATGTCATCGATGTCGCCCCATCAAACGCAGCATCACGAAGGTAGCGAGGCCCAGAAGCGATACGAAACCGATAAACGCCAGCGAATAGGAAAGCACGTTGGAGGACAGCCAGTTGGCCGCGATCAGCCTCCAGTTCGATAGAGAGAAATCCCGCGTTGTATAAAAATACGGCCTCTCAACCTCCACCGTTTCGATCTTTTCGGCCGTGGCGTCGTAAGCGGCGACCCGTCCGGTGACGTCTCGCCAATGGTTTTCGCGCACCATCGCCGTCATGCCGTCCCGAAGCTCCGCCGACGTTGGCGCCGTGGCAAGTGTCCAGACCCCTTCACCGGAAGGGCTGAGGCCCTGTGCCATCATGAAGGAGACATTTCCGGGCGGTGCATAAGGCTGCTCTGGTGCAGGCAGGAAGCGCAGCGTATCCGAACTCAGGTCGAAATTCCGCTTCATCCACTCCTCCAGAGAGGAGACCTGCCCCTCCCAGACTCCACCATCCACCCGCTCGCGCCAGTCGTTGAAGAGGGTATCGCTGTTTTGGGCGGGCGGCTGAACGCCGGTCCCGATCTTCCAGGATATCTGGCTGGAAGGAACGAGATTGAACTGGCTGATCAGTGCCTGCGGAATTTGAGAAATCGTTCCGACGAACAGGGCGTTGCGATCACCGATCACCAGTGGCGAGGCGACGGTTTCGACATTGATCGGATGCCCGGACACACTCGCAAGCCGGCTGATGAGCGTCGCGGCGGCCGACATCGTATCGGTATCGAAACGATCGAGCGACAGGGCGACAGGGCCTCCGGCCGCCCTGTAGGGCTGCCCGGCACCCGCCATCGCCGCCAGATCCGGCTTGCGGCCGATCCGCGCGAAATCCGGCACCTGGATTTCCGAAGTATCGAACAGCGCAAAGCGCGGGGTCGCGCTGGCCGGTGCGCCGGGCGCACAGGCCTGATCCTGCGCCGTCATCAAAACGGCCTCGATGGTCACCTTGTTCGGACCCGGCTTGAAATGCCGCATCGTCACCTTGATGGGCAAATGCCGGAAAATACCGCCGCCATTGTTGGAAATCGGCACCGTCGAGGCGATTTCGTCATTGACGTAGATGTCGATATGGCTGCCGGGCAATACCTGCGACGAATAAGCGGCATCGAGCAGCAGAGACGCCTCGCCATAGGCAGAGGCATAAAAATCGGCAGGCATGCCGATGTAGAACTCGTTGCGGAAACGCCGTCCGCCAAATTCAGCGCTCTCTATACCCAGCTCGGAAAGAGCGATGCGGCGGTCCGACATGATGAGCGGTACATCCGGCGCGTGCCAGCTGCGGGTCGAAAAGGTCGTTCTCTGCGCACCGGGCGTGCGCGAAATGGACGAAAACAACGTTTCTATCGCCGCCTGAACTGCCTGCGTGGTCGGGCCGCTGACGAAGAGCGGAGAGAGGCCGCCCGGCGCGGCACTGCCGAAACCGGCAAAGGCGCCCGCCGATGCCTCGGGCGGCAGCGCACCGGAAAGGCCCTCAATCTCACGCGCGGTGCCAACGAGGACGACCAGCGTTCCAGCCCTTGGTTCGGTGGACGGCGCAGAAACGAAACGGATCGTCTGGTTCGGCATCTGGGTTCTGAGCGCCAGAGCCTGCGAGAGCCGCAGGAGCGAATCCGCAAATGCCGGATTGCCGAGCCCCGGCGCGACGATCTCGATTGAGGTTGCCGCCTTGCCATCCGGCCCGGTTGCCTGAATATCGTCTATATTGGCGAAGTTGCCGGCGACATCGGCATTGAAGGCGATATAGGTGCTCGCCGGATCGACATCAGTCCACAGATCGTAGGTGGACTGGATTGTGCAATCGGTCCGGTGACGCTGCTGCACGCCAAGCGTCACGACATTCGCCCCAACCTGCAAGACGCCGGGCGGAATTTTGAGCGAGACATTGCCTTCGCTGTCGGGCGCTTCGATACGCGCGGCATCGAGCGGAACATTGTTCAGGCTAACCTGAAAATTCGAGCTTTCAGGTGCGACCACAATGGCGTTCTGATAACCGATATTCAGCGCAACGGCGGCATTCGCCTGCTCGGGAGTGAGGTAGATACTCCATTGCCGCCTGTCTATCTCACCGGAAAGGCTGAGCTTTTCGTAGGGCAATATATAACGGCGGCGGCTGTCGGCGGCCAATGACGACGCCTGGGCCGGTGCAGGCCTTGCACTTTCCTGACGCGCCGGGACGGTGACGGGAGGCAAAGGCGCCGGCGGAACGGCAGCCGGGCGCTGTGGCGGTTGCGCTTGTGACGGCTGAACCTGCGGCGGCGGCGGTATCTGGGCCGGAGCTTGCTGGCGAGGTGCTGACGGAGGTATGGCGGACGGCGGAACGGGTGCCGGCGTGGTCTGGGACGGCCTTTCGGGCGACATGTCGAAAGGTGAGGACTGCGCCACAGCACCGGCTGCAGCGGCTCCCCACATCAGCACTGCCAGTGAACTCCTGATCGTTTTGCTGCCGGTCATTTCACGGCTCCGGCAGGTTTGACGGTTTTGGAGGCCGGCCGGAGCGCCTTGGCGAGATAAAAAAGGCCGCGCTGCGTCTGGAAGAGTGAGATCGCCAGGAAGATTGCCGTGCCGCGAATGAGGCCGGGGTTCTTGCGGCGCACGCGCTGGAACTCGCTCCACTGTTCGGAATTGGCAAAGATGAGGTCGGCGATCAGGCGATGATCGACGGCGCGCTGCGGCGAGAACGTGCAGCCGATTGAAACGAACCCTTCGCCGCGAACCGTCCGAACGACATTGATGGGCATGGTTTCCGGAACACCCTCGCTATGGGGTTTGACCTTCACGATCGCTGTCGTGTTCTTTTCGATTGCGGTAGAATTGTCGAACAGATTGATCAGCAGGCCATGCACCGAGACGTTCTCGATGGAAGCCGGCACCCATGCCTCGCTACCCTCAAGCTTGACCTCACAGCGGCGCTTGACGGTGATGCGACGCGACGCCGATTTGTCGCCGCGCTCCGAGACGACACCGAGCGCGCAGCCTGCAAAGATAAGGTTGAGCAGGTTCCAGCCGCCGACGACAAGCGTGACATCCGCCTTGTAGGGCTCGCTGTAGATGCGCCAGGCGGCGAAGGCCATGGCCACGACCAGAAGCGCAAAAATGACGAAGAACGGGCGGCTGATTTCCGAAAGCCGCGCTTCGGCGATGGATTCGTCCTTAGCCGTCACCTTGAAGGTCGGCTTGCCCGGATTGAAGATCACCGAAACGACGGCGGGCAGAAGGTGAACCGTCTGCACATATTCGTAGAGTTCCGAAATCCACGGCCAGCGGAAGCTGCCATAGAGATAGTTCTGCATCATCAGGTTCACGAGCATATAGGCCGCGGTATAGGCAAGAAACTCACCACCCGAGGCGACGAATATCTGAAGATCGAAGAACAGGTAGAACAAGGGCGCGAACAGAAAGATCGTGCGCGGAAACGGGAACAGCCAGAACAGCGTCGATGACATGTAGCAAAGACGTTGTGTGAAGGAGAGGCCACGCCGGAAGAGCGGCTGGCGGAAAATCAGGATCTGCATCATGCCCTGCGCCCAACGGCTGCGCTGGCCGATGAAGCTTGCAAAAGTGGCCGGTTGCAGCCCGGCGATCAGCGGCTTGTCGACATAGATGCTGTTCCAGCCGCGCGAATGCAGCGCCAGCGCCGTTTCGCAATCCTCGGTGATGCTGACACCGCTGAAGCCTTCGGTATCCTGCAGCGCCTCACGCCGCAGCACGGCGGCGGAACCGCAGAAGAATGCGCCGTTCCACTTGTCGAGGCCGCGCTGGATGATGCCGTAGAACATCTCGTTTTCGCTCGGCATCGTCTCGAAGGTGCGCAGATTGCGCTCGATGGGATCGGGATTGACGAAGAAATGCGGTGTCTGGACGAGAAAGAGCCGAGGGTCCTCTTCGAAATAACCCACCGTTTCCAGCAGGAAATCACGGGCAGGCGCATGGTCGGCATCGAACACCGTCACCAGCTCCCCGGTCGAGTGGGCGAGACCGTTATTGAGGTTTCCGGCCTTGGCGTGGACATTGCGCTCACGCGTCAGATAACGCACGTCGAGATCCTCGCAGAGCTTCTTCAGCTCCTCGTGGCGGCGCTGCGCGGCCTGCGCCTCGACAATATTGCTGGCATTGCGCTTCTGCACCGAACCGCCATCGTCCAGCAGCCATACGGTGAACCTGTCGGCCGGATAATCTATGTTCTTGGCCGCCGCCAGCGTATTGGCCAGAAGCTCCGCATCCTCGTTGTAACTCGGAACGAAAACATCGACCGTTGGCCTATAATCGGGCGAGCCGGGCCGGGTCTTGCGCGAAGGCAGCGGCATCGAGACGATGACGAGGCTGAGCCCCAGCATCACGACACTGTACATTTCAGCGAGATAAAGCAGAAAGCCCGGAATGAAGTTCTCGAGCTGGTTGACGGGCGGCAGGGTGCTGGTGGTGCGCCAGTAGACGTAACGCAGCACGATGGCCGTGCCGAAACCGAGCGCCACAAGACGCCAGGCCCCCTGCCCGTTGAAACTCTTGATCGTGGCAAGAAGGACAAGCGAGATCGCCGTGGCGACCAGATGCGTCTGCAGGCTGATCGGCATCGTGATGATGGCCAGAACGCAAAGCGACACAAGCAACCAGACAATGATCGTGATGGCCTTGTTCATCCCGAAATTTTCCGTTCTTTTCCCCACCCGGAATTCTTACCCGGATTTTTTGCAACGACCTCTTCTACCCTTGTTCCAGCGCCTATCTGCATCCCTGAGCCGCTCCCGAACCGGACAGACATGCTGGCGAGGGAATGGACACCTGCGGAACCTGCAAAGGCTGCCGGCTCTCCGCCTGCACACCTTCCGCGCGGCTGCCAGCCACGGCAGGCCGTGCGGGCTGGGCGGGGAAGCCGGCCGATGTTGGCGACGGAATGCTGACTGCCGCTACCGGCGGCAACGGCTGCGGCTCGGGCCGAACAGGCGCGACAGCTGCGGCGGCACGGCGCACAGGCGGTCTCGGCACACTTGCAGTCACTTCGCCCCCAGGCCGCATCGGCACGTCATCCGCCTTGACAGGATAGACCGGATGGCCCGGCCGGCCGAGGTTCTGGTCCACCGCCTGCGGCGTGCCGTAGGGGTTCCAGCTTTGCGAGGCATAGGTGCCGGTAATCGTGTAATTATACATGACGGCCAGAAGCCGTTCGACGCTCGCATTCGACTGGCAGAGCCGCAGTCGCACCTTGATACGGCCAAGGTTGCGGAAATCCTGCCGCATGCTTTCCGGCGAGCGTATGTCCTGCCAGCCATAAAGACAGGTGTCGCCGCCCCTGCCGCTACCGGCCGCATAGGAAAAGGCGCCGTAGCCGTTCTGCAGGTAATTGGCCGACATGGCGATGTTTTCGTCCGGAAACTCCGCGCGGATTTCACGCGCGACAGAGGCGGCCCTGAAACCGGTGAACGTCAGAGCGTCGCGATCGGTATCGCCCGCCTGCTGCGGACCGAAAAATTCCGCCTTGATATAGTTCTGTCCGGGCGTTGCCGCCTCGGAACGCAATATGACCTGCTGCGCCACGGCGTTCGAATAGGTACGGTTGATGACGGTAACGATTTCCGGACCGCCTGGCGGCGGGAAAACAAGCGCCTCGGACGGAGACAACATCTGCGCGCCTCCGAACGACCGAACGCCCGAAGGAGTATTGCAGCCCGCAAGAACCGCAACGGAGAACAGCAATGAAGTATAGGCAGAAAATCTCACTGCCCTGCGCCCCTTTGTTTCCCCAACGCCGCCCAGGTTAAAAGGAGACCGAATCACTAATGACCAGACCATTGTTACGAAATACGTGAGGACTACGAATAAGCAATCTCAAATTTCCGTTGTAATTTCTGAGACTTTATGGCTTTCGAATCACTGCGGATCCGATGTTGGCCATGCCCGACGGCGGAACCAATTGCCGCGGTATGGGTTGGCTCAACGTCAGGTCGATAATTTTTACGGTTGCAGTGCAATATGTCCCATGGTCTACTTGCCCTCATAATTACGTATTTTTATTGGTCTAATTTTTCATTCAACTGTAAAAACAGAGAGTTGACGCATGACTGTGCAATTTCCGAGCATCGCGCAGGCGCTTGCCGAAGAGATCGGAACATTACGGAAATGGCTGGATAAGGACGCCCTGCCCCTATGGTGGGAGGCGGGTTCCGCCCGACCCGACGGCGGTTTTTACGAGCGCCTCGGCCAGGATGCAAAACCGGTTTTTTCCGATGACCGCCGCGCCCGCGTCCAGCCGCGGCAGGCCTATTGTTTCGCCGCCGCCGGCCAGTACGGCTGGCAGGGACCCTGGAAGGAGGCGCTCTCGCATGGTCTCTCCTGGTTCGAAAAGGTCTATCGCCTCGATAACGGCCTTTACGGCAACCTCGCCGACCAGACCGGGAAGCTGATCGATCCATCCTTCGATCTCTACAATCAGGCTTTTGCGCTTTTCGCCGCTGCCCAGACGGCCGCAGCCCTTCCCGACCGCAAGGACGAGATGCGCGGCCGGGCGCTCGACATTCTCGCCATCCTCAAGCGCGACTACAAACATCCCGTCGCCGGCTTCGAGGAGGCAAATCCGCCGCGCACGCCGCTCTGCTCCAATCCGCACATGCATCTGTTCGAGGCGATGCTCGCCTGGGAAGCGCAGGACCCGCAGGGTCCGTGGTCAGCGCTGGCCGATGAGATCGCCGATCTTGCGCTGAACCGCTTCATCGATAGCGGCAATGGAGGCCTGCGGGAATTCTTCGGCCATGACTGGGCACCCTATGAGGGCGACAAAGGCCGCATCATGGAGCCGGGCCATCAGTTCGAATGGGCATGGCTTCTGGTGCGCTGGGGCAGCCTGCGCAACAATGAGGTGGCGATCGCCAAGGCC
The DNA here is from genome assembly GCF_025910175.1 of Agrobacterium sp. BT-220-3. Classification (NCBI taxonomy): domain Bacteria; kingdom Pseudomonadati; phylum Pseudomonadota; class Alphaproteobacteria; order Hyphomicrobiales; family Rhizobiaceae; genus Agrobacterium; species Agrobacterium sp. BT-220-3. Next base: position 171,291 of record NZ_JAPAIX010000002.1, read on the forward strand.
AGGCGCCTGTTCGAGATCGGCGAGGAGCACGGCATCTGCCCGCGCCGCAAGGTCGCGATCATGAGCCTCTATGATGATTTTTCGGTGCATGACGGGCTGGCGCGGCTATGGCCGCAGACGGAATGGCTGAAGGCGGCGGTGCGCCTTGCCAGTGTCACGTCCGGCGAGGAGAGGCAGCGTTACCTCGCCTCTGGCCTCAGAGCCATCGGCGCGCTGCAGCCCTTCCTCGACACGCCGGTCAAAGGGCTGTGGTTCGACAAATGGCCGGCCGACAAGCCGATGCTCGACGAGCCGGCACCGGCAAGCACGTTCTATCACATCGTCTGCGCCATCTATGAGGCCGAGGCGGTGCTGGCAGTCAGCAAATAAATATCCGGGCGAGCGAGCGGGCCGGGCGTCCGCTCAGCTCGCTCCGGCCTCGTTCAAGCCTTGGCCGGACGCACGACGCGCCAGTCGGGCTTGCCGAGATTGTGCGGCCAGGGATGCACGTCCTTGTCATTGAAATAGACGACCTCTTCCAGCCTCGGAAAATCCGCCTGTTTCAATGTCACGTCGTTCATCCATGGACGGACGTAGGAATCGCCGCCTTCATAGCCGAGTTCGGCGACCCAGACCGGCTTATTGAAGGTTTCGACAAGCCCATAGCCTTTGCGCAGCAGGTCGGAGAACTTCTGCGGTCCGCCATATTCGATCTTGTCGTAGTCCTCGAGACCGAAGACCGATAGCCCGACCAGATCGGCGTAGCTGTCACCGGGATAATAGGCGCGAAGACCATCGAGCCCCTTCGGTGACCACATCACCTTGACGCCGGGGACCGCCTTGCGGGTCATGTCCACCATGCGCTTATAGGCCGTGATATAGTCCTGCGGGTTCCATCCCGACCATGAGAAGCGGCCGGACGTGTCTTCCATTTCCTGCCCCCAGCGAAGGATGAGCGGGCTTTTCATTGCCGACATGCGTGCGGCGATCGCCTGCATGTTCTTGTCGTAGTCGCCTCCCAGCACCCTGCGGCGCAACTCGTCGGAGGTGAGACGCCAGTTGACGTCCCATGACCAGGGCTCGACCGTGATCAGAACATTGCGCTTGCGCTCCATGGCATAGGCGTCCGCAAGCGCCAGACTGTCGAGATCCACGTCCTCCCAGGGCAGAAACAGATGTTCCGTTGCCACCCCGGTCTGGCCGGTGAAATCGCCGTGCGGATCGTAAGCGCCGAAGCGGATACCGTCCGCATGCAATGTCGGGCGTTTGTCGGCAAGTGTCTTCATGCCGGTGGAGCCCATGGGCGCGACCCCCTGGGCGTCCAGTTTGAACATGGGGTACATGCTGGCTGACGCAGCGACAGCCGCCCCACTGGCGAAAAGCAGTTTTCTTCTTGTTATTTGCATGACACTTCCTCCTACCTCGTCGCCATCGTCGCCTTGCCATAGGCGGCGACTTGCGGGGTGACATCGTCCTTGCGGACAAGTTTCAGGAATTCATCTCCGGGCCGTGGCGGGTTATGCCGGAAGACGTACCACGGGCCGCCCTGCTTGCGCTGGTAGAGCACCTTGCCGATGCGGCCATGGTCGAAGCAGGTATCGGCCTTGCCGCTTCCCGCCATACTTTTCCAGGTGGCGCGCATGCACAGCGTGCCATTGGCATCCACCGTCCAACGGCCATCGCCGACCGACTTGACGCCTTTCTCTTCCGTGGCGGCAACGAACTTGCGTCCATCGGCGATGAAGCGCCCGCCGCCCGTATCCCATTTCCAGGTCTTGTCGTAATACATGTCAACGACTTCGCTGGTCCGGAGCGGTTTCGGCGTCTTCGTGCCGCCTGCGGCGTGGACGGCACTTGGTGCGATCACCGCAAGGCAGAGTACGAAAGCGGAGAATCCGCAGTTGCTTATTGTTGTTCTCATCACAGCCTCCTCCTTCTATTGTCCGACCCTATTGTCGGCCAGCATGATTTCTCCGGTTATCATCGCCGGTGGCGGCATCATGGGTTCCGCCTGCATGTTTCTATTTCCTGGCATTCCCGGCAGTACGATGCGCAATTTCAGACGCACCGATCTTGCTCCTTCCACGCCAGCGCCGGCCACGGTGAACCGCGTTTCGGTGAAGCTGACATAGGGTTGCCCGTGCGACAGGGCTTCCAGCCCGCCAATTGCATGGGAGCTGAGTTCCGCGGCACTGCCGCCCACAAGCATTAACGAACAGGCAGCGGCAGTCGCCGCACCGCGCAATGCCGGCAGCCTCGGCAAACCGTTTTCCATCGCGTGGCGGATAAGCAGAAACACCGAGAGGCCCGCATAGATCGCCACATTGATCGCGGCGAAGACGAAGAAGCCTTCCGCTCCGCTTTCGCGCGGCGCCAAAACCATGGCCAAAAGGCTCAACGCGGCCAAAGCCATGTAGGGCACGATTACCCGGAGCGGCAGTGGGGGTTTTGCCTGCGTGCCCTTCGGCGTGATGCGGAAGTCGACGAAGTCGCCACGGATCGTATCCCGGATCGCTGCCAGCACACCCATCAAAGACCAGGGCCAGCGCAGGAACAGAAACACCATGGCTTCCCAGCTGAAGAGTTTTGCATCATGCGGGCGGAAAGCCCCTGTGGCCCGCCAGAAAAACGCGAACACGATCATGATGAGCGAAATCGGCATGAAATGCGCCAGAAACACCGGATAGGATGCATTGACGAGGACATGCCCGCCCAGGAGCGCGACGGCCGGAAGCACGAACATCAGCGCCATGAAGCCGGAAAACAGCGGATACCAAAGCTGCGAAAACAGGAACTGGAACTTCAGCCGCAGGGGCAGTTTCGGCACGTAATGCCGTGAATATTGCAGCAGGATGGTCATCAGGCTGCGTGACCACTGGAATTCCTGCACAATGAGGTCGGCAAAGGTCGAAGGCCCGTCGCCATGCGCAATGGCGTTGACGGCGTGGACCCCGCGCCAGCCACCGGCATTCATCAGAAGTGTGGTGGAATGGTCCTCCGCAAGCTCGGGGCCCAGACCGCCCACTTCACGCAGCGCTTTGGTGCGCACGGCATAATGCGAACCGATGCAAAGCGGCGCCCAGCTGTTGTTGTAACCCAGCTGCAGCGCGCCGTGCAGGCTCGCCTCCGCATAAAGCCTGCCGCGCGCGGCCCAGCTTTCACCGGCATTGGCATCGCAGATGCTCGGCGCGGAGACATATCCCACCGCCGGATCGGCGAAGGGACGGATGATCTCGCTCAGATAATCCGGCTCCGGCACGTGGTCGGCATCGAACTGGGCGACGAAATCATAACGTTCGTAACCGTAATGATCATAGAAATAAGCGAGATTGCCTTCCTTGCAACGGGTGCGACGCGGCCAGGTCTTGCGATGATAGTCGGCGATACCTTTGCGGGTCGAAACGAAAACACCATGCGCGCCGCACCATTTCAGCGTTTGCGCATCCGGATCCTCATCCGCAAGCCACACGTCGAATTCCAGCCCCTTTTGCTCCAGCATGGCCAGCAGCGTCTTGCGCACCACGGCGAAGGGTTCCGATGGCGCCTTGGTGACGACCATCGCCACCCGGCCCCTGGGCAGAGGAGAGCGCCGATCGACAACCCTGGCATTCAGGAAGATGAAAATGAAATAGGACGGCAACAGCGTAATCCACGCCAAAGTCATCGTGACGATGGTGTAATAGGGCCAGTCGATGACCCGGTCCCGGTCCAGCCACCAGATCCAGAAATAGGCAAGTGTGACCAGCCAACCGCCGATACCGAGAAGATAGGCTGTGCGGTTCCATCCGGTGAAGACCGGCAGCATCCGCAATGCGCCTGTGGCGACGCACGACGATGTGACAGAAGGAGTGGAGCGCGTCTTCATGTCAGCACCTCCAGCCCGAAGCCCGGACCGGCCGTGCGGATGATGGTGTCGATATCCGAGCGTTTCGGGGTAAAGCCGAGCGTTTCTTCCGCCCGCTTTATATCCGCGAAGAGAGCTGGCGGATCGCCGGCGCGCCTTGCACCGAAATGCACCGGAACTTCCTGGCCCGTCACCCGGTGGATCGCCCTTATGATATCGCCAACCGACGTGCCATGGCCGGAACCGAGATTGACGCGCAGCGTCTCACCGCCATCCGCCAGATAGTTGACGGCGGCGACATGCGCATCAGCCAGATCGCTGACATGGATATAGTCGCGAATGCAGGTGCCGTCGCTGGTATCGTAATCCGCGCCGAAGACATCGAGCTGGGGCAGTCGCGCAGCGGCGGCCATCAGCGCCCGCGGGATCAGATGGGTCTCGGGTTCGTGGCGTTCACAGAGTTCGCCATCCGGGTCGGCACCTGCCGCGTTGAAATAGCGCAATGCGACGAAACGCATACCGTAGGCGGCGGCGTAATCATCAAGCGCCATTTCGAAGATCAGCTTCGTGCGCCCGTAAGGATTGACGGGCATCTGCGCCGTTTCTTCGCGGATCGGCAGGTGCGGCGGCACGCCATAGGTGGCGCAGCTGGAGGAAAACACCAGCCCGCCAATATTCTGATCGAGACAGGCATCCAGAAGCGCCAGGCTGCCGCCGACATTGTTGCGGTAATATTTCCGCGGATCTTCGACGGATTCGCCAACATAGGCGTTGGCGGCGCAATGGATGACGAAAGCCGGCGCAAACTCCTTGAGCGTAGCCTTCAGCAGACTGCGGTCGAGAATGTCACCCTCGATGAAGGGTCCCCAGCGAACCGAATCCGCGTGACCCGTTGAGAGATTGTCGTATGCGATCGGCTTGAAGCCGGATTGAGCCAGCGCCTTGCAGATGTGGCTGCCTATGAATCCGGCCCCGCCCGTGACGAGGATTGTGCGGGGCATCTCATACGGCCTCCGCCATTTTCCTGCCGGCGAGGAGCGCATCGAAATAGACGATGGTTCTTTCCAGTCCCATTTCGAGCGGTACACGGGGTTGCCACCGGAGCTGCTCCTTGGCCCGCGAAATATCGGGGCGGCGCTGCTGCGGATCGTCGATCGCAGCGGGCAGATGGACAATGCGCGAGCGGGAATTCGTCATGCGGATGACGATATCTGCGAGCTGCCGCACCGGAATTTCACTCGGATTGCCGAGATTGATCGGCCCGATGCAGTCCTTCGGCTTGGCCGAAAATCGCAGGAAACCGTCAATGAGATCGTCGACATAGCAGAAGGAGCGCGTCTGGCTGCCATCGCCATAAATGGTGATGTCGGCACCCTTCAGTGCCTGCACGATGAAGTTGGAAACAACGCGTCCGTCATCCGGGCGCATGCGCGGCCCATAGGTGTTGAAGATGCGTCCCACCTTGATATCGACACCGTGGCAGCGGTGATAATCGAAAAACAGCGTCTCAGCGCTGCGTTTCCCTTCATCGTAGCAAGCTCGCGGCCCGATTGTATTTACATTACCGAAATAGGTTTCCGGCTGCGGATTGACGAGCGGATCGCCATAGACTTCCGATGTCGAGGATTGCACCACGGTTGCACCGCATCTGCGGGCAACTTCCAGCACGTTGACCGCGCCAAGCACATTGGTGAGCAGGGTGCCGACAGGATCGCGCTGATAATCCGGCGGCGAGGCCGGAGAGGCGAAGTTGAAGATCAGCGAGACATCGATGTCATAGGGTTTGCGCACATCGTGCTCAACCAGCAGAAAGCGCTTATTGTCGCGCAAATGTTCGATATTTGCGGTTCGTCCGGTCGAAAGATCGTCGAGACAGACCACTTCGTGGCCGCAGCCCAGCAGACGCTCGCAAAGGTGGGAGCCAAGGAAACCGGCACCGCCATTAACGAGAACGCGCTGGCCTGGCCTCCACTCGTCATAGATTGTGACGCCGTTGTCATGCTCGTTGGGAACGAAATTACGCATTACACACTCCTCCCCATGAGGAATCAGCCCGGCTGATTCAACTTGAACTGGATCAAACTCCCGATTGTTCGGTATCTTGAATATCATCCTCCGGTTTTTATTTCTTCTGGAGGTTTAATATTTCGATTCGATAGATTTCAACTTTTATGATAGGCGCGGTGAAAAACAGGTCAACTTCATTTTGTCGAAATATTACAATTGATTACCTTTCACTACTCAAATCAGCCCCTGATTTAATACTTTTTAACTATGCCTCCATTATGCCTTTCTTATTGAGCATTAGCGCAAGCTTCGCTCAACCAGTCGGGACTATCCTGGTTTTGTAAGGCTCGGTCCACCGGGACAAAACCGCCCGGCGAGATGCGACAGACAGTCGGTTTCAGGGGACATACACGATGAATGAAATGCCTTATTCCCATAGCGGCAAAGCAGCTCGCCGCCGTCACTTCGCACTTGTTGCCACAGCACTTGCGGCTTTCACCTTCGCCACTGCTTCATGCTCCGTGGTCGAAGACGCCGTTCTCATCAAGACCGCATCTGCGAATACGGCCACGATGAAGACGCGGGTTGCTCCGGCCAGGACCTCCTACGGTTACGACAAGACAGGCAATGCAGCAGTGACGCTTGTTGCCGACGCGTCGTCGAGGACGCCCTCCATATCGCGGCCGTCCTATTCCGGTTCCTCTCCCTATATCTGCTCACCGAGCGGATTTGGTCAGAAGTCCCGTTGTTTCCTGAGGCCCTGAGCCTCGGCAAGAAAACCTGATTGAAACTGGCGCCCGGCAACCTTCGCTGCCTGACTTTCAGTTTCTCCAGCCGGAAAAGGCCGCGTCCTCGTCCTTATTAAAGAAGCGTGACGCCGCCTCCGTGCGGTTACGGACGTGCATCTTCTTGTAGATGTTGCGGACGTGTACTTTCACAGTGTTTTCCGACAGATGAAGCCGGTCCGCGATGATTTTGTTTTGCGTTCCCTTGCACAGCAGGTCGAGAATTTGAACCTCGCGCGTCGTCAGCGCGGATATCTCGCTTCTGCTGGCAGAGAGGGCGTCGGCACGATTGGCGATCACGGCGCTGCTTTGAACGCTTTTGCCATGAACGGCCTGGGAATAAGGTGTGAGCTTGCCGAGAAGCGCGGCCGGAAAATGCTCTCCGCCCTTCATGAGCAGGTCAACGGCCGCCATGAAGACGTCGAGCCGCAGATTGAGCGGCAGCACGCCATCTATAATGCGCGTCCCCACCAGCTGCTTCAGCGACTCTTCGAACTTCTCGATGGTTTCAACGACGAGTGCGATCGGCGCGTCCGGATGTTTTTCGCGGACGGCTGAAAGGACGCCATGAAGCCGCTCCGACGATATGCGGTATGGCAGGACCAACCGGACATTCGCACCGTAATCATCGTCAATCGTTGCCGACGACGTGACGCTCACCACGGCGAATGTGGGGAACTTTTTGCCCAACGCCTCTACGAGGCACTCGGAAAACAGGTCCGGATCCGCTATGATTAATAAAGTTCCATTTATAGGAGCAACGGCACCACTTGGTTTTGCCGCATAATCTGAAGTTCCCATGAACATTGACGCCTCCCTAAAGCGCTTACGCATTACGGTCTTTTGGTTGTGTCGTCTGCTGTTTGCTGAAGCGGCCCCTGAAAACTTATGGGGCAATCCCCGCCTCAAGCCATGTCAACTATCATTAATTACCCGTTAATTAAGGAGGCTAATACGAAAAGCTGTGTAAATAAATGGCCCAAACGGGTTATTTTTTACAATTGACGTACAAAATAGGTTACGCCATGACAGAATCACTGATCCCGGAAACGTTGGAAAAACAAACACATCGAAAAAGCTTTCGCTGCGGTTTTGCAATCCGGGAAAATATAACTTTCAGTTGAAATCCCTTTGCATACCTCCCCGTCGAGTGACGCTGGAGAATGTGCCATTTCGGGATGCTGGACTTTTCTCACCGAAATAAACCATGTTTTTCGAAAAAGCCGCTGCCGGCTGTCGAAGCCGCATTATTTCCGGCCAAGCCGGCGAAATGCACCCCGTTGCCCACCCTCTGACATATATAATCGGGGTGAAAGCGCCGATATGTTTAACCCGAATTGATATCTAGGAACGGCAATTTTTCTGCTGCACAGTCTGACCGTCGCTGAAACGGCGATCGATGGAAAGACAACCCCGGCCTTTGACGTGTGTTTGCAAACGCCGGTTCCTTTTCAAGAAACATGAAAACGAAAAGACGAAAGCCACCGCGCTCCCCATTGGAGCGAGGAACGGATTTGTGCGCCTTTTTACCGAGTAGCGCACAGGGGCTGAACGAAAAGAGCCCGGTCACGGGCCAATGCCAAACCGCAGGTGATGCGTAACGAGTACATCTGCAAAACATCAATCTTTGTGCAACACGGAGCAAGCGCGAAAAAATCCCATTTAAGATGAGAGGGATTTCGAAAGCTGCTCCGAGCTTTTTCGGAGGAAATAAAAATGGGTTATGATCCAAAGTCATCCGGCGGTAGCGACGACGACATCACCAAGATCGGCGCGCTTTCCGATGGTTTCGCCAACACCTCGACCAATGACGCCAAGGTGGAAGACAGCAACGTCGGCACCGCAAATGGTGAAAACCGCAACAACGACAACAGCGATCACAGCACCAATGTGGATGTTGACGCCAAGATTGATGTAGCCGCCAACAACGGTGACAATCGCGACAACGACTATGACTGGAGCTACGACAGCAAGTCGTATAGCGACAACGACACGACCACCAAGACGAGCACCGAAACCAACACCGATATCAAGGTCGACTACGACTGGAGCTATGAAAGCAAGTCGTACAGCGACAATGATACCAATGTGAAGACGGTCACGGATACGGACACCAAAACATTCTCCTATTCCGACAACGACACCTCCACCAAGACCACGACGACCTCCGACAGCTTCAACTCCGCAGACAGCTACTACAAGTCGGATGACGACTTCGGTAACATCTCCGGCGTCAAGGATGTCGGCAATCTCGGCATCGCCGGCGGAGACCTCACCTTCAACCTGGGTGACGACTTCTCCTTCACACTCGACGTCGACAATATCCTCAACAGCTCGCTTAACGGCGACGGTAACGACACGGGCTTCAGCCTTGTGCAGGCCAACCACCTGGCGGATCAGGATCAGGCCTGGGATATCAAGATGGACAACGGTGGCGCCCAGAACCACCTGAACGCCAATGCCGGTGACGCTTACGGCGCCGAAGGTATGGACGGCAAGGGATGGGACCTCAAGGCCGGCGACGACGCCGCAGGTACCAGCACTGCAGATGCATCGGCAATCCTTGCAAATTCCGGCTTCCATCTGGAACTGGTGCAGGGCGCCAACATGCTCTCCAATGCCGTTGACGTCACGATCACAGGCGGCAACTCGCATGTATCGGATGTCGGTGAGGATCACTCCTGATAACCACCTCTTGACGAAAAGAGCTGCACCGGCATCCGCCGGTGCAGTTCGCGGTTAAAGGACCGGTTTGCGCGAAAACGAAGCACCGCCTGTGAGACGGGTGCCGTCCGCAACGCTCAGGCCCTGCCGCGATGATCAGGGAGGGACCTCCAATGCATATCGACAAGATTTCCGACATGATTGCGCATTTCATCGGCCTGTTCGATACCGAGGTCGAGGATGCGCGTCTGAGAACCAATTATAGCGAAGGCCCGGCCCAGTCTAATCCGGACCACTTGCCCGACGATGAAGCGGCACGGCTGCTCGACAAGAATTACGACGTTCCGCTTGAAGATTACGATCCCGGCGTCAAATATCGTTCCGGCTATTATGATTTCGATTACATGCGGCCGCATTTCGCGCGTGCTGTCGAATACGACATGCAGCAGCTTGCAAATGCCATACCGGTCGATATTTCCGGCGCGCATTTCCGCTTTCCCGGCCGTGTTTCCTTCGAGGGAGAACGCGAACTGGTGGTTCACACCGGCCCCGGCTCTGTCGCCGCTCATGTCACGCAGGTCAATATTCTTCAGGACGATGACTATGTGAACATGACGGACGGCCCCAATGTGGCGCGCGACACGACCTTCGTGACCGAGCGCACCGTCGAGTTCTACAATGAAGCGGCCGTCTTCACGCCCTTTTCCACTTTCCAGCGCACTGACAGCTACGACGCATTGCAGGCGCTCGCCAAATCCGCCCATGATTACATCGACCACGCCCGCGAAAACGACGTCACCTCGCTCGGCACCGGGGCGGACGAGGATTTCGTCCTGGCTGGCAACGATATCAACGGCCTTTATATCAATGGCGCGGTTTCCTACGACAAGCCGATGCTCGACGACTTCATGCCGGATCGCGGCATTGCCAAGCCAGCGGAAGAGCCGGAAAAGAGCGACGTTTCGCTGCATGAGGACAGCCCCGCCGGCAACAGCATCGATGTGGCCGCAGGCGCCAACATCGTCGCCAATGTCGCCACGCTGGTCAATACCGGCGTCATGACCTCCGTCACCGCCGTCATGGGTGACTATCACCAGATCGACGCGATCACCCAGGCCTATATCTATAGCGATCGGGACGAGATTTCGTCCGTCTTCACCCATTCCGAAGATCAGGCGGCAACGGCTGCATACAACATCGCCAGCTTCGAGCGCACGGTCTATCCCGGCGCAGAGAACGCGGCCGACAGCCATGATACGGCTGAAACGCCGATATTCCCCACCGCCTGGCGCGTCAGCGTGCTGGAGGGGGACGTATCCTTCGTGCACTGGATCGAGCAATATCAGTTCATCAGTGACAACGACACGATGACAATCACCACGGCGGGCTCCAGCGTCAGCCTGCTGACAGGCGGCAACGCTGCCCTGAACATCGCCAATTTCCTCGGCATCGGCATGCAATATGATCTGATCATCGTCGGCGGCAATGTGCTGGACATGAACCTGATCAGCCAGATCGCCGTGCTTTACGACAATGACTGGGCCCGCGCCAATCCCGATGCGCCTGATGGCGCGACGATCCAGTCCGGCAATAACCTTCTGTGGAACGATGCTTCCATCCACAATGTCGGCAGCAATGATCGTTTCGAAGCCATGCCAGACTACATGAACCAGACGGTGAACGCGATCAACCAGCGCGACCCGAACATGCCGGACGCGCTCGCCCACGACGCCAACTTTGCCGGCTATCAGGGGCTGAACGTTCTCTACATCACCGGCAATCTTTACGACGTCAGCATCATCAAACAGGTGAGCGTGCTGGGTGATTCCGACGATGTGACCCAGGCCGCAGCCAAGGTTCTGGAAAACAACCAGGATGCGACCGTCCATATCGACACCGGCAGCAATGCTGTCGTCAATCTCGCACAGATCGTCGACTACGACAGCTTCGGCTCCACCACCTATGTTGCCGGCGGCCTTTATTCCGATGCCATCCTCATTCAGGGCGGCATTATCGAAAACGATACGTCGCATCCGGCTCAGCCCGGCCAACTGGCGAACGAGGTCATCGCCTTTCTTCACGATGATCCCGCCACCATCCAGAACGAATCCGATGGCGTCATCAATGCCGGTCACGACATGTCATGGTCGAACGCGCATTCGGCCGACGTCATGCAGGGGGTCACTGCCTAGGTTTTGGCAAGCGGGACGGGAAACGCACGTCCCGCCGAAACCGCAGTTACCGCAAGATCACCAGGGGACCGATAAAAAATGGATCATATCTCAAGAAAAACCATTGCCGACGGGCGCTCGCTGGATTTGCCGCTGGATCAGGATGCGGAAGACAGCAAGCTAACCGATGCCTGCATTTCGGCCATCAACGAAGCCGTTGAGAACCTTCGCCAATTATCCGGCGCAGAACAGGCGAAAAACACTCCCTCCTCCCAGGAGGCTGCTCCCCCACAAACTCTTTCCCAACCGCTGGCGAAAACGGAACAACCGGCGCAATTGCGCGATGTTCCGCCGGAAAGACCGGCTCCGCAACAGGATCCGCAGCCCGCCTCCCCGCTCGAACCCCAAGCGAAAGTCGACAATACCGACCTGCCCTTCGTCAAGACCATCGACAATAATGACGGGCCTATCCGGGAAAACGAGCGCCGGCCGGTGACGGGTGGTGGCGGCAACGGCAAGGAGCCGACGGATAATGGCGGCGGCGGTGGTGGCGGTGGCGGAAGCCAGAGCGGGTTCCACAAGCGCAGCGAGCCGATCAATTTTGCCGCAAGTCTCGCCAAGGGTATTGCCGCCGTACGTCGCAACATGGTGGTGGTGATGCTGTTTACCATCGCCATCAACATCCTGCTGCTCGCCATTCCGCTTTATCTTTTCCAGATATCGGACCGGGTGCTGACCAGCCGCTCGATGGATACGCTGATAATGCTGACCGTCGCCGTACTCGGCGCGGTTCTGCTGCAGGCTTTCATGGACGCCATTCGCCGCTTCATCCTGATGCGCACCGCCGTCGAGCTTGAAGTGCAGCTTGGTGCGCCCATCCTTTCGGCCGCCGCCCGCGCCTCCCTGCATGGCAGCGGCAAGGACTACCAGATTCTACAGGACTTGCAGCAACTGCGCTCCTTCCTCACCTCTGGCACCTTGATCGCCTTCCTCGACGCGCCGCTGATGCCGCTCTTCATCGTGGTGGTTTATCTCGTCCATCCGCATCTCGGCATCATCATCATGGTCTGCTGCGCGGTGCTGTTCATCATTGCCTGGCTGAACCAGCGCTTTACCGCGAGACAATTTGCCGAAGCTTCCGGCTATCTGAGCCGCGCCAATTTCCATCTCGATTCCATGTCGCGCAACTCGCAGATCATCAATGCGCTGGCAATGATCCCCGAAGCGGTGAAGATGTGGGGCCGCGAAACGGCCGGATCGCTGAAGTCGCATGTGGCGGCGCAGGATCGCAATATCATGTTCTCAGGCGTCTCCAAGGCCGCCCGCATGATGACCCAGGTGGCGCTCCTGGGCTGGGGCGCGCATCTGTCGCTGTCAGGCGAACTGACCGGCGGCATGGTGATCGCAGCATCCATCATTTCCGGCCGTGCCCTTGCGCCCATCGAAGGGGCGATCGAAGGCTGGCACCAGTTCAATAAATCCGCAGCCTCCTATGGCCGCATCAAGCAGCTTCTCATCAGCTCGCCGCTGAACTTCCCACGCCTGCGCCTGCCCAACCCGGAAGGGCGTCTGGATGTGGAGCGCATCCTCTTCGTGCCGCCGCCGCAGAAGAAGGTGATCTTGAACGGCATTTCCTTTTCGCTGAAAAAGGGAGAGTCGCTCGCCATCATTGGCAATTCCGGCTCCGGCAAGACGACGCTTGGCAAGATGCTGGTCGGCTCCATCCTCCCCACGTCAGGCAATGTCCGCCTCGACCTCATGGACCTGCGAAACTGGGACCAGCGGCAGTTCGGTGAGAGCATCGGTTATCTGCCGCAGGACGTGCAGCTATTCCCCGGCACCATCAAGGCCAATATCTGCCGCATGCGCGACGATGTCGAAGACCGCCAGATTTATGAGGCAGCTGTGCTGGCCGATGTGCACGAGCTGATCGCCGGTTTCCCGCAGGGCTATGAGACCGTGGTCGCGGCCGATGGCGCGCCGCTTTCCGGCGGCCAGAAGCAGCGTATCGCGCTTGCCCGCGCCTTCTTCGGCGATCCCAAATTCGTGGTGCTGGACGAGCCCAACTCCAACCTCGACACACAGGGCGAACAGGCGCTGGCCAAGGCGCTGCTGCACGCCAAGAAACAGGGCATCACCACCGTCACCATCACCCAGCGGCCCGCACTTCTGCAATGTGTCGACAAGATCATGGTTTTGAAGGATGGGTCCGTCGCAATGTTCGGCGAAAGAATGGAGGTGCTGAAAGCGCTTTCCGGCAGCGGCCGTCAGGGCAGCCAGTCCCCGCAGATCGAGGGTTGAGGATCGTCATGTTCAAGAAGAAAAACGCCATCGTCGAAGTCAAACCCCAGGGCCAGCTTGAATGGTACAGCGAGGTGCCACGCTCCATCCGCCTGCATAGTTCCATCGGTCTTGCGGTGTTGCTCGCCTCCTTCGGCGGCTTCGGATTCTGGGCCGGCACCGCGCCGCTCTCCTCGGCCATTATCGCCCAGGGCAGCTTCGTCGCCACCGGTAACAACAAGGTCGTCCAGCATCTGGAAGGCGGCATCATCAAGGAAATGATGGTGAGCGAAGGCGATACGGTCAAGGAAGGCGACGTTCTCCTGACGCTCGACAAGACGACGGCACTCGCCAATGAGCGCATGTTGCAGCTGCGGCGGCTTCGCCTCGAAACCATCGTGGTGCGCCTGCGCGCCGAGGCGCAGGGCGAAAAAAGCTTCAAGGTGCCTGACATCGTCATGAAGGAAGCCGGCGATCCGGATATCAACTCAATCATCCAGAGCCAGAACATCGTGTTCCACAGCAAGCTCATAAAGCTTGAGGAGCAGCTGAACCTGATCGACAAGAACATCCGGTCGCTGGAATTTCGCTATACCGGCTATGATGGACAAAAACAGTCCTTCGACCGGCAGCTGGCGCTTCTGACACAGGAGCGCGACTCCAAGGAAAAGCTCGCCAAGGACGGCGTTATCCGCAAGACCGACATGCTGGCGCTGGAGCGCGCCATTGCCGACGCCATGGGAGATATCGCCCGCCTGACTGGCGAGATGAACCAGAGCGAGGCGGAAATCGCCAAGTTCAAGCAGGAAGCTGTCATCGCCGTCAACGCCAACAAGCAGGCCGCGCTCGACGCGCTCGAAACGGCTGAGTCCGATCTCGACAGCGTGCGCGAGCAGGTTCGCGGTGCCGCCGAAGTGCTGGAACGCACCGTCATCCGCTCCCCCGTCAACGGCACCGTTGTGCGCGCCTATTATCACACGCCAGGCGGCGTCATCACCACCGGCAAGCCGATCATGGAAATCCTGCCCGCCCATGTTCCCCTGATCCTTGAGGCACAGGTTCTCAGAACCTCGATCGACCAGCTGCATGAAGGCCAGACCGCCGCGATCCGTCTCTCGGCGCTGAACCGCCGCACGACACCGGTTCTGAACGGCAAGGTCTTCTACGTCTCCGCCGACAGTATCGAGGAAAATGCCGGCCTGCAGGTCAAGGACGTCTATATCGTGCGCGTGCAGGTTTCCGATGAGGAAATCGCCAAGGTTCATAATTTCCACCCCGTGCCCGGCATGCCGGCCGACGTTCTGATCCAGACGTCGGAACGCACCTTCTTCGAATATCTGACCAAGCCGATCTCTGACAGCATGTCCCGCGCCTTCAAGGAAAGATGAATAAATATCAGTAACCTAGACTGTCTTTTCCGCAGCAATCAGCATATGATGGCTCAATATATTTCGTTGGGGTGGGAGAAGCAGCATGGCGGCAATGTCGGATGTATTGCTGCTGGTCGGCAGGCTGAATTACGTGTGGACCAACACCGAAAGCCTGATGATCTATCTGATCGTCCATCTCCTGAAAGTGGAGAAGGAAGCGGCCATCGTGGTGTTTCTGACGCTCAACACCACGCGGGCGCGCATGGATCTCATTGAGCGCCTGGCGAAGCTTCCGTCCACGGACGCGAAGGACCGCAAGACCATTCTCTCCATCATGGCGCGGCTGAAAAAAGAAGCGAAGACGCGCAACAAATACAATCATTGCATCTATTCCTTCGACGAAAAGGGCGAAATCGCCAGCACCCAGCTGATGCGGCTGGTGGAGGACGACAGCAAGGTCCGTTACGGCAAGGTCGAACGCATGGACGAGAAGGAAATCGAGCACCTCGAAAAGTCGATCGCGGATATTGTCGATGTCAGCAAGGATATGTGGAGCTTCATCCACGCCAGCCCGCATGTCTCGGCGGACTATCTTTAGAACCACCTCTTCTCCGTCATTGCGGCCTTGGGCCGGGATGTAGCCGACGCGCGTCCGCGCGGCGAGGACGAATTGTTTCAGCCCAAGGACCTGGGCTGGCTGGATTCCGCCTCAAGGCCGGAATGACGGTGAGAAAAACCGCCACGAACGCCAGTCAGGTGCACGCTGCCCCGCGCAGCTTTCGCCGGAAGGCACAGTTTTCCGGCCGCGAAATAGAGCAGGAACGAGCCGATCTGATACGGGAAAATGATATCGATCTCCACGAAGGAGCGAACGACAAAGAGCGCACAAATGGCGAAGAGAATGACGCCCTGCGGATCGCTCTTTCGCATCAGGACCGAGCGCAGATGGCCAAGCAGCGTGCCATAAAGCACCATGCCGAGCAGGATCATGCCGACGATGCCGTTTTCCACCACCGTTTCGATATAGGTGTTGTGGAAGTGGAAGCCGCTGCGGCCCGTGATGAAGAAGTCGTTCCACAGGCGTTCGGCATCGGCAAAACCCACCACCCAGAACCCCTGATAGCCGACACCGAGAATGGGCGTCTGTTTCGCCGCTTCTATGCCCTGCTGCCACAGATAGGTACGACCTGTCAGTGTCGAATCCTTGCCGAAAATGCCGAGAATGGCGTCCAGCAGGCCGAATTGCAGGGAGGCAACGGCCAGCAGCGCGCCAAGGCCGCCGAGCGCAAAAAACGTCATCTTGCGGTTGGCGGGTGAAAGCATGCCGATTGGGATGAAGCCGATGATGAGGGCGACCACGGCGGCCGTGGTAATGGCGGATGTGGCCGATTGCGACGCGATGAGGCTATAGGCCGATAAAAGCCCGGTGACACCCGCAATCGGCAGCCAGATGCCCCTTTGTTTGAGGACCAGCACGGAAGATGCGGCAAAAATGACGCCGAGCGAGGCATAAAAGCCAAGCTGGTTCTTCGATGAGAACGCGCCGACGAAACTATAGGTGCCATCAAGCGCATCGAAGAGATAGATGCCGAAAAGCAGCGAATACAGCAGTACCACGGCGATGCCGATCAATGCTCCACGCGTCAGTGTGCGGATGGAAATCACCCGCATGGCAATGAGCGCGCAGACGATATGCGTCATGTACTGGATAGAGGCGCGCATGGTCACCGATGCTGCTTCAGACCAGAAGCTGGACAGCACGGTCAGTATGCCGAAGGCGAAGATCCACAGATAACGCGGATAATTGCCGAGCACCTGCCGGTAGTTGACCACCACCAGCGGCAACCACATGCCATAATAGGCGAGAACCGATATTTGCCCGAAACGCGACGAATAGGCGAAAACGAAGAATGACAGCGCGATTGCCGCCATTCCGTAGACTTCATTGCGTTCGGGATCGATCAGCGCCGATTTGGCGATCCGCATGGAAACCTCACTGCATCAGGATTTCGGACGAGACCTTGATAACGTCGCCAGGCTGAAGCATGGCATTTTCATCCACCTTCACTTCCTTCGGCTTGCCGTTTTCCTCACGCACCACGACGTAGCTAATGGTCGCGGATTTTCCCGACGGGTCGAAACGGATCGCCTCGGCAGATTGCGCCAGCGCCTCCGACATCAATTCGCGGCTGGTGGTCAGCTGCAGATTGAGCTTGTCGAGTTCCGCTTCCGTATCCTGCAGTTCCTTGGAGCGCTGCGCCACCCAGTCATTGCGCAGGTTGATCTCGTCCTGCGTCGCCTTGTTAATGTCCTGCTTGGCGCGCAGCGACTGCGTATCGATATCGAGCAGGGTGGATTCCACCTCCGCCGCCCGTTCTTCCGCAGAAATACGCCGCTGCGAGAGCGCTAGCCCCTGCTCGTTCAGCCGGTTGACGCGGTCGCGGTCCTCATTGGCAAGCTGGAGCTGGCGGTTTTGTGTTTCCGATTTCTTGTTCAGGGATTCGACTTCGCTCTGCAAAAGGGCATGCAGATCCGTCAACGCCTTGAGCTGAAGCGTATATCGCTCGGTCCGGGACTTCATCAGCGCGCTTTCGCTCGCAAGAAGCGTATCGATCTCGGTAATTTTTTCCATTTCCGGCGTCTTGGCAATGGTCGTATCACCCTTGACCTCGGCCACGAGGCGCGCCTGACGGGCAAGCAGCCTTGCCCGCTGGTTGTCATAGACGGCGGCATCGCCACGCGCATTGATGAAGTCACGGGCAAAACGCTGGCCAGCATCAGAGCGCCTTAAGCCGCCGGCAAGGCTGACGGCCTTCAGCACTGTCAGATTGGCGGCGTATGGATATTCGCCCGGCGTCTGCACATCGCCGCTCAGAAAGATCGGCCGGAACTGGGCGATTTCGACGGAGGCAGAAGGCAGGTTGCGAAGGGCAAACTTGCTCTGAAGCTGGGTGCCGATCGCCTCGCTGACTTCAGATGGTGTTTTCCCCGCCACCTCCAGCTGGCCGATGAAGGGCAGAGACAAGGAGCCCGACGGACCGACGGAATAGTCCCCATTGATGACATCCCAGTTGCGGATGCTGCCATCGGCCGGTTGCCATTCGGCCACGCGAATGCGCAGCTTGTCGGCTGTGCCGAGCTTGTACTGGCCACCGTCCGCAGCCATTGCGGAAAGCGGCGCGCCGAAAGCGACGGTTGCGGCAAGCAAAAGTGCGGTGAGGGTCTGTCTGGCCGTCTTTTTGGCAAGCGGACGATTGGAGGCGGCGAAAAGGCCGTTCATCGGGAAACTCCCTGTTTGCGGATCGCCACGCGGGCGATCAGGCGATAGAGCAACCGGACGGTGCCGGTTGCGCAGCGCCGCAAAAAGCGGCCAGTATGATTAGCACCAATGACGCACCCGAAGACCGGACTTGGGATCCCGGTCAGGGTGCGTGTCGAAATGAAGGTCGATAAAACCGAACTCAATATTGGTCAGTAGCTTCCGCGTGACAGGCACACGGCTGGAATGGTCTTGACGATGATGAAGACATCCTGTCGCATCGACCAGTTCTGCACATATTGCGTGTCGAAGGCCACGCGGGTCTTGTAGGAGACGTCGTTACGGCCGCTGATCTGCCACAGGCCGGTCAGGCCCGGACGGGTGCTGAGATAATAAGCGGCAGCGCTTTCGTAGTAGCTCAGCTCTTCATCGACGACCGGGCGCGGGCCAACCACGCTCATTTCGCCGCGGATGATGTTGAGGAGCTGCGGCAGTTCATCAAGGGAGAGCTTGCGCAGCACGGCGCCAACGGCCGTAACACGCGGATCGTTCTTGAGCTTGCGGGTAGCACGCCATTCCTCGGCGGCTTCCGGATTGGCGGCAAGATATTGGCGCAACATCTCGTCGCCGTTCATCGCCATCGTCCTGAATTTCAGGCAATGGAAATAGCGGCCATTATGTCCCACACGCCGGTGGCCGTAGAAGATCGGGCCAGGGTCGGAAAATTTCACCAGCGCGGCGATCAACAGGAAAAGCGGGCTGAATATGAGCAGCGCAAGTGCAGCCGATGTCATATCGAAGCTACGTTTTGCGATGCCCCCGATAGGAAAACTGACATCGAAGTCTTCGGAGCTGCTGAGTGTCTGTTCAGCCGATTGGGTCGCGGACTTCATAGAGAGAACTCCATTTATGTTTTGCGATTGGTCGGTGCCCGGAGGCGCGTCTTTCCGTCTAAAGGAGATAACAAGTCTGTGTTCTGAATTTGATGCTAATGGATTTTTTGTAAGGCACATTGCCTATGACCGTCTATGCGATTTCTTGCGTGAGCGGCCGATCAACGTCCGGGCAATATTAACGGTTGCATAAAAAAGAAACAAATGTGCAGATGGCCATGTTCCCAGAGCATGGGTGTCCGTCCCGCATGTATAGGGTTTTCGACCCCGGATAGTCTTTTCTTATATGTTTCTTATGACTTGGTGAGATGAGACAGGAACGCCAAGAACAGCCATGCGTGTAACAGACTAATAAATTTTTTTGCGGCGCAGCAAGATTGCGGCAATGCATATAAAATTTGACATATTAGCCGGGATTTTTCTGTCTGGCATTTTGTGTTTGCCAAGAAAAAGCGATGGAAAAATTGCAAGAGCGGCGCAAAAGTGGCGAAACAATGGCGAAAATTCCTGTCAAAGCCCCGACCAATCGTCGAAAATCTTCCGGCTTCGGCAGAGATTCTGTCTCTACCAAGATAGGCCGGATGTCCGCCGGGTGCCATATCGGGTAAAGACCCGGGAATCAGAAGGTGGGTGGCGTGCAGGCGCTGATGACCTCGCAGGGCACGGGTCCAACGCAACGGAAGCGATGCGGCCTGCGGCTTTCAAAATAATAGGCGTCGCCCGGCCCAAGCACCCGCCTCTCCTCGTCCACCGTCACTTCCAGACGCCCGGAGAGGATTATCCCCCCTTCCTCACCATCATGCACCAGCGGCACCTTGCCGGTATCGGCGCCCGGCTGGTAACATTCCTTGAGGATCTGCAGGCTGCGGCCGAAAACATTGTCGCCAACCTGCCGGAAGGATATCGGCCCCTTGCCGATTTCGACCAGTTCGTCCGCGCGGTAAAATGCCTTGCGGCTCGTCTCCGGCTCGAAGGCGAAGAACTCGGCAAGACCGATGGGTATGCCATCGAGAATACGCTTCAGCGCGCCGACGGACGGATTGGAGGTATTGGATTCAATCAGCGAAATCGTCGAATTGGTGACACCGGCGCGCCTTGCCAGTTCACGCTGGGAAATATTGTGACGCAGCCGCAAATGGCGCAAACGCCCGCCTATATCCACCGACATGCAGGAGCCCCCGTTGCCCTTGTTCGAAATATCGAAAACTCTCCTCACCGCCTATAACATTTTCAATGGCTTGGCCACAGCGAGAAAAGGGCTTGTTCAGTCCGGAAAATAGCTTTCAATCATCGGCACCGAACAGGAGAGCCACTATGGATAACCCCAGCAGATCCAATTCCACCTCACTCGACAGCTATTGGATGCCATTTACCGCCAACCGGCAGTTCAAGGCCAATCCGCGCCTGCTGACGAGCGCAGAGGGCATGTATTACACCAGCAATGACGGCCGCCAGGTTCTCGACGGCACGGCTGGGCTATGGTGCGTCAATGTCGGCCACGGCCGCCAGCAGATCGCATCTGCCGTGAAACACCAGCTTTCCACCATGGATTATGCGCCCTCCTTCCAGATGGGCCACCCCGTCGCCTTTGAATTTGCCGAGCGGCTGGCGGAAATTGCGCCTGGTCCGGAAGGTGCAAAACTTGATCGCGTATTTTACACCGGCTCCGGCTCGGAATCGGTCGATACGGCCCTGAAGATCGCCATTGCCTATCAGCGCGCCATCGGCCAGGGCACCCGCAGCCGACTTATCGGCCGCGAGCGCGGTTATCACGGTGTCGGCTTCGGCGGCATCTCCGTCGGCGGCCTCGTTAACAACCGCCGCGTTTTCCCGCAAATCCCCGCAGACCATCTGCGTCACACCCACGATCTTTCGAAGAACAGCTTCGTCAAGGGCCAGCCCGAGCATGGTGCCGAGCTTGCCGATGATCTGGAACGGCTGGTTGCCCTGCATGGCGCAGAAACCATCGCCGCCTGCATCGTTGAGCCAGTCGCCGGCTCCACCGGCGTGCTGGTGCCGCCGAAGGGTTACCTGGAACGCCTGCGCGCGATTTGCGACAAGCACGGCATTCTGCTGATCTTCGATGAAGTCATCACCGGCTTCGGCCGCATGGGCTCGTCCTTTGCGAGCAATTACTTCGGTGTGACCCCTGACATCGTCACCACCGCAAAGGGCCTCACCAATGGCGCAATCCCGATGGGCGCGGTCTTCACCAGCCGCAAGGTTCACGATGCGCTGATGCACGGGCCGGAAAGCCAGATCGAGCTTTTCCACGGCTACACCTATTCCGGCCATCCTGTCGCCTGCGCCGCCGGCATTGCCACACTCGACATCTATCGCGACGAAGGGCTCTTCACCCGTGCAGCCGAAATGCAGGACGTGTGGCACGACGCCATCCATTCCCTGAAGGGCCTGCCGAACGTCATCGACATCCGCACCATCGGCTTCATCGCCGGCATCGAGTTGCAGCCGCGCGACGGCGCCATCGGCGCGCGCGCCTATGAGGTCTTCACGGATTGCTTTGAGCGCGGGCTGCTCATCCGCGTCACCGGTGACATTATCGCCCTTTCGCCGCCGCTGATCGCGGAGAAATCCCATTTCGACGACATCGTCTCGATCCTCGGCGACGCGCTGAAAAGAGCGAATTAAAAGTATAAATCTCTAATATAGAAAAGGCTGCAATACAAATTGCAGCCTTTTTTGCTTTTTATCAAATCCATCATAAAAATAGATCATTTCTTAAGCACGTTCTATTATTTTCCCGCAGTATAAGCAACGGAGCGGGAACGACCCCATGGCGTCGATTCAAAAAAAGATAATATTAGCAAGCATCGCAATATTCTCTCTCACCGGAAGCGCCGTTGGCATCGGCATTTGGGCGACGGAGACGCTCAACCGCAATAGCGCGGAAGTATCACGCTCTGCCGAAATACTTCACAATCATATGCGCGCCGACATGATGCACGATGCGTTGCGCTCGGATGTGCTCGCGGCCATTCTTTCCACCAATGACACGATGGGTTTGTCTTTCGACGCGGTAAAGGCCGACCTTGCCGAACACGAAGCGACATTCCTCGAGGCCATAAAGGAAAACGCGGCTTTGTCCGAAGGCACCGAAGCCAAAGCCGTTATCGACAGCGTGGAAAAACCGCTTCATTCCTATCTGGAAATAGCCAAGACAGTGGTCGGCCTTGTGGGGTCCGATCCGGGCGCAGCGACAAAAATGATCCCGGATTTCATGCGGCAGTTCACCACGCTTGAAACGGCGATGGAGAAAGCCGGCGAGCAGATCGACGCGCTGTCGCAAGCCACTGTCTCCAAAAGCCAGGAGACAAAGGCGGTCATCGACCTTCTTTTGAAAGGGCTGCTGGGTCTGGCGACACTCTTCTGTGTCAGCCTCTTCATCCTTACCCGCAAAACGGTAACGGGTCCTATCCTGCGCCTGTCGGAGACGATGGAAATCCTTGCGAGTGGCGATACGTCTCAGCCGCCTTCGGGTGTCGACCGCAAGGACGAGATCGGTTCCATGTCCGGCGCAGTCGAAATATTCAGGCAAGCGGCGATCGCCAATCGGGCATTGGAACAGGAAGCCGCTGCTGCGCGTGAAAAGGCTGAACTTGATCAGCAGGCGGCACGACGCCAGACGGAAGAGGATGCATCGGACAGGCTGCGCATCGCGACATCCGGGCTTGCCGCCGGGTTGAAGCGGCTTGCATCCGGTGATCTCGCCTTCCAGCTCGATGTCGCCTTTGCTCCGGAATTCGAACCCCTGCGCCGTGATTTCAACAGTTCGGTCAAGCAGCTCGCTGAAACGCTTCTCGCGATCTCCGACGGCGTCGCCACCATCGATGGCAGCACCCGCGAAATCGCAGCGGGCGCGGACGATCTTTCTCGCCGCACCGAACATCAGGCCGCATCCCTCGAAGAGACAGCCGCAGCCCTTGAAGAAATCACCGTCAATGTCGCCAATGCCAACAAGCGTGCCGCCGAAGCCCGCCTTGCTGCCACCGATGCCAACCAAAGCGCAGTGAAATCCGCCGAAGTCGTCGGCCATGCCGAAGAGGCCATGCGCCGCATCGAGGCCTCGTCGCGGCAGATCACCGGCATCATCGGCGTCATCGACGAAATTGCCTTCCAGACCAACCTTCTGGCGCTGAACGCCGGGGTGGAGGCTGCCCGTGCCGGCGAAGCCGGCAAAGGCTTTGCCGTGGTGGCGCAGGAAGTGCGTGATCTTGCGCAGCGCTCGGCAAAGGCCGCAAGCGAAATCCGCGGCCATATCCGGCAATCATCGACCGAAGTGGAGAGCGGCGTCAAACTGGTGCTCGACACCGGCACGACGCTCAAAGATATCGGCGAGCGCATCGCCGGCATCGACCGCCATATGAACGCCATCGCCACATCGGCGGCCGAACAGGCGACCGGTCTTGCCGAGATCAACGCCGCGGTGAATTCGATGGATCAGGCCACCCAGCAAAATGCGGCCATGGTGGAACAATCAACCGCCGCCTCGGCAATGCTCGCCGCCGAAACGGCCAAGTTGCGCGCGCTGGTATCCCGTTTCCGTCTTGAGATGGAAAGCATCGGTGGTCACGATGTTACCCGTCGCGTGGCCTGAGATTGCTGCCGCAGATCGAGCCGGCAAAATCGGGATAGAAGCGCATCGAATGCATCTTTATCATCCGTCATTTCCAGCCGCCATCGCAGGCGGCTGGAAACCTTCATTTATCAATAGGTCTGCATCGGCTGCGAAAGGCCGTCACCAACCACACCGCCGCCATATTGCGCGACCGGTACGCCTGCCTGACCGATCGGCACGCCCTGCTGTGCCGGTCCAAGCGCCGTAACCACAATCGGCGTACCATCCGGCACACGGTTGTAGAGATCGACGATGTCCTGGTTCAGCAGACGAACGCAGCCCGAGGAGACTGATTTGCCGATCGTCCACCACTCGGGCGAGCCGTGCAGACGATAGATCGTGTCCTTGCCGTCCTTGAAGATATAGAGCGCACGCGCACCGAGCGGATTCTTGAGCCCCGGCTCCATGCCGCCATTGCGGCTGCTATAGGGCTCGAGTTCCGGCTGGCGGGCCACCATCTCATCGGGCGGCGTCCAGCGCGGCCATTGCCGCTTGTACTGGATCACGCCACGACCGGACCACTCGAAGCCCGCGCGGCCAAGACCGACGCCGTAACGCATGGCCTGATTATTCTCATAGGTGAGATAGAGGAAATGGTTGGCGGTATCGACCACGATGATGCCGGGGCGCTCGCCGGTCGGGTTTTCCACCATCTGCCGCAGGAACTGGCGCGGGATCCTCTTGTAGGGAATTTCCGGCAGCGGAAATTGCTCGTCCGGCTTGGGGCCGTACATCAGGGCATACATCGGGTCGTCGGCCGGAGCGGCGGGCCGGCTGGCCTCACGCGCCGTGGTGTTACAGCCCGCAAGGCCGGCAAGCGCCAGTCCACCTGCTCCAAGCAGGAAACCCCGCCGGGTCGTTGTCGTGTCGTTCAATTGAAAAACCTCATTTACGTCATCTCACACTGGCAAAGGGATCTGCCAGCGCCGCCTCGGGACGGCTGATAGGGTACTTCGTGCCGGAAACCTGCGATGCCATGGCCTTGGCGCCACTGGATTTCAGGATGGCACGGAAGCTCGGATGCATGCCGCCGTCTACATACGCACTGAGGGGAGCTGTGGTTCCCTCGTTCATAGCGGCGGCAAATTTTTGTTGTTCTTCGGCCAGTTTCGAAGCGACCAGCGGGTCCTGCTGGTTGATGGCAGGCGGGCAGGCGGCCAGCGGATCGGCAGGTTCGCCTTCGGCAAATTCACTATTGAAGACATATCGCCTGCCGCAGACGGATACCTTTGGCTGCCGGCGCGTCACCTCGAAATAGTCGTAGCCTTCCTTCAGCGTCTTCCAGAAGGGCATGTTGGGATCATCCCGATGCGCCACCATGTTGCGGGCGCTCATGCGGAACGGATAGGCCTGCACCTGAAAACGGTCCTGACCGCCCTGCAATGCGCGCGCGACGACCGCATAAATCTCGCCAACCTGCTGATCGGTCATGGCATAGCAGCCCGAAGAGGAACAGGCGCCGTGCACCATCAGCGCTTCACCGGTGTAACCGAGCGCCGATTCCAGCCGGTTGGGATAACCGAGGTTGAAGGAGACGAAATATTGCGAATTGGGGTTCAGCATGCCGGCCGAGACATGATAAAAACCTTCAGGCGCCTGCCTGTCGCCCGTTTTCATCTTTGGTCCGAGCTTTCCGGACCAGCGGCACATCGGATAGGTCTTCAGCAGCGCATAACTTCCGGTCTTGTCGATCTTCCAGACCTCAAGTTCGCTTTCCTGCTTGAAGATGCGAACGAGAACCGGGCTTTCCGGGCGCATGCTCTTGGCGGACATCTGCGCCATCATCTTGGACGACAGCTTCGGCGGGTCCTTCTTGACACTATCGAGACCCATGGAAGTGCACGCGGCAAGGGTGCTGCCGATCGCAACGATCGCAGCCATTCTCACACCCGCCTTTGCCCTGTGCCGCAACCCCGCAACCGCGAAATCCAGCAATGCCTTCATGCCCATGGATCGTTCTACCCGCCTGATTTGCCCGCCTTTCCGGCAGACGCTTAACTAGCGAAGGTGGCCACAACGCGGCAACCTCGCATATGGACAAAGTCTCGTGAACAGACGTTACCCATTCGTTAATCATACGCACACAAGCCTGTGATGGAACTGTTGTTACCGAAGGAGCCCCTGCCCGCCATCGATCCATACCGGCGTGCCGGTGATGTGGCGAGACCGGTCGGATGCCAGAAAACCGATCAGCGCAGCGACATCCTCGCTCGTCCCTGCAACCCCGCCTGTGACCGGAATGTCGCCCTCCGGAAAACGCACCGGCACCTCGGTCTTGTCGCGCCCGCGTATGTCGGTATTTTCGTCAATTGCCGTTTCAATTTCGCCCGGACACACCGCGTTGACACGGATGCGATGACGCCCAAGCTCAAGCGCCAATTGCTGGGCCATGGCAAGCTGCCCGGCCTTCGTCACCGAATAGGCTGTGGCGCCCGGCGAAGTGAAAGTACGGGTGCCATTGATGGAAGAAACGATGACGATGGAGCCGCCGCCTGCAGCCTTCATATGCGGCACGCTGGCATGGACGGTGAGATAGGTGCCGCGCAGGTTGATGCGGATCGTATCGTCCCACTCCGAAGGCCTCAGATCGTCAATAGGCGCCCAGACGCCGTTGACGCCGGCATTGGCCACCACGACATCCAGACGGCCGAAATCTTGCACAAGCGTTGCGACTGCATGTCGCATGGCCGTTTCGTCCGCCACATCGGCGACAAGGACCTTCGACGCGCCCGTTGCAGCGGAAATCTCATTTTCCACCGCCTGCAATTCGGATTCGGTACGTCCAAGAAGGCCGACGGAAAAACCTTCCGCAGCCAGATGAAGGGCGGCGGCCCGACCGATGCCGGAGCCAGCACCGGTGACGAGCGCGACTTTACCATTGGCCAATGTCACAGCCCTCCTTTTCTCGACGCGATCGAGGTGACCGTCGCCGAGACGGGGTCGCTCGCCGGAAAGCTGTCTTCCAGCCCCTCTTCCAGCTCCTCCTCCAGAATGTCGCGATCCTTCGATGTGCGGGCACTCGCCTGCCCACGCGGTGCTTCATCCTGCGCCGTGCCGAGGGCGGAGAATTGCGAAGATGCATCCGCGCCCTGGCGCGTTCCGAATGCCGTCAGCTGAACCATGACCGCGCTTGCGCGTTTGATGGCCTCCGCATCGCCGATACCCTCCAGGCCGTCGGCAAGGCGAACCGAGACCTGATCGCCGTCGCTGCCGACAAATTCCACGGAGATCACCCCGTTATCCCGTTTTACATAGGTCGTAGAAAGTTGCATGACATGCCCTCCGGTTTGAAAAAACATCGGCGTAATCCGATGCAACAACACACTGAAACCTGAATTCACAACGTTGGCGGAGCAGAAGGGGTTCCAGATGGATCAGGCCTTTGACCCGGAATTGCAGGAGAGGTTCTTCCTGCGCGATGCGGTGGACGTGGCCCGCGCCCTCATCGGTGCGGAGTTTCGCATTGGCAATGCTGGCGGCATCATCGTGGAAACCGAAGCCTATCACCCGGACGATCCGGCATCTCACAGCTTCAACGGTCAAACCCCACGCAACAGGGCGATGTTCGGCCCGGCTGGTCATCTTTATGTCTACCGGTCCTATGGCATTCACTGGTGCGCCAACTTCGTCTGCGCGCCGGGCTCCGCGGTACTTCTGCGTGCCATCGAGCCCCTCACCGGCA
This sequence comes from Agrobacterium sp. BT-220-3, assembly GCF_025910175.1. Classification (NCBI taxonomy): domain Bacteria; kingdom Pseudomonadati; phylum Pseudomonadota; class Alphaproteobacteria; order Hyphomicrobiales; family Rhizobiaceae; genus Agrobacterium; species Agrobacterium sp. BT-220-3. The sequence goes on from NZ_JAPAIX010000002.1 coordinate 198,861, forward strand.
TAGACATGATGAAACTGCGGCGGGGAACTGACAAGCTGAAACTTCTCTGTTCCGGTCCCGGCAGGCTGTGTCAGGCCCTGGCCATTACCGGAGACATGGACGGCGCTCCGCTGGACGCACCGCCATTTTTTATCCGCCTGCCGAAAGAAGTAGCCTCAGTGAAAATCGGCAGACGCATCGGCATCAGCCGCGCGCAGGAATATCCGTGGCGCTTCGGGCTTGAAGGTTCGTCGTTCGTCAGCAAGAAATTCGAACGGGACTAGACGACTATAGTACCTTTGGCGGCTGGTCGTTTTCGTCGGGGTTCGGTGTCGGCGCTTCATCTGGCAACCGGTCGGGTTCCGGTTCCTGCACCGGTGGAATATCGGGCTGCGGCGGCACCGGCATCGGCGGTTCGGGATAGGGCTCGACTGGAACAGCGGGCATTGCGGCCTCCTTGCGTCAACGCTCTTAGTCCTGAACGGATCGGGACTGCGTTTTAGGGACAACGCATTGCGCCGTCGATTTCAGGCGGCGCAACACCCAATTCGCCCATCGGTCAAATGCCGGTCAGGTCCCTTCGGTCCGGTTGCGCCGCCCGGTGGGTCGTGAAAGGAGAACGCGGGGAAAGCCGGTCCGTTCCGTTTTTTTGGAGAGCTTTTGGCAGTGGCTCAGGCAAAACCGAGCGCGCTGCGGGAAATATCGCGGTTTTCGCAATAGTCGCGAGAATGGGCCTCATGGCCATGTTCACGGGCCGTTGAACGGGTAAGTTCCGGGCTTGGAACGTTGAGAAGCGCATCGGCATAGGTGCCGGTTGCTTCCACATCATCGATCACAGGCTGCTGTTGCGGTTTTAGAAATTCAAACATCCATCGTCCTCCTTCGACACGTCCCCTCAACGCGCCGGCCCAAGTCCTGTTCCATAACGAACATGACAGTTCCGATTATACATGAGATGGCGTCGACGTATAGATGACGAAAGGCGAACGCTCTCAACTGACGTTCACAAAATGGAGTGGAATCAGTGAGCTATGGCGAGAAGTTCAGGCTGGGCCGACTGACTCCCGCAAGATCAGTTCGACAGGCCACAATTCCTGAACCTCGCGGACCGGACGGCCGCCAACGATCTGCAAAAGCAGGTCCGTCACGCGCATACCCGCCATGCGCATCGGCGACCGCGTGGTGGAAAGCGGCGGCATCATGCTCTGTGGCGTCAGATAGGGAAAAACGTCGTCATGGGCGATGACGGAGACGTCCTTGCCGATCGTCAGACCCAGCTGGCTTGCGGCGCGATAGACCCCCTGCGCCGTCATCATCGCGCCCGCGACAAAGGCGGTCGGGCGTGGCGTCTGCTCCAGCAACGAGCGGGCGAAGCGGAAAGCGGCTTCCTCACTGAAATGCTCGCTCATCATCAAGCGCGGGTCCGGCGTGATGCCATGGGTCGCCAGCGCATCACGAAAACCCTGTTCGCGGTCCTGCACAAAAGTACGGCCGGTCGGACCGTTGATCAGTGCGATGCGACGGTGGCCGCGCTCCAGAAAATGGATCGTCGGGCGATAGGTCACATCATGATTGTCGATATCGAGCCAGGCATGCTCGAAAGGCGTCTTCGAGCGGCCATGCACGATGAAAGGTATGCCAAGCCTGTGGAGCAGCTCAATACGTTCGTCTTCCGGGCGCGGTGAATGCACGATGATGCCATCCACACGCCCGCTCGAAGCAAGCCTGCTGAAAATCGCCAGCTCTTCGTCGATATTATTATCAACGGTCACGCTGACGAGAATATCGGTCTCTTCGCCTTCGAGCCGGGTCGCCATTCCGCCCATGAATTCCGAAAAGAAATGCCCGCCGCCCGAACGGCCCATGACGACGCCGATGGCGCCCGCCCTGCCGGTCGCCAGCCTGACAGCATTGGCATTTGGCCGGTAGCCGTACTTCAGCGCAGCCTCCATCACCCGCCGGCGCGTTTCCTCGCGCACCTCGGGATAGCCGCCCAGCGCGCGGCTGACGGTGGTGGGCGACAGCCCGACCTTTTCTGCGAATTCCTTGAGCTTCATGTTTTTTGCCAATTTGCCACTGCATGCGTTGCCGCCGCGGATTTTTCAAGCCGACAAAAATTGAAAACGATTTCAATTTTTCTTCACCTGAAACCTTACAGGTCACTATTCTGAAAGGCAAACCCCTAAAATCCCACGCCAAAACACCCGATTTCCCCACCATTAGAAAGAGTATTGACAGACTGCCTGGCTTTTGCGAGCCTCGCATCAGTCAAAAGCGCTTTCAATTTTGAGGATGATCGGAAGCGTCAACGGAGGAGTTTGACAATGAATATTTCCATGAAGACTTTGTTCCTGTGCGGCAGTGTACTTTCTGCAGCCGTTTCCGCTCAAGCCGCCGAACTTTCCATCGCCGCCAATTCCACAGGCAAGAACGTCGCGTTCTTCCGCGAGCGGATCGCCGCCTTTGAGAAAGAGACCGGCCACAAGGTCAATCTCGTCACGATGCCTTCGTCGTCCAGCGAGCAATTCAGCCAGTACCGGCTGTGGCTTGCGGCCGGCAACAAGGATGTTGACGTCTACCAGACAGACGTGATCTGGGCGCCGCAGCTGGCCGAACAATTCGTGGATCTGACCGAAGCGACAAAGGATGTCATCGGCGATCATTTCCCTTCCATCGTGGCATCGCAGACCGTGGACGGCAAGCTCGTCGCCATGCCGATGTTTACCGACGCACCCGCCCTCTTCTACCGCAAGGACCTTCTGGAAAAATATGGCAAGCAGCCGCCGAAAACCTGGAAAGAGCTGAGCGAAACCGCCAAGGAAATTCAGGACAAGGAGCGCGAGGGTGGACAGAAGGACCTCTGGGGCTTCGTCTTCCAGGGCAGCGCCTATGAAGGCCTGACCTGCAACGCGCTGGAATGGATCGCATCCGCCGGCGGCGGCCATATCGTCGAGACCAATGGCGATATCTCCATCAACAACGAGAAAGCCGCAGCCGCGATTGAAGCGGCCAAGGGCTGGGTCGGCACCATCGCGCCGCAGGGCGTGCTTGCCTACAAGGAAGAGGAAGCACGCGGCGTCTGGCAAACCGGCAATTCCGTCTTCATGCGCAACTGGCCCTATGCCTACGCACTTGGAAATGGCGCCGACAGCGCCATCAAGGGCAAGTTCGGCGTCACCCCGCTGCCGGCCGGCGAAGAGGGTGCAGCGCCCGCTTCGACACTCGGCGGCTGGAACCTTGCCGTTTCGAAATATTCCGACGACAAGGAAGCCGCCATTCAACTCGTGAAATTCCTGGCGTCGAAAGACACCCAGAAAATGCGTGCGATCCAGCTTTCCAACATGCCGACGATCGCTTCGCTTTACGACGACAAGGATGTTGCGGAGGCACAGCCCTTCATGCCGACATGGAAGCCGATCTTCGAGACCGCCGTTCCTCGCCCATCCGCCTCCGCCAAGGTGAAATATAACGAGGTTTCCGCCAAGTTCTGGGGCGCTGTTCACAACACGCTCTCCGGCAACGGCACGGCGGCGGAAAATCTCGAACTTCTCGAGGTTGAACTGACCGATCTCAAAGGCAACGGCTGGTAATCCGGCTCGCGCGGGACATGGTCATTCATGATCGTTTCCCGCGCCCCAACCGCGAGATATACCCATGAACGACACCGCCATTCAAAGACCGGTCGTGGCATCTGCCACCGGCTCCGATCTGCAGTCGGAAAGACTGAAATCCGCCTGGCTGTTTCTTGCCCCGACATTTCTGGTGCTTGCGATGGTGGCCGGCTGGCCGCTTGTGCGCACCGTCTGGTTCAGCCTCACCGACGCGTCCCTCACCAATCTCGAGGGCGCGCAATTTGTCGGCCTCAAGAACTATCTCACCTGGATCACGCTCAGCAGCGGCCGCACCATCTATCGCGGCCTGCTGGCAGATCCCGCATGGTGGGGTGCGGTTCTCAACACGCTGAAATTCACCGTCGTTTCCGTCAGTCTCGAAACGGTGCTCGGCCTCATCGTCGCGCTGGTGCTGAATGCCGAGTTCAAGGGGCGCGGCCTCGTCCGCGCCGCCATCCTCGTGCCATGGGCCATTCCCACCATCGTCTCGGCGCAGATGTGGGCGTGGATGCTGAATGACCAGTTCGGCATATTGAACGACCTCTTCCTCAGTCTCGGGCTGATCTCCCACAAAATCGCATGGACCGCCAATCCGGATACCGCAATGGTCGCCGTCCTGATCGTCGATATCTGGAAGACGACGCCATTCATGGCGCTGCTCATCCTCGCCGGCCTGCAGATGGTTCCGAAGGACATGTATGAGGCGGCCAAGGTGGATGGCATCCATCCCGTAAAAGTGTTCTTCCGCGTCACTTTGCCAATGATCCGCCCGGCGCTCATGGTCGCGGTCATCTTCCGTATGCTGGATGCGATGCGCGTCTTCGACCTCATCTACATCCTGACGCCGAACAACGCCCAGACCCGCACCATGTCGGTGCTGGCGCGCGAGAACCTGTTCGATTTCGACAAGTTCGCCTATGGCGCCGCCGCCTCCACCATGCTGTTTCTCATCATCGCCTCGATCACCGTGATTTATATGTGGCTCGGGCGCGTCAACACCGATGGAGCTTCGCGATGACCCTGCCAAGCATCCTGAAAACCACCGCCTTCTATGCGCTGGTCGCCATCATCATGGTGATTTCGGTATTCCCGTTCTACTACGCGATCCTGACGAGTCTTAAATCCGGCTCGGCGCTGTTCCAGGTCAATTATTGGCCGCGTGAATTCTCGCTGACCAACTACAACTTCGTCATCGGCAACGGCACGTTCCTGCGCAATCTCGGCAATTCGCTGTTCGTTGCATCTTCAGTCGTCGTACTGTCGCTGTTCCTTGCGGTGACGGCGTCATATGCCTTGGCTCGGGTTCGCTTCCGTGGCCGCTCGCTGCTGCTGCTCACCATCCTCTCGGTTTCGATGTTCCCGCAGATCGCCGTTCTCGCCGGCCTGTTCGAACTGATCCGCTGGGCGGGAATCTTCAACACGCCCTTAGCGCTGATTTTCTCTTACATGATCTTCACCCTGCCCTTCACGGTGTGGGTGCTGACAACCTTCATGCGCGACCTGCCGATCGAGATCGAGGAAGCGGCGATCGTCGATGGTGCGACGCCATGGGTCATCATCACCCAGGTCTTCATGCCGCTGATGTGGCCGGCGCTCGTCACGACAGGGCTTCTCGCCTTCATTGCGGCATGGAACGAGTTCCTCTTCGCGCTCACCTTCACCTCATCGAACGAGCAGCGCACGGTGCCGGTCGCCATCGCGCTCCTGTCGGGCGGCTCGCAGTTCGAAATCCCCTGGGGAACGATCATGGCCGCGTCCGTCATCGTCACAGCACCCCTCGTCGTCCTCGTTCTGATCTTCCAGCGACGCATCATCTCCGGCCTCACCGCCGGCGGCGTCAAAGGCTAGGAGAAAACCAAATGACCACCATTCAACTGCGCGATCTTCGCAAATCCTTCGGCGCTTTCGATGTTATCAAGGGCATCGACATGGATATCCGCTCCGGCGAATTCATGGTCTTCGTCGGTCCTTCCGGTTGCGGCAAGTCCACGCTTCTGCGCCTCATATGCGGGCTGGAGGAAATTTCCAGTGGCACGCTTTCCTTCGACAGCGAGACGGTCAACCGCCTGCCGCCCGCCAAGCGCGGCGTCGCCATGGTCTTCCAGTCCTATGCGCTTTATCCGCATATGACCGTGTTCGAGAACATGGCCTTCGGCATGAAGCTGTCAGGTGCCGACAAGGAACAGCGCCGCAAGCGCGTGGAAGCAGCGGCCGAGATGCTGCAGCTCACGCCCTATCTGGAACGCCTGCCGAAGCAGCTTTCCGGCGGCCAACGCCAGCGTGTCGCCATCGGCCGCGCCATCGTGCGCGACCCGAAGGTGTTCCTGTTCGATGAACCACTCTCCAACCTCGATGCGGCGCTGCGTGTCGCAACCCGGCTGGAGATCGCCAAGCTGCACCGCGAGATGCATGATACGACGATGATCTACGTCACCCACGACCAGGTGGAGGCCATGACGCTCGCCGACCGCATCTGCGTGTTGCGCGACGGCCGCGTCGAACAGATCGGCACACCGCTGGAGCTTTACGAAAGCCCGGTCAACACCTTCGTTGCCGGCTTCATCGGCTCGCCGAAGATGAACTTCCTTGCCGGCAAGTATGCCGAGACGGAAGGTGCCAAAACCATCGGCATCCGCCCCGAACACATCACCATCACCACCGGCGAGAACGGGTGGGGCGGAGAGATCGTGCATTCGGAAATGCTCGGATCTGACAGCTACATCTATGTCGAGATTGGTGCCGGCGAGCCCATCGTCGTTCGCGAGGAGGGCGTGACCGGCCGCAAGCCGGGCGAGCGCGTCGCCATCGTGCCGGATGCGGCACAGATCCACCGTTTCGATGCCGAAGGCCAGGCACTCGCCCGCAATCCCGCCCGGGGTGCGGCCTGAACATTCAACTTTTCGCCGGGGATCACCCAAGATACCGGCTTTCACCGAGGAGCATGAAAATGACCATCAACACCGTTGTATGGGGCGAAAATATCCACGAACACATCAATGAGACGGTGCGTTCGATCTATCCAAACGGCATGCACAACACCATCGCCGACGCGCTGAACAAGAACCCGGAGATCAACGCCACCACCGCCACGCTGCAGGAGCCGGAACACGGACTTTCGCAGGAGCGTCTGGACAAGACCGACGTGCTCGTCTGGTGGGGCCACAAGGACCACGGCGCGGTTCAGGACGAGATCGTCGAGCGTGTCGCCAAGCGCGTCTGGGAAGGCATGGGCCTCATCGTCCTGCATTCCGGCCACTTCTCCAAGCCATTCAAGCGGCTGATGGGCACGCCCTGCGCACTGAAATGGCGCGAGGCCGGTGAACGCGAGCGTCTGTGGACGATCAATCCGCGCCACCCGATCGCAGCCGGCCTGCCCGAGCATTTCGAGTTGGAAAACGAAGAAATGTATGGCGAGCAGTTCTCCGTTCCGGAGCCGCTGGAAACCGTCTTCATCTCCTGGTTCCAGGGCGGTGAAGTCTTCCGTTCCGGCCTCACCTGGCGTCGCGGCGCGGGCAATATTTTCTATTTCCGCCCGGGCCATGAGACCTATCCGACCTATCACGACGCCAATGTGCAAAAGGTCATCAGCAATTCGGTGAAATGGGCGTATAATCCGGCCGGCGCACTGACGAGCATCCACGCTGCCCCCAATGTTCCCGTCGACAAGGCGCTGGAGCCGATCGAGGAACGCGGCCCCAAGCTGCACAAGGCAGGCGAAGCAGGTTACAGGTAAAAAGCCATGAGACTTCTCATTCTCGGAACCGGCGGCATGGCCAACAACCATGCCACCTATTTCTCTCAAATCCCCGGTGTCGAACTGGTGGCTGCGGTGGATGTGGACGATGTGGTGGTGCGGGGCTTCGCGCTCCGCCACAACATTCCGCTCTCCTTCACCTCGCTGGATGACGCCATAGCCTGGGGTGAATTCGACGCGGCGGCGAACGTCACGCCTGACGCTATCCACCATCCGACCAGCCTGAAGCTGCTGGCGGCGGGCAAGCACGTCTTCTGCGAAAAGCCGCTGGCGGAAAACTACGCCAAGGCCGCCGAAATGGCCGATGCGGCCGAGAAGGCTGGCCTCGTCGCCATGGTCAACCTCACCTATCGCAATGTCGCCCCCTTGCAGGCGGCACGCGAAATGGTGCTGGCGGGCAAGATCGGCAAGGTACGCCATCTCGAAGCTTCCTATCTCCAGAGCTGGCTCGTTTCCAAGGCCTGGGGCGACTGGATGACGGAGAGCAAGTGGCTGTGGCGGCTTTCCACCAAGCACGGCTCGAACGGCGTTCTCGGCGATGTCGGCATCCACATTCTCGACTTCGCTTCCTATGGCGCGGGCAGCGATGTGGAGCGCATCTTCACGCGGCTGAAGACCTTCGACAAATATGAGGGCAACAGGATCGGCGTCTACGATCTCGACGCCAATGACAGCTTCACCATGACCGCCGAACTGGAAAACGGCGCCATGGGCGTCATCCACGCCAGCCGCTGGGCGACGGGTCATCTGAACGAACTCCGCCTGCGCATCCATGGCGACAAGGGCGCGCTCGAAGTCATCCACACGCCGGATTATTCCAGCCTGCGGGCCTGCATCGGCGAAGACGTGGAGAAGGCTGTCTGGAAAACCATCGATGTTGAGCCGGTGGCGACGAACTACGAAAAATTCGCCAAGGCAGTGATGGAAGGCGGCCCCGCCGATCCGGATTTCCGTCATGCGGCTAATCTGCAGAAGGTGCTCGATCTGTCGATCATCGCGGATCGGGAGAGGCGCGAGCTGGCCGTTTCGGCTTGATTTGCGAAAGTGCGGCGGCGCAAGCCGCCGCATGGATTGCTGCAAAGGGCGCTCCTCGCTCTCCGTCACCCCGGACTTGATCCGGGGTCCAGCGCGATCAAGTCTTTGATCGTAAAAGACTCTTTTCACGGCGCAGACGCGCCGTGGCTGGATGCCGGATCAAGTCCGGCATGACGGAGGGAACTTACAATTTCCTCAAACCCCGCGCTTATTCCCCCACAATAACACATGCAGCTGCGGCAGCACCCGGGCTGAAAACCAGCGATCTTTGCTAACCTTGTCCACCAGCCACAACATCCGGTCCATCACCCCTTCGGTATCCACACGCGCATCGTCATCATCCGGCGGCGGCGGAGTGTGGTTGCCGGGCTGGAGATAGACGGGCAGATGCGGAAAACGCGTGGATGCCATCTTGGCATAGGCATAATCCGCATCATCGAAGACCACGATCTTCAGCGCCACCTGCGGTCTCTCGCCGGCTGCGGCAAGACAGTTTTCGAATGCCTGCCAGTCCGTTTCCATACCGCTCGATGGCGGTTTGGGGCTCAGCACCAGATGGTCGAGATCTGCGAACCAGTCTTTCGCGATGCTGCCCTGCGTTTCCAGCGCGAAACGATAGCCCTCGCTTTGCCCCTTCGCGATCAAGGCCCCGAGCGGCTGGATGGCCGGATTGCCGCCTGAGAGCGAGACTGTCAGCGGCACGCCGCCGGAAAACCGCCGCACCTCCTGCCAGATCGCCTCGACCGGCATCGGTTTCCACGTGTCGCGATACTCGCTGTCAACGGCATGCAGCGTATCGCACCAGGAGCAGCGGTAATCGCAGCCGCCTGTGCGCACAAAAACGGTCGGCAGACCGATCAGCACGCCTTCGCCCTGAATGGTCGGCCCGAAGATTTCGCTGATGCGGATCGTGGTTTCCTTCGCTGCAATCTTGTGCGCAGCCGCCGTCATGGCCGGTATTCCGCCCAGGTCTTGGCGGTTTCGCTGACCCGCACGGCGCTGGTTTCCGGCAGGCGATCCTTGCACCAGTCATAAAAATGCTTGGCCAGGCATTCCGCCGTCACCCGGTCATGGCCGAGAACGTCGTTCAGATGGCGATGGTCGAAATGATCGTCGATATAGCGCTTCAGCGGTGCAAGCTCGTGATAGTCGCGCACGAAACCGTGCTCGTTCAGCTCCTCACCTGATAGTTCGACCTCGACGATGTAATTATGCCCGTGCAGACGGTTGCACTGGTGGTCGGCGGGCAGGCTTTTCAGCTGGTGCGAGGCGGAAAAGTGAAATTCCTTGGTGATGCGGAACATCAGCGCACCTCCTGCGCCGCATAGGCATGGGTGGCCGCCACCCAGAAATCCGGGTCTTCATAGTCGGTCGGATCGGTAACGCCGGCCAGATGAAAGGCCTCGCGCCGTTCCACGCAGGTGCCGCAGCGGCCGCAATGGCGAAAGCCGCCCTTGTAACAGGACCATGTTTCCCCAAACGGCGTGCCGTATTTCACGCCGTCGGTGACGATCGCCGCTTTGGAGACCGTCACATAGGGCGCGAAAAGCTTGACGTTGGCATAACCTTCCAGCGCATGTGCCTGCATGGCGTTGAAGCTGTCGATGAAGCCCGGCCGGCAATCGGGATAGATGAAATGGTCGCCGCCATGCACGGCAATCGCCACCGCATCCGCCTGTTGTGCTGCGGCAAGCCCGAAGGCGATGGTGAGCATGATGGCGTTGCGGTTCGGCACCACGGTGGAGCGCATGGTCTCCTCCGCATAATGTCCGTCCGGCACCGCAATGTCGTCCGTCAGCGCCGAGCCAGTGAGATGCGCACCGATGGTGCGGATATCGATGACATGATGCGGCACACCGAGACGCCTTGCGCAATCGGCGGCGAAATCCAGTTCCTTCTTGTGGCGCTGACCATAATCGAAGGAGACGAGAGCGAGAAGTTCTTGTTCCGCCGCGATTTTATGCGCAAGCGAAACGGAGTCCAATCCGCCGGAGCAGATGACGATGGTTTTCATAAGTTGGGATCCCTTGTTTTGACCGGGTGGGCTGCGACCGGATTACGGCGCGGCTTTAAACCAAAGCGCGGGATTTGTGAAGGGCTTTGCCGAATTCGCGGGAAATCCGCTCCATCACGAAATCGCCCCGCCGCAGAAACAATCGGGACATATGCCGGAAACCGGCGCGATCTAGAACGATGACGAATTCACTGTTCTTGAAGGGTTGTGTCAATGATGGCGGCTGATAAGATTCTGTTTTCGCTGAGCAATCTCAGCTCTCTTGGCACCGGCGTCCTGATGGCGATGGCGGGCATGCTTTATATCACGCTCACCATTCGCGGGCTGATCGCCGCTCTCCGCCATGGATAGGGCACTCGAGCCAAAACGTCATCGGTTCAGGCGCAATCTCACAACCGGCCTCCTCGTCGCTTCTGCAGCGCTCGTCACCGCCACCGGCATAGCTTCGTTCGTGTTCCTGATCTGGATGGTCAGGACCGTTGCGCGCTGGCTGGATCTTTTTATCGGGCTGTGAAGTCGAATGAACACGCGACGCTCGCCACTAAATGGCAGAGCGGAAAAGGCCCGGCGAACTGGCAGTGCGCCGGGCCTTTTTTCATTGGCTGTGCGCTCAGCGCAGCAGCGCCTGCGCCTCCTCGATACCGAGCGCTGCCGGCTGGGTGCAGGTCGTTCTCATCTCGATGAAGCGCCCTTCTTCCCCGGATTTGAGGATCGAGGTCATCACATCGATGCCGTGCAGGGAGCGATCCAGCGAGCAGCGGGCATCGCGACCCTCCAGAATGGCGATTGCCATATCGGCAAGGCCTGCGGTGCGATAATTGGCGCGCGGTCCATTCGGGCTCTCCTGATTGGCGATGCCGAAGGGATGCGCCCAGTCTTCAAGCGGCTGGATACCCTTGTCGCGCCCGCTTGCTTCCACCACACCGCCGAAGAAGTTCGGGTCCGGCACGTAGATCGAGCCTTCCGTGCCATAGAGCTCCATATTGGCGTGGCGATGCGACCAGACATCCCAGCTTGCCGAAAGCGTGATCGTCGCGCCGTTCACGAATTCCAGCAGGGCATGGATATTGGTCGGTGTTTCAACCGGGATGATCTCGCCGTTCAGCGGCTGGCTGGTCACCGTACGGGTGGGGTTCGCCATGCTGGTCAACGCACCGACGCGCTTCACCGGACCGATGAGGTTGATGAGATTGGCGATGTAGTAGGGACCGAGATCGAGGATCGGCCCGCCGCCCTTCAGGAAGAAGAAGCCCGGATTGGGGTGCCACATTTCCATGCCGGGGCTCATCACATGGCAGGTGCCGGAGGTGATGCGCCCGACCTTGCCCTCATCGATATATTGCCGGGCAAGCTGATGCGCGCCGCCAAGGAAAGTATCCGGCGCGCAGCCGACGGAAAGCTTCTTCTCCCGGGCGATGCGCCGCAATTCCTCGCCTTCTTCCAGCGAAAGCACCAGCGGCTTTTCTGAATAGACGTGTTTGCCCGCCTCAAGTGCGGCTTTCGACACCGGAAAATGCGCGGCGGGAATGGTGAGGTTTACCACCACATCGATGTCCCTGTTGGCGAGCAGTTCTTCGATGGACTGCGCGGTAACGCCGAATTCTTCTGCCTTCAGCTCCGCCGCATTGCGGTTGAGGTCAGCGCAGGCGAGCACCTTGATGCCCTTGAAGAGCGGTGCCAGCGAGAAATAAGCAGACGAGATATTGCCGCATCCGATGATGCCGACGCCAAGATCTCTGGCCATGATCGAAACTCCGAAAAATTGAAACTCAATAGGCTTTGAAGGAAGCGATCGAGCGGGTGATCAGCCGGTCGATATCCTTCGGATTGTCGTGCTCCAGCACAAAATGTTTCGTGGCCGATTTTGCCTTGAGCATGGCGACAATACCCTTCCAGTCGACTGTACCATGACCGAGATCAGCCCAGCCATCCTCATCCGTGTTTTCGCCCGATGGCGCGATGTCCTTCACATGCACGGCGGTGATGCGCTTGCCATAGCTTTCGACCCAGGCGAGCGGATCTGCATTGCCTTTGATAATCCAGGCGATATCCGCCTCCCATTTCAGGTCCGGGCCGCCGGCAAGGATCTGCTCCTGCGGGGTGGAGCCGTCGCCAAGCGCCTTGAACTCGAAATCGTGGTTGTGCCAGCCGAAGGTCAGCCCGGCGTCGACGAAAGGCTTGCCCGCCTCCTGCAGGCGCTTGCCGAAGGCGAACCATCCGGCCGCATCCGCCGGGCGCTGGTCAGGCATCAGGTAAGGGCAATAGATCGCCTCCACGCCGAGAACCTTGGCGATATTCAGGGCCTTTTTCGGATCGCCCTCAAGAAGGTCGAGGCCGAAATGGCCTGTCGGCATGGCAAGACCGTTGGCGTCCAGTTCGGCACGCAGGCTCTTCAGCCCGGCGTCATCCAGTGCGGCGTACATGGCGCCATAACCTTCAACCTGTTTGTAACCGGCGGCCGAAAGTTTCTTCAAAATACCGGAAAAAGGCTGGAAATTGCGGGCGCTGTAAAGCTGAAAACCGAGTTCTGTCATTGTCTCCTCCATAGAGATGCTGGGTCTTGGGAAAGGGTGTGGGGGATAAGTTGCAGCGTCTAAAGCCGCTCCTCGCTCTCAGCGTCGAACAGCGAGGCCATCGTCAGGTCGAGGCCGAGGCGGACCTTGGTGCCCGGCGAAAACCGCCTGTGGCCGCCAACGCGCACGGAAAGTGTATGGCCGGCATGTTTCAGCCAGATCAGATTGTCGGCGCCCATCGGCTCCTCGATATCGACCACTGCCTCATGCACCTCGCCGCTGACGATATCGGCATCGACGCGCACATGTTCGGGGCGAACGCCCAGAACCACCGCGCGGCCGGCGGCAAGCGGCGTCTCCGGCTGATAACCGTCCAGCGAAAAGGTGACGCCGTTGGTGGTGAAGACCACATTGCCGTCTTTCTCGATCAATTCGCCACGCAGGAAATTCATCGAGGGCGAACCGATAAAGCCGGCGACGAAGAGGTTTCTCGGCTTGTTGTAGATGGTGACGGGATCGGCTAGCTGCTGGATGACGCCGCTTTTCATGATGGCGATGCGGTCCGCCAGCGTCAGCGCCTCGATCTGGTCATGCGTTACGTAGATCATGGTGTTCTTCAGCGCCTGGTGCAGCCGCTTGATTTCGACGCGAAGTTCCGAACGCAGCTTGGCGTCGAGGTTGGAGAGCGGCTCATCGAACAGGAACACATCCACGTCGCGCACCAGCGCCCGGCCGATCGCCACGCGCTGGCGCTGGCCGCCGGAGAGCTCGGCAGGCTTGCGCTTCAGCAGCGGCTCGATCTGGAGTATGCCGGCCGCCCTTTTGACGCGGCGGTCAATCTCCTCTTTCGGTACCTTGGCGACCTGAAGGCCGAAGGACAGGTTCTTTTCGACAGTCATCTGTGGATAGAGCGCATAGGATTGAAACACCATGCCGATGCCGCGATCCTTCGGCTCTTCCCAGGTAACGTTGCGGTCCTTGATGAAGATTTGCCCATCGGTCGGCTCCAGAAGGCCGGCGATGCAATTGAGAAGGGTCGACTTGCCACAGCCGGAAGAGCCGAGCAACACGAGGAATTCGCCGTCATAAATATCGAGATTGAGGTCCTTCAGGACGGTAACGGCACCGAAGGACAGGGAAAGATCGCGGATGGAAACGCTTTTATTCATATAGCTCAACCTTTTACTGCGCCGGCAGCAATGCCGCGGACGAAAAGCCTGCCGGAGACGAAATAAACGATCAGCGGCACGGCACCCGTCAGAAGCGTGGCGGCCATGTTGACGTTGTATTCCTTCACCCCCTGCACGGAGTTGACGATGTTATTGAGCTGCACCGTCATCGGGTAATATTCCGGCCGCGTGAACACCACGCCGAACAGGAAGTCGTTCCAGATGCCGGTAACCTGCAGGATCATCGCCACGACGAAGATCGGCAACGACATGGGCAGCATGATGCGGAAATAGATCTGCCAGAAATTGGCGCCGTCGATGCGCGCCGCCTTGAACAGCTCCTCCGGCAGCGAGGCGAAATAATTCCGGAACAGCAGCGTCAGGATCGGCATGCCGAAGATGGTGTGCACGATGACGAGGCCGGTCAGCGTTCCATAAACGCCCATTTCGCGCAGCACGATGACGATCGGATAGATCATCACCTGATAGGGGATGAAAGCGCCGATGATGAGGATGGAGAAGAACAGCTCCGATCCCTTGAACTTCCAGTTGGCCATGGCGTAGCCGCTGACGGAAGCGACGACGATTGAGATCACCACCGAAGGCACGAGGATGCGCACCGAATTCCAGAAGCCGCGTGAAAGCCCGTCGCAGTTCAAGCCCGTGCAGGCATTGGCCCAAGCCTTCACCCACGGCTCGAAGGTGATTTCCACCGGCGGTGCGAAGATGTTGCCGAGACGGATTTCCGGCATGCCCTTTAGCGAGGTGACGACCATGACGTAAAGCGGCAACAGGTAATAGGCGGCGGCCACGAACAGCGTGCCGTAAAGAATGATGTTGCGGCGGGAAAAGGTTTTTCTCGGCTTCCTGCCGCGCGGGCCGGAAAGGTCGCTTGCGACCGCATCGGTGGCGGCGGCGACTGTGTTCAATGTGCTGATATTAGCCACGCTTCTTGCCTCCGAATTCGAGGTAGGCCCATGGAATGACGATGATGGCGACGGTCAGAAGCATCATTGTCGAGGCGGCGAAACCCTGCCCCAGGTTCTGTGCCTGGAACATGTAGTCATAGACATATTTCGCCGGCACTTCGGACGCGATGCCCGGGCCGCCGCTCGTCTGCGCCACCACCAGATCGTAGACCTTGACGATGCCGCTCGCGATGATGACCAGCGTGGTGATGAAGACCGGACGCATCATGGGAATGATGATGAGAATATAGGTCTTCCACATCGGAATGCCGTCAACGCGCGTCGCCTTCCAGATGTCCTCGTCGATACCGCGAAGACCGGCCAGCATCAGGCACATGACGAGCCCCGTGCCCTGCCAGAGTGCGGCGATCAGGATGCCGTAAATGACAATCTGCGAATTATAGAGCGGATCGAAAGTGAAGCTTTCCCAACCGAGCGAACGAACCACGGACTGGATGCCGAATTCCGGGTTGAGCAGCCATTGCCAGACAAGGCCGGTGACAATGAAAGACAAAGCGAAGGGATAAAGGAAGATCGTGCGGAAGGTGTTTTCAAAGCGGATTTTCTGATCCATCAGCGCCGCCAGCACGAAGCCGATGACGAGGCTGAAGATCAGCGACAGAATGCCGTAGATCGCCAGATTCTGGATGGAAACGATCCAGCGTGGTGCTGCCCAGAGCCGTTCATACTGGTCGAAACCGATGAAGGTCGCACGCGGCAGAAGCTTGGAATTGGTGAAGGAATAGATCACCGTCCAGACGGTTCCGCCGAGAAAGATCACGACGGCGGTCAATATCATCGGAATGGAGGCAATCTTCGAATTGAGATTGCGGAAAAGCTGGTTGGGGCGGCCGGAGCGCGCTTTACCCGCCATGCATGACCCTCCTGTAACGTTGCAGTTGATCAGTACAGAACATCAAGATCGCTTGTACCGGCGCGTACTGTACGGTCGTCATTGATCGGGGAACGGCGAACCGCTCCCCGTCCGGAGATCACGGTCAGTCAGCCGAACCGATAATGCCTGCGAAGCGCTTCTGCCCATCTTCCGCCGACATTGAGCCCGCGAAGAATTCCGCCATCAGGTCTTCCTTCTGTTTCTGCGTATCGGCGGAAATCAGCTGGTCGGTGCTGGTCAGAGCATTGCCCTTGGCCAGAATTTCCAGACCCTTCTTCATGCAGTCGTTGGCGGCATTGAGGTCGACATCGCCGCGGATCGGCAGCGAACCTTTCTTGAGGTTGAAGGCGACCTGGGTTTTCGGATCGACGATGGTTTCAGCCAGAACGTCCTGCGCCTTGGATTTCGCCTCGTCTTTCAGCAACGGGAAATAAAAGGCGTCACCGCCGGTGGTGATATAGTCGCTGAGGCCGAGACCCGGCAGGCAGGTGTAATCTGTGCCAGCCTTCTGGTTGGCAAGCTGGAATTCACCCTGCGCCCAGTCGCCCATGATCTGGCCGCCAGCCTTGCCCGTTATGACCATGTTGGTGGCCTGGTTCCAGTCCTGAACATTGGTCCCCTTGGCCATCTCGCGTGCTGCGACAGCCGCTGCGAAGATCTTCGCCATATCAGGACCGGCCGCCGCTTCGGCATCCTTGTCGCCATAGACCTTCTGATAGAGGTCCTTGCCGCCGATCGAGAGCGTCAGCGTGTCGAACAGGCCGTTGGCCTGCCATGCCTGCCCGCCAAGCGCGAGCGGCTGGATACCGGCTTTTTTCAGCGCCGGCGCGGCTGCAACGAACTCCGTCCAGTTCTTCGGAACCTCGACACCCGCTTTCTTAAAGGCTTCGTTGGAAAGCCACAGCCATTGCCAGGAATGAATGTTGACCGGGGCGCAATAGATCTTGCCGTCGATGGTGCAGCTGTCGAGCAGGCTTGCGGGCTTGATGACGTCTTTCCACTTGCCCTTTTCGGCAACGTCGCTCAGGTCGCGCATCAGGCCGGCCTGCACCAGCTCTTCCGCCTGTCGGCCGTGGTTGAACTGGGTGGCGCCCATCGGGTCGCCGCCGGTGATGCGGCTGATCATGATCGGGCGGGCTGTGCCGCCAGAACCGGCGATGGCGCCATCCACCCATTTATTGCCGGTAGCATCGAAGGCCTTGGCAAGTTCGGCGACGGCGGCAGCTTCGCCGCCCGATGTCCACCAGTGGGTCACCTCAAGATCCGTGGCCCCCGCCATGCCCGCCGGAATCATTACACTGGCCAAAAAGGCCGCAGAAATAACACGCATTCGCATGAGTCTCCTCCCTCACTGAAACGTTGCAGTTGGAACGTATGCGAAGATTTTTGATTAGGCAACCGCCTTAGATACGATTCTCAAAAGCGCTCCCGGAGGTGTTTCAGCCAACCGCGGACCACACCGGATGGCCGGGCAGCAAGCGGGATTCAACAACGTAACCCACAGGTAATGCAGGCGTTTTACAAGGTTTCGGAACTAGGCTCCGGCCTTAACCGCCAACCCCAAGGGACAAACAGGTGAAAGCGACAATGAAACGTTGGCACATTCTTTTGATCACCGGATTGACGGGTGTCGCATCGCTTTTGCTTGCAACGTTTGAGCAGCTTGCACCGGGACAGCAGCTATCCTTTCAGATAAGGCTGCTGATGCTCATCCAGCCGGCAATCCTGACCATTGCGGCAGTGGCGATCGGTCAGGCCTTGGCGGGAAGAGTCGGGCTTGGCACGCCGCTAATTGATGCTTTGGTGCAAGGAGGCAGCTTGCGCGCAGTGTTGCGGAGACAGGCGTTGCCCGCATTGTCGGCGGGTCTTGCCGTCGGCCTGCTGATGATTGCCTATTCGACAGTAATTCTGTCTGCGGTTACGGATGCTACGACCAAGGCGATAATGACCGCTTTTCCCGTTCCGCTGGCGACGCGAATTCTCTACGGTGGAATAACGGAAGAGCTTCTGACCCGATGGGGCTTGATGTCATTTTTCGCATGGGCGCTCTGGCGCATGGCGGGAAGGGGCCAGCTACGTCCTGCTATGCTGTGGGCCGCCATCCTGGTTGCGGCAGCCCTTTTCGCGACGGGCCACCTGCCCTTATTGTTTGCCATTACAACCGATCCGCAACCTTCGCTGATCGTCGCAATCCTGATCGCCAATTTTATCCCGGGCGTGTTGTTCGGGTGGCTTTTCTGGCGTCGGGGACTGGAGGCGGCGATGCTCTCCCATGCCTTCGCCCATTGCGTGAATGCGCTGGCCACCTGAGCAGGTGAAATGGCGAGACGGGCTGCGGCCCGTCTCGGCTCTAGGATGCGGCGTCGGCACGCACGATCCTACTGTCTCTTATAATCATCCTCGATGCGGATGACATCATCCTCGCCGATATAGGCGCCGGTCTGGATTTCCACCAGTTCCAGCGGAATCTGCCCCTCATTGGCAAGCCGGTGCGGCTGGCCGATAGGGATATAGACCGACTGGTTTTCCGTCAGCAGCCGGGTTTCCTCGCCGATCGTCACCGTCGCGGTGCCCTTGACGATGATCCAGTGTTCCGAGCGGTGGTAATGTTTCTGGAACGAGATGCGGTGGCCAGGATCGACCGTGATGTGGCCCACGCGGTAGCGCTCGTCGACATACATGTGTTCGATGTAACCCCATGGACGATAGACCCGCTTGTGAGATTGCGTGCGCGGCGCATGTTCGCCATCCTTCAGCCTCTCCACCAGGCCTTTCACATCCTGCACCCGGTTTTTCGGCACCACCAGAACCGCATCCTTGGTGGCCACCACCACCAGATCCTTTGCGCCCACCACCGTCGTCAGCAATTGCGTGGAATGGATCAGGCAACCCTCGGAATCGATGAAGACGCCATCGCCTTCGAGCGCATTGTCATTGTCGTGCTTTTCGGCGATTTCCCAGATGGCATCCCAGCTGCCAATATCCGACCAGCGGAAATGGCCGTGCACCACTGCCATGCGTTTGGTCTTTTCGATCACCGCATAGTCGATGGAGTTTTTCGGCGAGGCCTCGAAACTTGCCTGATGCAGGCGCACGAAGCCAAGGTCGCTTTCATATTGCTCAACGGCTTGGGTCACCGCCGCAAGAATCTCCGGCGCGAAGGCCTTGAGTTCGGCGATCATCACGTCGGAGCGGAACAGGAAGTTGCCGGAGTTCCAGAGATAACCTTTTTCCAGATAGGAAATCGCCGTCTTCACATCCGGCTTTTCCACGAAGGCATCGACGGTGCTCAAATCTTCTTCGCCATCGATCGCCTCACCCGGCTTGATATAGCCGTAGGAAGTGCGCGGCTCGGTCGGCACCAGACCGAAGACGACGATGTTGCCCTGATCGGCGGCTTTCGCGCCAAGCTTCACGGCCTCGGAGAACTTGTCGGCATCGAGAACCACATGGTCGGCGGCAAGCGCCAGCACCAGACATCCGGGCTCACGACGTTCAGCCAGCACGGCGGCGGCGGCCATGGCGGCGGCGCTGTCGCGGCGGGCGGGCTCGAGAACCACCGTTGCTGGCAGATCGATCTCTTCCGCCTGGCGGCGGGCGAAGAAGCGGAAATCCTCGTTGGTGATCACCAGCGGCTCGGAATAAAGCGTCTTGTCACCCACCCGAGTCAATGTCTGCTGATAGGTCGAAAGATTGCCGACCAGCGGCTGGAACTGCTTGGGTAACTGATCACGCGATACCGGCCAAAGCCGCGATCCCGCCCCGCCTGCAAGAAGAACCGGCGTGATCTTTCGAGAATGTGCGTTCACAACAAAACCTTTCCAACTAAAAAATTCCCGGCGCGCCGGACAATATACATATTTGCCAATACCGCCATCATCGGTTCGCGGGCGGATAAGCGCAAGCTCATAAATCCGCCTTGTGAAAGCTTGGTGAACAGCGGACCGTGTTTGCCGACGGACCGTTTTGCTAACGCCAGGCAGAAGGTGAGGTTCCCTGCGCGGGATCGGTCACACCCACTCGCGGCAAAGAAAAACCCCGGACCAACGGCCCGGGGTTGCGTTTTCATAATGATGAGCCGTGAGTATCAGTTCGGCAGGGCATAAGCGATCACATAGTCGCCACGGTCGGGCGACTGGCGGGCGCCGCCGGCCGAGATGACGATATATTGCTTGCCGGTCTTCGGAGACTTGTAGCTCATCGGGCCGCCCTGGCTGCCGACCGGAAGGCGGGCCTTCCAGACTTCCCTGCCGGTCGCCGTATCGAAGGCGCGCAGATAATAATCCTGCGTGCCGGCGATGAAGACCAGGCCACCCTGGGTTGTAAGCGTGCCGCCGAGGGTAGGCATGCCGATCGGGATCGGCAGGCCCATCTTGATGCCGAGCGGACCCGTATCCTCAACAGTGCCGACCGGCACCTGCCACTTGATCTTCTGGGTCTTCATGTCGATCGCCGTCATCGTGCCATAGGGCGGAGCCTGGCAGGGAATGCCGAGAGCCGAGAGGAAGCGATTCTTGTCGACGGCATAGGGTGTGCCCTTCATTGGTACCAGACCCATGCCCGTATTGACGCTTTCGCCACCGCTCGCCGTCGCCTTGGTCGGAGCGGCCTCCTTCATCTGGATCCACAGGCCGAGGCGCATGTCGTTGACGAAGATGGTGTTGGTGGTCGGGTCTGTTGAAAGACCGCCCCAGTTCATGCCACCGAGCGAACCCGGGAAGCTCAGCGACACATCCGTGCCGGGAGCGGTGTAGAGGCCTTCATAACGCATGCCCTTGAAGGCGACGCGGCACAGAAGCTGGTCGAAAGGCGTCGCCCCCCACATATCGGCCTCGGTCAGCGTCTGCGCGCCGATCTGGGGCATGCCGACCGAACGCGGCTGGGTGGGCGAATAAGGTTCGTTCGGAATGTTGGCCGCCTTGACCGGCACCTCCTCCACCTTCGTCAGCGGCTGGCCCGTTGCCCGGTCCAGCACGTAGATCTGGGCGGCCTTTGTGCCGAAGACCAGAGCCGGAACGGTCGTACCATCAGCCTTCGGGAAATCGATGAAGCTTGGCTGCATCGGCACGTCGAAATCCCAGAGGTCGTTATGAACGGTCTGGTACACCCACTTTTCGCGTCCCGTCGTGGCATCGAGCGCCAGCATGGAAGCACCGTATTTATGGTCGAGCGGCGTGCGCGTTGCGCCATAGAGATCGACCGAGGGGCTGCCGACCGGCATAAAGACCGTATTCAGCTCCGGATCATAGGACATGGACGCCCAGACATTCGGTGTGGAGCGGGTATAGGTCTGGCCCGCAGGCGGCAATCCGGTGATTTCGGGATTACCGGGATCGAAAGCCCAGCGAAGCGCACCCGTCACCACGTCGAAACCGCGCATCACGCCGCCAGGCATGTCCACCTGCACATTGTCGGCAATGCGTCCGCCGACGACAACTGTGGTGCCTGCGAGCGTCGGTGCCGATGTCAGCACATATTGCGGATCCGGCGCGTCACCGAGGCCGATCTTCAGATCGACGCGGCCATTGGTGCCGAAATCCGGGCAGAACGCGCCAGTGTCGGCATCCAGTGCGATCAGTTCGGCATTGATGGTGTTCATCAGAATGCGGCGTTGGCAAAGTGCGCCGTCGGCAACGATTGCCGGTGTGACAGGTGTCGAGCCCGGCGCCGTAGGCTGCTTCAGCGGCGCCTTGGCATCGAAATAGGCAAGGCCGCGGCAACGCATCCAGACGGTCGATTTCGCATTGATTTCCGTCTTCCACTTCTCAGCGCCGGTATCGGCATCGAGAGCGATGACATTGTTGTGCGGCGTGCACAGGAACACGGTGTCGCCAACCTGCAGCGGCGTTTCCTGATCTTCCGCACCGTTTGCGCCGGGGCTGATCGGGGTGTCGCCGGTACGATAAGTCCATGCGACCTTCAGGTTCTGGACATTGTCACGGGTAATTTCGTCAAGCGCGACAAAGCGGCTGCCGCCCGCCGTATTTCCGTAATGCTCCCAGTTCTTCTGCTCCGTTTCCGGCGTCACCGGTTTCAGCGCAGCGACTTCACCATTAAACGCAACGGTCGGATGCGGCACGAACATGCCGGCAATGCCCGCGCCGGACGCGATGGCGAGAACCGCAGCAAGTGCAAAGGAAGCACCATAAGCGGGTGTCTTGCCGGCCGCACGACGCAGCAGCGGGTAAGAAAGGGCAACGACCGTGGCCCCCACGCCCAGTGCCAGCAGGCGAGAGATGAGCGGCCAGAAGTGCAATCCTGCTTCCCAGAGCGACCAGGCGCCGGTGAAGATGACGACGAGACCGAATAGAAGCGCGCCGGCCGGTTTGCGCAAGACGATCAGCAAGCCGGAAACGATCAGCGCGATACCCGCCGTGATAAAGTAGAGGCTGCCGCCAAGTGCCGCGAGCTTGCCGCCGAGAATGGCGAAGAACAGACCCGCAGCGACGATGACCGCGCCGAGCACAAACAGCCATATTCTGGCTGGAAGCGACGTTGAAGTTGCTGGTTTACTCATGGAATGAATGTCCGGTTAGGAGAGCCGCCTTGAAGGCTGACGCCCGATGATCGTTCAACGCCCGGAAAGACCGGGACAGTCCGCCGCATGCGCGGCTGAGCGCGGATACGATGAGGGCGGCGCGGCTGAACGGGGAACAATGGTGGGGAAGACTTCCGTCGTGACTGTCATTTTGACCCATTCACTGCAGGTAACCGCCGGCCCGATGGGCGGCGGACAAGGTGCCAGAACAAATCCTCCCCGGCCCGGACCGCAACGCCCGCTTGCGGGCGGGCGGCGATCAAAACCTTGGGCGCGGTATAACGTCGCCTGCGACAAGATGACAATGCGCAAGACAGGCAATTTTGATAAGTTACGCTTATACCATACCAAACCGACAACACAAAGACCTGTCCGCCGATGGATATTCGCCAACTCACGATCTTCGTGGAAGCCGCAAGAGCCAGAAATTTCCGGGCCGCCGCCCTGCAGCTCGGCATTGCCCAGCCTGCCGTGACACAGCGCATCCGGCAACTGGAGGAAAATCTTGGGTTCAAACTCTTTCACCGCATCAATCGTGGCGTGGAGCTCACCCCGGCTGGGCAATCCATGCTGATAGAGGCGGAAGAAATCCTTGCCCGCACCCGTGGCGCGCTGGAGAAGGCGCACCAGATAAGGCGCGGCCAGCTTGGTACGCTGCGCATCGGTTACGGCACCAGCGTGATGGCCGAACGCAAACTGCCGGCACTGATTACCCGTTATGGCAGCGATCACAGGGAGGTCACGCTGGAACTTCTGCCCGGCATGACGATGGAACAGCTGATCGATCAGGTGGCGACGCGCAAGACCGACGTCGCCTTTGTTCGCGCGCCCCTTCCCCAGCTACCACAGACCTTGCGGGTCATGCCCTTCGACAGGTCAAAACTGTGTGCAGCGCTGCCGGAACGGCATCCGCTCGGCACCCGAGCGAGCGTTTCGATTGGCGATATCGCACAGGAAAAACTGCTGCTGCCGGTTGACGAGATCGGCCTTGGCCTCAGCAGCAGCGCGCTTTCGCTTTTTGAAGATGCTGGCTGCGAGCCGCAAATCGGCATGCGCATCGCCAACGTCAATACCATCCTTGCGCTTGTGGAAGCGGGTGCGGGAATTTCCATCCTGCCGGAAAGCACGGTACGCTCCACAAGGGGCATCACCGGCGTCCCGCTGGAAAGCGCCGACGCCTGGTCAGATTGCGTGCTGGTTGTCCGGCGCGGCGCGCTTGCGCTCCATGTCGAAGCCTTCGTGAATATGGCGCGACAGGCTTACCGATCCATTCTCTAACACCAACCCCATGGACTTAATCGATTGAATCGGCCGCAAATTTCATCACGGCTAAATTTGCTGCAGTGAACAACATTCAAGGCTTGGCAGGGGCGCGAAAAATACAATAACAACGGCGGATATTTTTACATTAATATCGACAGGAAAGCACGCTCAGCCCATGTCCGACACGACAAAGCCCGCCAGCACCAGAACATCGGTTACGGATCAGGAAGCACTGGATTTCCACGCCCAGGGCAGACCGGGGAAACTGGAAATCACCCCGACCAAGCCGATGGCAACGCAGCGGGATCTGTCGCTCGCCTATTCGCCTGGCGTGGCCGTGCCGGTGAAAGCGATCGCCGAAAATCCGGCAACCGCTTACGACTATACGACGCGCGGCAACATGGTTGCGGTCATCTCCAACGGCACGGCGATCCTAGGTCTCGGCAATCTTGGCGCGCTCGCCTCCAAGCCCGTCATGGAGGGCAAGTCGGTTCTGTTCAAGCGCTTTGCCGACGTCGATTCCATCGACCTTGAAGTCGATACCGAAGACGCCGATGAATTCATCAATTGCGTGCGTTACCTTGGCCCCTCCTTCGGCGGCATCAATCTGGAAGACATCAAGGCGCCGGAATGTTTCATCATCGAAAGCCGCCTGCGCGAGCTGATGGACATTCCCGTTTTCCATGACGACCAGCACGGCACCGCCATCATCGCCGCCGCCGGCCTTATCAACGCCATCGAACTGACCGGCCGCGACTTCAAGACGACGAAACTCGTCTGCAATGGCGCCGGTGCCGCGGCAATCGCCTGCATGGACCTCATCAAGGCCATGGGTTTCAACCCCGAAAACATCACGCTTTGCGACACCAAGGGCGTGATCTATCAGGGCCGCACCGAAGGCATGAACCAATGGAAATCCGCGCACGCGGTGAAGACGGACAACCGCACGCTGACTGAAGCCATGAAGGGTGCGGATGTCGTATTCGGCCTCTCCCAGAAGGGCGCTTTCACCGAAGAGATGATCCGCTCCATGGCGCCGAAGCCGATCATCTTCGCCATGGCGAACCCCGATCCGGAAATCACACCTGAAGAAGTCTCGCGCATCCGCGACGACGCCATCATGGCGACCGGGCGCTCGGATTATCCGAACCAGGTCAACAACGTCCTCGGCTTTCCCTATATCTTCCGTGGCGCGCTCGATGTTCGCGCCAGCCAGATCAACGACGCGATGAAGATTGCCGCAGCGCAGGCGCTGGCCGATCTCGCCCGCGAAGACGTGCCGGATGACGTGGCAGCCGCCTATCAGGGCAATCGCCCGCGCTTCGGATCACAATACATCATCCCGGTTCCCTTCGATCCGCGCCTGATCTCGGCCATTCCGGTGGCTGTCGCCAAGGCCGCCATCGAAACCGGTGTCGCCCGCCGTGAACTGCCAGACCTCGACGCCTATGCCCGCGAGCTTTCCGCCCGCCGTGACCCCATGGCCTCTACCACGCAGCGCCTTTACGAGCGGGTGCGCCGCTCGCCGAAGCGGGTTGTCTTTGCGGAAGCCGAAGAAGAACAGGTCATGCGTGCGGCGATTTCCTTCACTGCGCAGGGCCTCGGCACCGCCATCCTGCTCGGCCGTGACGATATCATCAAGGCCAATGCGGAACGCGCCGGCATCGATCTCGACCGCGCCAATATCGAGATCACCAATGCGCGTCTTTCCAGCCGCGTCGATGCCTATGTGGATTATCTCTATGCGCGTCTGCAACGCGGCGGTTTCCTGCTGCGCGACGTGCAACGTCTGGTCCACAACGACCGTAACCATTTCGCCGCCTGCATGGTGGCGATGGGCGATGCGGATGCCGTCGTCACCGGCGTGACCCGCAACTATTCAACAGCGCTCGAAGACATCCGCCGCTGCATCAACACCAAGCCCGGCCACCGCGTCATCGGCGTTTCACTGGTGGTCTCGCGCAACCGTACGGTCTTCGTGGCCGATACCGCCGTGCATGACATGCCGAACGCGGAAGATCTTGCCGATATCGCCGAAGAGGCAGCCGGCCTCGCCCGCCGTTTCGGCTACGAGCCGCGCGTGGCCATGCTCGCCTACTCCACATTTGGCCAGCCGACCGGAGAACGCTCCGACAAGGTGCGTGAGGCGGTGAAAATCCTCGACAGGCGCAACGTCAATTTCGAGGTCGACGGCGAAATGTCGGCCGATGTGGCGCTGAACCATCACCGCATGCAGAGCCAGTATCCCTTCGCCCGGCTTTCCGGCCCGGCCAATGTGCTGGTCATGCCCGCCATTCATTCCGCCTCCATCTCCACCAAGATGCTGCAGGAACTGGGCGGCGCAACCGTCATCGGCCCACTCCTCGTCGGCCTCGACAAATCGGTGCAGATCACCTCGATGGGAGCGAAGGACAGCGATATCGTCAACATGGCGGCGATTGCGGCCTATAATGCCGGCCGTTGACGACGGGGCACAACGTTTGCGGCACGTTTCTTCTCCCCGCCGGGGAGAAGGTGGCCCGAAGGATCGGATGAGGGGGCAACGTTGCCGGATTTCGGAGAGCTTGCCCCCTCATCCCGCTGCCACGACCTTCTCCCCGGCGGGGAGAAGAAACAAGCGGCATTCGCTCGTTCTCCCTGTGACCATTTGGCCCGCAGACACCATCTGGACGATCCTCCCGCCCTCACGGCCAAACGTAAAACAACGGATGAAAAGAACAGGATTCTACGATTTCAAATTATTGGGATAATTTTTCTTCCTGAAAGATTTATTGGAACCGGATTTTATTCATACTATTTTTCACGCAATGCCAATCCTCGCTCTTGGCGGGTGCCTCATGTAGTTTCCTCCTACAATCAAAAGGAAATACCCATGGCCTTCTCTTTCTCCAGTTTTGCCGCAAAACTCATCGCCGGAACCGTCGTTGTCGCTTCGCTGGCCACCGCCGCTCACGCGGATGCGACGCTCGACCGTATCAAGGGTCGTGGCAAGCTCACCGTCGGCGTCATCCCTCTCCGGCGCGCCTTTCGGCTTCATCGATCCGAAGACGCAGGAGCAGAAGGGCCTCAACATTGACGTCGCCAAGGCGCTGGCCGCCGGTCTCGGTGTGGAACTGGTGACCGAAACCGTGACCCCGCCCAACCGCGTGCAGTTCCTGCAGCAGGGCAAGGTCGATATTCTGATCGCCAACATGCAGTATACGGAAGAGCGCGCCAAAACGCTTGACTATGTGCCGACACCCTATGACCGCCAAGGTGGCGCCGCCATCGGCCGCAAGGATTCGGGCATCAAGGACTGGCCGGATCTGAAGGGCAAGATCGCCTGCGTTTCGCAGGGCTCGAACTACACGCAGCCGCTGATCGAGCAATATGGCGCGCAGGTAAAGGCGCTGCCGAGCCAGCCGGAATCGCTGCTGGCGCTGAAGGGCGGCAATTGCGATGTTTCCGTACACGTCAACGGCACGCTGAGCCTGATGCTCCAGGACCGCGCCGATGAGTGGAAGGATTACGGCATCCTCATCCCCACCGACCTTATCCCTTCGGACTCCGTCATCTGGCTGCGCAAGGGCGAGGCCGACACGCAGGCTGCCCTCGACAAGATCGTCAAGGAACTGCACGCATCCGGCAAGATGATCGAATTCGCCAAGGCCAACCGCCTGCCGAGCATCGGCTATATGGAAGAGCGGAAGACGAAGCTTTCGGCCGCGCAATAAGACCGGCGCAGGGTCTCTCCGTTCCTTGCCTCTCCTCCGCCGCAGGGTGAGGATGATGCCGAACAGGCGGGGTGACTTCCCATGACCATCAGGAACGGCTGGTTTCGCCCGCCGTTCTTTTCTGCTTTATAGCAAGACAGGCCATTCTGGCGCCGCCTGCCGGGCGGCACCGCGATAACAGCATGGATTTCCGATGCAGGATGCATTTATAGCGCGCTTCATTGAACTCGCCGCGCATATCGGCCTCAACTATGATTTTCTGAACAGCGGTTACGAGGTTCAGATCTGGCTCGACGGCATGAAGATGACGCTGATCCTCGTGGCCGTCACCCTGCCGCTCAGCCTCATCTTTGGTTTCATTTTCGCGGCCATGCTCACCTCCGGCAAGGTCTGGCTCGCCGGGCCCGTGCGTGCCTATGTGGAACTGACGCGCAATACACCGACGCTGGTGCAGCTGATGTGCGGCTTCCTCGTGCTCAACATGCTGATTTCCAATGTGCTCGGCGGGGCACAGAACAATCCGCTGACACCGTTCTTCTGGGTCGTCGCCATCACCGGCCTGCATATTGCCGCCTTCCATGCGGAGGCGTTGCGCGGCGGCATCGAGGCGGTGCCGGCCACCACCATCGAGGCGGCGCGCGCCATCGGCTTCAGCTCCTTCGAGGTGCTGCGTTACGTGGAGTTACCGCTGGCGATCCGCACTGCGCTCCCCTCCATCATCAACAATCTCGTCAATCTGGTGAAGCTCACCACCGTCGGCTCGGCGATTGCGGTCGGTGAAATCACCTATGCCTCGATCCTGATCTGGACGCAGCGCGACAATGTGGTCGAGCTGATGCTCGTCATCCTCCTTTTCTTCAGCGTCATCAATTTCATCGTCGCAAGGGTGGGCCTTTGGCTCGAGCGGCGTCTTGCGGTTCCGGGGTTCGGTCAATGAGCGCGGTAGTTTCCCAGCAGCAGGCGGCAAAAAAGCTGCCCTTCGGCACCATTCTCCTGTGCGCCGTGCTCGTTGCCGTCGTGCTGTGGCTGGTCCTCGATCCTTCGCTCGGCCAGGTGCTGCTGCAATGGCTGCCCTATCTCGGTAAGGGTTTCGCGATGAATGTGCTGATCAGCATTCTGGCGATCGCCATCGGCACCTTCATCGGCGTCCTCCTCGGCATCATGGAGCTTGCACCCTATCGTCTGGTGCGCGCACCCGCACTCACCTATGTGCAGATCTTCCGCAACGCGCCGCATCTGGTGCTGATTTTCGCCGCGACCTACATCTTCCCCTTCGAGATCGTCGCCTTCGGCAACTACATTCCCTTCCCGGACTGGATCAAGGCCGTCGTCGGCCTTGCCATTCCGGCTAGCGCCCATATCGCCGAAATTACCCGCGGCGCCATCCAGTCGATCCCGACAGCGCAATGGGAAGCGGCGCAGGGCCTCGGCTTTTCGCGTAACCAGACGCTGCGCTGGATCATCCTGCCGCAATGCGTGAAGCGCTCGCTGCCACCATGGATGAATCTCTATGCATCGATCACCATGGGCACGGCGCTTGCCTCTCTGGTCGGCGTGCATGAACTTCTTCATGCGGCAACGGATGCCAGCACCGCCGTGCAACGCAATGATTTCACCGTCGTGGTCTATCTCACCGTCCTGATGGCATTCTTCCTGTTCTGCTATCCCGTATCCCGTTTCACGCAGCGCCTCGAGCGGCGCTTCGCTTCCCGCTGATTGGAACAAGCCATGTCCGCATCCGCACCACAAACCGCCGCCAAAGCTCTGGTTGAGCTTGAAGGCGTACACCTGTCCTTCGGCGACAATCAGGTCCTGAAGGGTATTGATCTGACGGTGAACAAGGGTGACGCCGTTTCCATCATCGGCCCATCCGGCTCCGGCAAATCCACGATCCTGCGCTGCATCAACGGCCTGCTGATCCCGCAATCCGGCAAGATCACCGTCAGCGGCACCCGGGTGGACCTGTTAAAGACCGAGGCGGAGCGTATCGCGCTGCGCAAGCGCATCGGCATCGTCTTCCAGCAGTTCAACCTCTTCCCGCATCTGACGGTGATGGAAAACATCACCATCGCACCGATCAAAATCCTCGGCACGCCGAAGGCGGAAGCCGAACGCCATGCCCGCGAACTGCTGGAAAAAGTCCGTCTTTCCCAAAAGGTCGACGCCTATCCCGGCCAGCTTTCCGGCGGCCAGCAGCAGCGCGTGGCGATTGCACGCGCACTTGCCATGCGGCCGGAACTGGTGCTGTTCGACGAGGTCACCTCCGCGCTCGACCCGGAAACCGTGGGTGAAGTGCTCGCCGTCATCCGCGATCTCGTCAATGACGGCATGACCAGCATTCTCGTCACCCATGAAATGCGCTTTGCCGAGGAAATCAGCGACAATATCGTCTTCACCGAAAACGGCCTGATCGTCGATCAGGGTACGCCGGAGCATATCTTCTACAAGTCGACCAATCCTCGTATCAATGCCTTCGTCAAGGGTCTCGGGGGACAGGTGGCGCGGGTCACTGACGGCGAAGGGATCTGACGCCATGACAGCCGACGAAAAACTCACCCTTCATCTGGCCGAAGCCATCGCCGCCTCCGATCCGCTGCGTGACGACGAAGCGGTGACAATCGCCCGCACCGCGCTGATCGACTTTTTCGCCTGCGTGTTGGGCGGCGCTTCGGACAGAAGCACGAAAATCCTCATCGACACTTTTACACCGGGCACATCAGGCACCGCAGGCGTTATCGGCCATGATCTGCGCACGGATGCCTTTACCGCAGCCCTCATCAATAGCCATGCCGGGCATGTGCTTGACTATGACGATGTCCATGGCAGCGTACGCGGCCACCCCACCGTCGCCATCATTCCCGCCCTGCTGACTGTTGCGGTCGAGGAAGGTTCGACGGCCGACGCCTTCATCGCCGCTTATATCGTCGGGCTCGAAACCATGGCGCGGCTTGGCCTCTCACTCGGCACCAAACATTATGAAAACGGCTTCCATGCCACGGCCACGCTTGGTCCGATCGGTGCTGCGGCAGCCATCGCCCATCTTCTGAAATTCGACCCGCAAACCACGGCGGTGGCGCTCGGGCTTGCCGCCACGCAATCGGCCGGGCTGCGCCTGCAATTCGGGTTTGATGCGAAGCCCCTGCATGCCGGGCTTGCCACGCGCGCCGGCCTAACGGCCGCGCGGCTGGCACGATCAGGGTTTCAGGGCGCACCGGATTTTCTGGAAAATCCCATCGGCTTTTATTCCGCCTTTGCCTTCGGCGCGGAGCAGCCCAAGCGGGTTCTCTCCGGATGGGGCGCACCATGGCAGATCGTCTCTCCGGGATTGACGCTCAAGGCCTTTCCCTGCTGCACCGCCAGCCACCCGGTCGCCGTCGGCGCAATTGCCCTGCGCAACGCGCATGAACTGACGCCGGACGAGGTCGAAACCGTCGTCATAACCTTTCCGCCCGGCGGCGATGCCGCCCTTGTCGGTTCAGCCTCGCCCGCCACCGGCATCGATGCGCGCTTCAGCGCCGAATATGTCTTTGCCGCAGCGCTGGCAGATGGCGCACTCGGCATCAGCCATTTCGACGAACGCCCGGCGCGCGTCGACCTGCTCGAACTCTCCGCCAAAGTCTCGCGTCAGCATGATGAAACCGCTCGACGCCTCTCACCCGATCCGACCACCCGTTTCGTCGTCATCGACGTGACGAAGAAGGATGGCACGGTGCTATCGCGCCGTATCGACGGCCTTCCGGGCATCGATGACCCGACGGAAAAATTTGCCGACGCCACCGGTGGCAGTGAAAAATTCGCCGGAATTCCGGCACTGGTGCGGTCCATGAAAACCGCAGCCGACCTCAGGAAGCTCGATACGCTTCTGGCAACACAGATATAACTCGACCGACATGAAGGCATGATCCCCATGACCACCACGACCCGCAAAAGACAGATGCATCTCGGCCTTTTCCTGCAGGGCGCCGGACACCACGTTTCCGGCTGGCGCCACCCGGATGCGGAAGCCGGCAGCGAGAATTTCGATCTCCTGACCCGTGTTACGAAAATGGCCGAGGCGGCGAAGTTCGACATGGTATTCCTCGCCGATGGCCTCACCAGCGGCGTCGACGCCCATCCCTCGATGATCGCCCGTTTCGAGCCGCTGACCCTGCTGGCAGCGCTTGCGATGGTGACCGACAAGATCGGTCTCGCCGCCACCGCCTCCACTACTTACGGCGAGCCCTACCACACCGCCCGCGCCTTCGCTTCCATCGACCATCTGAGCCACGGCCGCGCAGCGTGGAACATCGTCACCACCTCCTATGCCCGCACGGCGGCAAACTTTTCCAAGGACCACCCCGAGCATGACGAGCGTTATGCGGTGGCGGAAGAATATGTGAATGTGGTGCGCGGTCTGTGGGACAGCTGGGATGACGACGCTTTCGTCAAGGACAAGCAGGCAGGTCGTTACGTCGATCCGGAAAAGGTGCATATTCTCAACCACGAAGGCAAATATTTCACGGTCAAGGGACCGCTCAATATTCCGCGCTCGCCGCAGGGGCACCCGGTTCTCATTCAGGCCGGCTCCTCCGGCCCGGGACAGGACCTCGCCGCCCGCACCGCCGATATCGTCTTCACCGCCCAGCAGGCTATTTCCGAAGCGCAGGCCTTCTATACGAGCCTCAAGGCGCGCGTGGAAAAATTCGGCCGCGATCCGGCAAGCGTTGCTGTTATGCCGGGCTTCATGCCGATCATTGGCAAGAGCTTCGAAGAGGCAGGCGAAAAGCTGAAGGAGCTGAACCGCTGGACCGACATCAAGAGCGCCATGCCGCTGCTTGAAGAGCGCATCGGCCACAGCCTTGCCGAATACGATCTCGACGGCCCCTTGCCGGACCTGCCGATCTCCGACCAGCTGCGCAGCCGCGCCGAACTTCTGACCGAGCTGGCGCGCCGCGAAAAGCTGACAATCCGTGAACTTGCGCTGCGCGTTGCCGCAGGTCGCGGCCACCACATCGTCATGGGCACGGCAAAAGACGTGGCCGACCGCATGCAGGAATGGTTCGAAAACGGCGCCGCCGACGGCTTCAACGTTATGCCGCCCTTCTTCCCCGGCGGGCTGGAGGAATTCAACCGCGAAGTGGTGCCGCTGCTGCAGGAACGCGGCCTGTTCCGCCGGGAGTACGAAGGCTCGACGCTGCGCGATCACCTCGGCATCGAACGACCGGCATTGCGCGGATGACGGAATGCGGATGCCTCACCAGACGCATCCGCATCACCAAACCTCATCAACACGTTGAAGCGGGCAAAAGCCCGCCCCTTCACGCGGCCGCTCGCCCCGGCTGCTGATCGCGCCGGCCAGGATTCGAAAACTCCGACCGGATGGACGACCCGTCTTCGCGCTGGGTCGTGCGGCGGTTGAGTTTGAACAGGCTGACAAGCTGTGCGAGCACATCGGCTCCCTGCGCCAGCGTGGTGCTGATCACGGTGGTGCGGGCGCTCATGGCGGCGTTCTCCTGCGTCATCCGGTCGAGCCGGTTAACCGCCTTGTTGATTTCGCCGATGCCGATGGCCTGTTCGTCGGCTGCCTTGGCAATCATGTCGACGTTGCCGTCGATATGCCTTACCAGCGCGTCGATCTGCTTCAATGCCTCGCCGGTCTCGCCCACCAGCCTGACGCCCTCGAGAACCTCGGTGCCGGAATTGTTGATGAGCGCCTTGATTTCCTTTGCGGCA
This sequence comes from Agrobacterium sp. BT-220-3, assembly GCF_025910175.1. NCBI lineage: Bacteria > Pseudomonadati > Pseudomonadota > Alphaproteobacteria > Hyphomicrobiales > Rhizobiaceae > Agrobacterium > Agrobacterium sp. BT-220-3. The sequence goes on from NZ_JAPAIX010000002.1 coordinate 232,025, forward strand.
TTGGCGGAGCGCTGGGCAAGTTCGCGCACTTCCTGCGCCACCACGGCAAAGCCCTTGCCGGCTTCGCCCGCACGCGCCGCTTCCACGCCGGCGTTCAGCGCCAGAAGGTTCGTCTGGAAGGCAATCTCATCGATTACGCCAATGATCTGGCTGATTTCACGCGATGCCGTCTCGATGCGCTGCATGGCGTTGACGGTCCGTTCGACGACTTCGGTTGAAGCAGCCGTGGATGTCCGGGCGCTCTGAACGAGCTTTCGGGTCTCTTTGGTATTTTCGGTCGATGAGCGAACCGTGGCGGTGATCTCTTCAAGCGCTGCCGAGGTTTCTTCGAGCGCTACCGCCTGCTCGCGCGAGCGCTCGGCGAGATTGACGGAGGCTTCGCTGACTTCCTGGCTGCTTCTGGTCAGATCGTCGGTCTGGCCGAGAACATTCTCCAGCGTCTTCTGGAATTCCGCGATGGATTTGTTGAAATCCCGGCGCAGCCTTTCAAATTCGCCCACGAATGGTTTGTCCAGCGTGACACGGATATTGCACTGTGAAAGCCGCTCGAGTGCAGCACCCAGTTCTTCAACCGCGTGCATCCGGTCGGTGACGTCGAAAGCAAATTTTACGACCTTGAAGACATGGCCCCGGTCATCGAGGATCGGATTATAGGAAGCCTGGATGAAGACGCGTTTACCATCCTTGCCAAGCCGCATGAACTGTCCGGACGAAAATCTGCCAGTCCGGAGCTCGTCCCAGAAGCTGCGATAATCCTGGGACTGGGCATAGGCCTGCTCGCAGAACATCGAATGATGTTTGCCGACGATTTCTTCCGCCGTGTAACCGAGTGCGGCCAGGAAATTCTCATTGGCGCTGAGGATTTTTCCGTCGGGTGTAAATTCGATCATGGCCTGCGCCCGGGAAAGTGCCGCCAGCTTGCCATCATCCTCGGCGCTCTTGCGCTTGATCGATGTGATGTCGGTTGCGATCTTGACGACCTTGTAAGGCTTGCCGAAACGGAAAACCGGATTGTAGGAGGCCTCGATCCAGATATCGTCGCCGTTCTTTGCGCGGCGCCGGTACTGGCCCTGATCATATTCGCCGCGCGACAGCTTTGCCCAGAAGGTCTTGTATTCTGCTGAGGCGGCGTCATCGGGAGACAGGAACATGCTGTGGCTCCGTCCGACGATTTCAGCCTCCTGATAGCCGATCGCCTTGCAGAAATTGTCATTTGCTTTCAAAATTTTGCCGGTCAGATCGAACTCGATGATGGCCTGAGAGCGGCTGAGTGCATCAAGCACCGCGGATGCATCCGTACCGAGTTTGAAAAATTGAGACATGCCTTTGAACCCCCAAAGATGACCAGTATGCGGACCTCTCCCCCTCGATGCTGGAGAGATGAAAAAACGGATCGGTCTGCCTGCACGCGCAACCTAGCGCGACACCGTTAAATAGCGATTAATAATGATCCATAACTATTGATCCGACGACTGAATCTGCCAGCGAAAAATTCTTCAGACACGCGCCCTTTACCTGTGAATCTTTCCCGGATGGGCACCGCTTATTTGCCACAGTGCTGATATTTCTGCAGCCGCGGCACAATGCGGCCTTTCATCCAGACAGCATTCGTTGTTATGGCGGGCCTGAAAGATTTGTGTTGCAGGAGCGCCGATGACCAAAACCCTGAAATGCGACGTGCTGGTGATCGGCAGCGGCATTATCGGTTCCATGGCGGCGCTTTACCTGCAAAATGCCGGGCGCGAGGTCGTTCTTCTGGAGCGCGGCGAAATCGCCCGCGGTGCGAGTTCCGGCAATGCCGGCATCCTGGCCTTTCCGGAAATCATTCCCATTCCCGCTCCCGGCATCATGAAAAAGGCACCGCGCTGGCTGTTCGACCCGCTCGGTCCTCTCAGCGTGCCGCCTGCCTATGCGGCGAGGATCGCCCCTTGGCTGTGGCGTTTCTGGCGCGCCAGCGCCGAGCGAAATTTCCGCTACGGCCTGAAGGCGCTCAGCGACATCAACCGGCTGGCGGCCACGGAAATGGCCCATGTCACCGCCATGCCGGAGCTTTCCCCCTTCGTGTCGAAGACCGGCACGCTCGATCTTTATGATAGCGAAACAAGCTTTAATGCCGCCCTCAAGGACTGGAATGAGAAGGAACAGGCCGGTTTCTCCTTTGAGCGCGTCGGCCGCGCCGAAATCGAGACGCTGCAGCCGGGTCTTGCGTCGCAGTTCCGTCATGCCATGTTCTCGCCGGACGGCCTGCAGGTCTCCGACCCTTACGATTTCACCCGTGCGATTTTCGATCTGGTGATCGCCCGTGGGGCAAGCCTTCGCAAGGGCGAGGCCGAACGCATCGATGCCGTTGGCGAAAGCACGATCGTCACGCTGGAAAACGGCGACAAGATCGACGCTGACAAGGTGGTGATCGCCTGCGGCGCATGGTCGAAGAAACTTGCCGCCACGCTTGGCAACATCGTGCCGCTGGAAACCGAGCGCGGTTACAACACCACCCTGCCTGCCGACGCCTTCAACGTTACGCGGCAGCTTTATTTCAACGACCATGGTTTCGTCGTGACGCCGCTGTCCTCCGGCATCCGCGTCGGCGGCGCTGTCGAACTTGGCGGGCTGGAGTTGAAACCGAATTTCAAACGCTCCGAAGCCATGCTCAAGAAGGCGGGACGTTTCCTGCCGGGCCTCAAGGTGGAAGGCGGCCGGCAATGGATGGGCTTTCGCCCGTCAATGCCGGACTGTCTTCCCGTCATCGGCACGGCGCGCACCACGCCATCCGTCATCTATGCCTTTGGCCACGGCCATCTGGGACTGACGCAATCGGCAGCCACCGCCCGCCTCGTGACGCAACTCGCAAGTGGCGAAGAGACCGCGATCTCGGTTGATCCCTTCCGTCCGGGGCGTTTTTCCTGAGCGTGCGGGATCCCGGCTAATGCCAGCTCGAGTGTTTCCGGTTTAAACCGAAACACTGCTTTATTTGACAGGCTGCATTGAATCTTCAGGGAACTTCACGTCAGCGAAGGCCGGATAGACCTTCCGCAGGATAGTCACCTGCTGGTGGTCGCTGACACGCAGCAAATACCAGTCTGCGTCATCGATCAGCGCCAGCGTGTGGGATTTCGCCTCTATCGTCTGGCCACCGGTTTCCATCACCGTTTTTGTCGGAATGAGCGCATAAGGCGTTCCGTCGGGCGTTTCCCCGACGCTGATCGCCCGTGTATCCATGGTGAATTCGGTTATCTTGACCGCCGCAAGCGCCATCTGCATCTGCGCCGTCAAGGCGCTGCGCAATTGGTCGACGGAAATACCCGCGTCGCCTGCAATGAACTCGAAGATTTTCGGCGGCACAGTCCTGCCGACGGTCTCGAAATCCTGCGTATTCAGCGCCGTGCTGAACCGTTCGATCTGCGTCTTGAGCTTGTCCTGCTCGGACGGCGAAAGATCGCGAGCCCAGGCATGATGCGACATCGCCGCCAGCAAGAGCAGACAGGATAACAGGCGTCTCATGGCTTTGCCTTTCGGGTTGGCCGGCACCGCTCCATTATGTGGGGTCGTTCAGCGCAGCAGCACGAAGCCTGCGGCCGAAAGGAAGACAAAGACGATCAATCCGCCAAGGAAACCGGCTGAGGTAAAGAAACCAGCGACCATGGCCAGCATCAGCACGCATACCAGCATCGTGCCATACTTCGTCATGGCCAGAAAAGCGTTATAGGTCTTTTCGTGCTCGCCGTAATTCATCTCGGCGCCAACTTCGACCGGACCCGTATGGTGTTCGCTCATTTCGCTTCCCCTTATGCTCCATCCGCAGATCCGCCGCGCAAGACCATCATCCTGCAAACAATGGCGGGCTTATGCCGGATTCTCCATCCGCAGAGGTAACATGAAGTCATGCAGAAGCGCAATGGATCGTCAGCCACCCGATTGCCTTCCGTAACGTTGGAAAAGTAAAATTAATGCACTGCAAATTGGGCGCATCCTGTAGCGCGCCAGATAAAATCAGTGCACGATAAATCGTTACAGGGTGCATGCCGTACAGAATTCTCGGAGGAAGAATGACCGTTCGGAGTTGCTTTTCGAAAAGCTGTTCAATAAGCACCCGCAAACAAGAAAAAATCGGACTTGCCGGTCGAAATGGCAAATAAAACGCCGATAAAAAAGCCGCGGTCCGGACCTTGGATCTGGTCCTGAGGAGGGGAAAGTGAAGTTTTTATTGGGAATAAGCCGGGCCGTCGACACGGTCACCACGGTTATCGGCCAATCTGTGTCCTGGTTATTGCTGGCCGCAGTGCTGATCAGCGCCACCAATGCGGTGGTGCGCAAGATGTTCGACATGTCGTCGAATGCTTGGCTCGAAGTTCAATGGTATCTTTACGGCACCGTTTTCATGCTGGCGGCAGCTTACGCGCTCCTCAAGAACGAGCATGTGAGGATCGACATACTGTCGTCCACGTGGTCGAAGCGCACGCGCGATATCGTCGACTTTGTCCTCCATATCATTTTCCTCGTTCCTTTCGCCGGCCTGATGACCTATCTCGCCTGGCCATGGTTCTGGAATTCCTTCAATTCTGGAGAAATGTCGTCCAATGCCGGCGGCCTTATCATCTGGCCCGCCAAGTTTGTCGTCCTTTTGGGCTTTGCCCTGCTTCTCGTCCAGGCATTCTCGGAAATCATCAAGCGTTATGCGGTGATTGCCGGATATATTGCCGATCCGCGTGAGACGGTACTGTCGGAATCCGAAGCAGAAACCAACGGAACGGCAGGAAACTGACATGATAGATCTGATTGCGCATAACCTGCCGCTGGTCATGTTCAGCAGCGTGATGCTGATGCTCTTGCTGGGCTATCCCGTCGCCTTTACGCTCGCCGCCGGCGGCCTCATCTATTTCGTACTGGGCGTGGAACTATCGTGGATTTCCCCGGAAATCCGACTGTTCTGGCCGCTATTGCAATCCCATCCCGAACGCATCTACGGGATCATGTACAACGACACCCTGCTGTCCATCCCGTTCTTCACATTCATGGGCATCATTCTTGAGCGCTCCCGCATGGCCGAAGATCTCCTCGATACGATCGGTCAGCTTTTCGGCCCTATTCGTGGCGGTCTCGCTTATGCGGTCATTCTTGTCGGCGCTCTGCTGGGCGCCACCACCGGCGTCGTAGCGGCTTCCGTCATGGCCATGGGCCTCATTTCGCTGCCGATCATGATGCGTTATGGTTATAATCGCCCCCTCGTCGCAGGCACCATTGCCGCTTCGGGCACTCTTGCGCAGATCGTTCCGCCCTCTCTGGTTCTGATCGTCATGGCGGACCAGCTCGGCCGCTCCGTCGGCGATATGTATGTCGGCGCGCTTTACCCCGCGCTTATGATCGTGGCGGCCTATTGCGCATATATCTTTGCGATCTCTATCTTCAAACCGTCACTCGTGCCCGCCCTTCCGAAGGAGGCCCGCACGCTTGGCAACGGCATTACCTCGCTTTTCGTGATGATCGCCATTTCGATAGCGCTATATTTCCTGGGCATGCACGTCCTCTTCTCCGGCATAAAAAGCCCTGAATGGCAGCTGGTCGCCGCGCTCGCCTTTGCCGTGGTCGCGGTTTATCTCGTCGCCCTCTTTAATAGCGCGGCAAGTACCAAGATCATTTCGCGCCTGGCTGAACAGGTCATCATCGTTCTGGTGCCGCCTCTGGCACTTATCTTTCTCGTTCTCGGCACAATCTTCCTCGGCATCGCCACACCGACCGAAGGCGGCGCGATGGGCGCAACCGGAGCACTGATCCTGGCGCTCGCCAAGGGCAGACTCTCCATTGCAACGGTCAAAAATGCGCTGGACGCGACAACGAAGCTTTCCGCCTTCGTTATGATGATCCTCATCGGCGCCCGCGTTTTCGGCCTCACCTTCTACGGCATCAATGGCAATGTCTGGATCGAAGAACTGCTGCTTGCCCTGCCCGGCGGGGAGTACGGCTTCCTGATCGTGGTCACGATCATTATTTTCATTCTTGGCTGCTTTCTGGATTTCTTCGAGATCGCCTTCATCATGGTGCCGTTGTTGGCGCCGGTGGCAGACAAGCTCGGGATCGATCTGGTATGGTTCGGCATCATTCTCGGCATCAACCTGCAAACCTCGTTCCTGACGCCCCCCTTCGGGTTTTCGCTATTCTTCCTGCGCTCCATCGCTCCGAACTCGACATGGGTGGACAAAGTGACGGGTAAAAAGATGCCCGGCGTGAAAACAACGGAAATCTATAAGGGGGTATTTCCCTATATCGTCATCCAGTTTGTGATGATCCTTGTGGTCATAGCGTTTCCCGGCCTAGTGATGAACTACAAGAGCAGCCACACCAGCGTCGATCCCAGTACGATCAAGATCGAGATACCCGGCGGCCCAGGAAGCGGCGGCTTGTCCCTGCCGCCTCTCGGCGGCGACGCTTCTCCGCAGCAGCCGTCCATCGGACTGCCGCCGCTCAACCTTGGCGGGCCGTCACCCACAACGCCAGGTCAGGAAAGTCAGCCACCGGCCTCGCAGCCGGCGCTCGGTCTGCCACCCCTTAATTTGGGTGGACCGCAACCGGAGAACACCCAGCCCGATCTTGGCCAACCGCCCAAGATCGGACCGTAACGGCATAGCGCAGCGTTGATCCGGGAGATCGGCCCGGCAGCGCTGCGCTTTCCCAACGCCCCGCAATGAATTCGCAACCAGTTGCACATTCATCTGGAGGCCTCGCGGCCCTGAAATCATTGCTGCAAACACACAAAAAGCCCCCGAGTCCGAAGCTTCGGGGGCTTTTTGCCGGTCCGCCTTTTACCGAAAGATCAGAGCTTTCCGTTACGCTGCTGAATCATCATGAAGGTATCGAACGTATATTCCGCAAGCTGCATCCAGAGATAACCCTCACGCTTGAAGGCCACCTGATCCTCGTAAATCTTCTTGAAGTCAGGATTTGATGCGGAGATGCTGGCATAGACCTCCAGCGCCGCCTTGTAACAGGCCTCAAGGATTTCCTGGCTGAATGGCCGCAGGATAGCACCCTCCGCCACCAATTGCCGCACCGCAATCGGGTTTTTGGCGTCGTACTTCGCCATCATGCTGGTATTGGCGAAGGCACATGCATCCTGCAGCACCATCTGGTAATTCTTCGGAAGGCTGTTCCATTTCTCCAGATTGACGAAGGAATGGATGACAGGGCCGCCTTCCCAGAACGCCGGGTAATAATAATATTTCGCAACCTTGTAGAAGCCGAGCTTATGGTCGTCATAGGGACCGACCCATTCGGCGGCATCGATGGTGCCTTTTTCAAGTGCCGGATAGATATCGCCGCCGGCGATCTGCTGCGGCACGACGCCGAGTTTTTCCACCACCTTGCCGGCCAGGCCGGCAATGCGCATCTTCACCCCCTTGAAATCGTCGACGGTGTTGATTTCCTTGCGGAACCAGCCGCCCATCTGCGCACCGGTATTGCCGGCAATCATGCCGTAGAGATTATGCTTGGCGTAAAACTCGTTAAGCAGCTTGTTGCCGTTGCCTTCATAGAACCAGGAATTGGTCAGGCGGGCGTTAAGGCCGAAGGGTATTGCCGTGCCGATGGCGAAGGTCGGGTCCTTGCCGACGTAATAATAGGAGCAGGTATGGCACATTTCCACCGTGCCCGATGACACGGCATCAGCCGCCTGCAGGCCGGGCACGATTTCACCGGCGGCAAAGGTCTGGATGGTGAAATTGCCATCGGTCGCGGCAGCAACGTGCTTTGCAATATCCTCGGCGCCGCCATAGATCGTATCGAGCGATTTCGGAAACGACGAGGTCAGGCGCCAGGTAATCTTGGTATTCTGCTGTGCAATGGCGGGTGCGGCCAGGGCCGCTGTGGCGGCTCCCGCAAGCGCACCTTTTTTCATAAAGGAACGGCGATCCATCTATATCCTCCCAGATATGAACGCTGCCCGCAGCTTTGAATTCCCCTCTTTGCTGTTCAGGCATCGCAGCAAAGTAAGCACGGTTACCGCCCGGCTGACAAGCACCCGCGCCAAGAATTAACCGCACACAAACCGGCCTTTTGGGGAAATTTCCGGAAGTCTCCTCTCTATTTTATTTGCAACTGAAATATCATGACCCCGCCTTATACTTTAGGCGCATACATTGCCGACAGAACGCAAAAGGCATGCTTGACTTGGCCCGCCGGCAGTCGCACAAATTTTTGGAGATTCGCCCCGGAGCCATCATGCCAAAACCGATTATCGCCGTTCCCGCCGACATCCGGCATTTCACCGGAGCCGACTGGCACGCGGCGCAGAACCAGTATCTTGCCGCCGCGCTGAAGGTGGCGGGCGTCATGTCCTTCATCATTCCGGCCTTCGAGGACGGCAATGAGGTGGACGCCATCCTCGACCGTGTGGACGGCCTGCTCGTCTCCGGTTCCGCCACCAATGTGCACCCTTCCCTCTACGGAAAGGAAGCGCAGGATAGCGACGGCCCCTTCGATCAGGCCCGTGACGCCACCAGCCTGCCACTGATCCGTCGCGCCATCGAACGCGGCATTCCAATGCTCGCCATCTGTCGCGGCATTCAGGAGCTGAACGTGGCGCTGGGCGGCACGCTTGCTTCCGAAATTCAGGAACAACCGGGCATCTGGGACCATCGCAAGCCGGAACATGACGACCGCGACGTGGCCTTCGCGATCCGCCAGCCGGTGCATGTGCGCGAAGGCTCCTGCATTGCGCAGCATCTCGGCATGTCAGGTGAAATACAGATCAATTCGCTGCACCGGCAGGCAATTGCTGAAACGGCGCCGCACCTGCAGGTGGAGGCAACCGCAGCGGACGGCACGATCGAGGCCGTTTCGGTCATTGACGCCAAGGGTTTCGCCGTCGGCGTGCAATGGCATCCGGAATATTGGGCCGAGACGGACGCGCCGTCTCGCGCTTTGTTCGAAGCCTTCGGCAAGGCCGTTCACGAATACCGAAACAGCAAGGCCTGAGAGCGGCTGCCCTGCGCTCCAACGCAAATCAGCTCCTTGTCGCCAGAACATAAAAAAGGGGCAAGCATGGAAGCTTGCCCCAAGTCCGGGAGGAGGAGTGTTCAGCGCTTTGCGCGTTTCTTCTGGCGGTAGACGTCGGCAACGACGGCAGCCACGATGATGAGACCCTTGACGATCTCCTGATAGTAGGCGTCGACCCTGAGGAATGTGAAACCGGACGTCATGACACCGAGAATGATGGTGCCGATCACCGTTCCGGTAATGCGGCCCGCACCACCGGCGAGCGACGTGCCGCCGATCACGGCCGCTGCAATGGCGTCCAGTTCATACATCACGCCCATGCCGGCCTGCGCCGTCTGCGCGCGGGCGGCCGTGACGATACCGGCAAGACCTGCGAGCATGCCGGCAATGGCATAGACCTTGATCAGATGCGCCTCGATGTTGATACCGGAAACGCGGGCTGCCTGCTGGTTGGCGCCAATCGCATAGGTAAACTTGCCATAGCGCGTGTAACGAAGCGCAATATGGAAGATGACCGCGACGGCGAGAAATACCACGACAGGCCAGACACCCGTGCCGATGAAGGTGAAACCGTCGGTCAGACCGGAAATCGGCTGGCCCTTCGTGTACCATTTGGAAAGGCCACGCGCCGTCACCATCATGCCAAGCGTCGCGATGAAGGGCGGAATCTTGGTGCGGGCGATAAGCTGTCCGTTGATGAACCCGGCCAAAGCCCCGGCCAATATGCCGACAGCCAGCGGTATGAAGAAAGGCAGATCTGTGAGGCCCGGATAAAGGGCGCGCGGCCATGTCGAGGATTGCGCGACGCTGGCGGATAACATTGCCGTCAGGCCGACGACCGACCCGGAGGACAGATCGATGCCGCCGGTGATGATGACCTGCGTGACGCCGACCGCAATGATGCCGATGACCGACACCTGCAGGATCATGATCGTCAGGCGCTGCTGGTTCATCAGAAAGCTCTGGCCGATGAAAATCCAGCCGAGCAGCTCGTAAACCAGCGCGATGCCGATCAAGATGAAAAATATATTCGCTTCCGGTGGAATGCGCCTATGCGGCTTGCGTCCGGATTTTGCGTCCAACTCTGCGTTGGCGGCGGCGTTCGTATTCATTGCGTGTTCCTCCTCGAGAAATCCCGGCGCGCCTCACCGCGATGCGAGATCCATCACTTTCACCTGTGTGGCTTCACTTCTATCAAGGAAGCCCGTCACCCGACCTTCATGCATGACCATGATGCGGTCGCTCATTCCCAGAACCTCCGGCATTTCGGAGGAAATCATGATGACGGCGACGCCCTGACGCGCCATCTCGCCAACCAGCTTGTGGATTTCAGCCTTCGCCCCGACATCGATGCCGCGCGTCGGCTCGTCCAGAATAAGAATGCGCGGCTTGGTCAGCATCCAGCGACCGATCAACACCTTCTGCTGATTGCCGCCAGAGAGATTTTCGATACGCTCGTAAAGATGCGGGGTCTTGACCCTGAGCTTGCGGCACATGTCTTCGCAGGCTTCCGAAAGCGCATTTTCCTGCACGAAGCCATTGGCGACATATTTGTCCTGCAGCACGGCGATCTGCATGTTCTCCAGAATATTCAGGATCAGCAGACACCCGGTATCCTTACGGTCTTCCGTCAGGAACGCCATGCGGTGGCGGATCGCCTCGGTCGGGCTTACGATCGAAACCTGCTTGCCGTCGATTGCGACCGTGCCCGACGAAGCCGGCGTCACACCAAACACCGTTTCCGCCACATTGGAACGGCCGGAGCCGACGAGGCCTGCGACGCCGAGGATTTCACCGGCCCGGACATCGAAAGAAACGTCGTGGAACACGCCGTCGAGCGTCAGGTTCTTGACCGACAGCACCACGTCGCCGATCGGAACCTCTTCCTTCGGAAACATCTGCGTGATTTCGCGGCCTACCATCATGCGGATGATGTCGTCACGCGTCACATCGGTGGAAGCGTGGGTGCCGATATATTTGCCGTCACGGAAGACGGAGAACTCGTCGGCGATCTCGAACAACTCGTTCATCTTGTGGGTGATGTAGACGATGCCGATACCGCGTTCCCTGAGATCCCGGATGATACGGAAAAGATGCTCGACCTCGCGCTCCGTCAGCGCCGATGTCGGTTCGTCCATGATGAGAACGTCGGAATCGTAGGAAACCGCCTTGGCGATCTCGACCATCTGGCGGCTTGCGACCGACAATTCGCCGACGCGCGTTTCCGGATCGAGATCGATGCCGAGCCTTTCCAGCAGCGTCTCCGTGCGGCGATACATTTCACCATGGTCGATGAAGCCCAGCCGGTTTTTCGGCTCACGGCGGATCCAGATGTTTTCCGCGACAGTCATATAGGCCATCAGGTTGAGTTCCTGATGGATCATCGCAATACCGTTTTCGAGCGCATCGAGCGGTGAATCGAGGCGTATGGCAGCACCCTTCAGGCGAATTTCACCGACATCGGGCTGATAGATACCTGCAAGGATCTTCATCAGCGTCGATTTGCCGGCGCCATTCTCGCCCATCAGCGCGTGCACGGTGCCACGCTTGAGGTGGAACGAAACGTCATCGAGCGCGACGACGCCGGGAAATTCCTTGCGAATACCGTCCGCGGCGAGAAGAAATTCTGCATTCGGCACGGCGCCGCTGGCGCGCACGGCGGCCATTGTCGATGGACTGACGACCATCTCACCCTCCACAATAGACAAAAATAACCGGAAAAATGGCTCTGCCCAACGGCGTCCGTCTTCCGGGGAGGCTCACAGCGCCGTGTCGGTTATGACACCAAAGGCGCTGTAACACTTTGAATTCACTGAAATTCTATTACTCTACCCTGGTCCGGAGCATAAAGCTCCGCTAGCCGTCCAGATCCGGCATTTGCTTCCGAGATTGATTTAAACGGTGGCAAATGCCGGAACCGGTTTCGTCAGTTCTTGGCCACGTAGTCCTTGACGTTTTCCGGCGTGACGAGCTGGAAAGGAATGTAAACCTTCTTCTCCACCTTGTCGCCCTTGACGAGCTTCAGTGCGGCGTCGAGAGCACCCTTGCCCTGGCCCGCAGCATCCTGGAACACCGTCACATCGAGATCGCCCGCCTGCATGGCGGCAAGTGCGTCCTGCGTGGCGTCCACACCGGCAACGACAAATTCCTTCATGTCCTTGCCTGCGGCCTTCAGGGCCTGGATCGCGCCGATCGCCATTTCATCGTTGTTGGCGATGACGGCGTTGAACTCGATACCGCTGGACAGCCAGTTGGTAACAAGGTCAGCACCCTGTGTGCGCTGCCAGTTTGCCGTCTGCTCTTCAACCACCGAAATGCCCTTGCACTCATCGGTCTTCAGAACATCGTGAACGGCCTGCGTGCGCATGCGCGCGCCCTGATTGGACAATTCGCCCATCATGACCACGGCCTTGCCCTTGCCACCGAGAAGGCGGCAGACTTCCTTGGTTTCCAGCGTGCCGGCAACGGTTTCTTCCGATGCCACGAAGGCCTGGCCATCGGGCAGCGTATCCACGTTCACCGGCTGACGGTTGACGTAGACGAGCGGGATTTTCGCGTCGGCGGCAAGCTTCGACATGGCTGCCGTCGCATCCGTGTCAACCGGGTTGACGATGATCGCATCCACCTTGGAGGCGATGAAATTCTGGATCTGGCTCTGCTGCTTGGCAACGTCGTTCTGCGCGTCCTCAACCTGCAGGGTGACGCCTTTCTGTTCCTTGGCATAATCCTGCATGCCGTTGCGCAGCACGGTCAGGAAGTTGTCGTCGAACAGGGCCATCGAAACACCGACGGTCTCGGCATGTGCCGCCGTGCCCAAAAGCACAGACATGGCCGCACTGATGATAAGCTTTTTCATTGTTTTCTCCTCCGTGGTGTCCGGCGCCACCTCTCCCAGCCGGAAACGAGCCCAAAAGCCCGCCGCTACCTCCTCACATTCAGAAAACGGAATAATGAAACCGATTTTCTGTTGTTCGGTATATTTATTCCATTTTTAGTTCGAACGTCAATGGTTTCTTCGCGGCCGGTCGGCGAGGCGGCACACAAGGCGGTGATAATCTGGGGTTTTGGAGGAGAACGGGCCTCGAAGGCGGACACCGATAGGGGTGCCAAGCCCCTCCTGCGTCATCCTCGCCCTTGAGGCGAGGATCCATAAGCCGTTGAAATTATGGATCCTCGGATCAAGTCCGAGGATGACGTCGAGTATGGTGAAAGGTCCGCTTTCAATCTCGGACACGCAGACCTCCGTTGAGACGGACGCCGGAACGTGCGCGTTTCAGCCGTGCGAACCGGGCATGACATCCGCCGGAATGGGGCAGACATAATCGCTGCCTTCGGTCTTCTCCCGCCATTCATTCTTGACGCTTTCTAGCAGCTCGGGCGAGGTCATCAGCGAAAGGCCGGTCGATGCGAGCGTTTTGGCGGCATGCGCCATAGCCTTGTGGGCGGCCGGGCTTTTGCCCTGCGCCACCACCTGCCATGTATGCGGATTGGTCCCGATCGCCCATGCGGGCGTCCAGCACTGCGCGGTCGGCGTCACCCAGCTGACATCACCGACATCGGTCGATCCCGCCCGGAAATGCGACTGGCCTTCGAAATCGCGCAGGCCGAGATGCAGCGGCATTGACCCGTCGATCTTCCGATTGGAGAAGACATCGCCCTTTATCTGATAAAGCCGGATGCTGCTTTTGATCGCCTCTTCGGTGAAGGTATCCTGAATGCGTTTGGCGAAGGCGATATCCGCTTCGTCAAAGGCGATGGGTCCGAGCGCCACCATGTTTTCATGCATCGCGGTTTCAAGCGTGATGTTGGGCAGGAGATTGGTGGAGGCGGTGTCAAAGACGATCTCCACTTCCGTTTCGGTCATCATGGCAGCACCACGCGCGACCTTGTCCACCCTTGCAGCGAGATCGAGCGCCTGGCGCATTTCCGGTGCACGGATCAGATAGAGCACTTCCGCCTTTGCCTGCACCACATTCGCCGCCTTGCCGCCGGTATCGGTGATGGCGTAATGCACCCGGCAGTCCTGCGGCATGTGTTCGCGCAGAAAGTTGACGCCCACATTCATCAGTTCAACGGCATCGAGCGCCGAGCGGCCGAGATGGGCGGCGTTGGAGGCATGGGAAGCGACGCCTTTGAAACGGTAGAAATATTCCAGAACCGCGAGATTGTTGGTGGAGCGCACGCCGTTGAAGGGCGCCGGATGCCAGGTCAGCGCCGCATCGACATCGTCAAACAGACCGGCGCGGACCATGAAGGTCTTGCCGGAACCGCCCTCTTCGCCGGGGCAGCCATAATAGCGCACGGTGCCGGGCAGATTGTTGGCTTTGAGATACCGGGCGAGCGCGATGGCGGCCATCAGCGAACCGACCCCGAGCAGATTGTGGCCGCAGCCATGGCCAGTGGCGCCGGGTTCACGCGGTTGAACCTCAGCAACATCGGCGAGCTGACTCATGCCGGCCAGCGCGTCGAATTCACCAAGCAGGGCGATGACCGGCTTGCCGATGCCGAATTCGCCGATGAAGGCCGTGTCCATGCCCGCAACGCCACGGCGCACCGCAAAGCCGTTCTCCTCAAGCGCATTTGCAAGCATCCCGGCCGATTGCTTTTCCTCGAATTTGACTTCGGCAAAATCCCAGATGCTGTCGCTCATTCTGGTGAAATCGGGCTTCATTGCCTCGATCTCGGCGGCAATCGACATCACGGCTTCACGATTCATGGCTTGTCCTCGCATTCCTGCCCTTTAAGGCGCACGCAAACGCTTCGGCGGAGGGCCGCCAAATCATTACGGTCTATGATGGAAAATGCCCGCGCCGGGCTTTGCGTCCGGCGCGGGCGATATTGGGTCAGTTATCGACCGAGACTTCCCAGAGGCGGGCGTTCGACTGCCAGACCGGCTGGCCCTTCAGCTTCTTCGTAGCGCCCCAGACATCGACCATGTCGTAGAGGAAGATGCCGGGCATTTCCTTCAGCATCAGCTCATGGAACTCGTCGAAAATCTTCTGGCGCTTCACCTGATCGGCCTCGACATAGGCGGCCTTCATCAGCTCGATAGCCTTCGGATCATCCCACATCAGGGAGGCGTTCTTGTCCTTGTTGCCGACGTAGAAGGCATACATCAGGGCCGGATCGAGACGCGGGGCGACCGACTGCGAGATCACCTGATAGTTGCCGGAACGGCGACGATCCACCTGCGTGGCATAGTCCAGCACCTCGATCTGCACGTTGAGACCCGCCTGCTGCATCATGGCCTGCGCCATGACGGCGGCCGGGAAGCTCGGCACGTTGCCGCGCTTGTTGGCGATGATCGAGATCGGCTCGCCCTTGTAACCGGCGGCCTCCAGTTCCTTCTTCGCCGCCTCGATGTCATAGGCCGGACGCTTCTTCTGGGTCTCATCGAAATAGACCGAGTCCTGCGAAACCATCGAACCGTTGGCTTCGCCCGTACCGTTCGATGCGGCCGCGACCAGTTCGTCGAGATCAAGCGCCATCGCCATGGCGCGGCGCACGCCGGGATTGCTCAGCACCTTGTCGCGGGTCTGGATGTAGAACAGGTTCTTGCCGTTGTTGCGGGCGACGATCAGCTGCATCTTCTCATTGGTCTTGAACTCCGGAATAAGATCGGGAGAAATCTCGGCGGTGTCGAGCACGCCGGATTCGAGGCCCGCCTTCACGGTCGAGGCATCCGGAATGACCATGAACTTGATGCCGTCGGCCAGAGGACGCTTGGAACCGACCATGCCGTCCGGCTTGCCGTCATTTGCCGGCGAAACATAATCCGCGAATTTGGCGAGGCGGATATATTCACCCTTCTTCCATTCGTCCCACTGGAACGGGCCGGTACCGATGGGCTTGACGAAGCTGCCGTCAGCCGCAACGGATTCCGGCGAGATCATGCCGGTATAACCGCATTCGGGTCGCGACATCAGGCCGAGGAAAACGGCGGACGGCTTCTCAAGCGCAATCTCAACCGTGGATGCATCGGTGGCCTTGACGCCGGTGACATGCGCGGCGCCGCCTTCCACGAAATCATTCAGGCAGGCCCATTTGGTTTCCGGCTTCAGATAGCGCGTCCAGTTCCAGACGACATCCTCCGCGGTGAGCGGCTTGCCGTTATGGAATTTCACATCCGTGCGCAGCTTGAATGTATAGGTGAGACCATCTGGCGAAACCTCGAAGCTCTCGGCAAGCAGTGGCTTTACTTCACCGCCATTGTTGTAACCGACGAGGCCTTCGACGATGTGCAGGATCACGCCGTCCGTATTGCCGTCACGGTTGACCCCGGGATTGCTGCTGCGCAGATCGGAACTTTGCGCGATGGTGATATCGCGGGCCGCTGCGACATTGGCTGTTACGAGCAGGGCCGCGCCTGCGAGAAGAAGTTTTTTCACTGTTCTACCCTCTTTGTTGTCGTTGATCGTGATTGATTAAAAGCCGTCCCAGCAGGCTTGTGCCAGCCGGCCGATTGTTTCGAGCGCGACGGTGTATCCCGGCGTGCCGTCAGGCATGACCTGCGGCACCTCGTCGGTATAGGCGGTGATGATGAAAGACGGCGCGCCGTTTCTGTAGACGATGCCGGCATCCATACGCCCGCGCTTGCCGCGTCCGCTTTTGCTCGCCACCATCGCCTCGAAAGGCAGGCGGGAGCGGATTCCATAGCGCAATATCTGGTTTTTCAGCGTCTGCATTGCCCATTCGCACAATTGCGGGCTGCAACCGAGCTTTGCCTGCGCCTCGGGCGAGGATTGCGCATCGAGAATGGTCTGAAGCAGCAGAACCTGGTCCGCCGCCGAAGTGGTGGTAACGGTCTTCAATGGATGATCGGCCGCGAGCGCCAAAGGCGGAATGAGGAAACGGTGATGCGTGTTGGCCATGCCGAGCGATTTGCAATAGCCGTCCACCTCTTCCAGCGTCAGCCTTTCCAGCACCATCTTGGTGCAGACATTGTCGCTCAGCACCATCATGCCGGCGACGGCATCGCGCAGCGAAATGACGATGCCCGGCGTCATATAACGGAACATGCCGCTCGCCACTTCTTCCGCCAGCCGCTTTTCATAGGTGACGGGCTGGTCGAGGTCGATCCGCCCTTCGCTGGCCGCCTTGAGCACGGCCATCATGATCGACGTCTTGCGGGTGCTGCCCGATGGCGTCTCCTCATTTTCTCCCCGCCCGATCTCTTCGCCGGTCAGGAGATTGCGCACCATGAAACGTGTCACAAAAGGCTGTGCATCACAGATAGCATTCAGTTGGGCAGCCACAGTCATTGTCATCTTCCTGTTAAACTTCTTCTTCCAGACGCCATTTGAGTGTCACGCCGCCCTTTTCATTCTGGTCGAGGGCGGGAATGGCCGAGAGTAGCCGGCGTGTGTAGGCCTCTCTCGGGCTGTCGAAAATCGTGTCGCGGTCGCCCTCTTCGATGATACGGCCGTCCTGCATGACGACGACACGGTCGGCCACCTGTTCGACCACGCCGAGATCGTGGCTGATGAACAGGCAGGAAAAGCCGTAACGTTTCTGCAGATCGGAAAAGAGATCGAGCACCTGCGCCCGCACCGTCACGTCAAGTGCTGAAACCGGTTCGTCGGCGATCAGAAACCGCGGACGACGGGCAATGGCGCGGGCAATCGCCACGCGCTGGCGCTGGCCGCCGGAAAGCTCATGCGGGTAACGGGCGGCATAGTCGGCGCCAAGCCCCACCTCTTCCAGCGTTTCCAGCGCCCGCTTGCGCTTGGCGGCCTGGTCGAGACCGGGCACGAGGCGCAACGCCTCCTCCACCAGCGCCTGAATGGTCATGCGCGGATCGAGCGAGGAATAGGGATCCTGAAACACCATCTGGCAATTCAGGCGATAGTCGTTCCAGTCCTCGTTGCGCTGCCGCCCCTGAAACTGGATCTGCCCTTCGCTTTCCTGCACGAGACCGGCGATGGTGCGGCCAAGCGTGGTTTTGCCGGAACCTGAACCACCGACCAGCGCCACAACTTCACCTTCGTGAATATCGATGCTGACGCCATGCAGCGCCCGCTTCGGCTTGGCTTTCTTGAGTAGCGACTTGCGGCCGGGATAATCGACGACGATGTTTCTGGCTGAAACCATCGGCGCCTTGCTGGTGTCGACGACACGCGGCTCGCCCCGGAAGGGCAGTGAGGAAAGCAGCTTTTTGGTATAGGGATGCTGCGGCGCGTCCAGCAGGTCTTCGGTTCTGCCCTGTTCGACGATCGCGCCCTTTTCCATTACCACGATACGGCTCGTATAGCGGGCCACCATCGGCAGATCGTGACTGATGAGGAGGACGGCAGTCCCTTCCGCCCGCGTCAATTCGACCATCAGTTCCATGACGTCGCGCTGGATGACGGCATCGAGCGCCGTCGTCGGCTCGTCGGCGATCAGCAAGGCCGGCTTCAGAAGCATGACCGAGGCCAGCATGATGCGCTGGCGCATACCGCCGGAAAACTCATGTGGATAGGCAACAAGCGCGCCTTCGGGATCGCGGATGCCGACCCGCTTCAGCATGTCGAGAATTTTCTCGCGGCGCTCTTCCGGCGACAGTTTCGTGTGAAGGATCAGGCCTTCTTCCAGCTGCCGGCCGATTGTCATCGACGGATTGAGAGAGGTCATCGGCTCCTGGAAAACGACGCCGATCTCCGCGCCGCGCAGGCGTCGAAGTTCCCTTACCGGCAGGGACATCACGTCCTGCCCCTTGTAGATGATCGACCCGCCGGTGACGGCGATGGCTGGCGGCAGAAGCGAGATGAGAGCGCGGGTGGCGAGCGTCTTGCCCGAGCCGCTTTCGCCGACGATGCCGAAGATTTCGCCAGGTGCAATATCGAAAGAGACATCCTTGACCACGCGGTGGCCACTGCCTGCGACCTCCAGCGAAAGGCCGCGCACGGTAAGAAGAGTATTGTCCGTCATTTGAGACCTCTCATGCGCGGATCAAGCCTGTCGCGAAGGGCATCGCCCAGAAGATTGATGCCAAGCAGTGTCAGCGCGATGCAGAGACCGGGGAAAAGCCCGAGCCAGACGGCCTGCTGGATGAAGGGACGGCCGGCGGCCAGCATGTTGCCCCAGGTGGGTGCCGGTGGCGGCACGCCGAGGCCAAGGAAGGACAGCGCACTTTCCGAGAGGATAGCCCAGCCGAACATGGAGGTGGCGAGCACCGTGATCGGCGCTATGCAATTGGGCAGGATGTGGCGGAACATGGTGTAGATCTCGCCATTGCCCATCACCAGCGATGCCTCGATGAATTCGCGCTCACGCAGCGACAATACCGCGCCGCGCACCACACGCGCCATGGACGGCGTGTAGGCGATGCCGAGCGCGAAGATGATGCCATACTGGTTGGCACCGAAAACCGCGAGAAGACCGAGCGCCAATAGGATGCCCGGAAAGGCGAGAAGCGCATTGTTGATGGCCATGATGACGCCATCCACCCAGCCGCGCGCATAACCGCTGACAAGACCGATCAGCGTGCCGCAGATCGTCGCGAAACTGACCGTCAGGAAGCCAATCCAGACGCTGGCGCGTGCGCCGACCATCAGGCGGCTGAGAACATCGCGCCCGAACTCGTCGGTGCCGAGAAGATGGCTTGGGCCGGGTGCGGCCAGACGCGAGGCGAAACCGAGCTTCATCGGATCATAGGGCGTCCAGAACAGGCCGGTAATGGCAGTGATGAGCAGGAGGGCGATGAGGAAGCCGCCGATAAGCCCGTTGAGTGTGAACTTTTTCATTCGGCAACCACACGCGGATCGAAGAGGGGATAAAGAAGGTCGACGAAGAGATTGACCAGCACGTAGGACAGGGAAACGAACAGCAGGCAGCCCTGTATGACGGGGTAGTCACGCGCGAAGATGCTGTCGACCATCAGTCGCCCGAGCCCCGGAATGGTGAACACCGTCTCGATGACCGCGATGCCGCCGAGAAGATTGCCGAGGATGAGGCCGATCATCGTCCATGTCGGGCCAAAGGCATTCTTGAAGGCGTGCCGCCAGAGAACTGCACTTTCCGAGAGGCCCTTGGCACGGGCATGGGTGATATAGTCCAGCCGCAGAACCTCAAGCGTGGAGGCGCGCGCCATGCGGATCAGAACACCCATTTCATGAATCACCAGCGTCATCACCGGCAGGACGAGATAGAGCATGCCGCCAACAAGATTGTCGCTGATCGAGACGTATCCCAGCACCGGCAGCCAGCCGAGCTTGAGACCGAAGAACAAGAGAAGCAGAAGCCCGAGCCAGAATGTCGGGATGGACAACAAGAGAGTCGCCGTTCCCACCAGCGCGAGATCGGTCAGGCTGTTCTGTTTCCAGGCGGCGATCACACCCGCCGGAACCGCAATCAGGCTGGCGAGCAGCACCGCGACCACGACGATCTCGGCGCTGACGAGGAAGCGTGACACGACCAGCGGAAGCACTGCCTCGTCATTGACGATGGAGCGGCCGAAATCGCCCTGTAGCACATTGCCCGCCCAGATGACGAACTGTTGCGGCATGGACTTGTCGAGGCCAAGCTCTGTTCTCATCGCCTCGATCTGCTCGGGTTGCGCCATGTCGCCCAGCATCAGGGCGGCCGGATCACCCGGAATGAAGCGGATGAGCGCAAAGACCGTGATCGACACAAAGGCGATCGTCGGCAGCGCCATCAAAAGACGGCTCAGTATGAATCTTATCATCGGTTCCCCACGATTGATGGCCGGGAACGTGCTCCCGCCTCTATCGGTTTCGTTGCTGGCGACTATGACGGATTGATAAATAACACGCAATATTATGCATAAACGTCATATATCTATGCAGAATGGTGGCACGTTTCATCCTGACAGGGACATTGAGATTTCCCGCGAAAAACCCTGTTTTCAGTCGATTTTTTGCGAAAGCTGGATCTGCTGCTTCAAGGCGTCGCTAAGTGCCTGAGCAGCGATGGACAGCGGTGCGCCCGAGGCCCGGGCAAGACCGAACTCCTGCGTTGATTGCGGAATGAAGGGCCGCGCAACGACTGGGAGGTGCCTGTAGAGGTTGGCATAAAAACTGCTGATGATCGTAACGCCCAGCCCATGCGCGACATAGGCGCAGGCGGAACTGTTGGTGTGGGTTTCGATCTTCACCATCGGCTTGACGCCCGCCTTCTTGAAGACCTGATCGAGCGCCATGCGGTTCGGCCGCTGCCGACCAATGAGAATGAGCGGAATGTTGCGCAGGTCCTTGACCGTGATTTCGGCAAGCGCGGCCAGCGGATGATCCTGCCGGACCACGCAGACGCTTTTGCCGGTGGCAACACGCTCGACATCGATGCCCGGTCCGATCTCACCTTCCATACGCAGGAAACCAAGATCGATCACCCGCTCGCCAACCAGCTTGTTGATGGCGGTGGTCGTTTCGAAAAAAGTCTCGATGCGCACACCGGGGAAATCCCTGACATAGTCGATCAGCATGGCAGGCGCGAAATTCTCCCACATGCTGCTCGGCAGGCCGATGCGGACGATTTCCGGACCGGCCGCGCCATTGCGCAAATCCTCGGCGTGGCCGGACATGCGGTCGACGGCAAGCAGCACATTTTCCGCGTCCCGGGCAAGAAGCGCCGCCTCCGGCGTCGGGATCAGCCGCCCCTTGTCACGGGCAAACAGCGTCAGCGACAGGTCCGCCTCGAGCTGCGCCAGAAGCCGGCTGATACCGGACTGGCTGAGCCCCATGGCCTTGGCGGTGGCGATGGTCGAGCCGGTGGACAGAAGCGTGCGCAGGACTTCGAGTTGCTTGATATTCATGAGGCCAGCACCATGGATGAAAAGACGAGCCGGTTTCCGTTCTGACCTTTTGCCGCCGATAGACCTTGATGTCACCGGTTTTTTTACGCCGCCACTTAGCCGGCACGGTCGCCGGTTACAATTCCACCTCATAGACCCTGTCGTGGGTGGCAACGCGGGCCTCTCCTGATGGTGTCACCCAGCCCCGGAACATGCCTGATGTATTATAGGGCGCGGATATGCCACCTTCGGCATCGATTGCGACGAGGCCCGCGCCGATATCGTAGGGGGCCAGATCCTTGTGGACGAGGTTGCCGGCGGCGGTTTCCAGATCCTGCCCGAGATAGGCGACACGGGACGCGATCTCATGGCCGACGACATAACGGATGAAAAACTCACCCTTGCCGGTACCGGAAACGGCGCAGGCACCGTTACGGGCATAGGTGCCGGCCCCGATCACCGGGCTGTCACCCACCCGACCGTCAGGCTTGTTGGTGTAGCCGCCGGTCGAGGTCGCGGCTGCGAGATGCCCTGCCGCATCAAGCGCCACGGCGCCGACAGTTCCGTGTTTTTCGTTTTCCGTCGCTTCCGTACCGGCGGTGGCATGGGCCTTCATGGCCGTCAGCGCCTCGACACGCTTTTGCGTGGTGAAATAGGATTGAGACTCCGTGGCAAGCCCCTTCTCCTGCGCAAACCGGTCAGCCGCTTCACCGGTGAGATAGACTGCGCGTTCATCCTCCATGAGCGCCCGGGCCGCCTTTACCGGGTTGCGGATGGCGCGGGAGGCGCTGATCGCGCCTGCCGCCAGGGTCTTGCCGTCCATGATCGACGCGTCGAGTTCGTGAACGCCATTCTCGTTGAGCGCCGCCCCATGACCTGCGTTGAAATGCGGGCTGTCTTCCATGACGACGACCGCCGCCTCAACCGCTTCCAGCGCAGTGCCGCCAGCCTTCAGCACGCCATAACCGGCGCGCAGGGCCGCCGCCAGATCGTGGCGCGCCGCCTCCCACTCCTGCGGCGTCATGCTGTCTTCCGGCATCACGCCGCAACCACCGTGAATGGCCAATGCGATCTTCGTCATGTCCTCACTCCACTGTCGCCCCGCCACAGGCAGGGCCTCTTAAATCATCAATGAAAGGCGATATCGCCGATGACCCGCACCCGTACCCGCCGCGCGCCGCCAGGCAGATAGGCGATCGGAATATCCTCCACCTCAAGCGTCTTGAGGCTCGCGCGCTCCGCTCCCGAAGCAACCGCCGCGTTCTGCGCTTCGGTCTCGGCTTTCGCAAGGGCCTCGTCGCGGCTCAATCCGGAAAAGACCTGATCCACTTCGCCGGAAACCTGCGCCATCGCCGCACCGAGCGCATTGGCAACGCCTGCATTTTCCACACGCAGCACCTCGGATGCGCCTGGCACCTGCTCCGGTATCAGGAATGCGCCGCCGCCGACCGCAACCAGCGGCACGTCTTCGGCTGATGTCTTCATCTGATCGAAACTGTCGGCCACCATGTCGCGGATACGGCCGAGCGTCGCCTGCACGAATGCCGGATCGAGGTCCTTAACACGATCCCTGTCGCCCATCTCGATCAGGCCTGCCGCAACGGCGATATCCGACGTCGTCAGTGTCTCGCCGCCGAAAACGCGGGCTTCGGTGAGGATACGATACCCCACCGAGCGCGGGCCGATCTTGCCTGTCTGCGGGTCGACAATGGTGCCGCCGCCAAGTGCGATCGGCAGAAGATCGGGCATGCGGAAAAGAGTGCGCACCCCGCCGATATGAACGATATTGTTCGCCTCACGCGGGAACCCGCCGACAAGGCAACCAATATCGGAGGTGGTGCCGCCGACATCCACCACCATGGCGTCGGAAAGCCCGGTGAGGAAGGCGGCACCGCGCATCGAATTGGTCGGGCCGGAAGCGAAGCTGTGCACGGGGTTGGTAGCGGCGATATCCGCAAGCGCCACGGTGCCGTCGTTCTGGGTCAGATAGAACGGCGCCTTCACACCCGCTTCTCGCAGCGCATCCGAAAATGCCTGTACCGTGGTCTTGCCAAGCGTCTGCAGGGCGGCATTCAGAAGTGCAACATTCTCGCGCTCCAGCAGCCCGATGCGGCCGAGCGTATGGGAAAGCGTGATGCGTGCATCGGGGATTACCGAACGGACGATCTCCGCCGCCCTCACCTCGCACTCCGTGGTCAGCGGCGAAAAGGTCGCGGAAATGGCGATGGAGGTGATGCCCGCATCGCGGATTTTCATCGCAGCTTCACGGATTTCATCCGGGATCATCGGCACCAGCGGGCTGCCATCATATTCGTGGCCGCCATGAACCATGAAGATCAGCGGATCGACGGCCTCGTGCAGATCCCTCGGCCAGTCGCACATGGGCGGCAGCGAAGAACCTGTTGGTAGCGCGATGCGGATGGCCGCGACCCGCTCCAGCCGGGCGCGCTCCACGACCGCATTGGTGAAATGTGTCGTGCCGATCATCACCGCGTCGATCGGGCGATCCGCCGCGCCGACATGGCCCGCCACGTGGCTCAATGCCGCCTTAACGCCGGACAGGACATCCTGCGTGGTCGGAACCTTGATGGAGGCGACGATCGTGTCTCCATCTATGAGAACGGCGTCCGTATTGGTGCCGCCAACGTCAATACCGATGCGTTTCATGGGAATACCGATTTGAAATCAATGTCATAACCGAAGGCACGAGGGCCGACGGCAGCGATGCCGGCAGGAGTCGTCAAGAGTTCCGGCGCCGGCAGGGCGACGACCGTGACACGCTGGCCATACCGCACCGATTCCGTGCCGATGGCGCTGCCCGAAACGGTGTCGAGAAGGCAAAGCAGATCCGGCGTCATGGCAACCGGCTGGCCATCGCGGAAGGCGACCGCCCATTCGTTCTGGAAGGCCAGCTCCATGCGCGAACCCCGGTCGGCGTCGATGCCTTCAATGGTCGTGCTGCCGCGCAGGAAGCCGCCGGTGGTCTCGCGGGCGACATCCACCACCTTGCCACGGAACAGCTGCTTGCCGCCCTCATGGTCGAGAACCGCCTGAACGGGGTCGTCATGGCGTTGACGCGCCGCCATCACCGCGCGGCCGAGTTCGGTCGCCTTGGTGACGGTGTAATGAATGCCCCATTCCTTGACTTCCTTGCCGGTGCGCGGCGCCTTGCAGGTGGCGGCGGTGGAGCCGACTTCGGTGCAGACCTTGCGCGAGATGCGCTCCATCCACTTCCAGGAGGCCGCGCGCGTCACGATCACCTCATTGTCGCGCACATCGACCAGCGACAGCGGAAACATCGGCAGGTTGCCGATGGCGAAGGATGTCATCTGCGCTTCGGGATAGGCGCGTCCCATGGCATCGGCATTCACGACCGGCCGGTCGAGCACGGCGGCGGCGAGGAAGGAGGAAAGCGCATTCGAGCCGCCGATTTCCACGCTCATGATCGCCCGGAACGGCTTGCCGAGATAATCCTCCATGACCTCGACAGCGCGGGCGAGATGCACCGGATCCCCCAGCCGCTCCTGACCGACAAGCGGCGCGCCCATCTTGGAGACGACGGCAACCATGTCGTCATCGGCGAGCGCCATGGGATCCATGACCTTCACGCGTCTGCCTTCGGCATAAAGACGGCGCAGATTGAGCGTCGAGATATAGGGATTGCCTCCGCCGCCGGTTCCCAGAATCCAGGCGCCGGTGGCCAGAGGTTCGATATCGTCTTCGGAAAATTCCTGGATCATGCGTCATCCTCGGGCATGCCGCGGCCGTTCCGGCGCAAGCGATGCTCCTTCCCTTTGAAGTCCCAAGTCTCATCGGCCCCGCCCTCAGGCGGGACCGGTTTTCATGCGGCGGAAATCACTCCGCCTTGCAGTCCCAATGGAAGTTGGAGAAGTTCAGGTCCCAGCTCTGCATGGGAATGAACTCGTAACCCTGAAGGCACTTGTTCGCCGCATAACGGCGGTTCGGAGCAACCGCCCAGACATCAGGCTGAAGATCGGCGATCTTCGTCTGCAGTTCCTTATAGGTAGCGTTCTGCTCGTTGACGTCGGTGGTGGCGCGGACCTTGTCGATGAGGCCGTCGATTTCCGCATTCTGCAGCCATTCCATCGACATCCATGTGCCGGAAGCCTTGGAATGATACTGGTTGTAGAACATCGCATCCGGCGACGGATAGGTGGGCGAGATGTTCACCTGCGTCGATGCGGGCGTCGTTTCAGGCTTGGAGGACAGCTCCACGATGCGGTTCCACGGCTCCGGCTTGATATCGAGCGTGATGCCGATCTGCTCGAGGCTGGACTGCAAAAGCAGCGCCACTTCCGCCTCGAAGGCCAGCGAAGCGACATAGCTGTTGACGAGCGTGATCTTCTGGCCGGCATATTTCGACTTTGCCAGTTCTTCCTTCGCCTTTTCCAGATCGTAGACGCCGGGCTGGATATCGCTGTTATGCGCGTCCTTAAACGCGTCGGAGAGCGGCCCCTGCATATCGAAGCCCGGATAGATCACTTCCTGGATCGTCTTGTAATCCGTCGCATAGGCAATGGCGCGACGAACGTGGACATCATCGGTCGGATAGACCTTGGTGTTGAGCTTGATGACGAAACCGCCGGCGGTGCGGGTCTGGATCAGCTTGTAACCCTTCATCCGGCCAATGGATTCATAGGTGTCGTTGCCAAGACCGTGCGAGGAAAGGCCAAGTTCGCCCTTTTCCGCCAGCGCCTTGACGGTGGCGTCGTCGCTCGTCTGCACGAAGCGTACTTCATCGATCGGCTTGCCCTTGGTCCAGCCAAGGAAATAGTCCGCATTGCGGGCGATGACCATATCGGCTGAACGGTTGTAGCTGACGAGCTTGTAGGGGCCGGAACCGGCGGAATGTTCGCCGACATAGGCCTCGCCCCATTTATCTTCGGGCTTGGCATTGGTTTCGATGAGCGTCTTGTTCAGCGCCATCATCAGCGGCGTGGCCGCCATGAAGGGCGAGAACTGACGTTCGATCTTCATGACGAGCGTCGCATCGTCAGGCGCGGTAACGTTTTCGGGCTTCAGCACGCCGACGATGAGGTTCGACGGGCCCTTGTTGATGCCGAGCAGACGCTGCACCGACCAGACAAGATCGCCAGCCTTCACCGCCGTGCCGTCCTGGAACTTCGCGTCGTCGCGAAGATGGAAGGTATAGGTCAGGCCGTCTTCAGAAATATCCCAGGACTTCGCCAGATGCGGCACGATTTCGCCCTTGGCGTTCACCGTGGTCAGGCCGTCATACATGTTCACGATGGCCATGTAGCCGGTATAGTCAGTCACTTTCGCCGGGTCGAGCGAACTGAATATCTGCATGGTATTGACCGCGACCGACACCTTGTCTTCCGCAAAAGCAGCGGAAGGAACAAGCGGCAACGCGATTGCCGTGCCGAGCGCAAGCACGGCAAGGCGGGAAGAAAGTCCTGGCATTTTCATTGTCGTTCTCCTCTTTATTGCGGGTCATTTGCCCGCTTATGGTTAGGCAGCCTTGCTGACCGGGAGGGGCAGCGGTGAGAAAGGAATGTCCGGGTAACCGAATGCGGCCGGTCCAACGACCTCGAGAGCGCGGGCGCTGCGCAGAAGATCGTGGCAGGGGATGGCGATGACGGCCACGCGCTGGCCGTAGCGCAGCACTTCGGTGGTGATCGGATAACCGGTATCGACATCCAGCAGGACGATCAGGTCCGGCACGGTCACTTCCACCTTGCCGTCACGGCGGAACAGCAGGAATTCGTTCTGGATCGCAACGCTCGCCGTCTGGCCCGAGCAATCGTCGAAGCCCGAAAGCTCGACATCACCCACGGCGAAACCGCCGCGCAGATGGCGCTTCAGATCGGTGATCTTGCCATTGAAGATGCGTCGTCCGCCTTCAAGCGCGCAGACCGCCGCAATCGGGTCCTCCTGCTGCTTGCGGGCGCGGATCACCGCCTCACCGATGGCGATCGCCTTGGTGTAGGTTTTCGGAATGCCATACTGGTGCACGTAATGCGCCTGCATCGGCGCGGTCGCCAGCATTGCGCCGCCGCCCTGCGAAACGACGCAGGCGCGGGCCATGCGCTCGTGCCAGACTTCGGAAACGGCGTGGCTGAAGATAACAGCATTGCCGTGCAGATCGCACATCACCGACGGCGTGGAACTGTGGCCGTAGATGGAGAAGGTGGTCATCTGCATTTCCGGGAAAGCCCGGCCCATGCCGTCGCAATCGAGGATCGGCAGGCCACCGAGCGCCGCCGTCACCAGCGGGTTCATCGAGTTCGAGCCGCCGATTTCCTCGCAGACGATGGCGTCTACCGGCGTGCGGATCAACTCTTCCATGGCGCGCAGGCAACGCAGTCCCTCACGGCCCTCGCGAATGCGCTCCACGCCGACCACGGGCGCGCCGATGCCGCCGATGGACATGCAAAGCGCGTCCGGTTCGATAGCGTCGGTTGCAAGGATCTTCATCTCGTAACCGGCCTTCATGGCCTCGAGTGCAAGCAGCTTGCCCAGATAGGGATTGCCGCCGCCGCCCGTACCGAGAATGCCCGCACCGATTTCCAGCGCATCGAGATCTTCACGGGTCAGCGTCCGCAATGCCGCTTCGTCATATTTCAGCTTGCGCGTCTCAGCCATGATTGGCTCCCATTTCTCCAACGACTTTCACATGAATGCGGGTGGCATTGCCGGGCAGATAGGCAAGCGGCATGTCCTCGCGCTCGATGACTTCCAGCGTCTCGGCCAGTGCGCCTGCCGCAATCGCCTTTTCGCGTGCCTCCGCTTCAGCTTCTGCCAGTGCACTCTCGCGCGTGCGTCCGTCCACCAGCGAGAAGACCCGGTCGGTCTCGCCGCTGATCTGCGCGATTGCCGCGCCGACGGCATTGGCCACCGCGAAATTCTCGGGCCGGATGACCTCAAGGTCACCGATACGATCCGGCATCAGGATGGAACCGCCGCCAACGGCAATCACCGGCACCGGTGACGACGAGATGCGGCTGCGCTCCACGCAGGCCTCGAGCATGTCGTTGATCTTGTCGACCGCCGCATCCACGAGCTTTTTGTCGAGGCTGGAGACCAGCGCCTTCTCACCCACATCCGCCTTGCCGGAGGCAACCGCGATATCGGTTGCCGTCAGGGTCGAGCCACCGAAGCAGAGTGCATCGCGGCGAACGCGGTAACCGACGGATTTCGGGCCGACGGTCAGCCCATGGTCGCCCTTGACCACCAGCGAACCACCACCGAGACCGATGGAGAAGACGTCAGGCATGCGGAAATTGGTGCGCACGCCGCCAATATCCACCGTCGTGGAAGCCTGACGCGGGAAGCCATGCGACAGCGAGCCGACATCGGAGGTGGTGCCGCCGACATCCACCACGACGGCATCCTTGAGACCAGTAAGGAAAGCCGCACCGCGCATGGAATTCGTCGGTCCGGAAGCGAAGGTGAGCACGGGGAAACCGCGCACCACATCCGCCGCCATCAGCGTGCCGTCGTTCTGGGTGATGTAGAACGGGCAGGTTATGCCCGCCGCCTTGAGCGCCTCGCCGAAAGCGGCGACGGTGCGGTCCGCTAGTGACAGAAGGCTGGCATTCATGATCGCCGCACTCTCGCGGGCGAGCAGGCCATGCCGGCCGATATCCTTGGACATCACCACCGGCAGGCCGGGGCAGCGTTCCTGCAGGATTTCCTTCGCCCGCAGCTCCATCGCATCATTGATGCCGCTGAAAACGCAGGTGACGGCAGCGGCCTTCAGGCCCTTGGCGCGGATATCGGCGGCGATGCGGACGATCTCGTCCTCATCGAGCGGCGAAATTTCGCGGCCGTCGAATTCGTAACCGCCGCGCACCTGATAACCGTGGTTGCCGACGATTTCCCTCAGATCATCCGGCCAGTCGACCATGGGCGGCAGGCCGGCGCCAGACGGCAGGCCGAGACGGATGGCGGCCACCTCGTCCATATGCCGGCGCTCGATCACCGCATTGGTGAAATGCGTGGTGCCGATCATCACGGCGCCGATGCGTGCCCTGTCGATGCCCGATGCCTCGATGACCTTTTCAAGGGCTTCGATAACACCGGACGTCACATCCTCTGTCGTGGAGGCCTTCACCCCCGCCAGAACGGTTTTATCCTGTAACACAACGGCATCGGTATTCGTGCCGCCGACGTCAATTCCAACGCGATACACGTCAGGCTCCTCTTTTATCAATCGGTCGTTTTTACAAGGAAGCGCATGCGCTCTTCCTCGGTCACGGTGGGTTTCAGACGCTCTTCCTCGTCGGTGACGACGGGGATCGCCGCGATCAGGGCGCGGGTATAGGGATGCGACGGCTCAGCGAAGACCGCAGATGTCACCCCCTCCTCGACGATCTCGCCACGCAGCATGATGGCGATGCGCGAACAGAAATTGCGCATCAGCGACAGGTCGTGCGAGATCATCAGATAGGTCAGGCCAAGCTCCTCCCGCAGCTGCAGCAGAAGGTCGATCACCGTTTTCTGCACGGAGACATCGAGCGCCGCCGTCGGCTCGTCGAGGATGAGGATTTTCGGTTCGGCCGCGAGCGCACGGGCAATGGCGACACGCTGCTTCTGTCCGCCGGAAAGCTCATGCGGGTATTTGCCGAGATAGGATTGCGGCAACCGCACCAGCCCCATCAGTTCCTGCATCCGACTTTCGCGCACCTGCCCATCCATGCCGATGGATTTCAGCGGCAGGGTCAGCGTCTGCCTGACAGTGCGCTTCGGATTGAGGGAAGTGCCCGGATTTTGATAAACGATCTGCGTCAGCCGCTTGCCGCGCCCGGGAGACGGGGCGTCAATGACAAGATTGCCGGATGTCGGACGCGAAAGCCCCATGATCATGCGCGCGACCGAGGTTTTTCCCGAACCGGATTCACCTGCAAGACCGAAAATCTCGCCATCCTTCAGTGTGATGTTCACATCGCGCACGGCGTGGTAACCGTTGCGTCTGCCGTAAATCTTGTTCAGCCCTTCGATGGTGACGATCGGCGAGCGCGTGCTCTGCGCCAGATCGGCGACGCGCGGGCCATAGAGCGGCGGCACCGCATCCAGCAGCGAACGCGTATAATCCGCAGCGGGAGCGTGCAGGATTTGCGTGCAAGGACCGGTTTCGACGATATCGCCGTGGTGCATGACTACGACCCGGTCCGCCACCTTGCGCACGACGCCGAGATTGTGGGTGATCATCAGCAGCGCCATGTTTTCTTCGGCAACCAGCTGGTTGATGAGGTTGAGGATTTCATCCTGCGTCGTCACGTCAAGCGCCGTGCCGGGCTCATCGGCGATCAGGAGCTTCGGCTGGTGCAGCAGGGCAAGGCCGATCAGCACGCGCTGGCGCATACCGCCCGAAAGCTCGGACGGATAGGCATTCATGACCCTCTCGGTATCGCCTAGCTGCACGCGGCGCAAGACCGCTGCGATACGGGTGCGACGCTCTGCCTTGGACGAGTTGATGCCGTCACGCTTGTCGGCAAAGCGCATGACATCGTCCAGATGCGTGCCGATCTTGAAGACCGGATTGAAGGAAGACAGCGGGTCCTGCATGATCAGCGAAAATGCCGTACCCTTCAGCGCCTCCCGTTCCCTGCGCGGCAGGGCAAGCACATCCCGGCCATCGATGACGATTGCACCTGATGTGATCGCGGCATTCTTCGGCAAAGTGCCGATGATCGCCTTGGCGGTGACGGATTTACCCGATCCGGTTTCACCGATCAGCGCCACGCGCTCACCAGCGGCAACCGTAAAGGCGACATCGCGCAACACCTGGCGCGTGCGGCCATAATTGGTGAAGGTGACGTTGAGGTTTTCGACCTTGAGAAGCGGTTCAGTCATGGCTTAGCTTTCCACGTCGAACATGTCACGCAGGCCGTCGCCCAGCAGATTGAAACCCAGCGTCACGTAAAGCACGGCCGCACCGGGGCAGAGGACTTCCCACCAGAAATCCGGCATGAACTGGCGCCCGTCGGCAACCATCGATCCGAGATCGGGGGTCGGCGGCTTGACGCCAAAACCGAGGAAGCTCAGCGTCGCGCCGAAGAGGATGACGAAAGCCGCATCCAGCGTCGTCTTGACTGATATGACCGAGACGCAATTGGGCAGGATTTCGCGAAAGAGAATGTGCAGCGGTCCGGCACCGGCAAGACGCGCGGCTTCGATATAATCCTCGGACGCGATGGATTTCGACACCGAATAGATCAGCCGCGCATGCCAGGTCCACCACAGAAGCGTGATCGCGATCATGGCGTTCATCAAGGTGGGTTCCAGCAGGTTGGAGACCGCCAGCGCCATGACGAGCGGCGGCATGGCCAGCATTACATTCGTCAGGCCGCTGATGATTTTTTCGGTCCAGCCGCCGAAATAACCGGCGACCAGTCCAAGCACCGTGCCGACCGGGACCGAAATGCCGAGCACGCCGATGACGAGAAGAAGCGAGACCCTGAGCCCGAAGACAGTACGGGAGAAAATGTCGCGTCCCGCCTTGTCGGTGCCGAACCAGTGCTCCAGATCCGGCGGCATATGGCGGGCCCGGAAATCGACGACCGCGCCGATATGTTTGGGATAGGGCGTGAGCCAGGGCGCAAAGATCGCCAGAATCAGGACCGACAGGAGGATCAGCGAGCCGACGACCGCCGCCGGGTTGCGGCTGAAGCGATACCACATTATGTAACCGGCGCTTAGGCCGCGATCGGTGGGTTCGAGCATTTTCATATCAGCCATCAGCGAGCCTCCTTGCGGCGCAGGCGCGGGTCGATGATCGAGATCAGGACATCCACGATCAGGTTCGCAACGATGAAGAACAGGCCGGCCACCAGCACCACGGCGGTCACGGCATTGAGGTCTTTCTGCAGGATGGCGTTCAGCCCGTAGGAAGCGAAGCCGCCCCAGGCGAAGACCATTTCGATCACGAAGGCATTGCCGATCAGCGAGGCGAATTCGAGCCCCATGATCGTCAGCGGCGCGATGGAGGAGAGCTTCAAGAGATAACGGAAGATGATGACCCGCTCCGGCACGCCGAAGCTTTGCAGGGTGAGCACGTGATCCTTGCGCTGGTTCTCGATCATCGAGGAACGCGTGATGCGGGTGATTTGGCCGATGCCGGCCATGGAGAGCGCAAAGGCCGGCAGCGCAAGGTGCTTCAGCGCATCCAGCACCACATCGAACCGTCCGGCAAGCGTCCCGTCGATCAGGATGAAGCCCGTCGGGCCGCCCTGCCAGCCGAGCGAGTGATCGAGCCTGCCGATGATCGGCCAGCCGGAGAGAAAGCGGGCGGCGAGCAATTGCAGCGTGATCGCAAAGAGAAAGCTCGGGATCGTCACGCCTGTGAGCGACAGGATGCGGCCGATATGGTCGAGCGGCCGGTCGCGGTAATGCGCGGTGATGACGCCGAGCGGGATGGCGACGGCAAACATGAAGATGACCGAGACCAGAACAAGTTCGACGGTGGCGGGAACGGTCTGCGCCAGATCGGTGGTGACCGGACGCTGGGAAACCAGTGAGAAACCAAGATCGCCGTGCAGGGCATTGCCGATATAGTCGAGATATTGGGCGGCGAGCGGTTTATCGAGACCCATCTCGCCGCGCAGCGCATCCACCTGTTCCTGCGTTGCCGCGGGGCCGAGCGCCATGCGGGCGGGATCACCCGGCACCACGCGGGCGAGAACGAAAATCATGATGGACAGGGCGATCATGACCAGCACGAAAGCGCCGAGCCTGTTCAAAATCGCGACCAGCGGATGTTGCTGCATCGTTGGAACGTTCCTTGTGCATCAGTTGCCTGAGCACAAGTTTTCACCACATGTCCTTTCGAACAATCGCCGAAAGGTATAGTTTTTTGATGAATGAGTATAGGTTTTTGAATTCAAATCGCCTATCCCTTTCTCAATGACGCTTCTGCCGCGCACCCACCTCTGCCGCCGCATCGCCAGCGAAACCGCAGGCGTGATCTTTCTGCGCGCACCCGCAGGTGCGGGAAAAAGCGTTCTCATGGACTTGCTGGCACACGAGCTGGGAACCGAGGTATGCCGGACGCACCAGCCTAGAAGTGATGATGCGGCAAAAGGCTGTCTGCTTTGGGATGTGCCGGTCTTCGCACGCGCGGTCCGCATGCCCGCCCCTATTCTGGAAACCGTGCGTTTCGTGGTCATCGCCTGCCGTCCGGATCAACGTATCAGCGGGCTGGCGCGACAGATCCTGCATCGCGGCTCGCTGACGATCGGGGCAGATGAACTGGTCTTCGGCCAAGATGAGGCCGCGGGCCTTCCAATGGAACAGAAGCGCCTCGCGCTCGATGACTATGCGGGGTGGCCTGCCTTCCTGTCTCTCGCCCGCCTAGCCGACGAAAAACTGTGCGTCGACTATCTGCGGGAAAATTATCTTCCACACCTGTCACCGGCGCAGACGGTTGCGCTTTCGCTCTGGCTCGAAAACCCCTCGGCAGCACCCGGCGCGGACTGGGCCGAACTCCTGCCGCCGTTCCTGACCGCAAACCCGGAAAAACACGGCACGCTGATAGGGCTTCTGACCCTGGCGGCGAAAGACCGTCTCGCCACATTGCAGGCTGGCAGCGCCGTGGTGGAGGTCGCCTCGGCTTTCGAAAGAGAAGGGCGGGCGCTTGCGGCAATGGCCATGTTGCTCGACCGCGGTTACGAGACCCACGCCGCGCAAATCCTTGAACGCGCCCATGGGCGCGAACTGATCTACCGAAGCAGCGTCGACAGGTTTCGCGATATCATCATGCGGTTTTCGCAGGACATGATCGCGGCGAACGAGACCGTGCTCTTCGCCGTCACCCGTGCTCTTCTGAAACAGGGCGAATTGCAGCGCGTGCGCCATCTGCTCGGCAAAAGCCTCGGGTCGGATTATCTTGACCCGCTGAAGGTGCTTTCCCGCGGTTCACGTTTTTCCTTTGCCGCCCGTACCTTCCGGCTGAACCTGATGATCGCCGAGGACCTGACCCCCAATGACGCGGTGATAACGCGTCTCGCGGAGTTCATGGCCGATTATCCCATGGACGATCACGGCAAATGGGCGGCCTATTACAATGCGCTGCTGGAATTCGAAATCCGCCGCCGCAATTTTCGCGAGGCCGAGGCCGCCGCCGCTCGCGCCCTTATCTATCTGCGCAAGATGGGCGGGCAGCCGCTGCTCGAATTCTTCATTCATCTGCACCAGATCGTGCTCCGGCTAATGAGCGGCGACATGCTCCTGGCCCGCCGCGCGGCGCAGGATGCGCGCACGAGGCTGGAACAGGTGCCGCACGACGCGGCGCAGGAATTCCGGATGCTGCGCCTGGCGGAAGCCTGCCTCGCCTATGAGGCCGGAAAGCCCCGAGACCTGCTGCATTTCGTCGAGCACGAATTTGATCACTTCGCCGCTGCCGAGATATGGCCGAGCCTGATGCAGTTTGCCCTGTTTTACGCCTCGCAGGTGTTGATCGACCATTTTCCGATGACCGTTCGTCCGGGCTTTCTTGATGGCCTGTGGATCCATCTTTCGGAAGGGCTGCAGTTCCATGCGATGATGGAGATCAGAACAGCCCTTGCCTATCAGAACGCCAACCGCTGGGCGGATGCCGCTGCGACGCTTTCGGCAATCCGCATGCCGATGGGCCGCAACTGGGTGGAAAGTGCGCATGAGGACCTGTCGCGGCTGATGCGCCGCGACGAAATCGCCTATGTGATGGCCTGGTTGCGGGACGCGGTGCATCTTTTCACGCCGCGCGCCTATCTCTCCCGCCAGATCGACGCGATGATCGCCAATCCCAAGGTTACCAACCGTGAAAAGGTCGCGCTCAGAATCTGGCAGAGCTATGCCGCACACCAGCGCCGCGACAATGCCGGCGCCCGCGCCCATATCCTCACCGCGCTTGAATCGGCGACGCGCCTTGGCTGCAACGGCGTCCTGTCGGAGGAGCGCATCTTCCTGTCGCCGCTTCTGAACAATCGCCGTATCCGCAGTTTCATCGAAACCTCTTCCGATGTCCGCACCGCGCTGTCGATTTTCGCCGCTTCGGTGAATTCACCGCAGGCGCGCGCCCTGCATGGCGGGCTTTCGCAGCGGGAAGCGCAGATGCTGCAACTGCTCGCCAGCGGCATGTCAAACAAGAAGATCGCCCAGACGCTCAATATCTCGGAAGTGACGGTGAAGTTTCACCTCGGCAACCTGTTTCGCAAGCTGGATTGCAAACGCCGCGCGGAGGCGATCCGCGCGGCGAAAGCACTGGGCTGGCTGTAAGGTTCAGCGGTTGTTCTTCTTTCGCCATTCGGCAAAAGCCGTCTGGTGCTCCTCCTTGGTGCAGGGATAAAGCCCGATGATCGACTGACCCGCCTTGACCTGCTCCACCACGAAATCCTCATAAGCCGTCATTTCCACCGCCTCGGTGGCAATCTCGTCGGCAATGCCGGCGGGAATGACGATGACGCAGTCAGCGTCGCCAACGATGATGTCGCCGGGAAAGACCGGCGCGTCACCGCAGCCGATCGGGCCGTTGATCTCGATCGCCTCGTGTTTGGTCAGATTGGTCGGGCTGGAAGGGCGTGTGTGGTAGGCCGGAATATCCAGCTCGGCAATCGTGGCCGCGTCACGAAAACCGCCATCGGTAACGATGCCCGCACCGCCGCGAACCATCAGCCGCGTGACCAGAATATCACCGGCCGAGGCGGCGCTCGCATCCTTGCGGCTGTCGATCACCATCACATGGCCCGGCGGGCAGGTTTCAATGGCGACGCGTTGCGGATGGGCGGGATTGCGAAATTCAACGAGCTGGTTGCGATCCTCACGCGCGGGCATGTATCTGAGGGTAAAAGCCGGGCCGACCATATTCGTGCCCTTGTAACCGAGCGGATGCACGCCCTGAATGACCTGGTTTCGCAAGCCGCGCTTATAAAGCGCCGTTGCCAGTGTTGCGACGGAAATCGTCATCAGCTTTTCGCGCGTCTCGTTGTTCATCCGGTGTCTCCTGTCATTCTGCTTGATGGCACATGGCCTAAAAAATATCCGGCTCACCGGCCGAGCGGCCGAAATCGGTCTGCAAGAAGTCGAAATCGCATCCCTGATCGGCCTGGCTCACGTGTTTCGAGAAAATGTAGCCATAGCCGCGCTCATAACGCGGCGGCGGTGCCTGCCAGGTGGCCCGGCGGCGAGCGACCTCCTCATCGCTAACCAGCATGTCCAGACGACGCTGCGGCAGATCAAGCCGCACGATATCGCCTGACTTCAGCAAGGCGAGCGGTCCGCCGATAAAGCTCTCCGGCGCGACATGCAGAACGCAGGCGCCATAAGAAGTGCCGGACATGCGGGCATCGGAGATGCGCAGCATGTCGCGATGGCCTTGTCTGATCAGCGCCTTGGGGATCGGCAGCATGCCCCACTCTGGAAAACCGGGGCCGCCAAGCGGGCCGGCATTGCGCAACACCAGCACATGATCCGGCGTCACATCGAGATTTTCATCGTCGATCGCCGCCTTCATCTCGGGATAGCTGTCAAAAACCAGTGCCGGACCTTCATGGATGTGAAATTTCGGATCGCAAGCGGCGGGTTTGATGACCGCACCGTCCGGACAGAGATTGCCGCGCAAAACGGCGAGTGAACCTTCCGCATAAACCGGATTGTCGAGTGAACGGATCACATCGTCATTATAAACCTTTGCGCCCTCGAGATTTTCGCCCATGCTGCGGCCGGTCACCGTCAAGGCGGAACAGTCGAGGCGGCTTTCAAGCTGCTTCATCAACGCACGCAGGCCGCCCGCATAATAGAAGTCCTCCATCAGATAGTCCTTGCCGGAGGGGCGGACATTGGCGATGAGCGGCGTGACGCGGCCAAGCTCATCCAGATCGTCAAGCGTCAGCGGCACACCGGCGCGGCGCGCCATGGCGATCAAGTGCACGACGGCATTGGTCGAACAGCCGGTCGCCATCGCGACGATGGCGGCATTGCGGAACGCAGCCGCCGTCAGAATGCCGTCCGGGGTCAGATCCTCACCTACCATTTCCACGATGCGACGGCCGCAGGCGGCAGACATGCGCTGGTGTTCGACATCCACCGCCGGAACGGAGGATGCGCCCGGCAGGGTCAGCCCCAGAGCATCGGCAATCGCCGTCATGGTCGATGCGGTGCCCATGGTCATGCAGACGCCGGCGGAACGGGCGATGCCGCCCTGAAGCCCGCGCCACT
This sequence comes from Agrobacterium sp. BT-220-3, assembly GCF_025910175.1. Lineage (NCBI taxonomy): Bacteria > Pseudomonadati > Pseudomonadota > Alphaproteobacteria > Hyphomicrobiales > Rhizobiaceae > Agrobacterium > Agrobacterium sp. BT-220-3. The sequence continues at coordinate 269,922 of NZ_JAPAIX010000002.1, forward strand.
CCTCGTCGCTGACATTGCCGGCCCGCCGCTCGTCCCAATATTTCCAGGCGTCGGAGCCGGACCCCAGCACCTTGCCAGCATAATTACCGCGCAGCATCGGCCCGGCCGGCAGATAGATCATCGGCACGCCGGCGGAGATTGCACCCATGACGAGGCCCGGCGTCGTCTTGTCACAACCGCCCATCAGCACCACGCCATCAAGCGGATGAGAGCGGATCATTTCCTCCGTCTCCATCGCCAGCATGTTGCGGTAGAGCATCGATGTCGGCTTGGTGAAACTTTCATCGACCGAAAGCGACGGCATCTCGACAGGGAAGCCGCCCGCCTGCAAGACACCGCGCTTCACATCCTTCACGCGTTCGGGAAAATGCGAGTGACAGGTGTTCAGCTCCGACCAGGTGTTGAGGATGCCGATAACCGGCTTGCCGACAAAATCCTCTTCCGCATAACCGAGCTGCATCATGCGCGAGCGATGACCGAAACTGCGCAGGTCGTCGGGGGCAAACCAGCGATCGGATCTCAATTTCCTGTCGGTCATATCAGGCTTCCCGCAAAACCGGCGCCTGCGGCGCCCAGCCCTTGTAGAGATCGTCATCGGAAGTCAGCGGCAACCGCACCGGCTGTCCCTGACGCACGGATTTGTAGATGGCGGTGACGAGTTCGATGGATCGCAACCCGTCAGCCACGGTCACTTCATTGCCGCCGCGCCCCTCAACCGCATCCGCAATGGCTTCGAGGAAACCGGCAAAGCCATCCAGTCCGGTGCCGACCTTCGCCAGAACCGCGTCGATCTCCTCCTGCGTCGTCGGCGCACGTGCCGTGAAGCGCCAGGTGTCTTCGGCAGGCGCATAGGGCTTGGTGCCGCTTTCGGCGGTCAGCCCCTCGAAACAGAAACGCAGTCGCGACGTATCATTACCCGCGCCGAGCGTGACGGAGCTTGTGACCAATGCCCCACTCTTCATGCGCAGACTGATGGCGGCGCAATCTTCCGTTTCGATGGTGTTCACCCGCGTATCGGCAAACGCGAATACTTCCTCGACGGGACCCAGCACGTGGCAGATGAGATCATGGGCATGAATGGCATGGCCGAGGGTCGCGCCGCCGCATTCGCCTTTCCACGTGCCGCGCCAAGGAATGGAGTAGTAGTCTGCGCCCCGGTTCCAGTGCACTTCGGAACTGGCGACAAAGGCTTTGCCCGCAAGACCGGCATCGATGAGCGCGCGCAGCTGCCGCATGGCATGGCCGAAACGATACTGGAAAACCGGGAAGACCTGACGCCCCGTGTTCTTCACCGAAAGCAGCAGCGCATTCGCCTCTTCCAGCGAACGCACCAGCGGCTTTTCGCAGATCACATCCTTGCCGGCGGCATGGGCCTGCAGGGCAACCGGAAAATGCAGGTGCGGCGGCAGGCAGATATCGATCAGCGATATGCTCTCATCCGCCAGTACCTCATCCAGGCTGGCGGTCACCTTTATCGAGGGATCATCCTCGGCAAGCTTGCGCGCCCGCTCCAGGTCGAGATCGCAGATCGCCTTGACCGCATAACGTTCGGGAAGTGCGCGATACCCCTTCAGATGCAATGCGCCGATTCCGGCGCCGATGATTGCAACGCCGATCATGCCTTTCTCCCTTCGGCCTTTGCCTGCGCCTGAAGCGCGAGTTCGCAAACATTGAACACATGCGCTTGCGGCATGGCGGTTTCAGTACGGTTGCGGATATCCGCCGACAGGCGGTCGAAATAGGGCAGGCCGGCATCGGAAGCGTCGATATATTCGCAGCGGTCGCCATTGACGAGAATGAGCCGGTCAGTGCCCGGCTTGTTGCCGAGATCGACATATTTCCGGAGCTCGATATAGCCTTCCGTTCCCAGAATGGTCAGACGGCCATCGCCCCAGGTGGGCAGCGCATCGGGCGTATACCAGTCGACGCGGATGTAACCGTGGCCCCGGTCACCGCGCAGCAGCACCTCGCCGAAGTCTTGCAAACCCGGATCGCCGGGATTGGCATAATTCGCCACCGTCGCCGAAACCACTTCCACCTGCGTCGAGCCGGTGAAGAACATGAACTGGTCGATCTGGTGGCTGGCAATATCGGTCAGGATGCCGCCATAGGACTCCAGATCGAAAAACCAGTCGGCGCGCAGCGCCCGGTTGAGACGGTGCGGCCCCATGCCGATGGTCTGTACCACCCGTCCGATTGCGCCTGCGCCCACCAGCTCCGTGGCCTTCGTCACGCTTGGCACCTCGAAACGTTCCGAAAAATTGACCGACCAGATGCGTTTGGTCCGGGCAACGGCCTCGCGCAAACGTTCCAGTTGCGCGAGGGTCGTGCATCCCGGCTTGTCCGACATCACATCCTTGCCCGCATCCATGGCACGGACAGCAAGATCGGCACGGTTCTTCGGAACATCGGCGATCAGGACGAGGTCGATGGTCGGGTCGGCAAGCACGTCTTCAACGCTCTTCATCCGCGGAACATCGGGGAACCGTTTCAGGAAGCCTTCCACGACCTCTGGTTCGCCTTCCGTCCACCAGCCGGCAAATTCCGCCCCGGCACTCAGCATGTTCTGTGACATGCCAAAAATATGCCGGTGCTCGATACCGAGAGCCGCAAATTTGATTGGTTTAGTCATTGCGCAGTTCCACTTCCTTGCCGCCTTCGGCGGATTTGACAATTGCATCGATCAGTCGGTGAGAAAGGAGCGCGGCCTTACCGGTCACCACCGGATCACGCTCCGAAACGAGGGCATCGACGAAATCCTCAAGGACAGCCTGATGCCATTCATGGGTGAAGGCCATGGGATCGGCGCCACCACCGGTGCCGGACGCGGCACCGCCAAAAGCCTCGCTGCGCCCGTCCCTCCAGTCCACATGCAGCACGCCGGAAGCGAGTCTCAGACTTGCCTTTTCAAAATGCAGGGTAATTGTTTCCGCCCCGCCGGGAAAACTGGCGGTACTTGCCACCAGTGAGCCTACGGCACCGTTTTCGAAACGCAGCCCGGCAGAGACGAAATCCTCCGTCTCCATCCTGTGAAACCGTGTCGTTGCCGCCATGGCCTGCACCCGCGCAACCGGCCCGGCAAGGCTGAGCGCCAGATCGATCGTATGGATCGCCTGCGATATCAGAACGCCGCCGCCATCCCGCTCCCGCGTTCCGCGCCCCGTCTCGTCGTAATAGGCCTGCGTGCGCCACCAGGGTACGGAGATTTCGCAGACGCCGAGTGCACCGAGCGTGCCGCCGGCAACAAGCTCATTCGCTTTCAGGGATGCAGCCCGCATGCGGTGCTGGAAAACAATGCCGAGCGTGACGCCGGCGCTGCGGCAGAAAGCGACAAGTTCCTCGGCCTCCGATGTGGTGCGGGCAACCGGCTTTTCAAGAAGGATATGTTTGCCGGCACTTGCTAGCGGATGGACCACGCTTGCGCGCGCGTTGGGTGGTGTCGCAACAACGGCAAAATCCACCTCAGAATCGGCAGCGACCTCCTCAATGGATCGATAGACGGCGACATCATGCCCGACAAGTTTGGACGCCTCTTCTGCAAGGCGCGCCGCCCGCCCGGAGCCGCCATCGACAAGTCCCTTGAGCGTCATTTTATCGGCGCAGGCAGCCGCTGCCAGCACATGGGTTCTGGCCACCATTCCCGCACCAACAATGACAAAAGTTTTGCCTGTCCGCATGACCGCGAGCCTCCCAACCCACGCTTGGCGATAAAAGTGCATACCGGTATGCCGGTTGTCAATAAATTTGCATTCCGGTAAACAGGATTATGAAAATTGCCGGACGCAGGGGGAAAAATGCGAAAAGGCCTGACGACAGAGCGCCCGGCCCCGGAGATGGAGCCGCTGGATTTGAACCGTCCCGCGGTGGACCAGATTTATGCCGCGCTGAAGGGCGCCATCCTCGCAAGACAGCTTGCACCGGGCCAGGCCGTGTCGGAAAACGATATCGGCCAGCTTTTCAATTCCAGCCGCACGCCTGTTCGCGAGGCATTGAGCCGTCTTCGCGATGACGGGCTGATCGTTACCCTGCCAAGCCGGGGAACCTATGTTTCAAAACTTTCGGAACAGCAGATCAGAAGCGCTCAATTCATCCGCGAGGCGCTTGAAGTGGCCGCCATTCGCAGGCTTTGCCAGATGGACCTGTCCACCCGGGCGATGCGCGACATCGAACAGGCTCTTGCCGCCCAGCGCCAGGCGATCGTAGACGGCGACAGAAAAGCGTTCCGCCTGCATGACGATCAGTTTCACAGCACGCTGGCCGCCGCCACCGGTCTTGACCGTCTGGAAACACTGCTGATGCGGGAAAAGGCGGCACTGGACCGGTTGCGAGTGCTCGCCATAACCGATGAGGCCCATATGGCCCGCCTGCTTTCCGAACATGAGGCTGTCTATGACGCGGTCAAAGCCAGGGATGAAGAGCGCGCCGTGGAATGGCTGCGCCAGCATCTGCGACGTGTCCTTGGCATTTTGTCGCAAATATACGAGGCTCACCGCGAATATTTCGACTAGGGCGGAAATCCTGCAAACATCGGACCGGACGAACTGAAATTACAATGGCAGAGATAATGCGGAATTTGGGACAGGCGGAACTTTTCTGCGACGTGATCGGCACGCTTGCGGAATCCCCCGTATGGGACGAACGGCGACAAGCCCTTTTCTGGTGCGATATCGTGGAGAAAAAGCTCCATTCCTTCGCCCCTTCCAGCCGGACATACTGGACATGCACCCTTGCGGACACCGTCTCTTGTCTTGGCCTTTGTGAAAGCGGCAGGCTGATCGTCGCATGTGGAATGCAGATCCTGCTGGTTGATCCTGAAAGCGACACGGTGCAAACGCTCGTCACCATACCCGCGCCCGATGCCCTGCCCTGCCGGCTGAATGATGGCCGTGTCGGCCCGGACGGCGCATTCTGGGTCGGCACCATGGATGGCGGGCCGTTCAGCGAGATAAGGCCGAAAGGTCAATTGTGGCGCATCACCGCAAAAGACATACGTCTTATGGAAACGGGGCTGACCTGTCCCAACGGCCTTGCCTTTTCCGCCGACGGATCGGTGATGTGGCACAGCGATTCCGTTCAGCAATGGATCCGCAGGCGACGCTTCGACAAAGAGACCGGCGCTTTCGACGACGGCCGGATCATCGCCCGGCCAACCGAGGAAGATGGCCGTCCGGACGGCGGCTGCGTGGATGGCGCCGGCAGGTACTGGAGCGCCGGCGTTTCCGCTGGAGTGCTGAATGTTTATGATGATGCCGGCAAGCCATTCGATAAAATCCGGATGCCGGTGCCGCATCCCACCATGTCCTGTTTCGGTGGCGAGGATTTCCGGACCCTGTTCGTCACCTCACACGGAAACAAGATGAATGAGGAGACCCGCACGCGCTTTCCGCATTCCGGCGGTGTCTGGGCCATTCCGGCCGATGTTCAGGGTTTTCCGGCCTTCCGTTTTGCGGACGGGGCATAAGCCGCCCGTTGCCTACCCGAAAACTTAGTCCTCCCGGAAGGCGCGGCTGATCTGGTCCGTCAGCGGTTTGGCGATATAGGACAATGCGGTCCTTTCGCTGGTCTGGATGAAGGCTTCGGCAGGCATGCCCGGCACCAGCGGTGCATTGTTCAGCTTTTCCCGCTCGGTAACCGGCACGGAAATCCTCGCCAGATAATAGGACAGACCAGTGCGCTGATCGGTGGTGATATCCGCCGCGATGCGACTGACATGGCCTTCCAGTTCCGGCGTGACGCGCTGGTTGAAGGCTGTCATGCGCAGCATGGCTTTTTGCCCCAACTGCAGCTGGTCGATATCCTTCGGTACGATCTGCACCTCCAGCGCCAGCTCATCTCCGTCGGGCACGATGAGCATGATCGGATCGGCGGGTGTCACCACGCCGCCCACGGTATGCACCGCCATTTCATGCACCATGCCGGATTGCGGCGCGATGATATCGATACGTTTCAGCTCATCCTCGGCAGCCACCTTCCGCTCGACATATTCGCCCATCTGAGCCTGTATCTCGCGAAGTTCGCGCCCGACCTCGGTGCGGAGTTCCTGATCGATCTGGAGAATTTGCAGTTTCGTCTCGGTGATCCGGCCTGCCGTCTGCGCCTGATAGGCGATTTTTTCGCCACGCTCGCCGCCAAATGTCGCGGCCTGGGTCTGCAGGCTGTTCAGCCGCTGCACGGAGACGACACCCTGTTCCCGGAGGGATTTCTGCGAGATGATCTCGGCCTGCAGAACGGCAAGGCCATTGTCATAGGCAACCTCCTGCGCCTTCAGGCCTTCAATCTCGTGCTCGAACTGGGTGATGCGCTCGGATAGCTGCGCTTTGCGCCCCTCGCGGTAAGATTTGCGGAATTCGAACAGCTTGGTTTCGCTGCGCATGGCGGAAGCGACATCCGGATCGTCCTTGCGCGCGACAAGAGCCTGCGGAAAAGTGAGTTCCGCCAGATCGTCACGCTCGGCCTCCAGCCTTGCCATGCGTGCGCTGAGCTCGTCCAGCCGCTTGGTGACGATGGCGAGATTGGCGCGGGTCTGCGTCGCGTCGAGACGCATGACGACATCGCCGGCCTTTACCCTGCCACCCTCGCTCACCAGAATTTCGCCGACGACGCCACCTTTGGGGTGCTGCACTTTCTTGCTGTAGGAATCCACGACCAGATGCCCGGACGCAACGACCGCGCCGGCAAGATTGGTCGTTGCGGCCCATCCGCCGACACCGGCCAGCAGCGCGACACTCGCGGCAAGGCCAGCAAGAAGATGTTTGCGAATGGAGCGGGGCACCTGGGTGCGCTGGTCAGTTTTTGACATCCGTATCTCCTCCCTGGCTGACGTCTGCAGCGTCTTCCAGCGCCACCGCCTGGGGTTTGGTGTTGGCGACGACGCGCAGCGGCGAAATCGTTTGGGCGGAGGCGGTAAAACCCTTAGTCCCCTGCCCGTTCGGCGCGCGCAGTACTTTCGACAGCACCTCGTCGCGCGGGCCGAAGGCTTTCATCCGCCCCTCCTCCATCATCAAAATGAAATCGACGGCACCGATCGCGCTCGGCCGATGCGCAACGACAACGGCGATGCCGTTGCGCGCCTTGACAGACGCAATCGCCCTGACGACGGCCGCTTCGCCTTCCGCATCGAGATTGGCGTTCGGCTCGTCCAGCACCACAATGAACGGATCGCCATAAAGCGCACGGGCAAGACCGATGCGCTGGCGTTGTCCTGCCGAAAGCGCGGAGCCGGCTTCACCTATATCGCTGTCGTAACCCTTTTCGAAGCGCAGGATCAGTTCGTGGGCACCCGCAGCTTTCGCCGCCATGATGATCGCCTCGGGATCGGGGTTGTCCTCGAAACGGGAAATGTTTTCGCCGATCGTGCCGTCGAAAAGCTCCACGCCCTGCGGCAGATAACCGATGTGGCGGCCGAGGGCTTCGCGATCCCATTGATCAAAGCTCGCGCCATCGAGCCGCACCTTGCCGGCGGCCGGCATCCAGGCACCGGTGAGAATGCGCGAAAGGGTGGATTTGCCCGAGCCGGACGGGCCGATGACGCCGAGCGCGTTTCCGGCGGTCACGACAAAACCAAGTCCCGCAACGGTCGGCTTTCTCTCTCCCGGCGGAACGATGGTGACGTTTTCGACCCGCAGTTCCTTCTCGGGCTTCGGCAGGGCCATGGCTGCGGCCGTAGCCGGCATCTGCCCGAAAAGCTCCCGCAGCCGCGCCCAGCTCTGCCGGGCCGCCACGAAGGATTTCCAGTTGGAAATCGCCAGATCGACGGGCGCGAGCGCCCGACCCATCATGATCGAGCTTGCGATCATCACGCCGCCTGAGGCCTCCTGCTGGATGACCAGCCATGCGCCGACCGCGAGAATGGCCGATTGCAGCACGACCCGCAGGGATTTCGCAATATTGCCGAGGCCACCGGCCACATCGCCTGCCTTGCGGTTGGCGGCAAGATAGGCCTCGTTGGCGATTTGCCAGCGTTTGCCGAGCCGGCCTGCAAGCCCCATAGCCTGGACGACCTCGGCGTTGCGGCGCGAGGCTTCCAGCTGCCGATTGCGCGCCATGTTTTCGACCATGGTGTCGCGAATCGGCTTCTGGGAAAAGATATTGGTCAGAATAGTCAGGGATATGAGCAGAATGGCGCCGGCAAGGGCCGTCACACCGATCCAGAAATGAAACAGAAAACATATGCCGAGATAGAGCGGCATCCACGGCAGATCGAAAAAGGCGGTCGGCCCCGTGCCGGACAGAAAACCGCGCACATTGTCGAGATCGCGCAGCGGCTGCAGACCGTCGCCGGGCATGCGGTTAACGAGCGGCAGGCGCACCACCGCATCATGCACCCGGCCGGAGTAGCGCATGTCGAAATCTTCGCCGATGCGGATCAGAACGCGGGCGCGGATGATATCGAGCAGGCACTGGAAGCCATAGAGACCGAGCGCAAGAAGGGCGAGCCCGACCAGCGTCGGCAGGCTGCCGCTCGCCAGCACCCGGTCATAGACCTGCAGCATGAACAGGGGCGACGTGAGCGCGAGTATATTGACCACGCCACTAACGAGCGCAACGCCGAGAAATGTGCTTTTAAGGGGCGAAACAACCGCCGCAGTGAGGGACTGCGGCGGTGTCTGCTGGTGGTTTTGAAAGCCCACAGCCTGATTTTCCTTTACGCGGCAAGCGCCGATGCGCTGGCGAAAATGAAGTCCGATGCGTCGAGTACGCTGGAATCTACACCAACGAGGGTGATGGTGTCGCCACCAAAGAGGTTTTCAATGACCGCATCTCCGTTTGCATTGTTGCCGATGAGGACATCATCAATGCTTCCGGCACCCCAGGCAGAGACGTCCAGTTTGTCTGCTCCGTCCTGATAACCGTAGGTTCCGGTCGGGCCAGCCTGCACCACGTCATTGCCGCCGGAGAAGACAAATGTATCCGCCCCAGCAAAACCGGTCAGGGTGTTGGAAGAAGCAGTGTCTTCGATAACGGTGCCGGTAGCCGCGAAGTAGTCATAGAAACCGGCCAGCGAGCCGAAGCGCGCAAGCTGGTAAACGGCGAGATCAAGAAGATCGCGCGCGCCTGCGAGCGAGTAGGAGCCGTCGGGATCGATCAGCAGTTCCTGCTGGCTGACGGCGATGCCGCTGGTGGACTGGCTGTAGCCGGTACCCAGAACGATGCTGTCGACCGAACCCGTCAGGTTGCCCTGGGAGTACTGCAGAGCGCCGCTCATGACGATGCCCTTGCCGCCGTTGCTGCCATCGCCCCAAGCCTCATAGGTGGTATTCGGATCGATGGTGGTCGTGGCGAGAGAGCTGGTCTGAGCGTCGTAGAACGCACCATAGGTCGAACCGAAACCGCTCGTCCAACCGTTGAGGTAGCCGATCAGGTCGGAGGAAGACTGCGTCAGTTGAATTGTGGTAGCCATGAGTGTACTCCTTTGCTGGCCAATAGGGATGCCTTTGTCATGTGACGAAGGCGTTTCATCTCCGGGAGGGGCTGCAACCCAGCCCGGAGAGTTTCTTCCGCGCATCAAAACTTCACGTTCATCGTCGCGATAAAGGTGCGGCCCGGCGCGGTGTAGGCGCTTGTGGCCGGAATATATTTGCGGTCCGTCAGATTGTTGACGGCGAAACGAAGTGTCGCCTTGTCGTTGAAGGCATAGGAACCATAGAGATCCACCGTCGTGTAGGGATCGGTCACCTCGCGCAGATTGCCCTCCGTATCGAGCGTGCGTGACTGTGTCGGCGTGACATGGTTGAGCCGTGCTCCCAGAGAGAATTTTTCGTCGAAGAAACGCATGCCGCCATCGAGCGTAAGCTTAACCTTCGGTGCGACATCGCCTGGCCATGCGACGATCTCGCCGCTTGTCGTGGTTGTGCCGTTGGAAAATACCTGTGTTTTGTCCGGCCAGTCAGTCTTCAGCAGCGTTGCCGAGCCGCCGAGCCAGAAGCTACGCGCATCATAATTGCCCTCGAATTCGAGCCCACGCATATAAGTCGTGCCATCGAGATTGACGAAGCTGGTATAGGTGCGGTTCGCGACCTGATCCGTGACGAGATAACCAAGAGCGATATAATCCTTCACCTCACGGCGAAAGGCGGCCATTTTGATACGAATGGAATCGTGGTCCAGCAGCACGCCATCGAAACTGATATTCGCGCCGATTTCATAGGTTGTTGCTTTTTCCGCCCGCAGGGACTGGTTCGGAGCATATTCGTAGCCAACCGAATCTCCAGGACGTGCGCCGGCAAAAAAGGCCTCAAGAATTGTCGGCGGTCGCAGGCTCTGGGAATAGCTCACGTAGGGCCGGAACCAGTCAAGGGGTTTTAGTTCTATCGTAGCGGATGGCAACCAGGCACTATAGGTACGGTCTATTTCCACGTCGTACGAAGGGTACTCCGTCGAAGAAGTCGTGCCAAAATAGGTAGTTCCAGCATCCCGCCACTGGCCGTTGATGATTTCACCCTTAGTAGCAGGCCAAACGTTGTTCAGAGTGTTGCAGGAACTTGCCCTCTGTGCCGCGGTAAAAGTGCGACCACCAAATACACCCGTAGTGCAAATCACGTATACGCGATCGTAAGTTGCCCGCGAGTATTGCGAAACATAGGTGAGATAATTGTCTATCGCGCCTACAACACGGTTTGAACCCGTCTCAACCATCACCTGATCGTAGTAAGTTGCCGATCCTTTCAGACGCGACCAGTCGTACCGTACGCCGCCGCTTATCACTATCCAGTCCGCAGGCTCAAGTTCACCGTTTAAAAACAGGCTCGCCACGTCACGCCGCCCGGGCGGGCTGAAAGCGGTGTAGCTGCTGGCAAAGGCGGGAATGTTCGCGATGGCAGCACTTGTAGCAACCGATGAGGAAATGTCCCTGAAAGCTTCCGCACCGTAGTTCAGGCTGAGCGCACCGGCCTTCGTATCGAAGCGACTAGTGTTTTCGACACTGCCGCCGAAACTGCGCAGGCCCATATCAAGGTTCGTTTCAACAGCATATCCTTTGCGCGCCGATCGCAACTCGTGCGTCATATTGTCGTTCAGCCACAGCGACGACTTGAAGTCTATGAGTTCGCTTTCAGGATCCCAGTCCAGCTTGGCAACAATGCTGTCGTTACGCACACTCTCCCGGTCTATCTGTTCGGCGGCACCCTGAACGAAATCATTCTGCTGGTGCATCCATGACAGCGACGCCTTAACATCACCGAAATCACCTTCCCCCTTGAAAAAACTCGACCAGCCGTCGCGGCCGAGCAGGTCCTTCATCGTCAATGCGGTGCTTCGCGCCTCGCCTCTGGTGCCGATCCTGTATTCATCCATGATCGTGCGGCTGTAACCGGCAACGAAGGAGAGGGGGCCATCCGGCTCTCGAACAGCAGCCAGAACCGAACCCTGAAAATCGTAACCATTGGTGCCGCGGGAAACATTCACCTCTCCGCCCTTGTTTGCACCCTCAGGGATGAGATCGGCGGCGCTGACGGTGCGGAACTCAACTTTTCCGCCCAGAGAACCGGCATTGCCGGATGTGGCGTTGGTCATTTTTTCCACCTCGACGGCGCGGATGAAGGCCACATCCACATAGGCCTGGCCGTTATTGGCAGAATAAATCGAGGCGCCACCAGTGCTGAAACCACGCTGCGCATTCTGCCGCGCCCCGTCGATGGAAACGACCACACGGCCGCTTTCCTGCAAACCGCGCACATTGGGGGAAACGGTCGGGAAACTGCCGTTGCCTTCACCGGCGTAAACGCCCGATACGCGGTTGAAAACATCGCGCGTGTTGCGCACGCCGGCGGACTGTATCGCCTGGCGGCTGACGACGCTGACGCTGGCGGGGGTTTCATAAACCCAGTCGGGCGTCCCCTGATAACCGGAACCGGCAATGGAATTGCGTCCCGTCTTGCCGGTCACGGTAATTTCTTCCAGAACGGTCGTGCCTTCCGCCCCGGAAAGGTCTGCGGCGCCCTGCCCTGTGCCGATGATGACGGTTCTGCCGTTTCCAGCGATCCGGAAATTGACGCCCGTGCCAGCCAGAAGCCGGGAAAGCGCCTCCCGCACCGTGAAACTGCCAGTGACGGCATTGGTGCGCACATTGCCGGCCGATGGCGTGGCAAGCGTCACCTGAAGCCCGGATTGGCGTCCGAAAGCACCCACGACGGAGGACAGCGACTGGGCGGGAATGTTAAAGGGCCGCGTTGCACCCTGCTCGCCGCTCGGGCCTTTGCTATTGGCGGCGTTGGGCCCGGTCTGCGCAAAAACCGGCATCGAGATTGAAACGACGACTGCGGTCGTCGCCAAAAGCACGGCTCTGCGTGCCCGCTTCCCCGCTTTCATCCCTGAACCGTTCATACGTATGTGGCAGCGCATATTGCTTTCGTCTTCCTGTCTTTCTCTCCGGAAATATCTTGACCGGATTACTCAACAAAAAGACGATTGCCGTGGCAATTTTTTTCAGGCTTTCGGAAGAAATTTTATAAATTACTGAAAATAAATATGATTTTTTGTTTCCACCTGTTTCAGAAGCGGGTGATGATGCGGGCGCTGCCGCCAATCGCGTGCACCTTGCCGTTATAAGGTTCCACCAAGGCTTCCAGCGCGCGGTCCGGATCGCGAAGATCGTAGAAACCCGTCACCCGCTGCTCAGCCAGCCTCTTGTCCGCCATCGTCAGCCATGCCGGATGATAGCGCTGTATCTGCTCCACGACCGAGCCGATCGTCGCATCCACCACATAAAGCTCGCCGTTACGCCAGCCGCCAATATCCTCCACCGACACGTTTTCCTTTCGGATCGCGCCGGAGGCGTCAACAATCAGCATCTCGCCCGGAACAAGCCGCGTTGACGCCGCATTGCGAAAGGAGGCTTCCACGGAACCATGCGCAAGCGCGACCTGTGTTACGCCATCGGTCAGATCGACATCGAACGCGGTGCCCAGCACCTCAACGGTGACGTTTTTCGCCTCCACCACAAAGGGTCGCGCGCTGTCCGGCACGACATCAAAAAAGGCTTCGCCCTTCAGCACCTTCACGTTGCGGCGGCCATCGGTAAAATCGGTGGAAAGGGCGCTCGCAGCGGCAAGCTGCACCCGGCTGCCGTCTTCGAGGGTTATGGTGCGGCTTTCGGCGGTGCTGGTCTGATAATCGGCCTCGATGCGGATGAAAAACGCGGGCACGAACAGTACCGCAAGACAGAGTGACGCCGCAGCCATCGCCATGCCGGCATAATGGCGAACGGACAAGCGCCGCCGCGATACCGGTTTTTCGGCCTTGGCCGGCAGATGTGGTGCGTCTTCCCAGAGGTTCTTGAGAGCCGGTTCGACCAGGCCGAGGTTGCGCCAGGTCTTGCACGTCCGCTCCCAGGCAAGCCTGTTTGCCGGCGATGCGGCGAGCCATCGATCAAACTCCGCCTTCAGCCGCGGTTCCACCGATCCCGCCTGCAGACGTATCAGCCAGTCAGCCGCCTCTTCCGCCTTCCCGTCAGGCAATTCTATTTTCCTATCTGGATCAATGGTCATTGAACCGGGCCAGTTCCTTTGCGAGGCAGAAAAGCCGCCTCGTCTTCCGCGTTGTTATATAGACGTTTAACGGAAAGTTTTTTTTCACATAATGGGACAATCAGGGCAATTTCACTTCATTTCTCTGGTAATCGCGGCAATGCTACCCTTGATCAGGCGGTGAGCGCTGGCCACGGACACGCCAAGGTGACGAGCGATCTCCTCCATATTGTAACCACCGAATCTGTGCATTTCCAATGCCACGCGCGCCTGAACCGGCAGGGTCTCCAGAATTGTCTGCATCTGCCGAACTTCATCGCAGAACAGCGCATGCTCTTCCGGCGTTCCGTGGTCCTGCGGCACGCCCCAGAAGGGGGTGTCATCCGGTCGCTCCCGCAGGTCTTGCCGGTTGCGCCGGCGGTTGTCGAGCGCAAGATTGCGAACGATGCGAAAAAGATAGGATTTGAGGTTGGAGGGATTGCCGGAGGCTTCCGGAACGAATTTCAGGAATGCTTCCTGAACCACGTCCTCCGCATCCGCCCGCGACCCTAAAATCAGGGTGGCGTATTTGATCAGGTCGACCCTATGCGCGACGTAAGCGTTATAACGCTTGTCATCTTCCCGTATGCCCATGTCTCAACCGAGAGAAATCTGAAGGATCAACGACACTGCCGGCCCCAAAATGACAACGCAGTTTTCCGCCCAAACCTCTAGCATTCAAACTGCGGATCGAACAGATATTTCATGACTATAATTATCAAGAATTTGTGCGAGCTTAACTCGCGCCTCGGTCTGCGCAGGACGTGTCTGAGGCGTCGGCAATCGGACCCGGCAGCGGATGCGGCCGGGTCCTCATCCGTCAGATCGCCCCGTCGACGATGACCATCGGCCTGCCCTGCGAACAGGGCTCGATGCGCGCATCGATGCGATAGATATCGCGCAGCATCGCCGAGGTTATCACCGCCTCGGTGCTACCGCTCACCACCATTTCGCCGCGGGCGATTACCATTGTATTCTCGCAATAACGAAGTGCGTGATTGAGGTCGTGCAAGGCGATCAGCACGATCATGCCGGTCTTCTGGGCAAGCTCGGTGACGAAGCCCAGAACCTCGATCTGCCGGTGAAGATCGAGCGCGGAGGTCGGCTCGTCCATCAACAGCACTTCCGGCTTGCGCGCCAGCGCCTGCGCCAGCGACACGAGCTGGCGCTGGCCACCCGACAGTTCGCCCAGACCGCGAAAGGCGAGATCGTGGATTTTCAACGCCTTGAGAATGGCGTCGATCTCGAACAATTCATCGTCATGCACACGCCAGCCGCCGCCCTGCTTGGCGGAAAGCAGCACGGATTCGTAAACCGTCAGCACGGCATTGGCGCCGGTATCCTGCGGCATGTAGCAGATAGCACGCTTACCGCGCGCCGTATCGGAAAGTTCGACCAGTCCGGGACCCGAAATCAGGCTGGCGATGCGCTTGAAAAGCGTCGACTTGCCGGCTGCGTTCGGGCCGATGACCGCTGTGACGCTGCCGCTTTCCAGCGTATCGATGCCGACCTTGGAGAGAACGGTGGTGCGCCCATAGGCGGCGCCGACATCCTTCAGTGCGAGCGCTACCATGCGCGTCTCCTGTTGCCGAAAATAAGCGCGAAAAAGAACGGTACACCGACAAGCGCCGTAATGACCCCGATCGGCAGAATTGCGCCGGGAATGAGGATTTTGCTGATGACCGAGGTGGCCGACAGAAGCAGCGCGCCACAGATCACCGATCCGGGCAGGAAGAAGCGCTGATCCTCACCCACCACCATGCGGGCGATGTGCGGACCGACCAGCCCGACGAAACCGATGGTGCCGACAAAGGAGACCGGAATGGCCGCCAAAAGACTGACCGTCAGCATGGTCGTCAACCGCAGCCGCCGGACATTGATGCCCATGCTCGCCGCCTTATCATCGCCCAGCCGGAGTGCGGTCAGCGCCCAGGCATTGCGCATGAACATCGGCACGGTGATGACGAGAATGGCAGCGGTAATATAGACCTTTTCCCATGTCGCCTTCGTCAGGCTGCCCATGGTCCAGAACACGACGGCGGCGAGCGCCTGTTCGGAGGCCAGATACTCCAGCAGCGACAGGGCCGCATTAAAGGTGAATACCAGCGCGATGCCGAGGAGAACGATTGTCTCCACGGTCACACCGCGCATCGTCGAGGCGAAATGGATGAACAGGGCCGCGACCATGGCCATGATGAAGGCGTTGATCGGTACCATGTAATGCACAGCGCCTGGAAAGATCGCCACGCCACCGACGAGGGCAAGCGCCGCGCCGAAACTTGCCGCCGCCGAAATGCCAAGCGTGAAAGGGCTCGCAAGAGGGTTGGACAGGATGGTCTGCATCTGCGCACCCGCAACCGACAGAGACGCGCCGACGGTAACCGCCATCAGCGCGATCGGCATGCGGATATCCCAGATCACCACCCGCAGCTGGTTTGCGGCAGCAGCCGGATCGGCAATGGTCGCCAGAACTTCGGAGATCGTATAGCGCGCCGGGCCGAGCGCCATGTCGGCGGCCATGCTGAAACACAGGGCGATAAAAAGCCCGAACAGAATGACGATCCTTCGAGCGGCAAGGGCGCGATATTGATCGCGCCCGCTCACGCCAATGGCGTCTTCATTCAACGAAGTCATTCAGTCGTACCTTTTTCGAGGGAGGCGAAATAGCCCGGCTTATAGGTCACGGGGAGGAATTTCCGGTAAAATTCCTCAAAGTTCTTTTCCGGATCGAGATCGGCAAAGAGATCGGGATGGAACCACTTGGCGAATTGCTGGATCGGCAGGAACTCGTAAGGAGCGCCGTAGAACTGGTGCCAGACGGCATGGACATTGCCCTGCTTGACAGCCTTCAGTTCCGGAAACGGCGTACGCTTCATGAGGCCGGCCAGCCGTTCGCGCGAGAGCGCCATGTCTGCGCCAAGCCCAAGAGGAACGAACTGGTTGATGTCGGATTCCGCCGCCCAGTTCGAGCCGGTGACGATGATGTGGTCCGGATCGGCAACGACGAGCTGCTCTGGATTGAGATCGCCGAAGGTCGTCTTGATGATGCCATCAGCAATATTGTGGCCGCCAGCCAGATCAACCATCGCACCAAAATTGGCCGGTCCAAAGGTGCGGCAGCAATTGTTCTCGCCGGAAATGCCGGGCGAGCGCTCGATGAAGACGTTCGGACGCTTCAGGTCCTTGGCGCTGGCAATCCGGTCTGTCACGCGGGCGATTTCCGCGCGGCGATAGGCAATGAATTCCCTGGCGCGCTCTTCAGCACCAAACAGTTTTCCGAGAATTTCAATCGAAGCTTCGCTGTTCTTGTCGGGATCGATGCGGAAATCGAGATAGACGATCTTGATGCCGGCGGCAGCAGCCTTTTCTTCGAAGCCGCTTTCCTTGGCGGTTTTTTCTGTTTCCAGATTGAGGGTAATGACATCAGGCGAGAGGGTGATCGCCGTTTCCAGGCTGAAGTCGCCCTGCGGCAGATAACCGAAACGCGGCAGTTTTTCGATCTGCGGAAAACGTTTCACATAGGCCGTGTAGCTGTCGGGGTCTTTCTTCAGAAGATCATCACGCCAGCCGACGATGTTGTCGAAAGTCTGGTCGCCCTTGAGCGTCGCGATGACATGAATCTGGCGTGCCTCGCCGACGAGGACACGCTTGGCCGGCAGATCCAGCTCGACCTTGCGTCCGGTGACGTCGGTGATCTCCGCTGCCAAAGCGGGCATAGCGAGAAGAGAGAAAGCCAGCACCGCAAGATGCCTGAGAGCGTTGAGCCGCATGAGAAGTCCTCATTGAGTTCCAAAAGAAAATGATGAAGCCGCATGGCTGCGGCTTCATCCATGGATCAGACGGCGCTCCTCTTCACCGTCCCTGTCTTATTTCGCGTCTTTCAGCGAAACGAAGTAGCCGGGCTTGTAATCGAGCGGCAGGAAGCGGGCATGCAATTCCTTGAAAGTTGCCTCGGGATGGAGATCCTTAAACAGGTCCGGATGCAGCCACTTGGCAATTTCCTGAATGGCCACGAACTGGTAGGGATTGTTGTAGAACTGGTGCCAGATGGCATGGACATTGCCGTCCTTCACCGCCTGCACGCCGGTAAAGGCCGGGCGCTTGGTCAGGTTTTCCAGCTTCCGGTGTGCTTCCTTCACATCCGCGCCATAACCGACGCCGACCCAGTTGCCGCCCGGAACATAACCGTTCCAGTTACCGCCGGTGATGATGATCTGCTCCGGATTGGACGCGATGATCTGTTCCGGATTGACGGTGCCGAAGGTGCCGGGAATGATGCCCTTGGCCATGTTGATGCCGCCGGCAAGTTCCACCATCTTGCCGAAATTCTCGTTGCCGAAGGACATGCAGCAATCGTCGGAGTAACCGCCGGCGCGCTCGATAAACACGACGGGCTTCTTCGGATTGGCCTTTTCAAGCGTATCGGTGACCCTGGCGATGGAATCGGCGCGGAACTTGATGAAGTCCTCCGCAACCTTTTCCTTGCCGGTCAGCTTGCCCATCAGGCGCATGCTCGGCTCGGTATTTTCCATCGGCTTTTCACGGAAATCGACGTAGACCAAGGGAATGCCGACCTTGGCGAGCTTTTCAATGTATCCCGCCTCTTCCGTCGCCGTCTTGGCGTCGATGTTCATCAGGATCACGTCCGGCTTCAGCGAAACCGCCTGTTCGATGTCGAAAGTGCCATCCTTCATGCCGCCGAAGGTCGGGAGCTTGGCGATATCAGGATATTTGGAGATATAGGCGTCATAGGTTTCCGGATCGGCTTTCGCCAGATCGTCCCGCCAGCCGACCACGTGCTGGAAAGGGTTGTCCTTGTCGAGCGCCGCCAGGAAATAGATCTGCCGACCTTCGCCGAGGATAATATGCGAAACAGGGACGTTGACTTCGACATCCCGGCCCGTCACATCCTTGACGGTGACCTTTTCGGCAAATGCCGGCCAGGCGGCGGAGACGAGAAGGCCAAGGGCAAGTGCCGCAGATTTGGCTGAGATGCGCATCGGATATTGCTCTCCAGTGTTGACTGGCGCGGCTGTATTATTTTCTGACTATACTAGTCAAGTTTTATGTTTTAGAGCCGTTCTCAACTGACCGGCGCATGAGTTGAAGTCTAATGATCGACACTATCCAGTATGGCAAAAACGACAGCCTGAGAGACGAAATCAAGGCTTATTGGTCCGGCCGCGCCGCAACCTTCGACCTTTCGCCAGGGCATGAAATTTTCTCGGAAGAGGAGCGCGCCGCCTGGCATGCGCTGGTTTTGAAGCATCTGGGACAGGGTGAAGGCCGCAAGGCACTCGATCTCGCCAGCGGAACCGGCGTCATCTCGCATCTGATGGACGATCTCGGTTTTCAGGTCACCGGTATGGACTGGTCAGAAACCATGCTGGCGCTTGCCAGGGAAAAAGCGAAAAGCCGTGGACGCAACATTCGCTTTTTCGTCGGAGATGCCGAAAACACGATGGAGCCGGACGAAAGCGCCGACGTCATCATCACGCGCCATCTGGTGTGGACGCTGGTGGATCCGCAGGCGAGTTTTGCCGAATGGTTCCGCGTATTGAAACCGGGTGGACGGCTTCTGATCGTCGACGGTGATTTCGTCAATACCGGCTGGCGCGAAAAACTGGTCAAGAAACTGGCTGCCGGTCTGGAAAATATCGGCCTTGTGAAACCCGACCAGCCGCACAGGCCGGCGGATCCGGAAAATACATTCAACAGCATTCTGTCGCGGGTCTATTTTTCAAAGGGCGCAAGAGCCGGCGATGTCGCAGCACTTCTGCGCAAAACGGGGTTCGAGCCCGTCGCAATCGATCAGCAGCTTCAGGCGATTCATCGCGCCCAGGCGAAGAATTTCAGCCTCTTGAAGGGCATTTTGCGCGGCCTGCAGCACCGTTATGCGGTCTGTGCGGTTAAGCCGGATATTTCCGAAAAGATCTGAGGAACGCCGCAGCCACCTTCACTATCCGCGTGCACGACGTCATCCTCGGGCCTGTCCCGAGGATCCAGCCACCTATCGCAAAATCAATGCGTTGCAGATGCTCGGGACAGGCCCGAGCATGACGGAGGAGAGGTTTTCGGACTTTGCCTGCACCCTCCCGGACGATCCAAACCGCCACTCAAGACTTCCGCCCCCGCCTCATTTTTCCGCCCGTTCGAAGAATTCCTCGAAGCGGGGCTTCGCGCGACCGGGCACATCCACCGTCTTGTAGCTGTGCGGCAAGGCTGCCTGGCCCACCTTGATCAACATGACCATGCCCATGCCATAATGCGGTGAGCATTTGATGCCATAAAAACCCGGCTGCTCGAAACCGGTCTCGAATTCTTCATTGATCCGGCTTTTGAACCCCTCGAAGCCTTCAGGAACCATGCCCTCGATGGTCGCGGCATTGTGGCTCTTGTGGGTCGGCACGAAGCGAACGCGATCACCGGGAGCGATTTCGAGGAAATCGGGTTCGAACACCATCGGGCCTTTTTCGCCCCGGTTCAGCATCTTCACCTCGAAAGTTTCGGCTGTGGCGGGAAGGGGAAAAACTGCGTTTGCCGCCAAGGCAATGCCAGCTAAAGCGCAAAGCCATTTCGCGTCAGGAGCAATCAGTTTCATCATCGTGCCAGTACTTTCCTTGCATGATCGGCCGCCCCGTGGGCGGGCAGAAAACGAATGTGGGAAAAGCCGCCCTCATCGGTGGTGACAACGGATTGCACCCCGAAAACGGAAGCGATCGTCGCCGAAGTCAGAACATCCTGCGGCGGACCGACCGCGATCAATTCGCCCCGGTGCAAGATGGCGACGCGGTCGCAGAACATGGCCGCGTGATTGAGATCGTGCAGCGCCGCGACGACGGTAAGGCCCTGCCGGCGCACCAGATCGAGCAGGCCGATCTGGTGGCCGATGTCGAGATGGTTGGTCGGCTCGTCCAGAAGCAGGATATGTGGCTCCTGCGCCAGCGCGCGGGCGATGTGCAGCCTCTGGCGTTCGCCGCCGGAAAGGTGATGCCAGTTGCGATCCGCCTTGTCCGCCATGTCGACATTTTCAAGCGCCGCATCGACGATGGCATCATCCTTTGACGACCATGCGGAAAGCGGGCCGAGATACGGTGTGCGTCCAAGTTCGACAGCCTGTCGCGCGCTGATACGTTCGGTGGTTTCGGCCTGCTGTTCCACAAAGGCGAGCCTGCGGGCAAGCTCGCGCCGTCCGAATGAGGCAAGCGGCTCCTCGCCAAGCGTGACGTGACCTCTGCGCGGTTTGCGGATGCCGGCCAGCATGGAAAGAAGCGTGCTTTTACCTGAACCGTTCGGCCCGATAATGCCGAGGAACTCGCCGGAACCGACATCCAGTGAAACGCCGCGGACGATTTCAATGTTGCCGGCATGGAAATGCAGATCGTGGGCGGACAATCTCATGACCGACCCCTTTTCTGCCCGAGGATGAAGGCAAAGGCGGGCGCACCGACGAGCGCGGTGATGACCCCGATCGGCAGGACCTGGCCGGGAATGACGATGCGGGAGAGAATATCGGCGACGATCATGAAAATCGCGCCGGTCAGCGCCGTCACCGGCAGCAACAGCCCATGGCGAACGCCGACGAAGATACGCGCCGCATGCGGAATGACGAGGCCGACGAAGCCGATGGAGCCGACCAGCGACACCATGACCGCCGTCATGATCGCCGAAACCGAGATCAGCACCGCATAGACCCAGCGCACGGGGATGCCGAGCGAGGCTGCGGCCTGGCCGCCGAAGGCAAAAGCATCCAGCGCGCGGGCATACCAGAGGCATACCGCAAGACCGGCGAGGCAGACCGGCAAGGCCAGCCACACATCCGGCCAGCGCACGCCCGAAAGATTGCCCAGAAGCCAGAACATGATGCCGCGCGCCTGTTCGGCATTGGCGGATTTTGTGACAATGAACGAGGTCATGGCGTTGAACAGCTGCGAACCGGCGACACCCGCCAGAATGATCGCGCTGTTGCCGTGACCGGCCCTGACCGCCAAAAGGCTGACCAGCGAAAAAGCAACAAAAGCCCCGATCAGGGCGCCCGCCGGCATCGTCAGGAACCCGGCGCCGAAGCCCAGAAGCGCCACGGCGACTGCCCCCGTGGAAGCGCCTGCGGAAATGCCGAGAATATAGGGATCGGCGAGCGGATTGCGCAAAAGCGATTGCAGCACCGCACCGGCCAGCGCCAGCGAAGCACCGCAACAGGCGGCGACGACGGCGCGGCTGAGGCGGTAACTCCAGACGATGCCCTCATCCAGCGGCTCCAGCGGATAACCCGCGTGGAAGACACGGTTGGCGATGGTTTTCGCCACCACATCGAACGGAATGGCGGTTTCGCCGATGGCCGCACCGGCCATCAGCGCAACAAGCAGCAGGGCGAGTGCGGCAAAAGCCAGACCCACCCTGCCGAGATGGACGGAAAAACCGTTCACTTGGCTAGGCCGGCGGCGGAAATCGCCTCGGCCAGCGTTTCGATGCCCTCAATCGTGCGGATGGTCGGGTTCATCGCCTGTGCGTCCATGTCAAAGACGTGTTTGTCCTTGACGGCCGGCATGATGCTGGCAACCGGATCGGTCGCAAGGAACTTGCGCTTGACGGCAACATCATCGGCAGGGAAACGGCGGCGATCCATCTGGCCGGCGACGATCACGGTCGGATTGGCCTTGGCGATGGTTTCCCAGCCAACGGTTGGCCATTCCTCATCGCTTTCGATGACATTTTTCAGCCCGAGCGCGGACATGATGTAACCCGGCGCACCCTTGCGGCCGGCCACATAGGGATCGATATCGAGCTCGGCGCTGGAGAACCAGAAGACGGCGGAAAGCTTGCCATTCGCCGATGCAATCTTGGTGCGGGCTGCCTCTTCGCGCTTCTTCAGGTCGGCAACAACTTCCTCGCCGCGATCCTGCACGTTGAAGATCTTGGCGAGGTCGCGGATTTCCTGATAGATGAGGTCCATGGTGAAGACGGTGTTGCGCACGCCATCGCCGCCGCCGGAATTGTCCTTGCCCATGCAATCGGCGGGCGAGGTATAGACGGGGATACCTAGCTCGGCGAATTGCGCCGATGTTCCGACAACACCCTCCGGACCGATCTGCCACTGGAACTGCGTCGTCACAAGGTCCGGCTTCTTGCCGACCACGGCCTCAAAACTCGGATCATTGTCAGCCAGCCGCTCAACCCTTGCATTGGCCTCCTCGTAACCCTTCAGAACCGGGCCGATCCACAGCGCCGTGCCAACCACCCTGTCGGCAACACCGAGCAGATAAAGAACCTCTGTCGTGCTCTGGCCAACGGAGACAGTGCGCGAAGGCGCCTGCCTGAAGGTGATATCCTCGCCGCAGCTGTTGATCGTCAGCGGATAGACGGTCTCAGTGGCATGGGCAGTGCCGGCCGCAAATGCGACAGCCATAAGAGCGGCAGTAACCGGCAGGTGTTTGAAATGAAACATATGTTCTCCAGTCTAAATTGGGTGGCGTGATCCGAAGCGGCGCGTATCAAAACGCGTGGCGACAAACGGATGGCGTGTGGAGATGGAGAACGGGGCACGGAATACGTTTCCGCAGACGGAAAGGTCATAATCAGCTCCTCTTCCGGGCATCCCCGCCCGTAACGATGGTCCATATTATGACGGCAGGTCTCCTGGCTCGCGAATATGCACCGTTCATCTGCCTTCCCGTATCCCGGAGGATACAGTGGCATGACGCTTTCAGGCGTCACGGGGATGAACGGCAATCCGCTTACAGTTGCGGGGGCAGCCACGGCATTGGGCGAAAAACATCACCCGCACCATGTTCCCTATTAATCCCTTTGCCCTTCGGCTTCAGGAACCGTCGGCTTCTGACATACGGGCCAAGCGGCGGGGCGTCAATTGCGATAGTGCCGCAGCTCAGCACAAAGACGGACCTGCCAGCGCGAAAATTTTCGCCGCACCCCAGCCGACCGGTTGAGGCCCATCTTTCGACATGGTGGTCAGCGTCTCGATCGCCACCAACCCGGATTGCACCAGAAAATCGGTGAAAAGCCCGCTGTCGCACACGGCATCGAGGCGCACCAGCTGATCGTCCAGATCGGCAAAATGCCGCTGGACCAGCGCGATCGCATCGGTTTCCTCGCGCGCAACGACCGGGCCGACGATGTGGCCTCGCCCCGCCACTCGGCGCAATGCAAAAGCGATGAGGTGATCCGCCTCGAACAATCCGTAACCCGTATTCTCCTTCAGAAGCCGCTGGAGGACGCCACGGCGCGAGACGCCGAAGGCTAGCCGGTCGATCGCCACCACGTCCGCCAGATGATCTTCCGACAGCGGCTCGATCCTTCTTTTCTTACCAGGTGTGGGCATTTCGACAGGGCACAGCGGCTTTCCCCGAAGGAGATGCACTTTTTCCGTATCTCCCACAAAGCCGAGCCCGGAAAACAGCCGCCGCGACACGTCCGTCGCGTTCAGCCGCAGGGAGACGGTGGGGAATTTCGCGATCAACTGCCGCACCAGCCATGGTGCGACGCCCTGCCCTTGCAGGCGTGGGGAAACGATGACCATGCCGAGTGTTGCAAAACCCTCGTCATACGGAAAGAGCATCGCGGTTGCGACAACGCGGTCAATCTCGTCCAGCGCGGCAAGTCCAACGCCGCACTGGCGCAGGAAACACCATTCATTTGCGTGATAACGCCACCCGACAGCCATGGAAAGCGCATGCAGATGATCGGCATCCACTTCGGCGATATCCACCGTCCGCAACTCGAAACTATCGACTTTGAGCAGGTCCATACCAAACGGCCCTCATCCCTTCTGCGCGGAACCGTCATTCGGTCCAGGCAGCCCAGCCACGACACCCGAAGATAACCAGCCTCACCAGCACGAATTTCCTGAAAGCACTGGAAGGACACAACAATCTACCGAAATCATCCGCATTTCGGCAGATAAACGCCGCAGACCATTCTAAGCTTTTGCGATCACAATCCGGTCAAGCGTAAGCGGCCGGCCAGCGGAGACGGCCATGAACGCAATCGAAATCCTTGAGCGTCTTGTCGGTTTTCCGTCGGTGGTTGGCACCGCCAATGGCGACATTGCCGGATGGATTGCCGATTATCTGGAGAGCCACGGCGCGAAAGTATCACTACTATCAGGGCCCGAAGGCGACCGCGCCAATCTGTTTGCCACCTTCGGCCCTGCCGACGCCGCCGGCTATATTTTGTCCGGCCACATGGATGTGGTTCCCGCCGGAGAGCCGGAATGGTCTTCCGATCCCTTCACGCTCAGAACCGAGGGAGACCGTCTTTACGGACGCGGAACCACCGACATGAAGGGATTCCTGGCCGCGGTTCTCGCCGCAGCTCCGGCTTTTTCACGCATGGCGCTGAAGCGGCCCATACACATTGCCTTTTCCTATGACGAGGAGGCGGGCTGCCGTGGCGTTCCCCACCTCATTGCCCGATTGCCGGAGCTGTGCGCCAGACCGGCGGGGGCGATCATCGGCGAGCCAAGCCATATGCGGGCCGTGCGCGCTCACAAGGGCAAGGCCGCAGCACGCATCACCATCCGTGGCCGCTCCGGCCATTCGTCGCGTCCCGATCAGGGCCTGAACGCCATCCACCTGATGACGAGCATTATGGCGAAGGCCGTCGAGACGGCGGATGCGCTGACGCGCGGACCGTTCGAAGCAACCTTTGAGCCACCCTATTCCTCGCTTCAGATCGGCACGGTCAAAGGCGGTCAGGCGATCAACATCATCCCCGATTTCTCAGCCATCGAGCTGGAGGCACGGGCCATTTCAGGCGTCTCGCCACTTGCCCTGCTGCAGCCGGTGCGGGAGAGCGTGGAGGCATTTGCCGCAAAGGGCATCGATATCGACTGGACGCCGATGAGCGATTATCCGGCGCTTTCATTGGCGGCCGATACTCCGCTCGTCCTGCTTCTGGAGGAACTGACCGGCACCGCCTGTCTCGCCGCCGTCAGCTACGGCACGGAGGCGGGGCTGTTCCAGGCGGCGGGCATCGACGCCATCATCTGCGGGCCGGGCGATATCGGCCGCGCCCACAAACCGGACGAGTTCATAACGACAAGCGAACTTTCCGCCTGCCAGTCGATACTGGAAACGCTTGGCCGCCGCTGCACGGCTTAAACCTTCGGGAAGCATGGATTTCAGATGACATTTCTCTTCAATTCCGACGCAAAGCGCGGCGAGATATTCCGGCAGGCTCTGGCCGCAGAGCTGCCTGATCTACCGTTTTCGATGGATGCGTCCAGTGTCGATCCGGATGCCGTCCGTTACCTCATCACCTGGACGGTGCCGCAGGATATCGCCCGGTATCGCAATCTCGAAGTGCTGTTTTCGATCGGCGCGGGCGTCGACCAGTTTCACATCGAGACCATCCCCGAAACGGTGAAAGTCGTGCGCATGGTGGATGAGGGCATCATCCGCATGATGCAGGAATATATCTGCCTCGGCGTGCTTGCCCTTCACCGCAACCTGCCGGTCTATCTGAACCAGCAGCGCGAGCAATTGTGGAAGGCCCTGCCGCAGCGGCAGGCGGAAGAGTGCCGGGTGGGCGTTCTTGGTCTCGGCATGCTGGGCGTTGCGGCGCTGGAGCGGCTGAAACCTTTCGGTTTCCCGCTTTCCGGCTGGAGCCGCTCACCGCGCGACATCGATGGCGTGACCTGCCTTCATGGCGCTGAGGGGCTGGCCACCATCCTCTCCACCAGCGATATTCTCGTCTGCCTGCTGCCGCTGACCGACGAGACGACAGGGCTTCTGAATGCCGAGCATCTGGCCATGCTGCCCGAAGGGGCTGGCCTGGTTCATGCCGGGCGCGGCAAACAGCTTGACCACGAGGCTCTCATCGACACGCTGGATAGCGGCTGGCTTTCAGGCGTCGTCATCGATGTCACCGATCCGGAGCCCCTGCCGGAAGACCATCGCTTCTGGTCGCACCCGAAAATTCTCCTGACGCCGCATATCGCCAGCGTCACCCAGCCGCATTCCGCCGCCCGCACCGTTGTCGAGAACATCAAACGATACCAGTCCGGTCTCGAACCGCTCGGCCTCGTCGACCGCAATCGCGGATATTGATCATCCCGTTCCAGGAAAGGACACCCATGCCACTTCTCAAGACCATCGACACCCATCCCGCTTTCGAGCCGAAGACCTCCAAGGTCCTGCCTGAACGCCTTGTCTCCGGCGATCCGACAACCAGGGTTTGGGCGCTGGACGAAGCCCGCGACGGCACCGTGCGCACCGGCATCTTTGAAGCAACCCCCGGTGAAAACCGCTCGATCAAGGGCGAGACCTTCGAGTTTTGCCACATCGTTGAAGGCGTTATCGAAATCACGCCGGACGGTGGCGAACCGCAGCGTTACACCGCAGGCGACAGCTTCGTGATGAAGCCCGGCTTCGTCGGCGTCTGGAAGACCATCGAAACCGTGCGCAAGATTTACGTTACGGTCACCGGGTGATTTGTTAAGCGGAATTTTCGGCATTGCGGGCTGGCGTGCAGGAAGCCGCCAGCCCGCAACAGGATGTCAGACCGATGCCGGTATGGGTATCATGCCTGATCGTCTTTTGGCCCGGCTGCCGCAATTCTCAATGAGGGACTTATGCGCGCCGAAGATTGCGCCGTGTGCCGCCTGCAAAACAGGATTTTCGTTCACCACCCACACCGCAGTTGGTGGATGCTGCTTGCCATCAGGGGGTAGCGTAAAGGCATATCCACAGAGGATTCCCCATGACGCTCAGCTTCGATCCAGACAGCCTGTCCCTGCCGATCGGCCATTTCATCGGCGACCGGCTGATCCCGGCTAAAAATGGCATCGACATGCACCGCCCCTCGGACGGCATCGAATATGCCGGCTGCCCGAAGGCCGATGCGGCGCTGGTCGATGAGGCGGTGCAGACCGCCAAGGCCGCGCTGAAGAGCAACAACTGGGGCGGCGTGCGGCCGCGTGAGCGCACCAAGGTCTTGCAGCGCTGGGCCGACCTGATTGAAGCGGAAGCCGAGACGCTGGCGAAAATCGAGGCGTTGTCCTCGACACGGCCGGTGGGCCAGCTTATTGCGGGCGATATCGCCGTTACCGCCGAACAGATCCGCTTCTTCGCCGAATTCGCGGACAAGGAAGGCGGCGATCTCGTGCCGACCGACGATGCGAGCCTCGGCATGATCATGACCGAACCCTATGGCGTCGTCGGCGCCATCACGCCGTGGAATTTCCCCGTCTCCATGGCCGGCTGGAAGCTCGGCCCGGCCTTGGCGGCGGGAAATGCCGTGGTGCTGAAACCATCGGAAATGACACCTTTCTCCAGTATTTTCATGGCGCAGCTGGCGATCAAGGCCGGACTGCCCGCCGGTCTCATCAACATCGTGCTCGGCGATGGGCCCGTGACTGGTAATGCCATCACCGGGCACCCTGATATCTCCAAGGTCAGCTTTACCGGCTCCACCGCAGCGGGCGCCGCCATCATGGCCAATATCGCCCGCACCGGCATCAAGCCCATGACGCTGGAACTGGGCGGCAAAAGCCCGCAGCTGGTCTTTGCAGATGCCGATATCGAAAAAGCTGCAGCCGCCATCGCCGGCAATATTCTCTCCAATGCCGGGCAGGCCTGCGTGGCCGGCTCGCGCATCATCGTTGAGGAAAGTGCGGCCGACGCCCTTTCCGCCGCGATCATTGCCCGCATGAAGACGGTGAAGCCCGGCCCGACCTGGGACGAGACCACGCAATATTCGCCGATCATCTCCGAAGTGCAGCGCAGGCGCATCGACGGCATCGTTCAGGCGGCAGTCGCCCATGGCGGCGAATGCCTGACGGGCGGCGCAAACATGGACGGCCCCGGCTATTTCTACCAGCCGACGCTGATCGCCAATGTCGACCAGACCTCACCCGCCGTTACCGAGGAAATCTTCGGGCCGGTGCTGACATTGCAGACCTTCCGCACGGAAGAAGAGGCGCTGGCGCTTGCCGATCATCCGACCTACGGTCTGGCAGCGGGTCTTTTCAGCCGCGATATCTCGCGCGTCATGCGCCTGTCGCGCGCCATTCAGGCGGGAACGATCTGGGTCAATCGTTATGGCCGCTCACGCGACCATATTTTGCCGACCGGTGGTTACAAACGCTCAGGCATCGGCAAAGATCTCGGACGGGAGGCCTATCTCGCCAACCGCAAGAGCAAAAGCGTCCTTATCGGACTGTAACAGGGGAAATGTCTTGAAAACGCATCGCATCGCACTCATTCCCGGAGACGGCATCGGCAAAAGCGTGACTGATGCCGCCTGGCAGGTTCTCAACGCCGCCGCTAAAGGCTCCGATTTTGCGCTCGAAGGCACCGAATTCCCCTGGTCCTGCGCCTTCTACAAGGAAACCGGCGCGATGATGCCGCAGGACGGTATCGAGACCCTGCGCGGCTTCGACGCCATTCTGCTCGGTGCAGTCGGCTGGCCGGCGGAGGTGCCGGATTCCGTATCGCTGCACGGCCTGCTGCTGCCGATCCGCAAGGCTTTCGTGCAATATGCCAATATCCGCCCTCATCGGCTTCTGCCCGGCGTGCAGGGCCCGCTGAAAGCGGATGGGTTCGACATTCTCTGCATCCGGGAAAATACCGAGGGTGAATATTCCGGTGCAGGCGGGCGCGTGCATCAGGGCACTGACGACGAGGTTGCCGTCGAAACCTCGATCTTCACGCGTAAGGGCGTGGAGCGCATCCTGCGCTTCGGTTTCGAACAGGCGCAGAAGCGTCGCGGCAAGCTCGCCTCCGTCACCAAGTCCAATGCCCAGAAATATTCGATGGTGTTCTGGGACGAGATGACCCACAGGCTCGCTGCGGAATATCCAGACGTCGAGGTATCGAGCTATCATATCGACGCCATGGCGGCCCGCATGGTGATGGCGCCGGAAAGCCTTGATGTGGTGGTCGCCTCCAACCTCTTCGGCGATATTCTGACCGATCTCGGCGCAGCCATCCAGGGCGGCCTCGGTTTTGCGGCCTCCGCCAATATCAATCCCGACCGCAGCGCGCCGTCGATGTTCGAGCCGGTGCACGGTTCCGCCCCGGATATCGCCCATCTCGGCATCGCCAACCCCATCGCGGCCATCTGGTCCGGCGCCATGATGCTCGAGCATCTGGGCCAAACGGACGCGGCCGTCAGGATCATGGCGGCGTTGGAAACGGCGACCGGCCGGGGTATCGGCACGGTGCCGGGCAAGGACAAGACGGATGCCATAACGGCCGCAATTCTCGCGGCGCTCGACTGATTTCGGAGAGAGATGATGCAGGGCTTGAAGGACAAGGAACTCTTTCGCCAGACGGGTTTGATCGGCGGCGCATGGAAAACGGCCGCATCGGGCAAAGTGGTCGACGTGATCGATCCTGCGACACAGGCGGTGATCGGCACCGTGCCGGATATGGGCGGCGCGGAGACCCACGCGGCGATCGAAGCCGCCAACGCCGCTTTCGGCCCGTGGAAAAAGAAAACCCACGCGGAGCGCGCAGCGCTTCTAGAAAAATGGTTTGCGCTGATGATCGAGCATGTCGACGATCTTGGCCTGATCCTGACTACGGAACAGGGCAAGCCGCTCGACGAGGCGAAGGGTGAAATCCGCTATGGTGCCTCCTTCGTGAAATGGTTCGCGGAAGAGGCGCGGCGCATCAGCGGCGGCACCATTCCCTCACCCACACCGGATCGCCGTATCGTCGTGCTGAAGGAACCTGTCGGCGTCTGCGGCATCATCACGCCGTGGAATTTTCCGAACGCCATGATCACCCGCAAGGTGGCACCCGCCCTCGCCGCCGGCTGTACCGTCGTCATCAAGCCTTCGGAATTCACGCCCTATTCAGCCTTGGCGCTCGGCGTTCTCGCCGAACGGGCCGGTATCCCCTCAGGCGTCATCAACATCGTCACCGGCATGCCGACGGAGATCGGCAATGAGATCATGGCGAACGAGACGGTGCGGAAAATTTCCTTCACCGGCTCCACCCGCGTCGGCTCGCTTTTGATGCGTGGTGCTGCCGACAGCGTCAAGCGGCTGTCGCTGGAGCTTGGCGGCAATGCGCCCTTCATCGTGTTCGACGATGCCGATCTCGATCTTGCCATCGAAGGCGCGCTCGTTTCGAAATTCCGCAATGGCGGCCAGACCTGCGTCTGCGCCAACCGCATTCTCGTTCAGGCGAGCGTCTATGACACCTTCGCCAAAAAACTGGCGGATCGCGTCGATGCCATGCGGGTCGGACCCGGAACCGAGGCAGGCGTTTCCATCGGCCCGATGATCAACGAACCGGCCATCGCCAAGATCCGCGCCCATATCGATGACGCCGTTTCCAAGGGTGCAAAGATCATCACCAAACCACATGATCTGCCGGAAGGTCCTCAATATACCGCCCCCGTGGTGCTGACTGGCGCCACGACCGGGATGCGGCTGGCAAGCGAAGAGACCTTCGGACCTGTCGCCCCGCTCTTCCGTTTCGAGACGGAAGAAGAAGCCATCGCCATCGCCAACGGCACGCCCTTCGGCCTCGCCGCTTATTTCTATACCGAAAGCCTGAAACGCGCTTGGCGTGTGGGCGAGGCGCTGGAATTCGGCATGGTCGGCCTCAACACCGGGGCGATCTCCACCGAAGTCGCGCCCTTCGGCGGCGTCAAGCAATCCGGCCTCGGCCGCGAGGGCTCGCAGATCGGCATCGAGGAGTATCTGGAAATAAAGACATTTCACATCGGCGGACTTGCCTGAGGACTGTTTC
Source organism: Agrobacterium sp. BT-220-3 (assembly GCF_025910175.1). NCBI lineage: Bacteria > Pseudomonadati > Pseudomonadota > Alphaproteobacteria > Hyphomicrobiales > Rhizobiaceae > Agrobacterium > Agrobacterium sp. BT-220-3. The sequence continues at coordinate 301,144 of NZ_JAPAIX010000002.1, forward strand.
TTTCTCCCCGCCTAAAGGGCCGCGATGCGGCCCTTCTTTTTGTGTGGGTGCAGCAAAAAACGGCCGAACCGCTGCTGTTAGACTGATGAAACGCCCACAAACCTCTCCTCCGTCATGCTCGGGCCTGTCCCGAGCATCTGCTACCGATTGATTTTACGATAGGTGGACAGATCCTCGGGACAAGCCCGAGGATGACATCGAGTGTGGAGGACGGTTTGTAAAAAAACTGAGCGACAGGAAAGCGACCGCGCTCTACTGAATCTTATCCAGCATCTTGTAATAGAGGCCCACGATTGGCAGGAACCAGGGCTTGCCAAAATGACCCGGCACCGCCGGCCATTCCAGTCCCTTCAGGGGATTGTTATCTGGCCGTCCGAGAATGGCGTCGGCCATGATCATGCCGAGATGGGTGGAAAGCTGCGCACCGTGGCCGGAATAGCCCATGGCGTACCAGACGCCGTCATGGAAACCGGCACGCGGATAACGGTCCTTGGTCATGTCCACCAGACCGCCCCAGCAATAATCGATCGGCACATGCGAGAGCTGCGGGAAAATGCGATGCAGGCTTTCCGTCAGGATAGCACCGCTTTTGGCGTCCGAACGCTGGTCCGACGTGGCGGAAAAGCGCGCACGGCCGCCGAAGATCAGCCGGTTATCCGGCGCGAGCCGGAAATAATTGCCGATATTCATGGAGTTGACATAGGTGCGGTTGCCCGGAACCGAAGCCCTGACCTCGGCATCCGTCAGCGGTCGCGTCGCGATGATGAAACTACCGACAGCGATGATGCGGCGACGGAAATAACCGAAGCCGGACGGCGTGTAAGCGCCGGTCGCCACCAGAACATTATCTGCCGTCACCTTGCCCCGCGGCGTTTCCAGCGCGTGGGTCCTGCCGTTCTGGATATGCTTCGTCACCGCCGCATTTTCGAAGATCACCGCACCATGTCGGCTCGCAGCCTCGGCGAGGCCCGCCACATAGCGGCCCATATGCATCATGGCGCTCTTCTTCGACAGCATGGCGCCATAAAAGGGCGAGCCAATCTCAGCCTTGAGGTCGGCGACGGACAGCAGCGCTGTGTCGGGATCGACCTCGGCATGCAGCGCCTCGAAGTTCTTCGCCAGCCCTTCGAAATGCTGCGGCTTGGAGGCGAGCTTCAGCTTGCCCGAGCGGCGGAAATTGCAGTCTATGCCTTCTTCAGCGATCAGGGCTTCCAGCGTATCTATGGAAGCATCGAGCGCCCTGTAGAGGGCGATTGCGCGTTCTTTGCCAAGCTCCGCCTTGGCGGAGAGATAGGAATGAGCAAGACCATTGTTGAGATGCCCGCCATTGCGGCCCGAGGCACCCCAGCCGACGCGCTCGCCCTCCAGAACGACAACGCGCGCGCCCGCCTTGGCAAGCTGGCGCGCAGCACCGAGACCCGTGAAACCTCCACCGATGACGGCGACGTCATAATGACCTTCGACGGGACCTTGCGCCGCCCCCGCAAACAGGGGCGCCGTGTCGTGCCAATAGGAAACGAACTTCATGGTCCCGACCTTTCCTTACAATCCAACCACGCCGGCGAGGCCGGAAATATCGGCAATCTCCACATAACCGTAATAGGGGTTGGCAGGCTCGTGGCCTCTGTTAACCCAGACCTTGTTCTTGATGCCGAGATCATGGGCCGACATCAGGTCGTAACGGAACGACGACGAGACGTGCAGCATGTCTTCCGGGCCGCAGCCGAGCATGTCGAACATATATTCGAAAGCCTTGAAGCGCGGCTTGTAGGCCTGCGCCTGCTCGGCGGTATAGACCGCGTGGAACGGCGCGCCGAGCTTTTCGACATTCGACATGATCTGTGAGTTCATGGCGTTGGACAGGATGACGAGCGGAATTTCCTTCGCGACCTTGGCAAGACCGGCCGGAACATCCGCATGCGGACCCCAGGTCGGAACGCGCTCGTAAACGAAGGTGGCGTCCTCATCCTTGAAGGCCACGCCATTGCGCTTGCAGCTGCGCGACAGCGAATTGTGAACCACCTGGGCATAGGGCTGCCATGCGCCCATGATCTCATCCAGACGGTAGGCCGCGAAATTCTTGATGAACTGCTGCATCTGCGCTTCGTCGAGACGATCACCGTAGAGATCGCGGGCAGCCTCGGCCATCTGGAAATTGATGAGCGTACCGTAGCAGTCGAAGGAAATGTATTTCGGGCGGAAGATGGTCATGTCGTCGTCATCCTTGCTTGGAGATCGGCCGTGCCGGAATGAATTGATCATAGAAAGCCTTTGCCCGGTCGGCGCACCGCAATTGCCATCAGCGAAAGCAGATTGTTGCGTATGCACCCGCCTGTTTGGCAGAGAGTTGCGTTCGCGCGCTAGGCCCTCCCCCTTCAGCCCCCGTCTTGCCTCGTGATGCGAATAACAGGCGGCATAAGATGCGGCGGCGGGTGAAAGCAACAGTGAAACATGTCGAACCTTGCCATTCGTCGGGACAATGTTCTTTTACCCCCAGTCTATCAATAAACGAGAAGAATAAAACGGGAGTTGGGCCATGCAAGCCAGCCTGATCGATATCCAGAATTTTGAGCCTCAACACCTCGATGCCGCCGTCGAGCTTTCCAGACAGGCCGGCTGGCCGCACCGCAGGCAAGACTGGGCGCTCGTTCTTTCCTTAAGCAAAGGCTTCGTCGCGCTCGAAAACGGGCGTGTCGTCGGAACCGCGATGGCGACGCTTCTCGGAGACACCTGCGCGACCGTCAATATGGTGATCGTGGACGAAACCATGCGCGGCCGGGGTCTTGGACGCCAGCTGATGCAGGCGGCAATCGATGCCGCAGGAAATCGCGAATGCCGTCTGGTCGCCACGACCGACGGCCTGCCGCTCTACGAGAAAATGGGCTTCGCCGCCTGCGGCGAGGTGCTGCAGCATCAGGGCATTCCAGCCGCGACCGACAAGCCAGCCGGTGTGGCGTGGGTGGAAACCGTCGCCCCGGCAGAGCTTGCGGCGCTCGATGCACAGGCTTTCGGTTCGGACCGCACGGCGCTTTTTGCAGAACTTGCAGACAGGGCGCGTTTCGCGGTCGTGCAGGAGCAGGGCGTCATCAAAGGCTTTGCAGGTCTGCGCGACTTCGGCCGCGGCGAGGTCATCGGCCCGGTCGTGGCGGAAAATGCCGAAATCGCGCGAGATCTGATCACCTTCGTATTTTCCGAGCGCCCCGGCGCATTCCTGCGCGTGGACACCACCGCCGATACGGGCCTTGGCCCCTGGCTTGCCGAACACGGGCTTGGCCATGTCGGCGGCGGCATCGCCATGCGCCGGCCGAAGGCCGAAATCTCAGCCGACAAAAAACTGAAAACATTCGCACTGACCAGCCAGGCGCTGGGCTGAATCCGGAGAGACCCATGTTAAGCAATTCACTGATCGAACTGGACCGCGCCCATCTGGTCCACCCCGTCTCTTCGTTCCGCGGCCATGAAAAGCTGGGCGTGCGGGTGCTGAAGTCGGCAAAGGGCGCCACCATCACCGATATGACCGGCCACCAGCTGATCGACGGTTTTGCCGGCCTCTGGTGCGTCAATGCCGGTTATGGTCATGACAGCATCGTCGAGGCGGCTGCAAAGCAGATGCGCGAATTGCCCTATGCCACCGCCTATTTCGACATTGGCAGCGAACCGGCCATTCGGCTGGCCTCCGAACTTGCCGACCGTGCGCCCGGCGATCTCAACCACGTCTACTTCACGCTTGGTGGATCCGACGCGGTGGACAGCACCATCCGCTTCATCCGCTATTACTGGCACGCAAAGGGTGAGCCGCAGCGCGATCAGTTCATCTCCATCGAACAAGGGTACCACGGCTCCACCACAGCCGGCTCCGGCCTGACCGCCCTGCCCGCCTTCCATGCCGGGTTCGGCGTGCCTTACGACTGGCAGCACAAAATCCCGTCGCATTATGCCTATCGCAATCCGGTCGGCAACGATCCCGCCGCCATCATCGCCTCTTCGCTGCAAATCCTGAAAGACAAGATCGAGGCTATCGGGCCGGAGCGGGTCGCCGCCTTTTATGCCGAGCCCATTCAGGGTTCGGGCGGCGTTCTCGTACCGCCGACTGGCTGGATCAAGGCCATCCGCGACCTTTGCAGTTCTTACGGCATTCTCTTCGTCGCCGACGAAGTGATTACCGGCTTCGGCCGCACGGGACCGTTGTTTGCCTGTGCCGACGAGGATATCGTGCCGGACTTCATCACCGCCGCCAAGGGCCTCACCTCCGGGTATGTGCCGATGGGCGCCGTCTTCATGGCCGATCATGTTTATGATACAATAGCCGACTTTGCGGGCGATGCGGCTGTCGGGCATGGTTACACCTATTCCGCCCATCCCGTCAGCGCCGCGGTTGGCCTCGAAGTGCTGAAACTCTACGAAGGCGGGCTGCTGGAAAATGGCCGTCGCGCCGGTGCGCGGCTGATGGCCGGGCTGGAAGGATTGAGAAGCCACCCGCTGGTCGGCGATGTTCGCGGCCGCGGCATGCTCGCTGCCATCGAGCTTGTGACCGACAAGGAAAAGAAGACCCCGCTGCCGGCTGCGGCAGTTCCGGCGCGCAAGGTGTTCGATCGCGCCTGGGAGAACGGTCTGATCGTGCGCGCCTTCGCCAACGGCACCCTCGGTTATGCGCCGCCGCTCTGCTGCACCGATGACGAGATCGACGCCATTATCGAACGAACGCTGAAAACCCTCGACCAGACACTCGAGGACCCGGCTGTGCGGGCCGCCATGGCCTGAGGCCACACGCGAATTGCGTTGCGACACCGTCTCGAAATGTCGCAACGCCATACATATTCGCAATATTCTGCCGAAGAGCCGATCCTTTTCGGCGAATCCGGCGTGCTGGAAGTGCCAAACTACCCTTGGAAAAAGCACCAAACGCCATGAAAACAGGCGTAATCAAGAAAGGGAACGGGGCAAGGATCCCGTCCGGGAACAGAATAAAATGCCGTAGCCTTCCCAAGAGGCCAGGGCGGCAGAGCGGAGACCGACATTGCCCAAAAAACTGAACGACTTCAAATATATGAGCTTCGACGTTGTGGGAACTCTCATCGATTTCGAAGGCGGCCTTAAATCGACGCTGATCCAGATTGGCGCTGAAAACGGCGTCGAGGTGGACGGTGAAAAGGCACTCGGCCTTTACCGTGCGGCGCGTTACTCCGACGCAACCGACCTGTTTCCCGACGATCTCGTCCGCGTCTATCTGATCATCGCTCCGGAACTGGGCCTGCCGGGGGAGCGCGCCCTTGGCGAGCGCCTGCGCGATGCTGCCCGGAGCTGGAAGGGTTTCGAGGACAGCCGTGCAGCCATGGCCGAGCTTGCAAAGACGCATCGCCTCATCGCCATGACCAATGCCCAGCGCTGGGCCTTCGAGTATTTCTCGAAAGAACTCGGCAGTCCTTTTCATGCCGCTTTCACGGCGGATGATACCGGCACGGAAAAGCCGGATCCCGCATTCTTCGAGAAGGTTTTCGCCTTCGTTGAAAGCGAAGGCGCATCGAAGGACGACATTCTGCACGTTGCGCAAAGCCAGTACCACGATATCGGCATTTCACGGAAACTCGGAATGACCAATTGCTGGATCGAGCGGCGCCACGCCCAGAAGGGATATGGCGGCACGATCGAGCCGGAAAACTTTACCGCACCGGACTATCACTTCACGTCCATGGCCGGCCTTGCGGAGGCCGTGCGACAGGCGGGCGGCTGAACCGCCTTTGCCGATGGCATGGCGCGAACTGGGACGCGACATGCCGGAAATCTTTGCAGACGCCATTTCAACAAACATACAAAAGGGGAAGACCATGAGTGACAGGATTACAAACTGGACCCGCTCTGACGATGCCGCCGTTGAACAGGCGATCCGTCGCGGCGCGACGCGGCGAGAGCTGCTTCACATGATGCTGGCCGGCGGCGTTGCGCTTTCCGCCGGTTCGGCCATTCTCGGCCGCGCCTCGCAGGCCGTGGCGGCCACCCCCGTTTCCGGCGGCACGCTGAAGGCGGCCGGCTGGTCCGCCTCCACGGCCGACACGCTCGACCCTGCAAAGGCGTCGCTTTCCACGGACTACGTGCGTTGCTGCGCACTCTACAACCGATTGAGCTTCCTTGATATTTCCGGCACTCCACAGATGGAGCTTGCTGAATCCATCGAAACGAAGGACGCCAAGACCTGGACCGTAAAGCTGCGTTCCGGCGTCACGTTCCATGACGGCAAGGCGCTGACCGCAGATGACGTGGTCTATTCGCTGAAACGCCATCTCGATCCGGCCGTCGGTTCCAAGGTTGCCAAGATCGCCGCCCAGATGACCGGCTTCAAGGCCCTCGACAAGAGCACCGTCGAGATTACACTCGCAAATGCGAATGCCGACCTGCCGGCCATCCTCGCCCTGCACCACTTTATGATCGTCGCCGATGGCACCACGGATTTCTCCAAGGGCAACGGCACCGGCGCCTTCAAGCTTGAGAAATTCGAGCCGGGCGTACGTTCGGTCATGGCCAAGAATGCCAATTACTGGAAGTCCGGCGGCCCGCACGTCGACAGCTTCGAGTTCTTCGCGATCGCCGAAGACAATGCCCGCGTCAACGCACTCATTTCGGGCGATATCCACCTTGCGGCAGCCATCAATCCACGTTCGCTACGCCTGCTCGACAAGCAGGAGGGTATCGTTCTGTCCAAGGGCACGTCCGGCAACTATACCAACCTCAACATGCGGCTGGACCAGGCACCGGGCAACAATGCCGATTTCGTCGCCGGCATGAAGTCGATCGTCAATCGCGAGCAGATCGTCAAGGCGGCTCTGCGCGGCCTCGGCGAAGTCGGCAATGACCAGCCCGTGCCGCCGATGAGCCCCTACCACAATCCGGACCTGAAGCCGAAAGCCTTCGATCCCGACAAGGCGAAGTTCCACTTCGAAAAAGCGGGTCTCATCGGCCAGTCCATCCCGGTCATCACCTCGGATGCCGCAAACTCCGCCGTGGACATGGCGATGATCATCCAGGCGTCCGCCGCAGAAATCGGCGTCAAGCTGGATGTACAGCGCGTTCCTTCCGATGGTTACTGGAGCAATTACTGGCTGAAGGCGCCGGTTCACTTCGGCAACATCAACCCGCGCCCCACGCCGGACATTCTGTTTTCGCTGCTTTACGCCTCCGATGCGCCATGGAACGAAAGCCAGTACAAGTCGCCGAAGTTCGACAAGATGATGCTCGAAGCACGCGGCATGCTGGACATGGAAAAGCGCAAGCAGATCTACTTCGAGATGGAAACGATGATCGCCGACGAAGCCGGCACCATCATTCCCGCCTATATTACCAATGTCGATGCCATCACCTCCAAGCTGAAGGGTCTGGAAGCCAATCCGCTCGGCGGCATGATGGGTTACGCCTTTGCTGAATACGTCTGGCTCGAAGCCTGATAGACCAAATGGGGCCGGGTGCTGAAAAGTACCCGGCAACGTTCCGCCAGTGCGGAAAGCCTAGCGCATCGGGCAGAAGATCGTGTTCGATTTTCTTCTATAGCGATTCGTGGATTCAAAGAGTTAGAGCGTTTATGCGTCCTGTAGGATGCGAGGCGCTCTAATGGCCAGGCAGGTCGCAGGAGCATGTGAATGAACAGCCGGATATTGTCCCTTATTGCTAGGCGGCTGGTCGTCATGTTGACGACCCTGCTTATCGTGTCGTTTATCGTCTTTTCCGCCACCAGCCTGCTGCCCGGCGACACGGCGACGATCCTTCTCGGCCAGTCGGCGACGCCTGAAGCGGTCGCCGGTCTGCGCACCGCCATGCATCTTGATGACCCGGCCCTCCTGCGTTTCGTTCGCTGGCTTTTCGGCCTGCTGCAGGGCGAGCTCGGCACCTCCTACGCCAATAACATGGCGATCGCCGACCTCATCGGCCCGCGTTTCGTCAACTCCATGAAGCTTGCCGGCATCACCACACTCATCGCCGTACCGCTGGCCCTGACGCTTGGCATCAGCTCCGCCATGCTGCGCGGGACGCTTTATGACCGCGCCGTCACGATCCTCACCATCGGCGTCATTTCCGTGCCGGAATTCATGATAGCGACGCTGGCCGTGTTGCTTTTCGCTGTCTATCTCAAATGGCTGCCGGCCCTGTCGCTCATCAGCGAGGTCCATAGCGTGTTCGATATGCTGCGCGTTTACGCCATGCCGGTCATCACCCTCACCTTCGTGGTGTCGGCGCAGATGATCCGCATGAGCCGCGCCGCCGTCATCGAGACGCTTGATACGCCCTATGTGGAAATGGCGCTTTTAAAGGGCGCACCGCGCATGCGGATCGTGCTGCGCCACGCGCTGCCCAATGCGCTCGGCCCGATCGTCAATGCGGTGGCATTGTCGCTCTCCTATCTCGTGGGCGGCGTCATCATCGTCGAGACCATCTTCAACTATCCGGGTATCGCCAAGCTGATGGTCGATGGTGTCGCGACGCGCGACCTGCCGCTGATCCAGAGCTGCGCGATGATTTTCTGCGTGGGTTATCTCCTCCTCATCACCACGGCTGATATCATCGCCATCATGTCCAATCCGAGGCTGCGCTGATGGCCGATCATATCAACACAACTTCGGGGACTTCGCGTTTGGGTTACAGGATCAACGCAGTCGGTGTTTTCGGCTTTCTCGTCATTTTCCTCTGGGCGATGGTTGCGATATTCGCGCCCTATCTCATCCCCCATCCGGTTGGTGAAATCGTCGATCTCGATTATTTCGGCCCCATGACCTCCGACCTCTGGCTCGGTTCCGATTATCTCGGCCGCGATGTCTTTTCCCGCATTCTCATGGGCGCACGTTTCACGGTTGGCATCTCGCTTGCGGCGGTCACGATCGCCTGCGTGTCCGGCGTCGTTCTCGGCATGTGCGCCGCCGTCGTCGGCGGCTGGTTCGATGCGGCGCTCAGCCGTTTTCTCGATGCGGTGAACTCCATTCCGAGCAAGCTCTTCGGCCTTGTTGTCGTCGCCGCCGTCGGCTCCTCCATACCCGTGCTGATCACCACGCTCTCTGTCATCTATACGCCGGGCGCCTATCGTTTCGCCCGGGCACTCGCCGTCAATGTTAACACCATGGATTTCGTCACCGTCGCCCGGGTGCGTGGCGAGAGCCTGCTCTATCTCATCGGCTCCGAAATCCTGCCGAACATCATCCGCCCCGTGCTTGCCGATCTTGGCGTGCGCTTCGTCTTCATCGTGCTGCTTCTGTCGGGCCTCTCCTTCCTCGGCCTCGGCCTGCAGCCGCCGAATGCCGACTGGGGCGCGCTGGTGCGTGAAAACATCGGCGGCCTGCCCTTTGCCGCACCGGCCGTGATCTTCCCGTCGCTGGCGATCGCCAGCCTGACGATCAGCGTCAATCTGCTGATCGACAATCTGCCGCAGAAAATCCGCGACAGGAGCCAGTAATGACCAATCTCGTTGAAATCCGTGGACTGAAAGTCGAGGCGACCACCGATTCCGGCCGCCGCATCCAGATCATCAAGGGCGTCGATATCGATATAGCCGAAGGCGAGATCGTCGCACTGATCGGCGAAAGCGGCTCCGGCAAGACCACAATCGCGCTGACATTGATGGGTTATGCCCGTCCGGGCTGCCGCATTTCCGGCGGTAGCGTGACCGTGACGGGTCGCGACATGGTGCAGCTTTCGGAAGCCGAACGCGCCAGGATCCGCGGCACGAAAATCTCCTACGTCCCTCAGAGTGCGGCGGCCGCCTTCAACCCGGCGCAGAAGATCATCGATCAGGTCATTGAAGTCACCCGCATCCATCATTTGATGCCGCAGCAGGAGGCACGCGTCAAAGCGGTAGAACTCTTCAAGGCCCTGTCGCTTCCCAATCCGGAAACCATCGGCGAGCGTTATCCGCATCAGGTTTCCGGCGGTCAGCTACAGCGTCTCTCCGCCGCCATGGCGCTGATCGGCAACCCGGAACTGGTGATCTTCGACGAACCGACCACGGCACTCGACGTGACGACACAGATCGAGGTTCTGCGCGCTTTCAAATCGGCAATGCGCAAGGGTGGCATCGGCGGCGTTTATGTGTCCCACGATCTTGCCGTTGTCGCCCAGATCGCCGACCGGATCGTGGTGCTGAAAGGCGGCGAGGTTCAGGAAACCGGCACGACCACGGACATTCTGGAGAATGCGCAGCATCCTTATACGCGCGAGTTGCTGACCGCCTTTAACGACAAGGTGCGCGCGGTCGCGCCGCTCGCACAGAGCCAGGCGACGCCGCTCCTCGATATCGAAAGTCTGATCGCCGGCTACGGCACGAAAGGCGACGACCGGATGCCGCTGGTGCGTGCGGTGGATTCCGTCAGCCTTGCGGTTTATCCCGGCCGCAATCTTGGCATCATCGGCGAATCCGGCTGCGGAAAATCGACGCTGGCGCGCGCCATTGCCGGCATTCTGCCCGCCGCGAGCGGTCATGTCATCTTCGAAGGAAAGCAACTGGATGCCGATGCGCGAAGACGCACCAGCGATCAGCTGCGCCGCATGCAGATCGTTTTCCAATATGCCGATACCGCGCTTAACCCGTCAAAACCCATCGAGGACATTCTCGGCCGGCCGCTGACCTTTTATCATGGCATGCGAGGCAAGGCCCGCGACGGCCGGATCGACGAACTGCTGGATATGGTGAAGCTGCCGCGCTCGGTCCGCCACCGCCACCCTTCCGGCCTGTCAGGCGGGCAGAAACAGCGCGTCAACTTCGCCCGCGCGCTGGCAGCCGAACCGTCGCTCATCATCTGCGATGAAATCACCTCGGCACTGGATACGGTCGTCGCAGCCGCCATCATCGACCTGCTCGGTGAATTGCAACGCGAACTCAACCTCTCCTATATTTTCATCAGCCACGATCTTTCGGTGGTGGAAACCATCTGCGACGAAATCGTCGTGATGTATGGCGGGCAGAAGGTGGAGCATCTGGCGACCGAAGCGATCAAATCACCGACGCATCCCTATTCGAAGCTCCTGTTTTCCTCGGTGCCGAAGCTCGACCCGAAATGGCTCGACAATCTCCAGCAGGATGCGGAACTGGTGCGGGCGTTTTCCAAGAGGTGATAGGCCGGAAGCTGCCCGGATTACGACGCAAGCACGCCGCGACAAATTTCGACGTCATCCTCGCCCTTGAGGCGAGGATCCATCCATCTCGACGGACTATGGATCCTCGGGTCGAGCCCGAGGATGACGTCGAGATTGGGGAGGAGACGCACTTTTATTTCAAAGAGGAAACAGGCTCGTCAGTGGCATATGCGCTTTGATGATCGGTGATTTCAGCACCACGAAGCTGAAATATTTGTCTATGCCGACATCCATGTCCGTCAGGCGCTCCATGATCGACTGATATTCGACAATGCCGGACGTGACGAATTTCAACAGATAATCGTAACCGCCGGAAACGAGATGGCATTCCACCACCTGGTCGATCTTTTCAACGACGCCGAGAAAGCGGGCAAAATCGATCTGGCGGTGGTTCTTGAGCGTGATTTCAGTGAAGACCGTCAGGGTCTGGCCGAGCTTGTTGATGTTGATCTGCGCCGAATAGCCTTCGATATACCCTTCGGCCTGAAGCTTCTTGACCCGCATCAGACAGGGGCTTGGCGAGAGATTGACAAGCTCCGCCAGTTCCACATTGGTGATGCGCCCGTTCTTCTGGAGTTCGTAGAGGATCTTGATATCGATCCGGTCAAGTTTCATCACGTGAGGAACCCCTTTTTTGTTTTTGAGCACACAGCATAAAATTCTGACGTGGCAATGGAAATCTTATCACATGCGCAAGCCCTGTCGACGCGGGGATATTTTTTTCATCCAGCATAAAGAGTTGCAGACGTGGCCCCGAACAGCAGGAGATTCCGACAATCGGCCCAGTCTGGCAGCGTCTACCCGGCGACCAAGGTAAATTAGTAGGAAGATAAGGAGCCCCATATGCCTGCGCCGCTGCAACAGATCACGACCTCGCCGGAATTGCCGAAATCTGCGGACGCCGTCATTATCGGTGGCGGCATCGTCGGCGTTTTCGCTGCCTATTACCTCGCCCGGCGCGGCCTGAAAGTGGCTCTTGTCGAAAAAGGCCTTGTTGGCGCGGAGCAATCCAGCCGTAACTGGGGTTGGTGCCGGCAGCAGAACCGCGATGCCCGCGAATTGCCGATCTCTACGCAGAGCCTGACGCTCTGGGAGCAGTTTGCTGCCGAGAGCGGCGAGGACACCGGTTTTCGCCGCTGCGGATTGTTTTACCTGAGCGACAACGAGGCCGAACTTGCCGGCTGGGCGCGCTGGCGCGATTTTGCCATCACCGCGGGCGTAACAACCCATATGCTGAGCACGGATGAGGCAAGCGAACGCGGACGCGCCACAGGCAAACGCTGGAAGGGCGGCGTCTTTTCGCCAACGGACGGCACGGCCGATCCTTCGATGGCGGCACCCGCCGTTGCGCGCGCCATCATGAAACTGGGTGGCACGGTGCATCAGAATTGCGCGGCGCGTGGTCTGGAGACGGAAGGCGGCCGCGTCAGTGCCGTCATCACCGAAAAAGGCACCATCCGCACCAAAACCGCCATCATGTCCGGCGGTGCCTGGGCATCCTCTTTCTGCCGCCAGTTGGGCATTCGATTTCCACAAGCCTCCGTGCGTTCCTCCATCCTGTCGGTCACACCGGGTGCGGAAGACCTGCCGGATGCGTTGCATACCGCAGCCGTTTCGGCCACACGGCGTAAAAACGGCGGTTACACCCTTGCGATCAGCGGCCTTGGACGCATCGACCCAACCGCACAGCAAATGCGATTCGCGCGCGAATTCGTGCCGATGTTCCTCAAGCGCTGGCGCAGCCTGCGTCCGGGCGGGCTGGAGGGTATCCGTGGCGGCCATGAAACGTTGAAACATTGGCGGCTCGATGCGCCGACGCCGATGGAACGAGTTCGCATTCTCGATCCGAAACCGAATGCCGCCGCCATCCAGGAGACCCACAAAAGGGCACTCGAACTTCTGCCCGCCCTTCGCAAAACCCAGATTTCCGCCGCCTGGGCCGGTTTTATCGACAGCACGCCGGATGGTGTGCCCGCCATCGGTGAGACCAGCGAATTGCCCGGCTTCATCCTCGCCGCCGGCTTCAGCGGACACGGTTTCGGCATCGGCCCGGGCGCTGGCCATCTGATCGCCGATATCGTCACGGGTTCAAACCCGATTGTCGATCCTGCTCCCTATCACCCCAGCCGTTTCCTTGGTTCATCCTGGGGCAAGGTCGCGGACTTCTGAGTTTTTTGCGCTGCGCGACCGACGCGTAACACAATACCCGCAGGCATGACCTGCGGGTATTGCCGTCCACCGCGTTTTTTCGACCGGTCAGCTCTTTGGCAGGCCGGGTGGATTGGTTCGCGATTCCGGCAAGGCCTCTTCCGCAAGCTGCCAGCGGTCCAATATTTTCGCATAAGCGCCGCTCTTGATCAGATCGTTGGTGGCCAGCGTCAGGGCATCGGCCAGTCCCGAACCTTTGCGGGTAGTGATGGCGACATCGGAACGCTCCGGCCAGCCGGCGGAGAGCGTTCCGACACGCTTGATGGTCTTGTCGCGAGCGGCGATGAAGACCAGCTGCGCATGCGGCTGGACGATCACATCCGCCCGCCCGGCAGAAAGCGCGACAAGCCGGGTGGCCTCGTCGTCGTAATATTGCAGCTCGAGCGGCTTAAGTCCGGCGGCGACGTTCTCGTCGTTCCATTTCAGCAGAATGCGCTCCTGATTGGTGCCCGCACCGACGATGATCCTCAGGCCCGCCGCATCCTTCGGCTCCCTGATGGCGGTGATGCCGCTATCGGACTTCACGAAGAAACCATGCAGGCCCTGACGATAGGTAGAAAAGTCGAACTTCTCCTTGCGCTGTTCGGTCACCCCGACATTGGAGATGACAGCATCGTATTTGCCGGAGGCAAGCCCCAGCGGCCAGTCGGCCCAGGCAACAGCCACCAGTTCCAGCTCGAGGCCAAGACTGTCAGCCACCGCAAGCGCATAGTCCGGATCGGCCCCGACCACCGTCTTTGCGTCCGTCGCATAGGTCGCGAGCGGTGGTCCTCCGGGTGCAACCGCGACGGTGAGTTTGCCCGGGGTAATGAATTTGAAATCTTTCGGAATGGCAGCAATCGCGGCGGGGTCTTTTTCAACCCTGATCCGACCTGGCTGGTCCGGGGACAGGTCGAAGACATCAGTTGCGAAAGCCGGTCCGAAACCGGCGATGGAGAGAAGAGCACCGAGCGCGACTGTCGCTAGACGAGAGGTGAAAGTCATTCTGGTTTCCCGATAAAATGATTGCGGGACGGAGGTAGCGCGGACGGGAGGAGCCCGCGCTACCGGCTGAGTGATGTCCCACCTTCAACTCAGCGTGTTGGCAACTCCGCTTTTTTGGAAAATCGGCGGTTAGCTCTTGGGCAGACCGGGCGGATTGGTGCGGGATTCGGTGATGGCCTCAGAGCCAAGGTTCCAGCGGGCAAGAACCTTGCCGTAATTGCCGTTCTTGATCTGGGCGTTCAGCGCCGCCGTGATGGCTTCGGCAATACCGGCGTCCTTTTTGGAGGCGACGGCGATTTCCGCCGCTTCCGGCCATCCGCCGGAGAAGGTGCCTACGAGCTTGGTCTTCTTCTGGCTTGCCGCCTGAAAGGCCGAGGTTGCGTTGGGGCCGAGATAGGCGTCCGCGCGGCCGGATTGCAGGGCAACGTCAAGCACAGCCTGATCGTCGTAATATTGCACCTCGGTGTCGGCCAAGCCCTTGGCCTTGTTGTCCTTGATCCATTTCAGCAGGATCTGTTCCTGATTGGTGGCAGCGCCGACGATCACCTTCAGCCCGGCCACGTCCTCGGGCTTGCTGACGGTCGTCACCTTGCTGTTATTGCCCACGTAAAAGCCGAGCAGGTCGTTGCGGTAGCTGGAAAAATCGAACTTTTCCTTGCGCGCTTCCGTCACCGTGATGTTGGAAGTGACGGCATCGTATTTGCCGGATGTCAGACCCAGAGGCCAATCGGCCCATGCGATCGGAACGAGCTGAAGTTCAAGGCCGAGGCTGTCAGCAACCAGCTGGGCGATATCGGGCTCCACGCCAATCGGCGTTTTCGTGTCGCTCGCATAATCGACCAGTGGCAGGCGGAACGGTACGGTCGCGACCGTCAGCTTTCCATCGGCGATGAACTTGTGGCTGGCCGGAAGAAGCTTGATCGCCTCTTCAACCTTCTCGGCGCGCACCCGCCCCTTCTGTTCCGGAGAAAGATCGACCTCCTGCGCGTGTGCGGCCGGGATGAGCGCGGTGGTGGCGGAGAAAAGACCGCCGGCAAGCAATGATAATAGTTTCGATGAAAATGCCATGTGAGTGTTTCCCTTGTTTTTTGGTTAGAGAACTTTTGCGAGGAATTCAGCGGTGCGGGGGTGATCCGGGCTGCTGAACACCTTTTCCGGCGTACCCGTTTCAATAATCCGGCCCTGCTCCATGAAGACGACCCTGTCGGAGACTTCGCGGGCAAAACCGATTTCATGGGTAACGATGATGAGCGTGACACCGGAGCGCGAAAGCTCCTTGATGACGTCAAGCACCTCGTTGACGAGTTCAGGATCGAGCGCGGATGTCGGCTCGTCGAACAGCAGCACCTTCGGCCGCAATGCCAGCGCCCGGGCAATCGCCACGCGCTGTTGCTGCCCGCCGGAAAGCTGGCGGGGATAGGCGCCGGCTTTTTCGGCAAGGCCGACACGCGCCAGAAGATCGCGCGCCTCAGCTTCGGCCTGCTCTTTCGAAATGCCACGAACGGCGATGGGCGCTTCGATGATGTTTTCAAGCGCAGTCAGATGCGGGAACAGGTTGAAGCTCTGGAACACCATGCCCACTTCGGCGCGGCGCTTGAGGATTTCCCGTTCCTTCAGTTCGTAAAGCGTGTCGCCCTTTTGACGATAGCCAACCAGTTCGCCATCTATGGCGATGAAACCGTCATCGACGCGCTCCAGATGGTTGATGGAGCGCAGCAAGGTGGACTTGCCGGAGCCGGACTGACCGAGAATGGTGGTGACGCTGCCCGCCGGAATGGAAAGGCTGATATCATCCAACACCTTGAGCGACCCGAAGGATTTCGAAACACCGTGGATGTTGACCGACCCGCCACGATTTCCGAGCTGGAAGCTGACGGCAGGGGTGGACACCGCGCGCTCGGCCCTGGTCGCAACAGACACCGCCGTTTCCACGGCTTCAGGCAAAGGCTTGCGTGGCAGGAAAGTACGGTAGACCGTGGCGAACAGGGACGGCGGCGGGTTGCGCAGCGCACCGCGTGAAAAATGCCGCTCGATATGGTGCTGAACGATCGAAAGCGCGGTCAGGATCACCAGATACCAGACGGTCGCGACCATCAGCAGCGGGATCACTTCCAGATTGCGGCGATAGATGATCTGGATTGTATAGAACAGCTCCGGCAGGGCTAGGATATAGACCTGCGACGTGCCCTTGGCGAGGCCGATGATATCATTGAAGGCGGTGGGCAGGATGGAGCGCATCGCCTGCGGCAGAACGATGCGCGACGCCTGCCGCCGCCGGGGAAGACCAAGTGCTGCGGCAGCTTCCAGCTGGCCCTGATCGACCGAAAGGATGCCGCCACGCACGATTTCGGATGCGAAGGCGGCCTGATTGAGCGTCAGCCCCAGAACGGCCGCCGCAAAAGGCGTCATCAGCTGCGTCGTATTCCAGCTGAAGAAATTGATGCCGGTATAGGGAACGCCGATCGCCACCGTTTCATAGAGATAACCGAGATTGTTGAGGATCAGCAGCAGCACGATCAAAGGGATCGACCGGAAAATCCAGATATAGGTCCAGGAGACGGCAACCAGCAGCGGCGAACGCGAAACGCGGGCAAGCGCCAACAGCGTTCCCAGCACAAAACCGAACAGCGCACCGAGCGCGGTGAGCAGCAGCGTCCTGCCAAGACCGACCAGCACCGGTTCGGCGAAAAACCACTCCGCAAAGACATCCCAGCCCCAGCGCGGGTTGCCGAAGATGGAATGCAGAACGGCCGCTATGATGAGAACGGAGAAGACCGTACCCACCGTTCGCAAGGGATAACGGGCCGGCACGATGCGGAAATGGGCGTAACCACCCTTGATCGGTTCACCCTTCTGCTCGCTCACCGCAACATGCGGAAAATCAGAGGCTATCGTCATCGGAAAAAGCCTTTCACGGGTGGGCCGGGGAAGATTGCGTCCGAGCCGCCGGTATCGGCGCGCCTTCCGCAACGGAGGCGGAGACGCTCTCGGCAAGCCATTTTTCGAAAGGCAGCGACCTGATCGTTTCAGGGTCGGCCGACGTGTCGAACAAGGCGCGATAACCGTTGGTGAGATAAAGGCCCACCGCTTCCGGCTGGCGGAAGCCCGTGGTCAGATAGACACGGGCGTAACCCTGCCGGATCGCCTGCTGCTCCAGTTCCTGAAGCACGATTTTCGCAAGCCCCTGCCGGCGGTGGGCCGAATGGGTCCAGACACGCTTGAACTCGGCGGTTTCCTCGTCGTAACGCATGAAGGCACCGCCGGCGATCGCCTTGCCGCCGCGCAGCAACAACAGGAAGTTGCCCGACGGTGGGCTGAAGGCCTCCGGCGGATATTTGTTCATTTCCGCCCTGGCGCCTTCCGCACTGAAATATGTGCCGTAGCGGCTGTCATATTCGAACAGCAGCTCCTCCAGAAGCGGGGCTGCGAGCGGGTCCTTGACCGATGTGTAGAGAAAACTGTCGCTCATCTCGTTGTCCTAAACTCGTTGAATCAGGAGAGGTACGCTTCCGCCAGACGCACCCAGAAGCGCGCCGCAGGCGCGATGATGGCATCATTGAAATCGTAATGGGGGCTGTGCAGCGGCGCGCTTTCGCCATTGCCGACGAAGAGATAGGAGCCTGGCCGCTCGAGCAGCATGAAGGCGAAATCTTCGCTCGCCGTTCGCGGCTGAAAGCCTTCGGCGACCTGTTCGGCGGGGAAATGCCGTTTGGCGACATCGCGGGCGAAGACCGTCTGCCTGACGTGATTGATGACGGGTGGGAAACCACGGGAATAGGCGACATCGGCGGTTGCGCCGAAACTTTCCGCCTGCGCTTTCGCAAGGGCGGGAAGCCGCTCCTCCAGCCGATCGCGAACGGTGGGCGAAAAGGCCCGGGCGGTGATCTGGAGTTCCACACTCTCGGGAATGACATTGGAGGCCGTGCCGCCATGAATGGAGCCCACCGTTAGCACCGCCATGTCTCGCGGATCGACATTGCGCGAGACGATGCTCTGCAAGGCGGTGACGAAGCTTGCCGAGGCAAGAACCGGATCGACCGTTTCATGCGGTGCGGCCCCGTGCCCGCCCTTGCCGATGATCCGCACCTTTGCCTTGTCCACGGAGGCCATAGCGGGCCCCTCGACAAAGCCGAATTGTCCGGTTTCGACGCCCGGCCAGTTGTGCAGCCCGAACACGGCGTCGACGGGAAACCGCTCGAAAAGCCGGTCTTTTATCATCGCTCTCGCGCCTGCGCCGATTTCCTCGGCAGGCTGGAAAATCAGCGTCAGCGTACCGGAAAAACTCGATGTTTCGGCAAGGTAACGGGCGGCGGCTAGCAGGATCGTCGTGTGGCCGTCATGACCGCAGGCATGCATCACACCCTGCGTCTGGCTGGCATAGGCAAGGCCGGTCTCCTCGACGATGGGCAGGGCGTCGATATCGGCGCGAATGCCCAGACGTTTGTCACCGTGTCCGCGTTTCAGGGTGGCGACGACACCATGGCCGCCGACGCCCTCCGTCACCTCATATCCGAAAGACAGGAGATACCGGGCAACAAGCGCCGCCGTGCGTTTTTCCCCAAGCGAAAGCTCCGGATGCCGGTGAAGATCGTGCCGGATGGCGATGCTTTCCTCGATGAAGGCAAGGATTCCCCGTTCGGCGTCGTCCTGCGGACGCGCGCCGTCAATGCGGATATTCATGGTTCTGGTCTCCTGCGCCGCGCTTCACCCGCACAGCACGTTTAAAATCTCTTAGGGCGACAACAGCTGCCGCCCGGCCCTACCTCATGCAATAGCCTTGTCGGGGCCGCTTTCGGCGCGGGAATAGATGCTTTCCTTGAAAGGCAGGCCCAGATGCTCACGCAGCGTTGCGCCTTCCAGATGCGGTTCGAAATAACCACGACGCTGAAGCACCGGAATGACGAGGCGGATGAAATCGTCCAGCCCTTCGGCAATGACCGGGAAGCCCAGAATGAAACCATCGGCCGCATCGTGCTCCACCCAGCGGATGATCTCGTCCGCCACCCTGTCCGGGGTTCCGATGAAACCTTCTCGCGGGGTTGCGGCTTCGAGCGCCGCCTCGCGCAGCGTCTGGTTCTTTTCCTTCGCACGGCGCTTGATGCGGTCCGTCGTCGAACGGAAGCTGTTCTTGCCGATATCTCCGAGTTCGGGGAAAGGCTCATCCAGCGGATAGACGCTGAAATCGTGATGGTCGAAGAAGCGGCCGAGATAGGCAAGCGCATCCTCGATGGTGATGAGGTTGCGGATGATGTCGTATTTCGCTTCCGCTTCCTCCTGCGTTTCGCCCACAATCGGCCCGATGCCGGGGAAAATCTTCACGTCGGAGGCGGACCGGCCCTGCGCGACAGCACTCTGCTTCACGCGCTTGAGGAATGTCTGGTTTTCCTCGAGCGAGGCGGAATTGGTGAAGACGGCATCGGCATGTTTGCCCGCAAGGCCGATACCGGCATCGGAAGAACCGGCCTGGAATACCACCGGTTGGCCCTGCGGCGAACGCTGGATGTTCAGCGGTCCTTCCACCTGGAAGAAACGGCCCTTGTGGCCGAGTGTGTGGAGTTTTTGCCTGTCGAAGAATTGCCCGGTCTCGCGGTTGCGCACGAAGGCATCGTCGTCCCAGCTGTCCCACAGCCCCTTGATCACCTCCAGATATTCATCGGCAATCTCGTAACGCAGCGCATGTTCGGGATGGTTGCGGCTGTAGTTTTTCGCCGTGCCTTCGAGTGGCGTCGTCACGGCATTCCAGCCAGCCCGGCCGCCACTCAGAAGATCGAGCGAAGCAAACTGCCGCGCGATCGTGAAGGGATCGCTGTAGGAGGTTGAAACCGTGCCGGCGAGGCCGATCTTCGACGTGACGGAAGCCAGCGCCGAAAGGACGGTCAAAGGCTCGAACCGATTGAGGAAATGCGGGATGGACTTGTCATTGATATAAAGCCCGTCGGCCACGAAGGCGAAGGCGATACCGGCTGCTTCCGCCTTCAGCGCTGTTCTCCGGAAAAAATCGAAGTTGACGCTGGCATTGACCGGGCTTTTCGGGTGCCGCCAGGCGTTCATATGCCCGCCCGGGCCCTGGAGCATGATGCCGAAACGGACTGTCTTTTTCGTCATGTCATTTCCTCCTGAGGACAAGTTCACGCCGCCCTGGAAAGGCGGTGTGTGGCCAGCAATTCGATCGAGGCAAGCCGCTGATCGGCTCCGACATGCGGCGGCTCAATGATGAATTCCTCGATACCGTGCTCATCGGAAAGCGCGCGCAGCGCCTTGTGAATATCCTCCGGCCCGCCATGCAGGACGTTAGGCTTGCGCTCCTCGATGCGATAATCGGTATCGCCAGACTGGCGAGCAAATTCTTCGGCCTGCTCACGGCGGCCAAGATTGAACGCCTTGCCGTTACTGAGGAACACACGATAGATGCGCTGCCCCTCAACCTGTCTTGCCGCATGGTCCGGATCGCTGGCGGCAAAGACCGAGAGGGCAAGGATCGGCGCTTTCCCGCCGCTTTCCTCGCGGAAAGCCGAGAGGCTGCTGCGAAGAACCTCCGGATCACCATTAAGATGACCGGCAAAGACAAAATTCCATCCTCTGGACGCCGCAAGCCTTGCGCTTTCAGGGCTGGCGCCGAGCAGAAATCTGTCCACAGCAACCGGCGGCACCGGTGTCGCCTGCAACCCGGCCTGCGCATGACCCTGCGGTGCAGCGCCCGAGAGGAACGTGGTGAGTTCACTGAGTGCCGTTTCGAAATCCGGCTTGCGGGTGGGGTCATAGGCCTGCTGCAAGGCGGACGTCGCAAGCGGCAGTCCGCCCGGCGTCTTGCCGATACCGAGATCGACCCGGCCGGGCGCGAGAGAGGACAGCACGTTGAAAACTTCAGCGACCTTGTATGGGCTGTAATGCTGCAGCATCACACCTCCCGAGCCGACGCGGATACGGGAGGTCTTCGCCAGAATCCACGCAACCAGCGCCTCAGGCGCCGAACCGGCAAGCTCCGGCGAATTGTGATGTTCGGCGACCCAGAAACGGCGATAACCCAGTTCTTCGGCGCGTTTGGCGAGATTGATCGTGTCGCGGAACGCGCTTGCCGCGTTCTCACCGGTCGGAACCGGGCTCTTGTCCAGCAAACTGAGAGTATACATCATCACCTCGCACGTCTTTTGATGCATACTTTGTCTACCGATTTTATATGCTAATAAAGGACGTTCGTTCCACGTTGCGTCGGGATCAGAGAAAATATTGTTTTCCCCGATGGTTTCAGCAGGCGTACTTGGCAAAGCAATCCGCAACCCTGGTGAGACGCGGGTAGAAAGGCCGATACAGAAGCGCGTCAGGCCCGGTGCCGGGACGAAACGGGCTTGCGCCGGAATTCGGTAAAAACTACTTAGTAAGTTGAGAACAACATGATCCGGCATTCCAGACTATGCCGGCTCTCTTTTCGGATCATGCGATGCTGACCAAAAAAGGCAAATACGGGTTAAAGGCTCTTGTCGATCTGGCGCGGTTGCCCCAGGGCGAGACCGCCTTCGTGACCGAGATTGCGACCCGTAACAATATTCCGAAAAAATTTCTGGATACTATCCTTCTCGAGCTGCGCAACAGCGGCATCCTGCGCTCTAAGAAGGGACCGAATGGCGGTTATTCGCTGTCGAAAATGCCGTCGGAAATCATGATCGGCCAGGTCATCCGCACGCTGGACGGGCCTTTGGCCCCCATTCGCTGTGCCAGCCGCACCGCTTTTGAAGCCTGCGACGACTGTGATGATCCCGAGACCTGTCAGGTCAGGGTTTCGATGACGGACGTGCGGGACGCAATCGCAACAATCCTGGACAATATGACGCTCGCACAGTTCGTCGCAAAAGACGGTCAGGACACGCGTTCGATTCCCGCTGGCAAATAAGCGTCGCTTACTGCCGGCGCAGCTCGTCGCCGAGAGAGGCGATCAGCCCGGGCTCGCTTACGCCGTCAATAAGGCCGAGGCGCGCCATCAGGATTTCCAGCGTGATGGCATTGTTCCTGACGGAACGAAAGGTGACGTTTTCCGCGCCCACCTGCGCCGCATCGATATTGGCCGCAAGCCGGGAGATTTGCGCTTTCAGCAATTCAATGGCGAGAAACACTTCGCCGATGACGGGCCGAGTACCGCCGTCGTCGGCCAATCGGTCAATCAGGAGCGCTGATAGCTCACGCTGTTTTTCGCCCAGGGCCACGGCGGCCTTCAGGAGCGTGGAAACGGAGGCGGCAAGATTTCCGGCCCCTTGGGCAAGGAATGCTACCTGATCGGCGCGCAACAGGCCGTCCCATGACGTATTGGGACGATTGCGCAGGACAACGAGCAGTGCCTGCCCGGCCGTGTTAACGGCCGGAACGACGATCCAGTCCGCATCGGCGGTGACCGATCGCGCGGCATCATCGGGAAGCCGCAAGGCATAGTCATCGCCAGTCACCAGAACCGCCTGATCCACGCCGGCATCAGACGATGCAAGCGCAAAGGTCTCGCCAAGATCGAGGCGGGCGAATAGAGCCTTGCGCTGCTCCTCGCTTCCGGCATTTCTGATGAATTCAAGTGCGGTGAAATGTTCGACGAGATCATGCGCAGCCGCCACATCGGCCGCGGAAATGATCGAAAGCGCCTGCGAGAGAATGTCGTTGGTTATATCCGCCCCGCCCAGTTCATTCGGAACGGAGAGGGCGAGAAGGCCGGAGCGGGCTATCCGCGCATGGATTTGGCCCGGCGTTTCCACGGCGCATTTTTCAGCGATCGTACGGGCGACGGTCAGCACATCGCCATCCGCGCCAAGACGCGGAGACACGAAACGAATTCTTTCGCCGAGTGGCGTGACGGATCCCATGCTCAACTCCCTCAAAAAGAATGACCGCGTGAAAGCGCCGGAAAGGCCGGCGCTCAGTCCAGCGAATGATAACGGCCGTTTTGGTAGACCAGCGAATGGCCGGAGCCGAGGCGGATCGCCTCGACCTTGCCGATGACGATGACGTGGCTGTGCCGCTCGATAGCCTCTTCGATGGTGCAATCGATCGCGGCAACGGCATCCTCGAGAATAGGCGCGCCGCTCGCCAGCCGGGTCCATTCGGCGCCGCGATAACGCTCTTCGCCTTTCAGGCCGCCAATGCCGGCAAACTGGTTGGCGACGAACTGATGGTTCTGGCCGATAATGTTCACCGCGAGATGACCGAAACGCTCCACCACGGGCCATGTGGATGAGGAGCGGTTGAGCGCGACCAGGATTCTCGGCGGATCGACCGACAGGGCGGTGGCGGATGTCACCGTAGCGCCCGTGCGCGCATCACCCTCGCCTGCCGTGATGACGCTGACGCCACCGCCCAGCGTTCTGAGTGCGGCCTTCAGGCTGTCGGCATCCGGCGCCCTGCCGGAGACGGGATCGCGGAGATTGATGAATTGTTGATCCTTTGCCGCATATTGCAATGTCATCGGGGGCTCCTGAAAACAGCTGAATTGTTCAATAGCTAACAGCGTCGGCGGGGTGTGAAATAGGCATCGTTTTCCATAATCATAATATTCTATAGAAATAATGTTTTATGTGCCTTTCCCTCTGCCATGGGAGACGACGCCGCGTGAATGCCTTCCCAAACTGACAAGGGGAGACGGCACAACCGCCTCCCGATGATGGATCAGGATCCGGACACCAGCTTGACGTTTCCGCCGTGGCCGCCGCCCCCGAAAACCTGTTTCGCACCGAAGGAGGAACGGATCTGATTGCGCGGGCCTTCAAGCCCGATTTCGGGAAACAGCAATTCGGATAACCGATAGGCTTCTTCCAGATGCGGATAACCCGATGCGATGACGGTATCGATGCCCAGCGCCTGATATTCCCGGAGCCGCGCGGCAACTGTCTTCGGCGAACCGACCAGCGCCGTGCCCGCGCCTGAGCGGACAAGACCGATGCCCGCCCACAAATTGGGAGAGACTTCCAGCCTGTCACGCCGGCCATTGTGCAGCGCCTGCATTCTGGCCTGCCCTACCGAATCCGACGCCTTGGAGAAGGCCTCCTGCGCCGAAGCGATGGTTTCGTCGGACAGCTTTGAAATGAGCCTGTCTGCATCGGCCCAGGCTTCCTCGTCGGTTTCACGCACGATGAAATGCAGGCGAATGCCGAATGTCACCTTCCGTCCCTTTTTCGCGGCGGCGGCGCGAACCTTGGTGATTTTTTCAGCCACCTGTGCCGGCGGCTCCCCCCAGGTCAGATATTTGTCGGTAATACCGGCCGAGAACTCGATACCGGCATCGGAAGAACCGCCGAAATAAAGCGGCGGGCGCGGTTCCTGCACCGGCGGCAGGCCTAGCTTCGCGCCCTGCGCCTTGATGTATTTGCCGTCGAGATCCGCCTTGCCGGTTTCGATCAGCGAATTGAAGACCTGGAAGAATTCGTCGGCATGATCATAACGCTCGTCATGGGGCAGGAAAATGCCATCACCGGCCAGTTCCTGCGCGCTACCACCAACGACGATGTTGAGAAGCAGCCGGCCATGGGAAACGCGGTCGAGCGTGGAGGCCAAGCGCGCATAATAGGCCGGCGAGGCGACGCCCGGACGGATGGCGACGAGGAATTTCAGGTTCTCGGTATAGGCGGCGAGATTGGCCGCAAGGATGAAGGATTCCTCGCAGGCGACGCCGGTGGGAATAAGCACGCCGGAGTAACCCAGACGATCCGCAGCCTGCGCTATTTCCCGGAGATAGCCAGGATCGGCGGGACGCGACAGATCGTCGGAGCCAAGATAGCTGCCGTCTCCCGAGGTGGGTATGAACCACAGAAAATCGAGTTGTTTTTCAGCTTTGCTCATCGACAGGTCCTTTGCAATCCGCCCATCGGGCAATGCGGCTTGATGATAAAAGGGTAGCCAATTCCCCGATGCCTTTAAGAAATTTTGTTCCAATTTCCGTGCCGGGAGGAGAGTTTATCTCCACGGAAAGACCCGGAAGCGACGAAGGGGCGAACAATCTTCCCGCGCGTCACAGGACAGGATAGAGGCCGAGCATCGCGAAATTCATTTCGCAGATCTCTTCCCGTTCAAGTTCAAGATCGCTTTTGTC
Organism: Agrobacterium sp. BT-220-3; assembly: GCF_025910175.1. Classification (NCBI taxonomy): domain Bacteria; kingdom Pseudomonadati; phylum Pseudomonadota; class Alphaproteobacteria; order Hyphomicrobiales; family Rhizobiaceae; genus Agrobacterium; species Agrobacterium sp. BT-220-3. Next base: position 326,501 of record NZ_JAPAIX010000002.1, read on the forward strand.
CTGCCTGAAGCGCCCGGAATGATCCAGCGGATGAAGGTTGCCCTGTTCATCTTCGCGCGAACGTCGCCGCGTCAAACCGAACAGACTGAAAGTAAACGCATGAAATCCCTGCGGCATGTGCGCCTCCTTTGGTCCACTTGCTCTATCCTCCGGCCAGCGCCCAAAATGGTCAATATTTCCCATAAAATTACTATTCTATAATTGGCGGACCATCGACAATTGTGGACTAAGGCTGCCGCAGCGGGAAAAATTCCGTTCCGAACCGCCAAAAAGGGGATGATGGCGTACGTGCGGGCAAACTGGCCGAGAATTTCGACGGCTGACCTTCACGGCCATGCAAAACGGCGTTTGAAAAGGAGCCCCGCAAAGGCGCCGAAACCACAAAAAACCAGAAATACCCAGCCCGACAGCGCACCCGCATGAATGCCCGACAGCAGCACACCTATGGTGCAGCCCAGCGCTGTCATCCCTCCCCAGCCCATCAGCACGCCACCGGCAAAACGTGTCGCAAGACCGCCGGCGGAAGGCCAGGACGGCTGAAATTTTCCGGCAGAAAGAGCGGATGCAAAGCTCGCAACAATCAACCCGCCAACGAAGACGCCATTTGGCGACAGGATCGTCGTTTTAATGGCGCTGATGCATCCCCGGACCGTATCAAGGCCCGCAAGCGTCTCAGGTACCCAACCTGCCGAAGCCCCGGCTGTTCTGACGATGCTGCCGAGTTCGGCCGTTACCCCGAGAGGTGCCACGCGGAAATAGGAAAAGGCGCTGATGGCCGCCACAAGCACCCCCGTGACGACCGGAGGCCAGCGTTCGACGAAAATGCTGCGAAATGCCTGATGCAGCCGACTTGCCAGGATCGCAGCCGAAAGACCGGGCGCTGCCTTATCTAAAAAGAGCACAACGATAATAAGGATGGCCAATAGAGCGCAGGCAACCAACAGCGCCGAGCCATATCCCAGATGGTGTGGTAACCAGACGGGAAGATCGTCGAAAACGGTAAGCGTGTAGAGAAAATTCCAGCTGAGAAATGCCAGCAGAAAACCGAAACCAGCACCGACTATGGCAAGCACCGACCCAAAAGCCCCTTCGCCCAGCCGGTAGAAATGTCCGGACAGGCAGGAACCGGACAAGGCCGCACCCACCCCGAAGACAGTCGACGCAACCGCCAGAATCCAGCCGACCGGGCCAATATGTGCATTTGGCGGCAGGCGACCGGGCTGCGGAACCGGCATCCAGGCCATGGTGACGATCTGGTAAAACACCACGCCAGCCAGAAGCGCGACAAGGATTGAAACAACACCGTCCGAGCGCCTGTTGTCGATGAAATCACGAAAATTGCAGAGAAAGCAGAAGCGCCCACGCTGCATCACGATGCCGAAAGCGGCACCGGCCAGCAGCGAGAACGCAAGCTGCCTGCCATTTTCAAGCGCCCCGAGCGGATAGGTCGCGGCAGCCAGCGCAGATAAAATGGCGAGTGCCGCGAAACGGAGAGTAATCGAATGCATGAAATACCGGGATCTCGGAAGAACAAATGCCGGCGCGCCATGTCGGCGCACCGGCCAGAAGAATAAAGACGCCTGCGGCTTATTTTCCGGTCCAGACCGTGCCGGTCGGGTTGCTGATCGGAACACCAACCGCATTTCCGTATTCGGTCCATGACCCGTCATAGTTACGGACGTCGTAGCCGAGTATTTTCTTCAGCGCGAACCATGTGTGGCTGGAGCGCTCGCCGATGCGGCAATAGGTGATGACGGGCGTCGAACCGTCGATGCCCTTTTCGGCATAAATGGTCTTGATCTCGTCTGCCGGTTTGAAGGTTCCGTCCTTGTTGACGATGGTGCCCCATGGAACGTTGACGGCGCCGGGAATATGGCCGGCCCGGACGGACAATTCCTTGACGCCATCAGGCGCAAAAATCTTGCCCGAATATTCATCTGCAGAGCGGATATCCACCAGCTTGATGTTGTGCTTACCCTCGGCCACCGCGACAACATCCACGAACCTCGCCCGGACCGCCGTGTCGGGCTCACCGAGCTTCAGTTTCGTCTCGACCGTTGCCGGCGCGGATGTGTCTAAAGGCAGGCCATGCGCCTCCCACAGCTTGCGGCCTCCATCAAGAAGCTTCACCCGGTCGCCAAGGCCGTAGGTTTCGAAAATCCAGGCTCCCCAGGCGGCAAACCAGTTATTATTGTCGCCATACAAAACGATCGTAGTATCGTCGCCCACACCGGCCTTCTGCAAAAGGGACTGGAAATTCTCGCGGGCCGCAATGTCGCGCTTTTCCTTGTCCACGAGATCCGTATGCCAGTTGAGGTTCACCGCGCCGGGAATATGCCCGCGCTCATAGACGCCGGTATCGACGCTTACCTCAAAGACCCGCACTTTCGGATTGTCGAGATTTTCCTTCAGCCAGTCGGCCGTAACCAGCGCTTCCGACGCCCCGGCTGCGGCCAACGACACCGTCGACAACAACAATCCGCCGATAGCCGACGTTACAAGCTTGATCCTGGACATTTCCTTACCCCTTCCTGATTTGATGACCGATAAAAGGTGACAACAAAACCTGATGGAGCGAAGAAACGCTTTTTCATATTTTCTGTAGAAAATAAATACAGTCACTCAAAAACAATCAAAAGGTGAGATTCAAAATTTTATAAGAAAAATTTAGCCCAAAAGCCCTCATGGGTTGTATAGCGCCACAAATGGTGCTGACGCCCGAAGCGCATGCATTGCGAATGGGAAAGCTATGGAGCGCCGGCATCCCCCTGCAGCAGCGCACCGCGCAGCGCCGGCAACCCGCGCTTCCTCGATCTGCTGGCCGTGATTTCGGACGCCGCTTTCAGGCGTTCGAAAAGAGCATAGCCCTCGGGCCACCGGCCGAAACCGGCGGCGATATTGATATGTCCGACGGCGCCAAGATTGACGACATCGCTTCCCCAGTCAGCAGCGGTGCGGGCTAACTCGTCCGGGCTCATATAGGGGTCGTTCATGCTACCCACGACGAGACTGGGGAAGGTGAGCGGCGCCTGAGGAAATGCACCGAACCTTACGATGCATGGGTGCATCGCCTCCACCCGATCAAGATGGGCGGGGGCCACCAGAAGCGCGCCCCTGATTTTGCCGGCCACGGCACGTGTCGCCATATTGGCGGCAAGCAGGCAACCGAGACTATGGGCGACAATATAGGCGTTTTCGGTTGCAGCAAGCGCCGCTTCCAGACGCTCAAGCCAGTCTTCAAGAACGGGGCATTCCCAATTCTCCTGATCAACCAGCTGCGCCTGAGAATCCTCCAGCAGCCAGTGCCGCTGCCAATGCCCCTCATCCGAACCGTTGAGGCCGGGGACGATCAAGGTGGTACACATGCCTACTCCGTGGTTTGCGGGCGGGGTGGACCAAGAATGGTGAATTTCCCGATTTTAGTCGACTATTGCCTTACTCAGCTTTTCCGAACTCAGGAAAAATCGATCCAGACAATTCCTATCACACGAAAAATACGTTCTACGTAGCAGCTTTAGCGCCGCACCAGAGGAATCATTGCCTAAAATATTTTCCATAGAAAATATGTTCTAATTGAATGAGCCGCGCGGAAAGCTTTTCCTCTGCCGCTTTCCAAAAGAAACGCTGCTGCTTGGCCGGACCGCCGCCGGTTTGCCATTCTCGCACTATCGGAGACCTCAATCTCCCGAACCCTGAAATGGCAAATGCCGAGCCTCGGCAGGGCCATTCCACCGCGACATAAAACGAAAATTCAGGCGGATAATGTGAGCAGCACGAGCGAATTTCTCTGGTACATCCCCAATGACGTCAAACCCGGCCATCGCGGCGATGCCGTCAGCGAAAACCATAATAGTCTCAATACATTGACCAGCCACGCGACGGCGCTGGAAAATCATGGCTGGAAAGGCGCATTGCTTGGCACCGGCTGGGGCCGGCCCGACACGTTCACGGTAGCGGCAGCGCTTGCGGCGCGTACCATCACATTCGAGCCGCTGATCGCCATCCGCCCCGGCTACTGGAAGCCGGCCAATCTTGCATCGGCCGCTGCCACGCTCGATCAGCTTTCCGGCGGCCGGGTGCGGATCAATGTCGTCTCGGGTCGGGACGAGCTTGGAGCCTATGGCGATGAGGAAGGCGATCAGGCGCAGCGTTATGCGCGCACGAAGGAGTTCATGCGGCTGGTGCGACGGCTCTGGACCGAGGAAAACGTCACTTTCGATGGTGACCATTTCCGGGTCAGGAACTCCACCGTCTCGCCGCGCATCGCTGAACGCACCGGCCGGCCACATCCCAAGCTTTATTTCGGCGGCGCGTCCGAGGCTGCCGAACAGGTTGCCGCAACCGAAGCCGATGTGCAGCTCTTCTGGGGTGAACCGCTTGCTGGCGTGCGCGAACGGATCGAACGTCTCAGGCATTTCAGTGAAACGCTCGGCCGCGACCTGCCTCCGCTGCAATTCGGCCTGCGGATCACCACACTGGTACGTGAAACGACCGCCGAGGCGTGGCGCGATGCGGAGGCGAAGGTGGCCGAGATGGCTGCGAACAATGGCGTGCGCTGGAACGATCATCTGCAAGGGGTCGCGGTCGGCCAGCGCCGCCTGCTGGATCTGCACAGGCAGAGCGATGTGCTGGACGATAATCTCTACACCGCACCCGGCAAATTCGGTGGCGGCGGTGCCGCAACGACATGGCTCGTCGGTTCGGCGGAAGATGTCGCCGCATCGCTGCGCAAATACCGTGCGCTTGGCATTACCCATTTCGTGCTTTCCGACACGCCCTATCTCCAGGAGATTGAAAGCCAGGGCGACAGGCTTTTACCGCTACTCCGGGACTGATGCAGGCGAGGACAAAATGGGCGGCCTGCCGAACAAAGCCGCCCATGTCTTCTGGGATCAGCCGCCGACAGCCTTGATGCTCTGGCGGCCGAGGATGGTTCGGATCATGTGGCTCTGCGGCGCATGCGCCCTTGCCGTTATGGCATCGCGATGATGCCGCTCGAGATTGTAGTCCCGGCGAAGGCCGCGATTGCCGCCAAGCTCCAGCGCCAGATCCGTCACCGCCACCGCATTGTCGATCACCACGTGGCGAACGGCCAGCGCATCCGTTCCCACCTTCTCTCCCGCATCGATATCGCGGGCGACGGAGAGAAGCAGACGCCTGTTCGCAGCAAGCAGCACCTCGATCTGGCCGAGACCTTCCTGAATGCGTGGAATGGAGGATAGCGGCGCACCGAGACTGGCCGGGACATGGCCCGTGAGGTGCCGCAACAGGGCGTCACGCGCCGAAAGCGCAACACCGTGATAGACGGAAGCCAAAAGCACGAAGAAATTATAACCGTCGGCTTCATCGCGTCGCAGCGGCTCGTCCGCCGGCTGTTCGGCAACGAGATCGGCAAGCGGCACCCCTACCTCCTCAAGCACCAAATCGTCGCTGGCGGTCGCATACATGCCGGTCGCTTCCCACGCCTTTTCCGAGCGGATACCCGGCGCATCGAGCGGGACCAGAAGCTGGATCAGGCGCGGCGTCTCTTCCGTCGTGGCGGCAAGCACGATCGCCCATTTCAACCCCGGCAGGCCGGTAACGAAGCTCTTGCGGCCATTGACCACCCAGACATCGCCCTCTATCCGCGCCGTCGTTTCCGGCAGGCCGCCATGGGCAGGCGAGCCGATGCCCGGCTCCGCCTGTGCATTGTTCAGAAGCGCCGGCTCGCTATTATTAGCGGCCAGTACCTTTGCCGCGAGAGCTGCCGGCCACTTGCCGCGCCGGATGGCGGCGTGGACGCTGTAATGCATGGCAAGGATGAGGGCGGTCGATGGGTCGCCCTTGGCGATGGCCGCAATGACCGCGTGGGCCGTTTCCATACCCTCTCCCCAGCCGCCATCCTTTTCAGCCGTCACCAGTCCGAGCAGTCCCGACTTGAAAAGCGCCTCGAAATTGGCGGCGGCGAATTCGCCGCTTTTGTCATGGTCCGCCGCGGTCAAGCTGAAATCTTCGGCAAGGGCGGCTGCGATGGCAACGGGGTTTGCGGGCTGCTCCGGGCGCGGAATGGCCGATAGTGCGCCACTCATGCAACCGCCCTTTCATTTGCCGCGACAAAACGGTCATCGATCCACGCAGCGAGATCGAAGTCGTTTTCAAGGAAGCCCCATTGATGCAGGAAATCCTTGTAGTGGCCGACAGCGGCAACGAGGTCCGCATCGAGGCCGAGGCCAAGATGGCGATGAACATCCGGGCCATTGGCGGCCAGAACCTGCTCTTCGGTCGCACCCGCCTCGCGCGCGATGAAACGGCGGGTCTCTTCCGGATGCTGCTCCGCCCAGAGCGAGGCTTTGGCAATGGCGGCAACCAGCCGCTCCACCAGGTCGGGGCGCTCATCGGCAAGCCGTCCGTCAACCGTCAGCACCCGGGGCGAACCGGAATTGATGCGTATCTTCGGGTCAGGGTGAAACCCGAATTCTGCCACCTGCACGGCGCCGATCAGGTTCGCGGCGGCGATGCCGGCGGTTCCCTTGACGAAAATTGCATCGACCTCACCGCGCAACAGCGCAATAATCTCCTCCCCGAAGGATTGTCGCCGCTTCAGGCCGAAAAGGGATGGTCCCTCCTGTGTCGCCAGTACGGAATCTTTGATGACGATATCCTTCAGCTCGATATCTTCGATTTTCAGTCCCTCCAGCGAAAGCGCCGAAACGATGCCCTTCAGCGCCGTCGCCCGCATGAAATCGACAATGCCGTCCGGCCTGCGCGGCACACCGAAACGGCGGCCGACGAGATCGGCAAGCGAGCGGATGCCGGTTTCCGGCAGGGTGATGATCGCCTGAAACTCGTCCGTCCACGTCACCCCGATGAGCCGCGTATTGCGCCCTTCCGAGCGGGCGCGGATGGGCGGCACATTTCCGCCGTGACGGAAGGACCATTCCAGCGTGTGATTGAAATGGCTCTGCCGGACAGAACGGTCAGGCGAATCGATGATGGATTTCAGCGATATGCCGACATCCTCGAAGGTCTGCGCGAGATACCCGAGCTGCGCCGCCAGCCCCACGGGCGTGGGCACCGGGCAGCGTGTGTACCAGATTTCAGAAAGTGTCGTGCTCATGGCTTTGGCCTCGATGAAAACGATGACACCAGAAAGCGATGCTGCGGTGCCTGTTGACGGAAGGGAGACGTCCCGGCCCGCCGCAAAGGCGGACCGGGTTCGGCAAAAAGATCAGGATGCGGCGATATGCGCGAAGGCAAGGCTTCCCGCCACACCTTCCGCACCGATGGTGTGGTCGGCAATGCGCTTGTTGAAGATGGTAATCTCGGGTGCTGCGACGATGTCGATGGCCGGCACGTCTTCGACGAGAATCTGCTGTATTTCCTTCCATTGCGCGACGCGCTTGTCCGGATCGATCTCGACAGCGGCAGCTTCCAGCAGCGCGTCCACCTTCGGATTGCTGTAGGCGGCGCCATTGGAGAAAGGCACCCCCTTCTTGAAGTTCTTCGACCAGTAGAGCCGCTGGACGCCGACTGTTGGGTCGAAGAGATTGCTCATGCCCTCATAGGCAAAATCGAAATCCCGATCCGTGTAGATGCGCTTCGTGTAGGTGGCGAAATCCTGCGTCCGTACCGTCACATCCACGCCGACCTTTGCCAGCGCCTGACGAATATAATCCGCGCCGCGCGGATAGGCTTCGGTGCTCGGCACATAGTCCAGGTTGAGCTTGAAGCGGGTGCCATCCGCACCGCGCTTGTATCCCGCCTCGTCCAGCAGCGCTTCGGCCGCCTTCAGATCGATCGGATAGGTCTTCAGATCCTCGACAAACCATTTCGTCAGCTTCGGATTGATCGGCCCGGTGATCGTCGCGCCATAGCCGTAATTGACCGTGTTGAAGATGACGTTGCGGTCGATCACATGCGCGAAGGCGCGGCGGACGCGGACGTCCTTGAACACATCCTTTTCGAGATTGAACTCAACGCGGCTGACGGAATTCGAATATTGATAGCCGTTCGTCTCGAAGCCGAGGCTCGGCAGCTCCTTCAGGCGGTCGAGATCGCTATAGGCGACCGGGGTGCTCGGAGCGAGATCGATCTCACCGGTTTCGATTGCGATGGCACGGGCCGACGCGTCAGGAATGAAGCGGACAATAAGCTTGTCGAGATAGGGACGCGGCGCATCCCAGTAATCGGCATTGCGCTCAAAAACGATATGGCTGCCGCGCACCCATTCCTTGAACTTGAATGGGCCGGTGCCGACAGGCGCGAGGTTGATGGGGTTTTCGGTGACTTTGGTGCCTTCATAAAGATGCTTGGGCACGATAGGCGTTTCGGCGGCGGCGAGCGCCGTTATCAGATACGGCGCAGGCTTGGAAAGAACCAGCACCGCCGTCAGATCATCCGGGGTCTCGACACTGGTAAGGTTCAGGAAGGTATTGCGCCCGCGCGGATGCACTTCCTTGATGGTGTTGATGGAGAACGCCACATCGGCGGATGTGAAAGGCTTGCCGTCATGCCATTTTACACCGGGCCTCAAATTGAAGGTGTAACGCAGGCCATCGACGCTCACATCCCATGATTTGGCCAGTAGCGGCTTAGGATTGAGGTCGAAATCATAGGTCAGCAGCCCCTCCGTGACCTTGGGCGATATGTAGACGGAATTATAGGCCGTATGTGCGATCGTCGTGAGCACCGGCGGCTCCGATGAGATGAGCAGGGTGGCCGTGCCACCGCGTGCCGGCTCTGCCGCGTTGAGCTTCAGCCCCGGCAGCGACACCACGCCAAGCGCTACAGACGCCAGCAAAAATCCGCGCCGCGTCGTCTGGTTGAAAACAGTCATGCGATACCTCTCCTTAATTGAACCGGCGAAAAACCGGCAAAACTGAACGGCCGCGCTTGGGAAGAAGTTTGTTCCGCAGACGAGAGTGAGATTGGCATGAAGCACCAACTATTCTCATAAATAGGAATTATCTTTTCTTTATGGCGCATTTTCCCGTAAATTTCAGAAAATAATTCCATTACTCTTTGACAAATTCCATAAAATTAGTCAACTAATACCCACGCCTTCAGGGGCTGATTTCATGTTTTCCACGCTAACGGACTGGAGCCGATGTCGAATTCGAAACGGATTTTATCGCAGGCAAGGCGGGTCGCCATTCAGGCCATTCCGACGGTTCTCGGTATCGTCATCCTGAACTTCTTCCTGCTGCAGCTGGCGCCCGGTGATGCGGCCGATGTGCTTGCCGCGGAAGCGGGTTCGGCGACGGTTGAGACCATGGCTGAAATCCGCTCCCGCTTCGGGCTGGATCTGCCGGTCGTGCATCAGCTGATGAACTATCTCGGCAATCTCGCCCAGTTCAGCCTCGGCTTTTCACCCCGCTACGGCATGCCGGTCGCCGATCTTATCGGCCAGCGGTTGCCCGGCACGCTGGCGCTGATGGGAGCCGCACTTGGCATTGCGATTTTCGTCGGCGTGTTCCTCGGCTCCATCATGGCGCTCTTTTCCGGAAAGCTGCCGGACCGGATCATTTCGATAGGTTCCCTGATCTTTTATTCCGTACCGGGCTTCTGGATCGGCCTGATGCTTATCCTCACCTTCTCGGTCAAGCTCGGCTGGCTTCCGTCTGGCGGCGACAGCACCATCGGCAGCAGCCTCACCGGCCTTGACGCCCTTCTGGACAGGCTGCGCTACATCGTTCTCCCCGCCCTTTCGCTGGCGCTTTATTTTCTGGCGATTTATGCCCGCCTTACCCGCGCGGCGATGCTGGAAGTCAAATCCCAGGACTACGTGCGCACGGCACGGGCAAAAGGCGTATCACCGCTCCGGCTGACCACACGCCATATTCTGCGCAATGCGCTCATCCCGATCACCACCATGGCCGGCATGCATATTGGCGGCCTGCTGGGCGGCGCGGTCGTGGTTGAGACCGTCTTCAGCTGGCCAGGCCTTGGCCGTCTTGCTTTCGAGGCCGTCATGGCCCGCGATTTCAGCGTGCTGCTCGGCATTCTGCTTCTCTCTTCCCTCGTCGTCATCATCGTCAATGCGGCCGTGGACCTGTTGCAGGCATGGCTTGATCCCCGCATCGGAGAAAGCCGATGAATTCCTCCCATACATCAGCAGTTCTCGACCCGGCCGAACTCAGCGCTGAAGAGAGCAATCCCAAACCGAAAAAACCGGAAGAAAAGGTCTGGCCCTATATTCATGCGCCGGACGCGCTTTCAGCCCGCTCCCTCTCCGTGCCGCGGCGCGGCCTGCGGCGGGAACTGAAGATTTTTCTCACCAATCCCAACGCCATCGTCGGGCTTTTGTTTCTCGCCACCGTCATCGTCACCGCACTTCTGGCTCCGCTGATCTATCCCGGTGATCCCTTGGAAATGGTGGCTCGTCCCTTCCTCTGGCCGGGGCAGAATGCCGCCTACCCGCTAGGCACCGATTCCATGGGCCGGGATGTTCTGGCCGGCATCGCGCACGGCGCGCGCATCTCGCTCACCGTGGGTGTTGTCGCCACCCTGATCGGGCTGACGATCGGCATCACAATCGGCGCTTTCGCCGGTTATTTCGGCGGCGTCATCGACGATATTCTCGTCAAGCTGATCGAAATCTTCCAGACATTGCCGAACTTCGTGCTTTTGGTGGTACTGGTCGCCATCGCCCAGCCCTCAGTCACCACGGTCACCTCGGCAATCGGCATCATCACCTGGCCGCTCGTTGCACGCCTGACTCGCGCCGAATTCCGCGCCATCCGCGAGAAGGACTATGTGCTGGCCGCACGCAGCCTCGGTTATGGCCATGCGCGCATCGTGTTTCAGGAAATCCTGCCCAACGCCCTGCCGCCGATCATCGTCACCTCCTCCGTCATGGTGGCGGGTGCGATCCTCATGGAAGCGGCACTCTCCTTCATGGGCCTTGGCGACCCAAACCGTGTGTCCTGGGGTTCGATGATCGGTTCCGGCCGCGATGTCATCCGCACCGCCTGGTATCTGACCGCCCTTCCCGGCCTCGCCATCGTCTTCACCGTCATTTCGCTGAACCTTATCAGCGATGGCCTCAACGATGCGCTCAACCCCCGCTTCTCGGAGGAACGCCGATGAGCAAACTGATCGAAGTCCACGATCTCTCCGTCAGCTTCGGCTCCGCCCAACCGGTCAAGGGCGTCAGCTTCGATGTCCAGTCCGGCGAGATGCTGGCAATCGTCGGCGAAAGCGGCTCGGGCAAATCGCTGACCGCGCTCGGCCTAATTGGGCTGTTGCCGTCGCATGCAAAGACCGGCGGGCGTGTTCTGCTCGAAGGCCGCGATCTTCTGCCGCTTTCCGAGCGGCAATGGCGCGGCATTCGCGGCCGCGATATCGGCATGATCTTTCAGGAACCAATGACGTCGCTGAACCCTGTTCTGACGGTCGGCGAACAGATCATCGAGGTGCTGCGCATCCACGAAAAGATCGACAGGCATCAGGCGCGCAAACGCGCTATCGAGCTTCTGGACCTCGTCAATATTCCCGACGCCCGGCGCCGGGTGGACGATTATCCGCACCAGCTTTCCGGCGGCATGCGCCAGCGCGTGATGATCGCCATCGGCGTTGCCTGCAATCCCAAACTGCTGATCGCCGACGAGGCGACGACCGCGCTCGACGTGACGATACAGGCGCAAATCCTGCAATTGCTCGACAATCTGCGCCGCGATCTCAACATGGCCGTCATCCTCATCACGCATGATCTCGGCATCGTGGCCCAATGGGCCGACCGGGTGATGGTCATGTATGCAGGCCGCAAGGTGGAAGAGGGATTGCCGGAACCGGTTTTCTCCAACCCCTACCACCCCTATACGCGCGGCCTGCTTGCGGCTTCCCCACGCGCGGAAGACGGCCAGCATTATCGTGATGGGCCGCTCATCGAAATTCCGGGTTCCATCGTTTCCGCAACGGGAGAGCGCGGCTGTGCCTTCCGGCCACGCTGTCCGAGCGCCCGCGGTTTCTGCGGGCAGTTCGTGCCGCCGCTGAGGCAAATCTCGCAAGGCCGTTACGCCGCCTGCCCCTTCGTTGCTCCCACATCCAAGGAAGTATCCGATGACGCTCTTGTCAGTGCATAGCCTGTCCACCCATTACACGGGCGGACGCGGCACCGTGCGTGCCGTCGATGACGTCTCCCTCGATATCGAGGCGGGCGAGACCGTGGCGCTGGTGGGTGAATCCGGCTGCGGCAAATCCTCGCTCGGCAAGTCGCTGATGCGGCTGGTGGAGCCCACTTCCGGCAGGATCACCTTCAAGGGCGCCGATGTCACGGCGATGACGTCGTCGCAGCTGCGCGGCATCCGCCGCCGCATCCAGATGATTTTCCAGGATCCTTTCGCGTCGCTCAATCCGCGCCAGACGGTGCGCACCATCCTCACCGGGCCGCTGAAGGTGCACGGCATTGGCGACAAGGCGCAACAGGGGCAAATCGTCGAGGCCATCGTCGCGCAGGTGGGCCTGCCGCCTGACGCACTCGACCGTTATCCGCATGAATTTTCCGGCGGCCAGCGCCAGCGCATCGGCATTGCCCGCGCGCTCATTCTGGAGCCGGAACTGGTGGTCTGCGACGAGCCTGTCTCGGCGCTCGATCTTTCCATACAGGCGCAGATCCTCAATCTTCTGGTGGAGATGAAGAAACGGCTGTCGCTGTCCTATCTCTTCGTGTCCCACGATCTGTCCGTCGTGCGTTATTTTTCCGACCGCGTGCTCGTCATGTATCTCGGCAAGATCGTGGAAAGCGCACCGACCGCCGAGCTCTGGGCCTCGCCGAAACACCCCTATACCCGTGCGCTTCTCGCAGCCGTTCCCGATCCCGCACGCCGCAAGCAGGCAGCCCCCATTTCCGGTGACCTGCCGAGCCCGCACGGCCCGCCATCCGGCTGCCGGTTTCACACCCGCTGCCCGCTCGCCACCGATCTCTGTCGCGAAAAAGCGCCGGATTACACCCTTTTCGGCAAGGACCACGCCGTGGCCTGCCACCATGCCCAATAAACTGAAGGAGCAACCATAATGGTCGACTATCGCTATCTCGGGCGCAGCGCGCTGAAAGTTTCACCGCTGAGCCTCGGCACGATGATGTTCGGAGGCCCGACGCCGGATGACGTGGCCTTTCGCATCATCGACAAGGCGCGCGAGCAGGGCATCAATTTCATCGACACAGCCGATGTCTATCACGACGGCAAGTCGGAAGAAGTCGTCGGTCGCGGCATCAAGGCCAGTCGCGATCACTGGGTTCTGGCGACGAAATTCGTCAATTCCCATACCAAGGGTCCGAACCTCGGCGGACATTCGCGCAAATGGGTGATCGAAACAGTCGAGAATTCGCTGCGCCGTCTCAATACCGACTATATCGATATTCTCTATTTCCACCGCGCGGTCTTCGACGCGCCGCTGGAAGAGCCGGTACGCGCGATTGCCGATCTCATCCGAGCCGGCAAGCTGCGCTATTTCGGCGTGTCGAACTTCCGGGGCTGGCGTATCGCCGAAATTTCGCATCTGGCCGATCAGCTCGGCATCGACCGGCCTATCGCCAGCCAACCGCTTTACAACATCGTCAACCGCACGGCGGAAGCCGAGCAGCTGCCGGCCGCCAACCATTATGGTCTTGGCGTCGTTTCCTATTCGCCGCTGGCACGTGGGGTGCTCACCGGCAAATACCAACCGGGCGAGCAGCCGGGCGCCGATACCCGCGTCGGCCGCGGCGACAAGCGTGTTCTGGAAACGGAATGGCGTCCGGAATCGGTCGAAATCGCCCAGAAGGTTGCAGCGCACGCCGCATCAAAGGGTGTTTCGGCAGCGGATTTTGCGCTCGCCTGGGTGCTGAACAACAAGTTCGTCACCGCCGCGATCACCGGCCCGCGCACAGAGGAGCATTGGGACGGCTACGTCCGCGCCCTCGATGTGAAGATCGATGCGGAAGACGAGGCGCTGGTCGACAGCCTTGTGACGACAGGCCATCCCTCGACACCCGGCTTCAACGATCCGAGCCATCCCGTCGAAGGCCGCGTGCCGCGCAATGTCGAACCCGCTGCCCGCCCGGTCGTCAAGCCGCGCGCGGTCGCCTGATCGTTCAGAAGACAATGCCTGCGGCGCGACCGTGCCGCAGGTCATCACATCCGCTCAGGGAAACCCGCAATGTCCAATCCTAAAATACAGACCGCAACCACCGACAATTCCGGCGTGCCGAGCCGAGAAGACATTCTGGCCCGCGCCAGGGACATTGCGGCTATTGCCGCCAGGGATGCCGCCCGCCGTGAGCGCCAGCGGGAACTTCCCTTCGAAATCTTCGGCCTAATCAAGCAGGCGAAGATCGGCACGCTGCGCATCCCCGAGGCCAAGGGCGGCCCGGGCGGGTCGATTGCCGACTATATCGAAGTGCTGATGATCCTCGGCGAAGCCGACAGCAATATTCCGCACGCACTCCGCAGCCATTTCAATTTTACCGAGAATCTCGCTCTCACACCGATCGAGCTTGAGGATCGGCGGCACCTCGAAAATGTTCTCACCGGCAAGCTCTTCGCGGGCGCCAGCACCGAACAGGGCACCAAGCGCCCCGGCGAAATCACCACGCGCCTCAGCGCCGATGGCGACCGTTATCGCCTGAACGGCCGCAAATGGTATGCGACCGGCACGGCCTTTGCCGATTTCGGCACCTTCAGCGCCATTGGCGATGACGAGCAGCCGATCGGCGTTCTCATTCCGCTTGATCGCGCCGGCATCACCATTCTCGATGACTGGGACAGCATGGGCCAGCGCATGACGGCAAGCGGCGGCGTTTTGCTTGAGAATGTTGAGGTGCTCCCGCATGAACTGACGACCCGCAAGCTCGGCAGCCAGGTCGGGCGCCACAGCTCGGCCATGCGACAGTTGCATCTCGCTGCCTCTGCCGCCGGTGCCGTTCAGGGTGCACTCAACGACGGTGTCGACTATGTCCTGCGCCAGGCGCGCACCACGCTTCACAGCAGCGCCGAAACCGCCAATCAGGACCCCTTTGTGCAGAAGATGCTCGGCGAGATCAGCGCCGGTGCCTTCGCCGTCAAAACGCTGATCCGCGAGGCGGCAAGAACGCTCGACAGGACCGCCGCCGCCTTTTCCAGCGGTGACGAAGAGGCGATAGAAGCGGCTTTGCTGGAAGGTTCTCTCGCCACCGCCCGTACCCAGATCATCGCCTCGCAGCTTTCACTGACGGTCGCCACCAATCTTTACGAACTCGGTGGCGGCTCGGCGACGTCAAGCGAGCGGAATTTCGACCGCCACTGGCGCAACATCCGCACGGTCTACAACCACAATCCGCTTGCCCACAAGGCGCGGGTGATTGGGGACTATTATCTCAACGGCACCACGACGCATCTGAAGGAAGGCCGGGTATTCTAGCCATGAAGGGAAAACGGCCATGAGAACGGAATTTATCCCTCCTTCGGTCGCAAGAGCGGCTTTCCGGTTGCCGACGCTTTCCCGGCTGCCGCCGCTGACGGCCCTGCGGGCATTCGTCGTCGCCGCCCGTCACGCCAGCTTCTCGCGGGCGGCGGAGGAGCTGCATGTCTCGACCGCCGCAATCGGCCAGCAGGTCCGCATTCTCGAAACCCATCTCGGGCAACCGCTCTTCAGCCGGCAGCGCGGCGAACTGGTGCTGACCGAGGCCGGCAGCACGCTTTACCCCGGCCTTGCGGACGCTTTCGAGACGATGATCGGCAGCCTTTCCGATCTCATGGCCTCCGGCGGCCGTCGGCAGGTGAAGGTTCTGGCGGAAGGCTGTTTTGCAGCCCGATGGCTGGCGCCGCGGCTGGGAAACATCGTCCCCGCCCTTGGAGACGTGGATATCTCGATTGAATCCATGGAAGGCGATGCCATAGACCTCACGCATTTCGATGCCGATTGCGCGATCATCGCGACCCAAGGACAAATCCCCGGTTTCATTCAGGAACCGCTTTTTGCCGACACCGTCAGTGCCGTCTGCACCCCGGATTTTGCAGACCGTCATCGCCTCTGCGGCGAATCTGAGCGGTTGCGGGATCTCTCTTTTGCGATGTTGCGCGGCAATGGCACGGATGCCGCCTTCGAATGGTCCAACTGGCTTCGCGCCTGCCGCATTCCGCTCAGACTTTCGGCAACCGGACCGCGTTTTTCGCGCCAGGGCGCGTTGATAGAGGCAATCTTATCCGGCCACGGCATCGGCCTTGCCCGCCATTCGCTGATTTCGGATGAGCTGAAAACCGGTCGTCTGATCGCACCTTTCGGCGCACCGCAGCCGACCGCCAGCCGGTATCATTTGCTGACCAGTCCTGACAGGCGGCGGCTGCCGGAAATCGCATCTCTACTCGCCTTGTTGCGCGAGGATATACGCTCTCTCGAGGCCGCCGCCTGAACACGCCCGTCCCACCTCAGGCGCGTTCCTTTTGCAACTCCTTCGTCGCATGGATGTTTTCCGGCCGGGGCAGGCCGTAATGATCGCGCAGCGTATCGCCCTCGTAATCCTCGCGGAACAGTCCGCGCTGCTTGAGGATCGGCACGACCTCGTCGACGAAGATATCGAACCCGCCATTCAGCCAAGGCGGCATGATGTTGAAGCCGTCGGCAGCACCTTCACGGAACCAGGTCTCTATCCAGTCCGCCACCTGTTCCGGCGTTCCCGAAATCACCCTGTGGCCGCGCCCGCCGGCAAGCCGGTGCAGCAATTGCCGGATCGTCGGATTTTCCCGGTCGATGACATCGAGAACCAGCTGATGACGGCTGCTATCCGCCTGCGCGCGCGTCGCTTCCACAGCCTCCTTCGGCAAGGGCTTGTCGAGATCGGCGGATGACAGATCAATACCGGTGATGCGCTGCAATTGGCCAAGCGAAAAGGCCGGCTGGATGAGATCGTTGAAAGAAGCCTCGAGCTTGCGCGCCTCCTCTTCGGTGGAGGCGATGAAAGGGCTGATGCCCGGCAGGATTTTCACATGGGCGGGATTGCGCCCCGTGGCCGCGACGCGACGCTTGATGTCGGAATAAAAAGACCGCGCACTCTCCAGAGTTTGATGCGCGGTAAAGATTGCCTCGGCGTAACGGGCGGCAAAGCCGCGCCCATCCTCCGAGGAGCCGGCCTGCACATAGACCGGGCGGCCCTGCGGCGAACGCGGCAGGTTGAGCGCACCCCGCACCCGGTAGAATTCGCCCTCATGACTGGCGGGATGAATGCGGTCGGTATCGGCAAAAAGACCGCTCTCCTTGTCGGCGACGATGGCATCGTCTTCCCAGCTGTCCCAGAGCTTCGTCACCACATCGACAAATTCAGTCGCCTGACGGTAACGGTCGGCATGCGGCGGATGCTGCTGGAGATTGAAGTTTCCGGCCGCCGCATCGGCCGAGGTCGTCACGATGTTCCAGCCCACCCGGCCGCCGCTGATGTGATCGACCGAGGCGAACAGCCGCGCGAGATTATACGGCTCGTAATAGGTGGTGGAGGCCGTGGCGATGAAGCCGATCTTTTCGGTGACGGCGGCCAAGGCCGCCAGCATGGTGATCGGCTCCAGCCGGTGGCGGGCGGCATAGCGGATATTGGCGTCCAGCACCGGCGCATCGGCAAAGAAGATGGCGTCCAGCTTTGCCGCCTCGGCCTTGCGGGCGATATCCTGATAGAGCCTTATATCGGTGACGCGCATAGGCTCCGACTCGGGGTGGCGCCAGGCTGCCTCATGATGCCCGCCCGGATAGATGAAAGCATTGAGGACCAGCTTCTCGGATTTTCTGCTCATGGCGATGAACCCTTTTCAACTTTGACGCGGCTTGAAACGAGAGGTGGGGAGGCGATTACGCCTCCTTCGTCACCCACGCTTTGGCGAGATTGCCGCTGAGACCCTCCGCCCCCGTCGCGTAATCTTTGATGCGGACGCTGCCGACAACCGGCTGGATCGGCGAAACGAGATTGATGACGGGAAGGTCCCTGGCGATGACGGCCTGAAACTCCTTGAAGAAGGCCGCGCGCTTTTCGATATCCGGCTCCACCGCCGCCGCTTCCAGCAGCCGGTCCACTTCCGGATTGGCGTAGTGGCTGGCATTCGAGAACGGCAGACCGATCTTGAAGTTCTTGCTCCAGTAGACACGCTGCACGCCGGCCGTCGGATCGAAGGTGTTGGAGAGGGATTCGACCGAAAGGTCCCAGGCGCGGTCAGTATAAACGACCTTCACATAGGTGCCGAAATCGAATTTCTGGATATCCGCCTCGATGCCGATCTTCGATAGCGCCTGTGCGATGAAATCCGAATAGGTCTGCGGATTGAACGGGTTGGTGGTGACCCTGAGCTTGAAACGCTTGCCGCCATCCTTGCGCGGAAAGCCCGCCTCATCCAGCAGCTTTTCCGCCAGCGCGACGTCGAATTTGGCAAAACCGATATCCGGATTGTGGAACTTCGCAAGGCCGGGGCTGATTGGCGTGGGTGATGGCACGGCGTAACCGTAAAGCACGGTATCGATCAACGCCGGAACGTCGATCGCGTGGGCAATGGCCTGCCTCACCTTCAATTCCTTGAGATATTCGTTCTCAAGGTTGATGACGAGCTGGTTCTGCTGGCCGGCATAGGCGTAGATGCGGTCATCCACCTTCAGCGTCGGAATGGATTTCAGCCGTTCCAGATCGGCAAGCGCCACCGGGTTCGGGCCAATGTCGCCCTCTCCGGTTTCCAGCGCCGCCGCGCGAGCGCCGGCATCGTTGATGAGGCGGATGATGACGCGGTCAAGATGCGGACGCGGCGCGTCCCAGTAGTCGGCATTTTTTTCGAGAAGAATATGGCTTCCCGGCACCCATTCCTTCAGCACGAAGGGGCCGCTGCCGATGATCTGGGCGGGCTTCGGATTATCGGTTGGCTTGAAGGTCTCGAAGATGTGCTTCGGTACGATGGGCGATTCCGACGAGGCGAGTGCGGTGATCAGGCCCGGTGCGGGTTTGGACAGCTTCACCTTCGCGACCAGCGGATCGGACGTATCGACGCTTTCAACATGCGAGAAAGTCGCGCGGCCGCGCGGATGGGCCTCCTTCAGCCGCAGGATCGAAAATTCCACATCCGCCGATGTCACCGGCTTGCCATCATGAAACTTCGCATTCGGCTGCAGATGGAAGACATATTCCAGCCCGTCGGCGGAAACGCTCCATTCTTTGGCAAGGCTCGGCTTTGGCGAAAGCTCGTAGTCATAGGTCAAAAGCCCGTCGTAAATCTTCGAACCGATGAACTGCGGACCGCCCGCGCTGGTATTGATCGCCACGAGCTGCGTCGGCTCGGGAAAATAGACGATCTTGAGCGTACCGCCCGAAACCGGCTCTTCGGCAGCAGCGAAAGAACCGCCGGGAAGCGCCACGAAAGCGCCGGCGGCAAGTGCGATCTTATGAAACTGGCGTCTGGAAAAGGTCATGTCTGTCTCCGAAAAAATCCGATGAGCGGGGTGCGGCAGCTCAGTGCAGCTGCGGAAACCCGTGGCGCTCGGCGAGGATTTGCAAAATTCGTTTGGTGTCCTGAATGAAGTGCGTGTCGCCCTTTGCCGTGGCGTCAGCGGGCGCATCGCCGGCAAAGACGAACAGCGGCAACGACTGGTTTTCCTCACCCACGGCAGCGATGACCGCCTCGCGCGGACGCTGAAAACCAACCCGGTGGATATCGATCCCGGCGGCTAAGTCCGGAAAGGCGGCAATCAGGCCTTCGATCTGGTTACAATGCGGGCAGACGAACCGGACACCGGGGTGCCTGGGGTCCTCAAAACCGGGGGCAATCAAAAAAAGCGTATCCTTGGCCATGGCATCCATCATTTGCGAGTGAGATTTCATGGACACAGTGCAGGCGGGAAAAGCGTGGGTCCAGAAAGCAATTCTTGCTTTGAAACGAAGAATTCCTTCGCTCTAAATCTTTGATGAAACTGATTTTTTCAGAGTTCGGATAGCCGGCATCGCTGTTCTTGACGACCTGTTTCACGAGAAATGTTTTTTCCGAAAACGGGCTTGCCGCGCGAAGGCGACAAAACGGACGGAGTCCAGTTTCCGGCAATAAAAAACCCGGCGGAATGGCCGGGTTAATGTCGATGGTCGCAGACCTCTCTTCCGTCATGCCGGTCCCCGGAACAAGCCCGAGGATGACCCGGCATCCAGCCACGGTGCGTCTGCGCCGTGAAAGGACTCTTTCGCGATCAAGGACTTGATCGCGCTGGACCCCGGAACTGGTCCGGGGTGACGGAGTGTGGAGGATGCCACTTTGCCAAAGCTCACTCGCTTTTCCAGGCAGTCGACAAATCGCCATAGGCGATATCAATCGTGGTGACGAGCGACCGGAGGCTGGTGTTGCGCAGAATGACGGTCGGCAGGGCGACGATCGAGAAATTCGGCAATTCGTCGCCGGTGATTTTCTGGATGTCGTGGAACTGCCCCGCCCGTTTCGTTTCATCCACCTCGATCGCAGCGGCACGGAAAAGATCGTCCACCCTGGGATTGTTGTAGTGGGCGGCGTTGACATAGGGCGCGGGTTTCTTGATGCCGTCAGACCAATAGAGCCGCTGCACGCCCGCCGTCGGATCAAACAGCCGGCTGATGCCGTTCACCGTCAGGTCAAATCCGCGCTCCGTATAGACACGCTTGATGAAGGTGGCGAGATCGCCTTCCACGATATCCACCTTCACGCCGAGCTTGCCGAAGGACGAGCGCAGATATTCAGCGGTTTTGCGGAAGACATCGGAGGGCAGGAAGGCCAGCCGCAGCGAAAAACGGGTGCCATCCGTGCCCTTCGGATACCCCGCTTTATCGAGCAGCTCGTTCGCTTTGGCCAGATCAAAGGGATAGGCGAAAGGCTTCTCGTCATTATAGGTGGTGAAGACCGCCGGAATGTTCGAACCGGCGGGTTTTGCCGTGCCGAAGAAGATGGCGTCATTGATGAAATTACGGTCAATGGCATGGGCCAGCGCGTGCCGGACCTCCTTTTTCGCGAGGATCGGGTTCTCCAGATTGAACTCGAATATGGCGGCATTGTTGAGATAGGAGTCGGTATAGACTTCCACCGAAAGCTTGGGATTTTGCCGAAGGCGCTCCAGATCGCTGTAGGAGACATCGGCGGTGTAATCTGCCTCGCCCGTTTCCACCGAGATGGTGGTGGAGGCCGCATCGGCGACGAACCGCGCCACGAAGCCATCGAGATAGGGAAGATCGGCCTGCCAGTAGTTCGGGTTCCTCTTGAGCTTTACATAGCTGCCCCGTTTCCATTCCTCGAATACAAAGGGGCCGGTGCCGACGGGCGCGTTGCCGTTCGGGCTTTCATTGTAGTTTTCCGAAGCATAGGCATGGGCCGGTAAAATGGGCGTTTCGCCACCGGTCAGCGCCCTCAGAAGATAAGGCGCAGGTTTGGAAAGCACCACTACCGCCGTCAGCGGATCGGGCGTTTCGATATCGGCAACATTGGCGAAAGTGATACGGCCGCGTGGGCCCACCTTCTTGAAGGCAAGCAGGGAAAATTTCACATCCTGTGCGGTGAAATCCTTGCCATCATGCCATTTGACGCCCTTGCGCAGCTTGAAGGTGTAGCGCAGCCCGTCAGCGGAGGTTTCCCAGCTTTCGGCGAGAACCGGATGCGGCTTGAACTCGCTGTCGAAGCGCACCAGACCTTCAAGGATTTTGGTGGAAATGGCGCGCGTGCGCGTATTGGAATCGGAAAGCGGCACAAGCGTCGTCGGCTCTCCGAGACCCGCAAGGGTAACAATACCGCCCTTTTTCGGGGTTCCCGCCGCCAGTATCGGCAGAGATGGCAGCAGCATGGCCGCACCTAGCGCAGCACTCAAAAGCAATGTCTTACGTCTTGTAATATCCATGGATGTTTCCTCTTGCAGGCTTGTTTTTAAAATTTTCAGGCAGGCTTCAGCCGGGTTTCCACCAGCCGGGCAAACAGAGTGGCACCGACCGGCAGAATGGCGTCGTCGACAATGAAACCGGGATTATGGGCCGGCACGGTGCCGGAATGTCCAAGGGTGAAAAACGCACCGGGTGCGTGTTTCAGGAGATCGGCGAAATCCTCGCTGCCCATGAAACGGCTGGGCTCCGTGGAAACGCGCTCGTCTCCGAGAACTTCGCGCGCCACTCCGGCCACGATCTCCACAGATGCGTCGTCATTGGTCAGAACCGAGAATATGTCGCGAATATCCACCTCGGCGGTGAGGCCATGGGCGGCCGCAATATGCTCGGAAATCGTGCGGATGCGACCACGTATCGTTTCGCGTACGCTGTCGGAGAAGGCCCGCACCGTGCCTGCAATCGAGGCCGTTTCGGGGATGACGTTATAGGCCGATCCCGCCTCAATGCGGGTGATCGACAGGACGGCCGGATCGGTCGGCGGCACATTGCGGCTAACGATGGTCTGCAAGGCCTGGATGAGTTCTCCCGTCGCCGGCACCGGATCGCGCGAGACATCCGGGTGGGCGGCGTGGGCACCCCTGCCCTTCAGGCGGATATCGAAAAAATCCGCGCCAGCAAGAATGGTGCCGGGCGAGACCTTGAGATGATTAGGTGCTGCATGGGAGGAATTGTGCAGCCCGTAAATCTCATCGACGGGGAAATCCTTGAACAACCCATCGGCGATCATGGCGCGTGCGCCGCCCAGACCTTCCTCGGCGGGCTGGAAAATGAAGATCACCGTGCCGGCGAAATCGCGGGTTTCCGCCAGATAGCGGGCAGTGCCGAGCAATATGGTGGTGTGCACATCATGCCCGCAACCGTGGAACTTGCCGGGATAGACCGATGCATAGGGCAGCCCGGTTTCTTCCGGCATCGGCAGGGCATCCATATCGGCCCTCAGCCCGATGGAACGGTTGCCCGCGTGCCGACCGTGCAGCACGCCGACCACGCCGGTCTTGCCATAACCGCGATGCACCTCGATGCCCCAGGAGGCGAGCTTTTCGGCAACGATGCCGGAGGTGCGCACCTCTTCGAAACCGATTTCCGGATGCTGGTGCAGATCGTGGCGGATGGAGACGAGTTCGGGAACATAGGTCCCGATCCGGTCTATGACTTTCGGGGCGGGCGTTTTGACGGGATCGACGGCAATATTCACGGTATCTCCTCAGGGCAAAAAATATCGTTCTCGCAATCTCGGTGATTGCGAAGTGCAGGCTTCGGAACTGAGGCGGGAGAAGCGTCAGAGCCTCAGGCCAGCTTCCTTCATCAAGGGCAGAATGCGATCCGCGAAATATTCGAGGTCTTCGCGGAAATCGTAGAAATTCAGCTGCACGCCATCGATGCCGGCCTTTTTCAGGCCGACAAGCTGCTCGACCACCTGTTCCGGCGAGCCGATGATTTCGATATTGCCACCGAGATTGCGGCCCTGCTTGTGGCGCGCATCGCCACGGCCGCGCCAGGCATGGGCGTCGCTGTCGTAATTGTTGGTCGCAAAGGCACGGGTGCCGGGCTGCGGTTTTCCTGCCTCAATGGCGTCGGCATAGGCGATCGCCTCCCTTTCCGTGTCACGGCTGACGATGATCGGGTTGATGAGCGTCTTCACCTGCCTGCCATAGGCCTTGGCGCGGTTCTTGATGGTGGCGATATGATCAGGGAGCGTTTCCAGCGCGCTGTCGATGTGCGCGCCGCCGGGCGAGGTAACGAAAACCAGATCGGAATGGCGCGCGGCGAAATCGATACCGGCGGGCGAACCGGTCGCCGTCACCAGCGGCGGGCGGCCGAAAGCGGGCTTTGGCGTAATCCAGCCATTGTTGATCGCCCAGGGGTTAAGCTTGCCCTCATGGGAGAAGTTCTCGGTTTCGCCCCACAGGCGGTGAAGCACATCGAACAATTCGCCCGCCATATCGTAGCGCTTGTCATGGTCGATCCGCTGCCAGCCGAACATTTCATGCTCGACGGCGCGGTGGCCGGTGACGATGTTGATGCCCCAGCGCCCCTTGGCAATATGATCCAGCGTCGCGCCATATTTTGCGAGATGAAGCGGATGCAACGGCCCGTAAAGCACATGGATGGTGGAGATCAGCAGAATGCTCTTCGTGACCGCCGCCATGGCGCCCAGCGCAATGAAACTGTCGAGCGAGGATTCGCCATCATATCCGCCCTTGGGCAGCCATTGCGTGCGGCTGAAGGCGATTTCGAAACCAAGTTCCTCCGCGCGTTTCACCAGCTCCGCATTGTAGTCGAAGGTCCAGCTATTGCTGGTCGGCAGGCTGGAGAAGTTGATGTCCTGTAGATTGAGAAACAGCCCTAGCATCAGCGGCTGTTTCGCCGCGCGGCTGAGCGGGCTGTCTTCGAAATCAGTGGGGCTTTTCAGCTCGGGACCTTCAGGCAGTGGAACAGTCAGCGCCATGTCTTTTCTCCCTCGGAATGATCGCCCTGCGTGGTGGCCGTTGCCAGCCGGGCGCGCAGATAGTCTTCCACGCTGCGAGGCAACCGGCCGGTGATCTGGTGGACGGTATCGTTGACGGAGGCCGCGAGGCCTTCGCGGATGAGTTGGCCGAATTCGCCAATCGCCTTCTGTTCGAACACACCGATATCTGGCGGAAATGCTGTGCCGGAATTATGCGATATCCCGACGGGGCGATGCAGGATACGAGCCGCGATGCGGGCGATTTCCAGCGCCGTCAAGGCTTCGCCACCGGTCAGCACGAAGGTGCTGGAAACAGGCACGCTCGCGGTCAGGGCGTGAACCGCTACATCGGCTATATCGTCGGCATCGATGAAGGAAACGGCCGCATCGCCGAGACGGGCGGGAACATCTTCCCCCTTGCGTAGTGCTGCGACAACGGGCTCCAGCGCCACCTGCATCCAGGCATTCGGCCGCAGCACCGTATGCGCAATGCCGCTCCCGGTCAGATGTTTTTCCACCTCGGCATGGGCCGCACCCGAGATGGAGCGTGCGGCATTGGCGATGGTCCAGTCGGAGCCGGACATTTTCACGATCCGCGATACGCTGGCGGAGAGAGCGGCATCGATGACCGCTTTCTGGTCCGCCGCCAGCGTTTCACCGATTGGGGAAAGCAGGAACACCGTGTCTATCGCGCGTGAGGCCTCTTTCAGGCTGGCCGGATCGGAGAAATTACCCTCCGAAATATCCACCCTGTCGCCCCAGAGCTTGAGCGCGTCCTCACCCAGGCGGGTCAGCACCCGAACCTTCGCCTCTTTCTGCAAAAGACGGCTGACGACGCGTTGGCCGAGCTTGCCGGTCGCACCCGTTACAAGAATGGTTGCCGTCATGACGCCCTCACTTCGCCACAGGTTGCAGTAAAGAAAGAGCGCGCGGATCGACCCAATCGTTCACATCGAAATCGTCAGGGATGAATTTCCATTCCAGCAGGAAATCCTTGAAGTGACTGAGCGCATCCAGCTCCGCCGGATCGAGATCGAGCCTCAGGTTGCGGTACACTTCCGCCCCGTTCGCGGCGATAACCGCTTCCTCGCTGACGCCGATCTCGCGGGCGATGAAACGCACCGCTTCTGCCGGATTGTCATTCGCCCAGCCGGCAACCCGCTGTACCGTGGCCACGAGGTCGGCGACCAGATCGGGCCTTTCATCGGCAAAGGTGGCGTCCACGGTCAAAGGACGTGGCGTGCCGTTATTGATGCGGATTTTCGGATCGGGGTGGAACCCGGTCGACACGACGACGTGCGCGCCAATGAGATTGGCGACGGTGACGCCTTCCGCTCCTTTGACAAAAAACGCATCGATCTGCCCGCGATGCAATGCTGCGATCTCCTCTCCATAGGGCAACCGTCGGCGCAGACCATGGAACCTATCGTCAGCCGGCCCGAGCAGCACCGGCTCGGCGGCGGTGAGATCGACCAGCTCAACCTCCGCGACGGAAAGGCCGGAAACGGTCAGTGCCGATACGATGCCCTTGAGCGATGTCGCGCGCTGGAAGTCAATGGTTTCATTCGGCCGTTTCGGCAGCCCGATGCGCCGGCCCTTCAGTTCGCCGCCCTTTGTTATGCCACTGGCTGGCAGGGCTATGACCGCCTGAAACTCGTCGGTCCTCGTCAACCCGACAAGACGCGTCTGGCGTCCGCCGGATTTTGCCCAGATAGGCGGAATATTGCCGCCCTGACGGAAGGACCAGTCCAGACGGTGATCGAAATGGCTCTGGCGAATGGCCGGATCCGCCGCATCGCGAATGGAGGACACAGTAATGCCGTGGCCGGCGAAACTCTCCTCGATCCAGCCAAGCTGCGCCGCGATGGAAAGCGGCGTTGGCGCCGGGCAGCGCGTGTACCAAACGGTTTCAGGGTGGGTTATTTGGCGAAGGGCCGCATCAGCCATGGCGTTCGTCCTCTCAATTGTGATCTGGGCAGCACGCTACACGTCATAAAATATTTTCTATAGATAAAGTGTACTATTTGAGAGGCCGTTGAGGAAATTCGTTTCCATATCACCGGCGCTTTACGCTTCTGAAAAAATATCCTTTCGGAAATGACATCATTTTCGGACGAAGCTTCGACAGCTAACGGCGCTCGACGTGGGGCGTCTCCTGGGAGCGGACAGCCATGGCGCGAAAGTTTTTCTTCTCCTGACAGCAAGGATTTTTAACTCGCGACCGGAACCCCGGCTGTTACGCTTCCCCGCAATTGCGCCGGATGTGCAAGCCGGCAATCCAACAGACCCAAAAAGAAAAAGTGGCAGCATGAGCACGAACAAACGCCGACTCAATCTCAATGTCGGCATCAACACCACCGGATACCTCGCCAATGCCTGGAAATACAGGAGCGGAGACCGGCATGATATCAATGACATAGGCTATTACCGGCGACTGACGGAACTGGCCCACAAAGGCCGGTTCGACGCCGTGTTCCTTTCGGATCATCCGGCATTACTGACCGACCCGA
Organism: Agrobacterium sp. BT-220-3; assembly: GCF_025910175.1. Lineage (NCBI taxonomy): Bacteria > Pseudomonadati > Pseudomonadota > Alphaproteobacteria > Hyphomicrobiales > Rhizobiaceae > Agrobacterium > Agrobacterium sp. BT-220-3. The sequence goes on from NZ_JAPAIX010000002.1 coordinate 353,298, forward strand.
CAAGCCGGCCGTTTCACACCATCGATCCGCTCATCCTCTCCACATCGCTTGCCGCACAGGTGCCGGATATCGGCTTTGTGGCGACGGTGTCCTCCACCTATAATTCGCCCTATAATTTTGCGAGACGAACGCAATCCATCGATATCGTCACCGGCGGCCGGTTGATCGTCAACATCGTCTCCTCCTTCAATCCCAGTGTCGCCGCCAATTTCGGCAATGACCCGCTGCCGCCGCGCAACGAGAGATATGCCAAGGCCACCGAATTTCTCGATGTCGCGAAAAAGCTCTGGTCGAGCTGGGATCCCCGCCGCGAAGGCGAGGTGCCGGAAGGCCGCTTCTGGGATGCGGCTACAGCCGAGACGATCGATCATGAGGGGCAATATTTCCATGTGAAAGGCCCGCTCAACGTGCCCCGTGGACCTCAGGGCCACCCCGTCATTGCCCAGGCCGGCGCGTCCGAAGGCGGTATTGATCTGGCGGCTCGTCACGGCGAGATCATCTATTGCAACATATTGTCCCGTCCCGCCGGCCAGGCCTTTGGCAAAAAGGTCCGTGACCGCGCCGTCTCCTTCGGCCGCGATCCCTCGGGCATCCGCATCGTTCCGGGTCTCGTCGTCATTCTCGGAGAGACGCGTGAGGAAGCGTTGCGCAAACACGAACTTTACAGCGGAACCGGCTCGGAAGACGGTCTTCTGGTACGCTTCGCCAAGGAAAACGGTATCGATCCGCGTGATTTTGATCCCGACGCGAAGCTGGATGCGGAACGCTTCATTCCCGACCAGAACCGGCAATGGGCAGTCGGCATGGGGCTTGGCCTTTCCGATCTGCTGAGCCATGAAAAGCTCACCGCCCGCGAGGCCGTGCGACGCTCGGAGGGGCACCATCGGCTGCTGCTTGGCACACCGGAAGAGGTGGCGGACGGCATTATCGACCTCTGGCAGGACGGCACGGTTGACGGCTACACATTGCAGCCGCCCCGCGCCCCTGATGATATCGCCGAATTCGTCGAACAAGTCGTGCCCGTGCTTCAGGATCGTGGCGTTTACCCGCGCGAATACGAAGGCACGACCATACGCGACAGATACGGCTTGCCCCAGCCGAACTAACGATGCTCCCATCGCCCGCCATTTCCTCGCTCGGCGCAGGAATGGCGGCCGATGTGGGGGCATTATTGCCCCGTCGCCACTTTCAAAACGGGCCTCCCGCCGGAAAGCTGCGGCACGACGGACGCGAAATCCGTCACGATCTGGCGATAGTCTTCCGGCTGGAATTCATAGGGCAGTTCCAGACGGAATTCCGAGACATGCGGCAGAACGGGATCGCGCAACAGCTTCTCCAGAATTTCACCCGTCGTCCCGACGATGTCAGGCAGAAAAAGCGTGCGGCGCGCACCATGCGGTGTATGCGTGCGCTTGTCACGCTCAGCCGCAAATTCGGTATAACGGCGGCGGGTCGCCGGGCTGGCGCTGTCCGTCGGCAGGATCACGCGACCGAGTGCGACGCGCGGCTGGCGCTCATGCGCCCATTCCTGCCGGAAGCGGGCAACGAGGGCCGCCTGTGCCGCCAGAAAATCATCGGTATTTTCACCGCTGACGATATTGCCGGTCAGGAGATTAAAGCCCGCCTTCCCCGCCCAGCGCGCGGAATTCTGCGATCCGCCGCCATACCACAGCCGGTCGGTCAAACCCCTGGCGAAGGGCCGAAGGCGCGGCACCTGCGCGCCCGCCGCATTGCCCGCCTCCGTTTCGCTGGACAGCGGTTCCGATCTCAAGGCTCTGGCGAGCTTCTCGGCGCGGGCATGGCTGTAATCAGCATCGGGTGCCGTATCGACGTAATCCGAAATCAGATGGGCGAAGGGCGGCGCGCCCACAGAGACACCGACATTCAGCCGTCCGTGTGACAGCACATCCACGGTGGCGAGATCTTCGGCCAGCCGGAAAGGGTTCTCGTAACCAAGCTGGATGACGGCGGTGCCGAGCCCGATCCGCTTCGTGCGCTGCGACGCAGCTGCGAGAAAGGTGGCAGCCGAGGACACGCCGCGTTCCAGATGGCGCTGGCGAACCCAGGCGCTGTCATAACCCAGCGCCTCCCCGGCTTCGAAAAGCTGCAGGGTTTCCTCCAGCCCCTGTGCAGGATCATCATCATGATAATTGCCGGGAACCAGAAAAGCGAAGTGGGAGATATGGGAAAGGGGCATGGCTGTAAGGTCCGGAAATGAGTGTTGAAGCTTAGCAGCGCAGATGCAGCAATCCCCGTTCCGGACAGCCGTTCAATGCGGCGCATGCCCACGCAGAATGCATGATGACAGGCACGGCTGGCACGGCATGTTCGTTTATAGTCCCGGCCTTTGTTGAAAGATCATTGCGCGATTCAATAGTCTACTAAAATTATGGATTACTGTACCCCTCCTTTGAATAGGCCGCACTCACGCCTCCAGTCAGATTTTCTTTTCCGAAGAGGCAAATATCCTTTGTTGCCCTCTCACATTGAAGAGCTGTGCGACACAGTGCGCAAATGGCCTTGATTTTTCGCACCAACATGTAATACAGATTATCATACATGTTGACAAATAACGCAGACATGTATGACATTGCAGCAGCTACAAACGCCGCGATACCTGCATGAGGGAGGAATTATGATCATCACCGACGTCGAGGTCCGTGTTTTCCGCACGACGACCCGTCGGCACTCGGACAGTGCCGGTCACGCACATCCGGGTCCGGCGCATCAGGTGGAACAGGCCATGCTGACCATCCGCACTGAAGACGGTCAGGAAGGCCATTCCTTCACCGCGCCGGAGATCGTTCGCCCGCATGTCATCGAAAAATTCGTCAAGAAAGTGCTGATCGGCGAAGACCACCGCGACCGGGAACGTCTGTGGCAGGACCTTGCCCACTGGCAACGCGGCTCGGCGGCGCAGCTGACGGACCGCACGCTGGCCGTGGTGGATTGCGCGCTCTGGGACCTTGCCGGTCGCAGCCTCGGGCAACCTGTATACAAGTTGATCGGCGGTTATCGCGACAAGGTGCTCGCTTATGGCTCGATCATGTGCGGCGACGAGCTGGATGGCGGTCTTGCAACGCCTGAAGATTACGGCCGGTTTGCCGAAACGCTGGTGAAGCGCGGCTACAAGGGCATCAAGCTCCACACCTGGATGCCGCCCGTCAGCTGGGCGCCGGATGTGAAGATGGATCTCAAGGCCTGCGCCGCAGTGCGCGAGGCGGTAGGCCCCGATATTCGTCTGATGATCGACGCCTTCCACTGGTATTCCCGCACCGATGCGCTGGCGCTCGGGCGTGGCCTGGAAAAACTCGGCTTCGACTGGATCGAGGAGCCGATGGATGAGCAGTCGCTGTCTTCCTACAAGTGGCTCGCCGACAATCTCGATATTCCCGTCGTCGGCCCGGAAAGTGCGGCCGGCAAGCACTGGCATCGCGCGGAATGGATCAAGGCCGGCGCCTGCGATATTCTTCGCACCGGCGTCAACGATGTCGGCGGCATCACGCCGGCGCTGAAAACCATGCATCTGGCCGAAGCCTTCGGCATGGAATGCGAGGTGCATGGCAATACGGCCATGAATCTTCACGTGGTCGCCGCCACCAAGAATTGCCGCTGGTATGAGCGCGGACTCTTGCACCCCTTCCTCGAATATGATGACGGCCACGACTATCTGAAGTCGCTGTCCGACCCGATGGACAGCGATGGCTTCGTCCATGTTCCCAACCGGCCGGGCCTTGGCGAGGACATCGATTTCACCTTCATCGACAATAACCGGGTGAGGTAGGCGATGAAAACCGTGCTCGCCTTTGGAGACAGCCTCACCTGGGGTGCTGACCCGGCAACGGGCCTGAGGCACCCGGCCGCGCATCGCTGGCCGGAGGTACTGGAAACCGAGCTTTCCGGAAAGGCGAAGGTTCATTCAGAAGGACTGGGCGGGCGCACCACCTGTTATGACGACCATGCCGGTCCAGCCTGCCGCAACGGTGCACGCGCGCTTGAAGTCGCGCTTTCGTGCCACATGCCGCTTGATCTCGTCATCGTCATGCTCGGCACCAATGACATCAAGCCGGTGCATGGCGGTCGCGCGGAAGCCGCCGTTTCCGGCATGCGGCGGCTGGCGCAGATCGTCGAGACCTTCATCTACAAGCCGCGAGAGGCGGTGCCGAAACTTCTGATCGTCGCACCGCCGCCCTGCGTTGCAGGCCCGGGCGGAGAGCCCGCAGGCGGTCGCGATATCGAACAATCAATGCGGCTTGCCCCGCTCTACCGCAAACTCGCCGCCGAACTTGGGCATCACTTCTTCGATGCCGGATCGGTCGCCAGCGCCTCACCGGTGGATGGCGTGCATCTGGAGGCGCAGGCAACGGCCGCGATCGGCCGGGCGATCGCCGCTCCGGTCAGAGACATTCTTAGCTGATCATGCGAAGCCTGTGGAGGAACAGGCGCGTGGATCGAAACGTGGAAAGGCCGTATGAACCGGCCGTATGGGAGGAAAAATGAGACATTTTCTTGCAACCGCCGCACTGGGCGCACTGCTGATCGGCGCCGTGCCGCTCAGTGTCTTTGCCGAAACGCCGAAGGACCAGCTCATCGTCGCCACGACCATGAGCAATATTCTGACCCTCGATCCCGCCGCCATTACCGGCCGCGAGACGGTGCAGGTTCTCAACAACATCTATGACACGCTGGTGGTGCTTTCCCCTGAAGATCGCAGCGTCCAGCCCCGCCTTGCCGAACGCTGGGAAATTGCCGAGGACCGGAAATCGATCCGTTTCCACCTGCGCGCCGACGCCAAATTCGCCTCCGGCAACGCCGTGACGGCAAAGGACGTGGCGTGGAGCCTGAAGCGGCTGCTCGCCCGCAATCTGGCGCAATCGTCTTTCCTCAAAACGCGCGGTTTCAAGCTGGAAGAGGCCGACAAGCTCTTCGTTGCCGAAAACGACCAGACCTTCGTGCTCAATATTCCAAAGCCCGATGATCCCAATCTGCTGCTGATGATCCTTGCACAGAATGGTCCGGGCTCGATCATCGACAGCCAGACGGCGCTTGCCAATGAAAAGGACGGCGATCTCGGCGGCGCATGGCTGACGCTGAATTCGGCAGGCTCCGGTCCCTTCAAGCTCACCCAATGGAAGTCCAACGAATATATCATCCTCACCCGCAACGATGATTATTGGGGTGAGAAGGCAAAGATGAAGCGCGTCCTGATGCGCCATCTACCGGAATCGCAGTCGCAGCGGCTGATGCTGGAAAAGGGCGATATCGATGTCGCCTATTCCCTGCAGGCGCCGGACCTGAAATCGCTCGAAGCCGACAAGACCATCGCCATCGAATCCACGCCCGGCTCCGGTTTTTATTACCTCAGCGTTTCGATGAAGGACGAGAAATTCGCGAACAAGAAGGTGCGCGAGGCCCTGCGTTATCTGATCGATTACGACGGTCTCGACAAGGCGGTCATGCCCTATTACGGCAAGCTGCATCAGCGCTCCCTCAGCACCGGCGTCATGGGCGCACTACCCGATCAGGGTTACAAGCTCGATATTGCAAAAGCCAAGGCGCTTCTGGCCGAAGCCGGTTATCCCAATGGCTTCAAGACGACGCTGCGCGTGCTTTCGGAAGACCCCTTCATGAAAGCGGCAACGGCAATCCAGAACACGCTGGCCCAGGCCGGCATTCAGGCCGAGTTGATCAGCGGTTCCGGCGACCAGATTTACGGCGCCATGCGCGAGCGCAACTTCGAACTGCTTCTCGGCCGTGGCGGTGGCGGCCAGCAGCCGCATCCGGACAACAACCTGCGCTCCATCGCCTATAATCCGAACAATGCGGACGACGCCAAACTGACCAACTATCAGAGCTGGCGCACGAGCTTCTTCGATGAGAAGCTGAACAAGATGATCGAGGAAGCCCTTGTCGAGCGTGACGTGGCGAAACAGACGAAGCTTTATGAAGACCTGCAGGCCTATATGGACGAAATCGTCATGTCCATTCAGCCCTTCTCCGAAGTCATCGACACCGCCGCCTTCCGCAGCGACATCAAGGGCATGATTGTCAGCCCCTGGCTCTCGCGCTTTGAAGAGGTGAGCAAGGAGCGGTAAGGCATCCCACTCGCCGTCATCCTCGGGCTCGACCCGAGGAGCCATGGCTCCAACCGTCTATGGATCCTCGCCTCAAGGGCGAGGATGACGGCGGAGGGAAGCGAAGATGCCGGCGAAGAAATTTCGTTTTACGATACCGAAGGCGCGGCTAACCCCGCGCCTTTTTGCTGGTAACGAGGTTTACAAAGCCGATGCGTTCGACGAAATCGGGACATCCACACTCCGTCACCCCGGACTTGATCCGGGGTCCAGTGCGATCAAGTCCTTGATCGCGAAAGAGTGCTTTCACGGCGCAGACGCGCCGTGGCTGGATGCCGGATCAAGTCCGGCATGACGGAAGGAAGGGTTTCGTACTTCGTTAACAGGCCAAGGCGCAGTTGCCGGTCCGCCTTTCCAACTTGCCCCAAAACCGTCCAAAAAATTGCCCGGCACTGAAGGCCGGGCAAGGAAGGAGGATTTTATTATTCGTGACGCCCCGGAGGAGGACGATCACGCTTTGGGAGCTGTCACGCGCCTTCATATTCGAGCGAGGCGCCGATCAGTTCACGGGCATAGGGATGCGTCGCGCCGTTTCCGGCGATGGCCTCGCGCGGCAGGATTTCGGTGATTTCACCGCGCAGCATCACGGCGAAGCGATCACACATGTGGTCGACCACCGCGAGATCGTGCGTCACCATGATATAGGTGAAGCCGCGTTCTTCGCGCAGACGCTGCAGCAGGTTGAGGATTTCCGCCTGCACTGAAACGTCGAGCGCAGAGGTGGGCTCGTCGAGCAGAAGCAGCGACGGCTCGAGGATCAATGCGCGCGCAATCGCCACGCGCTGCCGCTGGCCGCCGGAAAGCTGGTGCGGGAAGCGATCGAGGAACGACACGGGCAGACCAACATCCGTGATGACCTTGCGCATGCGCTCCTCACGGTCGCCGAGCTTGTGGATCGAGAGCGATTCCCCAAGAACGGTGCGCACCGACTGGCGCGGATGCAGCGAGCCGTAGGGATCCTGAAACACCATCTGCAGGGTGCGGCATCGCTCGATCAGCGGCATGTCACGAACCGACCTGCCATTGATGAGTATTTCGCCGCTCCAGAAATCATTCAGCATCGACACGCAACGAAGCACGGTGGATTTGCCCGAACCGCTTTCGCCGACCAGCCCGAAACACTCGCCCGGCTCGACGCGAAAGGACACCGACGGCAGCACTTTCAGCGCCGTGTGGCCGCTGCCGAAGGTGATGGAAAGATCGCGGGTTTCAACGGAAACGGCCATTATACTTTCTCCTCCAGCCATTCGGGACGCCGATCCAGCACCGCAAGCGGCGCGCGCGTGCCGCCGATGCGCGGCTGCGCCGCCAGCAGGCCGCGCGTATAGGGATGCTGCGCCTGATCGAGATCGCGCGCAGCTAGCGTTTCCACCACGCGGCCGGCATACATGATGAGTACCCGGTCGCAGAAATTGCGCACCAGATTGAGATCGTGGCTGATCATGATCAGACCGATGCCTCTATCCCGCACGAGGCTGTCGAGAATATTCAGAACCTGCAGCCGCACCGTCACATCCAGCGCCGACGTTGGCTCGTCGGCGATGACGAGATCGGGATCGGCAAGCAGCATCATGGCGATCATGACGCGCTGGCCCATGCCGCCGGAAATCTCGTGCGGATATTGCTCGTAGACGCGTGCGGCGTCGCGGATTTTCACCGCATCGAGCATGGCGAGCGCCTTTTCCCGCGCTTCCGATTTCGATGCTTTGAAATGGCGCAGATAGGTCTCCGTCACCTGATCGCCGACACGGCGGATGGGATTGAGGGAGAATTTCGGATCCTGAAGGATCATCGACATGCGCCGTCCGCGAACTTTCAGCATCTCCTTTTCACTCAGAGACAGAAGATCGAGACCGTCGAAATCAAGCCTGTCGGCGGTGATCGTCGCCGATGGCAGGAGGCGCAGCAAGGCCCTGCCGACGGTGGATTTGCCCGAGCCGCTTTCGCCGACAATGCCGAGCCGTTCCCGGCCAAGGGTGAAGGAGATGCCGCGCACGGCCTCGGTGGGCGAACCGCCATAACGGATGCGAAGATTTTCGACGTCGAGGATTGGTTTTTCCATGGCCCTATTTCCGGTTCATCTGCTTCGGATCGAGCGCATCCCGCAGGCCGTCACCCAGAAGGTTGAAGGCAAGGCTGACGGAAAGGATCGCAACGCCGGGAAAGGTGACGAGCCACCAGCTGTCGAGCATGTAGCGGCGTCCGGTGGCGATCATCGCTCCCCATTCCGGCAAGGGCGGCTGTGCGCCGAGACCGAGGAAGCCGAGCCCGGCGGCGGTCAGAATAACCGTCGCCATATTCAGCGTCAGGCGGATCAGGACCGAGGGCAGGCACATGGGCATGATCGATTTGACAATGATACGCAACGGCGAGGCGCCCTGAAGCCTTGCGGCGGCGATGTAATCCGCCTTGCGGAAGGTCATGGCCTCGGCACGGGCAAGCCGTGCGATCGGCGGCCATGAGGTGAGCGCGATCGCTATGATCGCATTGTTGAGGCTGGGTCCGAGCGCCGCCACGAAGGCGAGCGACAGGATGAGGCTCGGGAAGGACAGGAAAATGTCCGTGATGCGCATCATCACCGTATCGAACTTGCCGCCGAGATAGCCCGAGGCGGTGCCGACCAGAAGACCGACCGGGCCGACGATGATTGACACCAGCGAGATGATGGTGAGAGTGATGCGCGCGCCCCACAAAAGGCGGCTGTAAATATCGCGTCCAAGCTCGTCCGTGCCGAAGAAATGGCCATTGCCGGGCGGCTGCAGCGTCTTGGCGAGATCCTGCACGTAAGGATCATGCGTCGCAAGCCAGGGCGCGAAAATCGCCGCGATGACGAGAAGCAGCAATATCAACAGGCCGAAGGCCGATGTCGGGCTTTTCAGCAGGAAGACGATGATGTTCTTCAGTGCATTCAACGGCACGGGAAGACGCAGGGAGGTTTCAGCACGGGCCGTCATCAGCGGGTCCTCGGATCGAAAAAGCGGTAGAGAATGTCGGACAGGAGATTGAGCCCGATGAAGATGACGCCGACGATAAGCACGCAGGTCATCACGGCATTCATGTCGCCGATGATAAGATTGCTGGTGAGATATTGGCCGAAACCCGGCCAGGCGAAGACGGTCTCGATAAGAACCGCGCCTTCCAGCAGCGAGCCGTAGGCAAGCGCAATGATGGTGACGAGCTGCACGCGGATGTTACCGAAAGCATGCAGCCACACCGTCTGTCGCTGCGACAGGCCTTTGACGCGCGCGGTCGTCACATATTCCTGGCCCAATTGATCGAGCATGAAGCTGCGCGTCATGCGGGTGATATAGGCCGACGATGAATAACCGAGCAGAGCGGCGGGCAGGATGAGGTGATTGATGGCGGACCAGAAGACTTCCATGTCGCCCGCCAGCAGGCTGTCGATCAGCAGGAAGCCGGTTCGTTCCTCCACGAGACCGATATAGAACTGGTCCATACGGCCACCGCCGCCGACAAGGCCGAGATGGGCGTAAAAAACGATCAGCGCGATCATGCCGGTCCAGAAGATCGGCATGGAATGGCCGAACAGGCTGAGCACCCGCACGAGATGGTCCTGCCAACGGTCTTTCTTGACCGCGGCATAGACGCCCATGGGAATGCCAAGGCCGGCGCCGATCAGGATCGCGAAGGTCGCAAGCTCCATCGTCGCCGGCATGACGCGTATGATATCCTGGATGACGGGCTGGCCCGTGCGGATCGAGGTCCCAAAATCGCCGGTGAAGACATCGCCGAGATAATAGATGAATTGTTGCCAGAGCGGCCGGTTGAAGCCGAGCGCATGGTAGACCTGCTCATAGGTTTCGCGGGTCGCGTCCTCACCGACGATGGCCCGCACCGGATCGGCGGGCATCAGTCGGCCGATAAAAAAGGTCAGCAGCAGCAATCCGAGCAGCGTGACCGCAATACTTCCGATCTGGCCGGACAGGCCATACAGCGAAAGGCGTCTTTTTGGCATGGTTCCTCCCTTGCCAGAAGTCGATTGCACAAAAGAACAAAGGCGCAATCCTGTCTGACAACTATTCGCAAGTTGTCACAGGTGTTGAAAGCTGTCAAGCATATGCCGGTGAAATTGGTGCGGCGGCGGAGCCTGGAAGATTACGCAACCGGGCAGCGACGCCGCCTTCCAAGGCCGAAGTTTCATCTGAAATCCAGCCCTCTTTGCCTTGCCGCAAAAGAACCCACACACATTGCCGCAATTACAAAAGCCTGTATTCTTTCGCTCCAAAATGCCTGCGGAGATGCCGGTCCGATACCTGCCATCTCCTACTCCAAGTGAGAGGAAGAAAATGGCGGAAATGACACTTCTGGCATTTGCGATAGTCGCCTTTATCGGCATTGCCACGCCCGGCCCGACCGTTTTGCTGGCGCTTGCGAATGGCTCACGCTTCGGGGTTCGCCGCGCCTTGACCGGCATGGCCGGCGCCGTTCTCTCCGATTTCGTTCTGATCGGCGCGGTTGCGCTGGGATTGGGAGCATTGCTCGCCGCCTCGGAATTCTGGTTCGGCGTCGTCAAATGGGTCGGCGTTTGTTATCTTGCCTTCCTCGGCGTCATGCTGTTGCGCTCCAGGGGCTCGCTCGATAGCGCTCTTCAATCGGCAGACACTGTCGGGGCCACCTACGCCCGCTCGATTTTCCTCAAAAGCTTCCTTGTGGCCGTGACCAACCCTAAAGGATATTTGTTCTTTTCGGCTTTCCTGCCGCAATTCATCGATCCGGCAGCCCCGCAAATCCAGCAATATGCGGTGCTTGCGCTGGTTATCGCCGCCATCGATTTCATCGTGATGTTCGGATATGCCCTGCTTGGCTCGCAGGCCGTCAGACTTTTGCGGAAATCAGGGGCGCTATGGCTCGACCGAATTTGCGGCGGCGCGCTTTTGACGCTTGCCGCCTCCTTGGCCTTCTATCGACGGGCGAGTGCGTAACCTATTGAGAAAGCGGGTCATTCAGCGGCGGTTCGGGAGCGCAGAAGCACCTTGTAGCGTTCAAGACTGCCGCGCAGATGTGCCGCCATATATTGGCGCGCGGCATTGGCATCACCTTCAATGATAGCGTCGACGATCCTCGCATGCTCCTCCTGGAGGTGAAGATTGTAGTCCTTCGGGCGCGACCCGGGCGCTGCCCCCTGCAATTCGCCACGCGGAATGATGCCGGAGCGGATGAGTTGAAGAAACTCGGGAAACCGCCGGTTCTGCGTCGCCTGTGCAATGGCTAGATGGAACTCGAAGTCGGCGTCCCGCGTCGGCAGTCCGGCCGCGAGACAGTCGCCGACACGCCGATGCGCATCGACGATGGCTTCAACCTGCACGGCGGAACGGCGCGATGCCGCAAGCCCGGCCGATTCAACCTCAAAAACGGTGCGCAGTTCCAGCAGTTCGATTACCGAGGAGATCCGCCCCACGGCGAGATCGTTGAAAGGCACCTCCTTGGCCGGTTTCGCCTCAATGGCAAACACGCCTGCCCCCTTGCGGGCCTCAACAAGACCATCGGCGCGCAGAATGGCGATGGCCTCGCGCACCACCGTGCGGCTGACGGAATATTCGCGTGTCAGCGCGCTTTCGCTCGGAAGACGGTCACCGGGACGGAACACGCCTTCGGACAAATCCCGCCGCAATGCGGAGCTGATTTTCGCCGCGAGCGATACTCCCGGCTTCGTGCTGCTCTCAACGTCCATTCCGGCCCACCTGTTTTAAACTTGTCTGGCATGTTAGCAAACACCCGCCACATTGCAAGGGCCGGCCATCGCCGCCGCCGGAGCCGCGGGATTGTCCTCAGGCAGCCGCCATGGCCGAACTGCTGGAAAAACGGCTTCTATATTCCCCCGGAGAAAGGCCGAGAATACGGTGAAACACGCGACGGAAGGCGGCCGCGTCCTCATAACCCACCGACCAGGCGATCTGGTCGACCGAACGACGGGTGAATTCCAGCAGTTCCCGCGCCTTGCCGACACGAAGATGCTGAACATATTCGATTGGCTTCATGCCGGTGGCAGCCTTGAAACGGCGCAGGAAGGTTCGCTCCTCCAGCCCGGCATGGCCGGCCATATCTGCAACGCTTGTCGCCCGCCCCGCGCGCGCCTGCAACCAGTGCTGCACCTTTAATATCGGCTCGTCGCCATGCGTCAGCCTTGGTGCGAAACTGCTGTAATGTCGCTGCTCCCGTCCGGAAGGATCGATCAGCAGGAATTTGCCGGTTTCAATCATCACCGAAGGTCCAAGCAGGCGATCAACGATACGCAGGCCAAGATCGGTCCACGCCATCAGCCCGCCAGCCGTGATGATATCGCCATCCTCGATGACGATCTTGTCTATCTCCAGCCGGATATCGGGAAAGCGGTCACGGAAACGTTCGGCAAACAGCCAGTGGGTCGTTGCCGGGCGACCGGACAGGAGGCCGGTCGCGGCGATGATGAAGGAGCCGCCGCAACTGGCGGCCAGCGTCGCGCCCTGCGCATGCCGGTCCAGCAGCCAGCGGGCATAGGGCTCGGCCTCATCGATTTCGGCAGGCCCGGTCAGTCGGCCGGGCACGACGAAGATATCGGGATGTCCCGGCCTGTCGGGCTCGGTGTCGTGACAGCGCGAAAACTCACCGCCCTCGCCCATGCTCCAGTGGCTAACGCGCAGTTTCGGTCCGCCGCGATCCTGTGAAAACACCGACGCGATGGCGAAAAGATCGGTGATGCCGTGCACCATGGCGATCTGACAGTCCCGGTAGAGAACCAGACCGACTTCAATCGCGCTTCCCGCTACACCCGCCATGCCCCGCATCCCCCGTTTTGTCAGTTTCGGCTCGTTTTCTGTCAGAAGCGCCAATCCAGCCCCGGCTGCGTCAAGAGTATCTCTATTCCCACGGGACGCAAGCAAGCTCCCTGCAACAGGAGAGAGAGCCATGACAACGATCACCACCAGAGACGGAACGCATATTTTCTACAAGGACTGGGGCCCGAAAGACGGCCAGCCCATCATCTTCTCCCATGGCTGGCCGCTCAGCGCCGATGCCTGGGATGCGCAGATGGTGTTCTTCGCTAACAACGGTTTCCGCACCATCGCCCATGATCGCCGCAGCCACGGCCGCTCCGATCAGGTCTGGCACAACAATACCATGGATCAATATGCCGACGACCTGGCCGAGCTGATCGAACAGCTCGATCTTCACGACATCATTCTGGTCGGCCATTCCACCGGCGGCGGCGAGGTCACCCGCTATATCGGCCGCCACGGCACGGCCCGCGTCGCGAAAATCGCCCTCATCGGCGCGGTTCCGCCGCTGATGCTGAAGACGGAAAGCAATGCCATCGGCCTGCCGATCGATGTTTTCGACGGTATCCGCAAGGGCACCTATGACAATCGCAGCCAGTTCTTCAAAGACCTGACCATTCCCTTCTACGGCTACAACCGCGAAGGCGTCGTGATATCCGAAGGCATCCGTGAGGAATTCTGGCGGCAGGGCATGATGGGCGGCCTGAAAGGCCAGCTCGACAGCATTCGCGCCTTTTCGGAAAGCGATTTCCATCAGGACCTGAAGGCCTTCGACAAACCGACGCTGGTTCTGCACGGCGATGACGACCAGATCGTCCCGGTGGGCGCTTCCGCGCTTTCCACGGTCAGAATCGTCAAACATGCGGTTCTCAAAATCTATGAGGGCGCCGACCATGGCCTGACGCAGACCCATCAGGACCGGTTCAACGCCGACCTTCTCGCCTTCATCAACGCCTGAAACCACCAGATACAGGAGATACGGACATGACACGGAATACATTCCTCATCACCGGCGCATCCGACGGCATCGGCGCGGTCTATGCCGAACGTCTGGCAAAACGCGGCCATGATCTCATTCTCGTCGCGCGGCGCGCCGAAAAGCTGGAGGCACTGGCCGAGCGGCTGGAAATGGATCACCGCATCGCAGTCGAGGTTCTCTCCGCCGATCTTTCCAGGGAGGAAGACCTCGAAAAGGTAGAGGCACGGCTGCGTGAGGACCGGCAGATTACCGGCCTCGTCAACAATGCCGGCATTGCCGGTGAAGGCGCGATAACGGCGCTGGACCCGGCCTATGTGACGACGATGATCAACCTCAACATTCTTGCCGTCACCCGGCTTGCGGCGGCCATCGCACCGCGCCTTGCGGCCGATGGCAAGGGTACGATCATCAACATCACTTCGGTCACGGCGCTGATGCCGGCGGCATTCACCGCCGTCTATCCGGCGACCAAGGCCTTCGTGCTTGCCTTCACCGAGGCGCTGCAGGCGCAGCTTTCGCCCTCCGGCGTGCGGGTTCAGGGCGTCCTGCCCGGCATCACTCGCACGGCGATCTGGGAAGAGGAACGGCTCGACGCCATTCCGGCCGCCATGGTCATGGATGTTTACGAGATGGTGGATGCGGCCCTGGCTGGTCTCGATCTCGGCGAGACCCTGACCATTCCTTCCCTGCCGGATACGGCCGATCTTGAAAATTTCCTTGCCGCCCGCGCGGCATTGAGGCCCAATCTGTCGCATGCACTTGCCGCCAGCCGGTATCGTGCAGCTCAAACCGAATAGAGGGAGACGCATCATGATCCTCGGACTGACCATTCCCCAATTCACTGCATTGCACGTTGCCTTAAGCTTCATCGGCATCGCAACCGGACTGATCGCCCTGCCCGCTTATGCGGCAGGGCGATGGATGCCGCGCATGATGGCGCTCTTTCTCATCACGACGCTCGCCACCACGCTCACCGGCTTTCTGTTTCCGATCGGCAACTTCACGCCTGCACTCGGCGTCGGCATCATTTCGACCGCCATTCTGGCGATCGCGCTGGTGGCGCTCTATGGATACGGTCTCAATGGCAGGGCGCGCATCATTTATACGATCACCGCCACGATGGGCCTCTATCTGAACATGTTCGTGCTGATCGTTCAGGCCTTCCTCAAGGTCGAAACGCTGAACGCTCTGGCACCGAACGGCAACGAGCCACCGTTTCTCGTCGCCCAGACGGTTCTGCTCATCGCGGCGATCTGTCTCGGCTGGAAGGCGACACGCCGCAGGCTCGTCGCCTGAGACCAGCCACCACGCAAACCGGCTTCAGGGAAACACACCCCATGCCCGCAGAGCGCCGGGCATGGGGTGTCTTTTCCGATAGGCATTTCCGATGAAATGCGCCTCTTGCGGCCAATCAATATACATTATACAATAACGTATATTAATTTAGAACAACAGGAGATGCCGATGAACGCCGTCAGGATCAACGAACGTCTGACAGTCGCAGGCCAGCCGGAGATCACCGACTTTCCATCGCTCTCCGCTCAAGGATACAAAACCATCGTCAATGCCCGGCCGGATGGGGAAGAGCCCGGCCAGCCGGGCAATGTGCATGAACGAAGCGCCGCCGGCGCAGCGGGTCTGGCCTACAGTTTCATTCCAGTCAGCGGCCCGACCATGACAGAGGCCGATATTCGTGCCTTTCAGCAGACGATGGCGGAAGCCGAAGGCCCCGTTTTCGCCCATTGCAAGGGCGGCACCCGTGCGCTCACGCTCTATGTTCTCGGCGAAGCGCTGGACGGGCGCATGCAGCAGGGCGAAATCGGGGCTTTCGGCAAGGAGCATGGTTTCGACCTTTCCGGCGCCGTTCGCTGGCTGGAGCGGCGGGCTCTGGCAAAGCCGCATGTGAAGGCTTTCTTCGATCCGCGGACATCCAGCGTGCAATATGTCGTTTCGGATCCTTCGACCGGGCGCTGCGCCGTCATCGATCCCGTCTATGATTTCGACGAAAAATCCGGCGCGACCGGAACGATGAATGCCGACGCCATTCTGGAGTATGTGAAAGAGCAGAACCTGATGGTGGAGTGGATTCTCGATACCCACCCCCATGCCGACCATTTTTCCGCCGCTCACTATCTCAGCCAAAAAACCGGCGCGAAAACAGCGATCGGCGCCAGGATCACCGGCGTACAGAAACTCTGGCAGGAGAAATATAACTGGCCCGGCCTTGAGACCGACGGCTCGCAATGGGACCGGCTGTTTGAAGCGGAAGACCGTTTCAGTATCGGTTCGCTTGAAGCGCGCGTGCTGTTTTCGCCCGGGCACACGCTGGCCTCCGTTACTTATGTGGTGGGGGACGCCGCCTTCGTGCACGATACGCTGTTCATGCCCGATTCCGGCACGGCGCGGGCCGATTTTCCCGGCGGAAGCGCCAGAGAACTCTGGGCCTCCATCCAGAACATTTTCGCCCTTCCAGACGAAACGCGGCTTTTCACCGGCCATGATTACCAGCCCGGTGGCCGCGCCCCGAAATGGGAAAGCACGGTGGGTGAACAGAAACGCGGCAATCCGCATCTGGCCGGCATGACGGAAGAAGGCTTCATTCAGCTTCGTGAGGCCCGGGATCGCACCCTGCCAATGCCGAAGCTCATTCTGCACGCCCTGCAGGTCAATATTCGCGGCGGGCGCCTGCCGGAGCCGGAAGCCAACGGCAAACGTTATCTGAAATTCCCTCTCGACGTGCTGGAGGGCAGCGCATGGTGAAGCAAAACACGCTGAAACTGCCCCTGCACATCGCTGAAATCCCCCTTCCCGAGATGGAGGAACGTGCCGTCGAGGTTGCGATACTTTTGAAGACACTCGCCCATCCGGCGCGGCTGATGCTTGCCTGCACGCTGGCGCAGGGAGAGTTTTCCGTCGGCGAACTGGAGACCAAGCTGGACATTCGCCAACCGACGCTTTCCCAGCAGCTCGGAGTCTTGCGGGAAGCCGGCATCGTCGAGACCCGGCGTGACGCCAAACAAATCTTTTACCGGCTGACGGAGGAAAAGGCGGCGCAGCTGATCGAGGCTCTTTATGCGATTTTCTGTGCGCCGGGGGAAAGCCCGTGACGCCCTATTGGCCCTCCCTTTTCGGCGGCATGCTGCTTGGTATTGCAAGCATCCTCCTGTTTCTCTTTAACGGCCGCATCGCCGGCATTAGCGGCATCATGGGCAATGTGCTTGGAAGAGAGCGGCATTTTACTGATCTGGCATTTGTTGCCGGCCTGCTGGCCGGGCCTTATCTTTATGCCACCGCATCCGGCCAATTTCCCGCCCTCACCATAACCACACCGTGGCCGCTGATCCTCGTTGCCGGTCTGCTGGTGGGTTTCGGCGCACGCATGGGCTCCGGCTGCACTTCCGGCCACGGCATCATGGGGCTGGCGCGATTTTCCCGGCGCTCCATCGTCGCGACCGTAACGTTCCTGATCACCGGCATGCTCGCTGCGACGATAACGGGAGCCCTCTCATGAAAAATCCGGTCATTGCGCGTGTCGCGCTGGCACTCGCGGCAGGGGCGCTGTTCGGCTTCGGCCTTTCCCTCTCCGGCATGATCGATCCGGCCCGCGTGTCAGGTTTTCTAGACGTGGCGAGCGGCCATTGGGATCCGAGCCTGATGTTCGTTCTCGGCGGCGCGCTCCTGGTCGCGGTACCGGGCGTTCAGCTACGCCGTTTCCTTGCCAAACCCGTCCTCGGGGAAGATTTCAGCCTTCCCTCGAAAACGCGCATCGACAGGCCGCTGGTCGTGGGTTCGGCTATTTTTGGCACAGGCTGGGGGCTTGCGGGCTTTTGCCCCGGCCCTGCGATCTCGGCCTTTGCTCTGGGACTGCTGCCCGTCATGCTCTTCGTGGCGGCGATGATTACCGGCATGCTCATCCACGACCGCATCTACGCCAAATAGCGATAGACCCACCTCATTCGATGCGTATAAAACGGCATGCGCGGGAGCGAGAAACTCCCGCGCGAGGGCACTCTATTATTATAGGTCGATCAGGCTCTTACCCGTCATTTCTGCTGGCAGCGGCACGTTCATCAGTTGCAGCAGCGTCGGAGCCACATCGGCGAGAATGCCGCTATGCAGCTTTGCACCTTCCGGTCCGCCATACAGGATCACCGGCACCGGATTGGTTGTGTGCGCCGTGTGCGGGCCACCGGTCACCGGATCCACCATGGTTTCGCAATTGCCATGGTCGGCAATCACCAGCATGGCGCCACCCACCTTGTCCAATGCCGCAACGACAGCGGCAAGCCCACGATCCACGGCTTCACAGGCCTTGATCGCGGCCTGCAGGTCGCCGGTATGGCCGACCATGTCCGGATTGGCATAATTGGTGACGATGAGGTCGTAACCTTTGCCGATCGCCTCGACGAATTTCTCCGTCACTTCCGGCGCGCTCATTTCCGGCTGCAGATCATAGGTCGCAACCTTCGGAGACTTGGGCATGAAGCGGTCTTCGCCCACTTCCGGCTCTTCCTTGCCGCCATTGAGGAAGAAGGTGACATGCGGATATTTTTCCGTCTCGGCCAGGCGGAACTGCCGCAGACCCTGCTTGGCCACCCAGGCGCCCAGCGTATTGACGATATCGCGCTTGGGGTAAGCCGTCGTCATGAAGGTGCTGTGGCGGGTGGAATATTCCACCATGCCAAGCAAGGCCGAAAGCACGGGCTTTTCGCGCGCGAACCCGTCAAAATCATCCGCGCCGATGGCGAGCAGGATTTCGCGGGCGCGGTCGGCGCGGAAATTCAGGCAGAAGAGACCGTCGCCGGCCTTGAACCCTTGATAGTCGCCGATCACCGTCGGCAGGATGAATTCATCGGTGACGTTGTTTTTGTAGCTTGCGGCCACAGCGCTTACCGCGTCCGGCGCATGCTCGCCCTTGCCGAGAACCATGGCGTCATAAGCTTTTTCAACGCGTTCCCAGCGATTGTCGCGATCCATTGCATAATAACGGCCGATCACCGTGCCGATGCTGGCGCCCTCAGGCAGACTGGCTGCAAAAGCAGTGACGAAACCCTCTGCCGACTGCGGCGCGACATCGCGGCCATCGGTGATGGCGTGCACAACGACCTTCAGCCCCAGATCGGTCATCAGCTTCACCGCCGCCTGACCGTGGACGATGTGGCCGTGAACGCCACCATCCGAAACAACGCACATCAGATGCGCCACACCGCCAGCTGCCTTCACCTTGGCGGCGAAATCGAGAAGCGCGGCATTCTGGAAAAAGCTGCCATCCTCGATCGCCAGGTCAATCTGGCCGAGGTCCATGGCGACGATGCGGCCTGCGCCGATATTGGTGTGCCCGACTTCGGAATTGCCCATCTGCCCGCTGGGCAGGCCGACATTCGGGCCGAAAGTGGTGAGCGTTGCATTCGGGCAGGTGGCAAAAAGCCGGTCCATGGTGGGCGTGTTCGCCAGCACCGGCGCGTTGCTGGATTTGTCCTCGCTCAGCCCCCAGCCATCGAGAATAGTCAGGACAACGGGTTTGGGAGTGCTCATGAAAGGACCTTCTTCTTCATTCGGTTGCCGGCGGACAGCGAAGCGCTGGGCACCGGAGCGCCCCCGTCCGCCACTATGATCATGATGAGAAAACACGGCTTCTCGTTCTTTCTCTTCTATACCCGAAGATCGCGAACGCAAGCCTATACTGACACCGAAACAGTTCCGTGAATGTCGAAAACGACCCGCTCAAAAACGACGATCATTTGCTCGATGCCCGCTCCCCCCCTCATTCCTCTGCTCGTCGAAGGAATCCAGCCGACACGCATCTGCGTGGCGGGAAGAGTCGTTTCAGCCCAAAGACTTGGGCTGACTGGATTCCTGTGAAGAGCACAGGAATGAGGGGGGGGTGTGATGGATCGGTCGCGAGTCGCCTTTCAATCGATGAAGATCAGCGCCGGCTTTTCCAGCAGCGCCTTGAGGGCCTGGATGAAGACGGCGGCATCCCAGCCGTCAACAACCCGGTGATCGAAGCTGGAGGAAAGGTTCATCATCTTGCGCGGCACGAAACGGCTGCCATCCCAGACCGGCCGCGTCATGATCTTGTTGACACCGATGATCGCCACCTCGGGATGGTTGATGATGGGCGTTGACACGACACCGCCCAATGCGCCGAGCGAACTGATGGTGATGGTCGAGCCCGTCAGCTCGTCGCGCTGGGCAGTGCCGGTGCGGGCCACCTCGGCAACGCGCGAGACTTCCTCTGCGCATTGCCAAAGGCCAAGCGTTTCCGTGTGGCGAACCACCGGCACCGTCAATCCCGAAGGCGTCTGCGTGGCGATGCCTATGTGAACCGCTTCGTAATGGCTGACGACCCCTTTCTCGTCATCGAATGTGGCATTCATGCCGGGATGATCCGCGACCGTTTTGACAAGCGCCCGCATCAGGAACGGCAGGATCGTCAGTTTCGGCTGTCCGGACCGGCGACTGCCGTTCATGGTGGCGCGCAGATCCTCCATATCCGTCACGTCGATTTCCTCGACATAGGTGATGTGGGGAATGCGGGAGACGGAAAGCGCCATCTTCTCGGCGATCCTGCGCCTCAGCCCCGTCACCTTCACTTCCTCGACGGCGCTGTCGCGGGGCGCTATCGGCATCGCGGGCCGTTCAGGTTTCGACCGCGTGGTGAGATAGGCATCGAGATCGGCGTGGGTGATGTGCCCGTCCGGCCCCGTTCCCCGCACCTGTGCGAGATCGATATCGAGATCGTCGGCGCGCTGGCGCACGGCAGGGGACGCCAGAGGTTTATGGTGTTCGACCTCCGGAGAAGGCGGCGCATCATCGATTTCACGAGCCGGCTGGATTTCAGCTGCTGGCGGCTCTTCCGTCATGTCGGATGGCGCTTCCGGTTCCGCCACATCACCGGCCGGAGCGGCAGCAGCCACATCGGTTTCGATACGCACAAGCGGCGCCTTCACCGCCACCGTGTCCCCCACTTCCGCCGCCAGCCATGTGACGATGCCAGCAACCGGTGAGGGGATTTCGACAGTCGCCTTGTCGGTCATCACGGCAGCCAGCACCATGTCCTCATGCACGGGATCACCGGGCTTGATGTTCCATTCCACCAGTTCGGCTTCCGCCACACCTTCACCGACATCGGGCATAGTGAGAACAAATTCCGCCATCTTCAGGCCTCCATGACTTCGACGAGGGCGCGCCCGACACGGGCAGGTCCCGGAAAATAGTCCCATTCCTGCGCATGGGGGTAAGGCGTATCCCAACCGGCAACGCGGACGACGGGAGCCTCGAGATGATAAAAGCAATGTTCCTGCACCAGCGACACGACTTCCGCGCCAAAGCCGGAAGTGAGCGTCGCCTCATGCACCATGACACAGCGGCCGGTCTTGGAAACGGACTTCACGATGGTGTCGAGGTCAAGCGGCAGCAGGCTGCGAAGATCAATGATCTCGGCATCCACACCGGTCTCTTCCGCCGCCGCCAGCGCCACATGCACCATGGTGCCGTAGGTGATGACGGTGACATCCTGCCCGGCGCGGCGGATTTCCGCCTTGCCGATCGGAATGGTGTAGTGGCCTTCCGGCACCTCGCCCATGTCATGCTTCGACCAGGGCGTTACCGGTCGGTCGTGATGGCCGTCGAAAGGACCGTTGTAAAGTCGCTTCGGCTCCAGGAACATCACCGGATCCGGGTCTTCGATCGACGCGATCAGCAGCCCCTTGGCATCGTAAGGGTTGGAGGGGACCACCACCTTCAGCCCGCAGACATGGGTAAAGAGCGCCTCGGGGCTCTGGCTATGGGTTTGTCCACCAAAGATGCCGCCACCCGTCGGCATTCTCAGAACGATGGGGCAGGTGAAATCGCCATTGGAGCGATAGCGAATGCGGGCCGCTTCCTGAGTGATCTGGTCGTAGGCGGGATACATGTAATCGGCGAACTGGATTTCGACACAGGGGCGCAAGCCATAAGCGGCCATGCCGATGGCGGTGCCGACAATGCCGGATTCGCTGATGGGCGCGTCGAAACAGCGCGTCTTGCCATATTTTCCCTGCAGCCCCTGCGTGGCGCGAAAGACCCCGCCGAAATAACCCACGTCCTCGCCGAACACCACCACATCGTCGTTGCGCTCCATGGATACATCCATGGCGCTGCGGACGGCTTCGATCATCGTCATTCTCGTCATATCAGTACCCGGCTTTCTGGCGTTGACGGACGAGATGCGGCGGCATCTCGGCATATACGCCCTCGAAAATATCCTTGGTCGGCGGCTTGCCGCCCGCATGCAGCGTGCCGTGGCTTTCCGCCTCGCGCTGCGCCTCGATAACCTCATCGGCGATTTCCGCTTCCGCCTGCCGGTGCCGCTCCTCGGACCAGAAACCACGCAGGATGAGGTGTTTCTTCAGTCTCAGAACCGGGTCGCCCAGCGGCCAGGCCTCGGATTCGGTCTTGGGACGATAGGCGCTTGGATCGTCGGAGGTGGAATGCGCGCCGACACGATAGGTCACATATTCGATCAGCGTCGGGCCGAGATTGCGGCGCGCGCGCTCCACCGCCCATCGCGCCACGGCATAGACGGCGAGATAATCATTGCCGTCGACCCGAAGTGCGGGAATGCCGAAACCCAGCCCCCGCGCCGCAAAGGTGCCGGAACCGCCGCGCGCAATACCCTGAAAGGTGGAAATGGCCCATTGGTTGTTGACGATGTTGAGGATCACCGGCGCCTTGTAGGTGGAGGCAAAGACCAGCGCGGAATGAAAATCCGATTCCGCCGTCGAGCCGTCGCCGATCCAGGCGGCCGCGATTTTCGTATCGCCCTTGATGGCCGAGGCCATCGCCCAGCCAACCGCCTGCACATATTGTGTGGCAAGATTGCCGGACACGGTGAAGAAGCCATGCTCCTTCGAGGAATGGAGAACCGGCATTTGCCGCCCGTGCAGCGGGTCCAGCTCGTTGGAATAGATCTGGTTCATCATGGTAACGAGCGGATAGTCGTCTGCGATCAGCAGACCCGCCTGCCGGTAGGTCGGGAAATTCATGTCGCCTTTGGAAAGCGCCTTGCGGAAGGCGCAGCTGACCGCTTCCTCGCCCAGATGCTGCATGTAAAAGGAGGTCTTGCCCTGCCGTTGCGCCATCAGCATGCGGGCGTCGAAAGCACGAAGCCGCATCATGTTTCTAAGGCCCACCAGCAATTCCTCGTCCGAGAGCAGCCCCGCCCATGGCCCGACGGCCTCGCCCTGGTGGTTGAGGACGCGAATG
Source organism: Agrobacterium sp. BT-220-3 (assembly GCF_025910175.1). Lineage (NCBI taxonomy): Bacteria > Pseudomonadati > Pseudomonadota > Alphaproteobacteria > Hyphomicrobiales > Rhizobiaceae > Agrobacterium > Agrobacterium sp. BT-220-3. The sequence continues at coordinate 376,436 of NZ_JAPAIX010000002.1, forward strand.
ATGGAATAGGCGAGATCGCGCATGCTTTCGGGCGCGGCATCCACCTCTGGGCGCGGCACGGAGCCGGCCTTGGGTATTTTCACATTGGAGAAATCCGGCTGGTCGCCGGGCCGCACCGCAGGCTCCGGCACATGCAGGCTGAGATGCGTGGTTTCGGTAATATCCATTCTACTCCTCCCATCGCCATCTCCTCCAGACGACGAAACAATCTTCAGAGGTTTCGCGCGATGACCATGCGCTGGACATCGCTGGTTCCCTCGTAAATCTGGCAGATGCGCACATCGCGATAGATCCGCTCCACCGGATAATCCGCCATGTAACCGTAACCGCCGTGAATCTGGATGGCGTCCGAGCAGACGCGCTCGGCCATTTCGGACGCGAAGAGTTTTGCCATCGAGGCTTCAGAGAGGCAGGGCTCACCCGCTTCCTTCAACGCCGCTGCATGCAGCACCAGCTGCCGCGCCGCCTCAATGCGCGTCGCCATGTCCGCAAGGCGAAACGCCACCGCCTGATGCTCGATGATTGCCTGCCCGAAGGCCTTGCGCTCGCGGGCATAATCCCGCGCCGCCTCGAAAGCCGCCTGCGCCATGCCGACCGCCTGCGCGGCGATGCCGATGCGACCGCCTTCCAGATTGGCGAGCGCGATGCGATACCCCTGCCCTTCTTCGCCGAGCCGCAATTCGACTGGTACCGCCATGTCGGTAAAGGCGATCTGGCAGGTATCGGACGAATGCAGGCCGAGTTTTTCCTCGACCCTGATGACCTCGTAACCCGGCGTATCAGTCGGCACGATGAAGGCGGTGATGCCTTTCTTGCCCGCCGCCGCATCGGTGACGGCAAAAACGATGACGGCATCGCCATTCTTGCCTGAGGTGATGAACTGTTTCGCGCCATCCAGAATATACCGGTCGCCATCGCGCCGGGCGCGGGTCTTGAGGTTGGACGCATCGGAACCGGCCTGCGGCTCGGTCAGCGCAAAACCGCCGATCCACTCGCCGGAAGACAATTTCGGCAGGAAGCGCTGTTTCTGGTCTTCGGTCCCGAATTTGAGGATCGGCACGCAACCGACCGAATTGTGAACGCTCATGATGGTGGAACAGGCGCCGTCACCGGCGGCGATCTCCTCCAGCGCCAGGGCATAGGCCACGGCACCGGTTTCCGACCCGCCATAATCCTCAGAGACCAGCATGCCGAGAAAGCCGAGTTCACCCATTTCTTTCAGCTCGTCTTTCGGAAACCGGCTTTCCCGGTCGCGCGCGCCAGCACCGGGGGCGAGCCGCTCACGGGCGAAATCGCGGGCCATGTCCCTGATCTGCTGTTGGGCGTCATTCAGGATCATCACCGCCTCCCTTCAGTGCCGCTCGACAGCAAGCGCCGTCGCTTCGCCGCCGCCGATGCAGACGGCGGCCACGCCGCGCTTCAGCCCGTGACGCTGCAAGGCCGCAAGCAAGGTGACGACGATCCTCGCGCCGGAAGCGCCGATCGGATGGCCGAGTGCGCAGGCGCCGCCATGCACATTCACCTTCTCATGCGGCAGATCCAGATCGCGCATCGCCGCCATCGCCACAACCGCGAAAGCCTCGTTGATTTCGAACAGATCGACATCCTTTGCCGACCAGCCGGTTTTTTCGAACAGCTTTTTCATCGCGCCGATGGGAGCCGTTGGATATCCGGCTGGTGCATCCGCATGGGAGGCCTGACCGATAATGGTGGCCAGCGGTGAAAGGCCCCGCCTTTCCGCTTCGGAGCGACGCATGAGAACAAGAGCGGCCGCACCATCGGAAATCGAACTGGAATTGGCCGCCGTCACCGTTCCACCATCGCGGAAGGCGGGTTTCAGCTGCGGGATTTTCTCCGGTCTTGCCTTGCCCGGCTGCTCGTCCACGGCGACATCGCCGACAGGCGCTATTTCCGCTTCGAAAGCCCCCTCGGCGATGGCGCGACGAGCGCGCTCCAGTGAGGCAAGCGCAAAGTCATCCTGCATGGCGCGGGTAAATTGGTAGTCTTGCGCGCAATCTTCCGCGAAAGTCCCCATCAGCCTGCCCTTTTCATAGGCATCTTCAAGACCGTCAAGAAACATGTGGTCGGTGAGCTTGCCGTGGCCGAGACGATAGCCATTGCGGGCGCGATCCAGCAGATAGGGCGCGTTGCTCATGCTTTCCATACCGCCCGCAAGCACGATGGAAGAGCTTCCCGCCGCAAGCTGGTCATGCGCCAGCATGATCGCCTTCATGCCTGAGCCGCACATCTTGTTGATGGTCGTCGCGCCAACCGAGTTGGGAATGCCGGCGGCAATGGCCGCCTGTCTCGCCGGAGCCTGCCCCTGCCCGGCCGAGAGCACGCAGCCCATCAGCACATCGTCAATATCAGCAGGTGAAATTGCGGCCCGCTCGACGGCCGCGCGGATCGCCGCCGCCCCGAGATCGGGTGCGGCCACCGATTTGAATTCGCCCTGGAACCCACCCATAGCAGTACGGGCGGCCCCGACGATAACGACAGGGTCATGCACAGCCAAATTCACCTCCCTTGGCCATTTCCCCCCTTAGGAAAACGACCCACCGCAATCTCCTCCAGACCGCGACTGATGTGAACGCTATCACTATCTTGAATTCATTTCAAAGCTATTTTGATTGACAGTTTTTTGATTGACGATATCTTTGATCCAACAATTAGTCATATCATAGAGCAAATGATCCATGATTGAGCTCGACAGTTTCGACCAGAAGATTCTTCATGTGCTCGGCGATGACGGGCGGGTGAGCTGGCGCGATCTGGCGGCCCGGATCGGCCTCTCCTTCACGCCGACGCTGCGCCGCGTGCGCAAGCTGGAAGAGGAAGGCATCATTCGCGGTTATACCGCTGTCTTTGATGAGAACCGGCTGCTCGGTAATATGGGCGTCTTCATTTCCGTCACGCTCGAACGGCAGATCAAGGAAGCGCTGACGACCTTCGAGCACCATGTCGCCTCCATTCCGGAAGTGGTGGGCGGCTACCAGACGAGCGGCAGTTCCGATTATCTCATTCATGCCATGGTGCGGGATTTGCCGCATTATCAGCAGCTTCTGGATTTCCTGACCACGGTTCCCGGCGTGTCGCGCATCCAGTCCAATTTCGCCATCAAGACATTCGTGCGCCGTTCCGCCGCCTTCACCGGAGGTGACACGCCGTAAATAAGGGTTGTCGGCGCGGAGGAGGTGCCGGCTGCTGACAAAAGGGACGGCCTGCCGTCCGGAGGAGGAGACGCGATGAGTTTGAACCTCGCCGCCATTTTCGACGCCGATCTCGGCCCGGAAATTGCAGCGCTGCGCGACAGCGCAAGTGCATTCGCCGACGATGAAATAGCGCCACTCGCCGCCGAAATCGATCGCGACGACCGGTTTCCGCGCAAGCTCTGGCCGCAGATGGGCGAACTCGGCCTGCACGGCATCACCGTTTCGGAAGAGTACGGCGGTGCTGACATGGGCTATCTCGCCCATTGCGTGGCAATGGAGGAGATAAGCCGGGCATCGGCTTCCATCGGCCTTTCCTATGGCGCCCATTCCAACCTGTGCATCAACCAGATTCACCGCTGGGGAACGGAAGAGCAAAAACGCAGATATCTACCGAAGCTCGTTTCCGGCGAATATGTCGGTTCGCTCGCCATGAGCGAGACGGAAGCCGGATCGGATGTTGTCTCGATGAAGCTGAAGGCGGAACGCAAGGGTGACGTTTATGTGTTGAACGGCACGAAGATGTGGATCACCAACGGCCACGAGGCGGATACGCTGGTTGTCTATGCCAAGACGGATATGTCTGCCGGCCCACGCGGCATCACGGCCTTCCTGATCGAAAAAGGCTTCAAGGGTTTTCGCCCCGCGCAGAAACTCGACAAGCTCGGCATGCGCGGCTCGCCAACCTCGGAGCTGGTGTTTGAGGATTGCGAGGTGCCGGAGGAGAACATTCTCGGGCGCTTGAACGACGGCGTGACGGTGCTGATGAGCGGGCTGGATTACGAGCGCGCCGTGCTGGCCGCCGGCCCTGTTGGCATCATGCAGGCAGCTATCGATCTGGTGTTGCCCTATGCGCGTGAGCGCAAGCAATTCGGCAAGCCGATTGGCGAATTCCAGCTGGTGCAGGGAAAGCTTGCCGATATCTATTCGGCCATGAATGCGTCGCGCGCCTATGTCTATGCCGTGGCGCGGGCCTGCGACAACGGTCGCATCACAAGGCAGGATGCGGCGGGCGCGATCCTCTTTGCCGCCGAGCGCGCTACGCAGGTGGCGCTGGATGCGATCCAGCTTCTCGGTGGCTCCGGCTACGTCAATGAAAGCCCGGCCGGGCGACTGCTGAGAGATGCCAAGCTTTATGAAATCGGCGCAGGCACCAGCGAAATCCGCCGGATGCTGATCGGCCGCGAACTGGTCAAGGGCAACGGGTGAGGACACGCGATGAAGCTTACATCCAGTCTGAACCGCGATCCAACCTTTGCCGCCAATGTGGAATTCATGTCGGGTCTGGTGGAGGACCTGCGGCAGCACGTCGAGAAAATCTCCAGAGGCGGCGGCGACAAGGCCCGCGAACGGCATCTTTCCCGCGGCAAATTGCTGGCGCGCGACCGGATCGAAGCCCTTCTCGATCCCGGCAGCCCATTTCTCGAATTCTCGCAATTCGCGGCTTACGAGGTCTATGACGAACCCGTTCCCGCCGCCGGCATCGTCACCGGCATCGGCCGGGTCTCTGGCCGCGAATGCGTCATCGTCGCCAATGATGCGACAGTGAAAGGCGGCACCTATTATCCGCTGACGGTGAAGAAACATCTGCGCGCGCAGGAAATCGCCACGGAGAACCGCCTGCCCTGCATCTATCTGGTGGATTCCGGCGGCGCGAACCTGCCCAATCAGGACGAGGTGTTTCCCGACCGCGATCATTTCGGCCGCATCTTCTACAATCAGGCCAATATGTCGGCGGAAGGCATCGCCCAGATTGCCGTGGTGATGGGCAGCTGCACGGCGGGCGGGGCCTACGTGCCTGCCATGAGCGACCAGTCCGTCATCGTCAAAAATCAGGGCACGATCTTTCTCGGTGGCCCGCCGCTGGTGAAGGCTGCAACCGGGGAAGTGGTGAGCGCGGAAGAACTAGGCGGCGCGGATGTACATTCTCGACAGTCCGGCGTTACCGATCACTACGCCAATGACGACCGCCACGCGCTGTCGCTGACCCGGCGGATCGTTTCCACCCTCAACCGCCGCAAACAGGTGGAGCTGGATATCCGCCCGCCAACGGAGCCGCTTTATCCGCCGGAAGAACTTTACGGCATCGTGCCCGCCGATACGCGCAAGCCTTTCGAGGTGCGCGAGATCATCGCGCGTCTGGTGGATGGTTCCGAATTCGATGAGTTCAAGGCGCTTTACGGCACGACGCTGGTCTGCGGCTTTGCCCATATCCACGGTTATCCCGTCGGCATCATCGCCAATAACGGCATATTGTTTTCGGAATCGGCGCTGAAGGGCGCGCATTTCATCGAACTCTGCTGCCAGCGCGGCATTCCCCTGGTTTTCCTGCAGAACATCACCGGTTTCATGGTCGGCAAGGCCTATGAGGCGGGCGGCATCGCCAAGGATGGCGCAAAGCTCGTGACCGCCGTCGCATCGGCTAAAGTGCCGAAATTCACCGTCATCATCGGCGGCTCCTTCGGCGCCGGCAATTACGGCATGTGCGGCCGCGCCTATTCGCCGCGCTTCCTGTGGATGTGGCCGAATGCCCGCATTTCCGTGATGGGCGGCGAACAGGCGGCATCCGTTCTGGCGCAAATCCGGCGGGACGGCATCGAGGCCGATGGCCGCCACTGGTCCAAGGAAGGGGAAGAGGCGTTCAAACAGCCGATCCGGGAAAAATACGAGCGGGAGGGACATCCCTATTACGCCAGCGCGAGACTTTGGGACGATGGCATCATCGATCCGAAGGACACCCGCCTCGTACTTGGTCTTGGACTGTCGGCCGCGTTGAACGCGCCGATTGAAACCACCCGTTTCGGCATATTCAGGATGTGAGGTGACCATGTTCTCAAAAATACTGATCGCCAATCGCGGCGAAATCGCCTGCCGGATCATCCGCACCGCCGCCAGGATGGGCATCCGCACCGTCGCGGTCTATTCGGATGCCGACCGCGACGCCATGCATGTGGCGCTGGCCGACGAGGCCATTGGCATCGGCCCTGCGCCGGCGCGCTCGTCCTATCTCGATGCGGAAAAGATCGTTGCCGCCGCGCACGCGAGCGGCGCGGAAGCCATTCATCCGGGTTACGGCTTCCTCTCTGAAAACGCCGGCTTCGCTGAAGCCTGCGCTTCCGCAGGTCTCGTTTTCATCGGCCCGGCGCCCGATGCCATCCGCGCCATGGGCGGAAAAAGCGAGGCGAAGGCGCTGATGGCGCAAGCGGGCGTTCCCGTCGTTCCGGGCTATCATGGTGACGACCAGGCCGAGGAGCGGCTTGCCGACGAAGCCAAAGGCATAGGCTATCCGGTGCTGATCAAGGCCTCAGCCGGCGGCGGCGGCAAGGGCATGCGCATCGTTCGCAAGAAACGCGAATTCGCAGCCGAACTTGCCGGTGCCAAACGCGAAGCGCTTGCCGCCTTCGGCAACGACCGCATCCTGATCGAAAAATATCTGGAACGGCCGCGTCATGTGGAAGTGCAGGTCTTTGCCGATGGCCAAGGCAATTGTGTTTCGCTTTTCGAACGCGATTGCTCCATCCAGCGCCGGCACCAGAAAGTCATCGAGGAGGCCCCGGCCCCCGGCCTGCCCGATACGCTCAGGCAACGCATGTATGACGCGGCGGTCGCCGCCGCCCGCGCCATTGATTATCGCGGCGCGGGAACGGTGGAATTCCTGCTCGACCCTTCCGGCGAGTTCTATTTCATGGAAATGAACACAAGGCTGCAGGTCGAACATCCGGTCACGGAATATATTACCGGGCTCGATCTGGTGGAATGGCAGATCCGTGTCGCGAACGGTGAAACCCTGCCGGAAGACTGGGGCAATCTTCGCATCAACGGCCATGCCATCGAAGCGCGGATTTACGCGGAAGACCCGGCGCATGATTTTCTGCCGTCAATCGGCACGATCAACCATCTCGTCTTTCCCGATGAAGGACCGCACCTCAGGATAGACAGCGGCATTCGTGCGGGTGACGCCATTACCGTGCATTACGACCCGATGATCGCCAAGCTGATCGTCTGGGATCATGATCGCCGCTCGGCCGTGCGGCGTCTGCGGCTTGCACTCGAAAAACTGGCGATCTGCGGCGTCACCAGCAATGCCGCCTTTCTGACGCGGCTTGCGGGACTGGATGCGTTTGCAGATGCCGATCTCGATACCGGCTTCATTTCCCGCAACGAGGCCACGCTTTTTGCCCCCGGAGCCACGGGGGACAACGAAATCGCTCTCGCCACGCTTGGCCTGCTCCTTTCAGGCCGAAACGGGCCTGGGCCACAGGCCGATCCCTATAGCCCGTGGAACAAGACGAACGCTTTCCGCCTCAACGCGCCGGCGCGGGAAACCCTGCGTTTCGTCCTCGATCAACTGCCGACCGAGGTCACCGCTACGCATGAGCCAGACGGTTTTTCGCTGGCAATCGGCACGCGGGCCATCCGCGCTCATGGCAGCATCTCACAAGACGGCACACTCAGTGCGACTATCGATGGCTGGCAAAAGCGGGGCCATTTCTTCGCCAGCGATAACGGCCATGCACTGTTTCTGGATGGCGAGCAATATCGTGTCAGCCAGCCAGACCCCGTCGACATCGCTGATGCCGCCACCCATGCCGGTGGTCTGGAAGCGCCCATGCCCGGCGTCATCCGCGCCATACTGAGCGAGAACGGCGCGGCCGTCTCCGCCGGTGAGGCGCTTGTGGTGATGGAGGCGATGAAAATGGAGCACACGATCCGCGCACCGGCAAAAGGCACGGTCACCGCCATCAATTGCACCGAAGGCGATATGGTCGAGGCCGGTGCGGTGCTGGTGGATTTCGAGCCGGAGGGCGCGTGACATGGCTTGGCCCCAAACCGTCAAGATCGTCGAGGTGGGTGCACGCGATGGCCTGCAAAACGAAGGGGCCGAGGTTTCCACCGCCATCAGAATCGAGTTGATCGAGCGGCTGGCGGCGGCGGGACTGACGGCGGTGGAGGCGGGAGCTTTCGTTTCACCCAAAAAAGTTCCGCAGATGGCCGGTTCGAGGGATGTTTTTCAGGGCCTCAAACGCCGGCGCGGCACCACCTATCCGGCCCTCGTTCCCAATATGAAAGGTTTCGAGGCGGCCATCGAGACCGGCGTGACGGAGATCGCCGTTTTCGTGTCCGCCTCCGAAGGTTTCAGCCAGCACAATATTGCCTGCTCGCGCGCGGAAAGCATCGAGCGACTGCGCGATGTCGCGGAGGCTGCCACCGACCGCGATATCCATATGCGCGGTTACGTCTCCTGCATCGCCGGTTGCCCCTATGACGGCGCGGTTGCGCCCGATGATGTGGCGGCGATGGCCGAGGCGCTAGTCGCTCTCGGCTGTTACGAAATTTCGCTCGGCGATACGATCGGCGTCGGCACGGCCGGCCAGATCCGCAAGCTCATCGAACATATTTCGACGCGAATCCCGCGCGAAAAACTCGCCATGCATTTCCACGACACCTATGGCCAGGGCGTCGCCAATGTGCTGGCCTCGCTTGAGGAAGGCATCTCCGTTTTCGACAGCTCCGTCGCCGGGCTGGGCGGTTGCCCCTTTGCGCCGGGCGCCAGCGGCAATGTCGCTACCGAAGACGTTGTATATCTGCTGCACGGACTTGGTATTAAAACCGGCATCGACCTGATGGCGGTGGCGAGAACCGGGGACTGGATCAGCCGCCATCTCGGCAGGGCAAATGCAGCCCGCGCCGGCAAAGCGCTGCTTGCCGCAAAAAAGGAGGATGATGCGCATGGCGGATGAGCTGTTGAGCGAAAAGCGAAAAGACGTTCTGTGGCTCACGCTCAACCGACCGGACGTCCACAACGCCATGAACGCTGCGATGACGGACGCCTTGACGCATGCGATCCGGACGGCCTCCAGCGATGGCAGCCTTCGTGCCGTGGTCATAACGGCCGCGGGCGATCGCAGCTTCTGTTCTGGTGCAGACCTGAAGGAAAGCGCCGGCGGCATGTTCCGTTCGCGAGACGGAACAAACCCCATCGCCGATGTGATACGCGCCATCGAGACCTGCGGCAAGATCGTCATTGCCCGCATCAACGGGCGCGTGCTGGCGGGCGGACTCGGCCTTGTCGCCGCCTGTGATCTCGCTTATGCCGCCGATCAAACGCAATTCGGCCTGCCGGAAGTGCGGGTCGGGCTTTTCCCGGCCATGGTGGCGGCGACACTTCTGGCCAAAATACCGCTGAGCCGTCTGCACGAAATGGCTTATTTCGGGCAATCGATCACTGCCGCAGAAGCCGAACGCATTGGCCTTATCAACCGCACGGTGCCATCCGCCGAACTCGATGGCGTGATCGAGGAGGTCCTTTCCCGCTTGCGGCAGAACGCGCCGGGCGCAATCGCAGCCGGAAAGGCAGCGCTGCTGGCAATGCGCGACATGCCGGCCAGCGAGCGGCTCGCCTTAGCCGAAAGCGTCATCGCGAAGATCAGCAGCAGCGACGAGGCACGCGAAGGCAGAGACGCCTTCGCCGGGAAACGCCCGCCGATCTGGGCTGACGGGTCCTGAACCACCGCTCAGGGTCTTAATCGATATAATGCCCGCAGCCGCGTTGACCCCGTTCGGCAAATCGAGTTCTATCCAGCACCTTTCGCCGGAGGGCGATCGGGGAGCCGGAGGAAAGCCCATGCGCCTTGTAAAAACCGTCGCTGAATTGCGCGGTCTGACCGCCACGTTTCGCCGCGATGGCAAGACCGTCGGCTTCGTGCCGACCATGGGTTTTCTCCATATTGGTCATCTGACACTCGTTGCCAAAGCGAAGGCGGAAAACGACATCACGGTGGTCTCGATCTTCGTCAATCCGCTGCAATTCGGTGCGAATGAAGACCTCGCCCGTTACCCCCGCGATCTCGCTCGCGACAGCGCATTGCTGGAAGAGGCAGGCGTCGATATTCTTTTCGCACCCGAGGTTACCGAGATGTATCCGCGCCCGATGCAGACGGTGGTGGATGTGCCGGAACTGGGGAGCCAGCTGGAAGGTGCGGTACGGCCGGGGCATTTCGCCGGCGTGACGACCGTCGTGACCAAACTTTTTAATCTCGTGCAGCCGGACGCCGCCTATTTCGGCGAAAAGGACTACCAGCAGGTGACGCTGATCCGCCGCATGGTCGAAGATCTCGCCCAGCCGGTCCGCGTCGTCCCGGTCGCTACCGTGCGTGAGGCGGATGGGCTCGCCTGCTCCTCCCGCAATGTCTATCTGAGCCCTGAGGAACGCGCCGCCGCCGTGATCGTGCCGCACGCACTCGATGAGGCGGAGCGGCTGTATCATGACGGCTGCGACGACCCGACCACTTTCGAAGCGGCAATAGAAAAATTCATCGCCGCCGAGACGCTGGCATCGCCCGAAGTCGTGGCGGTGCGCGATCCGGATACGCTGGCTCCCGTCGCTTCGCTGCAGGCGGGGCCTGTGCTGGTGGCGCTGTTCGTGCGGGTAGGCAACACCCGCCTTCTCGACAACCGCGTCATCGGACGTGATAAAACCGGCAAACAGGAGGCTGCATCATGAGCACGCACGGGAAACAAAAGCGGCTGACGACGGCCTCCATCCGGCAGATGAAAGGCGGCGCGCGCATTGTCTGCCTGACCGCTTATACGACGCCGATTGCCCGCCTGCTCGATCCGCATTGCGACCTGCTGCTGGTCGGCGATTCCCTCGGCATGGTGCTTTACGGCATGGACACGACGGTCGGCGTCACCCTGGATATGATGATCGCCCATGGCCGCGCGGTCATGCGCGGCGTCGACCACGCCTGCGTCATCGTCGATCTTCCCTTCGGAACCTATCAGGAATCGAAGGAGCAGGCGTTTCGCAACGCCGTGCGACTGATGCAGGAGACCGGCTGTGATGGCGTGAAGCTGGAAGGCGGCGAGGAAATGGCCGAAACCATCGCCTTTCTCGTGGCGCGCGGTATTCCGGTCTTCGGCCATGTCGGGCTGATGCCGCAACTGGTCCACACCGCCGGTGGCTTCCGCTCTCTCGGGCATTCGGATGCGGAAACGCAAAAAATCTGGCGCGATGCGATTGCAGTCGATCGGGCAGGCGCCTTCGCCATCGTCGTGGAAGGCACCGTCGAGCCGCTTGCCCGCGAACTGACCGAAAAACTCGCCGCGCCTACGGTCGGCATCGGCGCATCGCCCGCCTGTGACGGGCAGGTGCTGGTTTCCGACGACATGCTCGGCCTCTTCACCGATTTCAAACCGAAATTCGTCAAGCGGTTCGCCGATCTGGGGGCGACCGTTTCTGAGGCAGCGGCAAGTTACGCCGATGAGGTGCGCTCCGGCGCGTTTCCGGGGCCGGAGCATACGTTTCAGGTTCGTCGACAAGCGCCTTCAGAGTGAGTGAGCCGTGCTGATGGAACAACGCCTCGCCAAAAACTCGGCGTCATCCTCGGGCTTGACCCGAGGATCCATGGCGTGGGGTTGTGGATCCTCGGGTCAGGCCCGAGGATGACGGTGGAAAGGTTGAGGCGATGCTATCAGCTCTCAGCAGTATACTCGGCCTGACCACAGGCATTGCACATCCAGCAAAGCGAATGACTATACGATACCGCCGCTACCGCCCACCGAAGCCGGGCGTTCCGCCGCAACGTGGCGGCGATAACCGCTCGCCCGGTAGGTCGCAATCGGATCAATCGCACCGCCCGCCAGTTGCCGCGCCCTGGCGAGAACCGGCTCGACATCCGTGCGATAGGCCCGTTTCAGCATATCGGATGCCATCAGCGCATCATTGTCCTGCTGGTAACCGTCCAGAGCCGCACGATCGACCAGAAGCGCCTGCGCATAGGCGCGGCGGATTTCGTTGGCGCTGGAGATCAGGCTTTCGATCGGGTCTGTCACATTGTGCGACTGGTCGATCATATGGGCGGGATGGAACCCCTTCACGCCGCGATATTCGGCATCCACCAGCTCGTTGAAGACGAGGAACAGGCGGTAAGGCTCGATTGAGCCGGCATCCAGATCGTCATCGCCATATTTGCTATCGTTGAAGTGGAAACCACCGAGCTTGCCGAACTGGATGAGTCGGGCGACGATCATCTCGATATTGGTGTTCGGCGCATGGTGGCCGAGATCGACGAGGCAGAAGGCCTTTTCGCCGAGCGTATTGGCGATGAGGTAGTTGGTGCCCCAATCCTGCACGACGGTGGAATAGAAGGCCGGCTCGAACATCTTGTGTTCGGAAAAAATGCGCCAGTCATCCGGCAGCGCCTTGTAGATATCGGCCATGGCGGCGAGATAACGCTCGAAACTTCTGGTGAAGTTGCTCTGGCCCGGGAAGTTGGAACCATCGCCCACCCACACCGTCAGCGCCTTGGAACCGATGGCTTTACCGATCTCGATACATTCGATGTTGTGTTCGACAGCCTGCTGGCGCGTTGCGGCATCCGTGTGGCTGAGCGAGCCATATTTGTAGGAATGGCTCTGGCCCGGCGCATCCGAGAAAGTGTTGGAATTCATGGCGTCGAAGCCGAGGCCGAGTGCATCGGCATGGGCCTTCAACCGCTTCGGGTCCTGCTTGTCCCACGGAATATGCAGGGAAACATTCGGCGTCGCCCGCGTCAGCTGGTTGATGACGGCGCAATCGTCGAGCTTGTCAAAAATGCCGCGCGGTTCGCCCGCACCCGGAAAACGGGCAAAGCGGGTGCCGCCGGTGCCTACGCCCCAGGATGGGACTGCGACGAAGAATTCCGCAACTTTGGCGGTGATGGCATCGATATCGATATTGCGGCGCGCAAGCTGGTTGCCCAGCGCGTCATAATCATCCTTCAGCGCGGCGGCGCACTTATCGTTTTCTGCCGCAATCACATCAACGGCGATTTTCGTCTCGGCCATCTCTTCCTCCCCGGAATCGGTCCAGTGCATGTTAGTTCATCCCGCTCACTTCCGTCATTCCGGCCTTGAGCCGGAATCCAGCCGGCGCACTTCTGTGCGGCGGAGATAGTCGTTTCAGCCCAAGGACTTGGGCTGGCTGGATTCCGGCTCAAGGCCGGAATGACGGAAGTTAGAACGTGCCGAACATCTTATCGTGTAAAGCTCTGCGCGTTGCCGGCATCGACGTTGATGATGTTGCCGGTCGATTTGGCGGAAGCGTCGGACGCCAGAAAGTAGATCGCTTCGGCGATGTCTTCCGGGAACACGTTGAGCTTCAGCATCGAGCGCTTGCGATAATGTTCCTCCAGATCGGTCACCTCGATCTTGGAAGAGGCCGCGCGCTGCTCGCGCCATTCGCCGTTCCAGATCTTCGAACCGCGCAACACGGCATCGGGATTGACGGTATTGACGCGAATGCCCGCCTCCGCGCCTTCAAGAGCAAGGCAACGGGCAAGATGGATTTCCGCAGCCTTGGCCGTGCAATAGGCCGACGCATTGGGCGAAGAGGCAAGACCGTTTTTAGAGGCGACGAACACCACGTTGCCGCCGAGATTCTGACGCCGCAGCAGCCGGAACGCTTCGCGCGACACGAGGAAATAACCCGTGGCGAGAATGTCGATATTCTTGTTCCACATGGCAAGCGTGGTGTCTTCCACCGGTGCGGAGGAGGCAATACCGGCATTGGAGACGAGAATATCCACGCCGCCGAATTCCACGCTCGCTTCCGCAAAGGCTGAGATAACCGCGTTTTCCTGCGTCACATCCAGCTTCACGCTGCGCACCGCATCCGCGCTGTAACGCTTGACGAAATCGCCCCTGGCGGCTTCCAGTGCGGTCTCGTCAATATCGGCGAGCACTACGCAGGCGCCCTCGGCCGCCAGCCTTTCCGCCGTCGCCCGGCCGATGCCGCCGGCGCCACCGGTAACGAAAGCCACGCGGCCGGCAAGGCTTTTCGGCTTCGGCATGCGCTGAAGCTTTGCTTCTTCCAGCAGCCAATATTCGATATCGAAGGCCTCCTGTTCGGGAAGGCCCTGATATTCGGACACGGTGGAAGCACCACGCATGACGTTGATGGCGTTGACGTAAAATTCACCGGCGATGCGGGCGGTCGCCTTGTCCTTGGCAAAGGACAACATGCCAACGCCAGGAATCAGAAAAATCACCGGATTCGGATCGCGCATCTTCGGCGAATTGTCGTGGCGGCAGGCCTCGTAGTAGCGGGTATAATCGGCGCGGTAAGCTTCAAGCGCCTTGTCGAGACCCGCCGTCAGAGCGTCCACATTCGGGTTCACCGTATCGAGATCGAGGATCAGCGGACGGATTTTGGTGCGCAGGAAGTGATCCGGGCAGGATGTGCCGAGGTGACCGAGCGGCTTCAGGTCTTTCGAGTTGACGAATTCGAGAACCGCATCCTGATCGTCGAAATGGCCGAGCTTGCGTTCCTCACGGCCGATGCGGCCACGGATTTCCGGCATCAGTCGGGCGGCAATGGCGCGGCGTTCGGCAACCGGCAGGCTTTTGGCCACAGCACCGCCGAAAATCGTCTTACCTTCGGTCTGCGCCGCAAACCATTCGATCGCCTTGTTGATGATGGCAAGCGTCAATTCGTAACACGCCTTGGCGTCATTATCCCAGGTGAACAGACCGTGGCTTTCCAACACAACGCCCTTGGCTTTGGGGTTGGCCTTTACGAAAGCCTCGAGATCAAGACCGAGCTGGAAACCCGGACGACGCCAGGGAAGCCAGCCGATGTCATCGCCGAAAATCTGCTGCGTCAGCTCTTTCGAATTTTTAGAGGCGGCGATGGCGATGATCGCATCAGGATGCATGTGATCGACATGCTCATAAGGCACGAAACCGTGCAGAGGCGTATCGATGGAGGCGGCGCGCGGATTAAGGTTGAAAGTGCAATGCGGCAGAAAGCCGACCATGCGGTCTTCATCCGCGACACCCTTGTAAATGCCCTTCAGCGCTTCCAGCTTGTCGAGATAGAGCGTCGCAAAACCATCGAGCTTGATGGTGCCGACATCGCCGCCGGAACCTTTCACCCACATGACGCGAACCTTTTCGCCGGTCAGTGGATCGGTTTCGAGCACTTTCGCGGAGGTGTTTCCGCCGCCGTAATTGGTGATGCGCTTGTCTGCACCCAGCAGATTGGAGCGGTAAAGCAGCTTGCCCGGCTCATCGAGCGTTTTGGCATAGGCGTCGTCCCAACGGCTTTCGAGAAGGCGGGATTTTCCCGTCATGTCTTCCTCCCTATCAATCTGGCCAGATATGTCTGCATTCGCGGAGCCGATATCGGCCCGCCTCCTTTGACGGCAGGTATCGCGCATCCAAAAGCACAATGTCAATCAAAAACGATCATAATTTTTCATGTTGCAGCGCGATATTGAATAATTTGATCGTTCTTGATTGACAACGTAAAGAGATTGCGAATAATCACAATCAGGAGGACCCCATGCACGAACGCGAACGCCATCGCATCATCTTGAGCGCCACGCAGGAAAAAGCTGTCGTGACGGTGCAGGATATTGCCGAACTGACGGATGCGTCGGAAGCGACGATCCGCAGGGATATCGCGTCCCTGCATGTTCAGGGCAAATTGCGCCGCGTGCGCGGCGGGGCCGAAGCGGTGCATCCGCCGCAGCTCGGCAATCTGGCCGCAAGGCCGTTCCGCGTGTCCGAATCGGTCAATATCGACAAGAAACGCGCAATTGCGCGCAAGGCGGTCGATCTCTGCAATGATGGCGATGCGATCATTTTGAATGGCGGCACGACCACATTCCAGATGGTGCATTACATGGCGGCGCGACGGTTGCAGGTGATGACCAATTCTTTCGCCATCGCCGAGCATCTGGTCAAGCATTCCAAATGCAATGTCAGCGTTCCGGGCGGCGCGATCTATCGGGATCAGAGCCTTATCCTGTCGCCTTTCGAGAATGATGCGATCCGCAATTTTTATGCGCGGCGGATTTTTCTTGGTGCGCAAGGCGTGGGCGCGCTCGGCATCATGGAATCCGACGCGCTGGTTATCCAGAGCGAGCAGAAGCTGATGCGGCAGGCGGAAGAGCTGATCGTCATGGTCGATTCCTCGAAATTCAGAAAACGCTCCAGCCTGATTTTATGTCCGCTCGAAAACGTCTCGACCATCATTACCGATGACGGGATTTCGGATGAGGCGGCACGCATGGTGGAGGATGCCGGCGTCGAATTACTGATCGCCGGCGCAGCGGGGGATGGCAAGACAGCCAGCCCGCCGGATGAGGATTCCTCTTCGGTCGCTTGAGGAAGCGCCGAAGAGAGGAACAAAGTTCAAAATGGGAGGAAAAGGGACATGAAACTTACACGCAGAACATTGACGAGCGTTCTGGCGCTCAGCGCGGCGCTCTCCGTCGCAGGACTGGGCGGCGTTGCCCAGGCAGCCGATGTGAAGATCGCACTGGTGGTAAAATCGCTCGGCAACGGCTTTTTCGAAGCCGCCAACAAGGGCGCACAGGAGGCCGCAAAGGACCTCGGCGGCGTCGAGATCATCTATACGGGCCCGACCAGCACCACAGCGGAAGGCCAGATCGAGGTGATCAATTCGCTGATCGCGCAGGGCGTCGACGCCATCGCCATTTCCGCCAATGACCCGGACGCCGTTGTTCCGGCGCTGAAAAAGGCGGCACAGCGCGGCATCAAGGTCATCTCCTGGGATTCCGGTGTTGCGCCGGAAGGCCGCATTCTCCAGCTCAACCCCTCTTCCAACGCGCTGATCGGCAAGATGTGCCTGCAGCTTGCAGCATCGCATCTGGAAGGCGGCAAGGGCGATTTCGCCATTCTTTCGGCTACCACCACCTCCACGAACCAGAATATCTGGATCGACGAGATGAAGAAGCAGCTGAAGGATTTCCCCGGCCTCAACCTCGTCACCACCGTTTATGGTGACGACCTGGCCGACAAGAGCTACCGCGAAGCGCAGGGCCTGCTCTCCTCGCAGCCGAATGTGAAGGTCATCGTCGCACCGACGACGGTCGGCGTTCTCGCTGCCTCGCAGGCCGTGAAGGATGCGGGCAAGATCGGTCAGGTCTATGTCACCGGCCTTGGCCTTCCGTCTGAAATGGCCGGCGCCATCAAGTCGGGTGCAACCAAGGAATTCGCCATCTGGAACCCGATCGACCTCGGTTACTCCGCCACCCAGATTGCCTATCGCCTCGTGAAGGGCGAAACCGACGGCAAGCCGGGCTCGGAAATCGAAGCCGGTCGCATGGGCAAGATCAAGGTTGGCGAAAACAGCGAAGCGGCGATGGCCGATCCATTCGTTTATGATGCGAAGAATATCGATCAGTTCTCGAAGATTTTTTGATCTGAGTAGCAGCTGACGCGAGTGGAGGGTACCCCCCTCTGCCCTGCCGGGCATCTCCCCCTCAAGGGGGGAGATCGATATGCCGCACTCGCTCGTTCCATAAAGCGGGGTGCTATCCGCTTGCCGATCTCCCCCCTTGAGGGGGAGATGCCCGGCAGGGCAGAGGGGGGTGCCCCTCGCCGCTTCAATCAAAACTGACCGGTAAGACGGAATGATGCGTGCTGAAACCCAAACCATAGACATCCCAGCGACTTCCAGCGGCGCGCCCATTCTGGAAATGCGCGGCATCAGCCAGATATTCCCGGGCGTCAAAGCGCTGGACGGTGTCGATATCGCGCTTTATCCCGGCAAGGTCACCGCGCTGATCGGCGAGAACGGTGCGGGAAAATCCACGCTCGTCAAAATCCTCACCGGCATCTACCGCCCGAACGAAGGCGAAATCCTTCTAGATGGCCAGCCCGTCCATTTTCACGGCGCGCAGGATGCCATCGATGCCGGCGTCACCGCCATTCATCAGGAAACCGTACTGTTCGACGAGCTTTCGGTGGGTGAAAACATCTTCCTCGGCCATGCGCCAAAAGGCCGTTTCGGCCTCATTGACTGGAAGACCATCAATGCGCGCGCCAAGGTGCTGCTGGAACAGCTCGAAAGCACCATTGATCCGTCCATTCGGCTGAAGGACCTTTCCATCGCGCAGCGCCACCTCGTGGCAATAGCGAGAGCACTTTCCGTCGAGGCGCGCATCGTCATCATGGACGAACCGACAGCCGCCCTTTCCCGCAAGGAAATCGATGATCTGTTCCGCATCGTCGAAAATCTGAAGCGGCAGGGCAAGGCGATCCTCTTCATCAGCCACAAGTTCGATGAGGTCTATGAGATCGCCGAAAACTACGCCGTCTTCCGGGACGGCAAGATGGTCGGCGCGGGCAATCTTGCCGTAACACCGCAGGACGAGATCGTACGTCTGATGGTTGGCCGCGACGTGACGAATGCCTTTCCGAAGCAGGCGGTCATGCTTGGCCCGACGGTTCTGTCGATCCGCAATTATTCTCACCAGACCGAGTTTCGCGATATTTCGCTCGATCTGCGAAAGGGCGAGATTCTCGGCCTCTACGGGCTGATCGGCGCCGGGCGATCGGAACTCTGCCAGTCGCTTTTCGGTATTACCCGCCCGGCCTCCGGACAGATTACGCTCAATGGCGAACCGATCGTCATCCGCTCACCGGAGGACGCGATCCGCGCCGGCATCGTTTATGTGCCCGAGGAGCGCGGACGCCATGGGCTGGCGCTGGAAATGCCGATTTACCAGAACATGTCGCTGCCCTCTCTCGCGCGCACCTCGCACAAGGGTTTTCTCGCCGCCGCCAATGAATTTGCGCTGGCGCGCAAATACGCCTCGCGTCTCGACCTGCGCGCCGCCGCTTTGTCCGTGCCCGTCGGCACGCTTTCGGGCGGCAACCAGCAGAAGGTGGTGATTGGCAAATGGCTCGCCACCCAGCCGAAGGTCATCATTCTCGATGAGCCCACCAAGGGCATCGATATCGGCTCCAAGGCCGCCGTGCACGGCTTCATCAGCGAGCTAGCAGCCGAAGGTCTCTCCATCATCATGATTTCATCCGAACTTCCCGAAATTCTCGGCATGTCCGACCGCGCCATCGTCATGCGCGAAGGCCTGATGGCGGGCCTGTTCGAACGCGCCGATTTTTCTCCGGAAAAGCTGGTGCGCGCCGCCACCGGCAACGCCTGAGAGGGGCAAAACCATGCAACGTTTTCTCAAGAATCGCGAATGGCTGCTGGCGGGCATCATCGTTATCATGATCGCTGGCTTTGCGCTGCGCGCGCCCGGTTTCGGCAGGCCCGCCAATCTGGTCAATATCTTCAACGATACCTCCATCCTCATCATTCTGGCGCTTGGCCAGATGGCGGTCATTCTCACCAAATCCATCGATCTTTCGGTTGCCGCCAACCTCGCCTTCACCGGCATGGCGGTGGCGATGACCAATGCCGCCTTTCCGGGCATCCCACTGCCGTTTCTCATCGCCATGGCGGTCGGCATCGGCGCGTTTTTAGGGTCGATCAACGGCATTCTTGTCTGGTGGCTCGGCATTCCGCCGATCGTCGTCACGCTCGGCACGCTCACCATCTATCGCGGCATGGCCTTCGTGCTTTCGGGCGGCGGCTGGGTGAATGCGCACCAGCTTTCGCCCACTTTCCTCAACGTGCCGCGCACGATGATCCTCGGCATGCCGGTTCTTTCCTGGGTCGCCATCCTCATCATCGCCGGCGCCTGGCTCGTGCTCAGCCGCACCTCCTTCGGCCGCTCGGCCTATGCCTCGGGCGGCAATCCGGGTGCCGCGGTCTATGCCGGTATCGATGTCGGCCGCACACGCTTTCTGGCTTTCGTTTTGTCCGGCGCGCTTGCTGGACTTGCGAGCTACCTCTGGGTTTCACGTTATGCCGTCGCCTATGTGGATATCGCCGCCGGTTTCGAACTGGACAGCGTGGCGGCAAATGTCATCGGCGGCATTTCCATTGCCGGCGGCATCGGCTCGGTGGCAGGTGCTGTGCTCGGCGCGCTGTTTCTCGGTGTGATCAAAAACGCCCTGCCCGTCATCGGCATCTCACCTTTCGCGCAGATGGCGATTTCCGGCGTAGTGATCGTGCTCGCCGTCGTCTTCAATGCCCGCGCCGAAGCTCGAAAAGGCCGCATCATCCTGCGCGACCGGGCGGCAAGCGACCAGGCCAAGGAGGCCGCAGCATGAGCACGAATTCTCAACCGGCTCAGAAGCCGCGCATCATTCCAGACAAGCTCGGCACGCCACTGCGCCGTCTCTTGGCCAGCTGGGAAGTGCTGCTGCTTGGCGTCGCGATCCTCATCTTCATCGCCAATTCGCTCGCCTCGCCCTATTTCCTCAATGCCTGGAACCTGTCCGACGCGACCTTCAACTTCACCGAAAAGGCGATCATCGCCTTTGCCATGGCGCTCCTGATCATCGCCGGAGAGATAGACCTCTCGGTCGCCGCCATCATCGCACTTGCCTCCACCGCAATGGGTGCGGCAGTGCAGATGGGAGTCGGCACGCCGGGCCTCGTCGCCATCGGCATCGGCACCGGCCTTCTCTGCGGGGCTTTCAACGGCTTTCTCGTCGCTGGCCTGAAGCTGCCATCCATCGTCGTCACCATCGGCACGATGAGCCTGTTTCGCGGCGTTTCCTACATGGTGCTGGGTGATCAGGCCTATGGCAAATATCCGGCGGATTTCGCCTATTTCGGTCAGGGTTACGTTTTCTCGGTCATCTCCTTCGAATTTGTGCTGTTCATCGCCATGGCCGTTCTCTTCGCCATTCTGCTGCACGCCACCAATTTTGGCCGGCAGGTCTATGTGATCGGCAACAACCCGTTTGCTGCCCGGTTTTCCGGTATTCCCGTCGAACGGGTGAAGTTCATCCTTTTCCTTCTGACCGGCCTGATGAGCGGCATCGCTGCCGTCTGCCTCACCTCGCGGCTCGGCTCCACCCGCCCCTCGATCGCTCAAGGCTGGGAGCTTGAAGTGGTGACCATGGTGGTTCTCGGTGGCGTTTCCATTCTCGGCGGCTCCGGCACCATTGCGGGCGTCGTCATCGCCGCCTTCGTCATGGGCCTCGTCACCTTCGGGCTGGGGCTTCTGAACGTGCCGGGTATCGTCATGTCGATCTTCGTCGGCCTGCTGCTGATCATCACCATCGCCATTCCAATCGTTGTACGCCGTCTGCGCGCCATGAGAAGCTGAGCCATGCCGGAATTCGAAAAACACGCCTTCAAGATGAAGCTCTTCGCCGGCAAGGAGGCAGAGTACAGACGGCGCCATGACGAGATATGGCCGGAACTGGTGGCGCTGCTGCACGAGGCGGGTGTGAGCGACTATTCCATCCATCTCGATCCGGAAACCAACATCCTGTTCGGCGTGCTGACGCGCCCGAAGAACCACGGCATGGCGGCATTACCCGAGCATCCCGTGATGAAGAAATGGTGGGCGCACATGGCTGACATCATGGAGAGCAATCCGGATAATTCGCCAATCGCGACGGACCTCGTGACGGTGTTCCATCTGCCATGACCGACATGACAAAGCCACGCCGCGTCGCGGTCATCGATATCGGCAAGACCAACGCCAAGGTCGTCGTCATCGACACCGGAAGTGGAGAAGAGATCACCGGCGACAGGCGTTCGAACCCTGTCCTTCGTGATGGTATCTATCCGCATTACGATGTGGAGATGCTCTGGAGTTTCATTCTCGCCTCTCTTCGACGGTTCGCCCAGGAGCCGGGTTTCGACACAATTTCCATCACCACCCATGGCGCGGCAGCGGCACTTCTCGACGGGAACGGCGATCTTGCCATGCCGGTGCTGGACTACGAGCACAGCTATCCCGTTGAGATACGCGAGGCCTATCTTGGCATCCGGCCCGACTTCTCCGAAACCGGCTCGCCATCGCTTCCCGCCGGGCTGAACCTTGGCGCGCAAATCCATTTCCAGAAAACCGCCTTTCCGCAGGAATTCGCGACGGTGCGCAGCATCGTCACTTACGCGCAATATTGGGCGGGGCGGTTGACCGGCATTCAGGCCACCGAAACGACCTCGCTTGGTTGCCACACCGACCTGTGGAACCCACGGCGAAAGGCGTTTTCGTCACTGGTCGAGCATCTGGGCATCGAGCAGTTGATGGCGCCCGTACGGTCGGCCTTCGATGTTCTGGGGCCAGTGCGTAAATCAGTGGCGCAGAAAACAGGTATGTCGCCGGAGATGCCGGTCTATTGCGGCATTCATGATTCCAACGCGTCGCTCCTGCCGCATCTGCTGCGTCGGGAGGGCGATTTTTCGGTCGTCTCCACCGGCACCTGGGTGGTGAATTTTGCCATCGGCGGCGCGGCGGATGCGCTCGATCCTGGCCGCGACACGCTGCTGAATGTCGATGCTTTCGGGCGTCCCGTTCCCTCGTCCCGCTTCATGGGCGGCAGGGAATATGAAATGCTGACGCAGCAATTCGGCCCCGCGTCTGACGAAGCTATCGAAGCGGCTCTCGGCAACGTGCTTGCCAAAGGCATGATGCTGTTGCCGAGCGTCGTTGGCGGCTCCGGCCCCTTCCCCCAAAAGACAGCGCGTTGGATTGCCGATGAAGATGCCACAGTCGCAGAGCGGCACGCGGCGGCGGCGCTTTATCTCGCTTTGATGACGGAATTCAGCCTATCGCTTATCGGGCGGAAAGGCTCGGTGCTGGTTGAAGGCCCATTTGCCAGCAACGTGCTTTACCTCAAGGCGCTGGCCGGTTTTGCCGATACGGACGTGATCGCCGTCGGCGGCTCCACCGGCACCAGCGCGGGCGCTGCACTCCTCACCGGCATCAAGCCGCTTGCCGGCCGGGAGCGTCATTTCGCTGCCGACGCCATTGCCGGGCTTGGTTCTTATCGCGAGGCTTGGAATGCGAAGCTCGGATGATGACATGAGGCGGAAATACCTCCGTCCCCCTGCCCCCCACACGCGACGTCATCCTCGGGCTTGACCCGAGGATCCATCGTCGCGCCGGGTTGTGGATCCTCGGGTCAAGCCCGAGGATGACGTCGAGTTTGGGGGTGGGTTTTGGACCAATCACGAAATGCGGCCTCATATCAGGCCGCATTCCCGTTTCGCCCAAAGATCAAGCCTTGATGAAGGCCAACAGATCGGCGTTCAGCACGTCGGCATTGATGGTCAGCATGCCGTGCGAGAAGCCGGGATAGGTCTTCAGCGTGCCGTTTTTCAAAAGCTTCACCGATTTCAGCGCGGAGTCGGCAATCGGCACGATCTGGTCGTCTTCGCCGTGCAGCACCAGTGTGGGTACGCTGATCGCCTTCAGGTCCTCAGTCTGGTCGGTTTCCGAGAAGGCCTTGATGCCGTCATAATGGGCCTTGGCGCCGCCCATCATGCCCTGACGCCACCAGTTCTGGATCACGCCTTCCTGGGCGGTCGCTCCATCTCGGTTGAAGCCGTAGAATGGGCCGGAGGGCACATCGCGGAAGAACTGCGCGCGGTTTGCGGCAAGCGACGAGCGGAAGCCGTCGAAGACCTCCATCGGCAGGCCTTCCGGATTGGCCTCGGTCTTCAGCATCAGCGGCGGCACGGCGGAAACCAGAACCGCCTTGGCGACGCGGCCAGCGGGCTCGCCATGTCTGGCAACGTAACGGGCAACTTCGCCGCCACCGGTGGAGTGGCCGATATGGACGGCATTCTTCAGATCGAGCGCCTCAACGACGGCAAAGGCGTCGGCGGCGTAGTGATCCATGTCGTGACCGTCAGCCACCTGGGCAGAGCGGCCGTGGCCACGGCGGTCATGGGCGACGACGCGATATCCTTTCGAGAGGAAAAACAGCATCTGCGCGTCCCAGTCGTCGGAACTCAGCGGCCAGCCGTGGTGAAACACGATGGGCTGAGCATCCTTCGGGCCCCAGTCCTTGTAGAAGATTTCGGTTCCGTCTGTCGTTTTCACAAAGCCCATGATCGTTCTCCTTCGGTTGCGTTTGCATCGTCCAGCGTCGTCTGCATTCTGAGCCGGTCTGATGGAGTGATGATGACGCAGGGGAGAGATTGCGACAATTGCAATAATAATTGCGATTGAATTGCCGTTTATGAAATTATCATGACGATCCGCAACCCACCTCAGGGCATACGCCGCCCTGCTCCCGCACATTCTCATTCCCGGGAAAGAACGAGATGATGCGCAGACGGTTCCGCGAATTCGCTGTGAACTTTTGGAGCTGTGAGGCGGCGGTCAATCCACGTCGGGATCGTATTCCCTCGGGCTGTCGTCCTTGGAGAACAACACGCAGGGACCGCGCGAGCCACGCGGATCATAGGCATATCCCTTGGCGGTCAGCGACCGCATGATGTCGCGGACGCCGGCGAGGCCATAAAGGTGATCGTGCAGTTCGACGAATATCCGCTCCACGCCAGCAAGTTCGGCCCTGCCGAGCAGATCGCGTTCCGCGCCCTCGATATCCATGACCAGTGCGGTGATGCCCCTGCTTGCAACAAATTCGTCGATATTCTCGGACGAAATTTCGATGCGTTTTTCATAGGGACCCTGATTTTCGTCCATCGACGACATCCAGAGATCCTTGCGGACATAAAACGAATAGGAGCGCGGCTCGTCGGCGGTAAGCAACCCCTGCGAAAACTCGACATTGCCGCGGCAATTGGCTTTTATCACCCGCTCCGCCAGCGCCGCCGTTGAGGGATTGGCCTCGAAGGCCCATACCGACACGTCCTTTATGCCGGCGATGATCGAGGTGATGATCCCGATACCGGACCCCAGTTCCAGCACACGGTCGCCCGGCTTGATGGCTTTCAGGACACTGCGGGCCTCTTTCGCCTCATAGCTGCCATCGGTCAACGCCTGCCAGATGACGGGCGACACCTCATGGGAAGAGAGGGGAAGAGCTACGCCATGCACGTCCATTATTTCCATGTCTCAAACCTTTTCGCAAAACCCGGTCGCTTCGCCAGAATGATCCCGTATCGACCGGGAATGCTCTACAACATCGGCACGCCAACCGGTATCGGTTTTCGCAAAGAGCGATGCATCTTCCTGAAATAGGACACGCCTTCGCCAACGCAGCCCGTTTTCAGACGGAGCTCCAGGCCACCAGCTCCTTGGCCGGCAACGGCCGGCTGATCAGATATCCCTGGACCTGATCGCATCCCAGACGTCTGACGCATTCATATTGCTCCTCCGTCTCGATGCCTTCGGCAATCGTGGTCATGCGCAGACTGCGGCCGACACCGACCACGAACTCAACGATCGCCAGCGCGTCTCGGTCGCTGGTGATATCGCGCAGAAAGGAGCGGTCGATCTTTATCTTGTCAAAGGGCACGCCGCGCAGATTGGCGAGAGAAGAATATCCGGTGCCGAAATCGTCCATGGCGATCTGGATGCCGACATCCTTCAGCCGCGTCAGCGTGTTGATCGTCTGGTCGCTCTTGTTGAGCAGGATGGATTCGGTGATCTCAAGCTCGAGCCGGCTTGGCTCCAGCCCGCTTTTTTCCAGCGCGCCCATCACGTTCTGGATGAGGTTGGTACTGTGAAACTGAACCGGCGAGAGATTGACCGCCACCTTCATGTCCTCGTCCCATCGCATCGCCTCGCGGCAGGCGGTTTCCATCACCCATTTTCCGAGCGAGTGGATAAGGCCCGTTCTTTCCGCGACGGGAATGAACACGCTGGGCGGCACATCGCCCCGCACCGGGTGTTTCCAGCGCAAGAGCGCCTCGAAGCCGCAGAGCTCGCGGGTCTGCGTCGCCACCTGCGGCTGGTAATAGACCTCCATCTCGTCGTTTTGCAGCGCGGTTTGCAGATCGGCCTCGAAGGATTTCTTCTCGGTCAGCTGCTTCTGCATGCGGACCTTGAAAACGCTCGCCCGGCCCGGGCCGATGGCCTTGGCCTCGTAAAGAGCCAGATCCGCGCGCTTGAACAATTCGTCCGCATCAACGGCGCCGTGCGAGATGGCAATACCGATGCAGGTACCGATTTTGACCTCCTGCTCGCCGAGCTGGTAGGTCCGGCTGATCTGGTCGATGAGCTTGGAGGCGAGACGGCGTGCCGCGTCCTCATTGAGATCATCGGAGACGACGGCGAATTCATCGCCGCCCAGGCGGCAGACCATATCGTAATCGCCGCTGATGCCTGAAAGGCGCTGCGCGACGGCCTGAAGCAGGGCATCGCCCGCATCATGACCGAGCGTGTCGTTGACGTCCTTGAAGCCGTCGAGATCGAGCAGAAGGATGGCCGTCGTGCCGCTGCCGCCGAAGGATCGTCGCAGCCGCTCGATCAGCTCCTGCCGGAACAGCGAGCGGTTGGGCAGACCCGTCAGCGCATCGTGATAGGCATCATGCTCCAGCCGGACATTCTTCGCCTGCAATTCCAGCGTGGCGGCGCGCAGGTCGTCCGTCAGGCCGCGCATGCTTTTTTGCGCGCGGTTCAAAAGATCGTTCTGCCGGAGCAGCAATATGACGAGCGCGATGCCGCACAGGATCAGGCCCCCGGCCAGCGCGGTATAGACGATATGCAGCTTGCGCACATCCTCATGGGCGGTATCGATCAGATTGACGTCATAGGCGACGGAAGACGAGGCGAGCGTCGTCATCGGTGCATCGAGCGCGCTCATCGCCGAAAGCATTGCCGGAACATCGGCGGGCTCCAGACGATTAACCCGCTGCTCCAGATCGGCCAGAACCGCATTGAGCTGCGTTACAAGGTCCCGCCACTGCTGCTTTTCATTGATGAAAGCCCCCAGATTGCCCTGCTTCAACAATTCAAGACGGCTCAGCATGATGTCCAGACGCAGCTGCAGTTCGTCCCGGTCAATCTTGCCGGGACTGAGCGCGAAAACCGCGAGCTTGTTCTGAAGCCGCAGATATTCCGCCACGGTCTGGCTGACCGCCCACGAATCGTTATAGCGGGCGAATTTCTGCAGAGCGGTCTGTCGCTCGGCAATGACGAAAGCGATATAGCCCGTTGCCAGGACGAAGCAACAGATGATCACCGCCACAAGTTTTCGCAAACGGCACCTTTATTCCACTATCAGTTTGGCAACTTGCCATGCAGACCGCGAATAATAAGTCTGCTTCTGCAGCTCCGGGTCGCTGTCATAGGGATAGATGACGAACAACGGGCCTTTTTCGCGAACTGTCATGTAATTGCCATCCAGTTTGATCGCGAGGATAACGTTGAATTTCTTAAAATCCTCAACCGGTATGGTGCTGACATAGTCGTTGAGCGCGACTGCCGTGACCGTGGTGCCTTTTGCGCCGACGATATCCATCAATTTCGCCAGCGAAACACCATCGAATCGGACGCGGCCATCGTGCCAGGGTGTTGTCGTCTCCACCGTCACCATGCCAAGCGCTTCCAGCATGTCGCGGTCGAATTGCGCGGCGCCCTCGGCGTTGGTGTTGGTGATGTTTCCGGATATGGTTAATATCGGCTTGCCTCGCGGCTTGGCGATCGTTCCGGCTTCGGCACAGGAAAGCCACACGAGTGACAAGAACGCACTGAGAAGTACCCGGGCGAAACTCATACTTTTTCTCCATCGATAACGTTCGGGTCGAGGGTTTTCGCCAACCTCAGAAGGTCAAGGGAACCGACGCCCGCAATATATATCAGGAATGGATGTTATATCCTCACTGAGATTTTATCCGTATTTTCTCTAGGTTTTGAGTAAACCCTTTGGATAATTTTTCCGTCTTATTGTACTTTTTCATGTTTCGCGCACTGTTATGACGCAAGCGGCAGCCCACTTTGCCTCCTCCCGTCAATCCGTCAGGCGCGACAAGGGCCGAATTGAGGCAGACACTTTCCCGCAAACGGACAGAAATGCGTGATTCGCACGCGGACCGGGCGAGGTCATGGCAATTTAGCATCGCATGCGTTGCAAACCGGAATGACCGAAAACAAGTTCCATGTCGCAGAAAAATCAGGGCGATTGCCGCAGCGGACGGTTGAAACATACCGCCCGGAACTTAATATAAAGACTGTCGTTTCTGTTTCCGGCAATTCCAGAAGCCTCTTTGCCGGGGATACCCAGACACCCGTTCCGCGCAGCGAAAGCCGCGATGCCGGATATCGTCCGGCCAGGAAATTCTGTTCACGTCTCCGGGCCAAACGGCAGCTCGCCGTATCGGCCGCATCATGAAGGTAGTTCCCATGCACACCTATCCCGACATCAAACTTCTCATTGATGGCGAATGGCGAGACGCCGTTTCCGGCAAGACGATCGCCGTGTCCGATCCGGCAACCGACGAGATCATCGGCGCAATCGCCCACGCCGAAAAGGAAGACCTCGATCTGGCGCTTGCTGCTGCCGAGCGCGGTTTCAAGGTGTGGCGCGACACCTCGCCCTTCGAGCGTTCGAAGATCATGCGCAGGGCGGCCGATATCCTGCGCGAGCGCAAGGACAAGATCGCCTATATTATGACCCGCGAACAGGGCAAGCCGCTGGCACAATCGGGCACCGAGGTCATGGGCGCCGCCGACACGATCGACTGGTTTGCCGAAGAAGCGCGCCGCACCTATGGCCAGGTCATTCCCGCGCGTGCGACCGGCGTTTCCCAGCTTGCCATCAAGCTGCCCGTCGGCCCCGTTGCAGCCTTCACGCCCTGGAACTTCCCGATCAACCAGATCGTCCGCAAGCTTTCAGCGGCGCTCGCCACCGGCTGCTCGATCATCGTCAAGGCGCCTGAGGAAACGCCGGCATCACCGGCCGAGCTCATCCGCGCCTTTGTGGATGCGGGCGTGCCAGCGGGCGTCATCGGTCTGGTTTACGGTGTTCCCTCCGAGATTTCGGAATATCTGATCCCGCATCCGGTCATCCGCAAGATTTCCTTCACCGGCTCCACGCCGATCGGCAAGCACCTCGCGGCGCTGGCCGGCAAGCACATGAAGCGCGCCACGATGGAACTCGGCGGCCATGCGCCGGTGATGATCTTCGATGACGCCGATATCGAAAAGGCAATCGAGGTGACGTCGCTCGCCAAGTTCCGCAACGCCGGCCAGGTCTGTGTCGCCCCCACCCGCTTCCTCGTGCAGGACGGCGTGGCGGACCGCTTCCTTGAAGGTTTCGTGGAAGCGACGAAGGCCATCAAGGTCGGCAACGGTATGGAAGACGGCGTCATCATGGGCCCGCTCGCCAATGAACGCCGCATCCCGGCGCTCGAAGGCCTCATCAGCGACGCCGTTTCCCATGGCGGCGAGCTGAAGACCGGCGGCCGCCGCATCGGCAACAAGGGCAACTTCTTCGAGCCGACAGTTCTCGCCAATGTGCCGACCACGGCAAAGATCATGAACGACGAGCCCTTCGGTCCCGTTGCCATCATCAACCGCTTCTCGACCTTCGATGACGCGGTCACCGAAGCAAACCGCCTGCCCTTCGGCCTTGCATCCTATGCCTTCACCGGCTCGGTCAAGACCGCGCATGCGCTCGGCCATCAGGTCGAGGCCGGCATGCTGACCATCAACCATAACGGCCTTGCCCTTCCCGAAGTCCCCTTCGGCGGCATCAAGGATTCCGGTTATGGCACGGAAGGCGGTTCGGAAGCGGTTCAGGCCTATCTGGAAACGAAATTCGTCAGCCAGATGAGTTGAAGGCCTTGGCTCCGGCTCTGGGTGGATGACAATATCCGCCCAACGCTTGAGTTTGGCGAAGCTGGAGTACCCATACTCCGTCACCCCGGACTCGATCCGGGGTCCAGTGCGATCAAGTCTTTGATTGGGAAAGAGTCGTTTCACGGCGCAGACGCGCCGTGGCTGGATGCCGGATCGGGTCCGGCATGACGGAGGAAAGTACGAATGCCTCCTCCTACGTCTGAGAATGGGGAAAATTTGCCCGTCTTCTCCTTGCCAACGCCCTCCCCCTGCTTGCCTCAAACCTCTTCTTCCCTTAAAAGAACAAAAAGTGAACTTTCGAGGGCAGACATGAGCGAGACAGCGGCACCGGCGCTGAAGGAAATCTTCAACCGTGAAAAACTGCAGCATATAGCCGATCAGACCAAAGCCGTTCATGCGCCTTTCGATGTCTCCGCCTTCATGTCGCTCGCCACGGAAAATCTCGAGGCTCTGGGCATCATGCAGCGCATGCGGCGGGTAGCGACGAGCCTGCACGCCACGCTTCCCGGTGACTACGCCCGCAATATCGACATTCTGACCGCCGCCGCCCCCGGCATCGGCAACGGTTTCGCGTCCATCTCGCTGCCAGAATATGTTGCGCTCTACGGGCTCGACGATTTCGATCTTTCCATGCAGGCGCTGCAATATTTCACCCGCTTCGGCTCGTCGGAATTCGCCATCCGCCATTTTCTGCAAAAGGATATCGCCCGCACCCTTGCGGTGATGGAAACCTGGTCGCGCCACGACAACGAGCATGTACGGCGACTGGCGAGCGAGGGCTGCCGGCCACGCCTGCCCTGGTCGTTCCAGCTCAAACCCCTCATCGATGATCCCTCCCCGGTCACGGCAATCCTCGATGCCATGAAAGCCGATGATTCGCTTTACGTGCGCAAATCCGTCGCCAATCATCTGAACGACATCACCAAGGACAATCCCGCTTTCGTGCTGACGCTCATCGACTCATGGCCTAAGGAGAACCCGCATACGCGCTGGATCGTGCGGCAGGCCCTGCGCACGCTGATCAAGAAGGGTGACGCCGCCGCACTCGCCCATCTCGGCGCGCATGAAGCAGCGCAGATCGCGCTGGAGACGTTTGAGGTTTCGCCTGACAAGGTTGCTCTCGGTAATCCGGTGCGGATTTCAGCCGCTTTCACCTCGACAGCGAAAGGCCCGCAGAAGCTGGTGATCGATTTTGCCGTCCATTACGTGAAGAAGAGCGGTGACGCCTCGGCGAAAGTCTTCAAATGGAAGGAGATCGAACTTCAGCCGGGCGAACCATGTGGGCTGTCGATAAGCCGCGCCATGCGCGATTTCACCACCCGCAAGCACTATGCGGGTGTCCACAAGGTTGATCTCCTGGTCAATGGCAGGCTTGTGGCCGAGGCCTCTTTCGAGCTTCTGATCTGAGACCGGCGAGGCGAGTTACGCCGCCGGGAAAATCTTCGCCCGGCGGATGATGACGGAACCGCGGTCACCTGCCGCGACATCATTTTCCGGCGGCACGTCGAATTCGAGAAGATCGCCGCCATCGGTGCTGGCGATCACCCGCCGCTCACCCGCCCGGTCGAGAACCCGTGCCACGGAGGCCGGAATGCCCTCGTGCAGATCCTCCCACTCCAGATCGGATGGGCGGGTATAAATCTCGACGGCACCATCCGCCTGGCCATAGGAGAAAGGCAGCTCATTGTCACCGACATAGACCTTGCCGCCGCGCGCCACGCCGGACACACGGTTGGCGTCGCCGAGAAAGCGCATGACGAAAGCGCTGTTCGGCTGGCGGCAGACTTCCTTCGGCGTGCCCTGCTGAACGATCTCACCCTGATTGAGGATGACGACACGGTCGGCGAGATCAAGTGCCTCTTCCTGATCATGCGTCACGAAAATCGTGGTGATACCCAGCGCACCGTGAATTTCGCGCAGCCAGCGCCGCAGATCGCGACGCACATTGGCATCCAGCGCCCCGAAAGGCTCATCCAGCAGAAGAACTTTCGGATCAACCGAAAGCGCACGCGCCAATGCCACGCGCTGCCTTTGCCCGCCGGATATCTGCGCCGGGAAACGATCCCCCAGACCATCGAGTTTGACAAGGTTCAGAAGTTCCCTGACCCGGGCATCGATTGCCGCCTTGTCGCGCTTCACCTTCGATACCTTCATGCCGAAGGCGATGTTTTCGTTGAGCGTCATATGCGGGAAAAGCGCGTAGTGCTGAAACACGAAACCGACGCCGCGGTCGCGCACCGGAATATTGGTGGCGTCCTCGTCTCCGAACAGGATGCGGCCGCCATCGCTATATTCCAGACCGGCGACCATGCGCAGAATCGTCGTCTTGCCCGAGCCGGAAGGGCCGAGCAGCGCCAGAAGCTCGCCACTTTCAATATCCAGCGAAACATCGCGCACCGCGCGGAACGTATCGAAGGTCTTCACCACATTTTCGAGGCGGATTTTCATGGGAATCAGGTCTCCGTGGCGATGGCGGCATCGCCGTTGGTCTTCTTGGCTCCGCGCCCGGCCCCGCGCCGTTCCAGCGCCACCTTGGCGATGATGGTGACGACGGCGAGCAAAGCGAGGATGGAGGCCGAGGCAAAGGCACCGGCCGTCTGGTAATCGTGGTAGAGCAACTCGATATGCAGCGGCAGCGTATTGGTCTGGCCGCGAATATTGCCTGACACGACCGAAACCGCGCCGAATTCGCCCATCACGCGGGCGTTGCAGAGCACGACGCCATAAAGCAGCGCCCATTTGATATTCGGCAGCGTCACCGAAAAGAAGGTGCGCCAGCCGGATGCGCCAAGCGAGGTCGCCGCCTCCTCGAGATCGCGGCCCTGCGCCTGCATCAGCGGGATAAGCTCACGCGCCACGAAGGGTGCGGTGACGAACATCGAGGCGATGACGATGCCGGGAAGCGCAAAGAGTATCTTGATGTCATGCGCATCGAGGAACGGACCGAAGAGCCCCTGCAGCCCGTAAACGAAGAGATATGCGACACCGGCCACGATCGGCGAGATGGAGAAAGGTATCTCGATCAACACCAACAGAAAGCGCCGGCCGGGAAAATCGAACTTGGTGATCGCCCATGCGGCCGCGACGCCAAAGGCGGTGTTGATCGGCACGGCAATCAGTGCGGTCAGAACCGTCAGCATGATGGCGTGGCGAGTATCGGGATGGGTGATCGTGGCGGAATAGACCTTCCAGCCCTGCGAAAAGGCCTCGACCCCGATAATCACAAGAGGAGCGACGACCAGCAGGGCGCCGATCACAAGAACGAAAGCGATCAGACTGCGGCGAACCCAGGGGGCGTCACCGACGCGCGGCGGTTTGCGATGCGAGGAAATGGCGCTCATGTCTCAGCTCCTCACCGTGTAGCGAAGCGCGCGCGCCTGCAGGTAATTGGTCACCGCCAGCATCACGAAAGCGGTGATGAGCAGCACGGAAGCAATGGCCGCGGCGGCCTGATAATCATATTCCTCGAGCCGGATGAAGATCAGCAGCGCCGTGATTTCCGTCGAGAACGGCTGGTTGCCGGCGATGAAGATGATCGCACCAAATTCACCGAGGCTGCGGGCGAAGGAGAGCGAAAGCCCGGCAAGCAGAGCGGGCGTCAGAAGCGGCAGGATGACCTTGCGGAAGATTTCAAGATCGGAACCGCCAAGTGACTGCGCCGCTTCCTCCAGCGCCGGATCGAGGTCCTCCAGCACCGGCTGCACGGTGCGCACGATGAAGGGCAGGCTGGTGAAGGCCATCGCCACCATGATGCCGAGCGGCGTATAGGCCACCTTGATGCCGAGCGGCGCAAGCACCGAGCCGAACCAGCCATTGCCCGCAAAAAGCGTCGTCAGCGCGATGCCGGCAACGGCGGTTGGAAGCGCAAAAGGCAGATCGACAATGGCATCGATAAGACGCCAGCCGGGGAAACGGTAACGCGTCAGCACCCAGGCAAGCGCCAGCCCGAAAACGACGTTGAAAAGCGTGGCGGCGAGCGCGCAGAGCACCGTGACCCGGTAGCTGGCAACGGCGCGCGGCGAAGAGATGATGGCCCAATATTCGGCGGGTCCAAGGCTCGCGGCTTTGAACACCAGCGCCGAGAGCGGCAGCAGCACGATGATGGCAACGTAAGTGAGGGTAACGCCAAGGGACAATTTAAGCCCCGGCAGAACATTCCGCTTCAAACCCCGCCCCCATTTCATCATAAAGCGACCCGGCAGTTTCCCGCCGGGTCGTTGGCCTGTTGCCTATCGCTGTGATTAACGGCTGCCGTAAAGCGTATCAAGCGTCGCGCCGGATGCAAAATGCTCTTTCTGGATTTTATCCCAGCCGCCGAAGACGTCGTTGACGTTGACGAGGCGAATGGCCGGGAACTTGTCCTTAAACTCGCCAACGACCTTTTCATCGTGAACGCGGTGACCGAACTCGGCAGCAATACGCTGGCCTTCCTCGGTATAGAGGAAATCGAGGTAGCTTTTTGCCAGATCGCGCGAGCCGCGTTTATCGACAACCTTGTCCACCACGGCGACCGGGAATTCGGCCAGCAGGCTGACGGAAGGCACGACGCCTTCAACCTTGTCGGCGCCATATTGCTTGGCGATGCCGCGGGTCTCGGCCTCAAAAGTGATCAACACATCGCCGATTTCACGCTCCACGAAAGTGGTGGTGGCGGCACGGCCTCCGGTGTCGAACACCGGTGTGTTGTCGAAGATTTTCTTGACGAATTCCTGAACCTTCTTCTCGTCGCCGTTGAACTTCTCCTTGGCGTAGGCGGTGGCGGCGAGATAGGTGTAACGGGCATTACCCGAGGTTTTCGGATTGGGGAAAACGACCTTCACATCATCGCGGGCAAGATCGTCCCAGTCCTTGATGTTCTTGGGGTTTCCGGTGCGCACGAGGAAGGACGGGAAGGAATAGAACGGTGAGGCGTCGTTCGGGAAATCCTTCTGCCAGTCGGCGGAAACAAAACCCTGCTTCACCAGAAAATCGACATCGGTCACCTGGTTGAAGGTGACGACATCTGCTTCCAGACCCTCAACGATCGCGCGCGCCTGCTTGGAGGTGCCGGCATGCGACTGATCGACTTTGACGCCCGGATGCAACTTGATGAAAGCCTCGTTCTCGGCCGCGAAAACCTCACGGGCGACATCGTAGGATGCATTGAGAATGGTGGTCGGAGACTGCGCCTGTGCTACACCTGCAATGAGAGCGGCAATGGCAGTGCCGATGATAAGAAGACGTTTCATGAATACCCCCGGAAAATCGAATGGTCGCCAAC
Source organism: Agrobacterium sp. BT-220-3 (assembly GCF_025910175.1). Lineage (NCBI taxonomy): Bacteria > Pseudomonadati > Pseudomonadota > Alphaproteobacteria > Hyphomicrobiales > Rhizobiaceae > Agrobacterium > Agrobacterium sp. BT-220-3. Next base: position 411,289 of record NZ_JAPAIX010000002.1, read on the forward strand.
ATAGCGGCCGGCGGCAACGCCCGCGAGAAACAGCCGTGCGTTAGGGGGGCAGGGATTGGAAATTTCACCCAAACAACAGAAGTTCAAAAGGTGATGATTTCATATAGGGCGAGAAGCCGGATTTCTTTTGCGCCGACATTGCTCAAAATCTCGGGGAGAAACATGAAATTCATGGCGCGCGAAACATATATTCATATCGAGCGCAGCCCTCCACAGCCCTCATTCCTGTGCTCGTCACAGGAATGAGGGCTGAGATTGGATGCATGCTGGTACACCACGCATCCCAACCTAAAGACGATGCTCGGGAAACAGATTGCCGGAATGCTCGGCAAAATAACGCGCGAGGTCTTCCTCGTTAACCTCCTCCAGCAGCAACGGTCGCCAGCGGGGATTGCGATCCTTGTCGACCAGTGCAGCACGCACGCCCTCATAAAAATCATGGCCCCGCAATATTTCCGTGCCGGCGGCAAATTCCCGCTCCAGGCATTCGATGAGGCTCGCGCTTTCCCGGCCGAGGCGCAGCAATTTCAGGGTCAGTTTCAGACTGGTGGGTGAGCGTTTTTGAAGGGCTTCCAGGGTCTCGCGCGAAAACGCATCGTCGCGCGCCGAAAGTGCTGCGAAAATCTCCTCCACGGTGTCGAAACGGAATGTCGCGTCGATGATATCACGGTTTACAGCCAGGACGGCTTCGCCCGCATCGACGGCATAGGCCGTGATCGCCGCTTCGAGACCTTCGATATCCGTCGCCCGCGACAAATCCCCCACCAAGACTTCGAGACCGTCCGAAGGAACGAGATAGTCGGCGAAACCGGCATAGATCGCATCGGCGCCAGCGACGGCATTGCCGGTCAATCCCAGCCATGTGCCGCATTCGCCCGGCGCTTTCGGCAAAAGCCAGGAGCCTCCGACGTCAGGAAAGTAACCGATACCCGTCTCCGGCATGGCGAGCTTTGTCCGCTCCGTGACGATGCGGTGGCTGCCATGGGCGGAAATGCCGACGCCTCCACCCATGACGATGCCGTCCATCAGCGCCACATAGGGCTTGGAGAAGCGGGCTATGCGATAATTCAGCGGAAACTCTTCCCGCCAGAAATCAAGCACCTGAGGATCGCCCGCCTTGCCGAGATCATGAATGATCCGCACATCTCCACCGGCGCAAAGGCCTCTTTCGCCCTCTCCCGTCAGCACCACGCAGGAAACGTCGGGGTCATCCTCAAAACGGGCAAGCGCCTGAAACAGGAGGCGGACCATCGGTAATGTCAGGCTGTTGATGGCTTTCGGGCGGTTGAGACGGATGATACCAGCCCCTCCCTGCCTTTCGACGATGACCTGCGCCTCCGCTGACGTTGCAAGTTCCAAGCTCGCCTCCTCCGCTGCCATTCATCCGCCCATCTTGGCTGGGTTGGCGCGATCACGCAACGTTGATGTTATCGTTTGGGAACGTCTTTCGCTCAAACCGCTTTCACCGGCGTAAAATGCCTGAAATCCGCTTTCGCAATGCAGCATGTTTGCTTGACGCCCGGAAAATCATGGCATGTAATGGGTCCTGGAAATGCCGGCATTGATTCCTGTCGAGCGTGTGCCGGACCAAGCGTAATGTCGCCTTCTCAAAGGCGCTGTAAACAGCAACGGGAGACGAGCATGCAGGTTTCGGAAAACGAATGGATCAGCAAACGGGCCTATACTCTTTGGGAAAAGGAAGGCCACCCGCATGGCCGCGATGCGGACCACTGGGCACAGGCAAAACACGAATTTTCACTTCTGAAGACATCGGAAGCGACAAAGCCCGCGCAGCGCAAGAAGGCAGCTCCCAAGGCCGTTTCCGCTGAAGCCGCACCGGATGTGGAAGCCCCGGCGAAACCCAAGGCCCGTGCACGCAAGGCTGCCGCTGCGAAGTAAACGCACTCTATCAATAATCAAGAGCAGCAAATGAAAAGCCCGACGAAATCTCGCCGGGCTTTGTCTGTTTAGCGCGGGTCGCAGCCCGGGTCGCCGATCCGGCATCCACCCTGGAAGTTTTCCGAAGCGGGCGCGCGGCGTGGATCATCCCACTGGCGGCGTTCCGGACGACGCTGGCCTTCGTCCTGATTTGGCTGGCGATCGCGATTGCGGTCGCGGTTTTCCTCTTCGAAGCGCGGGCGATTATCCTCGCGGCGTGGCCTGTCACCCTGGTTTCTGTCACCCTGGTTCCAGTCGCCGTAACGGCGCTCCCAGCGTCCGTCATTCGGTCCGCCGCCCTGACGCGGATCTCGCCATTCGTCACGGCGTCCATCCCGCCATTCGTCACGCGGACGCGGGCGATCCCAGTCGCCGCGTGGCGGCGGAGCGTTCCAATAGCCACCGGAGGGCGGCGGGCGGCGCCAGCGGTCACGCTCGCGATAGAAATCGCGGTCGCGGTAATAACGGTCCCAATAACGGCCGGCTTCGAAGGTGATCACCGGAACGCCGAGATCACGGTAATAACGCGGCTCGACATAGACCCGATTTTGGCGGTACGTCGTCTGGATATAGCGACCGGCGACCCAGCCGCGACCGCTGACGAAGGAGACGTCGCACCACGGCGTGTCGGACAGGCAGCCATGCACCGTCAATGGCGCGCCAGCCGGGATTACAACGACGGCCGGATAGGCCGTGCTCGGGCCGGAGCGCATATTCACATTCGCGGTGGCAAAGCCGCGCGTCGCGGCTTCGGCCAGTGCCGGCGCGGCGAGCATGGCCACCAGCGCGATTGCGCCAAACAGTTTTTTCTTCACTTCTCTCTCCTCAAGCAAAGGCCCGCTTTGCCCTTGTCGGCATCCATCGCTATCGATGAACGAGTATGCGTTCGCATACTGCCACGATCGGAAAATACGCGTTCCTCCATGAACGCAGCATGAAACAAATGACGGTCCGCTTCAGTTCCACCTGCGGCAATGAAGCACCCGACAATTTGACCGCCGAATGGACCGCCGGTCTTGACTTCGGGGGGCAATCATCCGACTTCAATGCAACAGCAATATGGAGCAGAACCATGAGCGAAACCGCAAAGACGACCGTCGACCAGAGCGAGGTGGATCGCTTCTCCGCGATGGCTGCGGAATGGTGGAGCCCGACGGGCAAGTTTCGCCCGCTGCACAAATTCAATCCCGTGCGGCTGGAATATATCCGCAACCGCATCTGCGACAATTTCGGCCGTGACCCGAAGGCGCACCGCCCGCTGGAAGGCCTGCGCGTGCTGGATATCGGCTGCGGCGGCGGCCTGCTTTCCGAACCCGTGGCACGCATGGGCGCGGATGTGGTGGGTGCCGATCCCTCGGAAAAGAATATCGGCATTGCCTCCACCCATGCCCGCGAAAGCGGCGTCAGCGTCGACTACCGCGCCGTGACCGCCGAACAATTGCTGGAGGCAGGCGAAACCTTCGACGTGGTTCTCAACATGGAGGTGGTGGAGCATGTGGCCAATGTCGATCTCTTCGTCACCACCTGCGCGAAAATGGTGCGCCCCGGCGGGCTGATGTTTGCCGCCACCATCAACCGCACGCTCAAAGCCCGGGCGCTCGCGATCTTCGCCGCTGAAAACGTGCTGCGCTGGTTGCCGCGCGGCACGCACCAGTATGAGAAGCTGGTTCGTCCGGAAGAGCTTGAGCGGCCGCTGGTGGCAAGCGGCATGGATATCGTCCACCGCACCGGCGTCTTCTACAACGTGCTGCAGGACAGCTGGAATCTTTCGCCGGACATGGATGTCAATTACATGATGCTGGCGAAAAGGCCGTAGTGAAACTAGTGCACCCAACTCTCCGTCATGGTCGGGTTTGACCCGACCATCGATTTGCGAACGTCGGGATGCATCCTCGGGTCAGGCCCGAGGATGACCTTGCTTGTTGGTCGATATCAAAACCGAATGAAGTTCAATTAACGTCGTCAGGCAGCACCGGCAGGGGGGCGATCTCAATGCCCTCGTCCAGCAGGGCCTTGGCATCTTGAGCCGAGGCATGGCCGATGATGCCGCGTTCGTCGGCCTCGCCATAGTGAATCTTGCGGGCCTCTTCGGGAAATTTATCGCCGACATCTTCCGCATTCGCGCGAATATTGGCGACGGCTTCGCGGATTTTTGCCATTGCTTCTTTTTTCGCCGTGTCCATGGCGAGTGTCTGGCGTTCATCCTTCTTGCGAGCGGTGGAGACCGAAGGCGCCATCAGAAGCTTGGAGACCTGCACGGAATTGCAGACCGGGCAGGACAGGAAGCCGCGCTGCAACTGATTGTCGAAATCGTCACTCCCGGAAAACCAGCCTTCGAACTCATGGCCTTTTTCACAGGCCAGCGCATAACGGATCACGCCGCCTCACCTCCGGCAGATTTAAGGGGAATAACCGTGTCCAGCGCGAATTCGCGGGAATTGCGCAGATTGGGAATTTTTCCGCGCGCGGCAGCCACGAGCGACGTGTCGATCTCGGCGAAAATGATTTCTTCCCCGACACCGCCGGCAATTGCCAGCACCCTGCCCCAGGGGTCGATAATGATGGAATGGCCGTAGGTCTCTCGCCCGTCCTCATGCACCCCGGCCTGGGCGGCGGCGATGACAAAAGCGCCGTTTTCAATGGCGCGGGCGCGCAGCAGAATTTCCCAATGGGCTTCCCCAGTCTGGCGGGTGAACGCGGCCGGAACCGTCAGAACCTCGGCACCGGCAAGCGCTTCCGCCCGGAAAAGCTGTGGGAATCGAACGTCGTAGCAGATTGCAAAGCCGAATTTCGCCAGCGGAAGTTCGGCGACGCGCGCCTCCACGCCGGGTTCATAGGCAGCGCTTTCACGCCAGCTTTCGCCATTGTCGAGATCGACATCGAACATGTGGATCTTGTCATAGCTGCAGATGCGCGAACCATCCGGCGCGAAAAGAAAACCGCGATTGGCGATCTTGCCATCCGGACGGGCAATCGCCGTCGAACCGACATGGACATGAATGCCGAGTTCGCGCGCCAGCCGCGCGGCGGTCGCAACGATAATATCGCCGTCGTCATCACGCAGCTGGGCGCGCAGCGCCTGCCTGTCCTTCTGGAGGGCGCCGGTCATTTCCGGCGTCTGGACATAGACGGCACCTTCAGCCGCAGCGGCGCGTACCAGACGTTCCATATCGGCAGCATTTTTCACCGGATCGACACCGGAGCGCATCTGAATGGCGGCAGCCTTGAAAGTCATCACGTCCTCCATGCCAAAAATTGCGCCAATCAGGCGGCCAGCATTTCGTCGAGTTTACCGGCACGCTCCAGTGCATGCAGATCGTCGCAACCGCCGACATGCTCGCCATTGATGAAGATTTGCGGGAAGGTCGTGCCGCCGGATTTTTCGATCATTTCCTGCCGGTATTCCGGCGTCGTCGTGGCGTTGTATTCGGCGTAGTCGACGCCCTTGCTGTCCAGCAGCGCCTTGGCGCGCGCGCAATAACCACAAAAATCCCGCGTATAGATCGTCACCGGTGCCATGTTCTTCAAAGCCTCGCAAACATGCGCCGAAGCGCACTATTTCCTCATGGTATTCAGGCTTCATATAGGCCCGGAAATGGCCATTGCAAAGGTCAAAACGGTCACATCCACGGCACCCGCTTTCCGCAGCGCGCGACTTGCCGCACCAACCGTCGCACCTGTGGTGTAAACATCGTCCACCAGCACCACACGCCTGCCGGAAATTCCGATTTCCCGACCGGGCGCTATGGCGAAAGCGCCACGCACATTGTCTCTTCTGGCAAGTGCCGAAAGGCCTACCTGCCGCTCGGTCTTCTTTACCCGTAACAGCGTATCCACAAGCAGAGGCTTGCCGGCAGCCTTGGCCAGATGCCGCGCGAGTTCCGCGGACTGGTTGAACCGGCGACGCCAGAAACGGTGACGATGCAGCGGTACCGGCACAATGCAATCGCAGGCATCCAGCGTGCCGTCGCTCGCCCTCAGCATCCACAGCGCCATAAGCCGGGCAAGATCGGTCCGATCCTGATATTTCAGCCGATGCACGAGCTTGCGCGCGGTTCCCTCATGGCTTGCAGCAGCACGCAGGCGATCAAATGGCGGCGGGTCCGCAATGGCCTGCGCGCTGACGACGCCGTCCCCGTGATCGCGTGCAAAGGGAATGCCCAGAACTTCGCAGAAGGGGCGATCGATAAAGGTGACATCCCGCCAGCAATCCGGACACAGGGCGGCCTCGCCGCCGGTCATGCGGGCGCAGCCTGCGCAGGTCGGCGGATAGACCAGGCGGAAGGCCGAGCGCAACGTGCCGCGTGCCGCCGCCGAGACGGCCACAGACTTCGACAGCAATTCCGAAAACAGATCGTCACCAGCACCCATGAGGTTGACTTTACCGCCGAACGGGTGCCTTTGCGAGAGCGATGTGGTCCGGTCTCACACCGGCAAAACGATGCCGAAGCGGCATGACAGCAACGACGCGGCCCGCCGATCATGAAGGCGCTGGAGGCCGAGCAGGCAAGACGATGGATATTCTCTTTGACCAGGCCCTGATTGAACAAAACCGTCACCGGGCGTGGAGCCGGCGTGACGACAAGGCCCTGTTCCTTCTCGACATGGCAGCCGAGGAGCTTGCCGACAGGCTCGCAATCGTCGAGCGCCGGTTCGAAACTGCGATCGAGCTGCATGGCGGAACGGGCGTGACCGCCCGGCGCGTGGCCGAGACGGGCAAGGTGGATACGATCCGCCGCATCGAGACCGAGAGCAGTTTCACGACGGATGGAAATATCCCTGAGACGGCTTCCATGGAGCATCTGCCGCTTGAGGAGGCCTCCGCAAATCTCGTGGTTTCGCCGCTTTCCCTGCATCTTACCAACGACACGCCAGGCGCGCTGATCCAGATAAGGCGGGCATTAAAGCCCGACGGGCTGTTTCTCGGCGCCATTCCCGGCAGCGGCACCTTGCAGGAATTGCGCGACGTGCTTTTGACGGCAGAAGCGGAACTGACCGGCGGCGCAAGCCCGCGCGTCATTCCCTTTGCCGATGTGCGCGACGTCGGTGCGCTTTTGCAGCGCGCCGGTTTTGCGCTCCCCGTCACCGATTCGGAAACCTATACGGTACGTTACGACTCGATTTTTCCCCTGATGCGCGACCTGCGCGCCATGGGCATGGCCAATCCAATGGCAAGCCGCAGCAGAAAACCGCTCAATCGGGCGTTCTTCCTGCGAGCAGCGGAACTTTACGCCGAGCGTTATTCCGATCCGGACGGGCGGATAAGGGCGACGTTTTCCATCATCTATGTTTCAGGCTGGGCACCGCATGAGAGCCAGCAGAAACCGCTGAAGCCTGGCTCCGCCAAGATGCGCCTTGCCGACGCCTTGAAGACGACTGAAGTCAAGCTTTCCTGAGCGGCTAGGCTGGCCTCAGCCGTTGGCCAGAGTGTCAGCGATGAATTGAAATAACGCATTGATATTGCTGCTGATGGTGCCTGCGCCGCCGACGAGAGCCAAAGAAATCAGCCCGGCGATCAAGCCATATTCGACTGCAGTCGCGCCGCGTTCATCTTTACAGAAACTGATAAAAAAATGCAGCACAGGATATTCCCCATCCGCCATCCGGTGCGTCCGGCCAGCCGGCATTATCACATATTGAAATCAGATTTATCTTAAGGCCGAGTGCGTGAGGAATCCGTTACCGATGATGGTAAACGATCAGCAACCAGTCTCATTGCTGTAACCCGTCACGACGCAGGGCATCTCGGGCATAGGCTGGGTTATGCTGCGGCGGATGGAATAGGTCTTGCCCACATCGGTCTTCTTGATCGAGCCGGTGCTTATCATGTCGTAATTGTCGGAGAACTGCGCCACGCGCGTCGATGATTTTCCCGCAAGCATGGGCGTTACGATCAGGGAGAGAGCGATCACCGCCGTCCCGAAAAGCAGCGCGACATTGAGAACGCCGGTGCGACGGGATTTGTTGGAATAGGAGTGACGACCTTCCACCGTCTTCCAGAAATCCTCGTTCATGACCAACCTCGTCTCGCGCAGTTTACCGCTTCTTTAGATTAACAATCTGCCAGAGGGTGCTGAACGATCTCTTAACGCAGCCCCGTTTTGGTACGGCAAAACGGGGGAGACAGAGGCTTTTCACGAAGCTGTTACGATGTAAGGGGCGCAGGCTGAGCCTTAAAGCAGATCCTGGAGGAAGGGGATGAGCGGCTCGTCGGCCGGCGGCATGGGGTAGTCGCGCAGAGCCTGCGGCTTCACCCATTTGATCGCCTGCCCTTCCCGCCCATGCGCAATGCCTTCATAGCGGCGGCACACGTAAAGCGGCATCAGCAGGTGAAACGTCTCGTAGGTGTGGCTGGCGAAAGTGAGCGGCGCAAGGCAGGCGACCTTGGTTTTCACACCGAGTTCCTCATCCAGTTCACGGACGAGGGTTTCCTCCGGCGTCTCACCATGCTCCACCTTACCACCCGGAAACTCCCAGAGACCGGCAAGCGACTTGCCTTCCGGACGCTGGGCCAGAAGAATGCGACCGTCCTGATCGAGAAGCGCGCAGGCGGCAACCAGCAGGATTTTTTTGCCCGCTTCGCTCATTCTTCTGCACCCTTGCGCCAATAACGATAGGTATAGGCCTCGGTGAAACCGAACTTCTCATAGAGAGCGATCGCTGGGGCGTTGGTTGAAACAACCTGCAACCAGGCGCTTTTGGCACCACTGATCCGCGCCCAGCGCAGCGCTGACGCCAGAATCTGTGTGCCAAGGCCCTTCCGGCGCTGCGTTTTGGCGACATCGAGCGAGAGAATGCCGGCAAGATCGTTATCCTGCACGCAGATGACCGTCGCAAGCGCGCTGCCTTCGACTTCTTCATTGATGAAGAGGCCGAGCGTCGGCTTGATCGAACTGACGATTTCCGCGATTGCCGGCCGCTGGGCCGGATCACCGTCACTGACCTTGATGCTCGCTTCGACAAAACGGCCAATATCGTGGCTTGGCAGGCTGACGAGGGTTTCCGGCAATTCCATGGCCGCGAGGTCAGCCGTCATGACCTTGACCTCTTCGAACACGGACCAGCCATCCTCCACAAGGAAGGCCTTGAGCTGCGGCGGCATCAGCGTCGTTTCACGCACCACCAGCGGACGGCCGAAATCTTCGAAACGCTTGCGTGCCTTCTCCAGCCGCACGGCACAGTTTCCATAGTCGGACGGATCGAGCGGCACCACGCAGTTGATGCGCTTGGAGGGATGCGAACCCGTCAGGCGGATTTGCCAGCTGCCGTCATAAATCACCGACGAGGCCGGCCATGCCCGGAAGCTGACAGCTTCCAGACGGCGCACCAGCGGCAGATTGACGGGCTTGTTTTCCTGCATTCTTTGCGGCTCCAACGGTCAGCTCCGGTAGTCGCCGTTGATTGCAACATATTCCTTGGTCAGATCGCAGGTCCAGACGGTGGCAGTGCCCTGGCCGAGACCGATATCCACCTTTACCGGAATGTCTTCGAGCCGCATCACGGCGGTGGTCTCGGCTTCCGAATAAGCCGGATCGCGCTCGCCATTGACGGCCACGCGCACATCGCCGAACCAGATGGCGAGACGGTCACGATCCGCCATTTCGCCGGATTTGCCGACGGCCATGACGACGCGGCCCCAATTGGCGTCTTCGCCCGCAACCGCAGTCTTGACCAGCGGGGAATTGGCAATGGACAGGGCTATCTTCTTGGCGGCGGCATCGTTTTCCGCACCGGTGACGGTGACTTCCACCATCTTGCGCGCACCCTCACCGTCACGCACCACCTGCAACGCCAGATCCTTCAAAAGATCGTTGAGCGCGGCGCGGAAGGACGACAGGCGCTCGTCATCGGCGCTCGTTATCTTCACCTGGCCATCTTCAGCCGCCGCACCCGTGGCAAACAGCATCAGCGTGTCCGACGTGGACGTGTCGCTGTCGACCGTCACGGAATTGAAGGTTGGGCCGACACCGGCGGAAAGCAGGGATTGCAAGGCGGCAGGCTCAATGTCGGCATCCGTCACCACAAAAGAGAGCATCGTCGCCATATCGGGAGCAATCATGCCCGCCCCCTTGGAAATACCATTGATCGTCACGATCACGCCGCCGATTTCGGCTGTGCGGGTCGCGACCTTGGGATAGGTGTCGGTGGTCATGATCGCCTTGGCAGCTTCCTGCCAGAAATCGGCTTCCGCCCTGACATTCATGTCGCCGAGAACACCGGCAAATTTCGAGGCATCGAGCGGTTCGCCGATCACGCCCGTCGATGCGAGAAACACTTCACGTTCAGAGCAGCCGACGGCCGCGGCGGCGGATTTCGCCGTCAGCTCGGTCGCAGCCTTGCCCTTGACGCCGGTAAAGGCGTTGGCATTGCCGGAATTAACCACCACGGCGCGCGCCACGCCGCCGCCAAGATTGGCGCGGCAGAAATCGACGGGGGCAGACGGGCATTTCGATTTTGTGAAGACGCCGGCCACACTTGCCGGCTTGTCGAACACCATCAGAAGAACGTCAGTGCGGTTCTTGTACTTGATGCCGGCCGCGGCCGTCGCCATGCGAACGCCACGCAGCGCGGGCATATCGGGATAGGATTTCGGAGCGAGCGGGGAAACGGCAACGGACATGGGGAAGCGCCTGAAATTCTGGAAACGAGGAGTATGGAATGCCTGAGATGAAACGGGGCAGCCTCTAGGCCGCCCCGTAACAAGAGTAGTTATTACTGCTGCGGCTGAGCCTGCTGTTCCTTCGTGGCTTCGTCGTAGCCCTTCTTCAGCGTCTCATCCATGATTTCGATCTTCTGGTCAGCCTTTGCCTTCTCGATGAGGGCAACGTACTTGTCACGCATGACAAGCTGACGAACCTGCGGCTCGACCTGCTCGAAAGCCGGCGGCGGAGCGATGCGCTTGTCTTCCAGCTTGATGACGTGGAAGCCGAACTGGGTCTTCACCGGGGCCTTGGTGTAAGCGCCCTTTTCGAGGCCGAAAGCAGCCTCTTCGAATTCCGGCACCATGCGGCCCTTGCCGAACCAGCCGAGATCGCCGCCGTCATCCTTGTTGGAATCGGTCGACTTTTCCTTGGCGAGGGCTGCGAAATCCTTGCCCGAATCAAGCTGCTTGATGACGTCCTTGGCTTCGTCTTCGCTCGCGACCAGAATATGGGCGGCCTTGATTTCTTCTTCCTGCGGCAGGGCTGCGACTTCCTTGTCATAGCGCGCCTTCACTTCGTCGGCGGTAACGGCGTCAACCACATGCTTGCGGAAATAGGCATTGTGCAGCTCACGGTCCTGGATGAACTCCATGCGCTTCTTGAAATCCTCGGTCTTTTCGAGACCCTCGGCGCTGGCATTCTTCACCAGAAGCTTGACGTCGATCGCGCCGGAAAGGGCTGCGACCTTCTTCTGCTCGTCGGGAAGCTGCGCGAGCTGCGGATCGAGGTTGCTCATGGCAAGGTCGAGTTCGGACTGGTGGATTTCCAGATCGCCGACCTTGGCGACAACCTTGTCTTCCTGTGCGAAAGCAGGGAACTGGAGGCCGAGCGTGGCCACAATCACCGCAGCCGCAATTTTATTATAGCGCAACATTTTGAACCTTTCGGGGACAATGCCGGCTCCAGACATGGTTTCCGGCTCTGAAAAAACTTCCAAACACCGGATTGTGGCCATTCTGTAACGGGCAGAACCGTTGACATCATTTGCCCCCCCTCTTATCTGTCACGCAACCTCGCGTCCAGATACGTTGAAGGGCGAAGTCCGTCATTTGTGCTGAAATCGGCGTGACGGAGAAAAGCGCCCGGCAAAACGGAATTTCAGAAAGGGCCAGTAAGATGGTCAGTCTCGGCGGAATAGCCCGCAAGTTGTTCGGTTCGGCAAATGAACGCCGCGTCCGCTCCTATAAAAGCAAGATCGCAGCCATCAATGCGCTGGAAGAGGCCACCAAGGCACTTTCCGATGAAGCGCTGGCGGCAAAGACGGTGGAGTTCCGGCAGCAGCTGGCCGACGGCAAGTCGCTGGACGACCTGCTGATCCCGGCTTTCGCCGTCGCCCGTGAGGCGTCGCGCCGCGTTCTGCACATGCGCCCCTTCGACGTGCAGCTGACCGGCGCCATGATTCTGCATGGCGGCGCCATCGCCGAAATGAAGACAGGTGAAGGCAAGACGCTGGTGGCGACCCTTGCGGTTTACCTCAATGCGCTCGCCGGCAAGGGCGTGCATGTCGTCACCGTCAATGACTATCTCGCCAAGCGCGACGCGGCCACGATGAGCAGGCTTTATGGCTTCCTCGGGCTGACGACCGGCGTCATCGTGCATGGGCTTGATGATGACCAGCGACGCGAGGCCTATGCCTGCGACATTACCTACGCGACGAATAACGAACTCGGCTTCGATTATCTGCGCGACAACATGAAATACGACCGCGCCCAGATGGTGCAGCGAAGCCACAATTACGCGATCGTCGACGAAGTCGACTCCATCCTCGTCGATGAGGCGCGCACGCCGCTCATCATCTCCGGCCCGCTGGACGACCGCTCCGATCTCTACAACACGATCGACGCCTTCATTCCGCTTCTGTCCCCGGAAGACTATGAGATCGATGAAAAGCAGCGTTCGGCCAACTTCTCCGAAGACGGCACCGAGAAGCTCGAGAACCTGCTGCGGCAGGCGGGCCTTCTGAAGGGCGAATCGCTTTACGACATCGAAAACGTCGCCATCGTTCACCACATCAACAATGCGCTGAAGGCCCACAAGCTCTTCACCCGCGACAAGGACTACATCGTCCGCAACGACGAGATCGTCATCATCGACGAGTTTACCGGCCGCATGATGCCCGGCCGCCGTTATTCCGAAGGTCAGCACCAGGCGCTGGAAGCCAAGGAAAAGGTGCAGATCCAGCCGGAAAACCAGACGCTTTCCTCCGTCACCTTCCAGAACTATTTCCGCATGTACTCAAAGCTTGCCGGCATGACCGGTACGGCATCGACGGAAGCGGAAGAATTCGGCAACATCTACGGTCTCGATGTCATCGAAGTGCCGACCAACCTGCCGATCCAGCGTATCGACGAAGATGACGAGGTCTACCGCACCGGCGAAGAGAAGTTCCTGGCGATCATCACCGAGATCAAGGCGGCGCATGAGCGTGGCCAGCCGGTTCTCGTCGGCACGACCTCGATCGAAAAATCGGAACTTCTGGCCCATATGCTGCGCCAGTCGGGCTTTACCGATTTCCAAGTTCTGAACGCCCGTTACCACGAGCAGGAAGCCTATATCGTTTCGCAGGCCGGCGTTCCCGGCGCCGTCACCATCGCCACCAACATGGCTGGCCGCGGCACGGACATCCAGCTCGGCGGCAACGTCGACATGCGCCTCGAGCGCGAGCTGGAAGGCATGGAGCCGGGTCCGGAGCGTGACGCCACGGAAGAGGCGATCCGCGCCGAGATCAAGGTTCTGAAGGAAAAGGCGCTCGCAGCCGGCGGTCTCTACGTCATTGCCACCGAACGCCACGAAAGCCGCCGTATCGACAATCAGCTGCGTGGCCGCTCCGGCCGTCAGGGTGACCCCGGCCGTTCGAAATTCTACCTGTCGCTCCAGGACGACCTGATGCGCATCTTCGGCTCCGAGCGCATGGACTCGATGCTGCAGAAGCTCGGCCTGAAGGAAGGCGAGGCCATCGTCCATCCCTGGATCAACAAGGCGCTGGAACGCGCCCAGAAGAAGGTCGAAGCCCGCAACTTCGAGACCCGCAAGAACCTTCTGAAATATGACGACGTGCTGAACGATCAGCGCAAGGTCATCTTCGAGCAACGCCTCGAACTGATGGAATCCGACAATATCGGCGAAACCGCAGCCGATATGCGCCATGAAGTCATCGAAGCGCTCGTCACCAAGCATATTCCGGAAAATGCCTATGCCGAACAGTGGGATATTGCGGGCCTGAAAGCCGGTATCGAGCAGTTCCTGAACCTCGACCTGCCGGTGGAGGAATGGGCCAAGGAAGAAGGCATCGCCGAAGACGATATTCTGGAGCGTGTCACCGAGGCTGCCGATAAATACGCCGCCGAGCGGGCGGAGCGTTTCGGCCCCGAGATCATGGCCTATGTCGAGCGCTCGGTCGTCCTGCAGACGATCGACCATCTGTGGCGCGAACATATCGTCAACCTCGATCACCTGCGTTCCGTCGTCGGTTTCCGCGGTTATGCCCAACGCGACCCGCTGCAGGAATACAAGGCGGAAGCCTTCGAGCTGTTCCAGACGCTGCTGACCAATCTGCGCGAAGCCGTCACCGCCCAGCTGATGCGCGTTGAACTGGTGCAGCAGGAGCCTCAGCAGCCGGAACTGCCGGAAATGACCGCGCACCACCTCGATCCGGTCACGGGCGAAGACGAGATGTCGCATATTGGACAAGTCGCGCCGGTTGCTTTCGTTCCAAGTGAGGAACGTGATCCGAACAACCCCGCCACCTGGGGCCGTATCGGGCGCAACGAAATGTGCCCCTGCGGTTCGGGCAAGAAATACAAGCACTGCCACGGCGTTTACGAACAGGCGTAAAAGCGCGGCAGACCTGAAATGAAAAATCGCCCGTAACCCGCGTTACGGGCGATTTTGTTTGCGCCGGATCATTGCTGTTGACTGGCATCGGCGCTGTGCCTATGGGAGCCGGATCATCTGCTGGAAACCGCTTCCATGGCCCCTCGCGATCTCGCCGCCTATATTTTTCTCGCACTCGCGTGGGGCGTGTCTTTCCTGCTGCTTCTGCATGTCGTTGCCGCCTTCGGCTGGATAGGCGCGGTCACGCTTCGCTCGCTTCTGACCGCCGTCGCTCTCTTTCTCATCGCGCTGGCGGCGCGGCGAAAGCTGAGATTTTCCGCTGGCTGGCGCGCCTTTGCAGTTGTCGGCGCAACGACGGTCGCCGGGCAACTGATCGGCCTGTCCTACGCGACGCCGCAGATCGGCACTGCAATGGCCGCCATATTGGTGGCGACCATTCCGCTTTTTTCCATGCTCATCTCGCAGATTTGGGGGCTCGAACGGCTGACACGGCAGGGAATTGCCGGTCTCGTCATCGGCTTTGCCGGCATTGTCCTGCTTGTCGGTTTTCCCGCGGTACCCGTGACCACAGGCTTCATCATCGGCTGCGCCGCCGCCGTCGCCGCCTGTATCTGCGCCGCCTATGGCAGCAATTATGCGAGCCTTCACCTGAAAGGGGTGGGCTCCTGGGAAATCACCATCGGCTCCTTCCTGACGGGCGGCCTGATGACCCTGCCGCTTCTTCTCGCCGTTCCGTTGCCCGGAACACCGGGTCTCGTCGATTACGGATATCTTCTCATCCAGGCGGTCGTCATGAGCGGCCTTACCTACATCACCTATTTCCGGCTGGTCTCCTCGATCGGCGCGACCAAGGCGATCAGCGTGGAGTTCGCCGTAACTGTGGTCGCGGTGCTTGTCGGCGCCCTGGTGCTCGATGAACCCCTGTCGCTTCCCCAGCTTTTTGGCGCCGGCATCATCATTCTGGGCTGCGCCCTGGTGCTCGATCTCCTGCCCAAGAGAAAGGCTCCGCCCACGCCTTCCGGTGCATGAAGGCTTTATTAGCGTTTTCGACTAATAGTCGTGCCGATCGTGACAGATCACACGGGGATCGCGTTTTCGACGCGAGGGGAAAATGCAACCGGACACTTCAGATTATGAGCACTATTGGGACCCTCTCAGGGCTCTCCTGATGCTGCTCGGCATTCCCTATCACGCCTCCCTGCTCTATAGCCATGCCCTGCCCTGGGACATCAAGGACTTCGAGACCAGCCCGGTTCTGAGCGCGCTTGGCGCAGCACTCGTGACTTTCCGAATGCCGGCGTTTTTTCTGGTCGCCGGGTATTTCTCGATCATGGTCATCAGCAAGAAGGGCAAGATGCGCTGGCTCAGGCAGCGTTTCCTTCGGCTCGGCCTACCCTTCATTGTCGCCGTGCTCTTGCTTGGGCCGTTGCAACTTTTCATGCTGCAATTGTCCGCTATTGCCAAAGGCGACATCACCGTCACCCAAATGATGGAGAGCCTGCCGGATCTGCTGCAGCCGAGCGAACAATGGATCATGCATCTATGGTTCCTGCCCGCCCTCATCACCTACTCGGTTCTGCTTGCGGGCCTGCTATATCTTCTGGAACGACCACCATTGGTGGAGGCAAAAGACTGGTTTTACAGGGTGAGTGGACGATATCCGCTCCTGTTTTTCACCGCTCTCTGTATCTTTCCCGTCCTCTGGGAATGGATGGTCTACGGCTCCGGCCTGCTTGCAGCAAAAAGCGAAAACAGCCTTTTTCTTATATATGAACGGGCCTCCGATCCCTATGCGCGCTACCTGCCGTTCTTCCTCATTGGAGCTCTGCTTCGGCGTGATCGAGCGCTTTTTCACCGCTTTCGACAAACGGGGATGCTGACGGGTATCGTTGCATCAGGCTCGATCGCGACAGCGGTAACGCTGCGGCTGCAAAATCCCTTCGTAAACTCCGCGATGCTGGTTCTGGCCTCGGCAATCGCAGCAGTGACGATGAGCCGATTGCTCATCGACCTCGCCTGCCGCTATTTCGACAGGCCGAGCCCGCTTGCCAGACGGATGACGGATGCCTCCTTCACCATCTACCTGCTTCATCACCCGCTGATCTATGCCTTCGGTACGCTTTTTATCCTCATCTCGCTGCCACCTGCCTTCGAATTCGCCATCATCGTCGTGGCGACCACGGTAGCGGCCTATATGCTGCATCAGGCGATACGCCGCAGTCCGCTTGCCCTTTTCCTGTTCAACGGCATCCGCAAACCGCCGGTGGCAAACGATATCGGGACACAGGTCACCGCCTCCCACACCCTTCGTTAATGATAGAGCGCTTACAATCGGCTTGCCTACTCAACTGGAAATGATGGCGTGTGGATCATGGCTATCCTCAACACGGCGGAAAAAGCCCTACCCGCAGGCCTGCGTGCGAAACTCGCGCCGCTGGGAGCGAAAATCGCTGCCATTACCTCCGGTGGAGATGACGTCTCCCGCGCCCAGCGCATGGCGCTGGTCGCCTTCGCAGTGCGTATCGTCAGCGCCGGCATCGCTTTTATCTCTCAGATCATCCTTGCCCGCCTGATGGGCGAATTCGAATATGGCCTGTTCGCCTTCGTCTGGGTTCTGGTGATCCTGTTCGGCAATCTGTCCTGTCTCGGCTTCCACACCACCGTCATCCGCTTTTTACCCGGCTACCGTCTGGAGGAAGCCCATGACAAGATCATGGGCCTGACCTCGACCGCGCGTATCTTCGCCATGCTCTCGGCGAGCGCGCTGGCGCTGTTCGGTTTCATCTTTCTCCATTTCTTCGGCGAGCGGATCGCTGACTATTATCTCATTCCCGTTGCGCTGGCGCTTTTCACCCTGCCGATGGTGGCGCTTGGAGACGTGCTGAACGGCACCGCACGCGCCAATGGCTGGGCGATCTCCGCGCTCAGCCCCACCTATATTGTCCGTCCTGTGCTGATCCTGCTGTTCATGCTGGTGGCAATCGGCCTCGGCGCTGAAAAGACCGCGACGACGGCGATGCTCACGGCCCTCATGGCAACCTATGTGACCACGCTTTTCCATTTCGCCTTCATGAACCGCCGGCTCAACCGGCATTTCCGCAGCGTTACCCGCAAGGTCCATTTCCGCCACTGGCTTCGGTTCGCCTTTCCCGTTTTCCTGATCGACGGCATCGGTTTTCTGATGACCAATTCCGATGTGGTGATCGTTGGTCTCTATCTGCCGCCCGATCAGGTCGGCATCTATTTCGCCGCGGCAAAAACCATCGTGCTGATGCAATTCGTGTTTTTCTCGGTGCAGGCAGCGGCAGCGCCGCGTCTCGCCGCCCTGATTTCGGCAAATGACAGGCAGGGGCTCGCCGGTTTCGCCAGCCAGGCGGCGCGCTGGGCCTTCTGGCCGTCGCTGGCAGTCGGCAGCGTCGTGCTTCTGGCAGGCCCTTTCCTGCTATCGCTGTTCGGCCCCGGCTTCGTTCAGGGTTATGAGCTGATGTTCTTCCTGTTTGCCGGTTTTCTCGCAAAGGCGTTGATCGGCCCCGGAGAGACACTGTTGAATATGGCCGGCAAACAAAAATTGTGCGTGGCGCTTTATATTATTATCTTCGGTTGTAATATTCTGCTCAACATGGCGCTGATTCCGGTCTATGGTCTGACAGGAGCCGCGGCAGCGGTGGCGATAGCCATGTGCATAGAAGCTGTGCTATTGCATATTGCCATTCGCCGTACACTCGGGATCGTCCTTTTTGCCTTCAACGATCCCCGGGCGGGTCAAGACACTGGGAAGGCGGTGTAACGATAAGCATGTCCAGCGACCCAAAGAATCCGGATTTTCAGGACCCGCGCATTGCTGCGCTGATGGCGGCTGCGGAGCGTGACCGCCCCGTGGCGGACAGTAGCCGGCGCGTGGGACGCGAGGGCCGCGAATTCTGCATCTATCCGGGCCAGCTCGGTTACGAGATGCAGGAGGAGCTCGACTTCCTGTCCAACCGCGTCATGGAAGCCAATGTCTTCTTCACCGGTCGGCTTCTTGCACCCGCCATGCCGCGCATCGATGACAAGTCCGTGCGCTTCGCCCTTATTCGCGACGAAAACGGCGCCAGAAGCCGCATGCGCTTTTTGATGCCCTTCACGGTGGAAAAGCCGGGCTTTTCCATCGGCCCTTCCATTATCCGCGTCTGGGCCAATCCTTTTGGCCCTCTCGGCACGCCGCTGGTCGATACCGAAGGTGCTGCGGAAACACTCGACAATCTTTTCGATGCGCTCTCGGACCCGGCGATGCGTCTGCCAAATGTGCTCGTGCTGCCGGATGTGCGGCTTGAAGGGCCTTTTGCCAGCATGTTCAGAGCCATCGCGCTCAGCCGCAACCTGCCGCTGACGACGACCGGAAGCTATCAGCGGCCGATGCTGGAGAGCCTTCTCGACGGCGAGGCCTATCTGCGCGGCTCACTTGCGCCGCACCACATGCGGGAAATGCGCCGACAGTGGCGGCAGCTCGAAAAGCTTGGCCCCCTCACCTACACCGTTGCCCGGCAGCCGAAAGACATCCGCTACCGGATGGAGGAATTCCTGGCACTGGAGGCGAGCGGCTGGAAGGGCCGCAAACGCACTGCACTGGTCAATGATCGTTATCGCGCAGCATTTGCCCGCGAAGCGATCACCAATCTGGCCGAGGCGGATGCAGTACGCATTCACACCATCGATCTCAACGGCAGCGCCATCGCGTCCATGGTCGTCTTCATGACGGCCGGCGAGGCGTATACGTGGAAAACCGCCTTTGACGAAAACTATGCGCAGTTTTCGCCCGGCAAGCTGCTGGTGCAGAAACTGACCGGCTGGCATCTGGACGACGCCAATATCATGCGCAGCGACAGCTGTGCCGTGCCCGATCATCCGATCATGAGCCGTTTCTGGCAGGAACGTCAGGAAATGGGCACATTGGTCGTGGGTTTGACCCAGAACAGCGACCGCGACGTGCGGCAGGTTTCCACGCAGGTGGATATGTACCGCAATACCCGCAACCTCGCCCGCAGCCTGCGGCAGAAGATCCTGTCCTTCGGGCGCAAGGGCAATTAAAACCGAAGGACGCGGATGACGCCCTTCGGTCTCAGTGCCTGCGGTCTCAGCGCGAGGCTGTGCGGATCATCTTGCACAATTGCGTCAGGGCCGCATCGTAGCCGCCGCCCAGAATATCAATGCAACGGCGGGCGAGCTTGATCTGCTCAGTGCGTGACATATCATTATAAGCCTGCAGCGCATTGCGCATGCCACCGGGAGAAACCGTTCCCGGATTGCCGGGATTGGATGGATTGCCCGGGTTTCCAGGATTTCCTGAGGAGCCTGAACCGCCGATGCCAACCCCGACGCCAAGGCCAAGACCGCTCGACCCGCCGACATTGGCACCGACATTGGCATTGATGCCGCCTGAGCCGCCAACCGAGGCATTAACACCCGCGTTGATACCACTCGATCCACCTACGGATGCATTGACATCCGCATTGACCCCATTGCTGCCACCGACCGAAGCGTTGACATCCGCACCCAGCCCGCCGCCACTTCTGCCGCCGACATCAGCGCTTGCATTGACGCCATTGCTGCCGCCAACGGAGGCATCGACACCGAGCCCACCGCTGCCATTGCCGCCGACACTGGCATTCACCCCATTCTCACCGCCGATCCCGATATCCAGCGCGTGAGCGTTGACCGGCAGAATCAGACAGGCAGACAATAACAAATTGCGAGAAAGCGCCCTCATAGTTTCCTCCATATGAGTTAGGCCAATCCCGCCCCGCGTGGAAACTCCACCCGGACATCATAATTCAATTAGCAATTGCGTATATTCTAATTTATTAGAGGTGCCTAATATTAGATTACCGTTGCAACTGCAGGTGTATCGATGTGGGATGGACGAGGCCGCCCGCACCTTCTCTGCAGGCCCCGCAAAGAGAGCGAATGGCGGCCGCAAACGCGCGCAATTAAGAAGGATAAGTCAGCTTTGGGGTTGCACGCATGGCCTTGACCGTGATAGACGCCGTGGAATTACCACCGTTGCCCCAATGGCGGAATTGGTAGACGCGCCGCACTCAAAATGCGGTTCCGAAAGGAGTGCTGGTTCGATCCCGGCTTGGGGTACCATTTCCAAAATCAGCATTGATTTTATTTTGTTTTTGCCTCGGCATCGTCACAAGTCCGTTTGATTGTCTGATCGCCGCCGGCATCCTCACGAAACTTTGCTCACGTACCTGGTTTATTACCGGGCTTTCATTTGCCAGAAGCGACGGACTGGATTAGACGCATCCTGTGACACACCGTTGAGACTTGGCGACTTAATTTCGCCATCACGCCCGCCTTTTTGAAAGCCCGTTCGGGATATCTGCTTCTTCGCGAAGTTTGGGGAAAACATCATGGCCACTGCAACGACCGCCGACAACAGCCGCACGCTCGCCGCTCTTGGCGTAACGGCGGGAATGATCTTCACCGTGGGCTCAGCCCTCGGCTTCCAGCATATTGGCGGTTACACGCCCTGCGCCTTGTGCCTGTTGCAGCGCGACCCCTACTACTACGCCATTCCGCTGGGCATATTGGCCATTGCCACCAGCGTCTTCAAGCTGCCGGTTCAGATCACCCGCCTGCTGCTTGCCCTCATCGGTGTGGCGATGCTCATCGGCGCCGGGCTTGGCGTTTATCACGCCGGTGTGGAATGGGGTTTCTGGGAAGGCCCGATCACCTGCGCCACCGGCGCACCGTCCATCACCACCAATGCCGGCGACCTGCTGGGCAATCTCAATGCCATCAAGGCACCTTCCTGCAACGACGCCGCACTTCGGGTGCTCGGCCTTTCCTTCGCCGGCTGGAACGTCATTGCAAGCATCACACTGGCGGCCATCGCCTTCTTTGGCGCAAGCCGTAAAAGCCGATAATCGGAAAGCCGCGTTGCAGTCCTCAAAAAATCAGGGCTGCAGCTCGGTATCCCAGTAGAGATAGTCCATCCAGCTTTCGTGCAGATAGTTGGGCGGGAAAAGACGCCCATTATTGTGCAAATCCTGAACCGTCGGCTGGAAGGGCTTCTGCGCCGGGAACATGCCCGCCTGCTTGGGAAGCTTGCTGCCTTTTCTAAGGTTGCAGGGTGAGCAGGCCGCCACGACATTGTGCCAGGTGGTTTCGCCGCCATGTGCGCGGGGAACCACGTGGTCGAAGGTCAGTTCGTCCCGCGTGCCGCAATACTGGCATTCGAACTTGTCCCGAAGGAAAACGTTGAAGCGTGTGAAGGCGGGGTTGCGGGTGGGCTGCACATAGGTCTTGAGGCTGACGACACTCGGCAGCCGCATGGAAAAGCTGGGGGACGACACCGCGTGATCATATTCTGCAATGATGTTCACACGGTCTAGAAAGACGGCCTTGATCGCGTCCTGCCAGGACCATAACGACAAGGGATAATAACTCAGTGGCCTGTAGTCTGCGTTCAGAACGAGCGCCGGCAGGGCCTGTGGTGAAACTGCAATCGTCAAGGGCTTCTCCTGAGCGATTCGGCATCTGCACTTGTATATTAGGTCCGTTGTTACAGGATTGTGAAGCCTATAAATGCAGCGGAGAAGAGCTTAATTTTTCGGCTTAAAAAACGTCTTTTTACGTTCTGACGACCGGGCGGCGGGTCGGCCTCCTCCCCGGCCATCTGCTGATGCGCAACGGTAGCGCGGCGGCGATTCGGGCTGGTGGACGGAAAAATCATTCTCACGCTCGACACGACATCGGTGATATAAT
Source organism: Agrobacterium sp. BT-220-3 (assembly GCF_025910175.1). NCBI lineage: Bacteria > Pseudomonadati > Pseudomonadota > Alphaproteobacteria > Hyphomicrobiales > Rhizobiaceae > Agrobacterium > Agrobacterium sp. BT-220-3. Next base: position 433,515 of record NZ_JAPAIX010000002.1, read on the forward strand.
CAACCATCGTTCCGTGAACGGGAAGAAATGGCCATGGTCTCGCACAGGCATCAAGCAGAAGGATTGCGAAAAGGTCTGGCGGCCGGCGTTTTTGCCATGCTGACGGCGCTCTCCACCTTCGCCCAGGCACAGCAATATCAGAATTTCGAAGTCACGCCGGATGGACGCGGCGGTGCGCAGGGCACGATCGGCGGGCGCAATTTCGAAGTCTATCGCAATTATGACCGGCCACCGGCGGGCAACCGCGTCTCGCCGGAGACCCGGCGCGACCAGCGCAATGCCGCCCCGCAGCAGACCTGCATCATCGACACCCAGGGCCGAACCCGCTGCAACTGAGATTTTAACACCGATTTCACCGTCTTTTATCAACCGAGGATAAAATTCAATTTCCTTAAAAAGCAATCTATCGACTTAAACGGCCTGCAAGAAAGGGCCGCTATCTTCCCTGGTACAAGAGAAAACAACTGTGCAGGGGCAAGACATGGCGAATAAAGCATTCCGTCTGGCAAAAACTTTGGCAGTCGCCACCGGTATATCCGTCAGTATCGCGACAACGGTATCTGCCGTCCCGCTTGGTGGCCTGGTAAAGAACCCCGCCGCATCGCGGCCCGGCCAGTTCATGACCACAAGCCGTCCAACCATCGCGCCCATCGCCTTTGCGAAATTCTGCGACAATGCCGCCGACCAATGTGTGCGGATTGGCGATCGCGACACGGTTGAGCTGACGAAACAGAAGCGCACAGAACTGCAGCGCATCAACTCGGAGATCAATACGTCGATAGCCTATGTCGGCGAACTGGACGGACAGGATGAATGGAAGCTCAACCCGGCAAGCGGCGACTGCGATGATTATGCAGTGACCAAGCGGCAACGCCTCCTGCGCGCCGGCTGGCCCTCAGGCGCCCTGCGCATCGCCACCGCCCGCACCACTGATGGCATCGGCCACGCCGTTCTGGTGGTCAGCACAAGTCAGGGCGATCTGGTGCTGGACAACCGCACCAATGTCGTCAAGCCGTGGAAATCGGTGGATCTGAAATGGATCAAGATCCAGTCGCATGAAAACCCGCGTGTCTGGCTGAAACTCTAGGCCGGGGCCTTTCGGGATATTCTCGTTCGAACAAGAAAGGGGGCCATGCGCCTCAGTTGCCCCCGCTGAACCTTCCGAAAAACCGGCGCCTGCTTTGCTGTCGATGCCGCCAGCATCAGCCCATACACGCCTCTGGACATCTCCCTCAGAAGGGTTTTGACGGAAGCCAGCAAGCCCTCTAACCAACCCTCTATTGGCGGGCAGCAGGCATCCGCCTTCAACGCTATTGACCTGGTGCCGGAGAGACAGTATCGCCAGCTATGCCCAAGGTGTTCAACTGGATTCGCGGTCGTAAGCAGCCAGCCCCCCGCGACGACCGGAGGCGGCGCAGACTGGACCTTGGCGACAGGCCGGTCTCCTTTCCGATCTACGCCATCGGCGATGTGCATGGCAGCCTTGATCTGCTGCTGCAGGCGGAACGGAAAATCCTCGCGGACATGGCAGGCAGTTCTTCCCCCGCTCTGGTCATTCTCCTTGGCGACTATGTCGATCGCGGACGCGATTCCTGCGGTGTTCTCCAGCATCTGCTGCAACCGCCGCCGGCGCCGCTGCGTCGCATTGCTCTGTGCGGCAATCACGAGCAGCTATTCAGCGATTTTCTTGAAAATCCGCAAGACAACATGCACTGGCTGGATTTCGGGGGCCGCCAGACGCTTCTGTCCTACGGCGTCGATATAGACTATTTCCTGCACAAGGGTCGCCTGCGGCTTCAGCCGTTCAAGGACGCACTGATCGGCGCAGTCCCACAGACCCACCGCCAGCTTTTGTCCAGCCTGCCAATCTACGCCCGCATCGGGCCTTACATTTTCGTGCATGCCGGCTTGAGGCCCGGGATACCGCTCGAGATGCAGACCGATGAGGATATGCTGTGGATCAGGGAACCCTTCCTTTCGGAAGGTGCGGGCCTCGACCTTCTCGTCATCCACGGCCACACGCCGGTCGCGGAACCGGAAAGCGGCCCGCAACGCATCGGCATCGACACCGGCGCTTTTACGACCGGCAGGCTTACTGTGCTGAAATTATCGGATGCGGGATTGTACCTGATTTGATCATGGCGGTGGGTCGCGTCACGACGATCGCGATTTGCCTGAAATCAAGGTTACCTGCCACTGAGAATGTTGCCGAGCGCCGTCATTTGCTGGCGGTTCCATTCCACAGCGTCCTCAAACGCCTTGTTTCCCAGCGCCTCACGCTGATCCCGACTGGCGGAGAGCTGCAGGATAGCCTCGGCAAAAGCCTGATGATCATTGTCTTCCACGACGACCACACCGCTGCGATAGCGCTCAGGCAACCCCCTTACGCCGGTCCGGCTGCTGATCGTGGGAATACCGGCTGCCAGCGCATCGAGCAGCTTTATGTTGATGCCCGTGCCAAGCGCGATGGGATTGATCGAAAGGGGTGCGCGTGTAAACGCATCCTTCAGGCTGTCCACCCGGCCAAGTTTAACAACCCCTTCCCTGTCTTCGATCTTGCCGCATATGCTACCGGCCACGACCAGACGAACATCCGGACGCGCCGCCCTGATGAGAGGCAGGACGTTATCAAGGAATGCATTCAGGGAAATAATATTGGCATCATTGCCTGAGCCGAGGAACAGGAAATCGCTCGAGGCGAGGTCTTCAACTCTTCCATCAAGATCGAGAATATGACTGATGGTCGCGACAGCCGGCGGCTCCTTGCCCAGCCGCTGTCTGAACGTGCGCTCCTCTTCCTCCTGGATGGCGACAACCACATCAGCGCGACGGAAGGCCTTGCATTCCACCTGCGGGGGGACCGAGAACCAGTAGCCATATTTGTTGACGGTATTGATGAATGCCTTATGGCGGTCGGCAAAGGAATCGTGGGTGTCGAGAATGCGAAGGACATCATCCGGGAGCCCCAGGAAAGCTCTCGAGTGAAACGCATATTCCACGATAACGGCGTCGATCCCCAGCCCACGCTGAATATCCCGAACCTGCCGGCCTATTTCCGGATAATAGAACTCGTCCAGATAATTGTAGAAACCACGATCGTGACCGAGAAGCCGGTGAACCTTTCGGACGCCGCGAAATGCTTTGTGACTGAACTTGAAACTGAAATCCTCGATGAATCGAGTTTGCCAGCCCTCCCGACGACGGGTTATTTTATGGAAACATGCGCTTGTAAATTCCGCGGCGTGAGCCTCTTCCTCAAAATCCAGCACCATCGGCGTGTCGACATAAACGAAATGAACCTCGTGACCGAGCGACCTTACGGCTCGGGTCAGCTGGAGGATTCTGCTGCGGTTTCCCTCGCTCGCAGGCACGGCTGGGATGGCTGAGATAAAAGCGATTTTCATATTATCGTTCAACGTTCTCTGGAAAAAGTTTCGAATAATTGAAAATTGTTTTTTGACAGACGAAGTACCTCAGGCAGTTTCTGCCTCACATGTTCGCGAATGTCGTCAGCCTGATCGACAAATTGCAGCAAGGCGTCCTTGAGGCCTTGATCCGTATAAAAGGCGGAGGGCGACAGCAATTCGGATGCGGCCAGACCAAAATGCTGGTAGAGCCCCTCGAACTTTCCTTGATAGGCGATGCATGTGACGGGAACGCCCTTGCCAAGCCCGGCTATGGCAAGATGCATTCGACCGCTAACAATCCCATCAAGCTTACCAGCAATACCCTTAAGGACCGGGGCCGACCATTGACCATCCAGATAGCGAACCCGCTCAGTCAGTGAAGAGGGCACAAGTCCGGAAATGGCCTGAAGGCAGAACTGGTCGCCAAAACCCTCCCGGTAATCATGCGGAATAAGCAACCAGCAAACCGGCCGTTCATCAGCCACAAACCGCAACGCTTCGGCTCCACGCGCGATGATCGTGTCAATCTGGTTGCGATCCGCGTCCTTGAACAGCATGGGATGCAGGTTGAACCCCATGACCCTGTAGCCCTCGGCACGCTTTTGAGCGATCCAGGCGCTCGTGTCCTCTTCGGGCTCAGAAGAAACAAGACTGAACGCTGAATCGGCCACCAGCGCGGCGTTTGTCTTGGCGAAGGATTTCAGACGACCAAGGGACACGGGGTCGCGCACATTAATCGCGACGTCAGGATGAAGCGCGCTGTAAAACATCGACAGAGCGGGATGAGGCGTTTCATTGAAACTGAAGCCCAGGATGACGTTTTTAATTCCCGCCGCTGCCGCCAGATCCGCGGCAGCCAGCAGTTTCGCACTCACCAGTGGGTTGTAATAGCCGTCCATGACGTCGGCACCGACAACGACTACACAATCATATTTTCTTGTTTTGAATTGCTGCTGCAGAGCGCTGATGAAATCAGGCCTTCCGAAGATATCAACTGGAACAAAGCCGCGCGCGCTCAAGGTATCGGCACTTTCCAACCCGTTGACGACGACATCGACTTCGACACGACCGTTTATTGCCCGGGCGTGTTGTACCACTGCAGTGATCATCGCATCATCGCCGATGGAACCGAACACGGTTCTGGGATCGCAGGCCACAATCAAAAGACGCTTCAGAACATTGCCCGCAGGGCGCGCAGATCGCAACTTGCGCTTCTCCTTCTGCAGAGCCTTGAAGAACTTGTCTATGGTGGGCTCCCGGTTGCGGCGCTCGTTGTATTTCACCCATTCACGATGCAGCGGTGCGGGGAGTATCTTTTTGACAAGTTTACGCATGCGCTTCCTTCCGTGAGAGCACCTTGCTCATGACGAACATCAGCGCCGATCGAGCCTGTGTCCGGGCAACCAACGCCATGAGCAAGAAGTAAGTGACGGCGAAGGTGGATCCGAGCAGGATGCCGGATATGAAATCGCCCAGGCCCAGTCCGGCGATTTCAGGTCGCATCCAGTGAACCAGCGCGAAGCACAAACCGCTCGCGGCAAAACTCGGTAGCAGCACAAGAAATATGCGCCGGAGCGGAACATCCAGTTCACGCGAGACAAAAAAGAAGGTGAAGGGCGTGGATGCCAGTTGCCCGAAGACGTAGACGACGACGAGTTCACCGATACTGTCTGTTGGTATCAGGAGGATCATGAGGATTGTTGCGACAGACTTGACGGTACCTGCAATCAAGACCTTGTTCGGGCTTCCGCGTGCGGAGAGAAACGGGCCGTTTTGAAACTGCACGCATTGCAGGGCGCCGAGGAGAAGCAGGGGCCGCGCGATCTCATCCGCCCCTTGCCATTGCGCCCCGAACAGCACACGGCAGATCTCCGGCGCCAAAGCGGCAAAAAGTACGAAGGCCGGTGTCGAGACGATTGCGGATATAGCGATCAACTGCTTGTAGAGCTCCGCCATGCGCTCACGCTCGTGCGATACACGGGAAAGCACCGTCAGTGACACGTCATAAAGTGCCGACTGAAGCAGTTGCATCATAAGTTGGTAAAGGCGACTGCCAACTGTGTAGAGCCCGAAGGCAGCCACGCCATAACGTCCCAGAATGATAAAATCGATCAGGCGCGTTGACGCGAACTCCACGATACGCAAGCCGAGCGCCGACGAACCGAAGCGAAGCAATCCGATAAAACTGTCAGGCCTGAGCGTAAACCCTGGGAGCCAGTAGGGCTTCCGCCACAGCCAAACGAGGTTGACGACGGTCGCGACATAGCCCTGAACGACAAGGCTCCAGACGCCGAGGCCCGTTATGGCGAAAACAATCGCAAAGACACCGCCGATAATATTCGAAATGAACGTTCTGATCGCCAGCGGCTTGAAGGCGAGTGCACGCCGATAGCTCACTTCCTGAAAAAGCGAGGCGGTATTCAGCGGCAGCAATATGCAGATCGCCACAATGATCGGCGCCAGCCCATCCACCTCGAACCAGCTTTCCAGTTCAGGCGAAAACACACAAACAGCGATGGCCAGCAGCGTCGCAACCGCGACCGAGACATAGAATGGCAGATTGACGTCGCTCGGCTCCAGATCGCGTTTCTGCACAATCGCATCCGCGAACCCGAATTCCGACAGCATCTGGATCAGCATCAGAACCAGCCCCGCAGTCGCGACCATACCGTAATCTGTGGGGTTGAGGAAACGGGCGAGAACGATGAAGAGGACGGATGTAAAAAGCTTCCCTCCCCAGTTCTGGACGATGGACCAGAAAACTCCCCGAACCGCCGCGCTGCCTATTGAATTTGAAGTGGTCATCAATTAGCCGCCTGCAAAGCTGGCTGTGGCGCCAAACTGGAGTTAATGAAATTACGCGCTGGCTTTTCGAACCCTCTGAAAACGGCGTAACTCATGAAGGTCAGAGAAATAATCGTCGCGATTAAATAAGGCAGCAAGAATTCGATGGGTTCTCCCAGCGCCCGCCAAACGAACTTGAACAACGTGACAAACAGAATCCCGTGAATCATATAGATTGCGTAGGAACAATCGCCGGCTTTTGCCAAAAAGGATGCGACTCTCTTGGAGTAGGAAATGCTTCTTTCCCCTACGGCTGTGAACAGGATCGAAAACGCCAATAGCACCATTATATGATTTGGATTGCAAAGCCGGAACATCCACCACGCAGCGAATAAAAACGTGGAAAACCCCAGATACAGGAACAGGGCGCTTGAGATGTTCATCTGCTGATAGATTTTGTATATGAGACAGCCCAGCAGAAAGCTCGGTAGAGCGCGAAGCATGCCAAAATCATAATTGGCACCATACATTCCACCTGGTTGTTCCCAAATGGGGAGCCAATCGCGTGAAAAAATATAAAAAACAATGAGGATAATCGGAGCGGAAACGTAAATCTTGACGTTGCGGATCATCACCACAATGAACGGAAAGAGCAGGTAGCAGAAAAACTCTGCGCTGATGGACCAGGATGCATGATTGAGCGTCAATTTATCTGTCAGCCCCCATGCCTGCATAAGAAAGGTGTTCAGTACGACATCCCGGTATTCGACGATACTTATTGGTAACAACGGTACGACGGATATGCATAGCAAGACTGTCATTGTTGCGATATGGAGCGGATAGATTCGTGCCAACCTGCGAACCAGAAACGTGAAATAATTCGACACACCAAGGCGCAAGTCCTTGTAATTGTGAAAAAGAACAAAACCTGACAACATAAAAAAGAAGTCGACAAAAATACCGAAACTTCCGACATCGATGACCGATTTGGCCCGGCTGTCTATGCTGTTGACATGGAACAGAACGACGCCTGCCGCAGCAAGAAACCGGTAAAAATCAAGCATTAGAAACCGTAATTTATTACTTGCTTCCATCTGCTTTTTCCTTCGAAAAGCCCTTGGCAACACGGCGTCAGTTGCCGACTATGATGCGCGCAAGGTCCGGTTTTCGCCCTGCTTCGCCAGCACGTCCTCGTAAAGCTTCACATAATTCTCGCCCACTCGCCGCGAGGTGGACTCCTCGACGATGTTTCCGAAATCCGCCTCGGTCGGCAATTCTTCGCGCGAAAGCGTGAGTACGCGACGAATACGCGCGGCAAGATCTGCGGCATTGCCCGGCTCGAACAGCCAGTCGTGGTTGATCTCGCCAATCAGTTCCGGAATCCCGCCGGATGCGGCACCGATAACGGGCACGCCCATGGCATAGGCCTCGTATATCGTGCGCGGCGAAGGTTCTGCCCAAAAGGATGGGACGATGAGAACATCGATCTCTTCGAAAAATTCCTTGGGCTTTGCCCAGCCGATAAACTCGATCGGCAGGTCACCGGCCTGAGCCTTGAACCGCTCGATGGAATCGTCCATGGCTTGGCCGGCAACCAGACAGCGCCAGTTGCCATGGCCGATTTCCCTGAAGGCATCGACCATGTTGCCGACGCCTTTTTCGGTGTTGATGCGGCCTATATAACCGAAGGTCAGCGGCCGTCCGGCCCGGTCGATCTGCCGGCGTGCGACGGGATCGCCATCCGGAACGGTGCAGGAATAAAAGATGACGCGGCGCAGGCTTTCCGGAATATGATGGAATAGCCCGTGATTAACATGCGTCTTCAGGATTTCCGTGCCGACGCTTGCAACCGCGCCAATATAACGCTGCGTGAATTTCTTGGTGAAATTCACCACCTGACAGCCGAGATGGATGTGCTCACAGGGCTTGCCGCCCTTGAACATCGCCGCGTTGCCGCACAGGAGATCATATTCGCAGATTGTGTGAACAATCGGAATGCCGCGCTTATGGGCCGCGCGCCACACCAGCGTTGTCACGTCCAGCAGCGAATGGGTGTTGAGAACATCCGGCCTGAAATCGTCAAGAACAGCTTCGAACTGCTTCTCGACGTCGAAATTCCATTGCTGCTTGAGCTTCTGCATGCGCCTTTGCTGCGGCGTATATTGAGGCCAGTCCTCGAGCCAGAAATCGTTGTTGTGGAACATGCGGTAAACGCTGACGCCGTTGCGCACCGTTTTGGGTTCGGCCTGCCGCTCTATGCAGGCGGCGCCGACGTCATGTCCCATGGAGACGAGTTCCTCGGCGAGATGTTCGACCGAGCGTTCGCATCCACCAACAATATGCGGCGGATAAAGGCTGCTGAGATGGAGAATTCGCATGCGGATACGCTCTATTTTCCTTCATCGAAAATTTATGACATCCACTCCGGCCTCGCCCATATCCCCGAACGATCGAGAACAAATGGACATTTGCAAAAATACAAAGACGGAACAGATCTAACGCTTGAAAATATGAACAACCAAAAATCTGCTTTTAAAGAGCACGGTAATTGATGCCATTTCAAGTCATTTTTTTTCGCGGCGCGGCAAAAGCCATCCCGTGTTGCGAAAAGAACCGGTCTCGTGTTAGGCTCTTTTTATATGAGAAATGTCTGGGCTCAGGTAGGAAATCTCCGCCACACCAGATCGAAATATTACTGCTTTATATATTTATTTTGTTTCAGAAAAATGGATTTGATGGCGACCGAAAATGCCGAAAACTTTCAGGACATTCTGACAGGCTTCGCTGCCGTTTAAACCAGCGCCATCTCGCCCGATAGCGGCTACGATAGACTTTCGCCCGGATTGCCAGGAGACGCAGATGAACGGAAAACTGCCGATTGCCATGGGCCGTCTGACACGGCGTGGTCTTCTTTCCGTCGCACCTGCCGCATTGGTCGCCGCGACGGGGCTGCGTTCCACTTCCGTGCAGGGACAGACTGTTGTTCATGCTGACGCGGAAGCCTTTCTGGACAGCGTCGGCGTGTGCGGTCACTTTGCCCGCACGAAAAGCGTCTATCTAGAAGGTTTCGAACGTATCCTGCCCGAAATGCAAGTCCTTGGCGTACGCCACCTGCGTGACGAGGGTTTTATTACCGCGGCAGACCGCCGTGACAGTCCAGCCTTTCAGCGCCTGCGCCGAATTGTTGCGGCAGACATTCGCCTCACCATCATATGTTATGACGATCTCAACCCCTATTTCGCCACACCGCTCCGTAGGATTGAGGATTTTTACGACTGGTGCGATGGTGGTATCGATCTTTTCGAAGGCGGCAACGAACCGGTTTTGACGAAGGATCCTCAGAACGCGCCGCGCCGCTCCGCGCAACATCAGGCAGCCCTTTACCAAACCATCCGCTCCAATCCGCGATTGAACGCCGTTAGCGTTGTTGCACCGAGCTATATCCAGACGAGCATACCGCTTGCGCAGAATCTTGGGGAAACGTGCGACTTCGGCAACATTCACCCCTATGCCGGCATGGAACATCCCGAAACGACCGGGCCGGGGGAGCTTTCAAAATTTGTGACCGCATCGGCGCCCATCGCGCCGCGCCGGCCGATACTCGCCACAGAGATCGGCTACCACACCTCGCTGAAGACCAAGGGCTTCCATTTTCCTGTGACCGAAGGCATCAAGGCGCGCTATATGCCTCGCATGCTTTTATGGTCTTTCATAAGCGGCATCCGCAGGTCTTATATGTACGAGATGGTCTCCAGCTTCACTGACGACGAGACAAATCCCGAAACGTCCTTTGGCCTGCTGCGCCACGATTTGAGCCGCACGCCCGCTTACGAGGCCGTCCGCGCACTGCTTTCGCTTTGCAAGGCAAAGCGGCCGACAGGGCCAGGGCCAGTGGAACGCCATATCGATTTCCTCCAGAACGACCTTCAAAGGGTATCCTTGCGGCTGACAAGACCCGACGGCGCGTCGCTTGTGCCGGTCTGGCTCGCACTTCGGGGCTGGCAATGGCCAGCACAGATCGAAAGCCTACCAGAGGAGCGTCCCTCGATCTTCTCGGTGACCGGCCCGCATAGCCAGGTCATCGCACACAGGTTCCACGACAATGGGTCCGTAAGCCAGCGCGTGATTCAGCCGCAAGGAGGGCAATATAGGCTTCCCGTCAGCGATCAACTCACTGTGTTGGAAGTATTTTGAGGGTGAGCGGATGAAAATTCCCGGTCGCCGACTTTCGATTCAATAAACATGCTTGGTGCGGATTGGCGGTGGTCAAACGCGAACCAACGCCATTGTTCGGACTCGCCTTCTCGGATAAACCAAGTCCAACTGATCAATGTTGCAGAGATAAATCTCGGACTTTGTTTCTCTTCCGATAGGCTTGGTTGATAGGCGCTTCAATAAATCGATATGAGGCCAAACCAAATATGGTGGTCAACGCCAAGGCGAAAAAGGCCGTAAAAAGCAGGAACGCAAGACCAGACAGCCCCGTCATCGCTACGGTTTTCATTGATATTTGAATCATTAAATTATGCACTAAATAGATGGAATAACTAGCATTTCCCAAACTCAATAAAAACCAGTGCTTAGCGACGTAACCGTTCCGCTCGAGAAAAACACAGCCTGACACAAGTAACATCCCGGCAACGCCCCAGGTCAGGGGACGTAATATGTTATTGTTGTAGAGGCTGAATCCAGAACTAGTCGAGATGATAATAACAACTCCCAAAACAATAAGCAGCCAAGAGCCTCGGGGCCCCACTAAAATCGAATCGTTTCTGAGGCCGGAGAAAAACGCCCCAAAGGCAGCACCAAATGCAAAATCCAAAATTACGGGACTGCTATAATATTTGAAATAATCATCGAACGGAAATATGAGACCTGAAGCAACTAAAGAAAACAGGAAAAACACAAGAAAAATTAATCTATATTGAGAGTTTCGTATAAACATCAAAATAGAAAATACAAAATAAAAAAACATTTCATAATTCAGTGTCCAGCCTACAGACAGCACCGGCTCCCAAAAGCCCCCACGTTCAAAGGGAATAAAAAACAATGACTTCCAAACATAACTTGGCTGCAACTCCATAACGCCCAAAGGCCGAGCGCCGACGATAAAAAGAGACACGATTAATAATGTCATCATCCAATAAATCGGAACGACTCGCACAACTCTATTCATCAAAAACTTAAAAGGGTCCACGTCCTTATTATAGGTTGTGACGACCATTATAAACCCGCTCAGGACAAAGAATATGTCCACACCGGAAGCACCACCCTCGTATTTTCTAACATCGGGAAAAACACGACCGATCACCGGTATGAAATGATGAAAGAATACCAAAAGCGCGGCGGCGGCTCGCAATACCTGAAGATTCACTATCATTAATACAAAACCTCAAAATACTACAATTCAATTATCATTTTAAAAGGGCGCATAAAAAATATAAAATGAAGCCGATTCTTTGCGTTTTCGCAGATTGCATTCACACCCACTGTAACCGGCAACGAAGATCGCGCAACACTGATATTGAGTAACCCATCGCAACAACACCCGACTGCCCCGCAGTTGGGACAGCGATCGACATCGGAAGGCTTTGAACCGAAACGCGCCTCAAAAGCCGGTTAAGGATACCGAAACTTCAGCCGCCCGAGGCGTATTTTAACACTTGATCGTTTGCTTGGCCTGTGCGATTTAAGAAGAAATTTTAAATGTTGGATAACCCTGTCCGACATTACGCATACTTAAGTTTGTATTTTAAAAATTTGGAGAGTTGTAATGTCCCGCCTTCGTAACGGCTCGACGCTCGCTGGTGCGATATTGGTTACCAGCATCGGCCTTTTTTCCGCAGCTGCCAATGCCCAGACTGTCGAAAACGCACCTGCCGCTGTTCAGGAGCAGACGCCACCCGTTGAAAGCTCCGCGACAAGCGCGCCCGTCAAGGCTGCAGATGAAACCAACGCCGCTTTTCTGGCGCGCGTTCATAGCGCCAATCCGGGCACCGTCGCTCTTTCCGCCGCAGAATTGTTCAAGCAGTCGCCGGCGCCTGGCACGGTCAAGGATCTGATCACCATCGCCTCAAGCACCGATGCGGCAACCGCCGACATCGCAGGAGAAGTCACGAACGGGTTTCCGATCATTGCCGTCTCTACCAGCGCTGCTCAATTCTCCGAACAGCTTTCTGCCATGGTTTTGAATGATTCCAGCCAATTGCCCGTCGTCGTTGCACTGGCTCAGAAGGTCGCCAACAAGGACTTCTCCGAAGTTGTCGGCGAAGGTCTCGCACTTGCTTACTCCACGGCAATGCAGAGGGGCAATACGATACTCGCGGCCGCGATCCAGTTGCAGACAAAGGGTACCGGCGTACCCTCCGACCTGCTGATCGCCTTTAGCGAAAACGTCCAGGGAACGGCTGCCGGCCCGGCTGCACCCGCAGCCGCCGCAGCAGCTGCATCTCCTATCGGCGGCGCCGGTTCCACGCCTGCCAGCGGCAACAGCATCGGCGGCTCAGGTGCTGCGGGTGATACGGGTGGGACGGTACAAGCCGGGGGTGGAGCAGCGCCCGTCGGCGGTGGAGGAAGTGGAACAACAACAACAACAACAACCGGTGCCACCGGCGCCTTGCTGTCCATAACGGTTTCAACCGGCAGCACCAGCACACCAACGAGCACAAGTCCCGTTTGAGCCTGGTTTTGCCATTTCCTCCGGAGATGGCGATCGACTGTTCCACGATGCAACCGAGACTTGGCGGGCATTGCGCCCGCCGGAAAAAGCGAGGCTGACAGTTGTTGCAAAGGCACGATCCTCTGACGATGACCGATTACGATAAGAGCGGACTTACAGCCGACTTTATCGATATCGACGCCGCTCTTGCGATGATCCGCCGGCAATGGCGCATCGTCCTTGCCGCGATTGCCGTCGCCGGGGCAATTGGTCTCGCTTTCGCCGCAACGGCCGTTCCGATCTATTCAGCCTCGGCAACCCTTTTGATTGATCGCAACAACAGCCAGATCGTCGAGCAGCTATCGACAATCGGCGGCGTCATCGAGGACGAAGCCTCCATTCTCAGCCAGGTCGAAGTCCTGCAATCCGAAACAATCGGCCTTGCCGTGGTCGACAGTCTCAATCTGGCGGAAAACCAGGAATTCCGGGCAACGCGGGCATCGCTTCTGAGTTCGATATTCAGCACCGTCCGTTCACTGGTCAATGTTTCGCAATGGTTTTCACCCGTCAAAAAAGAGACTGTCATTGACGATGGAACCCTGAAGAGATCGCTGTCGGACCGTTTGCTCCAGGGCCTCAGCGTCAAGCGCATCGGCCGAACCTACGCGCTGGAACTGACCTATAATTCGACGTCGCCGGTTCTCGCCGCACAGATCGTCAACGCCGTGGCGTCAGCCTATCTGGTGGATAAGCTCAACTCCAAATATGAGGCGACGAAGCGGGCGAGCGACTGGTTGTCTGACCGCATCGCCGAATTGCGCCAGCGCGCTCTTGAAACCGATCTGGCCGTGCAAAAATTTCGGGCCGTGCACAATCTGATCGAGACGGGCACCAGCGGCCTGCTGTCCGACCAGCAACTGGCGGCGTCCAACAGTGCACTGATCCTCGCGCAGTCCGACACGGCGCGAGCGCGGGCGCGCGTGCAGCGCATCGAATATATTCTTGCCACCGATGATGTCGATGCGGTCGTCACCGATATTCTCGACAGCGCGGTTGCAAATGATCTGCGCAAAAAATATCTCGAATCCTCGAAACTCGAAGCGGAAATCACAAGCCGGCTCGGCAGCAACCATGTTCAGGCGGTGCGTCTGCGCAACGAAATGCAGGAATATCGCCGACTGATGTTCCAGGAAATCAGCCGGATCGCGCAAAGTTACAAAAGCGATCTGGAGGTTGCTGAAGCAAGAGAAAAATCGCTCGTGGAGAGCGTCGCCAAGGCCACCAACGTCAGCACCTCCGCCAGCCAGACCCAGGTTCAGCTTCGCGAATTGCAGCGTGAAGCCGAAACCTACAAGAACATGTATCAGACCTTCCTGCAGCGTTATCAGGAAGCGATGCAGCAGCAATCCTTTCCCGTCACAGAAGCACGGGTGATTTCCAAGGCGATGCCGCCATATACGCCGAGCAAGCCAAACAAGACCATGATCCTGGCACTGTTCATGATCATGGGCGCAGCCGCCGGCGGCGGCATCGCCGTGTTCCGCGAATTCCGCGACCGCTTCTTCCGGACCGGGGAACAGGTGCGCGACGTTCTTGGGCTGGAGTTCCTGGGCAACACCCCGCTCGTCCAGACCAAGCCTGGCGCAGACGCAGTGCCGAAGAGGCAAGATGAAGCACCCGCCGCAACACGCCCTTCCAGCGTCGCCCGTTACGCTGTCGACCACCCGCTGTCGTCCTTTGCCGAAACGTTACGCAGCACAAGGCTTGCCATAGATCTTGGCATTGCCACGAAACATGGCGCGCGGGTGGTGGGTGTCGTATCCGCCCTTCCGAGCGAGGGGAAATCGACGATCTCCATCAATCTGGCGCAGCTTCTGGCCGGACAGGGCGCAAGGGTGCTGCTGCTGGATGCCGATATCCGCAATCCCGGCGCCACACGGGCTCTGGCGCGTCACGCCACAGAGGGCTTGCTCGAAGTACTGCTGGAAGGCCGCAATATTCGCGATGCGCTTCTGCATGACGAAAAGACCCGGCTCGCTTTCCTCCCGACCGTCGTCAAGCAACGCGTACCGCATTCCTCCGAACTGTTGACGTCAGCGCAGATGCACAAATTGCTGGCCGAGGCGAGCAGCGTCTTCGACTACATCATTGTCGACCTGCCGCCGCTCGGGCCGGTGGTCGACGCCCGCGCCATGGCCAGCCGGATCGACGGTTTCGTCTTCGTCACCGAATGGGGCAAAACCGCCCGCAGGGCCGTGCGCAATACCATTGAAAACGAAGTCCATATCCGCAAGAAATGCCTCGGCGTCATTCTCAACAAGGTGGATACGGAAAAGCTGAAGCTCTACCGGGCTTACGGCTCTAGCGAATATTATCATTCGCGCTACACCAGATATTACCATGACTAGACGGGACGGCGTGATGCGCCTGCGCAAGGTCTTCGCAGTCGTGCCGGTTCTCATCGTTTCCGTGTTCGTTTTGTCGATCGCGGCACAGGCATTCTCCGAAACGCGACGTTTCTCCGATGTCGTTGCGATGGCAGGAATAGCCGACGACCGCAACGGCCTTGCACCCGATATGTTAGCCCAGGCGGTCGATGGACTTCGTCCCGTCATTACAGAAAAAATCTGCCGTTCAGATATCGTCAAAGCGGGATTGCGACTGGTTCTGGCCGATCTCGATGCGAATGGCAAAGACGTGGCATCTAAGGCCGGGGCGGCGCGTCTTGGTTTTGCCGAAACTTATGTTCGCCACGCGCTCTTCTGTTTTCCGGCAAACGGCGATGTTTGGTTGCGTCTTGCCATGGTTCGTGCGCTGCGCAACGCCTCGCCCCTGGAAATTGCCGTGCTGATGAATTTTTCCCATCTCTACGGGCCGGCCGACGCCAATCTGATACGCGGACGTTTCGTAATGTGGCAACAATTTCCAAAAGAAGCGCTGCCGCAGGCCGAAGCGGCCAGAAACGCAGACACAGCAGTCGTCTGTGGCAGGGAAGGTGAAATTCTACGCTGGACCTTGCGGGATGCCTGTCCGCAAGAGCCAGCGGGTAGCACGAAACGTTCCAAGCCCGTGTCGTGAGGCAAAATATGCGAAGTGGCGGATAGCGCCTTTTCGTTTCCGTCACTGTCGCCGCAAACTTCTTACAAAGCCGAACCCCATGCCACCATTCGAAGCCCAGTCAGAACCGCTGTCCTTCTCGCCGCCGCGACCGGCCGCATTTCAAGATTATTTCCGGGTGGCCGCGATAGTCGCGTTCTGGGCGATATTCCTTCTCGCGCTTCTCAATCGTGGTGCGACCGAGATCGAAAGCCGCATTGTCGTTACCATCGCTATTTATGTCCTGCTGGTGCCTTCCATTCTGCTGTTAGGGCCGCCACAGGGCGGATCCGGCAAAGCGCTGGCAGCCGCCAGCTTTTTGCTCGGAGCACTCATCGTCCAGGCGCTGCTACAGACATCGTCCCTGCCAGGCATCGCCCCGCCCAATCCGGCCTGGGCAACCGCCGCCATGTTCACACAGGCCGTGCCTGCGGCCACAATGTCACTCACTCCGGCGGATGATCAACTCGGCCTTTTGAGCGCTGCCCTGCCCTTCGGGGTCTTCATGGCCGGTCTTGTGATTTTCGATAGTGACGAGCGCGCGGCAAAGGCGCTGCGGTGGTTTGCAATAGCCGGCGGCTGGCTGGCGCTGTGGTCCATCCTGCAATTTCTGCTTTTCCCGGAAATGCTGGGCTTTATTCAGAAACGCTTTTATCTCGGCAGCCTGACCGGTCTTTTCGTCAATCGCAACACAGCCGCGACATTCTTCGGCCTCATCCTTCTCACCCTGGCGGCGCTGCTGCACAAAAGGCTCGTGGCTCCAGACTGGAGAATGATCAGAGCACTGGTGGCCAACCGCCTGACGGTGCCGGATGAGCAGAAACGCCTCATTCGCAAGGCCGCCTTCATCGGCGCTCTCACCACATTTTGCTTTCTCGCCCTGATGTTGACCGGATCGCGCGCGGGGATCATGTCGAGCTTCGCAGCGGTGCTTCTCCTTATTCTTCTCACCGTATTCAACGCTCCCTTGAGAACAGGCCGCAAAGCGGCCGCCTCGCGACGTAAGCGGCGTGGGTTTAAACGCAGGGCAGCACTCATGCTCGCCATCGCCATCGCCCTGTTCTCGCTTTTCGCCAGCCGGGTGGCGCTTCGCATGGAAACGCGTGTGGAAGACGACATGCGCTTCTGCTACATGCCGGGCATCATGCGGGCCATCGCCGACAATTGGCCCTTCGGGTCAGGTCTTGCGAGTTTTGCGGAAACCTATGCGCCCTATCATGCGGCACAATGCGGCGTGGATGCCGTCGTCACCCATGCCCATAATGTCTATGCCGAAGGCCTGCTGACACTCGGCATCGCCTTCCCCTTTTACGCGGCTTTTTTTGTGCTTGCCCAACTGGTTATTTTTATTCGCGGGGCGCGCAGGCGCAAAAGCTATCGTTACGCCTCCCATCTCGGCCTTGCCGGACTATTGCTCGTCATGCTCCATTCGACACTTGATTTTTCGCTGCAGGTGCCCGGCTTCGCCATGGCCTATGCCGCCTTCCTTGCCCCCATCGTCACTCTTTGCCTTCGCCCACCCGGAGTGGAGCGGGACGAACGGCGGCGCAGACAATCTTCAGCCGACCCGGCAATGGCGGGTGTAGTCGGTCAGGATGAGACGTTGAAAACCGCGTTTTAGCAGTCGTGGAGCCGGGACATGGTCCATATTCCGGCGATGCGAAGTAGTTGTAGTAATTGCAGAACCAGATAGGCGCGAGAAATTGGCATGCGGATATTGCAGGTAACATCGCTATTTTCTCCTGACCGGGTCGGCGGCGCGGAGATATTCGTGGAGGACCTTGCACGCGGTCTGGCGGAAAAGGGACACGCGGTTGCGGTGGCTGCAATCTCCCGGAAACAGGAGGCTGTGGAGCTGCGCGATGGTTTCGCCATTCATCGACTAGGACACACCACACCGTTTTTTATCGGCGACTGGGAGCAGCAGCCGGGATGGAAGCGCAAATATTATAAAATCGCCGTGCAACTGGACTCGCGCCTCGTGCGCCGGCTTGCGGCTGTCATTGATGATTTCCGTCCAGACATCGTCAACACCCATTCATTGTCGGAACTGACACCGTTGATCTGGCCGATGATCCGCAAGCGCGGCATTCCGCTCGTTCATTCCCTGCATGATTTCACCAGCATGTGCACCAATGGATCCCTGTATCACGACGGGCATATTTGCGACGGAAGCAGCAAAAAATGCCGCACCTTTTCCTATCTGCACCGTCGTTGCCAATGCGCCGTCGATGCTGTCGCCGGTGTCGGTCGCGATATTGTCGAGCGTCATGTGAAGGCCGGCTTTTTCGCTGATGTGCCCGAAAACCGCCGCGTGGTGATCTGGAACGCCATAACGCCGCCGGCTTCACAGAGTGAGCGCATTCCCCGCAGGCCGGATGAGCCGGTTGTTTTCGGCTATCTCGGCCGCATCGAGGCGCCAAAGGGCGCAGACCTGCTGATGGAGGCCTTGCGGCTTTTACCGACACAGGGTTGGCGGCTGGTCATGGCAGGCCGGGCACCAGGCGGCATCGAAGCCTATCGGCAAAAGTGCGCCGACCTACCCGTCGAATTCCCCGGCTATGTCGATGCCGATAGTTTTTTCGCGGGCATAGATTGCCTTATCGTACCGCCTTTGTGGCCGGAGGCTTTCGGGCGCACTGTCGCGGAGGCCATTCTGCGCGGCGTTCCCGTCATCGGTGCCAATCTCGCCGGGGTTGCAGAACAGATCGGCAGGGACAGACCGGAGCGTCTGTTTACGCCCGGCAATGCCGCTGAACTCGCCGCACGCATGACCCAAGCGATGCGCAACCCCTCGCTTCTCAAAGAGACATCCGAAACTATAGAGCGGATTTCGCAAGGCGTCGCGCCCGAACGGGTGGTTGCGGCCTATGAAACGCTTTATGCGGATCTGCACGACAGCATCCGGTCATAAGCCATGGGATTCCAACGCGAAAACGCGCCCGTTAGACGTCAGATATTATGGAAAAGCCGCGCATAGCTCTCCGCCGCCTTCTGCCATGAATATAACTTGCGGTTTTCGTAACCCGCCCGGCGAAGATCGTCCGCCAGACCCGGTTCCTGGAAAAGCCGGTAAAGTGCAGCGACAAGACTATCCGGGTCGGCGGGATCGAAGGTGAGAGCGCCTTTGCCGGCGATCTCCGGCGTCGCGGAGCGGTTGGAGCAAACGACCGGGCATCCCAATTGCTGCGCTTCCAGAACCGGCAGGCAGAACCCTTCATAGGTCGAAGGCACACAAAGGCAGGCGGCATGGCGATAGAGTTCAGCCAGTTGCCCGTCGTCTATGCCGGAAAGCCGGATCAGCCGCGCCTTCAATTCCGGGTCGTCGAGCACATTGCCGATTTCCTCCACATCGTCGCGGCCGACATGCACGACATGCAAATCCGGCCTTGCCTTGCCAAGCACCGCAAATGCCTTGCCCAGAAGGGTGAAGTTTTTGTTGGAGGTCGCGTTTCCGACCGCCAGTATATAAGGCCCGGCAACGGGCGACGGCCCGTTTACAGCCTCCGGATCAACCTTCAAGGTGCTGTCGGAGTGAATGGTCAGGCTTTTGCTGGCGGCAGAGGGATAAAAGCGCGCCAAATCCCTTCGTGTCGCTTCGGACACGCAAGTGATGCGGTCCGAACCGGCCATCATCAGGCGGAAAATGAAATCGGTCGTCAAGGTCGCCCGCCAGCCGATCTGTTCGGGAATTGTCTTGAAATAAAGATCATGAACGAGCGTGACGCGTCGTTTACCGCCGAGGGGACTTCCAAAAGGATCGGCGTTGAACAGCACATCAATACGGTGCCGGCGGCAAAGTGCAGGCAAGGCCACGGCCTGACGCAGCACATCGAAAACCATGATACGCGGCCGCGGAGTTTCCATCAATTGAAGACGGCTGTCGCGCAGGCTTTCTGGCAGTTGCGCCCGCGTCCAGGGAGAGCGCAGAATATAGTCATCCTGCGTTTGCTCTAAAAGCTGCTCCAGCAGGCTGAAGGTAACGCGGGCGACGCCGGAAGCCTTGCCACCATATTGGCTCGGCATGTTTACGAGAATGCGCATCGGGGGCTTCATGCCGCTTCAGCCAGCAGCGCGGAAACCGCTCTGCAGGTCTCCTCCAGCGAAAAACGCTGGCTTACATCTTCCCGCCCCTTCTGCGCCAGCCTTTCTGCCAGCGCCGGATGCGACAGGATGCACCCGACTGCCGCAGCAAGTGCCGAAGCATCGCCCGGCGGCACGAGAAGGCCCGTCTCACCATCGCGAATGATTTCGGTAACGCCGCCGCCGCGTGTAGCGACAACCGGCCGGCCACACATCATCGCCTCGACCACGACCCGGCCGAATGGTTCAGCAACAATCGAGGTGTGAGCGACCACATCCATCGCTGCCATCAGCTCGGGAACGTCCGAACGGAAGCCGAGGAAGCGGACACGACCATCCAGACCGAGACGGGATGCCTGGTCGCGGATACGCGCCTCATAGGCCTCCTGACCGAACAGCGGTCCGCCGACGATGACGGCCTGAACGCCATCCATGGCCGCAATTGCTTCCAGGAAGATATGCTGCCCCTTCCATTCGCTCAGCCGGCCGAACAACCCGACGACAGGCTCGGGGCCAAGACCCAATTCCGCGCGCAGCCGCGCGGCCTTGCCGGCATCATAAGTGGCGGCCTTTGCGGGGTCGAAGCCATTGTAAACGATGCGGACCTTATCTGCCTCACCGCCAGCTTCGATGAAAGCCCTGCCCGTTTCCTGCGAATTGACCGCAACCACCCTCGCGAAAAGGCGCGCAAATGCCAGCGACGCGCGACGATTGGCAGCGCTGAAGGCTGGATCGGTGACAATATCATGCAAAACCCAGACGAGCGGGCGGCGGCTGAGCTTTGCTGCAAGCGCACAGACAAAAAGCGCCTTTTGCGAATTGGCGCAGATGACGTCGTAGCGTCTCGCCTCTCGGCTCAGTTGCCAGGCGACGGCTACCACGTCGGCTGCTCCACGCAGCATTGAACCAATCGATGAATCACGGCGGATCGACAGCATTTTTTTGCCGGCGGACAACATGATCGGCGGCCGCCCGGAGGCCTCGAGATCATCCGCGGCGGCGCCGCCGCTGAGAAAGCAGGCGCGCCAGGAATGCGGCCCGGCCTTGACCAGATCCGTCAAAAAAAGCTCAGCGCCGCCCTTCTCACCGGTATGGCTGACAAAAAGAGCGGATGTCATGGCGTCACCTGCAGCGTGTCGCAGAACGCAATTGGCAATTGCCCATCATTGCGGGCAAGAACAGGCTGACCGCGAGCAACACCAAAATGATCGGTGACGACAGGCATATCTTCATCATGAGCTTCAGTGTATGAACGACAATGCTTGCTTACGTTTAAAAAAAATGACATTTAAACCTTTATGTGGATCAAAAATCCGGCCCACTTAAAATAAAAGAAAAATATTCTATTTTTGTATTTTAAAATAATTCAAAGAAAAATGCGTGACGTTCAGATTTATACGCTCAGGTTCTTCGCGTTTTTCCCCGGATCTTACGGCAGGGTTATCCTGCGGCCAGACCAGGAGAACGACCGATGACTGCGCTCAAACATAACATATGCATATATAGAACGGGAACGGAAGAGGTGCCGGCATGATCGGCGTAACGCTCGGCATCGTCCCCGGGAACATGCGCGCCCTGGTCCCGGCCTTGAACGCTCTCTCGCCGTTGCGCGCTCGTCTGACCGCGGGACAGGGTGCAACGATCTTCGTGAATGGCGACAGCACAGCCTATGCTGATGCCGGACCGTTCCAGCAATTTGCCATGATGCTTGGCGAACTGCACGATATGAAGGTGGTGGTGTACCGATGGGCCGAATGGCAGACAGATGCGCCCACCGGACCGAAAGCCTATGCCGAACCGGTCACGTTGCGCGCCGGTAATGGCCCGACGCTCACGGTCTATCTCGCCGCACTGCCAGGCGGGACGGCGGCTTACATGCTCGCGGAACAACGGGCGGCAGCGCTGAAAATTCCACGCCCCGACGTATGCATCATGCATCATGGGCACAATATGCAGAGCTTCGAGGCACCCGGCGGCATCCTGAGTTCGGGGCGATCCACCCTGCTCGGGCCGCTGGGCATGACAGAATGGCAATGGCCTGACGCTCCCCAACTCATCACCACCCAAAATCCCTGGCGCGATAACACGGGTTACGACAAAGTCTATCAAGCGATCCTCGATGTCGCCCGGTCTCATCCGAACCTCACGCTGGTGGATACGCATGCGGCATTTGTGGCGAATGGCAAGGACGCGGCGCTTTACCGGGACAATGTTCATCCGAACGATGCCGGCTCTCGGATCATCGCCCGAACCTTGTTCGGTTGTTATCTGGCGTCTGCGCCCGACAGCGGCTTTCAGACCCCTTGCTGGCCGAGGCTTCCCGCCACGAATCTCATCGCCAACGGCGATTTCACCGATTGGTCAGGCTCGGTTCCGACGGGTTGGAGCCTGAACGCGCCGGGTTCTGTTACCAGAGCCGCCGATGTCACCTTTTCTCCCGCCTTCGCCCATAGCCTCGCCCTGCGTGCGAATGGCAACCAGACCGTCGGACTACTGCGCTACTTCCGCAATACCGAAGCGGCAGCGATGATTGGCAAAACCGTTTCATTTGCGGTGCTTTACAAATACTCCGAGGGGCAACGCCCACCCTTTGTTGTCCTGGTTGTGAAAAGCGGAGGCACATCCCGTACGATCAATGCCGCAGCCCTGCAATTTGGCGGAATGAACGCCCTCAGCAATAGTGGCTGGATGTGGGCCGTCGCCAATGAGATCGCCATCGACCCCGACCTTAGCCCCAGCGGTTTCGGCCTATACCTGCAAATCTATCCAGCCTTCGGCACCAGCCCACCAAACTCTAATGAACCGCATTATATCCAGCGGGTAATTGTAACGGAAGGTTCATCGCCGAAAGGCAATCTGAGCGGCTAAAAACACAGAAAATTATCTTGCGCGGCAATGCTGTCAAGACCACTATTCACTGTCATCCCCCTGTAGCCTCGCGGGGATAACGCCCTCAAACAGGGCCACTCCAGGTCCGCCATCGAAAGACAGGCCGCGAATGACCCTAAGCGCAAATGTACTGACATCGCGTCAGTTCCCGTTACCGGGCTTCGTCCTGGCGATGCCGTTTTACCCGTCAAAAACAGTCAATGTTCCCGGCCGTTTTCTGTCCGTCTTTGTTTTTTCGATTGGTTTTTTCATTCAGTGCAATGTCGCGACGAGCAATGTCGGCCTGCGATTTCTCAACATCACCGATATGCTGGTTTTACTGACGCTACCCGCTATCGCCCTGCTCTATATTCGCAGCCTGACCCCGTCGATTATTCTGTTTTATCTACTTCCACTGACGGTCTTTTTCGCGCTTTCGACACTCTTTGCCGACGACCGCGGTGACGGCGAATTCTATACCACTGCGATGACTTATTTTTACGCGGTGTATTTTCTGTTCTTTGCCTACATGATGTTCAAAGAGAACCTTCTCGACATTTTCTGCTGGGGAATTTTCGCCGGCTTTATCGCAGTGACGATTCTTCTGTTTCTGGACATCATCATTCATGACCAACTCGCCTCCGTCGGGCTATCCTTTATGTTCGATGAAGCCGGCGTACGGGAGGCTGCGGCTAAGGGCGAGTTCAATCCGCTACTTTTGCGCTTTGAAAAACCGGGAGGAATTTGGCCCGTCGGCAACACGGCCGGACCGGCATTCGCTCTAGCGAGCGCAGCAGCAGCCTATATTGCTGAGCGTCGCAGACGCCCCGCGCTTTTCGCCGTATTCTTGGTCGTTTACTTGGCCAGCTTTACCCTCACGCTCAACAGGTCGGGAGTGTTTGCGGTACTTGCCATCGGACTCTATTTTTACATCAGAAATTTTTCAATCAGGATGCTGCTCAGCACATATTTCGGTTTGGCCTTATCCGCTCTTGTCATTGCCGCCGTTTTGCCGTTGGGCGCTTTCGACTTCGCAGAGCAAGCTTTTTCGAAACGTTTTTTCGAGGACAACAATAGCAGCAACAACGTACAAGAACGATGGACGACTATCACCGGCGGTTTCCAGGTAATGCTCAATCATCCCTTGGGCATCGGCTTTGCCAGTAGAATTTCTGAGTTGTCGAAGATAACAACGATCGGCACGCCTCATAACGGCTTTCTGGCAACCGCTTATGCATCCGGCATTGGATTTTGCATTCTCAGCGCCTTTGCAACCATCTATGCCGTCTTCCGAAAACGAAAAGTCAGCTTCTTCGCCTACTCAGCGGTTGGGGTCATTATCGGCTACCAGTTCGAAGAGTTGAATTTCAATCCTGTCTTCATGGCGCATGTTGGACTTGCCCTCGCCTATGCTTTCATCGATCTCGATTTCAGGCTTTTCATGAAAAATTCGATGATGCGGATGGCCGCGATGACGCAGAACGTACGCGGCGGCGATGAAGGAAGCTTCACGGATAAATTGGGCGGCCTGAGGCATCCGACCTCCTAGTCAAAAACGTGGACGACAAGCGCTAAGGCGATCAAAATCGTATATTTGAGCGGCGGCCATAGGCTCCAGCCTTAAACCGGCGCGCTAGCCGACCTCGATGATTTCAATCTCCCTGCCACCCAGATTAACCACATCGCCAGCCGTCTTCCCCATCAAAGCCCGCGCCACGGGAGAAACATAGGACATCGATCCCGCAGCAGGGTCGGCCTCATCCTCACCCACGATCCGGAACTGTTGCGTCCGCCCGTCATCGCGGCTGAAGGTTACAAGGCTGCCGAAGGCAACAATGCCATTTGCGGGCGGGCTCGGCATTAGTTGGGCGGTGCGAATGCGCTCCGCGAAATAGCGGACGTCCCGCAGAGGGCTGGCGGAAAGTCGTCGTCTTTCATTGATGTCTTCGACGGTATTGGCCGCCTCGCAGGCCTCACGCGCCAGCCGCAATTGCAGTTCCAGCGCTTTCAGGCCCGCCTCGGTCACCAGATTGGGATGCGGCGAAATCACCCGATCCGGCAGAACGGTTTCGGCTGCGGTTTCGGCACTGTCTTCCTTGGTGAAGGCTACACTCAATCTCGTACTCCATTCCGATGAGATGCCATCTCAGGCATCTCCTTTTCGGTCCAATCCTGCCACCGCATAGTGGAGCGCGGCAAGAGCGGAAACACAGCCACAGGTTCAAAAACGGACGTGAAGGAAGCGGAACTGGCTGGTTGCGACATCGCCCGTTAATCAGATCGACGCTTTTACGCAATCTGTCCCGGCACACACGCACCCCTCATTTCTGGCCCTAACAGGAGGCTTTTTGCCCTGTTAGGATGTTCCGCAGGAGGAGGGAGGAAGCCAACGCTAACGGACAGGAGACAGTTCATGGCCCGGACAGTAGTGAATGCGCTTGGAGACACACTTTATTACAGCGGCAATTCCCAGGGATTTTTTTCCGCCACGGGTTCCGGCCCCCTGCTGACAGGCACTGCCGGCAATGATTCCATGTGGGGCGACAGCTCCGTCAATGTGACGATGGCGGGCGGCACAGGCGACGATATTTATTATCTCTATTCCAGCATCAATCGCGCCGTCGAAAATGCCGGTGAGGGCATCGATACGATCGACACCTGGATGAGCTACACCCTGCCCGAGAATTTCGAGAATCTGCGGGTCACGGGAGACGGCCGTTATGCTTTCGGAAATTCGCTCGACAATATCATCACCGGCGGATCGGGCAGCCAGACGATCGATGGGGGCGCCGGCAACGATGTGCTCATCGGCGGTGGTGGTGCCGATACTTTCGTTTTTACCAGCGGCAACGGCACCGATCTCATCATGGACTTCAGCGCCAACGATACGATCCGGCTGAATGGTTACGGCATCACATCCTTCGATCAACTCGTCAGCAACTCCACCCAACAGGGTGCCGATCTCTGGCTGAACTTCGCAAATGGTGAAGCCGTTGTGCTTGCCGGAACCACTATTGACGACCTTCAGGCAGACCAGTTCGAACTCAGCCTTGACCGGTCATCCCTCACCCAGACCTTTGCCGACGAATTCGACGCGCTTTCTCTGCGCAGCGGCGATCAGGGAACCTGGGACGCCAAATATTGGTGGGCACCGGAAAAGGGAAGTTCGCTGACGACGAATGGCGAGGCGCAATGGTATATCAACCCCGCTTATGCGGGGACATCCGAGGTCAATCCCTTCAGCGTAGAAAACGGCGTGCTGACCATCACCGCCGCTGAAACCCCGCAGTCTATCGCCGCCGAGGTCGAGGGTTACGACTATACGTCTGGCATGCTGAACACCTATTCCTCCTTCAGCCAGACCTATGGTTATTTCGAAATCCGCGCAGATATGCCGACCGATCGGGGCGCATGGCCAGCCTTCTGGCTTCTGCCGGAAGACGGTTCCTGGCCGCCGGAACTGGATATCGTGGAAATGCGCGGCCAGAACCCCAATACGCTGATCATGTCCACCCACTCCAATGCGACGGGCGAACAGACATCGGTAATCAACAATGTCAGCGTGCCGAGCACGGAGGGCTTCCACACCTATGGCGTGCTATGGGACGCGGAACATATCACCTGGTATTTTGACGATGTCGCGGTGGCACAAACGGATACGCCCGACGACATGCATGACCCCATGTATATGCTCGTCAATCTTGCCGTCGGCGGCATGGCGGGAACGCCGTCTGCAGGTGATTTCAGCGATGGCTCGCAGATGATGATCGACTACATCAGGGCCTATTCGCTTTCCGACTGGGCCGCGTAAGTAACGACAACGCCGGCAGTCGCGTCCAGAACTGCCGGCGTTTCAGGCTTCAGCCTATCGGGGCTGCGCCTTGTTGAAGCTCGTTATTCAGCCGCGATCTGCATCCGATCGGCGTGGAGCGACATGAGGCGCCGCGCCTTTTCAAGGCTCGGCGGCTGTTCGGCGCGGTAGCGGCGACCGATTTCCATCATCAGAACGGTATCGGGCAGGAAGGTCAGTTCCGAGAAGATGCTTTCCCATTCGATATCGCCCCAGCCGAGCGGCATATGCAGATCGCCGATGCCAAGCGCGGTATTTTCCTGGTCGAAATACGGCTGGTAAAAGCCCTGCGGCCGGCCAAAGGAATCGTGGACATGCAGATGGCCGGCGACCGGCGCCATGGCGCGAAGCTGCTCGCGGAAATCGAGACCGCGATAGGTGGATTCGATATAGGCATGGCTGAAGTCGATCAGCGCCACGACATTGTCGTGCCCGACGGCCTTCACGGTCGCGGCCACTTCGGCAGGCGTCTGGCGATACTGGCCGGGCTCGGTGGAGAAGATATTCTCAAGCGCGATACGTACGCCGTAGGGCTTGCAGAATTCCGCAAGCTCGAAAAGGGCTTCCCGCTCACGGGTATCGGCATCGGCACGTTCGGCGATCTGGTCCGCACGCAGCGCACCGCCATGCTGAACGAGGATGCCGGCACCAATGCGGTCACACAGAACAGCCAGCGCCTTGGCGGCGTCGATCTGGTAACGGCAGGTCACCGGGTCCATGAAATTGGAGGACACCAGCCCGTGCACGGTGTAGCGGAAATCGAACTGTTTTGCGAGTGACACGAACCGTTCGGCGCGCTCCTCGATGATGCGGCCGCCTGCGATCAAATCGAGGCTGGTCACAGCCAGTTCAACGGTGTCGCAGCCAATATCGGCCAGTGCGCGCAGATCGTTTTCAAGGGTGGCCAGTTCGCCGTCGTCCGAGCCGGCGTTAAAACCGGTACCAATAAGATTGCTCATGTCGTCATCTCCAGGGGTAAAGAAGTTTATGCGAGTTCAGGCAGCCGCGCGGCACGCCGCACCGTGTCGAAAAGGTCCGGGCGGTCGACGTTGACATAGTCTACCCCGGCCAATGCGATCTCATTATGAAGGTCGACATCATCGCCCCCATAATAAACCATGACCTCGAGGCCCGCCGTGCGGCATGCCTCGACAAGGCCGGGCTTGCGCATCTGTTCCGGCGTGATCTCGATAATCGAGGCATGGTGCACCGCCGCCGCCAGAGAGGGCGACTTGGCGATGTCGAGCGTCATCATCTTGCGGAAATCCGGTGCAGCGGCAGCCAGGCCCCGGCGCATTTCCTCGGAAAAGGAGAAAAAGAAGGTATCGCGCACCATGCCGAGGCCACGCACCAGCGCTGCGACCTTGACGGGATCGCAATATTTCAATTCGACATAGACACCGCAGCGGCCGCGCAAATGGCGCAGATAAGCATCGAGTCGGGGTACAATCGCACCCTTGAAGCTTTCACCAAACCAGCCGCCGGCATCCAGCGCATCGATCTCGCTCGACAGGGCGTGGCCGATCGGTCCCGTGCCGTCGGTGGTTCGGTCCAGCGTTTCATCGTGGAAAACATAAAGAACGCCGTCTGCG
Organism: Agrobacterium sp. BT-220-3; assembly: GCF_025910175.1. Classification (NCBI taxonomy): domain Bacteria; kingdom Pseudomonadati; phylum Pseudomonadota; class Alphaproteobacteria; order Hyphomicrobiales; family Rhizobiaceae; genus Agrobacterium; species Agrobacterium sp. BT-220-3. The sequence goes on from NZ_JAPAIX010000002.1 coordinate 461,853, forward strand.
CTCTCGCGCACGTCAAGCTCGATATAATCGGCCCCATGCAGCAAGGCGAGGTCGGCAGCGGCGAAGGTGTTTTCGGGTGCCAACCGGTTGGCACCGCGATGGGAGACGATTTTGGGCATGAAAGTCCTGTCAGTTTACGGGCTCCGGCTCACGTGCCGGAATGGTCGAATGGTGGGAAAGATTGGCGCGAAGTCCGGCGATGCGGTTACCGGATGCGTCGAAAACAAGCGTCAGGCCGGATTTGCAGCTGATCCCGACACGATCTCCCGGCGAGTGGCGTATGGTCTCGCCATATTCAAGCGCGTGGATCACGCCTGCGGGCGTGTCGATCGTGTAGAACACCTCGCGCCCCATGGGCTCGACGGTGGTGACCTGCCCCGAAAGCCGCGCTTCCGTGGGTTGAATGAGGGCGATATCTTCCGGGCGCAGGCCAAAGGTGACCTCACCGTCGCAAGGACCATCGAGATCGAGCAGGGCATCGCCAATCTGCAACTGCCCGCCTTGCGCCCATCCCTTCAAGAGATTCATCGGCGGCGTGCCGATGAAACCGGCCACGAACAGATTGTCGGGTCGGCGATAAAGATCGTCGGGCGTGCCGATCTGGGCGACCGCGCCATTGTTCATGCAGATGATCCTGTCGGCCATGGTGATCGCCTCGATCTGGTCATGGGTGACGATCAGCGTGGTGATCTTCAGCCGTTTCTGCAGGCTTTTGAGTTCGGCGCGCATGGTAATGCGCAGCGTTGCGTCGAGATTGGAAAGCGGCTCGTCCAGGAGGAGTATGTTCGGCTCCTTGACCAGCGCCCGGGCGAGCGCCACGCGCTGCTGCTGACCACCGGAAAGCTGCGATGGTCGCCGGTCGAGCAACGCGCTGATCTGCACGAGGCTTGCCGCCTCCTCCACCCGTTTCGCCGCTTCTTCACGCGGAACATTCTTGAAACGCAATGGAAAGGCGATGTTCTGCCGCACCGTCAGGTTGGGATAAAGCGCATAGGACTGGAAGACGATACCGACATTGCGGTCGCGCGCATCGATGCGATTGACGTTGTGGCCGTCAAAGGCGATCTCTCCGCCAGTCGGCGCGTAAAGCCCGGCGAGCAGGAACAGCGTGGTCGACTTTCCGCATCCCGACGGGCCGAGAACGGCGACGAATTCGCCGTCTTCGATGGAGAGCGTCATCGGTTGCAGAACCTTGGTGTCGCCCCAGCTTTTTGTGACGTCGGTTAGGGTGATCCTGGCCATGGCGATTATCCTTTGATCCCGCCGAAACTCATCTGGGTGATGTATTTCTGCGTGAAGATGTAAATGATCAGCACAGGCAGCAGATAGATGATGCCGACGGCGGCGATCATGCCATAATTCACGCCGACGCTGTCCTGTGCCACGAAGAAGAGATAGAGGCTCATCGTCATCTGGCTTTTTTCGATGAGCAGCGTCTGGACGAAGACATATTCCTCCCAGCCGCGCAGAAACGTGAAGGTGGCGACCGCGATCAGTCCGCTTTTCACCTGCGGCAGAACCACCATGCGGAAGGCCTGGAAGCGGGTCGCGCCATCGGTGACGGCGCTCATTTCAATGTCCCAGGGAACGTTGTCGAAGAAGCCCTTGAGAACGAAAATCGCAAACGGCAGCTCCAGCGCGCTCATCACCAGCACCACGCCGAAGAGATTGTTGAGCAGGCCCATGTAATGCAGCTGCACGAAGATCGCGACGGTGAGCGCGAGTGCTGGAAATGCATGCAGCAACAGAAGGCCGCGCAGCACATTTTCACGCCCGGCAAAGGTGAAGCGCGACAGCGCATAGGCGGCAGGTGTGGCGACCAGCGCGACGATCAGGGTCTGGGAAGCGGCAAACAGCAGCGAATTGCGCATCGCGGCCCAGATCGACGGCATCAGCGCCATGCGCGTGGTGCCGGTTTTCTCGATATCGCGGCTCCACAGGAAGCTATAATTCTCGATGGTCAGATGCGGCAGCACCAGCACGAAAACGAGTGCTGCAACAACGGCGCCAAGCGCCAGCCACAACAGCACGGGATTGCGCAGGCGCGCGGAGAAAACTGCGACCGCTATCGCCCCGCCATAAGCAAAAGCGGCGATTGCACCGCTGCGCCACAGCACAAGCCGGCTGAGATTGTCGTCGGAACTCGTCAGCGATTTCACCAACAGCCATAGATAGGGCAGGAGAACCGGAACCGAGACCACCGTCAGGAACAGGAGGATAACGGGAATAAAGCCGGCGCGGTGGGCGAGGCTGCGCCTTTCAAGGCGCGTCCAGTCCGGCTTCAGATCAAGCGCGCGCCTGTTACGGGCAGGCGCATGGGAGTGGGCGAGCGTCATCACAGTACCTCGATTTTGGCGGGAGCAAAGGTCGAGCGCATGTTGCTGAGACGCCATTGGACGAGTGTCACCGCAACGCCGATGGCCATCAGGCCGAGTGCCAGTGCCGCGCCATAGGCGTAAGCGCCGTTTTCGAAGGCGCGCCGGTAGATATAAAGCGCATAGGTCGTGCTGTCGTAGACAGGGCCACCGCCGGTGATCAGCAGGATGTATTCATAGGTCGTCATCAGCGAAAGCGCCTGATAGAGCGTGATGAAGCGGATGGGAGCCGAAAGCGCCGGTGCGACGACATGGCGAAGCACGCCCCATTCGCTGGCGCCATCCACACGCGCCGCATTGGCCAGATGCGAGGGTATGGAGCGGATGGACGATGTGAGGATGACCATGGCGAAGGACGCACCGACGACGCCGTTCGCCACGACCACCAGAAGCAGCGGAAAGTCATTGCGCAGGTTGAGAGCGGGTGCGCCGAGCGCGCCGAGAAACTGGTTGAGCAGGCCGGAAGAGGTCGGATCGGCGATCCATATCCACAGCACGCCATAAAGCACGGCCGGGCTCATGCGCGGCAGCAGCCACAGGCCGCGAAAGAAATTGCCGAGCCGGTCCGGTATCGCCGTCGTCGTGACGGCCAGCAGCGCACCCAGGCCGATATTGAAGAAGAACAGTGTCGCGCCGACATAAACAAGCGTCGTCAGAAGCACGATCGGCAGGCGCATGTCACGCTGGACCATGCGCTGGAAATTCTCGACCGTAAATTTGCCGACCTTCAGATTTGCGCCCATATCGGTAAAGGCAATCACCAGATTGACGACGATCGGCGCGAGAAAAAACAGGCCGAGCAGGACAAGTGCGGGCGCCAGATAAAAGATCGGCCGGGCCGGACGGCGCGCTCTGAGCTGGAATTGGGACATTACGATATACCGGTGGGAACGCGGAAAAGCCGCCCGGCAAGGCCGGGCGGCGTGGTTTCTGGCAAACTCAGTTGCTTGCGGCTTCGCGGATTTCGATCTCCGCACCGAATTGCAGTTCGAGTTCGTCGGCGATGAAATCAACCGCCTGCGCAGCCGTCATCTTGCCGGTCTCAACCGCCTGCAGACCGCTGAACAGCACCTTGTTATAGCTGCCGAACTTGGTGTGGTTGGGCACGAACTGCGCATCCTTCATCATCGGCGACGCGGCGGAAAGAACCCAGTTGTCGCGATATTTCGGCATCGCCGTCTGGGCGTTGCTAATCGCCGTGTGATAGGAGGTCACGGCATGCTCGTTGTTGAAATAGGGCAATGTCGCGAGCGCCACGAGATCGGCTGCGATGTCGGCGTTCTTGCTTTTCGGATTGAGGGTGTAGAGCAGCGGGTGCGACAGGTTGGAAGGTTTGCCACCCTTTTCGGCGGCCGGTGCGGAAATCCAGCCGATCTTGTTGAAATATCCCTCGCGATCGGTCGGCCAGGTCGCGCCGTTCTTTTCACCCACCTGCCAGGCAACCGCCCAGACGCCCTGGTGGAAAATAAAGGCCTTCTCCTGCTTGAATGCGGTCTGGATGGCTTCCCAGCTCATGGCCGTGTTGTCGACCGGGGTCACGCCCTGCTTGGCGTTACGCTCGTACCAGCCGAGCGCCTTGGCCATCTCAGCCTTGGGGAACATCAGCTTACCGGTCTTTTCGTCCATGAACTTCACGCCATAGGACTGAAACACCATCAGATAATCGATGCCGACATTCGGACGGTGCAGCATGCCATATTGCGCGGCCTTACCGTCAACCACTTCCTTCGACAGCGCCGTCAGATCATCGAGCGTGAATTCGCCGGCATCAACCTTGGCCGGCAGGCCTTCGATGAAGGCTTCATCCTTGCCGATCTTGCGCAGCATGTCCTTGTTGTAGAAGAACATGCGGATCTCCGCGTCCTGCGGAATGCCGTAAATCTTGCCGTCCGTCGCCTTTGCCGAATCCCACAGGACAGGCAAAATATCGCCGTAAACCCACGGGGTGGCAGCGATCTTGCCTTCCATCGCCATCGCATAGCCGTCCTGCGCGAACTGGCCGATCCACTCATGCGGCAGAACGTAGATATCCGGCCCCTGCCCCACCGAAAACGCCTTCAGCGTATCGAGCGCGAAGGCGTCCCAGCCCTGTACGCTGCTGTTATTGATGTCGATGACGATGCGCTTGTCGACGCCTGCGGCCTTGAACTGCGCGTTCATGATACCAGCCGCGGCCTCGATGTTGGTGACACGGCCTGGCGCATTCTTGTCGGCAAGCGTCCAGAGCTTGATGTTGATGTCTTCGGCGAAGGCAACGGCCGGCAAAAGCGCGCTGAGAGCGACCGTCGCCGCCAAGGAGAGAGACTTGAACATAGGATCCATTCCCGTTGAAACTGATTATTTAATTAAGTTGCTTAATTTACAGCTTTATGACATTTCCGGAGATAAGGCTGGGAGAGCGGAACATTGAATGAGAGACGAAACGGCGACCTGACCGGCATCGGTGCAACACAGGGCGCGCTTCTGGGATATATCAGGCGCAAGGGCTCGGCCTCGCGCGTGGAGCTTGCCGAGTACTGCAACATAACCCCGGCAGCCGTCAGCATGATGACACGCAATCTGCTTCAGCGTGGCATTATCGAGGAGGGCGCACGCCGGCAGGAAGGTCGCGGTGCACCGCATATAGACCTCACGCTCAAAAAAACCGTCGGCTACGCCCTTGGCGCGCATGCCAACCGCTATTCGGTGATGTTGACGCTCCTGAATTTCGGCGGGGAGATCGTCGGAGAATTGCAGCTGCGGGGTTCCTATGGCGCGTTCTCCGATGTCCAGCAGGCGCTTCAGGAGGGGTCCGAGCAACTGCTTGCGAAAAACGCGATCAGCAGAAGCGACCTGATCGGCGCTGCGATCGCCATGCCCACCCGCTTTCGCAAGGAAGCCATGTCGCTCGATCTTGCAGAAGAAGTGATTTCCTGGGCGGGATCGGATCTTTCCGCCATGCTGCGCGAGGCGTTGCGCTGCCCGGTCATCATCGAAAACGATGCCAATGCCGCCGCCATGGGCGAACTCACGCTCGGCAACACGGCCGGGCATGAAAACTTCGCCTATCTCTATCTGTCAGAAGGGATCGGCGGCGGCATCATCATCAAGAACGAGCTTTTTCGCGGTTATCTCGGCAATGCCGGCGAGATCGGCGCCCTGCGCGGCCGCGGCGCATCGCGCCCCTCTTTCGAAGATCTGGCCGCATGGTGTCTCGAGCATGTGGGTGAGAAACCTTCGGGGCGCGCACCAGAGGTCTGGACGGATTATCTGTCGCGCAATCCCGCCGTGTTTGATGCATGGCTTGAGCGGGCAGGCCCCGAAGTCGCCCGTCTCGCCTTCGCCGTCAGCGCCATATTGGCGCCCACCGCCATCTTCGTCGGCGGCACCTTACCGAGGATCGTGCGCGAGAGGCTGGCGCAATGGCTGGACTACGGGCGCTCGGACCCGTTCAACGGCGCAAGCGTGATACAGCCGCAAATCCTGCTGCCGGAAGTGGTGGCCACAGATCCCGTGGCCTTCGGTGCCGCGGCGATGATCCTGCATGGTGTCAGCGACGCCGGCTGAAGGGTGGACCATGTTTGCGGGCAAACCGCTCAGCCGAGATTTTGCACCATGAAATAGATAAGCCCGCAATGCGCGATCACCAGCGCCGCCCAGGCCCATTTCGCGACCCTGATGTCAGCGTCGATGACCGTGTTGCTGATTTCCGTCACCCGAAATGTGTCTTCTCCCACCCGGCTCTCCGACGGGCGAGACCTGAATACAGTCTTGGAAACCGGCTCGCCCACGACATGCAGTCTGTCGTTCGGAACGAATGGGCGCGGCTTCTCGTCGGCGCTCTCCTCAATGGAAAGCACCTCGTCGCCTGGGGCGCAATTCACCGCGACAAGTTGCGATGACACCCGCCTGTTACGCATGTTACCTCTATTGGGCATCATAATTTTCCACACAATAAAAATAAAAAATTCACCCCGAGACATCCGATAAAGCCATGGCTTTATCGGGCATGCTTGTGCTGCGCGCAGTTTGCGCAGTACCTGTCGAACCACCTCTTCCCCACGCCTTCCGCTCCCCTGAACGGATAGGCGCCCCCCGGGCGATTACCGTGCCGGGCTTCCCGGAATTTCCCTTTTTCCCGCGTAAGGCTTGGCCTCCCGCTGGATCAGGAAAACGGATTTTTCCACCGGCAGCGGCTCGGCCGTCCGGTAGCGCTGAAACCGCTTGGAATATTCGAACCGGATCAACCTGTCGTCGAACTTCCCCGCCAGAACGCGATAGCCGTTGACGAACTCGTTCAGGATCTCCAGCTCTTCTCCCCACAGCCAGCCGCCGTAAGATGTGCCTTCGTTCGAACGCAGGACGATCTCGAAAAAATGACCGCCCGCCACGACCGGCATGCGGAAAAGAATATCGAGATTGTCTTCGTCCTGATCGTCACTTTTCTGCGCCGACAGCCTGGCATGGGCAACTTTCGCGTGAACCAGCGCCGAGACCGGATAGAAGGGCCGGCCCTTGAACCACATGAATTCGCTGACCGCATAACCGACGTCGTCGGCACGCTGGTAAGGTTCGATACGCGGCTCGAACGCCATGTAGCTTCCGTTAAACGCTATCAATTTCGAAAATTCCCGATGCCTGCCCGCTGCATGTTGGCTGTTTTCCGCCCGTCATTCACGCTTCTGTCTGCGACAATAGCCAAGCCGCGTCACACCAGCGTCAAATGGAACGCTATGATGACTTTCAATTTCCCGGGCACGTTGTTAGATGGTGATTCATGAGGGGACGAAAGTGGCTGGGAACGCTGAACTGATATCGATCCGGCTTTTTGGAACCCCGCGCTGTGAAGCGGTGCGGGACGCCTTTTTTCCGTCCAAGGGTTTTGCCCTTACCGCCGCCCTTATCCTTGCTCCGAACCAGTCTCTGTCCCGCCAGCACGCCGCATCGCTGCTATGGGAAAATGTCGAGCAGAAAAGGGCTCTTGGCAATCTGCGGCAGCTCATTCTGCGCCTTCAGAAGCTCTCCAACGGGGACGAAGCCATCCTTCTGACCGAAGGCAACGATCTGAAGGCCGGGAAGCTCGCCCAGCGGACCGACCTTGCGATCTTCCTTGCCGGTGCAAGGGCCGAAGAGCCGATGCGACGGCTGCACGCCTTGCTTGAATTCGGCGGCGAATTGCTGGAGGGGCTGGAGACCGGGCAGGATCATCTCTACCTCTGGCTGCTGTCGGAGCGACGCCGCCTCAGGGACCTGTTCTTTTCAAGCTATGTGCAACTGCTGGAGGAACTGACGCGCTTCGGCCGTGCCAGTTCGAACGATATTGCCAGGCTTGTCGAATGCGCGCGCAAAATCGAGCCGGAGCGCGAAGAAACCTACCGCGCCGCCATGGCAGCCTATGCGCGGATAGGAAACACCAGCGCCTGCGAGGGAATTTTCCAGCTTCTGCTGGAACAGCTGCGCCAGGAAGAGCGCTCTCCGGAAGCAGAAACCGTGGCGCTGCGGCGCAGGATACAAAGTCTCGTCTCGACGATAGCTGCCCCCACCGAGCCGGACGAGAGCAGCCGACGGAAAGCCACGGCAAAACCACGCGTCGCCTTTAGCCGGCCGGCGCGGGTGGACGGGCTGCCGGGCTCACCGGTGATGCAGGCCTTCATCGAGGATGTCGCCAACAGCCTGGTTCGATACCGGACCTTCACCGTCCTTTCACCGCACAGTACCTTTGCACTGACGCGCGACCGGACCGACGACAGTTACGCCATGTTGCGGGCGGATTACCGCATCATGTCGACGGTTTTCGACGATACCCGCATGTCGGTGGCGCTGATCGAGGAAGCGACCGGCGAAATCGTCTGGTCGCTGGAAGCGGTCCTGACCGAACGGCAGATTCACGCCGCCTTCCGGCTGCTGTCCAAACAGGTGGCCGCAGCCCTTGCCCGCGAGATCGAGCGTCTTCAGGTTGAGCCCGACCGCAACCACAGCGGCGAGGCCTACCGGCAATTGCTGGAGGGCCAGCAGCTTCTGCGCGGCAAATGTGATCTGCCGCTGCTGCGCAGGGCCCGTTCGATGTTTCGCAAGGCGGTCGATATCGACCACGGCATGGCGGTTGCCCGCGCCCGCGTGGCGCAGAGCCTGCAGCTGGAATGGCTGATGCTGGGCGGCAACGACCCCCACCTGCTGCACCGCGCCAAGGCCGAGGCCGACGCCTCCGTCGAAATCGACCCTGCGCTTGGCGTTGGCCACTGGATGTGCGCCGTGGTGGCGCTCTATCAACGCGATTTCGACATATCCGCCGAAAAATTCTTCGAGGCGGAGGCGCTTGCGCCCAACTCCGCCGACCTTTTGCTCCAGCATGCCGATGCGCTCGCCCATTTCGGCGATGCCGAGATCGCCTGGGAGAAGTTTCAGCAGGCCATAGACCTCAACCCGCTTGCGCCCGACATCTACTGGTGGGCGGGCGCCAGCATCGCATTCAAGCGCGAGGATTACGGCACGGCGGTGGAGTTATGCGCACGCATGGAAAATGACGAGCCGGCGCTGCGGGTCTTGACCGCAAGCCATGCACTGCACGGAGATTTGGCCGCCGCCCGGGAAACGGGCAGCAGGCTTCAGGAAAACTATCCGGGTATGTCGGCGAGGGAGATCAGTAGTCTGTCTCCAGACCGCGACCCGATAGCGAATGAAAAATTCTATCACGCACTTCGATTAGCTGGGATCAAATAGGAGATATTATGTCCTCGCATTTCTTCATTGTCGGAAAAAAGGACTTCGGCGTTCTCTTCATTCGCACGGCGCCGCTCCGGGTTGCGTCCGTCTCGCATGAGACGATTGCCGCCTATGAAGCGAGCCATCCCGGTGTGGATGGTTATGCCCGCGTTGCAGCGGCTGCAAAGGCCATGCTCGTTCGTCAGGACGGTCAGCCCGAGGCTGAACTGGATCAGGTCCAGATCCAGGGCATCGAAGCCCTCGTCGCCGGTGGCGCCGTGGTTTCCGAGGCCGATTTCGCCTTCATCGGCGAAGTGGTCGATGCCGGCTGGGATTTCAACCGCATGGTGCAGGCTCCGATCGGGGCCGCACTGAAGGCTGTCGGACCGGCGGGTTCCATCACCGGCGAACTGTTCGACGCCATCCTGGCCGACGACACCAACGCGGCACCCTGATGAGGGTCCCGCAGCCTTGACCGCTGCCGGTGCTCCCAATTCAGCGACAGCGGCTTCAAGACATGCGGACGCTTCGTTCTTCGATCCCGAGCTGCTTCGGCGGTTCGGGATTACCCGTGTTGGTGATGTGACCGGTCTTGATATTATCGGCATACCCGTCTGGTTCGCGACGCGACCCAATTCACGCGGCCTGTCGGTGTCGCAGGGCAAGGGACTTGTCGCGGAGCAGGCCCGGCTTTCGGCAATCATGGAAGCGATCGAAGGTGCCGTCGCCGAAGACACGCGTAAACATATCGCCGTTTTCGGCTCCATTCACGACATGCGCGACAAAGGCTTTCCGCTCGTTCCTTTTGAGACGGTCGGCCGTGTCAACCCGGACATGCTCAACCTGCAAAACGAGCGCGCCTGGGTAAAGGGCACTTCCATACGACAGCAAAGGGAGATTTTCGCCCCTTATGAACTCGTCGGCATGGATTTCCGGGCGGATTTCCCCTGGGACCGCCGAGCCTTCCTCATGAGTTCACAGGGTCTTGCCGCCGGTTTCGACCATGACCATGCGTTTCTCCACGCTCTTCTCGAACTCATTGAAAACGACGCCTGCTTTCTCGTCGATACCTTCGAAACCCGCACTATTGCCCCGCAACCGGTGCTGTTTCCCCCCGGCGTCCACGTCTCCTTCGACGCGCTCGTTCAACGCCTCGCGGATATCGGACTGCCGCCATCCTTTTTCGACCTTACCAATGCGCTCGGCGTGCCGGTGGTGATGGCGAGCCTGCCCCGGTCCATCCACGCGCAGGACGGTCTTGCGACACGCAGTGCTGCGGGCGCCGCCTGCCGGCCGAGCGCCTATGATGCTGCCGTTGCGGCATTGCTGGAGGCGATACAGTCGCGATTAACGGATATCAGCGGCGCAAGGGATGACCTCTCTCCTCTGCGCTATCAGCGGTACATGTTTTCCCCGGGGCCTTCCGCCTCGGCAGCGCGACCGGTGGAAACGGCCCCGGTCAATCTCGATCTTGCGCATGGCGATCCGTCTTTGCCGCAATGGCAAAAGCTTGCGGAACGTCTGTTCGCCGGCGGCATCGAGGATATCTACGTATTCCCCCTGGAAACCGGCGTCTCCGGCCTGCATGTCGTGCGGGTTATGGCAAGCGGCCTCTCCCCGGCCGGTGGCGGCCTGCAACAGATATCGCAACGGACGCTCGACGGCCTCCTCAACATCGGAGGGCTTTGATGAAAGCCGTCGTTTTTGCAGGCCCGTCCATCCACGGCATTGCCCCTGACCACCTCTCCGGCCTCGATCTTCGCGGACCGGCCGCCTGCGGCGATATTTTCGATGCGGTTCGGCAGGGTAGGCGGGTCATCGCATTGATCGATGGCCTTTATGGTGATTGCGCCGCCGTCTGGCACAAGGAAATCCTGCATGCGCTGACGAATGGTGTCTCCGTCCTCGGTGCCGCCAGCATGGGGGCGTTGAGGGCTGCGGAATGCGCGGCCTTCGGCATGACGGGCATCGGCGAAATCTTCGAAGCCTATCACGACGGGCGACGTTTTTCCGACGCCGATGTGGCAGTGAGCCACGCACCCGGCGAACTCGACTTTCGCCCTCTTACGATCGCGCTGGTCGATGCCGAAGCGACGCTGGAAGCATGCCGCCCCTCTATGGAGCCGGAGGCACACGACGCCCTGCTCCGCGCTGCCCGCAAGCTGCATTTTACCCGCAGGACATGGCGTGCCATCGCAGCTGAGGCCGTCCTCGGCCCCAAGACCGCAAATTTTCTGGCCGCAAACGCAGTGTCGATCAAAAAAAATGACGCGACCAGACTTCTGGCAGTACTGGGTGGCGAACCGCTGCCACCTCCGCTGCCGCTGTCCTGGAAATTCCAGAACACGATGTTTTTTCAGCAATTGGCCGCGCGGCAGACGGCACGGGAAACAGCGTCTTGAGCGCTACCGGATCCCTGTCGCTGGTGCCAGATTGCGGCGGGCTGATCCACACCATCGCGATCGCGCTGCCCGCATCTTTTTTCGCGGACGACAGGCCTGACAACAGCGTGTCACCGCTCGTCCCAATCGGAAATCTGCTTTCGGCCCTGCCTTTCGATGTAACGGCCATTGTTATCGTCGATCGAATCAGTCTTCTGCCTGCGCAAAATTGGCTCGACCGGCTGGGAGCCACCTGCACCGCCACGCTGATGCCGCTTGATGGAAACAGCGGCGTCGCGCATCCGTGGATACAGGATATGTTCCACGTCCGGGCGGGTAAGGAAGGCGCGGGCGAACTGGTCACGACGGCGGGAAATGCTCTCGCCGGTCAACTTGCCGATCGTCTCGGGTTTGCAGCAGAGTTTTCGGATGTGACCCTGGCGGGCGGCAACCAGCTTGTTGGCCCTGACTTTCGGCTGGTGGGCCATTCCAGCCTGCAGGATGATGGCGGAGTCGGGCGGTGTGCTGCGAACGACCTTCACGAACGATGGCAGCGGGTTCAGGCGCTCGACGGCAGAACCGTGCATAGTTTCGGATATCGGCCGGAAGACCTTGCCAATGCCTCGGCATCATCCGATCTTTCAGAAACGAGGGCCTCAGCACAGGCAATGGCCGGCGGAAAAATGCATCAATGTGGTTTCCACGTCGACCAGTTTGTTTCAGTTACCGGCCTGAGACGTGATGGTCATCCCCTGTTGCTTGTCGCCGATCCGGTCGCGTTTGACGGCTGTGACGCCCGTGCCGCCACCGATTTGAAACGGAAACTGGACGCATCGGCTGTTTCGCTGGCGCGGCAGGGTTTTGCGATCCTGCGAAATCCCATCCCGGTTTTACCCGCCATCGATACGAAGAAATGCCTGCCCCGGCTTTACAACAACGTCTTTCTTGAAAATGTCACACGTTCCAGTCAAAAACGACCATTCGTCTGGATCCCGCATTTTGGCGATACGGAAGCGCTTGGGATTTTCGACCGAGAAAACCGGCAAATTTGGGAAAGCCTCGGGTTTAACGCCGTCGGCATCGCGGGATGGAGCCATCTTGCTAGTCGCAACGGGGCGCTGCGATGTGCAACCAAGGTGATAAACCGTGGCCCTGCATAGGGTTGGCAAAGGAAAAACGTCGTTATTTTCTCAATAATGGACTACAATACCCGTGGAAATTGTGTTGAATGTATACCTTCAACAATATTAATTGATATTTATCCGATTTAAGACCTCACAACTGGAGGAATTCAACATGCAGGCCAAACTACCCAGCCCGATCGACGTACATGTGGGCGCACAAATCAGAATGCGCCGCAAGTCGCTCGGCATGAGTCAGAGTGCACTGGCAGGCCGGTTGGGAATTACTTTCCAGCAGGTCCAGAAGTACGAAAAAGGCGCCAATCGCGTCGGCGCGTCGCGTCTGCAGGCCATTGCGTCCGTTCTCGGCGTCGATGTCAGCTCCCTGTTCGCCAATGCAACGCCCGATGGCGGCGCCGGCAATCCGGCCCTTGGCACGATCAATGCCATGCAGACATTCGTCGCTTCGAACGAAGGCTTTTCGCTGAACCAGGCATTTTCCCGCATCAAGAGCACATCCGTGCGCAGAAGCATTGTTGCACTCGTCACATCGCTCGCTGCGACTGAAACAGCGGAAAATGCAGTGACGCCGGAAAACAAGAACGATGATTGACGCAGGTGTGACGCTCGCGTGACGCTCGATATGGTCGAAATTGAACAACGCGATATCCACGCGTTTTCATACTGTCGATTGTCGAGAGGGAAGCATGGCGGCGTCTACCACAGCAATACTTGAACAGGACAATGCAGACGAGATTCTGGCCCTTGGTAGGATGGTTTCCTATCTTTGCCAGCGTTCGAAATCCATGGAACTGGGCATGTCGACCTATTTCCTCGAAATGGCGTTGTTGTCGCTGGCCCAGGATATCAACCAGCACGGAATGCCGCCGGCGGGCGCAGAGCTGAACGGCAGCGGTTTCGCATCGTCCGATCTGCATTGAACGCCTCCGCGTCCGAAATGGCGTAAATCCGCGAAATCGAGCGTCTATATCGACCTCCAGTCGCAAACGCTCGGGATCGCTTCCGTTTGCCGGTCCGGCCGGCTCCATCCCGCCGGACAAAAGCATCCTTACACCCCTTCCCAAACTTCTTCGCGCAAGCGATGAGCGAGGCCCGGTTTGCCGGGCCTCGCTTCATATCAGACCACGGCCCGGCGAAGCTCGGCCGCCGCAGCCACCATATTGACGAGTGCCGGCCTCACCTCTTCCCACTTGCGGGTTTTCAGGCCGCAATCGGGGTTGATCCAGAGCTGCCGGTCGTCAAGCCGCTTCCGCGCCAGCGCCAGAAGATCGACCATCTCTCCCACTGCCGGCACACGCGGCGAATGGATGTCGTACACGCCGGGGCCGATCTGGTTCGGATATTTGTAGGTTCGGAAGGCATCCAGCAATTCCATCTTCGAACGCGAGGTCTCGATGGAGATCACGTCCGCATCCATGGCCGCGATCGCATCGATGATCTGGTTGAATTCCGAATAGCACATATGGGTGTGAACCTGTGTCCGGTCCTCCACGCCGCTTGAGCAAATGCGGAAGGATTCCACCGCCCAGCCGAGATAGTCCTGCCAGTCACGATGCCGAAGCGGCAGGCCCTCACGCAGCGCTGCTTCGTCAATCTGGATCATCTTCGCCCCGGCTGCCTCGAGATCATTGACCTCGTCGCGGATGGCAAGCGCAATCTGGCGGCACGTCACGCTTCTGGCGATATCGTCGCGAACGAAGGACCAGTTGAGGATCGTCACGGGCCCCGTCAACATGCCCTTGACCGGCTTTTCAGTCAGCGACTGGGAATATTCCCACCAGCGAACCGTCATCGGATTCGGACGCGACACATCACCGAAAATGATCGGCGGGCGAACGTATCGCGAGCCGTAGCTCTGCACCCACGCGTGCTGCGTGAAGGCGAAGCCGGATAGTTGCTCCCCGAAATATTGTACCATGTCGTTGCGCTCGAACTCGCCATGAACGAGCACGTCGAGGCCGATTTCCTCCTGCCAGCGGATGGTCGCTTCCGTTTCCTTCTGCAGGAAACTTTCATATTGCGCATCGGTCAGGGCGCCCTTCGAATGTGCGGAGCGAGCCTTTCGCACCTCCGGCGTCTGCGGGAAGGAGCCGATGGTGGTTGTCGGGAAAAGCGGCAGCGCAATGGCCTGCGACTGCACCTTCTGCCGCTCGGCAAAAGCGCTCGTCCGCTTCCTGTCGGCTTCGCCAATCGTTGCGATACGGCTCTGCACGGCAACATCAGTCACCTTTGGCGATGATGCACGTTCGGCAATCGCCTTGGTGGCGGCTTCCAGCTCCGCAGTCACAGTTGCCTTGCCCTCACCGAACGCCCTGCCGAGCGTGGCAAGCTCACCGAGCTTCTGGGTGGCGAAGGAAAGCCAGCTTTTCAGATCAGCATCAAGACCGGTTTCCAGTTCGAGATCAACAGGGACATGCAAGAGCGAGCAGGAAGGCGCGATTTGAAACGACGCCGCGCCCCGCGTGGCAATGGCGGCTTCCAGCTTGCCGATGATCGCGGCGAGATCGGCACGCCAGATGTTGCGGCCGTCGATGACGCCGAGAGACAGGACGCTCTCTGCGGGCAATGCTTTCAGTACCGGCTCTAGTTCACCGGGCGCACGCACGAGATCAATATGAAGACCCGCGACCGGAAGTGCGGTGACAGCCTCCAGATTATCCTCAAGACCGCCGAAATAGGTCGCGACGAGGATTTTCAGATCCGGCGCGGCTTTCGACAAAGCCTGATAGGAAACAGTCAGCGCATGACGCTCACCCTCGGAAAGGTCCAGGGCGGCAACCGGTTCATCAACCTGCACCCAGTCCGCACCGGCCGCATGCAGGCGGAGCAGCAGTTCTTCATAGACCGGCAGCAGTCTGGCCAGCAGATCGAGCGGCTTGAAGGCCGCCTCACGCGCCTTGGCAAGCTTCAGGAAGGTGACCGGGCCGAGGATGACCGGACGCGTATGGATACCGAGCGCCTTTGCCTCGAGGAAATGATCGACCGGCTTTTGCGAGGTGAGCGCGAAATGCTGATCCTCGGAAACCTCCGGGACCATGTAATGATAATTGGTGTCGAACCACTTGGTCATTTCCAGCGCCGGAACGCCCTGACCGTGGTGCGCATGCCCTTCATGACCATGGCTGCAACCCGCATGGCCTTCGCTCTGGCTGCCGCGCGCCATGGCGAAATAGGTCGACAGCGATACTTCTCCGCCCGTCCATGCGTAAACGGAGGGAATGGCGCCCACCATCACGGCCGTATCGAGCACGTGATCATAGAGGGAAAAATCGTTGGACGGGATATGGGTAATCCCCTTTTGCTGCTGCTGCGCCCAGTTTTCGGCGCGCAGTTTAGCGGCGGTTTCAAGAAGTTCCGGCTCGGAAATCTTTCCCGACCAGAAGCCTTCAAGCGCGAACTTCAATTCGCGGTGGCGGCCGATCCTCGGGAAACCGAGCGATGCGACTGGAATGGTCTTGTTTGACATTGTCATACCCCATTTGGTTGTGGGGGCATGGGTAAAGCGGACGCGTGCGGGCCCAGCCGTTGCCGGGCCAACGAGCAACCACCGGGACACCCCGCCCGTGGACGTTATTTTGTCCTGGCAGGTCTCCTGACTTACGGGTCGTCGCCTTTGCCCGTCTTCCCGGGGCTTTCACCCCAGTGACGTTGATGGACAAAGGCTCGCCGCTTACAGTTGCGGGGGCAGCTCCGGTCTTGCCAATTAATGGCGCACCGGATTCCCTCTTAGCTCCGGGATTGAAACAATCAGGCCCGGAGAACCATGACACCCGCATTTCTCACCACGGGCATCATGATGTCAATAGACATAAAGAAATCTTTATATCTTTATTTCATTGAGGGCGACTACTCAGGAGACGACTGCGCCCGGTCCCGGCACGGCACCTGGCGGCACCTTGCCGAGAATGATCATGCCGAGAACCTCGTCCTTCGTCACATCCTCAGTGCGGGCATGGCCGACCACCTTGCCGTTTTTCATCACGAAGACCCGGTCCGCCAGATCGAAGACGTCGTGAATATCGTGGCTGATGAGGAAGATGCCGATGCCCTGCCGTTTCAGTTCCTTGACGAGATCGCCGACCTGCGCCGTTTCCTGCGGCCCGAGTGCTGCCGTCGGCTCGTCCATGATGAGGATGCGGGCGTCGAACAGAATGGCGCGGGCGATGGCGACGGATTGCCTCTGGCCACCCGAAAGTGCCTTCACCGGCTCCTTGAACCGCCGGAAATTGGGGTTGAGACGCCCCATGACCTCGCGGGCCGAGGCTTCCATGGCGACATCGTCAAGCGTGCCCCATTTTGTCTTCAGCTCACGGCCGAGATAGAGATTGGCCGCCGCATCGACATTATCCGCCACAGCCAGCGTCTGATAGATGGTCTCGATGCCGTATTTCTTGGCGTCGCGGGGATTGCGGATATCCGCATCCTCACCGTTGATGAGGATATCGCCGCCGTCACGCCGATATGCACCGGAGAGGATTTTGATGAGCGTCGATTTTCCCGCGCCATTGTGGCCGAGAAGAGCGACCACCTCGCCGGGGAAAAGATCGACAGAGGCGTTTTCCACCGCGTGGATGCCGCCGAAGGAAATGGAAATATTGCGCATTTCCACGAGGGGCGTGACTTGGTCCGTCATTGGGGTTCTCCTCGGTTCTTACTTGGCGCGGGCGCGGTAAATGGTGTCGAGCCAGACGGCGACGACCAGAACCACACCGACGACGATGCGCTGGAAGGGCGTATCGATGCCCACGAGCACCATGCCGGATTGCAGCGATTGCATGACGAGCGCGCCGAGCATCGCGCCCGCAATGGTTCCCACACCACCGGCAAGCGAGGTGCCGCCGATGACGGCCGCCGCAATCGTATAGAGCTCGTCCAGTTCGCCCTGCGCATTGGTGGCCGCGTTGAGGCGGGCAGTCGAGATTGCCGCGGCAATGGCGCACAGAACGCCCATCAGCGTGAATATCTTCACCGTGACCCAGCGGGTCTTGATACCGGCGAGTTCCGCCGCTTCAGGGTTGCCGCCGATGGCGAAGACATAACGTCCGAATCGCAGTCGTGTGGCAATGAAGGTCATCACCGCCCCGACGGCGAGTGCCATCAGAACCGGAATGGCGATGCCGTGCGAAATGAACAGCCCGCCTTCCGGCCAGGCGATGCCATTGGCGTCGGCATAGTTGCGGGCGATGTTGATCGGCCAGGGATAGCTGTTGACCACAGCCACAAAACCGACAACGACGAGGCAGCCGAGCGCCACCAGAAAATATTCCGCCCAGACCGGCCGCAGCGGAAAACCGAAACGGCGGCGCTGGTGGCGGGAATTCAAAATGGCGGCAACGATGGCGACGCAGGCGACAATGGCGGCGATCCAACTCCATGTCGCGCCGATCGAGCCGCTGGTGCCGCCGCCCATCAGGCGGAAGGTGGAATCCATCGGCGCCACGGTACGGCCGCTGGTGATGAACCAGGTGCCGCCGCGCCAGACGAGCAGGCCGCCGAGCGTGACGATGAACGACGGCACGTTCAGGAAAGCGATAATCGAGCCCTGCAGCATGCCGATGGCGCCGCCGACGAGGATGCCGACCAAGAGCGTGACAATCCATGTCGCCCAATGTTCGAAGCCGAGGATCTGCGGCAGGATTTCCGCCTGCATGACACCCATGATCATGCCGGAAAAACCGAGGATCGACCCGACAGAGAGATCAATATTGCGGGTGACGATGACAAGCACCATGCCGGTTGCCATCACCGCCACGGAAGCGGTCTGCACGGAGAGGTTCCAGAGGTTTCTCGGCGTCAGGAACAGCCCGCCCGAAAGAATGTGGAAACCGATCCAGATCAGAAGAAGCGCGCCGACCATGCCGAGCAGGCGGGTATCCAGCTCTGTGGCGCTGATGAAGCGCGTAATCGAGCCTGTCTTTTCCGTCTTGGGGGACGCTGTGGAATTGGATTGTGTCATGTCGGCCATGGACTGCCGGTCCTCCTTACATCTGAAAGGCGCCGCACCACATGCCGTGGCGCGGCGCCCAAAACGTCAACCTATCGGTCTCAGTTGCAGGCCTTGACGGTTCCGGCCTTCACACCCTGGCAGGCCGTTTCCTTCTTGATCCAGCCGGCGTCGATGACGACGTTCAGATTGTCCTTGGTAATGGCGATGGGCTTGAGGAAGACCGACTGCATTGCCACTTTTTTCGGACCGCCATCAAAGCTGGTGACGCCCTTGATTTCCGTCATCTTCTTGCCACCGGCCAGTTCCAGCGCGATGCCGGCCGCTTCCTTGCCAAGTTCACGGCTGTCTTTCCAGACCGACACCGTCTGCGTGCCGAGCGCGACACGGTTGAGCGCGGCGAAATCGGCATCCTGACCGGAAACAGGAACCGAACCGGCAAGGCCCTGCGCGGCGAGAGCGGCGATTGCGCCACCGGCCGTGCCGTCATTCGAGGCGACGACCGCATCGACCTTGTTGTTGTTCTTGGTCAGGAACTGCTCCATGTTCTTCTGGGCATTTTCCGGCTTCCAGCCATCGGTATAGGCCTCGCCGACATTCTTGATCTTGCCGCCGTCGATGGCCGCCTTCAGCACTTCCTGCTGACCGGCGAACAGGAAGTCCGCATTCGGATCGGAAGAAGAGCCCTTGATGAAGACGTAATTGCCTTCCGGCTTGACCTTGAAGACTTCGGCTGCCTGAAGACGACCGACTTCCTTGTTGTCGAAGGTGATGTAGAAGGCGTTCTGGTTTTCGATCAGGCGGTCGTAACCAACGACCGGAATGCCTTCGGCAACGGCTTTTTCGACCGCCGGGCCAATCGCGTCGCTATCCTGCGCCAGAATGATCAGCGCGTTTGCGCCCTGGGAAATCAGCGATTCCACGTCGGTCAGCTGCTTTGCGGCAGACGACTGCGCATCGGCGGAAATGTATTTCGCACCGGCCTTGTCGAGTGCTGCCTTGATCGCCGCCTCATCCGTCTTCCAGCGCTCCTCCTGGAAATTCGACCAGGAAACGCCGACAACGAGATCGGCCGCGATGGCGGCGGTGTGCAGGGAAACGAGTACGGCCGTACCCGCCAAAAGCTTGGCAAATGAATTCATGATGTCCTCCCGGTAAGGGCGAAGCCTGCACCTCCATGCAGGGAAAACGCCCGGAAAAAAGCTGCCGGTCTCTGTGGTTTCACAATTTTCTCGACAGTCGAGAAAATTAATGTCAGAGATTCCTAATGCTGTCAACAACGGCTGCGGGCAGCATCCGGGTGCCTTGATCTTGTGTGTGGCATGCGCCATCAGACGGGGTGAGCACGACAGGAAAAAGCCGTTCAGGGAGCAGGCCCCAGCCCATGTCCGCCATTGCAAGTACGGAACTGGTGCGCCAGAAAAACAGCCTGTCTGTAATGGCGGCATTGCGCCTGCACGGCAGCCTTTCGCATACCGAAATGTCGTCCTTCACCGGGCTTGCCTCCGCCACGGTCTCCGCCATTACCATGGAGCTGGAGCGCGCAGGCCTCATCCTGCGCAAAGAGCAGCTTGCCACTACGGGCCGCGGGCGGCCGCGTATTCTCTTTGGGCCGCGCGGCGCCTTCTGCCACGTCGCCATCGTCATCATTTCATCCGACAGCGTGCAATATTCGCTCGTCGATTACGCCGGCAAGCTGGTGGACCGCTTCACCGAACAGAGGATCGCGGCTGAAAAAGGCATGTTCGGCCAATCGATCCTGGCCGGTCTGGCAAGGCTTGCGGACCGCTCGCGCATCGATCGGCACGATATTCTCCAGGTATCGATCAGCAGCAAGGGACTTGTGGATGCGGCAACGGCGGCACTCGTCTGGTCCCCGGTGCTGGGCAATGAAAAGATAGATTTCCAGCAACTCATTTCGCAGGACGGCCGCATCCGCGTGACGCTGAACAACGAAACCCTGCTGGCCGCAAAAGCCATCTGGATGCGGCAGCAGGCAAAGGAAAAGGAGAGCCCGGCACCGGAGGCACTAGTTACCCTTTCGCTGGGGCACAGCATCGGCCTCGGCATTGCCCGCACCGCCCCGGATGGGGCGATCGAGGTGAGTGCCCCCAATTTCGGCCATATGCTGCATCTGGCGGATGGCGCGCTGTGCCGCTGCGGCACCAAAGGCTGTATCGAGGCCTATTCCGGATTTTATGCGATCCTGCGCTCGGCCTTCGAAGCGCCGCCACAGGCGGAACCGGCGAAATTCGTGCCGATTGCCGAGGTGGACAAGATCGCCGCCTCTGCCCGCGCCGGCGCGCGCATGGCCCGTTTTGCCTTCCGGACTGCGGGACTTGCGCTCGGCAACGGTCTTTCACGCCTGTTCAGCCTGCATGGCCATATGCCGGTTTTCATCACCGGCCCCGGCACACGCTATTTCGACCTTCTGGAAAGTGGACTTCATGACGGCCTTGCGCAATCCCAAGCCGTGCGCTTCGGCGGAATGCCAAAAATCGACATCGCACCCGACGAACCGGAACTGGTGTTCGAAGGGCATATGGAACACGCGCTTTCCGCCGCCGACGATTATATATTGAGCGCCGACGGCCCTGACAGAGCGGTGAGGAATTCCGCGGGCTGACAGGGCAACTCGTGGGCTCAGGCCTGCACAGCCAAAGCCTCAGCCTTTTCCCTGACACCAGTCAACATGGAAACGAATTCGCCTAGCATGGCGGCTTCCTCCCTGCTCAACCGCAGGCCCTGTTTCGTGCGTCGCCAGAGAATATCCTCGGCGGTGAAGGCCCATTCGCGCTCCACCAGCCAGCGCACTTCGCATTCGTAAAGCGTGCCGCCGAAATGCCGGCCGAGGCCGGAAACATCGGAGGCGGTTCCGAGCAGGTCCGCCGCCTTGGTGCCGTAGTTTCTGATGAGCCGCTCAGCATGGCGACGGTCAAGGAATGGGTAATTGCAAAGAAGCGACGTTACCTGGGCTTCATATCTCTCAACGCCGAAATCGCCGCCCGGCAGGTGGGAACCCGCCGTCCAGGGGTTGCCCTTTTCGCCGATAGCCGCGCCGATCTTTTCCAGCGCATGTTCCGCCAGCCGCCGATAGGTGGTGAGCTTGCCGCCAAAAATGTTGAGAAGCGGCGCTTCGCCTTCTGCCTCTTCAACTTTCAGCACGTAATCGCGCGTGGCTTCCTGCGCTTTCGAAGCGCCATCATCAAAAAGCGGCCGCACGCCGGAATAGGTCCAGACGATATCGTCGGAGTTCACCGGCTCGCTGAAATATTCGCTGGCGGCATTGCAGAGATAGGAAATCTCGTCCTCGGAGATGCGCACCTTGGCGGGATCGCCCTCGTAGTCGCGGTCAGTGGTGCCGATCAGCGTGAAATCCCGCTCATAGGGAATGGCGAAGATGATGCGGTTATCAGGGTTCTGGAAGAAATAGGCGCGCGGATCGGAAAACTTTTTGCGCACGATGATATGGCTGCCCTGCACGAGGCGGACATTGTGCACATCGTTGCGGCCGAACACGCCAGACAGGACATTATCCACCCATGGGCCAGCGGCATTGACCAGCATGCGCGCTTTGTGCGTGACTGAGCGGCCGGTTTTTTCGTCCAGCGTTTCGACAAGCCACAGACCGCTTTCGCGATGGGCGGAGACGACCCGCGTGCGGTTCATGATCGTCGCGCCGCGATCCGCCGCATCGCGCGCGTTGAGGACAACGAAACGGGCGTCGTCCACCCAGCCATCGGAATATTCGAAAGCCTTGGCAAAAACCGGCTTCAGAGGCTTGCCCGCCGGATCCTGTCTCAGATCAAGCGTGCGGGTCGGCGGCAAGAGCTTGCGGCCGCCGAGATTGTCATAAAGAAACAGGCCGAGCCGGACCATCCACGAAGGACGCACGCCGCCCTTCTGGATGGGCAGAACGAAGCGCATGGGCCAGATGACGTGCGGGGCCATGGCCCACAGGATTTCACGCTCCATCAGGGCTTCCCGCACCAGGCGAAACTCGTAATGTTCGAGATAACGCAAGCCGCCATGGATGAGCTTGGTGGCAGCGGACGAGGTGCCGGAGGCAAAATCGCCCTTTTCGGCAAGCGCCACGGAATAGCCTCTGCCCACCGCATCGCGGGCAATGCCGCAACCGTTGATGCCACCACCGATGACAAAAAGATCGAATATGTTTTCGCCGGACATAAGGCCTCCACGACAGCGCCGGGGGATCATTTTCCCCATCGTTGAAAGACGACTGCCATAAAAGCGAAAATAAAACGAATGTCAAAAGAAAACAAACGAAACCGCATTCCAGGCATGGACGATCGACCGCCTGCCACCGCCGAACCGCATGGCCAGTGTGTTACGGGGTCTGTGTTTCAGCCATGTGTCGGGGAAACCTGCTCCAGCTCGTAGAGCACGCCGCCCATGTCCTTCGGATGCAGAAAGAGAACGGGATTGCCATGCGCGCCGATCTTCGGCTCGCCATCGCCCAGAATGCGGATGCCTTTTTGGACGAGATCGTCTCGGACCGCCAAAATATCCGGCACCTCAAAGCACAGATGGTGCGTGCCGCCGCCCGGATTTCTTTCGAGGAAGGCGGCAATCGGTGAATTTTCCCCGAGCGGATGAAGAAGTTCGATCTTGGTGTTTTCCGCCTGGATGAAAACCACCATCACGCCGTGTTCCGGCAGGGATTGCGGCTCCGAGACCCTTGCACCAAGCGCCCTGTAGCGGGCAATGGCGGCCTCAAGATCGGGCACGGCGATGGCGACGTGGTTCAATTTTCCGAACATGGTCGTCTTCCCCTCACGCGTTGCGCCTGACACCTTCGAGCAGGTCGAGAACCCTGTTGGCCGCCTCCATGACATTGGTGCCGGGTCCGAAAATCGCCGAAACGCCGTGATCGAGCAGGAACTGGTAATCCTGGCGCGGAATGACGCCACCGACGACGACGATGATATCGTCTGCACCCTTCTGTTTCAGCGCCTCGACCAGTTGTGGCGCAAGCGTCTTGTGACCGGCGGCAAGCGACGACATGCCGACCACATGCACCTTGTTGTTGACGGCAAGTTCGGCCGCTTCTCCCGGCGTCTGGAACAACGGCCCGGCCAGCACATCGAAACCGATATCGCCAAAGGCAGACGCGATGACTTTCGCTCCACGATCATGCCCGTCCTGCCCGAGCTTGGCCACCATGATACGCGGTTTGGTGCCGATCCTTTCGCTCACGCCGGAAAGCCGGGCGGCGAGCGTGGCAAGCTCCGGCTCGTCCCTGTAGGCCTCGCCGTAGATATCGCTTACCACTTCCGGCACGGCAGCATGATCGCCGAAGACCACACGCAGCGCATCGGAGATCTCGCCAACCGTGGCACGGGCGCGGGCAGCGACAACGGCAGCTTCGAGAATATTGCCCTTGCCGCTGCGGGCGACCTCAGACAATGCCGCCAGCGCCCTGGAAACGTCCCCGCCGTCACGGCGGCGTTTGGTGTCCTCAAGGCGGCGGATCTGCGCGGCGCGCACTGCGGCATTGTCGATATCGAGAACGTCGATATCTTCTTCGGTTTCCAGACGGTAACGGTTGACGCCGACGATCACTTCCTCGCCCTTGTCCACCGCGGCTTGACGGCGCGTCGCCGCCTCCTCGATCAGTCGTTTCGGCAGGCCTTCCGCCACCGCCTTGGTCATGCCGCCAAGCGCCTCCACCTCCTCGATCAGCGCCCACGCCTTCTGCGCCAGTTCATCCGTCAGGCTTTCGACGTAATAGGAACCGGCAAGTGGATCGACGACTTTCGTAACGCCTGTTTCATGCTGGAGGATAAGCTGGGTGTTGCGCGCGATGCGGGCAGAAAATTCCGTCGGCAGGGCAATAGCCTCATCAAAGGAATTGGTGTGCAGCGACTGCGTGCCGCCGAGCACGGCCGACATCGCCTCAAACGCGGTGCGGACAATGTTGTTATAGGGATCCTGTTCCTGAAGCGAGACACCGGATGTCTGGCAATGGGTGCGCAGCATCAGCGACGAAGCCTTTTGCGGCTGGAACTCTTCCATGATGCGTGACCAAAGGAAACGTGCGGCCCGCAGCTTTGCCGCCTCCATGAAGAAATTCATGCCGATGGCGAAGAAAAACGACAGGCGGCCGGCGAAATCATCGACATTCAGCCCCTTGGCTAGGGCGGCCCGCACATATTCGCGACCATCCGCCAGCGTGAAGGCGAGTTCCTGCACCAGCGTCGCACCCGCTTCCTGCATGTGATAGCCGGAAATGGAGATGGAATTGAACTTCGGCATCTCTTTCGCGGTATATTCGATGATGTCGGCGATGATCCGCATCGAAGGTTCCGGAGGGTAGATATAGGTGTTGCGGACCATGAACTCCTTGAGGATATCGTTCTGGATGGTGCCGGAAAGGGCGGCGCGCGAAACGCCCTGCTCTTCCCCCGCCACGATGAAATTGGCGAGAACCGGAATGACGGCCCCGTTCATGGTCATGGACACCGAGACCTTTTCGAGCGGTATGCCGTCGAACAGGATTTTCATGTCCTCGACACTGTCGATAGCCACGCCTGCCTTGCCGACATCGCCTTCCACCCGCGGGTGGTCGCTGTCATAACCGCGATGGGTGGCGAGATCGAAGGCCACGGAAACGCCCTGCTGGCCGGCGGCAAGCGCCTTGCGATAAAAGGCATTGGAGGCTTCCGCCGTGGAAAAACCGGCATATTGGCGGATGGTCCACGGCCGCCCGGCATACATGGTGGCGCGCGGGCCGCGCGTGAAAGGCGCAAAGCCCGGCAGGCCGTCGAGATGGGAAACTTTTTGCAGATCATCGGCCGTGTAAACCGGTTTGACCTCTATGCCTTCGGGCGTGTGCCAGACCAGTGAATCCGGTGAACGCTTCAGCTCCTTTTCGGCAAGCTGCAGCCAGTCCCGCACCGTTTTTTCACCCGACATGCATCTCTCCCCTTCTGCATTTCATTTTCCGCACTGTGGCGGGCAATCGTGACCGAAATCCAGCGATCCGCCTTGCCGGTCAAAACCAACCGACCCCGTAAACCGCTCCAGCCCTCATCCGTTCCTCAAAAGACAGGATCGAGCGTCACTCGAATTCGAGGATGACCTCATCCACGGCGAGGCTGTCGCCCGGTTTTGCCGATACTTTGGCGACGCGGCCGCGTTTTTCCGCACGCAGGATGTTTTCCATCTTCATGGCCTCCACCGTCGCAAGCGCCTGGCCGGCCTCCACCTCGTCGCCTTCGCCAACGGAGATACCGGTGATGACGCCGGGCATGGGGCAGAGCAGCAGTTTCGACGTATCCGGCGGCAACTTTTCCGGCATCAGTAATGCCAGTTCTGCCACACGCGGGCTTCGCACATGGGCAAGGATATCCATGCCGCGCCAGCGCAGGCGAACCGCCGCACCGGCAAGATCGACCTTGGCGGCGATCACCTTACCGGCCACCGTGAACAGACCAAGGCCGCGGCCCGGAAGCCAGCCGGTGTCGACGCTCAGCGCCGCACTGTCTTCAAAACGGATTGCCGTGCCATCCGTATCGGTTTCCACGCTGACGCTCCGATGGGATTTTCCGAACGAAACGACCCAGTCCTGTCCGACGATGCGGCGATGATTGCCGATAGTGCCAGAAATTTCGACCGCGCGGTTTTGAAGTCGCTGGTGGATGACGGTGGCGATGGCCGCAAGTTTGCGTGCGGAGGCCTCATCCGGCTCGACCCCGGAAAAGCCCTCCGGGAATTCCTCGGCAATGAAACCCGTCGTCAGGCGACCGGCCCGGAAGCGCTCATGCTGCATGACGGCCGACAGGAACGGCAGGTTGTGGCCGATGCCCTCAACTTCGAAGCGATCCAGCGCCTGCCCCATGGCATCGATGGCGGTTTTACGATCATGACCCCAGCTACACAGCTTGGCGATCATCGGATCATAATACATCGAGATTTCGCCGCCTTCGAAGACGCCGGTATCATTGCGGATGACGGTGCCGTTTTCTTCCTCGCCCTCCTGCGGCGGGCGATAGCGCGTCAGCCTGCCGATCGACGGCAGGAAGTTGCGATAGGGGTCTTCGGCATATAACCGGCTCTCGATCGCCCAGCCGTTCAGCTTCACATCTGCCTGCCCGAAGGAAAGCTTTTCGCCGGCGGCGACGCGGATCATCTGCTCGACCAGATCGATGCCGGTAATGAGTTCCGTCACCGGATGCTCCACCTGCAGGCGGGTGTTCATTTCCAGAAAATAGAAATTGCGCTCGCCATCGACGATGAATTCCACCGTTCCGGCCGAATGGTAGCCGACTGCCCTCGACAGAGCCACGGCCTGCTCGCCCATGGCCTTGCGCGTCGCCTCATCGAGAAAGGGCGACGGCGCTTCCTCGATGACTTTCTGGTTGCGGCGCTGGATCGAGCATTCACGCTCGCCGAGATAAAGGATGTTGCCGTGTTGATCGCCCAGCACCTGAATTTCAATATGGCGCGGCTGGGTGACGAATTTCTCGATGAAGATGCGGTCGTCACCGAAGGAGGATTTCGCCTCGTTTTTCGAGGACTGAAAACCCTCGCGCGCCTCGGCATCGTTGAAGGCAATGCGCATGCCTTTGCCGCCGCCGCCGGCCGAGGCCTTGATCATGACGGGATAACCGATCTGCGATGCGATCCTGACCGCCTCGTCGGCATCCCCGATCAGCCCCATATGGCCGGGCACGGTGGAAACACCGGCTTCCGCCGCGAGCTTCTTAGACGTGATCTTGTCGCCCATCGCCTGGATCGCTCCGACCGGCGGGCCGATGAAGATGACGCCCGCCTTCTCCAGCGCCTCGGCAAAGGCGGCATTCTCCGACAGGAAACCGTAACCCGGATGCACCGCATCCGCCCCGGTCTTCTCGATCGCCGCAAGGATTTTGTCGATGACGATATAGGACTGCGACGAGGGTGCGGGGCCGATATGAACGGCCTCGTCCGCCATCTTTACATGCAGCGCATTGGCATCCGCATCCGAATAGACCGCAACCGTTGCGATGCCCATCTTCTTCGCCGTTTTGATGACCCGGCAGGCGATCTCGCCGCGATTGGCAATGAGGATTTTCTTGATCACGCGGTTATTCTCCCCCTCTTCCCCTCACGACAAATGTCGGATCCCGTCCTCAAATCTCGAAAAAATTCTCAAACGATTCCGGAAAATTCTGTCGGGCGACACGTTCGTCAATGACAAGCATCGCCTGATATGAAACGGGATCGAAGTTCTTTTCCGCCGGCACGACCTCGCGGCCGAACAGCAGGTTGAGACGGGCGGCATCGAGATTGCCGCGCTCGAAAGGCTCGGCACCGAAATGGTGCCAGAGCGAGTGCAGGAAGGCTGCATCGATGCGATGCTCCTTGGAATCGTCCCGCGCCCTGCGGGGTATCACCTTGATCGGCGTTACCCCTTTGGGATTGGCGCGGCGGATGGTGAACTGGACGCCCGTGCTTGGCATGCCGGAGGGAAATCCCTTGTGTTTGGTCATTTCGGGCAGGTTCGCCATCTCTAGTCCTTCCAAAGCATTTCCAGTAAGAGCGGGTCCGCTTTTACGTCAGGACAATGCATCAATTCAAATAGTTAGAGCGTTTTCAGCGCTCTGGTCTTCTCGTTATGCCTTGCCGATTTTATCCTGCGTCTTCGTCTCGAAGTCGGAGGCATCGTGGCGTTCATGCAATTGTTCGGACGGATCGCCCGAGGTTTTGTTGACGATCACGCCGCGTTTCACCGCAGGGCGTTCGCCGATTTCAAGCGTCCAGCGCATGAGGTTCTTATAACCATCCGCTTCGAGGAAAGCACCCGCATCGCCATAGGCCTGACCAAGCGCAATCTTGCCGTACCAGGGCCAAACGGCCATATCGGCGATCGTATATTCCGAACCGGCCAGATAGCGGTTATCGGCGAGATGACGATCCAGAACGTCAAGCTGGCGCTTCACTTCCATGGCGTAACGGTCGATGGCGTATTTGATCTTCACCGGCGCATAGGCGTAGAAATGGCCGAAACCGCCGCCGAGGAAGGGGGCGGAACCCATCTGCCAGAACAGCCAGTTCAGCGCCTGCGTGCGGGCATTGCCCTCTTTCGGCAGGAAGGCGCCGAATTTTTCCGCGAGGTAGACGAGGATCGAGCCGCTTTCGAAAACGCGGGTCGGCTCAGGGGTCGAATGGTCCATCAGCGCCGGGATCTTGGAATTCGGATTGACGCCGACAAAACCCGAGCCGAACTGGTCGCCTTCGCCGATCCTGATCAGCCATGCATCATATTCGGCGCCCTTGTGGCCGGCAGCCAGCAATTCCTCGAGCATGATCGAGACCTTCTGGCCGTTCGGCGTCGCCAGCGAATAAAGCTGCAACGGATGTTTGCCGACAGGCAGTTCCTTTTCATGGGTGGGACCGGCGATCGGGCGGTTGATATTGGCGAACTGGCCGCCATTGCCCTTGTCCCAGGTCCAGACCTTGGGCACTTCATATCCGGCGGGGAAATTATCTGCGGAGGAATTCTCGGCCATAAAAATCTGTCCTTGTGTGTTTCGGGAGGGCATCCGAACATCCGGGCGCCTGAACAAACATATAGTAAGGTGGCCGAAGCAATTTTCCAGCCCCGGAGCAGGTCAGAGCGGAATAGTGTCGTGTTTCTTCCAGCGGGTTTCCACGCTCTTGCCGCGCAGCGAGGCAAAGGCCCGGGCGATGCGGCGGCGCGAGGAATGCGGCATGATGACCTCATCGATGAAACCACGCTCTGCCGCCACGAAGGGATTGGCGAAACGCTCCTCATATTCCCTGGTGCGCGCGGCGATCTTCTCCGGATCGGAAAGCTCGGAACGATAGAGAATTTCCGCCGCACCCTTCGCACCCATGACAGCGATTTCCGCCGTCGGCCAGGCATAGTTCACATCCGCACCTATATGTTTCGAGGCCATCACGTCGTAGGCGCCGCCATAGGCCTTGCGGGTGATCAGCGTCACCATCGGCACCGTCGCCTCCGAATAGGCGAAGAGAAGTTTCGCGCCGTGCTTGATGACGCCGCCATATTCCTGCGCCGTTCCGGGCAGAAAACCCGGCACATCCACCAGCGTCAGCAGCGGAATGTTGAAGGCGTCGCAGAAACGCACGAAACGCGCCGCCTTGCGGGAGCTATCGATATCGAGGCATCCCGCCAGCACCATCGGCTGGTTGGCGACGACACCCACGGTCTGACCTTCAAGGCGGATGAAGCCGGTGATGATGTTGCGGGCAAACGCCTCCTGCAATTCGAAGAAATCACCCTCGTCGGCAAGCGCGTGGATCAATTCCTTCATGTCGTAGGGTTTGTTGGAGCTGTCGGGGATCAGCGTATCGAGACGCGCTTCCAATCGTGCGGGGTCGTCATGAAACGGTCGGACGGGCGGTTTTTCGCGGTTATTCAGCGGCAGGAAGTCAAACAGCAGCCGCACATGCTCCAGCGTCTCGATGTCGTTTTCATAAGCGCCATCGGCAACAGAGGATTTTTTGGTGTGGGTGGAAGCGCCACCCAACTCCTCAGCCGTGACGATCTCGTTGGTCACGGTTTTCACCACATCCGGCCCGGTCACGAACATGTAGGAGGTATCGCGCACCATGAAGATGAAATCGGTCATGGCAGGTGAATAGACCGCACCACCAGCGCAAGGCCCCATGATGACGGAGATTTGCGGCACGACACCGGAGGCGATGACATTCCTCTTGAACACATCGGCATAACCGCCGAGCGAGGCGACACCCTCTTGAATACGGGCACCACCGGAATCGTTGAGCCCGATCACCGGCGCACCATTGCGCACCGCCATATCCATGATCTTGCAGATTTTCTGCGCATGGGTTTCCGAAAGTGAACCGCCGAGCACGGTGAAATCCTGAGAAAACACATAGACCTGCCGGCCGTTGATGGTGCCCCAGCCGGTAACGACGCCATCCCCCGCCACCTTCTGTTCCGCCATGCCGAAATCCACCGCCCGGTGGGTAACGTACATGTCGTATTCCTCGAAGGACCCTTCATCCAGAAGCACATCGATGCGCTCGCGCGCCGTCAGCTTGCCCTTGGCATGCTGCGCCTCGATGCGCTTGACGCCGCCGCCAAGCCGCGCTTCATCGCGGCGCGTCTGCAATTGCTCCAGAATGCTGGGCATGTTTCCTCCATGCGTTTCCTCAAAATCAATAGCTTAGAAAACATTCGCCTAGAAGCCTTGATCGTGCGCGTATGCGTGCCATAAATATTTGCAATATTTAATTTTGCAAAGTTGCAACATGGCGACGGAAAAGCTCTTCATCGGCCGCAAGGTCCGCGGCCTTCGCGAAAACGCCCGCGCCACGCAGGCGCAATTCGCCGAACGGCTGGGCATTTCCGCGAGCTACCTGAACCAGATCGAGAATAATCAGCGCCCGGTTTCGGCCAGCGTTCTGGTGACGCTGGTGGAAAAATTCCAGCTCGACATGGCGGAACTGGCAACGGGCGAAAGCGACCGGCTGGTTTCCGCCGTGCGCGAGGCCCTGAAAGACCCACTGTTCATGAATTACGAGCCGGGGCTGCAGGAGCTGAAGCTGATTGCCCAGAACGCACCGGGTTTTGCCCATGCGCTTTTGCGCGCTCATCAGGCTTACAGGCAAAACAGCGAGCAGCTGGTGCAGCTGGACGACAGGCTCGGCCGTGGAACCGCGCAGGTGGAGAGAACGCCCTATGAGGAGGTGCGCGACTTCTTCCACTTCGTCGACAATTACGTCGCCGAAATCGATCTTCTGGCGGAGGAGCTGGCGGACGAGCTGGAGATAGAGGGCGGTGAGACCTATGGCATTCTGGCGGCCCACCTGCGCAGCCGTTACGGTGTCCACATCACCAGAATAGAGGCGGCTGGCGGGTTGATCCGGCATTTCGATCCGGCTGGGAAAACACTCGCGCTCAGTTCCTATCTGGCAGCACCAACCCGCTGTTTTCAGCTGGCGCTTCAGATTGCCCAGCTTCATGCGGGAGCGACGGTGGACAGAGTGCTGGCCGCCGCCGGTTTCCGCAGCGCGGAAGCCGCGGAAATCTGTCGCATCGGCCTTTACAATTATTTCGCCGCCGCCCTCATCCTGCCCTATGGCCAATTTCACCGGGCCGCGCAGGAGCTGCGCCACGATCTGGAACTTCTGGCCGTGCGCTTCGGCGCGAGCCTCGAACAGGTGGCCCACAGGCTCAGCACGCTGCAACGCCCCGGCCAAAAGGGTGTCCCGATCTTTTTCGCCAAGATCGATCGTGCCGGCAACATCACCAAACGCCACAGCGCCACAAGGCTGCAATTTGCCCGTTTCGGCGCGGCCTGTCCGCTCTGGAACATCCACCAGGCCTTCGAAAGCTCCGACAGGATCGTGCGCCAGCTTGCGGAAACGCCTGACGGCGTGCGTTATCTTTCCATCGCCACCCAGATCGAAAAAGCGGGCGCCGGTTTCAACACGGACAGGCCACGTTATGCCATCGCACTCGGCTGCGAAATTTCCCATGCGCAGAATTTCGTTTATGCCGATACGCTCGATCTCACCAATACCTCCTCCTTCAAGCCCATCGGCGTTTCCTGCAGGGTGTGCGAAAGGGTGGAATGCGTGCAGCGCGCCGTACCGCCGCTGAAACGCAGGCTGCATGTCGATCATCTCTCCCGCGGGGCCCTGCCCTACAGGATTGCGGACTTCTAGCGCCGCGCGGTCATATCAGGGCAGCGGCACCATCGCGCGCCGCATGACGGCGGCGTAATAGGCCCAGAACAGCCGGGCGGCGACGGAGCGCCAGGGCGTCCAGAGTTCCGCCCGCGCCGCCAGCCATTTCGCATCCGGCCGTGCCTCGAGCGAAAGCGCGTGGCCGACGGCCGCCCGCAGCGCCACATCGCCGACCGGGAAAATATCCGGGTGGCCGCCGCAGAACATCAGATAGACTTCCGCCGTCCACGGACCGATGCCGCGAAGCGCCACCAGCTCCGAAAGAGCGACGTCCGCTTCCTTGCGGCTGACGGCATCAAGATCGATGCGCCCATCCGCAACCGCGCGCGCCAAGCCTTCAAGCGTCGTCGCCTTGGCCCGGGAAAGGCCGAAAGTGGCGCGCAATTCTTCCGGCACGGCCAGATAGTTTTCCGCCGTCACCGCCCCGCCCGTGCCCGCAAGAATACGCGCCCATATGGCATTGGCGCTGGCGCGCGAGACCATCTGCGAAACGACGATATGGGCAAGACCCGCAAAACCGGGCTCATGAATGCGCAATTCCAGCGGACCGGCTTTTTCGGCAATCACACCAAGCGCCGGATCGAGGCGGGCAAGCTGCTCCAGACCTTCGCTGATATCGTCGAGGCCCCTAATGATTTTCATATCTGCACAGCCCATATTCACGTTGGCCCGGCACCGGGTGGCGAGGCGCTTCAAAACATGGCAGAAGAAACCATGCATTCGCCTCTGCGTCAAAAACCGGTTTACCGTTTTGCACCAAGTCCCAATGGATTACTCCATCTGGGCCACGCGCTTTCCGCTTTTTTGAACAACGATATGGCGCGGGAAAATGGCGGACGCTTTCTGCTGCGCATTGAGGATATTGACCAGACGCGCTGCACGCCGGAGCTTGAGCAGGCAATCTATGACGATCTCGGCTGGCTTGAACTGGACTTTGAAAAACCGGTGCGGCGCCAGTCCGACCATTTCGACGAATACCGCGCGGCGCTTGAAAAGTTTATCGAAGCGGGCCTTGCCTACCCCGCCTTCTTGAGCCGTAGCGAGACGAAAGCCATCGTCAGGACCTTCGAGGCGGAGGGCGGGCTCTGGCCGCGCGATCCGGACGGCGCACCGCTTTACCCGGACATCGACCGGCAAAGACCGCAGGCGGAACGCGCAGCGCTGCTTGCCTCCGGCCGGCAGCATGCCTGGCGGCTCGACATGGAAAAGGCGATCCGCGCCGTTGGCGCCCCCCTGTTCTGGCAGGAGAGCGGCGATGGCGAGACGGGACAAATCGAGGCTCTTCCGGCGCTCTGGGGCGATGTGGTGCTGTCGCGCTCCGACGCGCCCTCGAGTTATCATCTTTCCGTTGTGCTGGACGATGCGTTGCAGGGCATCACCCATGTGGTGCGCGGCATGGATCTGTTCCACGCGACCGCGATCCACCGGCTGTTGCAGCAATTGCTGGACCTGCCGCAGCCCGCCTATCACCATCACCGGCTGATTTTGGGCGCGGATGGGCGCAAGCTCTCGAAAAGCGAAGGCAGCACCGGCCTTTCGGCCCTTCGCGCCGAAGGTGCGTCGCCCTCAGATATCCGCCGGCTTGTCGGGCTCGTCTAGCACCTGCTCGCGGCGCGCGCTGCTGCTGCTGATATTGCGGCGGATGATCTGCCGGACCTTGTATTTCATGAGCGCGGCATTCACCTCCGCTCCCAGCATGAAGATGACGCCCACCATGTAAAGAAACACCAGCACCACCATGACCGAGGCGAGACCGGCATAGGTGGCGGCATAGTTGGCGAAAGTGGAGAGATAATAGGCAAAAATCGCCGCGCCGATGACCCAGAATATCATCGTCAGCAGAATGCCGGGCCAGACATCCCAGATGCGGCGCTTGCCGGCCGGAAGCCACAGATGCGCCGCAACCAGCCCCGCCGTCAGCACCACGATGGTGCCGTAAAGACCGAGGCTGGAGACCGTGTTCAGCACATCCGTCAGCCAGGGAAAACGCTGCTCGGCAAAAGACATGGCAACCGGCACGGCAACGAGCACGATGCTGATGCCGGTAAAAACCACCACCGCAATCAGCACGTAAAGCAGGCTGAGCAGGCGGGTGATATACCACCACCGCGTTTCGGTGACACGATAGGCGCGGTTCAGTGAAATTCTCAGCGCCTCGACACCGTTGGACGCAAAATAGGCGGCTGCCAGCACCGAAATCGTCAGCAGCCCGCCGCGCGGAATGGTCAGAACCTGCTGCACCTGCGCCGCGAGCGGACCGGCAATGGCTTCCGGCCAGGTATCGAAAATAAGATGCACTGCCGTTTCGGAAAACTGGTCCGCGCCCAGAAAACCGGCAAGCGCCGTGCCGAAGATCAGGAAGGGGAACAGCGCCAGCAGAATGGAAAGCGCCATATGGCTCGCCATCGCCCAGCCGTCATCCTCGGCGAAATGGGAATAGGCATCGAAGGCAACCTTGCCTGCCAGGCGCACTGCGGCAACCATGTCACCTCCATTCATCGGCATTTCATTTGTAACTTCGTCGCGAATATGGGAAATCAGCTCCGCTTTGTACAGCGCACAGACCTGCCTTTCGGTTCCCGATGGAACAGGATTTTGCGCAATTCAATTTTCACGGGCCGAACCATCGGGCCAGAGCAACATTCGGCTTCCCGGAGCGGCATAGATGTCTGAAAAACCCGTCATCATCATCACCGGTTGCTCCTCGGGCATCGGCGCCCATTGCGCCGGCGCGCTCCATCGCGACGGCTGGCGGGTCTTTGCCACCGTGCGGCGTATCACCGACATGGCAGCACTGGAAAATCAGGGCATCGAAACCCTGATCATGGACTACACCAAACCGGAAACCATCGCCGCGCTTGTGGAAACGGTGGCGGCCAGAACCGGCGGCCGCATCGACGCGCTCTTCAACAACGGCGCCTATGGCCAGCCGGGCGCGGTGGAAGATCTGCCCGTCGAGGCGCTGCGCCAGCAATTCGAAACCAACGTCTTCGGCTGGCACGACCTGACGCGGCGGGTCATTCCGTTCATGCGCAAGCGCGGTTCAGGGCGCATCGTGCATTGCTCCTCCATTCTCGGCCTCGTTCCCTATCGCTATCGCGGCGCCTATACCGCATCGAAATTTGCCATCGAGGGACTGGGCGTTACCCTGCGCATGGAGCTTCAGGGCAGCGGCATTCATGTCAGCCTGATAGAACCTGGTCCGATCGCCTCGAAATTCACCGCGACGGCGCTTGCCCACATCAAGGGCAATATCGATCTGGAGAACTCGGCCCATGCGGCGGAATACAAGCGGCAGCTGGCGCGGATGGACGGTTCCGGCCCGGTCAGCCGCCACAAGCTCGGCCCCGATGCCGTTTATGCCGTGCTGAAACATGCCTTGACCGCCGCAAGGCCCAAGCCGCATTATCCCGTCACCGTTCCAGCCAAACAGGGGCTCTTGCTGAAACGGCTCTTGCCTGCCGGACTGTTCTATCGTCTGTTGCGCAGGTTCGATTGAGGAGGAATCACCCCGCATGTCCGGCTTCACCACCGTTCTCGCCCTTATTGTCATGGGCCTTGTCGTCATCGTGCTGATACGCGGCCTGTTCAACATGCTGAAGGGGCAGGACGCCAACCGTTCCAACAAGCTGATGCAGCTTCGCCTTCTCCTACAGGCCATCGCCATCGTGCTCATCATGCTCACCCTGTGGCTCACCGGCGGCGGCCGCTGATATGGTGAAACTGAACAAGATCTACACCCGCACCGGCGACAAGGGCATGACGGCGCTGGTTTCCGGCCCGCGCCGCCTGAAACACGATCTTCGCGTCGAGGCCTATGGCACCGTGGACGAGACGAATTCGGCGATCGGCGTGGCGCGGCTTCATACCGGCGGAATGGAAAAGCTGGATACAATGCTGTTCCGTATCCAGAACGACCTCTTCGATCTGGGCGCCGATCTCGCCACCCCGGAAACCGACGAGCCGCCAGCTTACGAGCCGCTGCGCATCGTCGAGAGCCAGGTCACGCGGCTGGAAAACGAGATCGACGACCTTAACGCCACACTTGAACCGCTGACCTCCTTCGTGCTGCCGGGCGGCAATGCGGCGGCGGCCAATCTGCACCTGGCGCGCACCATCTGCCGCCGGGCGGAACGGCTGATGGTGGAGCTTTCGGTCACCGAGGCCGAAATCGTCAGCCCGGCGGCCATCAAATATGCCAACCGCCTGTCCGACTTCCTGTTCGTTGCCGCCCGTTTCGCCAACGACGCGGGCAAGGCTGACATATTGTGGGTTCCCGGCAGGAACCGCTGAAGCGCCTCGATTGCGCAACCGAAGGGCATTCGATGTTCATACCGCTGCACGATGCGAATTCCCTCAAACACATCCGGCTGCAATATGTCACGATCGGCCTGATCGTGGTCAATGTGCTCGTCTGGCTGTTTACCGGCGTGCTTGCCAGTGACGTCCAGGCCAATGCCGCAGCGCTCGGCCTCGGCTTCATCCCGGCGGTGGTGTTCGATTACGCCTATCTGGAACCTGCCCTGCAGGTGGTGCCGGATGATCTGACCGTCATAACCTATGCGTTCCTGCATCTGGATTTCTGGCATCTGGCCGGAAACATGCTGTTCCTGTGGGTCTTCGGCGATAATGTCGAGGATGCGCTCGGCCACTTCCGTTTCCTGATCTTTTACATCGCCTGCGCCATCGCGGGTGCACTGTTACACGGCTTTGTCGCCCCCACCTCCGAAGGCCCGCTGATTGGCGCGTCCGGCGCGGTTTCCGGAGTCGTCGCGGCTTATTTTCTGCTGCATCCCAGGGTGCGTGTCTGGGTGCTGGTCTTCATGCGCATTCCGCTTCCCCTGCCCGCCTTCATTCCGCTGGCGCTGTGGATCGGCCAGCAGTTCCTGATGCTCGCACTCGGGCTGGAAGAAAACGTATCCTGGGGCGCGCATGTCGGCGGCATATTGGCAGGCGCGATCATGGTGATCTTCATGCGCAGGCCGGACGTTCCCCTGTTCGACCGCACCATTGTTCCGCCAAGGGCGGCGCAGTTCAAGAATCCGTCGCAAACGGCAGGGTTGTCGCAAACCGAACGGGGCTATGACGGGAGCGGATGAGCCCTTGACGGAGAGATAACGTATTTACGTTAACGTCAACGTAAGGTATGCCTTGCGTGCATGTGATAATGAACATTGCTCCGTTGTAATTGCGGGAAAAATGCTTATCCATGTCGCCAACCTGTTTTTGGAGGTCCGCGCGGTTCATCGCCTCGCGGACAGGAGTTTGAGGAAAGCCGCCGATGAAGATCCTTGTCCCCGTCAAACGAGTTGTTGATTACAACGTCAAGATCCGCGTGAAGGCGGATGGTTCAGGCGTTGAGCTCGCCAATGTGAAGATGTCGATGAACCCGTTCGACGAAATCTCGGTGGAAGAGGCGCTTCGCCTGAAGGAAGCCGGCAAGGCCGAAGAGGTTGTGGTGGTCTCCATTGGCCCGGCCAAGGCGGAAGAGACGCTGCGCACCGCGCTTGCCATGGGTGCCGACCGCGCCATCCTGATCGAGACCGACGAAGCGGTCGAGCCGCTGGCTGTCGCCAAGCTTTTGAAGGGCGTTGCGGAGGCCGAACAGCCCGGCCTCGTCATCGTCGGCAAGCAGGCAATCGACGACGATTCGAACCAGACCGGCCAGATGCTGGCGGCGCTGCTGGGCTGGGGCCAGGGCACCTTCGCCTCCAAGGTCGAGCCGTCCGACGGCAAGGTTGCGGTCACCCGCGAAGTCGATGGCGGTTTGCAGACCGTTGAACTGAAGCTTCCCGCCGTCGTCACCACCGACCTTCGTCTGAACGAGCCGCGTTATGCCTCGCTGCCCAACATCATGAAGGCGAAGAAGAAGCCGCTCGACAAAAAGGCTCCGGCCGATTTCGGCGTCGATGTTTCGCCGCGCCTGAAGGTGTTGAAGACCGAGGAGCCGGCAGGCCGCAAGGCGGGCATCAAGGTCGGCTCGGTGGCCGAGCTGGTCGAAAAGCTCAAAGCCGACGGCGTCCTCTAAGGTTTCGGAAAAGGGAGATATTCTCATGGCCATTCTTCTTCTGGCAGAACACGACAACGCAACCCTTTCCGACCTGACGGCAAAGACGCTGACGGCGGCAACGCAGATCGGGGGCGACGTGCATGTTCTTGTTGCCGGCTCGGGTGCAAAGGGCGCTGCCGATGCAGCCGCAAAACTCTCCGGCGTATCGAAAGTGCTGCTGGCCGATGACGCGTCCTATGCCAATGCGCTCGCCGAGCCGCTGGCGGCGCTGATCGTTTCGCTCGCACCCTCCTACGACGTCATCATCGCACCGGCGACCGCGTCGGCCAAGAACGTTGCCCCGCGTGTGGCGGCCCTTCTCGATGTGGCGCAGGTCTCGGAAATCATCGAGGTCGTCAGCCCTGATACCTTCAAGCGCCCGATCTATGCCGGCAACGCCATCCAGACGGTGCAGGCAACCGATGCGAAGAAGGTGATCACCGTGCGTCCGACCGCCTTTGCCGCCGCAGCCGAAGGCGGCTCGGCTCCGGTCGAAACCATCGGCGCTGCCGAGAACCCCGGCCTGTCCAGCTTCGTTTCCGACGCGCTCGCCTCGTCCGACCGTCCGGAACTGACATCGGCCAAGATCATCATCTCGGGCGGTCGCGCGCTTGGCTCTTCCGAGAAGTTCAAGGAAGTCATCCTTCCGGTCGCCGACAAGCTCGGCGCAGCCGTCGGCGCATCGCGCGCGGCGGTCGATGCGGGTTATGCGCCGAACGACTGGCAGGTTGGCCAGACCGGCAAGGTGGTCGCGCCGCAGCTTTACATCGCCGCCGGCATCTCCGGCGCCATCCAGCATCTGGCCGGCATGAAGGACTCGAAGGTCATCGTCGCCATCAACAAGGACGAGGAAGCGCCGATCTTCCAGGTCGCCGATTACGGCCTCGTCGCAGAT
Source organism: Agrobacterium sp. BT-220-3 (assembly GCF_025910175.1). Lineage (NCBI taxonomy): Bacteria > Pseudomonadati > Pseudomonadota > Alphaproteobacteria > Hyphomicrobiales > Rhizobiaceae > Agrobacterium > Agrobacterium sp. BT-220-3. The sequence goes on from NZ_JAPAIX010000002.1 coordinate 501,027, forward strand.
CTGTTCGTGGCCTTGCCGGAACTCGAAAAGGCGCTGTGATTTTCAACAGCTATCGGGGGCGGTGCGTTTTTTAAACGCACCGCCTTCTCTTTTGCGGCGATATGCGTAACATCGCCGACCAGCACGCAGATGAAATCCCCAAGAGGAGACCAGCATATGACCGCCCCCTTTAAGAATATCGGTGTCATCGGAGCCGGTCAGATGGGTTGCGGCATCGCGCATGTTTCCGCCATTGCCGGTTACAAGGTCCATATCTACGATCTCTCCAAGGATGGCATCGAAGCCGGCCTTGCCACGATCAATGGCAATCTTGCCCGCCAGGTCACCAACGGCAAGCTCTCCGACGAGGCCCGCAAACAGGCGCTGGCGCTCATCAGCGGCTCGACCGACATCAATGATCTGGCACCCATGGATATCGTGATCGAGGCCGCGACCGAAAACGAAGAGATCAAGCGCAAGATTTACGCGCAGATCTGCCCGGTGCTGAAGCCCGAGGCGCTTTTGGCGACCAACACCTCGTCGCTCTCCATCACCCGCCTTGCATCCGCGACCGACCGTCCTGAGCAATTCATGGGCATCCACTTCATGAACCCGGTGCCGGTGATGAAACTGGTGGAACTGGTGCGCGGCATCGCCACCAATGAAAAGACCTTCGATGCGGCCAAGGATTATGTGCGGACGCTGGAAAAGGCGATCACCGTTGCCGAAGATTTCCCGGCCTTCATCGTCAACCGCATCCTGCTGCCGATGATCAACGAGGCGATCTACACGCTTTACGAAGGTGTCGGTTCGGTTGAAGCCATCGACACCGCCATGAGGCTCGGCGCCAACCACCCGATGGGTCCGTTGCAGCTTGCCGATTTCATCGGTCTCGACACCTGTTTGTCGATCATGCAGGTGCTGCATGACGGTCTGGCCGACAGCAAATACCGCCCCTGCCCGCTGCTGGTGAAATATGTCGAGGCCGGCTGGCTCGGCCGCAAATCCGGCCGCGGTTTTTACGACTATCGCGGCGAGACGCCGGTTCCGACCCGCTAAATTCCAGGAAATATATCTCAAGGCTCGAATGCGGGAAGGAACCCCCTCCCGCATGTATCAGGAAAATTATTTAGCCTTCACTGCCGATATCAACGCCTTGGCATCCTCGCTGTCCCAGGCTGCCGGGCCGTTCATGGCGGCGAGCAGACAACCTTTTTCGTCCAGAAGCAGCGTGGCGGGAAGGCCGAAAGCCAACCCTTCCTTCTTCAGCACGTTGAAGACGCCCATGGAACTGTCGCGATAGAGCTTCAGCGCGTCTATCTTGTATTCGTCCATGAAGGCTTTCGGTTTTTCATCCGCACCGGTATCGATATTGACGGCGACGACCTCGAAACCGTCGCCACCCTTTTCTTTCTCAAGCGCGTTCAGCGCGGGCATTTCCTCCCGGCACGGCACGCACCAGGTGGCCCAGAGATTGAGGAGAACCGCCTTGCCCTTGAGATCGGCAAGTGTCATGTCCCTGGCTTCCGGACCCTTGAAGGAAAGCGGAATGACGCGCGGCTTGTCCGTGGCCGACATGGCCGCTACCTGGCCTTTCAGAAAGGGTTCCAGCGAGGCGATGCGGTTTGCCGCACCTTCACATAAACCGGCCTCGGCAACCGCTGCCCCTTGAACCGGGCTCTCAGACCCAATATGCCTGAACCAGACCGCGCCCGCGCCGCACACGACACCGGCTACGGCAGCAATTGCAACCAATCTGGCGGAAGGAAGCCTGAACGGCCTTTTTTCTGTCATCGAATACTCCAGGGCACTGCGAACATGGCTGACGGCACAGATCAGAAATCCTCCAACCAGATGTGGGGCGGACGTTTCGCTTCCGGGCCATCAGCCATCATGGAAGAGATAAATGCCTCCATCGGCTTCGACAAGAAGCTTTACGCCCAGGACATCCGCGGCTCTATGGCGCATGCCACCATGCTGGCGGAAAAAGGCATTATTTCGCAGGAAGATAAAGAGAAGATCGTTCACGGCCTGAACACGATCCTGTCAGAGATCGAAGCCGGCACCTTCGAATTCTCGCGCAAGCTCGAAGATATTCACATGAACATCGAGGCGCGGCTTGCCACCCTCATCGGCACGGCCGCCGGCCGGCTGCACACCGCCCGCTCGCGCAACGACCAGGTGGCGCTCGATTTCCGTCTCTGGGTCAAGGAAGAATTGCAGAAGACGGAGGGCATGCTGACCGCGCTCATCGCCGCCTTCCTCGACCGCGCCGAAGAAAATGCCGATACCGTCATGCCCGGCTTCACCCATCTGCAGACGGCCCAGCCTGTCACTTTCGGCCATCATTGCATGGCCTATGTGGAAATGTTCGGCCGTGACCGCGCCCGCGTGCGCCACGCCATCGAACACCTGGACGAAAGCCCGATTGGCGCCGCCGCCCTTGCCGGCACCGGCTATCCCATCGACCGTCACATGACGGCAAAGGCGCTCGGTTTCCGCGAGCCGACCCGCAACTCCATCGACACCGTGTCCGACCGCGATTTCGCGCTGGAGTTCCTGTCGATCGCCTCAATCTGCGCCACGCATCTGTCGCGTCTCGCCGAAGAGATCGTCATCTGGTCGACGCCGCAATTCGGCTTCATCCGCCTGTCGGATGCCTTTTCCACCGGCTCATCGATCATGCCGCAGAAGAAGAACCCGGATGCCGCCGAACTGGTGCGCGCAAAGACCGGCCGTATCAACGGCTCGCTGGTTGCACTCCTGACTGTCATGAAGGGTCTGCCGCTCGCCTATTCCAAGGACATGCAGGAAGACAAGGAGCAGGTTTTCGATGCTGCCGAAAGCCTGGAACTGGCGATTGCCGCCATGACCGGCATGATCCGCGACCTTGAAGTGCGCAAGGACCGCATGCGTGCGGCGGCGGGATCTGGTTATTCCACCGCAACCGATCTTGCCGACTGGCTGGTGCGCGAGGCGGGCCTTCCCTTCCGCGATGCCCACCATGTGACCGGCAATGCCGTGGCGCTGGCGGAAAAGAAGGGCTGCGATCTGGCCGATCTTTCGCTGGAAGACCTGCAGGCGATCCACCCGGCCATCACGAGCGGCGTTTTCGACGTTCTTTCGGTCGAGGCATCGGTTGCCAGCCGTACCAGTTTCGGCGGCACGGCTCCTTCCGAAGTGAAGAAGCAGATCGCCTGGTGGCGTGGACGCAACTGATAAAATCGCGTTACGCTGCGATCACAAGAAACAGGGTGCACAAGCGCCCTGTTTTTCGTTATCAGAGAGGCACATATTTCCTTTGGACAGGCTCATGCTTTCAAAAACCGCGCGCAAACTCATCGTTCCCATTGGCATGACGCTTGCCGTCAGCCTTGCTCTCAGCGCCTGCGGGCGAAAGGGCGACATCGACCCGCCGAGCACGCCGGTCGAAATGCGCAACAAGCGCAATGCCGACGGAACGGAGACGAAGCCGGCAACGGCGGAGCGGCCGTTCATCCTCGACAAGCTTCTCTGACGGGAAAAAGCCTGTGAACCATTTTGGCTATATCGACGGCGTGCTTCACGCCGAAAACGTGCCCGTGCCTGAGATCGCCAAGGCGGTCGGCACGCCGTTCTATGTCTATTCGACCGCGACGCTGGAGCGCCACTACAAGGTTTTCTCAGGCGCTTTCGCGGATGTGGACGCCATGGTCTGTTACGCCATGAAGGCCAATTCCAACCAGGCGGTGCTGAAGACGCTGGCAAAGCTCGGCGCGGGCATCGACGTCGTCTCCGGCGGCGAATTGCGCCGAGCACTTGGCGCCGGCGTGCCGGCAAGCCGCATCATGTTTTCCGGCGTCGGCAAGACCGTGGCGGAAATGGATTACGCGCTGGATGCCGGCATCTACTGTTTCAACATCGAATCCGAGCCGGAACTGGAAGTCCTCAACCTGCGCGCGGTCAAGGCGGGCAAGCGGGCGCATGTCTCCTTCCGTATCAATCCGGATGTGGATGCGCGCACCCACGCCAAGATTTCCACCGGCAAGAAGGAAAACAAGTTCGGCATTTCCTATGAGCGCGCCCGCGCGGTCTATGCCCACGCCGCCACCCTGCCCGGCATCGAAGTCACCGGCATCGACATGCATATCGGTAGCCAGATCACCGAATTGCAGCCTTTCGAGGATGCCTTCCGGCTGCTGCGTGAACTGGTCGAAGCGCTGCGCACCGACGGACATACGATCAGCCACGTCGATATCGGCGGTGGCCTCGGTATCCCTTACCGCGAGGACAACAATCCGCCACCGCTGCCGGATGCCTATGCTCATATCGTCAAGAATGAGCTGAGAAGCCTCAACTGCAAGATCATCACCGAGCCCGGACGCCTGATCGTCGGCAATGCCGGCATTCTGGTGACGGAAGTGATTTATGTGAAGGATGGCGGCGAGAAGACATTCGTGATCGTCGACGGTGCGATGAACGACCTCATCCGCCCGACGCTTTACGAGGCCTATCACGGCATCCGTCCCGTGGTGCAGCCGACTGAGGACGCACCGCGCATCAAGGCGGATATCGTCGGCCCCGTCTGCGAAACCGGCGACTATCTGGCGCTGGACCGCGAAATGGCCGCCCCTGAGCCGGGCGATCTGATCGCTGTCAGTTCCGCCGGCGCTTATGGCGCGGTGCAGGCAGGCACCTATAATTCGCGCCTGCTGGTGCCGGAAGTGCTGGTGAAGGGGGACAAGTTCCACGTCATCCGCCCGCGCGGCACCTATGAAGAGTTGATCGCTCTCGATTCCGTGCCGGCCTGGCTCGATTGATCCGCCATTCATCTGGCTTGGTCGATCACAATTGAGCGAAGCTGCCTAAAAAATGGGGGTGAGCACCCGGCTGCCCTCGTCTTCGCCACAAAGAATGTTATCCTGCCGTCTCGAGACATAGAGTATTTCGCCGTTCCGGGAATGGCGTTTGACGTGGCCAGAACCGGGAGAACGGATTGATGACCACAGCCGGAGAGGACAGGACAGGCAGAAAGCGCCCGAATGGCGCATTCGCGCAACGGCCAGACCTTGCCCGCCAGGTTGCGGCCAAACGCTTCTTCGCAAAAATCGTGCTGTTTTCTGAAAAAATGGCACCGAAGACGCTGTGGCCACTTTCCATAGCCGCCCTGTTTCTGGCCCTCGCCTGGTTTGGTCTTTTCCGGCAGATGCCGGATTTCCTGCGGCTTGGCGTTGTTTTCCTGCTGGTTTTCAGTTTCATCACCACCCTGCTGCCGATCCTGCGGCTGAAATGGCCGACGGACAATGACGCCTCGCGCCTTCTGGAAGAGCGCAACGGCCTGGCGCACCAGCCGGTCGGCGTGCAGGAGGACGAACCGGCTTTCGACACCCCCTTTTCCCGCACGCTCTGGAAAGAACACCAGATCCGCATGGCGGAACGCATCGCCGCCCTCAATGCCGGACTGCCGAAACCCGATATCGCCCGTTATGACCGTCTTGCGTTGCGCGCCGTTCCCGCCCTTCTTCTGGTAACCGCCTTTGGTTTTTCCTATTCCAACGGCGCGGGCACGGTGGCCGATGCCTTCCGCAGCCAGCCGGCCGTTGGTCCGCTCAATCCCGATATCCGTCTCGATGCCTGGGTGACACCACCCGCCTATACCGGCCGCGCACCGATTTTCCTGACGGGCCGCGACGCGACCAATCGCGACGCGGTTTCGGTGCCGCAATCCTCCGAGCTGACGATCCGCATGACCGGCGGTGATGGCGGCGAAGAAGTGACATTCGAACCCGAGACGGCAGGCGCCCTGCAGAAGCTTGCGCCTGAGGCCAAGCGTGCGGACAGTGCGAGCGGCGACGTGGCTGTTCAGCCAGAAACCCGCACGCCGGACCAGCCTGTCGCGCCGCGCACCTTTGCCATGGATGTCACCGAAAGCGGCATGATCACCGCGAACGGTGAACAATGGATGTTCAATGTCATCCCCGACCAGCCGCCCACCATTGCCTTCGACAACATGCCGCGCCGCGCCGTCAATGGCGCGCTTGAAGTGGGCTTCACCGCCAAGGACGATTACGGCCTGAAGGAAGCGCATGCCATCATCGAGCCGCTTGGCATTGCGGAAGGTGCGACAGCACTTTACCCGCCGCCGGAGTTCAAGCTCGACCTGCCGCGGCAGAACAACCGCGAAATCAAGGGGCTGACAAGCCGCAACCTGACCGAACATCCGATGGCAGGCAAACGCGTTCGTATCACGCTGGTGGCGACCGACGGTGCCGGCCAGACCGGCCGCAGCCCGGCGCATGAGATGGTGCTGCCCGGACGCAACTTCTCCGAACCGCTGGCGGCCTCCATTGCCGAACAGCGGCAGATCTTTTCGCTCGACACGCGCCAGATGCCGAAGGCGATTGCCTATAACGAGGCGGTGGGCCTGCGTCCGGAAGAAACCATTCCCAACACCACGCACTATCTCCTGCTGCAATCGGCGCAGACCCGCATGCGTCTCGCCTATAATGAGGAGATGCTGAAGAATACCGCCGATTACCTCTGGGAGATCGCGCTCGGCATCGAGGATGGCGATCTGTCTCAGGCGGAGAAACGCCTGCGTGATGCGCAGAACGCACTCTCCGAAGCGCTTCAGCGCAATGCCTCCGATGAGGAGGTTGCCAAGCTGATGCAGGAACTGCGCGAGGCGATGCAGCAATTCATGAGCGAGCTTGCGCAGCGCATGCAAAACGCGCCGCAAGCCAACATGAACCAGCAGGCGCAAAACGTTCTGCGCCAGCGCGATCTGGAAAATATGATGAACCAGATCGAAAACCTCGCCCGCTCCGGCAACCGTGACGCGGCACAGGAAATGCTCTCGCAGTTGCAACGCATGATGAACAATCTGCAGGCGGGCCGGCCGCAGCGTCAGGGCCAGCAGGGGCAACAGCAGAGCAGCAAGATGCGCCAGCAGATCGACAAGCTCGGCGAAATTCTGCAACAGCAGCAAAAGCTGATGGACGAGACCTTCAAGCTCGATCAGGCGCTGCGTGACCGCATGCAGCGCGGCGATCCGCAGCAGGATGGCGAGGGCGAAGGTGACCCGCAGATGGGTGAAAACGGTCAGCAGCCGCAACAGGGCCAGCAGGGTGAGAATGGCCAGCAGGGCGGACAGCCGAGCGACCAGATGACCGCCGAGCAATTGCGCGAGGCGCTGAAAAACCTGCGGGCGCAGCAGGATGCGCTCGGCAAGCAGCTCGGCGAATTGCAGCAGGGCCTTCGCGATCTCGGCATGGAGCCGGGGGAAAACTTCGGCAAGGCGCAGCAGGAAATGGAAGGCGCCGGCGAAGCACTCGGCAAAAGCCAGGGCGAACAGGCGGTGGAAGGCCAGGGCAATGCACTGAACGCGTTGCGACAGGGCGCACAGGACATGATGGGCCAGATCATGCAGGCCATGCGCCAGCAGGGCCAACAGCCCGGACAGGGACAGGAAGGCATGGCGGGCCAGGGTGGCCAGAACGGCCGCGACCCGCTCGGCCGTCCACGCAGCACGACGGGCCCGGATTTCGGCGATCAGGTGAAGGTGCCTGATGAGATCGACGTGCAGCGCGCCCGCGAAATCCTCGAGGCGATCCGCGAAAAGCTCGGCAACAATCCGCCCGGTGAAATCGAGCGGCGGTATCTGGAGCGGTTGCTGGATATACAGTGAGGGTTACGCACAGGCAATGCTGCGGCTCGTTACGTCCTCACCGCCTGAACTTTTCCGTCATGCCGGACTTGATCCGGCATCCAGTTGACGCGCGTCTGCGCGGCGGAAAGAGTTCTTTCAGCCCAAGGACTTGGGCTGGCTAGATTCCGGCTCAAGGCCGGAATGACGGAGGGTGGGTAGAGCGCAACAACGACTGCGGTGATGTCCGGCCAACAAAAAAGGCGGCCCGAAGGCCGCCCTTTAAATCTCTTTAGTCTCGCCGTTCAAGCCGCAAGCGCGCGCGCCACAGCCTTGCGGATATCCGGAAGCGCAAAGGGCTTCGAGACGACGTCAACAATCTTTTCAGCCAGATCGTCCGCCCGTTCGCGCTGCTCGGCATAACCGGTCATCAGCAGGATGCGCATGGCCGGGAAGCGTTCGGCGGCGCGGTGCGCCAGCTCGATGCCATCCATGACCGGCATGCGGATATCCGAAAGAAGAAGATCGAAACTGGTCTCCTGGAGCTTTTCCAGCCCCTGCTCGCCGTCTGCCGCCTCATGGGTCTCATGACCATCGAGACGCAGCGCGCGGGCGACGAAAGCCCGCAATGCATCCTCATCTTCGGTAATCAAAATCTTCGCCATCAATCATTGCTCCTGGGCATCATTTCCAGCCGTGAGCAACATCGCAGGCTCCTCTTTTCAAGAGGTAAACACCCAGGGTTTCGCTGGGTGAATGGTTAATGAGGCGTCTCCGGCATGTATCATACCGGCACGGCAGAATGGGTCAGGCGTCGCCGGTCACGACGCCGACGAAAGGCAGCTCACGGAAGGCGTAGGCGACATCCATGCCATAACCGACAACGAAATAATCCGGACATTCAAAGCCGACATAGTCGGCCTCCAGATCTTCCTTGCGCTTGACCTTCTTGTCGAGCAGCACGGCGATGGTGACGTTGCGGGCGCCGCGCTCGTAAAGCAGTTCCTTGGCAAAACGCAGCGTGCGCCCGGATTCGAGAATATCGTCGATCAAGAGGACATCGCGGTCCTTCACGTCGCTGTCAATATCCTTGACGATCCGCACCCCTTGCGAAACCGTGCCGGCACCGTAGCTCGACAGCGTGATGAATTCGACTTCGGGAGCAAGGCCGCTGTCATGCAGCGCGCGGATAAGATCGGCCGCGAAAATGAACGATCCCTTGAGCACGGCGATGACCAGCAAATCCTTGGTCGGGCCGCCGGCTATATGCTTGGCCATATCGCGATTGCGCTCGGCGATCTGCTCGGCCGTGTACAGCGGCTCGATGTTTTTTCCACGGACGACGGGCATTCTTTCTCCTGTGCTGCGCCTTGCCGATTTTACCTTTCAGTAAAAATACGAGGATCACGCGTTAGCACAATCAGCGTTCGGAAGCACCCGCCTCGACGAAGGAAAGCTTGATCTCCGGTGTTTTTCCACCGGGATGGCGCAACTTTGCCGAAAATCCGTGGCTGAAACCGGGCTGCATCTGCTTGACCGGCGGCTCGATGACCATGCTGGCCACCAGCTGCCCCTTGGCGACGAAGAGATCGGCGCGAAGTGCCGGCACGTCTTCAAGCGCGGTGCCGTTGTTTTCCACGATGCCGTTGATGAGAAGGACATCCATGCCGCCCGCCTCCTGCGGCGTGATGGTGACATGGGAAATGGCAAGCGGGTTCACCGGCGCGGCAACAGCCGATTTTTCCGGCACGACGACCGACAGGCCCCCGGAGCAGACGAAAACGAAAATGGCCAGCCCCGCGACCAGCGCCGAATAGGCATCCGCTGACAGGCGCGACAATTTGCGATCCACCCAGCCGACGAACGCCAAACCGAGCACGCCGGCGGTGACGGGTGGTTTTTCCTTCCGCCGGCGCACCGCACCACGGTTGTCGTTTCCGGGCTGACGCGCACGGTTTTCCTTGATGGTGACAAATTCCGCGTCTACCACGTCGGGGCCTGGACCTGCGGCCCGCGCCGCCCGGCGCGCCGGCGCTTCCGGCATCAGGAGGTCGAAATCGAATGCCGCTTGCCGGCGAGATGAACGGAACATAGCCATAGAATTCCCCGGTCAGGTTTTCCGGCCCGCAAAACTGGGCATTGCAACGAATCCTGCCAAGTTTTAAATTTAATTGGTTAATGCTTCGCAAAAACGCCTCGCGCAGGCCACCGGAACCGGGTTAAACGGCAGCATCCGGGCCTCACGCGCCAGCGGCTTGCGAACCACCACGAAACGAAGAGACTGGAAGTCCGTTGATCCATTTCGAAAATGTCGGGTTGCGTTACGGCATGGGACCCGAGATCCTGAGGGACATGACCTTCGATATTCCCAAGGGTTCGTTCCAGTTTCTGACCGGGCCTTCGGGCGCCGGAAAGACGACGCTTCTGCGTCTGCTCTTGATGTCGCTGCAGCCGACACGCGGCAATATCCGCATGTTCAACCGCGATGTGTCGCGCATTCCGCGCAGCGAGCTGCCGATGCTGCGCCGCCGCGTCGGTATCGTCTTTCAGGATTTCCGGCTGCTGGATCATCTGACGACCTATGAGAATGTGGCCCTGCCACTGCGCGTGCGCGGCAAGGAAGAAAGCGCCTACCGCAACGATGTGATCGAGCTTTTGAAATGGGTGGGCCTTGGCGAGCGCATCAATGTGCTGCCGGCCATCCTTTCGGGCGGGGAAAAGCAGCGCGCCGCCATTGCCCGTGCGCTGATGGACCAGCCGGAAATATTGCTGGCCGACGAGCCGACCGGTAACGTCGACCCGCCGATGGCCAAGCGCCTTCTCAACCTCTTTCTGGAACTCAACCGGCTGGGCACGGCCGTCGTCATCGCCACCCATGATTTTGGCCTGATGGACCAGATCGATGCGCGCCGGATGATCCTGACCGAAGGGCGGCTCGACATCTATGAATGAGATCAACCGCAAACAGTTGAGACCCGAGGCAACGACGCCGAAGCGCCCGCCGATGCGCATCCGCCCGATGGCGCCCATTCTGCCGCCGTCCAACATTCAGGGCAATGCGTTGATGGTGGTCATCGCCATCATGGCCTTTCTCGCCTGCCTGACGCTCGGCGCCGTCTCCATGGTGCGCGCCACCGCCGCCACATGGCAGAGCCAGATTTCCCGCGAGATCACCATCCAGATCAAGCCCGAGGACGGGCTGGACATGAATGCGGCGCTCTCCAAGGCGCGTAATCTGGCGCTGACTTTCGTCGGCACGCGCGACGGAACCATCCTTGACGATGCCGCCACCTCGCGCCTTCTGGAACCATGGCTCGGCAGCGGTCTCGACCTTTCCGAACTGCCGATCCCGCGCCTCGTCGTCATCACCATCGACGAAAACAACCCGCCGGATTTTCAGGCGATGCGGGATATGCTGAAGGCTGAACTTCCGCAGGCCTTTCTGGACGACCACCGCACATGGGTGGACAGGCTGGTCTCGATGGCGAGAACCACTGTCATGATCGGTGTGGGGGTTTTGATCCTCGTCTTCACCGCCATGGTGCTGACGGTGGTGTTCGCCACGCGCGGCGCGCTTTCCGGCAATCGTCACATCGTTGAGGTCCTGCATTTTGTCGGTGCGGAAAGCAGCTTCGTGGCGCGGGAATTCCAGAAGCACTTCCTGAAAATCAGCCTCAAGGGGGCAGCGGCCGGCAGCGCGCTTGCAGCGACGGTTTTTCTTGCCGCCGGCTTCTGGCAATCGAGCACGGTCGCCACACCGCAGAGCGATCAGGCAAGTGCGCTTTTCGGCTCCTTTTCGGTCGGTCTCGGCGGTTACATCGGCATCGCCACAACGATGATCATCATCGCGCTTCTCACCACTATCACGGCGCGCGTAACCGTCATCCGCACGATCGACGATATCGATCGCGTGCGCTCCGATCCGTCGAAAAGTGACGGCCTTGCATCGTGACCCCGGCTTTGAAATTTTGCGGGAAAACTGAAACCTTCACGAGCCGGATGTAACCTGCGGACGGTGGACAAAAATGCCTGTTCCTTGCCTTAATCGGCGAGTATTCAGGAGGAATGTTTGTGAGTCGGACGGACCAGGATCAGGATCAGACGACCACGCGACCGGCAAAAAAGAGCCTCTGGTCGCGGCGTGGCCGCCTGCGCCGTTTTATTCGCGGTCTCATCCTGCTTTGCGTCATCACTCTCGGTGCTTTTTCGGGCGGCTTCCTGTGGTTTGCCGATTCCGTCGCCTCCATGCGCCCGCCGGAGGGCGCGAAGGGCGATGCGATCATCGTTCTGACCGGCGGCTACCAGCGCATTGAACAGGCGGTCGGCCTGCTGCGTGACGGTGTGGGCAAACGTCTGCTGATTTCCGGCGTCAACCCCGCCACCACCCGTTCGCAGATCCGCAAGATGACGCAGGGCTCTTCGGACATGTTTTCCTGCTGCGTGGACATGGGTTACAAGGCCATTGATACGATCGGCAACGCCAATGAGGCGGCAAGCTGGATACGCGATCACGGTTATTCGGCCATCGTCGTTGTCACCAACAATTACCATATGCATCGCAGCCTGCATGAATTGCGCAACGCCAGCCCGCAGACCGAATTCATCGCCTACCCCGTCATCAGCGCGGACCTTGCCCGCACCAACTGGTTCGCGGAGCCGGATGTGGTGAGAACAATGCTCTACGAATATCTGAAGTTCGTGGCGGCGGCCGGACGTGATCTGACCGGCTTTGGCAAGGGTGACGGCCTGCGCAAGGCCGCCGCCGATCACGCTCCACCGAAAGTAACGGCGGCTTCCTCGTAAGCTGCCAGAAACACGCTTGCTGCCGCCCCTTGTTTTCGTGTAGGCGTCTGGCATCGGCATCCGGCATCGAGGCGCTCAAAGTTTCGGAACGGCTGCATCCCGGGAAGGCTGTTGATGCTCAAGCTGCGCTCTTTTCTTTTCAATACGCTGTTTTATCTCAACCTGATTGTCCGCATGATCGTGCTGACGCCGATCTATTTCATCCTGCCGCGCAAGATCGCCTACGAAATCCCCAAGAACTGGGCGCGCTCCAACCATTGGCTGATGAAAACCATCGTCGGAACGACCTTCGAGATAGAGGGCCTGGAAAACATTCCGGAGACCGGTTGCATCTTCGCGCCCAAGCACCAGTCCTTCTGGGATACCTATGCGCTTTTGCCCAATCTTCCCGACCCGGTCTATATTCTGAAGCGTGAACTTTTGTGGATCCCGCTATTTGGCTGGTATGCGATGAAGCAGCGCATGATCCCCGTCAACCGCGCCGCGCGCGGCAAGGTCATGCTGAAGGTGATGGAGCGGGCGAAAGAGGAAATGGCCGCCGGCCGCGAGCTCATCATCTATCCCGAAGGCACGCGCCGCCCGCCGGGCGCCGAGCCTGAATATCGTTACGGCATTGCAAGGCTTTATCGCGACCTGCAGGTTCCGGTCATTCCAGTCGCCATGCATCCCGGCCTCTTCTGGCCACGCCGTTCGACCATGCGTTATCCCGGCCATTTCAAGGTGCGGATATTGCCGGCCATCGAGCCGGGGCTCGACCCCGACGTGTTTTTCAAGCGATTGATCGATGTGACGGAAAAGGCGAGCGACGAGCTGCTGCTGGAAACCGCGCGCAACAACCCGCACCTGCCGCTGCCGCCCACCGCCATCAAGCGTATCGCCGAACTTCAGGGCAAGGACACAGCCGCCGGCTGAGCCGCGAGCGTGCCGACATTGGCGGCGATGCTTTCCAGCAGCGAGTCGCGAATGCCCATATCCTGCAGATGCTGCACGGTATTGAAGACGTAATCCGTGTTGGGCCCGGACCGGCCCGAGGCAGTCGCGACGATGACCGCCGCTTCGGCCACACCCAGACCGCCAATATATTGCTCATGCGCGGGATCGGCCACATAGGTCACCGCGCTGCTGCGCCTGCCATCGGCAAAGGCAATTGCAACAACACGTTCCTTGTAGACATTCGTTATCAGTTCGCGCTCGCGCAGATAGGCCATGACGGGATCGTGGTCTCTTCCCCGCACCCGAAAGGCGACGCCGAGGCATGAGCCGCCGCGCTCGAGACCCAGCACGAGGCCCGGCTTTTCTTCCGTGCCGCGATAGACGCTGGAGCTGATGCAGAGCGAACGCCGATAACCGTGCAGCCGCGCCTGCTGCCTTTCCTCAAAGGCGAAGCCGGGGTTCCACATCAACGAACCGTAGCCAAAGACCCAAAAATCGTCCATATCGCAAGCCAAATCAAAATTATCTGAAGTCTGTTCATCGGAGATCAATATGGCATCGTCAAGCCAATCCGGCACGGCCAAAAAATTCCTCTGGCTTGGTATCGCCATTGTGCTGGTCATCGGACTTTACACGGCGGGGTGGTTTTATGCCGCCGACAGGCTGAAGCAGACGGTCCTGAACGTGATATCTCCCTCTCAGGCCAGGAATGTCAGCGGTGAATGCGGCGATATCGCCTTCCGGGGTTATCCGTTCCGCATCGGCCTTTTCTGCTCCAAGGTGATGGTCGATGACAAGCAGAACGGTGTTTCCGCTTCCTTTGGCGAATTGCGCTCGGCAGCGCAGGTCTACAATCCCGGCCACATCGTCTGGGAACTGGATGCGCCGGCGGAAATCCGCACCGCTCACGGCCTGACGGTTTCTGCCGCCTGGCAGAACATGCAATCGAGCATCGTCACCAAGCTTAAGGGTATCGACCGCACGTCGCTCGTCATCGACGGCCTGAAGGCGCAGGCGGTGTCCTCCGTCACCGGCCAGACCATCGATTTTGATGCCGTAAAGACGGAAATGCACCTGCGCCAGAACGGCGCCGATCTCGACGGAGCAATCACGCTTACCGAATCGGCGACCGTCATCAAGGACTGGCCGCAGATCCTTCCCCGCCTCGACGCCATCGTTGATGTCACGCTTGCCGGCAAGGCGGGCATGGTCGACGGCAGCGACAGATCCGGCCTATACGGCGCAAGCGGAGAGCTTCGCCGGCTGGTGGCCGATATTGGCGAGGGCCGCACCATGCGCATCAGCGGCCCCTTCTCCTTCGACAATGAAGGATATCTCTCCGGTCAGTTCAAGCTGGAGATCGAAGAGCTCGGCGCCTGGTCTGATAATGCCAAGCAGGCTTTCCCACAGCTGCAATCCACCATCGACACGGCCCGCAAGCTGCTCGGCGCGCTTGCCGGCGGCGGCGACAGGGCGTCCGTCGATCTCGTGGTCGATCGCGGCCGCGCCACCGTCAGCGGCTTCATTCCGCTTGGGAAAATTCCGCCGATCTGAGTTTTCGCATCCCGCTCCGTCACCCCGGACTAGATCCGGGGTCCAGTGCGATCAAGTCCTTGATCGCGCAAGACTCATCCCACGGCGCGGACGCGCCGTGGCTGGATGCCGGATCTAGTCCGGCATGACGAAGAGAGAATCGCGTTTGCCTTACGCTGCGTCCTACTTCTTCTGATCCAGAGCATGACGGCCGAAGTCCGGCGCGTCGACGTCCTGACCGGCCTGGACGATGGAGCGGCGGATGGCGCGGGTGCGGGAAAACAGCTCGAACAGCTTGTCGCCTTCGCCCCAGCGGATCGCCCTTTGCAGGGAGGCGAGGTCCTCGGAAAAGCGCGCCAGCATTTCAAGGATGGCATCCTTGTTGTGCAGGCAGACATCGCGCCACATGGTCGGATCGGAAGCCGCCAGACGGGTGAAGTCACGGAAACCGGAGGCGGAATATTTGATGACTTCCGATTCGGTCACCGTCTCCAGATCGTCCGCCGTGCCGACGATATTGTAGGCGATGATATGCGGCAGATGCGAGACGATCGCCAGAACCTTGTCATGGTGTTCGGCATCCATTTCATCCACGCGGGAACCGAGCGCCCGCCAGAAATCCTTCAGCTTCTCCAGCGCCTCGGCGTCCGTGCCGGGCAGCGGCGTGAAGATGCACCAGCGCTCGCGGAAGAGGCCGGCAAAACCGGCATCCGGGCCGGATTTTTCCGTACCCGCCAGCGGGTGGCCGGGAATGAAATGCACATTGTCAGGCATGTGCGGCGCCATCTGCGCGATGACGGAGGCCTTGGTGGAGCCAGCATCGGTGACGATGGCGCCGGGCTTCAGATGCGGCGCGATCTGTTGCGCGACAATTTCCGACGCGCCGACCGGAACCGAAACGATGACGAGATCGGCATCCTTCACGGCCTCCGCCCCCGAGACGGTGTAATCCGTGCCGAGTTCCAGCTCCTCCGCCCGCTTCAGCGTTTCCTCGCTGCGGGTGGAAATCGTGACATGCCGCGCAAGCCCCAATTCCTTGATGTCGCGGGCAATCGACGAGCCGATCAGGCCGATGCCGATCAGCGCGATGCGTTCGAACATGATTTCGCCCATCACGCCTGCCCCATGAACTCGGTAAGCACCGAGATGACGCCGAGATTGGCCTCTTCCGAGCCGACGGTCATACGCAAGGCATTGGGGAAACCGTAACCGCGCACAGCGCGCAGGATGTAACCACGGCGGCTCAGGAACTCGTCCGCATCCGCCGCGCGCTTGCCGTCCTGATCCGGGAAATGGATGAGGATGAAGTTGGTGACCGACGGTGTGATTTCCAGGCCGAGGCCGGTAAAGGTCGTGACCAGCTTTTCCATCCACAGGGCATTATGTGCCACAGCCTTTTGAACGAAAGCCTGATCGCGGATCGCAGCGGCACCCGCCGCAATGGCCGGGGCGCTCATGTTGAACGGGCCGCGCACACGGTTCAGCGCATCGATGATATCAACCGGGGCATACATCCAGCCCACACGCAGTGCGGCGAGACCGTAAACCTTGGAGAAGGTGCGGGTCATCACCACGTTGCGGTTGCCGGAAACCAGCTCGAGGCCTGCCTCATAATCGTTCTTGCGCACATATTCCGCGTAAGCCGCATCCAGCACCAGCACGACATGTTTCGGCAGGCTGGCCTGAAGGCGGCGGATTTCCGCAACAGGAACATAGGTGCCGGTTGGGTTGCCGGGGTTGGCAACAAAAACCATCTTCGTCTTCGGCGTGACGGCGGCGAGGATCGCATCCACATCGACCGCGCAGTCCTTTTCCTTCACCGTCACCGGGGTTGCGCCTGCGCCCATGATCTGGATCTTGTAGACGAGGAAACCGTGTTCGGTGATGATCGCCTCATCGCCTGCACCGAGATAGACATGGCAAAGCAGGCCCAGAAGCTCATCCGAACCGTTGCCGCACATGATGTTTGCGATGTTGAGACCATGCACATCGGCAATCGCCTGACGCAGCGCAATCGCCTGGCCGTCCGGATAGATTTCCAGATGGCTGGCGGCCGTGCCGAAAGCTTCAATCGCCTTCGGGCTCGGCCCGAGCGGCGTTTCATTGGAGGAGAGCTTATAGACCTTCGCAACACCGTCCACATGTTCCTTGCCGGGAACATAAGCGGCGATATCCAGAATACCCGGACGCGGAACAGGTTGGCTAAGCTCTGCACTCATTTGATCGACCTTTGGAAAAACGCCGGAGAACCCGGCAAAAGCAATGCCGGAGGCATTAGACCGGAATGGGCGTTTTGTCGAGGGTCAGCGCGGCTTTCCGTGCTTTGCGGCGGTGCGGGTGGTGGGAACGCCCTGTGGAGCGAGAACGGGCACAAACACCCGGCGTGAGGCGCGCTGGGTGACGGGCAATCCCTGATAGAGCCGTTTTTGCGCCTCCACCACAATGACACCGGAAAACAGGGGCCACAGCCTGCGGCCGGTCAGTTCGAGGTAACGGCGGAATTTAAGCACCGGGCGGCTTGTGGTGGGCGGAAAGAAAAGCGCCTCGGCGGAAGCCCCCGGCGTGAAGTTGGTTTCACGCAAAAGCGCCGTCAGCTGCCCGCGCGAATAGGGCCGCCCCGAGCCGAAGGGCGTATGTTCCATGCGCGCCCAGACACCGCGCCGGTTCGGCACCACGATCACCAGACGGCCGCCGGGCGCCAGTACCCGCCACAATTCTTTCAAAGTTTCGCGCGGATTTTCGGCAAATTCCAGCGCATGCACCATCAGCACCCGGTCTATGGACGAATCGGGAAGCGGCAATTCCTCGTCAAACACCAGCGCCGTGGAAGATAGCTCGCCAGCCGGCCAGTTCACCGCCCCCTGCCCCGCCGGCATGAAGGCGAAGGTGCGTTCCGTATCATGGCGGAACCGGTCCAGAAACGGCACCGCATAACCGAGGCCGACCAACCGCTCTTCCGGCAAAGGCGGCCAGAGCGTCGAAAGCGCCATGGTGATCGCCTGCTCGGCCGAGCGGCCAAGCGGGGAATGATAGAATTCGCGCAGATCGACGATATCAGTGTTCATGGGCGAGAATGTAGCATCAGGCGATTGGACTTCAAGGCGTCTGCCCCTACATTGAAACCCAGGCGGATAAATGCGTCGGCTCCGGCCGGCAAATGGAGAGGATGAGATGAAACCTTTGGAAATAGACGTCTTTCTTTGCCGCAGCGACAATTTCGGGGTTCTGCTGCACGATCCCGAAAGCGGGGCGACCGCCGCCATCGACGCACCCGAGGAAGGCCCGATCCTGCAGGCTCTCGATGGTCATGGCTGGAAGCTCACCCATATCTTTACCACCCACCATCATCAGGACCATGTAGAGGCCAATCTGGCGCTGAAGGACAAGTTCGGCTGCGAAGTGCACGGGCCTTACGACGAGGCTATCGCGATCCCCGGTCTCGACCGCTCACAGGCCGATGGCGACGAGTTCGAATTTGCCGGACGCCGCGTTCAGGTCATATCCACGCCCGGCCACACAGCCGGACACATCTGTTATTATCTTCCCGATGACGGGTTGCTGTTTGCCGCCGATACGCTGTTTGCCATGGGCTGCGGCCGGCTGTTCGAACGCCCGGCGGCGGATATGTGGCATTCCTTCCAGAAATTGATGGCGCTGCCCGATGACACAAAAGTCTATTTCGGCCACGAATATACACTCGCGAATGCCCGTTTCGCCCTCACAGTCGATCCCGAGAATGCGGTTCTGATCGAACGCGCAGCGCGCGTTGGAAAGGCGCGGCAGGCGAATGAATTCACCATTCCGACCACCATCGGGTTCGAAAAACAGACCAATCCCTATATGCGGGTCGCAGATGCCGGCATCCGCAGGCATCTTGGCCTGGAGACTGCCAGTGATGCGGACGTTTTTGCGGAAATCCGCACGCGCAAGGACAATTTCTGATGGGCGCCGATCTGTCTGCGGAAGCGATCATTCGCGAACTGGGTCTTGAACCGCATCCTGAGGGTGGTTTCTACCACCAGACTTTTCGCGACAGGGCGGGCGGTGAGCGCGGCCATTCGACGGCGATCTATTATCTTCTCGAAAAAAGCGTTCGCTCACACTGGCATCGCGTCACCGATGCCGTCGAGGTCTGGCACTATTATGCCGGCGCACCCATCGCGCTGCATCTTTCGGAGGACGGCCGGGAGGTACAGACCTTCACGCTTGGTCCCGCGATTCTGGAAGGCGAGCGCCCGCAGGTGATCGTGCCGGCCGATTGCTGGCAATCGGCGGAAAGCCTCGGCGATTTCACCCTCGTCGGCTGCACCGTCTCACCGGGATTTGCCTTTTCGAGCTTCGTCATGGCCGAACCCGGCTGGTCGCCTGGGGACGCGCCCTGAACCTGGAGCAGTCGCCTGCGGAGTGAGTGAGTGCCCCTTGTTTCTTCTCCCCGAGGGGGAGAAGTCCGCGGCAGCGGGATGGGGGGCAAGGGTAGAGATATCCGGCAACGTTGCCCCCCCTCATCCGACCCTTCGGGCCACCTTCTCCCCGGCGGGGAGAAGAAATACGCCGCAACGTCTGCTTTTTTTACGCCACCGTCAGCTTTGGTCAGCCGCCGTATTTCGTCGCCGTGATGTAGACCTGCCCCACCCGCGTCGGAATGATCGCATAAACAGGCGCATAGACATCCATATTGTTCGACTTGGCGAACCAGATTTCCATGGAGATGGATTTCAGATATTCGATATCCTTGCGCCCCTGCCGGTAGCCCGACTTCGGCACATACCGCGCCTTGCAGACGATGGCATCGCCGCTAAAGCCATTGGTCTTGAAAGGCTTGGTGCCGCTGGAACTCAAAACGAGATCCAGCCGCGATTCGCCGTCATAGATCGGCAGCCGGGTCGGGCAGATACGACCGCCGGAGGGAATGATGAGGCCGGAAATCGGGTCGAGAACGGAGCGCAGGTCGCGGTCCTTCACATCCACCCAATTATCCGGCCGGGCCTTCGGCTCGGGTTTCACCGTCGTCGATGTGACATTGCCGTTGCGATAGACAACGTCATAGGTCCGTACCCGCTTGCCGTCCTTGTAGACCAGCGAATATTCGTTGGCCTGCAGCCGGTGGCCGCGCTTGGCGCCGGAAACGGTCGTCTTGCCGGAAATGTCCTTTAAAATGCTGGCAAGGCCGGCGGCACTGAAGGAACCGGAGATCGAATAGTTCGGTCCGTCCATGCGAGTCGAAAAACTTGCCCGCGCAATCGGCAAAATGCCGAGATTGATGCTGTATTCGCTTGTATGGCGTGCTTCGGCGGCGAGCGAGGGAGAAACGCCCGCAAACGCTATTGTCACGGCCATGAAAATGCTTTTTCCTCTGGCAATCATTTCGATATCACCTTAAAAGAGGCGCGGAAGCGGCCTTATCGGGCGATGATATACGCTGACTTGTGGCAATAAAAAAGCGGATGCCGGTTGAAAACGCCGGAATTTCCTTTCATTTGATCGCGAGCGGCTTGACTGTTAAGTCTCGTCTGACTATAGAACCGCAACTTTCCAATCATGGCCAGTTGGATTGCCACCCCGGTTTTGCCGGTGGCGAGCCAGTGGCGAAACAGACGAAACGAAATAGGTGTACCCATGTCCCGTGTATGCGAATTGACCGGCAAGGGCGTCCAGACGGGCAACAACGTCAGCCACGCCAACAACAAGACCAAGCGCCGGTTCCTTCCGAACCTCTGCCAGGTCACGTTGATCTCCGATGCTCTCGGCCAGCGCTTCCGCCTGCGTGTTTCCGCAGCAGCTCTGCGCTCCGTTGAACACCGTGGCGGCCTCGATGCCTTCCTTCTGAAGTCCGGCGAAAACGAACTGAGCATGCGCGCTCGTCTCCTGCGCCGCCAGATCGCCAAGAAGACGGCTGAAGCTGCTTAATAGCGGTTTCGACATCATCGATATTCAGAGGGCTTGAATGGCTTTTGCCGCTCAAGCCTTTTGTTTGTTTTAGTTGGCTCTAACTGGTGGCATCACCCAGGATAAAAAAATGCCCTATCTGCGCTATACGCTGATCTACGTTCTCTTGATGACACTGGTGGTCGTCGCCTCCAATATTCTGGTGCAGTATCCGCTTTCCGGATCGCTGTTCGGTGTCAATCTCGGCGATCTTCTGACCTGGGGCGCGTTTACCTATCCGGTCGCCTTCCTCGTCACTGACCTGACCAACCGCCAGTTCGGCCCGTCCATAGCGCGCCGCGTCGTGCTTGCCGGCTTCGTCGTCGGTGTCACGCTGTCCTTCTGGACCTCCATTCCGCGCATCGCTGTCGCATCCGGCACCGCCTATCTGATCGGCCAGCTGCTCGATATTTCCGTTTTCAACCGCCTGCGCCGCCAGCGCTGGTGGCACGCGCCGCTTGCCGGCTCCATGCTGGGTTCGGTGCTGGATACGGCGCTGTTCTTCTCCATCGCCTTTGCGGCCAGCTTCTCCTTCGTTGGCCCCAACGATGCCTTCGCCATCGAAAACGCTCCCATCCTCGGTGTCTTCGCCGTGGAAGCGCCTCGGTGGATTTCCTGGGCGATGGGTGATCTTTCGGTGAAGGTTCTCGTCGGCCTCGTCATGCTCCTGCCTTACGGCGCGCTGATGAATACGTTGAAGCCGATGCCAGGTGCTGCCAAGCAGGGCTGACTTTTTTCTGTCAGCTGAATTCGAGGTCGGGCAGGCATGGATCAAATCACGCTTGCAAACCCGCTGGTGGCGTTGCAGTCTGCCGTCCGTTGCACGGCTAAGGGGGCAGATCGGCATGCAGATCAAGGACGTCATCGACATTATAGATGCGACGAGCGCCACACTTTCGGGCTCCAGCTTCGACGACGTCAATTTGTCGGGAACGGTCTTCAACAATGTCAATCTGGCCGGCACACGCTTCAACGACATCAACTTTTCCGGTGCGTCGTTTACGGACAGCAACATGTCCGGCTGGTCGATCGATGACGTCAATTTCACCGGGTTGAAGCTGAGCAACACAAACCTGTCCGGCGCGCAGATAACGGGGTGCCGAATGACCGGCATGAAGATCGACGGCATTCCGGTAGAGGATCTCCTGGCTGCCTACAAGGCGGCACAACAGGTCTGAAATTCACTCCACCAGCTTGAATTCCAGCATCAGGTTGCGCTGGAGAAACGAGTGATTATCGTCGGAAACGATGATGAGGCGCGTGGAACCATCAGGCCCTTTCACGACATCCATGCCTTCCATATTGTCGATCTGGTAGGCCATGCCCGCTTCAAGCAGGATTTCGCCATCCACCACAACACCCGGCCGGATATCGGCACCACGGATGCGGCGGATGCGCATGCCCACGCCTTCCGCGAAGTTGAAGCGGCGCTCCAGCAGCAGCAGATCGCCATTGGGCAAGAAAGCGCCATCCGTCACATCAAATGAGGGGTGATGGGTGACGGCGAATGTGCCCTTCAGCGGGCCTTCCAATATGGCGGCGAGAAGATTGCCGTCAGCATCGATGCTTTTTTCAGCCACCACGACCAGGGCGCCGGCTAGCGACGAATCGGCCGGCGATACTGCCAGGGCCTCCATGCCGCCATTATGGCGCAACTCGTTATTGGGGATGAGATGCGGCAGGCGACCGAGCGGTTTCGATGTCTCGAAGCCCGGATCGGGATAGATATCGATCCTGTGCCGCTGCTCGTAGCTGACGATAACTTTGCCGTCGCGCAGCGCCAGACCTTCCGCATCCATTTCCATCTTGCGCGGCGGTTCGCGCCCGCCCATGTCCAGCATGGGGGTAATGCGAACATCAGCAAGCCCGGACAGCGCGCCGGCTGCATCGCGCATGACCCTGCCCGTCAGCCAGTGGCCGGTATCCAGCACCGCAACAAAGTCCTCCCCATTGGGGCGGAAGCGGATGGAAGATATGGCTCCGAACAGCTTTTCCGGCGCGCTCATCACCATGCCGCCGATAAATTCCAGCTTGCCGAAACGTTTTGCGCTGGTGCCGACCTCGAAGCCGGACAGCTGGCGAACGCTCACCGGCACGTCGATGGTGGACGCACCAATCGGAACCGGAACAAGCGAGCCGACCGCCAGGGTAGCGGCAACGACCAGAGACTTGTAGGAGAGGGAAGCCCGGCTCCGCTTATCCCGCACGGCGAACCCTGCGGGACGAACCGGAGGCGCTGCTCGTATCCTCGAAGAGCGCCGCGAGCTGCTCGGTCATCGCACCGGCCAGCTCGTCCGCATCCACGATGGTTACGGCACGGCGATAATAACGCGTCACGTCGTGGCCGATACCGATCGCCAGCAGTTCCACCGGCGACCGTGTCTCGATCTGCTCGATCACGGCGCGCAGATGCCGTTCCAGATAGTTGCCCGGATTGACCGACAGCGTCGAATCGTCGACGGGCGCACCGTCCGAAATCATCATCATGATCTTGCGCTGCTCGGGCCGGCCGATCAGGCGGTTATGCGCCCACATCAGCGCCTCGCCGTCGATATTTTCCTTCAGCAGGCCTTCGCGCATCATCAGGCCGAGATTGCGCCGCGACCGCCGCCACGGGGCATCCGCCGACTTGTAGATGATGTGGCGCAAATCATTGAGGCGGCCGGGCGAAGCAGGTTTGCCGCTGGCCAGCCATTGCTCGCGCGACTGTCCGCCCTTCCAGGCCTTGGTGGTGAAGCCGAGAATCTCCACCTTCACGCCGGACCGTTCCAGCGTGCGCGCCAGAATATCGGCGCAGGTGGCTGCAACGGTGATCGGGCGGCCGCGCATCGAACCGGAATTGTCGATGACGAGCGAAACGACGGTATCGCGGAACTGGGTGTCGCGCTCCTTCTTGAAGGAAAGCGGCTGCATGGGATCGATGATGAGCCTGACGAGGCGGGCGGGATCGAGATAACCCTCTTCAAGGTCGAAATCCCACGAACGGTTCTGCTGCGCCATCAGGCGACGCTGCAGCCGGTTCGCCAGACGCCCGACGGCGCCCTGAAGGTGGGCGAGCTGCTTGTCGAGAAAAGCGCGCAGGCGGTCAAGCTCGGCTTCGTCACACAGTTCCTCGGCGTGGATCTCCTCGTCGAATTCCTGGGTGAAGATGCGGTAATCGACCTTTTCGTTGAAATCGTCGAAGGGGCTGTTGGGACGGCGGGTCTCGCCGGGCGTCTCGGAATCCTCGTCGAGATCATCGGACATCTCCTCGTCCGACATCTCGGCGCCGTCCATCTCGCCTTCTTCCATTTCCTCCTGCGAGGCCTCGTTTTCATCGGCCGGCGTCGCATCGGAACCGGCCTCTTCCTCGGCCTGCTCTTCCTCTGTCTCGTTGGTACGCGGCTGATCCTCGTTGGACTCCGCCTCCTGACTGTCAGGCTCGTTATCCTCGTCGCCGAAATCCTCCGCCATCTGCATGGAGGTCAGCATCTTGCGCACCAGCCGCGAAAACGCCTTCTGATCGGTGATGACGCTGGAGAGATCCTTGAGATCGCCAGCGGCCTTGTCCTCGATGAAATCGCGCCACAGATCGAGAACCTGACCGGCGCTTGCCGGTGGCTTTTCGCCTGTCAGTTTTTCGCGCACCAGCAGGGCCACGGCTTCGGCAAGCGGTGCGTCATCCTTGTTGTTGATGCCCGAAAAATTCGCCTTGGCGTATTTTTCGGTGTTCATGGCCTGGATGTTGGAAGCCATGCCCGGCATGCGCAGCGCGCCGATGGATTCCACCCGCGCCTGCTCAACCGCATCAAAGATCAGCCGCGCTTCTGCCCCTTGCGGCGACATCACCGCATGGGTGTCGGCGTCATGGCAGGCAAGGCGCAGCGCCATGGAATCGCCCAGACCGCGCGTGACGGCGATTTCCTGCGCGGTGGGTTTCTTGGATATTTCCGGCAGACGCATGCGCTCGCCGGCAAGGCCGGGCCGCTCATTGGCGAACACGACCTCGACCTCGGCATCCCCGGCAACGGATCGCACGCATCCGGCAATCGCCTGACGCAACGGCTCCGTATCGACCGCCGTACCCGGTTTTGCTCTGGAATTGTCGCCGCGCGCTGCCATTGTCTTTCCTGTCATTTGTCGACGCGTGGGAGCCGCTCATCAATGGATGCGCGGCCCGCCAGCATCTTCAAGTCATCGGTGATCTTCTCCGGAAAAGCCGGGGACTATCAGGCGCTGAGAACAATGTTCGCAGCACTTTCCTTCAGCTCGACGCCGAAAGCCCGCTGATATTGCTCTGCAACCAGCGTGCGCTCCAGTTCGTCGCACTTGTTGAGGAAGGTCACGCGGAAGGCAAAGGCGAGATCGCCGAAGATTTCCGCATTTTCCGCCCAAGTGATGACGGTACGCGGGCTCATGACCGTTGAGAGGTCGCCATTGACGAAGGCCGAACGGGTAAGATCGGCCACACGCACCATCTTGGAGACGGTTTCGCGGCCCTTCGGATTGTCGAGGCTCTTCACCTTGGCGGCAATGATGTTCACTTCCTGCTCATGCGGCAGGTAGTTCAGCGTCGTGACGATCGACCAGCGGTCCATCTGCGCCTGGTTGATCTGCTGCGTGCCGTGGTAAAGGCCGGTCGTATCACCGAGGCCGACCGTGTTGGCAGTTGCAAAAATGCGGAAGGCCGGGTGAGGACGGATGACGCGGCTCTGGTCAAGCAACGTCAGGCGGCCGGAGGATTCCAGCACGCGCTGAATGACGAACATCACGTCCGGGCGGCCAGCATCGTATTCGTCGAAGACGAGCGCGACATTGTGCTGGTAAGCCCAGGGCAGAATGCCGTCCTTGAATTCGGTGACCTGCTTGCCGTCCTTCAGGACGATGGCGTCCTTGCCGACGAGATCGATACGGCTGACATGGCTGTCGAGGTTGACGCGAACGCAGGGCCAGTTGAGGCGCGCAGCGACCTGCTCAATATGGGTGGACTTGCCCGTGCCGTGGAAGCCGGAGACCATGACACGTCGGTTGTGAGCAAAACCGGCAAGGATCGCGAGTGTCGTATCGCGGTCGAAAAGATAGTCGGGATCAAGATCCGGCACATAGGCATCGCCCTGGCTATAAGCGGGAACCCGCAGATCCGTATCAATGCCGAAAACCTCCCGCACGGACACCGTCGTGTCGGGCAGGTTGGAAATATCAAGGTCGATTTTGCTCATCACGTCTCCAAGGCGGGCGGCAGCCACCCGGCCACATCATCAATCAGGCGGTAAACACATACGTTGGCTTAGCAGAAACCTGACTGCTTTAACAATTGATATGCTTGAACAACAGCCCGAAAACGTTCTTCCGAACCACGATCGCCACCATTAGCATCAGGATGGTGCTTTTTGACAAGCTCCTTGTAGCGCCTTTTTATCTCTTCCTGCTTTGCACTGGCAGAAAGACCGAGCGTGTCGAAGGCTTTTGCCTCCAGCGTCTTCAGTTTGCGGTCCTGCTGCATGCGCTGGCCGCCGGCCCTTGCGCCGCCCGCAAAACCGCTGGTGAAGCCGAAAGGATCACGGATACGGGCGTTCGCACCGGCCGTGCCCGAGCGCAGCGTGGAATGCAGGGGGCTGTCACGCGCCGTCTTGTTGACGCCGACCGTCCAGGTCGGGCGATGACCGGTAATCGCCTCTTTCTGATAGCGGGCGATCTCGGTGTCCGACAGGCCGGAGAAATAATTATAGCCCTTGTTGTATTCCTTCACGTGCTCAAAACAGAACAGGAAGAATTGCCCCTCGGCGTTGCGGCCGACGGGTGCGCGGTGAACGCCCGGCTTGTCGCATCCATCCCACTGGCAGGTCGGGGCCTGAACCTCAGGTTCCTTGTCCCTTTTTCTGCGTGTACGGATACGGTCGAAATATTTCGAATCCAGTTTCATGATGCCCTGATTATGGGGTGCGAAAAGGCGCACAACAAGAATTGACAAAACGGAATGTTGCAGGCTTTTAGGTAGCCCCCTTTCAAGACCAGCCAACAGGATTGGAGCCCTTCGCATGTCCCTGCGAGAACGCATAGAAACAAAGCTTCGGCAAAGCTTTTCGCCGGAACGTCTGGCGGTGATCGATGAAAGCCATATGCATGCGGGCCACCAGCCGGATATTACCGGCGAGGGCGAGACGCATATGCGTGTTCAGATAGTGTCTGAAAGCTTTTCAGGCAAGTCACGTGTCGAACGCCACCGGGCGATCAATGCCGTTTTGAAGCCGGAACTCGATGCGGGGCTGCATGCGCTGGCCATAGAGGTGGCAGCGCCCGGGGAATCTGTACGGTTTTAAACCTCGAGCAAGCCCCCTCATCCGGCCCTTTGGGCCACCTTCTCCCCGGCGGGGAGAAGAAAACCTGCGGCAGCGCCGTGCTCAAAGCTCAGACATCAATGCAGCTGCAGCAATGCTGTTTCGTATGGCATTGCCAAAGCGGCTTGTTCTTCTCCCCGGTCGGGGAGAAGTGCCGGAGCGAAGCGAGGCGATGAGGGGGCGCCCTCACCGTATCGCTCAACATTTCACCCCGGATGCTTCTCCGACAGGAACGACTGCACCTCGGAAGCCGCCACATCATCGGCCACGAAAGACTGGCCGATGCCATGGGTGAGGATGAAGGTCAGCTTGCCGCCCTTGACCTTCTTGTCCTGCGCAATTGCCGTCATCAGCGTCTCGACCGGCGGCAACTCACCGGGAATGTCCTTCATCGTCGTCGGCAGGCCCACCGCCTTCAGATGCGCTTCGACGCGCGCGGCATCGTCCGGGCTCGCAAGGTTGAGGCGGGCGGAAAACTGGTGCGCCAGAACCATGCCGATGGCAACGCCTTCGCCGTGCACCAGCCGCTTGCTGTCGTAATTGGTCGCCGCCTCCAGCGCGTGGCCGAAGGTGTGGCCAAGGTTCAAAAGCGCGCGGACGCCATTTTCCTTCTCGTCGGCCACAACGACATCCGCTTTGGCCTGGCAGCTGGTCGCGATCGCCTGAATGCGGGCGGGGCCGCCGGTACGGATGTCATCCCAGTTCTTTTCCAGCCAGGAGAAGAAATCCGGCTTGTCGATCAGGCCGTATTTCACCACTTCGGCGTAACCGGCGCGGAATTCCCGTGGGCTCAGCGTATCGAGCACCGCCGTATCCGCCAGCACCAGATCGGGCTGGTGGAAAACGCCGACGAGGTTCTTGCCGTGGCGGGTGTTGATGCCGGTCTTGCCGCCGACGGAGGAGTCGACCTGCGCCAGAAGCGAGGTCGGTATCTGCACGAAGCGCACGCCACGGCGCACGATGCCCGCCGCAAAACCGGCGAGATCGCCGATCACGCCGCCGCCGAGCGCGATCACTGCATCGTTGCGCTCCACCCTTGCTGCCAGAACCGCATCGCAGACGGTGACCAGATGTTCGAAGCTCTTGGTCTTCTCGCCCGCCGGCAGGGTCAACGAGACGGCTTCGATTCCGTCCGTCTGCAAGCCGTCCATCAGGCCTTCGAGGTAAAGCGGCGCGACATGCTCGTCGGTGATAATAGCGGCGCGTCTTCCCTTCAGCCGCGACGAAATCTCGCCGCCCGCCCTGCCGATCAGGCCCGGGCCGATCAGAATGTCATAGGCGCGCTCGCCGAGCGGCACATGGACAAGACGTTCGTCGGCGTGGATTTCAGAAGGCGTCATGGCATCAAGTCTTTCTGTTCGATGCCGGCGATGGCGGCCAGCACTTCAGTCACGATGATTTCCTTGCGGACATCGCGGGATTCGATGGTCAAATCCGCTTCCGCATAGATCGGATACCGTTTCTCCATTAGCGCCGCGAGCGTGGCTCTGGGGTTTTCGGTCTTGAGAAGCGGGCGATGGTCGCGCTTGTTGACCCTCTCCCACAACACCTCGAGATCGGCTTTCAGCCACAGCGAAATGCTGCCGCGGGTGATGTGCCGGCGGGTATTGTCGTTGATGAAGGCGCCGCCGCCGGTGGAGATGACCTTGGGGCCGCCGCGCAGCAGCCGCTTGATGACCCGTGTTTCCAGCGCCCGGAATTCCTCCTCGCCATAGGTGGCGAAAAGCTCGGCTATCGTCATGCGCGAAACCCGCTCGATTTCCACGTCCGTGTCAATGAAGGAGACTTTGAGCTGCTGGGCGACCATGCGGCCGATTGCGGACTTTCCAGCCCCCATCAGCCCGACAAAGACGATGTTGCGCCGTCCGAGCTTAGCCCGCGCTTGCTCCCCGAGTGTGGCCGGGACCGATAAATTCGTTTCATTCATAAATTTGAAAGCCCGTTTGGCATGGATATCTGCAAATGTTTACGAAGCGTCAAGCCAAATTGCTGACTGAATTGCGTTGAATCACAATCATCGCCGCATGCGGCACGGGGCAGCCGCTGGCTTTTTGATCTTGTCGCCTTTGTTGCCGCACCGCATATACATTCAGACTGCCACCTTCACGGAGCCGCCATGCCAACCCTCTTCCGCTTCACGATGATACTGGCGACCATCGCGGGGCTGATCTATGGCGGCATGGTGCTGCTCGTCATGTTCGTTCAGCCACGCGACCGCGAGGTCACGGTGCGCATTCCTTCCGAGCGGCTGAACCCGCCGGCGGCCGAGCCGGCAAGGCGCACCCCATGAGCGGACAGCAGGCAGGAGGGCGCGATGGAGCGCGGCTTGAAAGTTTTCTGGAAATGATGAGCGCCGAGCGCGGCGCTGCCACGAACACGCTTTCTTCTTATGAGCGCGACCTTACCGATCTGCGTGAATTTCTGGGTGATCGCGGTCAGTCTTTGACCGAAGCAGCCACCCCGGATCTTTCCGCCTATCTGACCCATCTTTCCGCTCAGGGCTTTGCCGCCACCTCGCAGGCAAGACGCCTTTCCTCCATGCGACAGTTCTACCGTTTCCTTTATTCGGAGGGGCTTCGGAGCGACGACCCGACCGGCATCATCGATGCGCCCAAAAAGGGCCTCTCCCTGCCGAAGACGATGAGCGTCGCCGAGGTGACGAAGCTTCTCGGCGTCGCCGCTGAAGAAGCAGCCACCACCGGCCCCGGCCAGCTTGCCCGCATCCGCATGCATCTGCTGCTCGAGCTTCTTTACGCAACCGGCATGCGTGTGAGCGAACTCGTTTCCCTGCCGGTCAAGGTGCTGCGCCAGGAAGGTCGCTTCCTGATGATCCGCGGCAAGGGCAACAAGGACCGCATGGTTCTGCTTTCCCGGACCGCCATCGAGGCGATGGAAAAATACGATGCCGCCAGAAAGGCGCTCGTCCCGGCGAAAGGCGGCGCGCCGGTATCAACGAAGCAGGCGGAAGCGGCGGAGAGCCCATGGCTGTTTCCATCAAACAGCAAGGAAGGGCATCTGCCGAGGCAGGTCTTTGCCCGCGACCTGAAGGACATTGCCATTCGTGCGGGCCTTACCCCTTCGGCGGTGTCACCACACGTCCTTCGCCATGCCTTTGCCAGCCACCTCCTGCAGAACGGTGCGGACCTGCGCGCGGTGCAGGAACTGCTTGGCCATTCCGACATTTCCACGACACAAATCTATACACATGTGCTGGAAGAACGCTTGCAAGCGCTGGTACAAACACATCACCCCCTTGCCAAACAGGGCAAAAACCTTGATTAGAGCGACCGGAACCGCCGGATAATCCGGTCAAACCTTGCGCAAAACGATCGGAAACGGATCTCATGCACAATTATCTCGACTTCGAAAAACCTATCTCGGACCTTGAGGGCAAGATCATCGAGCTGAAGAAGCTTGCCGATGAAGACGAGAGCATAGACACCTCGGAGGAGATCAACCGCCTGGAATCGCGCGTCAACGATGCGATGCAGGACATCTATTCCAAGCTGAACGCCTGGCAGAAAACGCAGGTCGCGCGTCACCCGCAGCGTCCGCATTTCGTCGATTACGCCAAGGCGCTGTTCACGGATTTCACGCCGCTTGCCGGTGACCGTAAATTTTCCGAGGACGCCGCCATTCAGGCGGGCCTTGCCCGCTTCAACGGTCAGCCCGTCGCCATCATCGGCCAGGAAAAGGGCAACGACACCAAAAGCCGCCTGAAGCACAATTTCGGCAGCCCTCGCCCGGAAGGTTACCGCAAGGCGATCCGCGTGCTGGAACTGGCTGATCGTTTCTCGCTGCCGGTCGTCACCCTCATCGATACGGCTGGCGCTTATCCCGGCGTTGGTGCGGAAGAGCGCGGCCAGGCTGAAGCCATCGCCCGCTCGACGGAAATGTGCCTCAACGTCAAGGTGCCGATCGTTTCCGTCGTCATCGGCGAAGGCGGTTCGGGCGGCGCGATTGCGATCGCCACCGGCAACCGCGTCTACATGCTCGAACATGCGATCTATTCGGTGATCTCACCGGAAGGTGCTGCTTCCATCCTCTGGCGCGATTCGACCCGCGCCAAGGAAGCTGCAACCAATATGAAGATCACCTCGGAAGACCTGAAGTCGCTCGGCGTCATCGACGGAATCATTCCCGAGCCCATCGGTGGTGCGCATCGCGATCCGGAAACCGTCATCAGCGCTACCGGCGATGTAATCGCCAAGGCGCTGGCCGATCTTTCGCAGCGCTCGGGCACGCAGCTGCGCGCCGAACGCCGCCAGAAGTTCCTGGATATCGGCCGGAATCTCTAACGCTGGCCTTATTTTCCTTGAATATCGCCCCAACTCGGCCATAGTCCGGTCACATCAAAAGATGTATCGGCGGCCGCGGGGGCGGATCCGATTTGAGTTAAGAAGATGTAAACGGTTAATACCGTATTTAAAATACACACGTGCTGGTGTAGAACTTGCGCCGCTTCGTGCCATCGTCTTTCGGATCAGATCATGCGTTTGACACATTTTGCACTTCTTGCCTGCACCGCGCTCGTTCTCACCGGCTGCAATGATACGCTCGAAACCGTTGAGCGCGACGTCTCCCACGTCAAGAACAAGGTCGATTACCCGCTTTCTCCGTCCATTCTGGCCGAGATCGACAAGCGGGGCATGGATCGCACCTCGCCGATCATGATCCGCATCTTCAAGGAAGAAGGTGCCTTGGAAATCTGGAAGGCCCGGCGCGACAACCGTTTCGAGAAGATCGCCGGTTACGAGATTTGCGCATGGTCCGGCAAACTCGGCCCCAAGGTGAAGGAAGGCGACCGGCAGGCGCCGGAGGGTTTCTACAACCTGACGCCAGCGCATCTCAATCCAAACTCGAAATATTACCTCGCCATCAATACCGGCTTTCCGAACCGCTACGATGCCGCCAATGGCCGCAACGGCACCAATCTGATGATCCATGGCGCCTGCTCGTCCTCCGGCTGTTATTCGATGACGGATGCGCAGATCCTCGAAATCTACGGTTTTGCCCGCGACGCCTTCAAGGGCGGCCAGAAGACCGTGCAGCTGCAGGCTTTCCCCTTCCGCATGACGGCGGAAAACATGGCCCGCCATCGCCAGAGCGAACATCTCGAATTCTGGAACATGCTGAAGGTCGGTTACGACAATTTCGAAGTGACCAAACGCCCGCCGGAAGTGAATGTCTGCGAGAAGAAATACGTCTTCAACCAGCAGACGGAAGGCGGCAGCTTCAACGCCTCCGCCCAATGCCCGGCCATGAGTACACCGCCGGCGCTCGTCAGTGCGCTTTCGAGCTATGAGAAGACCTATGATCTCGCCTATGAAAAGGCGATGTCGAAATATGACGGCATGGCCTGGTACGATCCGAGCGAAGCGGAGCGCAAGGCGCTGGTCGCCGAAAAGCGCAAGGGTCGTGAGCCCGCCTATGCCCCGACCGGCTCAGCGCTGAAGGCCGGTAAGCTGATGAAGGAAACGGAATATGCCGCGCTGATGGAGAAGAAGGCGCAGCAGGTCACGTCGTCCTCACCGGCGACCACCGCAACAGCCTCGTCCCTGCGCGGTCCGCGTCCTTCCGCTGTTCAGCCCGCCGCTCCGCAATCGAACCCTGCCCCGGCAGCACCGACAATGGTTGCCGCCGCCACCCCAGCGCCTGCAGCGGCCGGTCAGGGCGGAACTGCCGCCCAGGGCATCCCGGTTCCGGCTTTGAACCCGCTCGCCTATTCCGCCGCTCCACAACCGGAAGCGCCGGAAAAGAAGCCGTTCTGGAAGTTCTGGGCCAAGGAATGAGCGGCACAGCCGAGATCGTTTATGATTTGAGGGGGCTTAAATGCCCCCTTCCGGTTTTGAGAAGCCGCAAGAAGCTTGCGGCGCTGAAGGCGGGCGATGTCTTGACTGTCGAGACGACCGATCCGCTGGCCGTGATCGATATTGCGCATATGTGCAATGAGGACGGGCATAGGTTGGTGGAGACGGTTGCGGTGGATAAGGGGCATCGGTTTCGGATCGTAAAAGGGGCGTAATTCGCTGCGTTTTAACCTTAGAGCCCGAGGTTTACCCCCCTCTGTCCTGCCGGACATCTCCCCCTCAAGGGGGGAGATCGGATGAGGCAGCCACTCATTCCCTCACAACGTCTGCAATTGCAGTTAAGATGCCGATGAAGATATTCGGAGCAGGCCTCTTGCCGATCTCCCCCCTTGAGGGGGAGATGCCCGGCAGGGCAGAGGGGGGTAACCACGGCTGCGAATGTTGAAAAGCGCCGCGTGCCCTAAAACCGCAACCCGGAAACCGCCAGCGGATTGTCCGTCATCGCCTGCCTGTCCGGCCGGTCGATGCCCGGCGCGCCGGTGAAGGCGGCAAACAGGTCCTGCACGAAAGCCTCCGGCAAATCCTTGGTGATCAGCACCATGCGCGTGCGCTGGTCAGACGGATCCGGCCAGGCTGCGAGGCGTTCGGGCGTGTGGAAAATATTCTGGACCCCATGCAGCACCAGCGGCCGGTCCGGATTGTCCGACAGCTTGACGACAGCCTTCATGCGCAACAGCTTTTCCCCATGCGCCGAGCGCAGCAAATCCACGAACATATCGATCGCCATCGGGTTGATCGGCTTGTCATGAACAATCGAGAAAGAGCGAATCGACGCATCGTGCCGGTTCACGTCGTGATGGTGATGGTCATCATCATCGCCATGATGATGGCGATGGCCGTGCCCGTGGAGGTCATGGTCGTGATGGTGGTGATCATGTGCCGCCTCTTCACCAAGCCAGCGGCCGACATCGGCATTTTTGCTGCCGGGATCGTAAAGGCCGTTGTCCAGAAGTCCCGCAGCACTCCAGTCGGCCTTGTCGCCATCCTCGATTGTCGCGCGCGGATTGAGAGCCTGAAGACGGGCCGTCAGCGCCGAAATCGTAGACGCGTTGGCAAGCTTGCGCTTCGTCATCACCAGCCGGTCTGCCACGGCCGCCTGTTTCACTGCCTCCTCATGATTGTCGAGGGTGGAAAGGCCATTCACGGCATCCACCACAGTAACCATGCCATTCAGGACGAAATTCTGCGCGATCACCGGGTTGCCCATGACCGACTGCATGACGGGAGCGGGATCAGCCAGACCGGTCGTCTCGATCACGACACGTTTCACCGGCTTCAGCTTGCCGGTCTGGATGCCGTCCATCAGTTCCGCCAGCGTATCCACCAATTCGCCGCGAACGGTGCAGCACAGGCAGCCTTCCGCGAGTTCGATGATCCCCTCGCCTGCGCTTTCAACCAGCATGTGATCGATGCTGACATCACCGAATTCATTGATGATGATCGCGGCATCGCTCATCTCAGGGTCTTTGAGAAGCCGGTTGAGAAGCGTCGATTTTCCGGCGCCGAGAAATCCGGTGATGATGGAAACCGGTATACGATCGCGAGACATGCCTTGCCTGTATGTTGAGGGCCGCTCCGGCACAACCGGAACCGCGCGATAAAAACAGAAATCGCCCGGGCCCTGAGACCGCGAGCGACACTGTAATATCATAACAGACTAGGCCTGCGAATACCCAATCCGCAAAGCGCGTCCGCCCTCGTCCATTGAAGAGAGCGGTGCCGACAATCAAAATGTCGGGCGCGGGATCGGGATAGGCACGTTGGCCAGCTCACCCTTGCCGGCAGCTCCCTTAACGGTGTTGACCGCCACTGTCTCGCTGCCTGGAATGAGGCCGGCGAAGGAATATTCCGGCGGGCGGGTCATTTCCGTGACGTAGGGCGAGTGGATGACCATCCGGCCCGCCTCATCGCGGCTTTCGCTGCGCACCTTGGCGGCCTTCGGATTGCAAATCTCGGCACTCACGTCATTTACTTCACCGGTGTCGCCATAGGGCGCCAGCGAGGCGAGCGAAACACCCTGGCCCGACGGCGCGGTGAGACCCATCTGCAGCAGATCGGCCGACTGATCGGTTCGACCGGCAAGGCTGTCTGCGCCCAAAACGACGGTGATGACCGAACGGCCGTTGCGCACGGCGGATGACACCTGGTTGAAACCGGACGCACAGATGAAGCCGGTCTTCATGCCGTCCGCACCGTCGAAGCGGCCGACCAGCATGTTGAAATTCGCATAGTTCTTCTTGCCGGTGGTAACGCCCTCGAGAGAGAAATAACCGGCATATTCCGGGAATTCCCGCTTGATGATCAGGGCCAGAAGGGCAAGATCGCGCGCAGTCGTATATTGCCCTTTGCCGGGCAATCCGTTGGCATTGACGTAACGGGTGGAACTCATGCCCAGCCGCTGCGCCTGCGCGTTCATCTGCGCCACGAAATTCTCGCTGGTGCCGCCGATGGTTTCGGCGATGGCGACCGCGATGTCATTGGCGGATTTGATGAGCAGCAGCTTCAGCGCGCTGTCCATCGTCAGCTTCTGGCCCGGCTTGAAATACATTTTCGAGGCCGGCTGGTCGGCGGCCTTCTTGCTCATCACCACCTCGGTCTGCGGGCTGAGCTTGCCGGCCTTCATCTGCGAAAAGGCGATATAGGCGGTCATCAGCTTGGTCAGCGAGGCCGGATACCACTTGCGGAACGCCTCCTGATGGGAAATCACCTTGCCGGTTTTGACATCGACCACCATTTTCGGATTGGCATTCGCCACGGGTGCTGCGGCAACAAGGCCTGCGGTCATGATGGCAACGACTGCGGAGAGCCGCCGGGCGGCGTTTGGCGATTTGAATATCTGTGGCAAGGCTTGTCCTCGAATTCCCGTCTTCGGTCGGGGAATGGCAATATTCACCATATATGTCCTAGCAATGGCAAAGTACATTGATTACGTCAATTATGCGGCGCACTATCCACCGCGGAGGATAGGCTTTTGCGACATACCGCACCGATGAACCCAGGAATGAACGAATGCCGATTTTGAACAGAGCCGCCGAACTTCAGCAGGAAGTCAGCGAATGGCGGCGTCACCTGCACGAAAACCCCGAGATTTTGTATGATGTCGACAACACCGCGGCTTTCGTTGCGGAGAAGCTGAAATCTTTCGGCGTTGACGAAATCGTGACCGGCCTTGGTCGCACGGGCGTGGTCGGCATCATCAGGGGCAATGTTGCGGGTGAGCGCACAATCGGCTTTCGCGCGGATATGGATGCTCTTCCCATTCTCGAGGAAACCGGCAAGCCATGGGCTTCCAAAACGGCAGGCGCGATGCATGCCTGCGGCCATGACGGTCACACCGCAATGCTGCTCGGCGCCGCAAAATATCTTGCCGAAACACGCAATTTCGCCGGCTCGATCGCCGTCATTTTCCAGCCCGCCGAAGAAGGTGGCGCGGGCGCGCTCGCCATGGTCGAAGACGGCCTGATGGAGCGCTTCGGCATTAACGAGGTCTACGGCATGCACAATATGCCGGGCATCCCGCTCGGCTCCTTCGCCATCCGCAAGGGCGGCATCATGGCGGCCCCGGACAAGTTTTCTATCACGGTCAAGGGCCGCGGCGGTCATGCGGCGCAGCCGCACCGCACAATCGATCCGATCACCATCGGCGCACAGATCGTCGGCAACCTGCAGATGATAGCCTCACGCAACGCCGATCCGATCCGCTCGGTGGTCGTCTCCGTCACCCGCTTTCACGCCGGTTCCAGCCACAACATCATCCCCAATGATGCGCTGATCGCCGGCACCGTGCGCAGTCTGGACGAGACGGTGCGTGATCTCGCGCAGGAGCGCATCAAGCAGATGGCGGAAGGTGTGGCACTTGCAAACGGCGCGGAAGCCGAGGTCGTCTATGAGCGTTATTGCCCGGTAACCTTCAACCATGCGGACGAGACCGACCACGCCATTCGCGTCGCCCGCGATGTCGTGGGTGAAAGACATGTCGACCCCGATGTCGACCCTTCCATGGCGGGCGAGGATTTCTCCTTCATGCTGAAGGAAAGGCCGGGTGCCTTCATCTTCATCGGCAACGGCGATTCGGCTGGCCTTCACAATCCCGGCTACGATTTCAACGACGACGCCATCGCCTACGGCATTTCCTACTGGGTGAAACTGGCCGAACAGCGTCTGACGGCCTGATTGCCGGCTGATACGAAGAAAGCGGAGGAACAGACCAACCGTGGCAAAGAACGCGGTTGATCCGCCGGCGACGGCAGGTTAAAGAGCAGTTCAGTGTCCACGTAGCTCAGCAGGATAGAGCACAGGATTCCTAAGGCAAATTGGGGGTTGCGCCCGGAAACGACGCAATCGATCTGCTCAAAGTCGGGGAAAGCTTCGCTGGTCTTCCAGCATGCCAATCCCGAGCCAAGCTCCGGAGAAATCCGGTGAAGGTGTAGAGACTGGATGGGCAGCACCTAAAGGCCGAAAGGCTCATGGTGAAGGGACAGTCCAGACCACGAACGTTCTGTCCGATGACGACGGGACGGCGGCTAAAGCCGAAGTGGTATGAATCCTGGGGTCGGAGGTTCGAATCCTCTCGTGGACACCATTTTCCTGAATATTATCCCATGAAAACAATCGGCTAGAGATATTCGAGAGGGATGATATGCCCTGTGGCATCGACAGGATGCAATCAAATCCCCGTGATCCGACTATTTTCCACGTCTCCTTCTCCACGAGAAACTAGCACCTTCAAAACGCACGCCTATCTAAGTCGCTGAAGAACGTCGAAGGAGGCATGATGATCGACCAATATGGCCCGCACGTGCAGATGGGCACGCTTGCTGAGCAAATGGCCGCCCGGTATCAGATGGACACAAACCTTGAATTGGAATCGCACCTGGCGCTCTACATGGAAGAGGTCGAGGTGAACATCAAAGCCGACAGCTTCGACCATATTGGTTTTATGAACAAGATCAGCGGTCGGCTGACGGCTACGCTTGCGGAAACCATCCACCCGAGGCGACGGGATTTTCTCCAGGCTGTTTTGATCGCGCTTCAAGACCGGGTTGATCGTCATCCACTCGATGTTGCTGTCGGCAGCAACTAGACGCGCCAGTCGCGCTGAGAATTCTGATCGACTTGGCTGCATCGTCGAAAAGCAAGGGCTGCCGAAGGCCCGGACGCTACAGATGCGGCTCCGCCGCCGGTGGGCGGTGATCCTGGGCGGCGTTCCATGTATTGTCGAGAGACGATTCTCCGTCAGAGTGCATCCATGGAAACTTCTCTCTATCAACCTGTGAAAGCCTTTCTTGAAAAGGCCGGCTATGTGGTCAAGGGGGAGGTCGGCAATTGTGATCTCGTGGGTTTAAGTGACGCTGACCCACCCGTCGTCGTGATTTGCGAACTGAAACTGGCTTTCAATCTCGAGTTGATCCTTCAGGCGGTTGATCGGGGATCGATCTCTGACGAAGTCTGGATCGCAGCGAAAATGTCCGCCCGAGGGAAAGGACGGGAGACCGATAAGCGTTATCGAGACCTTTGTCGTCGTCTGGGGATTGGAATGCTTGGGGTATCGGAAGACGGTCACGTCAATATCATCGTGAGCTCTGTTTCTCCCATGCCTCGAACAAATCCCAAACGACGGTCGCGGCTTATACGCGAACACCAGAAGCGCAGGGGTGATCCGGCGCTTGGTGGCAGCACGCGTACGCCGCTCATGACGGCATATCGCCAGCAGGCGCTTGGATGTGCGAAAGCCTTGGCTCAGGGGCCACTGCGCGTGCGTGATGTGAGACTGGACGTCCCTGATGCGGGCAAAATACTCCTCTCAAATGTATATGGCTGGTTTGAGAGGCTTGACCGTGGGGTCTATGGTCTGACCGATGCTGGCCGCGAAGCGGTGGTGCGTTGGCCGACATAAGCGCCGCACCTCAAAGAGCACACCACGTTGGCTATTCAAACCTGAGCCACGAGACACCTTGAACAAGCTTGCTCCCGGGGGGAGCAAGCCTTTCACTGCCGCCAGCCAATCATTTTCCGCCCGCCTACACCGCCACCGGCGTAATCCAGCGCGGATCGGCACTTTCGGCGCTATCCACCACCGCTTCGACGAAAGCCACGCCCTTCAGCCCGTCATGGGCAAGCGGGATGTTGCGGCCGATGGCATCAGGTTCGCGTCCTGCCTTGCGGGCGCGGATAGCTTCCGCGAAACCGGCATAGAGATTGGCAAAGGCTTCCAGATATCCTTCCGGGTGTCCGGGTGGGGTGCGGGTGCGGGCTTTGGCATCTTCGGAAAGATCATCCGCGCCGCGTTTGATGGTCTGCAAACGCCCGTCGAGCGGCGTGTAGATGAGTTCGTTCGGTTGCTCCTGAAACCATTGCAAGGAACCGGTCGAGCCGAACACCCGCAGCCGCACACAGTTGGAGTTGCCGACCGCGACCTGCGACGACCATAACAGGCCTCGCGCGCCGCCCTCATAACGCATCATGACGTGTGCATTGTCGTCCAGCGCCCGTCCGCCCACGAATGTGGCAAGATCGGCAGTCAAGGATTCCAGCTTAAGTCCAGTCACGAAACCCGCCAGATGGTAGGCGTGGGTGCCAATGTCACCAATCGAACCGCCACGGCCATTCTTCTTGGGGTCGGTGCGCCATGCCGCCTGGGCATTTCCCTTCTGCTCGATGGCGGTCGCCATCCATTCGAGCGGGTATTCGACCTGCACGGTGCGAACTGTACCAATCTCGCCGCCGGCGACACGCATGCGCGCCTCATGCACCATGGGGTAACCGGAATAGGTATAAGTCACGCCGACGAAGCGGCCGGTCTCCCGCGACAGTTTTTCCAGCGCGATGGCGTCTTCCAGCGTGGCGGTCAGCGGCTTTTCGCAGATCACGTCAAACCCGGCCTCGATCAGCGCCTTGGCGATCGGATAATGGGTGAAGTTCGGTGTGCAGATAGCAACCGCGTCGACGCGGTCCTCGCGGGCAGCCTCACCGGCGATCAGCTCCTGATAGCTGCCATAGCTGCGGGCAGGGTCGAGCCCCTCATTGATCGCGAAGGCGCGCCCCCGGTCGGGATCGACATCGAAGGCGCCCGCAACCAGCGTCCACTTGCCGTCAAGACGTGCGGCGAGCCGATGAATATTGCCGATATAAGCGCCCTGCCCGCCGCCGATCATGCCCAGACGAAGTGGTCTTTCGATACTCATTGTTCCTCCAGCACTCATTGTTCCGCCAGCCCCAGCATGGCGCGGTTGGCGCTGCGGTTCGCGCCGGATTTGACGAAATCGTCAAAAGCGCGGTCCGAAACGCGGATGATGTGGTCAGCGATGAATCGCGCGCCTTCAGACGCGCCATCCTCAGGGTTCTTGACGAAACATTCCCACTCCAGCACCGCCCAGCCATCGAAGCCATAAGTGGTGAGCTTGGTGAAGATTGCGCCGAAATCGATCTGTCCGTCGCCCGGGCTGCGGAAGCGCCCGGCGCGCTTGGACCACGGCTGATAGCCGCCATAAGCGCCCGATTTTCCGTCGGGCCGGAACTCCGCGTCCTTGACGTGGAAGGTCTTGA
The DNA here is from genome assembly GCF_025910175.1 of Agrobacterium sp. BT-220-3. Classification (NCBI taxonomy): domain Bacteria; kingdom Pseudomonadati; phylum Pseudomonadota; class Alphaproteobacteria; order Hyphomicrobiales; family Rhizobiaceae; genus Agrobacterium; species Agrobacterium sp. BT-220-3. Next base: position 541,556 of record NZ_JAPAIX010000002.1, read on the forward strand.
TCCGCTCGTGGTAGTGATCGATGAAAGCCAGATAATCCATTCCCTGCAAAACGAGATGTGAGGGGTCATACATCAGGTTCGCGCGGGGGTGCTCCTTGACCTTGTCGAGAAACATCTCCCAGCTGTGCCCATCATGCAGGTCTTCGCTCGGGTGGATTTCGTAGCAGACATCCACGCCATGGGCGTCGAAGTCGTTGAGGATCGGCGTCCAGCGACGGGCGAGCTCGTCGAAACCTTCCTCCACCAGCCCTTCCGGCCATTGCGGATAGGGATAGAGGTAAGGCCACAGAAGCGCACCGGGAAATGTCACGTGGCGATCAATGCCGAGGCGTTTTGACGCCCGGGCCGCAAACCGCAGCTGTTCTTCCGCCCATGCCCGGCGTCCTGCGGGATTGCCGCGCACATGCGCCGGCGCGAAACTGTCCATGATCGCGTCATGCGCCGGATGCACAGCCACAAGCTGCCCGGTAATGTGGGAAGCAAGTTCGGTGATCTCCAAATCGTGCTCGCCGAGCATGCCTTTCAGATCGTCGCAATAGGCATCGCTTTCCGCCGCCTGTTTCATGTCAATGAGGCGCGTATCCCAGGTGGGAATCTGCACTCCCTTGAAACCCTTGGCCGAGGCCCATTGCGCAAGCGAGGCAAGCGAATTGTAAGGTGCCTCATCCCCCGCAAATTGCGCCAGAAAAACGCCCGGTCCCTTGATGGTCCGCATGGCCTATTCCTCCAGCTTCTTGGCGGGCACCGGCGCGTCGTCGTAACCGCCATAGACCGATTGATCGAAGGGGATCACCGCGCCCGTCATCATGCCGCCGTCGTCCGAAGCCATCCAGAGGATTGCGCGGGCCACTTCAACGGGATCGAGGATCCGCCCGAAAGGCTTTGCCGCCGCCGCACGGTCGATGAAATCCGGGTCGCCCGTCTCGGAGAGGACAAGCTTGCGCTCGTGATCGGAATTCATCCAGCCGATGTCGAGCTGGTTTACATGGATGCGATGGCGCATCAACGAAAAGCCGGCATGGCGGGTGACGGTGGCAAGCGCACCCTTCGAAGCCGCATAGGGCGCAAGGAAAGGCTGGCCGGTCAGCCCGGACATTGATCCGACATTGACGATACGGCCCTCGATACCCTCACGGATCATCACCTTCGCGGCGTCCTGAATGAGGAAAAACGGCGCACGCGTGTTTACGGCAAACATCCGGTCGAACAAATCCGGCGTGGTGTTCAGCATATTGCCGCGATCCGTCAGCCCCGCCGCATTGACGAGAATATCGACGCGCCCGAAACGTTTGTCCGTCGCTGGAATGATGCTGCGAACATCATCGATATTGCCGAGATCGGCGGCCACCACTTCGACCGGCACACCCGTTTTCTGGGTGATGGCGCTTGCGACAGCCTGGCCTTTTTCCACACCGCGCCCGACGATGATGATCCCCGCCGCGCCCGCCTGCGCAAACACCTGCGCAACGGCTGCGCCCAGCCCCTGGGTTCCGCCGGTAACAACGGCGATCTTTCCTTCAATACGGTTCATTTCACGACCTCATATCCAGCGGCGTCCATGACGCGCAGCAATTCCCTGTGCCCCTTGCGGGCCATTTCCAGTGGCGGGTTCTTGACCGGGTCCTGTTCCGCCTCGACCACAAACCAGCCCTCGTAACCTTTCGATGCAAGCGCCCTGACGATCGCCTCAAAATCAAGACTGCCATCGCCCGGCACGGTAAAGGCGCCCTTGATGACCGCGTCGAGGAAGCTTTCGCGGCTCCTGTCCAGCCCATCGACAACATCCTGCCGAATGTCCTTGGTGTGAACGTGGGTGATACGGGCATGGTGTTTTTCGATGACGCACATGACATCCCCACCGGCAAAAGCCATGTGCCCGGCATCAAACAGCAGCGGCACCGAGGAGTGCTTCATGAAAAGATCGAGTTCCTGCTCGGTCTCCACGGCGGCCGCCATGTGGTGATGATAGGAGATCGGCATGCCCTGCGCAGCGCACCAGTCGGCAAAGTCGGACATCTTGCGGCCATAGGCGGCCATGCCGGCCTCGTCGAGCCGTGGTTTGGTGGAAAGCGGCGCGGATCGCACGCCCTGAATGGAACGCGCTGTTTCGCCATAAACGATGCATGGTGCGCCGGCGGCGATGAAGAATTCCATCTGTTGCGCGATACGGTCTTTCTCCGCCTCAATGTCGCTATCCAGCAGCAGGCCGGAAAACCAGCCGCCGCACACCGATATGCCATAACGGCCGAGGATCGGCCCAAGCTCCGCCATATCCATCGGGAACCGACGTCCAGTCTCCATTCCGGTAAAGCCGGCTTCGCCTGCCTGCCTCAGGCATTCCTCGAGGCTGACATCATCCGAAAGCTCGGCAAGATCGTCGTTCCACCAGGCGATCGGTGCGATACCAAGTCTTGCTTTCATGTCAAACTCCCACTCGCTGCGCCTTGCGGATGTTCTCCTGCGCGGCGCGGGCGGCGCGAACGGTCTCGAAGGCGGAGACTGTCGGAACGCCAACATCCCAGTCGGCATCGCCCGGCACCCATTTCCACGCATCGGAGACGATGGAAATGACGGTGACGCCTTCGTTGCCCTGCGCCCAGATCATCGCCTCCTCAAGATCGGCGAGGCTATCGGCCTTGCGTGCATGAGCGCCCATCGCCTCCGCATGTTTGACAAAATCCACATGCAGCGGATTTTCCCGGTCCCTGATACGGCAATCCGCCAGCAGGTTATTGAAGCCCGGCACGCCCTTGGCCTGCTGCAAACGGTTGATGACGGCATATCCGCCATTGTCGCAGACCACCACGATCATCCGGTGCCCGGTCAGCGCCGCCGAATAGATGTCGGAGTTCATCATCATATAGGTGCCGTCCCCCAGCATGACGATCGGAACACCGCCAGCGCTGCCCGGTCCTTCCTGCGCCATCGAGCAACCCCAGCCGGCGGCGATTTCATAACCCATGCAGGAAAAACCGAATTCGCAATCGAATGTATTGGGGTTCTTGACCCGCCATCCCTTGGTCACCTCGCCCGGCGTTCCGCCAGCCGCTGCAATCAGTGTATCTTCAGGCCGCGCGACCCTGTTCAGAACGCCGACCACCTGCGCATAGGAGGGAACCGGTGCATTGGTGATGCGCTGGTGTTCGTCCAGCAGGCTGTCCCATTCGGCAAACAGCGTTTTTGCCCGCTGCATCAGGCCGGCGTCGGCCTTGTAGGCGCCAAGCGCCTGGTCCAGTTCGTCAATGGTTTCAAGCGCATCGCCGACCACGGAAAGCGCACGGTGTTTTACCGCATCGAATCGGGCAGCATTGACGGAGATGAATTGCGCCTCGCCGGAGAAGGCAGTCCAGGAACCCGTGGTGAAATCCTGAAGCCGCGTGCCAATCGCCAGAATGACATCCGCATCCTTGGCCAGCGCATTTGCCGAAGTCGATCCGACAATGCCGATCGGTCCGGCATGGACCGGATGGTGATGGGTGAACGCACCCTTGCCGGCGATGGTTTCGACGACGGGAATGCCACGCTTTGCCGCAAATTCGGCAAGGCGTTCTTCCGCCAGCGAATAACGAACGCCGCCGCCGGAAATGATGAGGGGGCGCTTTGCCTGCGCAAGCAGCCGGGCGGCGGCGGCCACAGCGTCGCGATCAGGGCGCGGCCGCGGAATTTTCCAGACCTTCGGCTCAAAGAAAACCGCCGGATAGTCGAAAGCGATTTCCTGCGTGTCCTGCGCAAGGCCGATGAATGCCGGGCCGCAATCGGCCGGATCGAGCATGGTGGCGACCGCCTGCGGCAGCGATTGCAGCAACTGCTCCGGCAGCACGATCCTGTCCCAGTAACGCACGACGGATTTGAAGGCGTCATTGGCGGTGAGCGTCGGATCGCCGAAATGTTCCACCTGCTGCAGAACCGGATCCGGCAGTCGGCTTGCGAAAGTATCGCCCGCGATGAGGAGAACAGGCAGCCTGTTCGCCATCGCAACGCCGGCAGCGGTCACCATATTGAGCGCGCCGGGACCAATGGACGTCGCGGCGACCATGATCTGCCTGCGCCGTTTTGCCTTGGCAAAGCCGATTGCGGCAAGCGCCATCGATTGCTCGTTCTGCCCGCGCCATGTCGGCAATTCGTCCTGCACCGTCTCCAGAGCTTCGGAAAGGCATGTGACGTTGCCATGTCCGAAAATGGCGAACACCCCGGCAAACAGGGGAACGCGCTCTCCGTCGATCTCGGTAAACTGGTTGCACAGGTAGCGTACTAGCGCCTGAGCCATGGTCAGGCGTAAGGTTTTAGTGGTCATCTCGCCTCCTCCTGCGGATGGTTGTTGATATGTTTTTGGAATGCATATTGACAAATTCAGTACTTTGCAATGATTATTGCCAAATACCTCGGGAGGAAAATTTCAATGCTAAGAATTGCAGTGCTTGGCGTGGGCCGTATCGGCCGCATGCATGCGGAAAACATCGTCGCTCATCCACGCGCGACATTGGCTGGTGTCTTTGATGTATACGAGCCCTCGGCGAAAGAAATTGCCGAAAAGCTTGGTGTGACGAGATTTGAATCAGCGGAAGCGGTTTTCGCTTCACCCGACGTCGATGCCGTGCTGATAGCCACCTCGACGCCCACCCATGCCGATCTCCTGGAAAAGGCGGTTGCAGCGGGAAAACCCGTCCTTTGCGAAAAGCCCATTGATCTCTCCCTCGACCGCGTCAATGCCTGCGCAGCGAAAATTGCCGGCAGTAATGTGCCGATCATGCTCGGCTTCGTCAGACGTTTCGACAGCGGACACCGCGCCGTGCGTGAGGCGGTGGAGAACGGAACGATAGGCGAATTGCATCAGGTCGTCATCACCTCGCGCGATCCGGGCATGGCCCCCGCCGCCTATATCGAAATGTCGGGCGGCATTTTCCGCGACATGACGATCCATGATTTTGACATGGCCCGTTTCATTCTCGGTGAAGAGATCACGCAGGTATCGGCCACCGCTTCGCGGCTGGTCGACAGGGCGCTGATGGAAAAATGCGGCGACTATGACACCGTAACCGTTGTGCTGAAGACTGCTTCGGGCAAACAATGCACGATCAGCAATTCGAGGCGTGCGGTTTATGGCTACGACCAGCGGGTCGAAGCATTCGGAAGCGCCGGCATGGCGATTTCGGAAAACCGGACACTCAATCATCTGCGCCTCCACACCGAAAACGGCACCGACCGCGCCGCACCGCTGATGAACTTCTTCATCGACCGCTATGCCGATGCCTTCGCATCGGAAATCAGCGCCTTTGTCGATGCTGTGGAACAGGGCAAAGCCCCCGAGGTGGGCTTTGAAGACGGCCGCCTCGCATTGCTTCTCGCCGAAGCGGCGATCCGCTCCGTTGCCGAGGGGCGCACCATCAACACCAGCAAGATCGGGTAAGCCATGTATGCGAATTTTGGACTTTTCATAAACGGCCGCTGGCTAACCGGCACCGTGACAGGTGAAGTCGTGTCTCCGGTCACCGGCGCGGTCCTGGGTGAGGTGGCGGTTGCCACCGCAAACGAGACCCGCGATGCGATCGATGCGGCGGCAGCCGCGCTTCCGAAGCTGCGCGCCATGGGCGGTTTTGCCCGCGCCGAGGCGCTGCACCGGGCCGCTGACGAAATGCTGCGCCGTGCCGAAGAAGGCGCGAAGATGATCTCGCTGGAGACCGGTAAACCGATCGCCCAGGCAGGCCGCGAATGGATACTTTCCTGCGACCAGTTCCGCTGGTTTGCCGAGGAAGCGCGCCGCATCTATGGCCGCATTGTCGACAGCCGGGTGCCCGGCGGACGGTTTGAAGTGACCCGCGAAGCCGTCGGTATCGTCGGCGCTTTTACCGCGTGGAATTTTCCGGCCGCCCTTCCGGCGCGCAAGCTCGCCCCGGCGCTCGCCGCCGGATGCCCCGTCGTGCTTCGCCCCTCGTCCCAGACGCCGGGCGTCGCCATGGTGATGGTCGATTGCCTGAAGGCGGCCGGTCTTCCGGATGGCGCGGTCAATCTCGTAGCCGGCTCGACTACCGATACCTATGGCCCGATCATGGCGGACAAGCGCGTGCGCAAGGTCTCGCTGACCGGCTCGACACGTGTGGGTCAGCAGATGATCCGCGATGCGGCTGAGACCGTAAAGAAAGTGTCCATGGAACTGGGCGGCAACGCGCCTCTCATCGTCTATGACGACGCCGACCTCGAAAACGTGCTTGACCTTACCGTGCCCACCAAATTCGCCAACTGCGGTCAGGTCTGCGTCACGCCGGATCGTATCTTCGTTCACGAAAGCCTCCACGACGCCTTTGTCGATGGTTTCGTAGCCCGCGCGGCGAAGATCAGGCTCGGCGACGGGCTTGATGCCGATACCGGCATGGGTCCCCTCATCAATGGCGGCCGTCTTGAAGAGATCGAGGCCGTGATTGCCGACGCCGTGCGCGCCGGTGCAAAAATCGCCCATGGCGGCAAGCGCCCGCACCACCTGAACCACGGCTTCTTCTTCGAGCCGACCGTGCTGACAGATGTAACAGATACGATGAAGGTCTTTGCCGAAGAGAATTTCGGCCCGATCGCGGCGATTACCCGTTTCAGCACCGAAGACGAGGTTCTGCAGCGCGCCAACGCCTCCGACATGGGTCTCTCGGCCTATGCATTCACCCGCTCGCCGGACAGGGCGCGGCGGACAGTGGCTGCGCTGAAATCCGGCATGGTCGGCATCAACAGCTTCGCGCTTGCCGCATCGGAAGCGCCTTTTGGCGGCACAAACCATTCGGGCATGGGGCGCGAGGGCGGTATCGAAGGGATAAGCGATTATCTCGAAACCAAACTCGCCCAGATCGTCTTTTAGAGCCTTTCCAGTAAAAGTGCGTAGCGGTTTTGCGTCCGGAAAATGCGAAAAAACAAAGTGACAGAGCACGTCCGACGATTCCGTTTTGACCGGACGTGCTCTAGCGACGGATATTTTGCAGGAGAATCCCATGCGAAAAAATAAACTGAAGGACATCTGGGCCGAGGGACGTCCGGTGCTGCATGGCTGGCTGTCCATCGCCAGCCCCTTCAGCGCCGAGATCATGGCGGCGCAGGATTACGACGCCATCTCCATCGACATTCAGCATGGCGCGGTCGATTACAAAGACGTGCTTGGCATGTTCCAGGCGATGCGTGCCTCCGACAAGGTGCTGATGGCACGGGTGCCATGGCTCGACCCGGCATGGATATCGAAGGTTCTGGATGCCGGTGCCTATGGCATCATCTGCCCGATGATCAATAACCGGGCGCAGGCCGAACAATTCGTCCGATACATGCGTTATCCGCCGCTTGGAGAGCGTAGCTTCGGACCCACCCGCGCCGTTTACGCCGCCGGCGGTAATTATGCCGCCGAAGCAAACGACGAAATCCTCGCCTTTGCCATGATCGAAACGGCGGAAGCGATGGACAATCTCGAGGAAATCGCCGCCACTCCCGGCCTCGACGGGATTTATGTCGGCCCCGCCGATCTCAGTTTTTCGCTCTCGAAAGGCCGGCTGACGCCCGCCTTCGACCGCGAAGAGCCTGAAGTCATCGACGCCATCAAGCGCATCCTCGACGCGTGCCACCGCAACGGCATCAAGGCGGCCCTTCATTGCGGAACTGCCGATTACGCGGCACGCGCGGTGGAATGGGGCTTCGACATAACCACAGTGTCAGGCGATTCACGCCTTCTGGCCGCGGCAGCGACGGAATCAACCGCGACGTGGCGCAGGCTGGTGGAAAAGACCACCAAAAAAACCGATGGCAAAGGGGGTTATTGAATGCCGAACCTTCTTGTGGCCGGAAAACTTCATCCTTCCGGCGAGGCGATGTTGCGCGATCTGCCGGCTCTCGGCTTCTCCGTCCGCTATATCGAGGACGTCTCCGAGGCCTCCTATGCACCTTTTGTCGGGGAAGCCGACGCAATCGTGATCCGCACGCAGCCGCTATCGGCGGCTACCATCGCAAGAGCCGGACGGCTGAAAGTGGTGTCCCGCCACGGTGTGGGTTACGATTCCGTCGATCTTGCAGAGCTCAACCGCCGCAACATCGCCCTGACGATCGTCGGCGACGTGAACTCGATCTCGGTGGCCGAACATGCGATGATGCTGCTGCTGGCGGCTGCGAAACGCGCCGTACTCGCCGACCGCGCGGTCCGCGAGCCCGGCCAGTGGAGCTGGCGAAACAGGCTCGAGCAGCAGGAAATATCCGGCAAGAACCTTCTCATCCTCGGTTATGGCCGGATCGGGCGGCACCTTGCCAGAATGGCGTCGGGCTTCGGCATGCATATCCGCGCCTATGATCCCTATCTCATGCAGGCCGGGTGGCCGCAGGGAACAGTAAACCCCGTTTCGCTGGAAGAAGGCCTGCCCTGGGCCGACTATATTTCCGTGCACATACCCAAGGGACCGACCCCGGCAATAGGGGCCACCGAGATCGCGCTGATGAAGCGCGGCGTCGTGCTGTCCAACACCGCCCGGGGCGGTGTGGTCTGCGAAAAGGCGCTGAGCGAGGCGCTCGCCTCGGGGCACATCGGAGCCGCCGGGCTTGATGTCTTCGATGACGAACCGCCGGCAAGTTCTTCTCCGCTGCTCGCCCAGTCAAACACCGTCATGTCCCCCCACATCGCCGGCCTTACGGCGGAATGCGGGGAGCGGATGGCGATCGCATCCATCGAAAACGCAGTCAATTATCTTAAAGGGACGATCGATCCCGGCCTTATCGTCAATCCGGAATTTGCACATGTCTGAAAAACCCGTTCTTCGCGTCGGTCTCATCGGCACCGGCTTCATGGGTAAAGCCCATGTCTTCGGTTTTGCCTCTGCCCAGAAGGTCTTCGACCTTCCCTACCGTATCGAGCTGCACACCGTCGCCGACATTACCGAGGATGCGGCTGCACGGGCGGCGGCGGATTTCGGTTTTGCCCATTCCACGGCCGACTGGCGCAGCATCATCGCCAATCCGGATATCGACATCGTCGACATTACGGCGCCGAATGCCCTGCACAAGGAAATGGCGCTTGCCGCCATTGCCGCCGGCAAACATGTCTATTGCGAAAAACCGCTCGCACCGCTGGCATCAGACGCCAGCGAGATGGCTGCAGCCGCCGCCGCACGCGGCGTGAAAACGCAGGTGGGTTTCAACTACCTTTGCAATCCCATGCTCCGGCTCGCAAGGGAAATGATAACGGCGGGCGAACTCGGTGAAATCCGTGGTTATCGCGGCCTGCATGCGGAGGATTACATGGCCGATGCCTCCGGATCCTTCACCTTCCGCCACGATCCGGCCGGCGGCGGTGCGCTCGCCGATATCGGCTCCCATGCTCTCGCCACAGCGGAATTCCTTCTCGGTCCGATCACCGAGGTAATGGGCGATTGCATCACGCTGATTACCGAGCGGCCCGATGGCAAAGGCGACATGCGAAAGGTGGAGGTGGACGATGTGGGGCGCGCATTCGTACGCTTCGCCAACGGCGCGCAAGGGTCGGTCGAGGGCAACTGGATCGCCACCGGCCGCAAGATGCAGCATGATTTCGAAGTCTATGGCGAAAAGGGTGCCCTTTCGTTCACACAGGAGCGCTTCAACGAGTTGAACTTCTATTCCGCAGCCGATCCGGCTGGCCGTCGCGGCTTCCGCAGGATCGAGGCATCTCCCGATCACCCACCCTATGGCCGCTTTTGCGTCGCGCCCGGCCATCAGCTGGGTTTCAACGACCTCAAGGCCGTCGAGATCGAAGGGTATCTGCGGGCTATTGCAGGGCAGACCGCCGAGCCGTTCGGTTTTGCCGCCGGCCTGCGTATCCAGCGGCTGGTCGAGACGATCCAGCGCTCGTCATCCGCACGGCAGCGGATGAGCGTACCCGCCTGAATCTGTCATCGTTGGGGCGGGCAGCGGACATCATGCCACTTGGAAAACCGCAATAAATATTGCAAGATTGTGTCATGAAGCAACAACCGCAGCCCGTCGACCCCCCGAAAGATTACGAAGAGCTGATCCGTCTCATTCATGATCGCCACGATCAGATGAGCAAGACCTATCAGCGAATTTCCGTCTATCTGACGCAGAACCCGAATGAAGTGGCCGTCCACTCGGTCAATACAATTGCCGAGCGATACAATATTCACGCCTCCAGTTTCGTGCGGTTCGCGCAGTCGCTGGGCTATAAGGGTTTCAAGGAGCTTCAGGCGCTGTTCCAGAAGCGGCTTGCAACGGCGGCCCCCGGCTTCGAGGCGCGCGTGCGGGCGCTCGACGACGAATTGCAAAATCGCGAGGATCGTTCGGAATACGGCTTCCTTCACGATCTGGTGGTGCGGGACATCGCTTCCCTGCAAGACCTGCTCGAACGCATCAGCGCCGAACAGCTCGGCACCGCCGCCGATCTGATCGACGCCGCCGGCACGGTCTATCTGGTTGGCCAGCTGCGCTCCGCACCGGTGGCGGAACTGCTGCGCTACATCCTCACCATGCTCGGCAAGCAATGCATCCTTCTCGACCCGGGCGGCGGGCTCGCCACCCATATGGCCCGGACGATGAAGACCGGCGACGTGCTGATCGCGGTGTCTTTCCGCTTCTATGCAACGGAAGTGGTGAATATCGTCGAAGAGGCGGAAAAGATCGGCGTGCCGATCGTGGCTATTTCCGATAGCACCCTATCGCCACTGGCGAAATCCGCGAAGGTTCTGTTTGCCGTTCCCGAGCACGATTACAGCTTTTCCCGGTCTCTGGCCGCGCCAATGTGTCTTGCGCAGGCGCTGACAGTCGCGGTGGCTGCCCGTGTTCAGAAGAACGAGACCGCACCGCGGATTCCGACGGTTACAGGACTCTAGGCGCATTCACCTCCCTCATCCCTGTGCTTGTCACAAGGATCCAGCCAGCCTGAGTCTTTGGGCTGAAAAGAGTCTTCTCGCCGCGCAGACGCGCGTCGGCTGGATTCCTGTGACAAGCACAGGAATGAGGTGGAGGGGGGCACCGCCCTATGAAAGCTTAGTGTGCTGTGGAGGCTATTCATCGGAAAGCTCCAGCTCTCCCGCCGCTAGAGCCCCGTCACGCCGTCCCAGATCAGCTTCACCGCCACCAGGGCCACGGATGTGTAGGTCAGGGGATAAAAGATCGAAGCGCGCATGCGGCGCACGGTCCAGGCCCCGAGCCATGTGGACACGACCGCCAGAGGAATCATTAGTGCAGCCCGGCCGAGGTTCTGTGCGCCGAAACCGCCCAAAGCGGCGTAAGGCACGAGCTTCAGGACATTGGTGATCGCGAAGAACATCACATTGGTGCCAGTAAAGACCTTCGGGTCCATGCGAAGCGGCAGCAGATAGACCTGAAGCGGCGGCGCGCCGGCATGCGCCACGAAGCTGGTGTAGCCCGCAAGCAGGCTCCAGAACCGCCCCGCCATCGGCCGCTCCTTTGCGACCGTCACCATAACGCCTCTCGCCAGAACGACGCGCAGCACGAACACGGCCGATACCAGGCCGACGATCAGACGGACCACGGCATCCGAGGTTATCTCGGCGGTCATCCATCCAAGCCCGATGCCGACGACAGCTGCCGGCAGAAGCTGACGCATGATCCGCCAGTCGACCCAGTTGCGCCAGGCCGCCACGCCAACCATGTCCATGACGACGAGGATCGGAAGCAGGATGGCCGCCGCCGTCACCGGTGACATCACCAGCGCCATCAGCGGAACGCCAAGCAGGCTCATGCCGCCGAGGCCGCCCTTGGAGAGCCCGACCAGCACCACCGCGAGGACGGTGACGCCCAGCTCCAGAGGAGAGTTGAAAAGGTTCAAAGAGTTCTCCTCGGCACGGCGGCCGGCATCCCTGCCGGATGCCGTGCATGACTATCAGCCCTTCTTCAACCGGGCTTTTTGACGGTAGACATCAGCAACGACCGCGCTGACGATGATCAGTCCCTTGACGATCTCCTGATAGTAAGCATCCACGCGCAGAAATGTGAAGCCCGACATCATCAGACCGAGGATCACGGTGCCGATAACCGTGCCGAAAATGCGCCCCCGCCCGCCGGAGAGCGATGTGCCGCCGATAACCGCCGCCGCGATGGCGTCAAGCTCGTACATCATGCCCATGCCGGCCTGCGCCGTTTCCGCGCGGGCGGCGGTGACGATACCGGCAAGACCTGCCAGAAGACCGGCGATGGCGTATACCTTGACCAAGTGCAGCTGGACATTGATGCCGGACACCCGGGCTGCCTGCATGTTCGCGCCGATCGCATAGGTGAACTTGCCATAACGCGTGTAGCGCAGCGCAAGATGAAAAGTGACGGCGACGAGCAGGAAGATGACGACCGGCCACGCGCCGGAACCGATCGACGCGAAGCTCTCGGTCGGGAAGGAGATCGGCTGACCCTTGGTATACCATTTGGCGATGCCGCGCGCGGTAACCATCATACCCAGCGTCGCGATGAATGGCGGTATTCCCGTCACCGCGATGAGCATGCCGTTGACGATACCGGCAATCAGGCCAAGACCGAGGCCGACGGCCAGCGGCACGACCACGGGCATATCGGTGAGCGCAGGATAGATCGCCCGGGCAAAATCGCCGCTTTGCGCGAAACTCATGGCTATCATGGCCGTCATAGCCACCACCGACCCCGAACTGAGGTCTATGCCGCCGGTAATGATGACCTGGGTGACCCCGACGGCGATGATGCCGACGACGGAAACCTGAAGGATCATGATCGTCAGGCGTTGTGGGCTGCCGAGAAAGCTCTGCCCCTGCACGAACCATCCGAGCAGTTCGAAGACGAGGGCGACCCCGATCAGCACGGTCAGAATGTTCAGCTCTTGCGGCAACTTGCGTCTTTTTGTTTCGACCGGCTCGGTCTGTACGCTATCCATAATTTTTCCTCCCCGGCATTGCCGCCGTCGCAGCCTAGCGGGCCGCCAGTTCCATGATTTTGACTTGGTCCGCTTCGGCGCGATCGAGAATTCCGGTCATATGCCCCTCATGCATCACGAGAATCCGATCCGACATGCCGAGAACCTCAGGCAGTTCCGAAGAGATCATGATGACGGCGACGCCCTCTTTGGCGAGGTTCGAAATCAGGCGATGGATTTCCGCCTTCGCGCCGACATCGATGCCGCGTGTCGGCTCGTCGAGAATGAGGATTGCCGGTTTCGTCAGGAGCCAGCGGGCGATCAAGACTTTCTGCTGGTTGCCGCCCGAAAGGTTCTCGATGCGCTCGTCAAGATCGGGCGTCTTGATCCGCAACGCCGTTTTCATCTCGCCACAAAGCGACATCAGGCTGCGCTCATCGACATAACCCATCGTCGCATGGCCGTTTTGAAGGGCCGCTATCTGCATGTTTTCAAGAATCGAAAGCGGGAGAAAACAGCCGGTCGCCTTACGGTCCTCCGTCAACAGCGCCATGCCCATGCGCATCGCATCCGCCGGCGAACGGATCGTGACCGGGGCGCCATTGATGCGGATTTCCCCTTCGCTTGCCGGCACCACCCCGAAAATCGCCTCGGCGACGTTTGAGCGGCCGGAGCCCACCAGCCCCGCCACGCCGAGGATTTCACCACGATGCAGATCGAACGAAACGCCACGAAAGACGCCCGCCAACCCGAGATCCCGGACCTCAAGGACAACATCGCCGATCGATGCTTCCTGCTTGGGAAACATATTGGTGATCTCGCGGCCGACCATCATTTTTATGATGTCGTCGCGCGTGACATCCGTGCTCGCATGGGTACCGACATATCGCCCGTCCCGAAAAACCGAAAACTCGTCGGCGATCTCAAAAAGCTCGTTCATCTTGTGTGTGATGTAGACGATGCCGATATTGCGTGACCGCAGGTCACGGATGATATCGAAAAGATGCGCGACCTCGGACTCCGTCAGAGCCGATGTCGGCTCGTCCATAATGAGAACGCTGGATTTATGGCTGACAGCCTTGGCGATTTCGACCATTTGCCGCTGCGCCACCGTCAGCGTGCTGACTTCCGCTGCCGGATCGAGATTAATCTTCAGCTGATCGAACAGCGCTCGCGTATCGGCCAGCATTTTCGCATGGTCTATGAAGCCCAGGCGGTTTTTGGGCTCGCGGCGGATCCAGATATTTTCGGCGACCGTCATCCAGTCCATCAGCGCAAGTTCCTGATGGATCATGGCGATGCCGCGCTCAAGCGCGTCGCGCGGGCTCTTAAGCCGGACATCCTCGCCGCGCAACCTGACTGTCCCGGCATCTGGGGTGTAAATCCCGGCAATGATTTTCATAAGCGTCGACTTGCCGGCGCCGTTTTCGCCCATCAGCGCATGGACGGAACCCGGCCGCAGGCGAAACTGCACGTCATCAAGCGCAACGACCCCCGGAAATTCCTTTCGCACCCCCTCGATTTCGAGAAGATAGGGGCCGGCTGCCTGCTTGAAGCGTTCGATCGCCTCTAAGGTGGTCGTGGAAATCATATCTCACCCGTCCTTTATCCGGCCACCGGCCGGGCCATGATTTGCAGCGTCGGCGACCGGGGCAATTCCCCGACCGCCGGCCACAAATCAGTTGCTGGACTTGTATTGAGCGACATTGGCGGGGGTGACGAGTTCGAAGGGCACATCGACCTTCTGCTCGAATTTTTCGCCGCGCGCGATTTTCAGCACGGTCTCGAGCGAGCCTTCGCCCTGCCCCTTGGCGGACTGATAGACCGTGACATCAAGATCACCCGCTTCCATTGCCGCAAGCGCATCCTGCGTTGCATCGACGCCGGCGACGATCACGTCCTTCATGCCGACACCGGATGATTTCAACGCCTGAATCGCGCCGAGCGCCATCTCGTCGTTGTTTCCGAGTACGATGGTCGGCTTCATGCCGGAGGTGACCCAGTTCGTCATCAGGTCCATCGCCGGGGTGCGCATCCAGTTGGCGGTCTGCGCGTCCAGCACCTTGATGCCCTTGCAGGTATCGCTTTTGAGAACACGCTCGGCCGCCGCCGTGCGGCCACGCTGGCCCGTGGTGCCGAGCTGGCCCATGAGGATGACAGCGTCGCCCTTGCCGCTGGCAAGCTTGCAAACTTCAGTCGCCTGCAATTCGCCCGCCTGCTCCTCATTGGAACCGACCCATGCCTGTTTTTGCGGGAATTTTTCCATGTTGGCCGGAAGCATGTTCACGAAGACCAGCGGAATACCCGCCTGATCAGCGATCTTCGACATGGCCTTGCCGGAATCCGCATCAACCAGCATGGTGATGATGCCATCAACGCCGGCCGCAACGAAGTTTTCGATCTGCGATTGCTGGCGGGCGATATCGCCCTGCGCGTCTTCCATCTGGACTTCGACGCCGAGGTCCTTGGCATGGCGCTGGATATTGTGGCGCAGAACGGTGAGATAGTTGTCGTCAAACAGCGACATGGCCACGCCGATCTTTTCGGCATGGGCGGCACTTGCCATCAAGGCGCAGAATACGGTTGTGATTGCGATTTTTTTGATCACGAGATTTCTCCTCCTCTTTTCCCCGCACGTGACGAATGTGTGCGACCATCCAAACCGGTGCCTCCGGGCTATCCAGGACATGACTCCGCCCTGACGGATGCAGCAGCACAATCCGCCTCAAACGAAGTCATGTCCTTTGGATCAGCCGAAACGGCAGCACCGTTTGCGCACAGCTTAAGTGCTGCGCCCGTCTCTCCCATGCGGCCGGCGTTTTCCGGGCGCAGTTTCAACATAACGGGATGAAACAGGATTCGCAACAAAAATTGCAGAATTTTTATACGGCAATAAAATTTCCAAAATTTCTTCTTTTGCCCGGCTTGCGGATTGGGATGCGGGGCCGATGACAAAGGCCGAGTCCCCGCAGCTTCACAGGCCGCGCCATCTGGCGATGTTAAATCTAGAAGAATGGCGGACACGAAACCGCTTATTGCGGCGGGCGCACCCTAAAAACTCACTCGATGAAAACCCGCACGCTCGAAGCGCGGCCATCGGCGTCGATCACCGTCAGTGTCGAAAATCCCTGTCCCTCAGGCCGCCATTCGCTGTTGCGGCGAAGGGACACATCCGGCAGGGGCATGCCGTTGGCGAGCCAGCGGAAAGGCGCACGCCCGCCCTGCAGCTTCAACACCAGCGGCGAAATGCCCGACTGGCTGGAAAGCTCGACCCTTGCCCCTTCCGGCGGGTAAACAATGCGGGGTGCACTTTCCCGTCTCGATGCGGAAAGGAGACCGCTTGCGGTCAGGGTGAAACGCCGCTGGTTGGCGGGAAGGTCGCTCACGGCGACGCGCGCGACGCCGGAAGGTGCCGCCGGCATCGGTGTGATTGCCACGCCGGATTTTTCGAAAGCCTCGAACAGAATAGGGGCCGCGGTCGCGTAACCGGCAATGCCGGGCACCGCACCGTTGTCGGCACGCCCGACCCAGACCCCGAGTACATGCCGCCCGTCATAGCCCACCGACCAGGCATCGCGATAACCATAGCTGGTGCCGGTTTTGTAAGCGATGCCGCGCTGCTTCATGCCAAGCGGCGGCAGCACGCCGGAGAGAATGTCGGAGATATTCCAGATTGCTGCATCGGAAAACAGCCGGTCGCCCCCCAGTCGTTCTGGGAAGGAGCGGATACCGTCACCGAGCTGCACGGGATCACTACTGCCCGCAAGTCCTGCATAAAGCTGCACCAGATCAACAAGCGAAATACCCGCGCCACCGAGCGCGATGGCGAGCCCCGGCGCCTCGTTTGCGGGAAGCACGAGCCTCACGCCCGCCCGCCGGAAACGCACCATCAGCGCAGACGGGCTGACCGCATCCAGAAGCTTGACGGCGGGCACGTTGAGCGACAGTTGCAGCGCCTGCCGGATGCTGACATCGCCCTGATAATGCATGTCGAAATTGCGCGGGCGGTAACCGGAAAAATCAGCTGGGCGATCCTCGATGATGGTTTCCTGCCCGATGAGGCCGTTTTCGAAGGCGAGACCATAAATGAACGGCTTGAGGGTGGACCCCGGCGAGCGCACGGCCCGGCTCATCTCCACGAAACCGCGTCTTGCCGTATCGAGATAATCTGCCGAGCCCACCTCCGCCAGAATATCGCCGGTCTGCGCATCGGCCATGACGATGGCGACGGATACCCTGTCTCCCAGCTTTTCCGCCGCATGGCGGGCAACACCTTCCAGTTCCCGCTGGATTGGCAGTTTCAGCGTGGAATGCACCTCAGTAACATTTGGAAATTTCGCCCGCGCGGCAACGGCCATATGCGGCGCATAGGATGGCAGATCCCGCCGGCTGGCGGGCACGCCCGCAAGACCCGACCTTTCCGCTTCCCCTTCGCCCACCACACGCTCGACGGCAAGGCGCTGCAACACGCGCTCCCGCGCCTGCCTTGCCGCATCCGGGAAACGGTCCGGACGGCGCTTTTCCGGCAATTGCGGTAGCGCCACGAGCAGGGCGGCCTCGGCCGTATCGAGCCGCGCAGGTTCCTTGCCGAACCAGGCGAGGCTTGCGGCGCGAATGCCTTCGAGATTGCCGCCATAGGGCGCGATATTCAGATAAAGATCGAGAATCTCCGCCTTGCTGAGCCGTCTTTCGATCTGGAGCGCACGTGCGGCCTGCAAAAATTTCGCCGAAAACGACCGGTCGGCACGCGGTTCGATCAACCGTGCCACCTGCATGGAGAGCGTCGATGCGCCGGAGACGATCCGGCCATTGCTCGCCAGTTGCCAGGCGGAGCGCAGCAGTGCCCACGGGTCGACGCCGTGATGCTCATAGAAACGCTGATCCTCATAAGCGACCAGCATGCGCAGAAATTGCGGATCGACCTCGGCGGCGGTGGTTTTCAGCCGCCAGCGGCCATCCGATGTCGCGAAGGCGCGCAGCAGCCGGCCGTCGCGGTCCAGCACCTCGAAGGACCGCTGCCGTGCGGCGTCCAGCGGTGGCGGATAGGCCTTGTCCAGCGCATCGAGGCCGAAGGCCGCGCCGCCTAAAAGCAGCGCGGCCGACACGATGCCGACGATGATCGCTTTTTTCCGCCTCATGGGGTTGCCGAACGCACCTCCATGCGGCCCGTTGCCGTGCGGGCGGCAAATTGCGGCCGGTACATATCTTCCACCGACGCTGCCGGATGATCATAGGTGCCGGGGGTGACGGCGCGCACCACATAGGCCAGTGTGATTTCGGAACTGTCACCGGCTGAGCGGTCGAAGGCCGCAACGAACCGGTCATAGCGGAATTCGGTATGCGCGGCTTCCGTTTCCGGCAACCAGTCGAAATTCGAAAGGGCTGCAGAATTGACGAGGTTCGGATTGTCGATCTCGAAACCGGAAGGCAGAAGGTCGGTTACCAGAATACGCGACTGCCAGTTATTTTGCGGCACGACATTCAGCACGACCACATAACGCTCGTTCTGCGCCACCTCGCTCGGGTTCACTTCCTCGCCATCCATCGAATAATAGGTGCGGGTGATGGTGAAGCCCTCGCCACCGGCGGCAAGTGGTTGCGCCGGCGGTGCGACCGTGGTGACGACAGCCGTGACGGGATCGGCCGAAGCATTGGCAATTTTTAAAGGAGCGGCCAGCAATTCGTCGCCGCTCATCCGCTTGCCGAAGCCGCCGGTCTGCAAATCGCCGTTCACATCGAGGCGGATATCCTTGTCCTCACCTTTGACGGCGCGGGCAGCAAGCAGCATCCATGCCTGCTCCTGCGTGCTGGTATAGGGTTTCTTTTCCCATTCCTTCGCAACCGCACCGGCAAGCTGCGGCACAACGGCCGGAACCGGGCGGCTTTCCGCCGCAAGCGCCAGAGTCGCCGCGCCATCACGCAGGGCGGAACCATAATCCGCCCTTGCGAAGCTCACATTGGTGGCACGGCTCGCCATATCGAGCGACGCGCCAAACACAGCCTTCGAGCGGGCCTGATCGCCATAAAGCGAGAGTGCTGCGGCAACCTGCGCCTTGGCAAGCGGCGTCGGGAAATCGGCAAGCGCCGTATCCGCGTAATATCTGAGATCGTTGATCGCCGCCTTGCGGTTGCGTGCCAGCACATAGAGCGAATAGGCGATCTCGTTGCCGCGGTCCTTGACATTGCTGTCATAGGAAAGGCCGTTCTGCAGGTTGTTCAGCGCCTGCACCATGGCCTGTTCGGGAACGTCGTAATTCTGCTCGCGCGCCCTTGTCAGGAAGTCGCTGATATAGGCATCGAGCCACAGATCACCATAACCGGGCGACCAGAGGCCGAAACTGCCGGAACTCGACTGGAAGGAGAGCACCCGATAGATCGCCTCCTGCACGCGTCGGTGGGTATCGGGGTCTTCGGCGATGCCGCTATCCTTCGTCATTTCCGAAAGATAAAGCAGCGGCAGGGCGCGGCTCGTCGTCTGCTCGGCGCAGCCGTAGGGATATTTGTCGAGCATCATCACCAGCGCCGGAACATCGAAGGCTGGCGAGCGCGTGACGTTGACGGCGACGGACGAGCCGAGAAGCATGCTGTCAGCCAGAAGGTCGCCATTGATCGTCAGGCTGCTATTGGGCGCAATCTTGATCTCACGCCGCGTCGTGACCGGCAGAACGGCCGGGCGCACCGGAACGTTCAGAACCTGTTCCAGCGAAATACCGGCAGCATTGGAAACCTTGATGGTGATTGCGCCATTGCCGGGCTGTTCGCCCGTCAAGGGAACGGTCAGCGAAGACTTGCCCCCCTTTTGAAGCGCCAAGGTCTGCGACATCTCGCCCTGATCGACCGTCAGGGCCGTGTTGCTCGTCACATCCAGCCGGTAGTCGCCGGCCTCGCCATCGGTATTGGCGATATCGAGCCGCAATTGCGAGACATCGCCGGGCGCGAGGAACTTCGGAGCACTGGCGGTGACCACAACGGGATCGCGGATGACCGCATCGGAGACAGCGTGTCCCACGCCCGTCTTTGTCCAGGCGACAGCCATGATGCGCGCCGTGCCGTTGAACTGCGGAATGTCGAAGCTCACGGTCGCCTTGCCATCCGCATCCAGTTCGACAGGTCCCGAGAAGAAGGCCACGAGCTTTTCGGTGGGCGGGCTGCCCTGCAATGCTGCGCCCCCGCCATCGCCGCCCGTGCGCAGGCGGCCGGTGGCGCCAAGCGAACCGTCGATCAGGCGGCCATAGAGATCGCGAATTTCCAGCCCAAGCCGGCGCTGGCCAAAATACCATTCATCCGGCTTCGGCGGCTCATAGCGGGTAAGGTTCAATATGCCGACATCCACCGCCGCGACGATGGCATAGGCCTTTTCGCCCACGCCCGCACCGGCGACGCTGATGGGGATTTCAAGCGGCTGGCGCGGCAGCGTCTTCTGCGGCGCGCCAAGTGTCACGGCAAGCTTGCGCTCGGCCGGATCGACGGCAAGCCACTTGATGCCGATGGCGCGCATCGGCATACGGCTTTCCTGCGCATCGCCCGGGCGGAACAGCGTGGCCGTGACATAGGCACCCGCGCCCCATTCCTCGGTAACGGGAATGTCGATCTCGCCGCCATCCTCACCGATCTCAGCATTCTGCACGGAAATCAGCTTTTCGGAACCGGAGGTGACCATCAGCTGACCGGCAAAACGCGACGACACCTTGAGTTTCGCGGTATCGCCGATCTTGTAGCTCTGTTTGTCCAGCGCGATTTCCAGCGCATCCGGCGTTTCTGTCGAGCTTGCCTCGACGTAGAAACCGGCATCGAATTCGACGCTGGAAACCGGGGCGCCATTGCCGGCACCTTCCACTTCCAGCCGGTAACGGCCCCAGGTGACGGGCACGGAAATCTCCGCGCCATTGGCATCGACGGAAAGCGTGCCTGTTTCGGTCTGCTTGGTATATTCCACCGGCTCGTAACGCCAGGAATTGCCCTGGCGGTACCATTGGTAGTTTCGCTCGACCTTGATGAGTTTCCAGTTGAGACCGCTCATCGCCTGTTTCGTGCCATCGGCTGAGACGCCGACGATGTGGAAACGACCGACGGAATTCTGCGCGAGATCACCCGAAAATTGCGGCTTGATGCCGATCATCGACGCCTGCGCCTTCACCGGCAGCGTCAGCGAGCGTTCCACGGCGCGGCCACCGGCCTCACGCATGCGCACGGTGATATTGGCCGAAAGCAGCTGCGTCGTGGACGGAAGATCGGTCAGATCGACATTGAAGCTCGCCTTGCCTTCGTCGTCCAGCGCTGGCAGGTCGGCAAGCGTGGTGCGGTTTTCCTCTTCGCTTTCCTCATCGGCCAGACCGAAGAAATACCCCTCGAAATCGGCGCTCGTGCGGGTCGGCTTGACGGCAACCTCGCCTTCCAGCGTCAGGCCTGCGGCGGGCGCGCCGTAGAGATAACGGCCATCGACATCGATTGCCGTTTCGGCACCCGGCTCGATCTGTTTCACTTTGCTGGACAGATCAAATTCCGTGCGATCAGGCACGAAATCATCGACCAGAAAGCTCTTTTCACTGATCGCAGCCGTTTTTGGGTCGGTGTGGATGCGCAGCGTCCAGGTGCCGCGCATGGCATTTGCCTGCAATGGCAGATCGACCGCATGGCCGCCCAGCGCCTTGCCATCACTGACGAAACGCCGGTCCTCAACGCCATCCGGGCGCGAAAAGATGAAGGTCAGCGGCAAATCTTCGATCGCCTTGCCGTCGACGTCGCGCGCAAGAGCGGCGGCATGCACGGTCTCGCCGGCGCGGTAGATGCCACGCTCGGTCCAGCTGAACACGTCGATGGCGCCGGGGGCAGCGCGCCCCGTCACGCCACGATCGGAGAGATCGAAGCCGGCACGCGTCATGTCCAGGAAGACATAATCCTTGTCACCGTTGCGCGCCGTGAGGATGGCGGGCGCCTGCGCCGCCGTGCCGCGCATGAGGCCCGCCGAAAACACTGCCCTGCCATCCGCATCCGTCTTTGCAGTACCGAGCACTTCATTGTTCTTGGCGAGCAGCTGCAAATCGACGTCCGCAAGCGGCTTGGCACTGCCAAGCGCACGGACGAAGACGTTGAGACCATCGGTTCCGGCATAGGTGGTGATGCCGGTATCGGACACGAGGAACCATTGCGTGGCGCGGGAATCCCAGGTCTCCGGTGCGGTGCCGGGCGGAACGGCGGTCAGCACATAGATGCCGGGTTTACGCTCCGGCAGGGCCTCATCCACCGGAAAGCTCGTCACCACATCCTTGTTGAGGTCGGGCTGGATGTCTATCGAGCCCTGCCAGACCAGCTCGCCGATTTCGTTTTCAATGCGGTCGGCATTATAGCCGTCCATCTGCGTCAGAAACTGCGAATTGGTGAGAAGTGCTGTGATGTTGCGGTCACCGACGCGGTAAAGCTTCAGGTTGGCCTGGTCTGCATTGACCGAAACGATGGGAATGCCGCGACGCGCCGTGCCTGGCAGGACGAAGTTCTCGCCGGTAAAGCGCACACTCGCTGCGCGGTCGCGCACGTAAATATCGAGATTGACCTGCTTTTCCAGCGGCTCTTCCACCGAGGACGGCAGGCCGGCGCGAAACGCGATCTTGTAGCGTTGGCCATGCGTCAGCCCCTCGACGCAAATCTCGCTGCCCTTCGCCTCGATGGCCTTGGGTGCGGTTCCGTCCAGCGTGACGAAGGAGGAATAATCGACGCCATTCTTTACCAGCGGTTCGGAAAACTGCACGCAGGCGCGCGGGCTGACGCTATCCGTATCGATCGTATTGTTGATGACGCGAAAACCCTGGCGCGTGCGCAGATCGGCATAGGCCGCCTTTGTCTGGGCATTATCGGAAAGCGTGAGGCTTTCCTTGTAAGCGCTGAGTGCCGCGCGATAATTCTGGGTCTTTTCGAAGGCCTGCGCCAGCCGGTTCAGCGCTTCGGTGCGGGCGCTGACCGTGCGGCTTAGCTGATAGGCGTTGATGGCAGCGGAAGCGGCCTGGCCAGTGATCGCATAATTATCGCTGACCTGCGCCGCCTTCTGCGAAAGCTCCGCCCACAGCGCGCCGTCATCGGGCGAGATCGCAAGAGCCGCCTTATAGGTTTCGACCGCATCCGGAATATTGCCCGCCGCTGCCTGTTGTCTTGCCGTTTGAAGCAGGCTTTCCAGCCCGCCTTCGCCCTGTCCCGCGTTTGCCGCAAGGCCCGTTTTCAACCGGCGCGCTTCCTGCTGCAGGCTATCCGTGACGAAGGACAGGCGTTGCGGTGCGCCGATATCGGCCTCAGCCGCCACTTCCACGATCTTGCCGGCAACCGCGCCGGGAAAGGCATTCAGCTGATTGAAATCCGACTTGAGAAAACACCATTTCACCTTGGGATTGTAGGTGAAGGCCTTGCAGGCGGTATCGCCAACGCAAATCTCGCCGCATTGGTCCAGCGAGACATTCTGTTCTGTTCTGAGATCGAAGCCGAAATAATCACCGTTTTGGGTGGTCACGACCTTGCGGGACGGCTCCGCCGCCGCGGCTGGAAGAAAAGCAATGGCGGTTGAGACCGCAACCAACGAGATCCGGACGAGCGCGCGCAACGACATCAGTTTTCTCCCCGCAACAGACATGTCGGGCGGGACTCTGGTCAAATCCACGCACGGTTGTCAACGCATCATCGTCAATTTGCGACGCGACAATGTGGAGAGACCGGAGGGTCAGGGAAAGGTTAGTCTTCGATTTTCCGCGCTTCGGAAATCAGCATGATCGGCACGCCGTCCCGGATCGGGTAGGCAAGTCTGGCGCTCTCGGAAATGAGTTCGTTGCGGGCCCGGTCGTAGGAAAGCCGCCCCTTTGTCAAAGGGCAGACCAGCAGCTCCAGGAGCTTGGGATCGACATTGCTCATCCTGTCGTCCATGGCGGCGACCCTACTGCAGCACGTTGCCGCCCTCGCCCGATCCCTGGGCAAGAACGATTTCGGTGATGGCGATCAATGTTTCGGCCCGCGTTTTCAGATCGGGTGCTTCCAGCAGCGCCTGCTTTTCGGCCGGCCCGAACGGAGACATCATGGAGAGCGAGTTGACAAGAACACGGTTGCCCGCCCTCTCCACACTTTCCCAATCCGCCTCCAGCTGGTTGGCATCAAGAAACGCGCGGAACACCCGCAGCAGGTTTTCGCGGTCCACCGCATCCTCATCATATTCACCGGAAAGATCGGCGATGAAAGGCGCATGGCGGAAACTGCGATAGGGCTTGCCCGCATCCACCTCTTCCAGCAGGCGGAAACGGCACACACCGGTGAGCGAGATGATGTAACGGCCATCCCCCGTTTCCGAAAAGGAGGTAATGCGTCCAAGGCATCCAACGGCGCTGAGAGGACCACCCTCAAGCCCCGCCTCCATGACATTAAGGGCAGGCTGCACCATGCCGATGACACGGTGGCCAGCCAGCGCCATATCGATCATGGCGAGATATCTGGGCTCGAAGACATTGAGCGGAAGATGGCCTTCCGGCAGAAGCAGGGCGCCAGGCAATGGAAAGACCGGCACGGTTTCCGGCAGGTCGTCGTTCTTCACATATCTCGCATTTCCGACATGCATGGGATCAAGCCCCCTGTTCACTGCTGCCCGGCGGACGGATCAACCGCGGTGGCCGGGATATGCCCGCATTACGAAAAGAGTAGTGCCGAAAGCTTCCTGCGACCGGCGACACTTGCCGGGTCCTTGAAGCCCCAGGCTTCGAAAAACTCCAGAAGCTGGCGGCGCGCGCCGTCATCATCGAAGGTTCTGTCCTTGCGCATGACATAAAGCAGATGATCCGCCGCCTCGTCACGCCGCCCTTGAGCGTTCAGGACCTTGGCAAGCTTTATCCGCGCCTCGAAATGATCGGGATTGATTTCAATATCGCGTTCCAGCGCCACCGGGTCGCCGATCTTGCGGGCTTCCTCATATTGCGCGATCTTTTTCGACACGAGCTGGATGCCCGCATCCTCGGCGACCTCTGCCGGCAGGGAAGACAGGAGTTCGCTTGCCCGTTCATATTGACCCACAGCGATCATGCATTCGGCAATACCGGCAATGGCGGCGGGGTTTTCAGGATCGGCCTGCATGACGGCGCCGAACAATTGCGCCGCGCCGTTGAAATCACCATCCGCCAGAAGCTGCTTCGCTTCGGTAAGAACCGCCTCGATCTCGGCCTTCGGATCACCCGCATCGGGTCCAGCGATCTTGTCGATGAACTGCTTGATCTGGCTTTCCGGCACAGCACCCATGAAGCCGTCGACAGGCCTGCCATCCAGGAACGCGACGATGGCGGGAATGGACTGGATGCCGAGCTGGCCCGGAATGGACGGGTGATCGTCGATATTCAGCTTCACGAGCTTCACGCGACCGTTGGCCTCGTTGACGGCCTTTTCAAGCACCGGGGTCAGTTGCTTGCACGGGCCGCACCACGGGGCCCAGAAATCCACAAGAACCGGCTGGCGGCGCGATTCTTCCAGAACATCCCTAGAGAAAGCGGCTGTCGTCGTGTCCTTGATGTGACCGGAGGATGCACCGTTCAGCTCGCCGCTATATTGCGCGTTGCCAGACATCTGCCCGCCATAGGAACTGCCGTAAGGATTGTTCGTGCCGCTCATGCCGGTCTCCCGTAATCTCTGTCATATTGGATAGATTGAAGCAAAGATCGTATCTCACTCGCTGACTTTCAAGACAAGCGGCGTATGACCGGTCGCCTCCAGAAAACGAATGAGATCCCTGTTTCCTATCGTCGTCGTCTGGTCATTGGAAAGCGGATGGCCATTGATCAGCTCGTTTTCCAGAAGATCGCTGTCGAGCACGAAGGTAACCTCGCCGCCACTATCGTTGATGGCGCCAAAAACCGTCACGGAACCCGGAACCACGCCCAGATATTCCAGCATTTTTTCCGGTCTGCCGAAGGATACGCGACTTGCGGCGCCAATCGTCTTGTGAACGCTCTTCAGGTCAACGACCGCATTTTCCTCAACGGTCAGAACGAAATACTGATCCTTCTTGTCCTTCACAAAAAGGTTCTTCGTATGACCGCCCGGGATGAGATCCCGCAGGGACTGGGATTCGGCGACGGTATAGACCGGCTCATGCTCCTTCGTCGTATGCGCGATGCCGAGCCCGTCCAGAAAAGCGAACAAATCCGCTGCCGTCTTCGGAGAATTTTCCGCCATATCCTGCCGCCTGCCTTTGCCGATTCCGATATCTTCACCGCCATGATTAAGGGGGCGATCCGGGCTTGGCAACGCGTGAAGACGGAACGGCTCGAAAATTCTCAATCATTTCCGCCGCTTGTCGCATTTCTCAAAGAAATTTTCGCGTTTTTGTCATTTCCCTGTTGCATTCCAAAATCGATTGAGCGATATAGCGCCCGTCGCCGCAACTGTGGCGACCCACGGTTCAGCGTACTACCCCGGACCGATGGATTTGAGCGGGTGTAGCTCAGGGGTAGAGCACAACCTTGCCAAGGTTGGGGTCGAGGGTTCAAATCCCTTCGCCCGCTCCAAACTTTCCAAAGACAGATTTTGCAGTGAAACCGCGTTGCCTCAGGCAGCCGAAGTCTCGACATATTATTCTGCGCTCACCGCCTTCACGATGTTCAATCAGCGAGTACGCCATAAAATTACCGGCGCGCTGGGAACCTATGACAGGAACGAGCGTTTCTGACGCGAGGCTCCTAACCTCAGTTCCCCTCTGAATTGCCCGCCGCGAGCGGGCATTTTTTTGGGGCAAGTGTCGCCGGCGAAAAATGAATGGCGCCGCGGAACAGCTTCCCGTGAAAGGCGTTTTCCTGCGTTGATCAACGCCGGGGAAACAACCCATGTCCGCAAATCTCAAAAGCACCGCCCTCTTTGCCGCACTCACCGTCTTCCTAGTGCCAGCCGCATCTTTTGCCGCCGACATGATCGTCTATGGCCAGGATCAGGCTCCGCGGCACAAGACGCATTATCACCAACGCGTCGCGCAAAGCGTCTATTCGAATCAGGCTGAAATGCGCTGCAGTGAGAATGTTGTGTCCTACCGATCGCCCTATGAGCGGCATAAGGAGGTGGTCACACTCTGCCATCCGCCACTAAACTGGCGCACCGGGCCATCCACCGCAACAATATGGTCGCCATGATCTTGCCATAATTCATTTGATGTGCTTTTGTTCACCCGCCCTTGTGGGAGGGGGTAAAGGTTGAGACCCGCCGGCTGCATTTGACAGCGGGCGGGTTTCCCTTTTTTTGGCGATGATTTACCCGCCGATGCACCCTGAAGGATTGCTGTAGGTTTCAGAAACCAATATTTCAGTTGCAATTCAGGGTTTTAAAGTTTTCATATAAAACCAAAGACGTGATCAAGACAGGAGCGCCAATGTCAGAGGGAATGTGGTTGAAAACCGTCGGCATCGCCGGAACGTTGATCCCGATCGGGGGCGCACTGATTGGCTTGGGGATTTATGTCGGCAATCTCAACAGTCAAATCGAAGCATCTAAAGCAGAAGTCCAAACTCTGAAAGGGCAAGTCACGCAACTGCAAGAAATCTTACAGAAAACGCAGGTGACGGGCCTTGGAGCAAAAGGGCAAAAAGGCGATAAAGGAGACCCCGGTGATGCTGGCCCTAAAGGGGACCGTGGACCGCAGGGAATTCCAGGAGAGCCCGGTATCTCCACGCCGGGAAATATTGACCTGTCACCAATCCTTTCTCGGTTAGCGGCACTGGAGCGTACTGGTAATCAGGCGCGACCAGCAACTGGAGTAGAAGTCTCGAGTTCATCTCCAGTCGCGCCATCTGTGACAGAATGCGTGCAACTCCCGCAGAAACAGACCTCGGGGACGTTCGTCATTGCTGACGGAACGAGAATTTGTGGCACAGGCGGGGAGTTTTTGGCGAAGCTTGAGGTGCAAGGGGAAACATCGCTTCGCTTTTCCAATGGCGGCTCTTTCCGAAGATGTTCCGTCTCGAACCCATGTGGTTTCTTTCAAAAAACGGCGGGAACGTTCATTCTGGATCAAGTCGTCCGGTCAACAGACGGAACGTGGATAGCCCAATTCACAGCTTACGCCAGATAGAAATTCGCTAGGAATTTCTTTCCAGACGACCATTTGTCGGGCCGTGTAAATCGGCATGCGCATCGGCCGATAATCGGCAAGGGCGGTGTGAATGGAAGAAAAAGTGCAAAGAGATTTTTGAACGCTGCGAATTAAGGCTTCAATGGCCTTCGCTTCCAACATGGTTCAGTGCCGAAATAGTGCTAATCGGGCTGAGCACGCCTTGAAGGGACCATTAAAAGAAAAATTGAAATGGTAGCGGGAGAGGGACTTGAACCCCCGACACGCGGATTATGATTCCGCTGCTCTAACCACCTGAGCTACCCCGCCACAGTGGAACCGTGACAGTCATGTGACCGTCCGCTCCATCAGGATGAGCGGCTTATAAGGTGCCGCTCCCCAAAGTGTCAAGCGCATGACGCGCAAAAAATTCGCTTTCCACACGGCGGTGAAAACCGAATTGTTTCAGGCGGCAACCGGCTTTTCCAAAAGCGCCTTCAGCGAAGCCTCGGCGTCCACTGAGCGTTCCGAACGTTCGATGAAGCCGCCACCGTAAACGCGGGCATCCGCGCCGGGTGCGGAATAGAGCACGCAGGCCTGACCGGGAGCGACACCGGCCTCACCGGTCATCAGATCCACATAGATACCGTTTTCGTCGGCATGCAACATCGCTTCGGTTGGCGGGCGGGTGGAGCGCACCTTGGCGAAACAGGCAAAGCCCTGCCCGGCATCCGCTGCAAGCTCGCCATCGCCAAGCCAGTTCATGTCGCGCAGATAGACACGGCGGGTTTCCAGCGCTTCGCGCGGCCCGACAATAACCCGGCGCCCACGTGCATCGAGATGCACCACATAGAGCGGCTCTCCGGTTGCAACACCGATGCCCCGGCGCTGGCCGATGGTGTAATGCACGATGCCGTCATGGCGGCCGAGCACGCGGCCGTCCAGATGGACGATATCGCCCGCCAATGCCGCATTCGGCTTCAGCTTGTTGATGATATCGGTATATTTGCCCTGCGGCACGAAACAGATGTCCTGACTGTCGGCCTTCTTGGCCACGACCAGACCCATATCTTCTGCCAAAGCGCGCGTCTCGGCCTTGGAGAGGCCGCCGAGCGGAAAGCGCAGATAGTCGATCTGCTCCTGCGTCGTGGCAAACAGGAACCAGCTCTGGTCACGGTCGCTGTCGATCGGGCGATAAAGCGCGCGGCGGCCGGGCTGACCGGCAACGGGGTTGGGACGCGAGCGGATATAATGGCCGGTCGCCAGCGCATCGGCACCGAGTTCCTGCGCTGTCGCGAGCAGATCGGCGAATTTTACGGTCTGGTTGCAGGCGACGCAGGGGATCGGCGTTTCACCCATCGCATAGGCTTCGGCGAAAGGATTGATGACAGTTTCACGGAACCGCGCTTCATAATCCAGCACATAGTGGGGAATGCCCAGCGTTTCGCAGACCCTGCGCGCATCGTCAATGTCCTGCCCGGCGCAACAGGAGCCGGCGCGGTGCACGGCCGCACCGTGATCATAAAGCTGGAGGGTTATGCCGAGGACATCGTAGCCCTCGCGCTTGAGGATACCGGCCACAACCGAAGAATCGACGCCACCGGACATGGCGACAACGATCCGGGTGTCTTCCGGCCTCTTGTCAAAATCGAGCGTATTCACGTTTTTTCCCATCGTCAGTCATAACGGGGGTAAAGGCCCCGCCGCCTGTCGGTCATCCGCCGCGTGAGCATCAGCCAGAAAACCGGACTGTTCTGCCTCGCCATCATGCGGATTTAAGGGCTGCATATAGAAAGGAATGGCCGCGCACGCAAGTACGGGGCGGAAAACCGCCCCGCATAGCCATCAGATTGAGTCCGTGACAGGCTGTTAAGCGCCGGCCGTCTTCTGGCCACTGCTGCCAATCCACTTGTCGCGCTCCCGCCACAGGGCCGGCAGAGCCAGCAAGCCGATTGCAGTGAAGGCGATCAGCGTCTTGCTGACCTGCGACAGTTCGGCCGTGCGGCCATCCAGATAATAGACGCCATAGACAATGGCCACGTGCCAGACATAGACCTGGAGCGAATGGCGGCCGAGGAGCTGCAGGAACTTCAGCGACAGCACCCAGATCACACCCTCGGCAATCGAGCGCACGATCGGGCGGTGATGCTTCGGACCGGCGATCACCAGCCAGGTCAAACCGACGCCGACAGCAAGGAAGTTGATGAGGTAGACCGGTCCGAAATCGGCGCGGATTTCCATGGTGGAAAATTTGCCCATCACGAATTCCGGCATCAGGCCCCAGGCGGTTGCGATGCGCAGCGGCATGAAAAACAGGCAGATGAGAAGTGCCGCCTTCGGAAGCCATGTTTGTTGCGGCGAGAAGATGGCCTTCCACGGAATGCGGTTCTGCGCCGTCATCGCGCCCAGCACGAGCGCAGAATAGAACACCAGCTGCCAGCCCAGCAGGTTGAAGCTGACACGGATGCCCTGCTCGTCCGCACCCTTGACGAGTTCGTTGAGCGGCGTCGTCACGATCTGCTGGAGGCCGAGCTGGCCGGCCATCCAGACCAGCAGCGAGCCAGCCATGACATAGGCCCATTTACCGTCAAGGCACAGCTTAACGAGGATCGGTGCAAACAGCATGTAGACGATGTACTGCGGCAGAATATCCATGAAGGTCGGCTGGAAGAGGAATGTCGCAATCGCCGCCAGACGCAGCGGATCGTCAAACGAGGTCATCCCCAGCCAGTTGTACCAGATATAGGGCGCATGCGGGATGACCATGCGGAAGAACAACACGGCGATGACGAGACCCATCGCATAGCGATAGAGCTCCATCGCGCGGTTCCAGATCATCTGTTTGCCGGCGTCATAACCGTATTTCATCATCTTGCGGGCATAGACCATGCCGATCAGCAGACCGGACAAAAAGACGAAACCCTGCGCATCTTCCACGAAGGCAAACTGGCGGTGATTGATTTCCACCAGCCAGAAGCCGCCGGCAAACACCAGATGGTTGATCAGCATGAAGACGAGGAAGTAACCACGCATCCCGTCTATCAGGTCAAAGCGTTTCATCTCGATAGCTCTCCGTTCTCACAGGGCCTGCGTTACCCAGTCACCCAGCCCGGCTTGCGGGAGGCGGGCCGGGAATTGGATTGTCAACGCTGATTTGCGCCTGAGGTTCCCTTTCCAAAGCGGTTTAGAACCGGCGCGAAAAGTAACATTGACGTGTAGGCGTTCTGGTTAGGATGTGGGGACTGAATGGCGGATGAATGAAAAAGGGCGATTCCGTGGAGCAAATGAGCTATGCGCCGGCGCCACACCTCGACGGAGAGGGCGCAAACCCTTGCATGGCAGGGGGAAGCGGATATCGCGATCAAAAAGGCAATGTAGATATCACCCGTTAGATTTATCAGTCGTTTTTTTGGAAAGCTTTGCCCTTTCGCCGGCATCGCTGAAATACCGGCGGAATCAAAAAGAAAGCACGGCGAAAGATAGCGTCGCGTCATCGTAGATCACGACACGCAAAAGCCCGGAGGTTCGTAAAAACCTCCGGGCCATTTATTCACAGAAGGCTATGTTTCGCCTCAGGCAGCGGCCTGAATTGCGGCGACCTGCCAGTTGTCGTTGCCGCCACGGCGGACGAAGGTCCACATCTCAACCGCTTCGGCAGGATGCTGGTCGTCGCCTTCGATAACCTTGCCCGAGGTGCGGTCGCGCATAATGTCGATCGCGGAGTAGCGCATCGCAACCGTCGCGTAATCCTGGCCCTCTTCGTGCCAGGCTTCGGCGACATCACCCTGCAGCAGCGTTACGTCACGCACTTCGTTTTTCACGCCGCTCGTGGCGTTATCACTCAATTCCTCGGCGAGGTAGGACATGGCTTCCGGCGTCGTCAGCTTGCGCAACGTGCCGTAGTCTTCGGCCCCATAAGCCGACTGAACGTCTTCCAGCATTTTCTGGAAGGTTTCGAGATCTCCTTGGGTGATGCCGATCTCGTCACCTTCGGAAATGGCGTTCTCGTGCGCCACCGGCTTCGCCGTTGCGGCAGTGGCCGCGGCAGCCCCGCCCGCAGCACCGGCAAGCGCGCCGATCTTCGGAATCTTGAACGAAGACGCGGAAGGACCTGCCTGTGAGCCGCCATTAAAGGAAGAACCGGAATGATCCGTGCGCTGAGAGCCACCGGCTGCACCATAAGCGGGCTGGCCCTGACGGCGCGATGCGAAGAAACGCATGGCGAGCATGACCAGACCACCGATAAGCAGTACCTGCAGCAGCATGCCGAAGAAACCGGCCATGCCGCCAAAACCGCCGCCCATCAGCATGCCGAACAGGCCACCCATCAATAGGCCGCCCATCAGACCACCCATCATGCCGCCAAACAGGCCACGGCTCTGCTGCGGGGCCGCCTGCGCGCCGGGGCGGGCCGGCTGAGCGGCGCTCGGTGCTGCCTGATTGGTATTGGGCGTCATGCTGCGGTTGATCGGCGCGGTCTGTCCGGGGGCCGTATTGGTTGCCGGCGGCGTGGAAAACGTCCTCGTGCCACGGCTGCCGAAACCGCCGCTTGCACGGCGTGCTTCCGCCATGTCGACCGCTACGAAAGACACCGCGATACCAAGCGCGGCGACTGCGAACAAACCCTTGAAGCGCCGAAAGGCAGCAAACATCACTATCTCCTGTTGGCCGCCCTCCCATGAGCGGCATGTCAGCAGGCGATATAGCAACTCATGATCATCATTTTTAGACCACACGGCTTAAATTTTTCGTGATATGCAACCAAAGCGCGAGGCTGGCGCAAATTGCGGTAAAATCGACAACTGGAAAAACGAAAAACCCGGCACAGGGTCTCCCCTGCACCGGGCCTTATTGTCCCCTTGGGAGGAACGATAAGATCAGTCGACGTTGAAGGTCAGCGGCTTGACCTGGCGGATTGCCGGGTTGGCGCGCAGCTTGTCCAGCACCTCTTCGGAAACCGGACCATCGACATAAAGCAGCGCGATGGCGTCGCCGGCTTCCTTTTCACGACCGAGCTGGAAGTTGGCGATGTTGACGCCAGCCTCGCCGAGCGTGGTGCCCATGAAGCCGATCATGCCGGGAACGTCGGTGTTGGTGATGTAGATCATGTGCGATCCGACATCGGCATCCATGTTGATGTTCTTGATCTGGATGAAGCGCGGTTTGCCATCCGAAAACACCGTGCCGGCAACCGAGCGGATCTGGTTTTCCGTCTTGACCGTCAGCTTGATGTAACCGTCGTAAACGCCGGTCTTGTCGCGCTTGACCTCGGAGAGGATGATGCCCTTTTCCTTGATCATGACAGGTGCCGAAACCATGTTCACATCTGCAACCTGGCTGCGTATCAGGCCGGCCAGCAATGCACTGGTCAATGCCTTCGTGTTCATGTTGGCGGTTGCGCCATCATAAAGGATTTCGATTTCCTTGGTGGCGCTTTCCTGCACCTGGCCAACGAAGGAGCCGAGAACATCCGCCAGACGGATGAAAGGCTTCAGGCGCGGTGCTTCTTCCGCCGTGATCGACGGCATGTTGATGGCGTTGGAAACCGCACCCTTGACGAGGTAATCCGACATCTGCTCGGCAACCTGAAGGGCGACGTTTTCCTGTGCTTCCGTGGTGGATGCACCAAGATGCGGCGTGCAGACGACATTCGGCAGGCCGAAAAGCGGGCTTTCAGTGGCGGGCTCGACTTCGAACACGTCGAAACCGGCACCGGCGACATGGCCGGACTTGATGGCATCGGCAAGGGCCGCTTCATCCACCAGACCGCCACGGGCGCAGTTGACGATACGCACGCCCTTCTTGGTCTTGGCAAGGTTTTCGGCATTGAGAATACCGCGCGTCTTGTCGGTCATCGGCACATGCAGGGTGATGAAATCGGCAAGGGCCAGAAGTTCGTCCAGCTCAACCTTGGTGACGCCCATTTCCTGCGCGCGCTCCGGCGACAGGAAGGGGTCGTAGGCCAGAACATGCATCTTGAGACCAAGAGCACGCGAGCAGACGATGGAGCCGATATTGCCGGCGCCGATGACGCCGAGCGTCTTGCCGGTGATTTCGACACCCATGAATTTCGACTTTTCCCACTTGCCGGCCTGCGTGGAACTGTCGGCTGCCGGAAGCTGGCGCGCAACGGCAAACATCAGCGCAATCGCATGTTCCGCGGTGGTGATGGAGTTGCCGAACGGCGTGTTCATGACGATGATACCGCGGCGCGAGGCGGCCGGAATATCGACATTGTCGACGCCGATGCCGGCGCGGCCGATGACCTTGAGATTGGTCGCCGCTTCGATCAGCTTTTCCGTTGCCTTGGTGGCGGAGCGGATGGCGAGACCATCGTAATTACCGATGATTTCGGCAAGCTTGTCCTTGTCCTTGCCGAGCTTCGGCTGGAAATCGACTTCGACGCCACGATCACGGAAAATCTGGACGGCGGTTTCCGACAATTCGTCGGATACGAGTACGCGAGGTGCCATGGTTCACGGGCTCCTTGAAAAACGGTGCAGTTTTAAAGCGGGAAATGTACGGCCCTGCATCTGCGCAGGGCCGGTATCAAAATCAGGCGGCAGCCTTGGAAAGTGCTGCCTTCTGCGTCTGGTAGGCCCAGGCGAGCCAGGGCATGACGGCTTCCATATCCGCCGTCTCGATGGTTGCGCCGGCCCAGATGCGCAGACCGGACGGTGCGTCACGGTAAGCGCCGATATCGAGGGCGACATTTTCCTTTTCGAGCAGGGCAACGACACCCTTGGCGAAATCCGCCTGCGCGGCGGCATCCAGTGCAGCCACTTCGGCATCAACGATCTTGAGGCACACGGAGGTGTTGGAGCGGGTTTCCGGCTTGACGGCCAGGTTGGCTATCCAGTCGTTCTTTTCGATGAAGTCGTAGATGACCTTGGCATTGGCATCGGCACGGCCGATCAGCGCCTTTAGGCCACCGAGGTTCTTCGCCCACAGCAGTGCGTCGATATAATCCTCAACGCAGAGCATGGACGGCGTATTGATGGTTTCGCCGGTGAAGATGCCTTCGATCAGCTTGCCGCCGGAAACCATGCGGAAGATTTTCGGCAGCGGCCATGCCGGCGAATAGCTCAGCAGACGCTCGACGGCGCGGGGCGAAAGGATGATGACGCCATGGCCGCCTTCGCCGCCCAGAACCTTCTGCCAGGAGAAGGTGACGACATCGAGTTTTGTGAAATCCATGTCCTGCGCGAAAGCCGCCGAGGTGGCGTCGCAGATGGTCAGGCCCTTGCGGTCAGCCGGGATGAAATCGGCATTGGGAACGCGAACGCCGGAGGTGGTGCCGTTCCAGGTGAAGACGACGTCACGGTCGAAATCGACTTCGGCAAGGTTCGGCAGCAGACCGTAGTCAGCCTCGAACTTGCGCACGTCCTTCAGCTTCAGCTGCTTGACGACGTCGGTGACCCAGCCGGCGCCGAAGCTTTCCCAGGCGAGCATATCAACGCCGCGTTCACCGAGCAGCGACCAGAGCGCCATTTCAACGGCACCGGTGTCGGACGCGGGAACGATACCGATACGATAATCGGCGGGAACATTGAGAACTTCGCGGGTGAGATCAATGGCCTGCTTCAGCTTGGCTTTGCCAACCTTGGCGCGATGCGAGCGACCGAGCGGCGCATCGGAAAGAGCATCTAGCGACCAACCGGGACGCTTCGAGCAGGGACCAGAGGAAAAATGCGTATTGCCCGGACGGACGTCCGGCTTCACGATATCTGTCATTTGACTATCCTTCCAGATAGGCGCTCCACGTTAGGGTGGAGTGTCCTGACGCCGTTGCTATTCCTGTCGCCGGTTTCAGTCAAGCGGAATATGTGGCTACGCAGAAGAATCTTGGCCCATATGCGTCATGCGCAATACCGCTAAAACGAAAACCGCCCGCACCCGAGGAGGATGCGGACGGCTTGAAGCTATCAGTCAGGCGTGACGTTTATTTATAAACGGCAGGCTGCAGCGGAATATCGGCGGGCGGCATGTATTGCGCGGTGTCGCAACCGTTGAAGACATAACGGCCACCCACGCGCACTTCATGCGAATAGAGGCCCTTGTCTCGGCCCGGACCACCATTGTTCTCGTAACCGAACATGTCGCCCTTGTTGATGTGGCGGAAACGGTAGCCGACATCAGCCTTCAAATTACAGGTAATATCGATGGAGGCACCGGCCATCAGGGCGTAGGCGAAGCGCCACTTGCCCTTGCCGCCGTGTTCCGTGGTCGGGTCGCAGCCGAGGCCATTGGTGCTGCACGAGGTATTGCGCAGTTTGTCCCACTTGACATAGGAGCCGCCGATACCACCACCGACATAAGGCGTGACACGGCCATAGGTGCCAAGATCGACATAGGCATTCGCCATCAGCGTATAGGCTCTCAGCGAACTCAGATCAGTCGAAACGCAAGGACCGGGAACGGAGCCGCAGCCACCGATCGTGGAGCCGCGGAAATCGGACTTGCCCATATAGTCGAAGGTCACGTCGCTACGGAAATAGTTGTTGAACTGATAACCGACACCTGCACCAATGATATAGCTATCCTTGATCGTCGCCGTATCAAAATCCTGCAGATAACCACCCGGTCCGCCCTGATAATAATGGGCGCCGCGCAGCTTGTTGAAGGAATAACCGACGTCGCCGCGCAGATACCAGCCGCTCGACTGGGTGATCTGAACTTCGGGTGCCTCGACATAGGCCGGTGCGGGTTCGGCTTGGTAAAGATCGGCGCCGACGGCGCTTGTGCCGGTCAGCAGAACGGCCAGAAATCCAGCCAGGGCGTTTTTCATGACTTCCACTCCAGAAGAGGCACGTGCGTTGCGGCAGCTGCCAGTGAACGGTTCAGTCACGGAGATTGGCGTAAAATGGTTAAGTCCCGATTAACCACGATCATTCACTATATTTATTAGCAAACACTCAAAGAAAAAGCCGGCGCGAAGGCCGGCTTTTTGTTACTACTGGAAACTGAATTATGCGGCAGAACGAGCGTTCGAGATAACGCCAACGAGATCGTTGACGATCTGCTCCACCTGCGCGCTATCGTCGCCTTCAGCCATGACGCGGATCAACGGCTCCGTGCCCGAAGGGCGAATGACGAGGCGGCCATTATTGGCCAATGCGCTTTCCGCATCCGCAATCGCCTGCTGCACGACGGGATTTTCCAGCGGCTTGCCACCCGAAATACGCACATTCTTCAAAAGTTGCGGTACAGGCTCGAACTTGCGGCAAACTTCGCTGACGGTGCGCCCCGAGCGCTTGACGCGGGCAAGAACCTGCAAGGCGGCCACGAGGCCATCACCCGTCGTGCCGTAATCCGAGAGCACGATATGACCCGACTGCTCGCCGCCAATGTTGAAATTGTGGTTGCGCATGTGCTCAACCACATAACGGTCACCCACCTTGGTACGCGCAAGGGTGAGGCCCTTGTCACCGAGGAAGCGCTCCAGACCGAGGTTGGACATGACGGTGGCGACGATGCCGCCGCCGCGCAGCGTCTTGTCGTCAGCCCAGCTATCGGCAATCACAGCCATCAGCTGGTCGCCATCAACGATCTCGCCGCGTTCGTCGACGATGATGACGCGGTCCGCATCACCATCGAGCGCGATGCCGATATCGGCCCGCACTTCATGCACCTTCTTCTGCAGGGCTTCGGGATGAGTGGAGCCGCATTCGAGATTAATGTTGATGCCGTTCGGCTCATTACCGATGGTGACGACTTCAGCGCCGAGTTCCCAGAGCGCTGCTGGCGCCACCTTGTAGGCCGCACCGTTGGCGCAGTCGATGGCGATCCGAAGTCCGCTCAGCGTCACATCACGCGGCAGGGTACGTTTGACGAATTCGATATAACGGTAGATATCGCCATCCACGCGCTTGGCGCGGCCGATCTCGCTCGGCTTCGCCAGCTGGGCATAGATATCCTTGTCGAGAAGATCTTCGATCTCCAGCTCCAGCTCGTCGGAAAGCTTGTATCCGTCAGGGCCGAACAGCTTGATGCCATTATCGGAAAACGGGTTGTGCGAGGCCGAGATCATCACTCCGATATCGGCACGCAACGACCGGGTCAGCATCGCAACCGCCGGCGTCGGAATGGGGCCAAGCAGGAAGACGTCGAGACCGGCGGCGGTAAAACCGGCGACCAACGCGTTTTCCAGCATATAACCGGAAAGCCGCGTATCCTTGCCGATGACGACCCGATGGCGATGATGGCCTCGGCGGAAGATCGTTCCGACCGCAATACCCACACGCATCGCCAGATCCGGCGTCATCGGGAAGACGTTCGATTGTCCGCGGATACCATCGGTTCCGAAATAACGGCGTGCCATTTGAACTCCAAATCTTTTCCAGCATTCCGGCAAAAGGTGAAAACAGCCGGAAGCGCTTTTTGGCTAGATGCCACAAACCACGATAAACAGCACGTAAATTACCGCAAAAATGGCTTATATCTTGTTACCAAACTGAAAAGGCCACCCGGAAAACCGGATGGCCTTTTACAATCAATCATCTTTGGAAAGCGATCAATGCGGCTGCGGCTCCATGCCGCCTTCGGCCTCACCGTCACCCTTGGCTTCGCCGTCACCCTTGACTTCACTCGGGCCGTCCTTCTTGGTGCCGGCTTTCGGCACCGCCGAACCACGGCTGCCCGGAGAATCGTCACCCAGGTCACGCGCAGGCTTCTCGCCCTTCAGCAGTGCCCTGATCTCGTCACCCGTCAGGGTTTCGTATTCGAGAAGACCCTCGGCAATGGCAACGAAGCCATCGTGGTTATCCGTCAGGATGCGCCGCGCCTCGGTATAGGCTTCGTCGATCAGGCGGCGAACTTCGGTGTCGATCGTCTGGGCCGTCGCCTCGGAGACGTTCTTGGACTGCGAGACGGAATGGCCAAGGAACACTTCCTGCTGGTTTTCACCGTAGGAAACCTGGCCGAGAGCATCGGAGAAGCCCCATTGCGTCACCATGGCACGGGCAAGCTTGGTGGCCTGCTCGATATCCGAGGACGCGCCGGAGGTGATATTTTCCTTGCCGAAGGTCAGTTCCTCGGCAACGCGGCCGCCCATCATGATGACGAGACGCGACACCATCCACTTATAGCTCATGGAGTAGCGGTCGCCTTCGGGCAACTGCATCACCATGCCGAGTGCACGGCCGCGCGGGATGATCGTCGCCTTGTGCAACGGATCAGCCACCGCAACCTTCAGCGCGGTAATCGCATGGCCGGCTTCATGGTAAGCGGTCAGCTTCTTCTCGGCTTCGGTCATGGCAGAGGAGCGACGCTCCGCACCCATCATGATCTTGTCCTTGGCGTCCTCGAATTCCTGCATAGTGACCACACGCTTGTTACGGCGGGCGGCCATCAGGGCGGCTTCGTTGACGAGGTTCATCAGATCCGCACCCGAAAAACCGGGCGTGCCACGGGCCAGAACCTTGAGATCGACATTCGGCGCCAGCGGCACGTTGCGAACATGCACCTTGAGGATGCGCTCGCGGCCGACGATATCCGGGTTCGGTACAACGACCTGACGGTCGAAACGGCCTGGACGCAGAAGTGCGGGGTCAAGAACATCAGGACGGTTGGTGGCGGCGATGAGGATAATGCCCTCATTCGCTTCAAAGCCGTCCATCTCAACCAGCAGCTGGTTCAGCGTCTGTTCGCGCTCGTCGTTACCGCCGCCAAGACCGGCGCCACGATGGCGACCGACGGCGTCGATTTCGTCGATGAAGATGATGCAGGGTGCGTTCTTCTTGGCCTGCTCGAACATGTCACGCACGCGGCTTGCGCCAACGCCGACGAACATTTCCACGAAGTCCGAACCGGAAATGGTGAAGAACGGAACGTTCGCTTCACCGGCAACGGAACGCGCCAGAAGCGTCTTACCCGTACCCGGAGGGCCGACAAGCAGCACGCCGCGTGGGATTTTGCCGCCGAGACGCTGGAATTTCTGCGGATCGCGCAGGAATTCAACAATTTCCTCAAGGTCCTGCTTGGCTTCGTCCACGCCTGCAACGTCGTCAAACGTCACACGGCCGTGCGCTTCCGTCAGGAGCTTGGCCTTGGACTTGCCAAAGCCCATCGCGCCACGCGAGCCGCCCTGCATCTGCCGCATGAAGAACAGCCAGACGCCGAGAATGAGGAACATCGGCAGAAGCGTGCCGAGATAGCTCAGAAAACCGGAGGAGCCGTCGCTCTCGGGACGAGCCACAATGGTGACGTTCTTGCTCTGCAAGCGCTCCATCAGGCTGTCGTCGATAACGGGGGAATAGGTCTGAAAGGCCGTGCCGTTTTCGGTATAGGTTCCAAGAACCCGGTTACCCGTCACGGTCACGTCGCGAACTCGCCCGGAATCCACATCGCGAATAAACTGGGAATACGGAATTTCCCGCGAACCCGTTTGTGTCGGCGAAGTCTGGAACATGCTGAACAACGCGATCAGCAACAGGGCGATCACGGCCCACAAGGCGAAATTTCTGAAATTTGGGTTCATCGAACTCCCCGAACTCACACGGGCATGTTTGCTGCCCGCTCTTACGTGCCCCTAACATAAGGACGACATCTGCCGTTGCCAAGGCGAAGGGCGTTATCTGATGCGTTTTGGTGTAAAAAGTATTCCAAGGCAATTCACGAAAAAGAGGCCGGATTTAAACCGGGGGCTGTGGATATGCCGCCCGTCCGAATAAATTGGCGATTGCATTCGCCAACTCCAGGTCGAAGCGCGGCAGGAAAAGATCAAAAGGTGCAAGCCTCGGCGTAATGATGATGGCATCTGATAACGAACCCGGCCCATCCGTCGCTGCGACGATTTGCGGCAGACCCGCCATTGCCGGCTTCGCCACCCCAGCCGGTACCGACGAAAAAAGCGCGGCCGCTTGCGCAGCGTCACCGGTCCTGCGCGCTTTGACATGGACTGGAAAAGCCGATCCGTTCTTCACAAGGAAACGATCGTCCCACAGCCCCTGTTGATACGCGCCTACTGGAAGCTCCGGCAGGTTTCGCTGCTCGCGAAACATATAAAGCCCGTCCCTCCGACGATCGAGCAGGACGCGCCCAACCGTCAGTCGCCCGTTTTCACCCGTTTTGAGAAACCGCAAAACGCGCTCCATGCTGTTTGCGGCGGGAAAATATGCCCTTCCGCCCAGTGTGGCGACCAGCGCCGCCAGCCCATGCCGGAACTCGGGAAGATCGGGATCGATGCCATCGCCGGCCAATCTGGCCAGCGCGGCGTGAAAGACCTCTGTGTGACCGCGCAGGAAAATGGCTGTTTTTTTGGAAAGCGCCTGTCTTTTGAGAGAAGCCTCCACATCGATACGGACAGGGGAAGGGGCAAGCGCCTGCCGCACCCGCACTCTCTCATATCGGATATTCTCATTGCTCGGATCGTCAAACCAGCTGCGTGAGCAGGACGAGACGTAGTCGCGGATCGCCTGCCTCTCGCACACCAGAAACGGCCTCAGGATCCAGTGACGGCCATCGTATAAGACTGCGTCCGCCATGCCGGAGAGACCGGGATTGTCAGAGCCGCCGCCGCGGGCGGCGCGCATCGCCACGGTTTCGCGCTGGTCGCCGACGGTATGTCCGGTCACGACAAGATCGGCGCCGATCTCACAGGCAACCTCGGCAATCAGGCGGTAACGGGCAAGCCGGGAGGCTTCGGAAAGGCCCGAGGCCGGTTTGGCATCGTCCCATCGGCGAATGACGTGGGAGATGCCAAGCTCCGCACAAAGCATGCCGACCTTGAGCGCCTCATCGGCGGATTCCGCTCTCAGCGCATGGTCGACCGTAACGGCGGAAAGTCGCAAACGGTCCTGACCCCATTCCGCTGCTGCCTCATGCAATGCCAGCAACAGGCCGGTGGAATCACTGCCGCCGGAGATTGCGACAAGGATATGGGCGGGTTTGCGAAGATTTTCGACAAACGATCTTGCCGCCGCAAGCGGCGCAATTGTCCTTTGGCTCAGAATGCGGGCATCAACCGGCATGGAAAAACCGCCGCCATGGCAGGGGAAAAATCAGCAGCTCAGCCGCTTCTGTTCGCTGGCAACCTTGTTCAGCACGGTCTTCGAAGCACTGGGATAACGCTTCGGCACCTCGCGCAGCGTTGCGCAGGCGGTCTCGGTATTGTCCAGAGCGGCGAGCGACATGCCGAGCTTCATCAACATTTCCGGCGCCTTGGGAGATTTGCCGTAGGTCTGATGACCGTTCAGGAAGGTTTTTGCAGCCTCGTTGAACTTGCCCTGCGAATATAGCGCCTCGCCCAGCCAGAAGCTGGCATCCGCAGCCTTCGTGCCTTTGGGATAACCCTGGAGATATTGCTGGAACCCCTGCTCCGCCAGCTTGTAGTCGCCGGAAAGAACATGGCCGTAAGCAGCCTGATAGATATCGCTCTCGCTGGTCAGCGCCGCCGTATTGACCGGATCGGTCTTGCGCGGGCTATTGCCGGTGGTCACACCGGGAAGACTGCCTGACGAGTTGTTGGCGCCCTGATTGAGCGTACCGCCAATCGGCATTCCCTTGGAATCAAGCTCGATGGAGCCAAGCGTCGTCTCTCCCGGCGCGCTGCTCGGCGCATTTGACGGGGCAGACGGCGAAACGGAAGCGCCACCCTCGGGTGGCGTTTCGATGATCGTTGCAACATCGTCGGTCGGTGGTGTGGCCGGACTTACCGGACTGGCCTCCGCCTTCTTTTTCGGCGTTGCGGGACTTGCGGCCTTGCCGCCGGCATTGCCGCTTTCCAGTTCCTGGAAGCGGAATTCATTGTCTTCCTGCGCCTTGCGGATCGTTTCCTGCATCTGCAGAAGCTGGAAGCTCATTTCCTCGATACGGCCGTTGAGCTGCCGGATCTGTTCTTCAAGCTGCTGAACCCTGTAGGCTTCATTGGCCTGAACCCGGACGACCGGGGGCTGCTGAGAGTTGATCGTGCCGAAGCTACCCCCCGCACCGAACAGCGGACCCGAAACGGCTGTGCCGCTCAGGCCGGTGCAGGCTGCAAGCCCCAGCATTCCCGCCACGACAAGTTTCTTCATCTCATTCGTCCTGCCTTAACTGATTTGCACCGGAATGGCGCAAGCCGGATTTTTTCCATATCAACCAAAAAAGCAACTTAACTTCGGCCAAACTATGAAAAAAACGAAAGGCGGCCCGAAGACCGCCTCCCATTCGATATCACAATAACGTCAGGCAATCACATGCCCGCGCCACCGAGAACTGTCACGGCGCGGCGGTTCTGCGACCAGCAGGAGATGTCGTCGCAAACAGCGACCGGCTTTTCCTTGCCGTAGGAGATCGTCTTCATGCGGTTGGCCGGAACGCCCTGGGAAGCCAGGAAGTCGCGGGTTGCAGCAGCACGACGGGCGCCGAGTGCAAGGTTGTATTCGCGCGTACCGCGTTCGTCGGCATGGCCTTCGACCGTGATGGCGTAGTTCGGGTAACGGGCGAGCCACTGTGCCTGGCGCTGCAGGGTCTGCTGTGCATCGGCGCGGATCGAGGTCGAGTCCGTGTCGAAGAAGATGCGGTCGCCGACATTGACCGTGAAGTCCTGCTGGGAGCCCGGCGTTGCGGAACCCGCGCCACCAAGGCCGAGTTCACCGGCGCTGTTCGGCATGTTCTTCTTGTTCGCGCAGCCTGCGAGAGCAAGCGCGAGCGTCATGGCGATGACAGCCGGGTTACGGGCCAGTTTCTGCATCGGGCTGAGTGCCGAAATGTGTGTACGGCTCATCGCCGGTCTCTCCTTGGAATTTCAATAACGTTGCCAGACACTAACTGATCGCGGTTAATAGCCGGCAAACGCTTATGGTTAACAGAAAGGAAATGTCCCACTTTTTTGCTCCCTCACAACAGTTTGCGGCAAGAAAGAGGCGCATTCCCGCATGGCATGCATAAAACATGACGGCGCCGGATATTCCGGCGCCGTCATGACAGTCATATCAGTCCAGAAGCGGCGACCATGCCGGGTCCGAAGCAAAGGTCGGCGTCTTGATGAGCTGTTCGTTATAGCCCGTCAGGTCGATCGAATAGAGCTGCGGACCGCCGGCACCGGCGTTCTGACGGAAAAACATCAGCACCCGGCCATTCGGCGCCCAGGTCGGACCTTCATTGTGGAAGCCGCTGGTCAGAATGCGCTCGCCCGAACCGTCGGTCTTCATCACGCCGATCGAGAACTTGCCGCCCGACTGCTTGGTGAAGGCGATCAGATCGCCGCGCGGCGACCATACCGGCGTGGAATAGGAGCCGTCACCGAAGGAAAGGCGCTGCTGGCCGGAGCCATCGGCATTCATTACGTAGATCTGCTGACGGCCGCCGCGGTCGCTTTCAAAGGCGACACGCTGTCCATCCGGGGAGAATGATGGCGCCGTATCAATCGCGGACGTGTTCGTCAGCCGCGTCGTGGTGCGCGAGCGCAGATCCATGGTGTAGATATTGGCGTTGCCGTCCTGCTGGAGGCTCATGATCACCTTCTGGCCATCCGGCGAGAAGCGCGGCGAGAAGGTCATGCCGGGGAAGTTGCCGACCACTTCGCGCTGGCCGGTTTCCAGCTGCAGCAGGTAAACGCGCGGCTGCTGTCCCTCGAAGGACATATAGGTCACTTCCTGACGGTTCGGCGAGAAACGCGGCGTCAGGACGATGTCATTGGAATTGGTGAGGTTACGGACGTTGAAACCGTCCTGATCCATGATCGACAGCTGGCGCTTGCGGGCCGTCTTCGGGCCGCTTTCGGAGACGAAGACAACGCGTGTGTCGAAGTAACCCTTTTCACCGGTGATGCGCTCATAGATGGCATCCGCGATGATATGGGCGACACGACGCCAGTTTTCCGGCTGGGTGAAGAACTGCTGGCCGGTCATCTGCTGGCCTGCGAAAGTATCCCACAGGCGGAACTCGGCGCGCAGGCGGCCATCGCTTTCGCGTGTCACGCGGCCGGTCACAAGCGC
This sequence comes from Agrobacterium sp. BT-220-3, assembly GCF_025910175.1. Lineage (NCBI taxonomy): Bacteria > Pseudomonadati > Pseudomonadota > Alphaproteobacteria > Hyphomicrobiales > Rhizobiaceae > Agrobacterium > Agrobacterium sp. BT-220-3. The sequence continues at coordinate 586,359 of NZ_JAPAIX010000002.1, forward strand.
CTGGGCGTTGATGACCTTCCAGTCTTCAAAACGCGGCTGCTGATCCGGGCTGGTAATCTTTTCGATGAAGGCGCTCTTGTTGACCGGCGCGAAAAGACCGGAGCGCTGCAGATCGGCGGCGATGACGGCCGAGACCTGTGCACCGATGCCGTCACCCGACATGAAGTCGGTGATGGCGATGGGCAAGGGCTCGACGTTACCCTTGTTGATGTTGATTTCCACCCGCGCAAAAGCCGGTGCGGAGAAAACCGACATGAGGGCCGCGACAGCGAGCACCAGCCGGATCGGCGAAAATATTTTCATGTTGCCAGGCCTTTCAGCATTCATAGCAATTCACTGGGATCGAAGTTCACAACGACTTCGTTCCATGCGTCATATTTGTCGGCAGGAAGGTTGGTGAACGGAGCAGAACGCATGATGGCGCGATAGGCTCCGCCGGAAAGAGCACGGCGCGTTCCTTCGGAACCACCCGTTGCCTCGATCTCGGGACGGCCGATGATGGTTCCATCACGGTCGAGCTTCATGGTGACCCGAACGCGAACGCCCGAGGCATCCGCCATGCCGGGAATGATCTGCCAGTTCTTCTGGATCGCGCCACGCAGCGCATCCATTTCCGTCTGGCTGAGCGTCGAACCGCCCGTCGTTTTCTTGCCGCCAAGCGAAGCGGTTTGCGTCGACCGCTTCGCGCCGCCACCGGAGGGCGCCTGCTTGTTCAACAGGGCGGCAACATCGTCGGCGTTGAAATCGCTTTCCTTGGACGAAGCGGATTTCGCCGTCTCCTGCTTCTTCTCGCCCGGCTTCTTGTCGGAAGGCTTGTCGGTGGACTTTGCCTGATCGGGCTTGGTCTCCGCCGGTTTTTCAGCGGGCTTCTGCTCGGCAGGCTTGGTTTCAGCCTGCTTCGGCTCTTCCGGCTTCGGCGGTTCGGGGCGGGAGTTCGGGCGCGGCACGTTCTGCGGCACGGGGATTTCGGCCGGCTCCTGCGCGGCCGGCGGCGGTTCTTCCGCCTTGGTTTCCTGCGGCGGCGGCTCCGTCTTCGGCTGCGGCGCAATTTCAGGCTTGGTTTGCGGCAAGGCAGCCATTTCCTGCGGTTTGGGAGCCGAGGTCTCTTCCTTGACGATTTCCTTCACCTCGTTCGCCTTGGTGTCGACGACCGGTTGCGGCTTTTCCTGCTTTGGCGGGGCGGCGGCGCTGATATTGTCGTTGGGCTTGGTGGTCGGCGTCGGCGGCGCGTCAAGATCGGCCGTGTTGTTGCCGACATTCTGGGCGTTCTCGACGATATCCGGACGCGTGGTCGGAACAGGTGCCGACTTCTCCGCTTTCGGAGCGTTCTTATCGCCCTGCTGAATCTGGCTCAGTTCCTCAATGGGCACCAGTTCCACCGGCAAGGCCTCGGCCTGCGACACGTCGAGCGGTTCCGGCGAGCCCAGGGAAACGAGGGCGAAAGCCAGAAGCGACGCATGCACGATCGCGGATGTGGTGATGCTGCCCTTCATCGTTCTACGTCAATTGTCCTGTTTCTGCTGGGTCACAAGGCCGATATTCTTGAAGCCCGCCGCCTGGATACGCGCCATCACATCAGCAACGACGCCGTATGCGGCAACGGAATCCGCGCGCACGAAGATACGTTCGTTATAACCAGTCGTGGCAATTGCCTGCAGCTTGTCGGCAACCTCAGCCGCCTGGATTTCCGTTTCCTGCAAATGGATCTGGCCATTGGCATTGACGGAGATCGTGATCGGCTGCGTGTCCGAATTCAGAGCATTGGCGGATGTCTGCGGCAGATCGATCGGCACGCCGACCGTCATCATAGGAGCTGCCACCATGAAGATGATGAGCAGCACGAGCATGACGTCGACCAGCGGCGTCACGTTGATCTCGCTGATCGCACCGCCTTTGCGCCGTCCGCCGCGCCCACCCCGGCGTCCACCGGAACCACCGCCGCTGCCACCTGCTGACATACCCATATCATTTACTCCATTTTGCCTTGCGGCAAATTACTGCACGGCATGTAATTTGGGGCCGCTTACTGGGCGGCCTGCCGTGTCTGAAGTTTTTCATCGATCTGGCGCGACAGGATCGCGGAGAACTCGTCGGCGAAACCTTCCATACGAGCGGAAAGCTTGTGCGCGTCGGCCGTGAACTTGTTGTAGGCAATAACCGCCGGAATAGCCGCAACAAGGCCGATAGCCGTTGCCAGAAGCGCTTCGGCGATACCCGGAGCCACGACCGCGAGGTTGGTGGACTTCGAACCGGCAATCGCCTGGAACGAGGTCATGATACCGACAACCGTACCGAAAAGACCGATAAAGGGACCGGCCGAACCGATGGTGGCGAGCGATCCGAGACGAGCCTCGTATTGTTCGCCTTCACGCGCGATCGTCACATCCATCGCCCGGTCGATACGCATCTGCAGACCGATGGGCGAACGCGCGCCGCGTTCGAAAGATTTCTTCCATTCCCGCATGGCGGAAACGAAAATTGCTGCCAGACCGCCATTCTGGCGTTCCGCCAGCGTGCGATAAAGCTCCTCGAGCGACTGGCCCGACCAGAAGACCTGTTCGAACTGGTCGAACTGGCGCTTTGCCTTGCCGAAGCTCACATATTTGTCAAAGACGATCGCCCACGTCCAGACCGAGGCGGCGATAAGTCCGATCATCACGAGCTTCACGATGAGGCCCGCCTGCATAAACAGTGCCCAGAGACTTACATCGTGCGTCGCCGCTGCCAAACCTGCCTGTTCCATAAATATCCAATCCCCGAATCCAAACGCCCGGTACGGGACCGGGCGATTCAAACGCGTGTTAACGCTCGAAGTCATGCGGCAACAGCCGATAACCCCTTTGCCATACCCCGATACTTGCCAGTAAGCCTTACTTGCCAATAAATTTGGTGAAAGGAAGGCGTGCGCCGCACAAATGCCAGTTGCTAAAGTAAGACACCATTATGGTTAAAGGAGTGTTACAACCGCGCCACGCTTGACGGATTTACTGGACCGGGCCGTCAATTACTTCAGGAATTTTTCCGCAACCGTCTCCGGAAGGCGCCTTGGCCGGCCACTGGCATTGATGACGGCGATGATGACCTTGGCGGCAACCAGCAGCGTTTCACCGCGCCGGATTTCCTGATTAAGCACCATTTTCGCACCGCCGGCCTTTTCGGTCACGGTGGTGATCGTCAACACATCATCCATCCGCGCCGGGGTCTTGAAATCGATCTCCATGCGATGAACGACGAAGACAAGACCCTCCTCGTCGGCGGTCAGAAGCGCGCTTTGTTCGCAGCCGAGGCAACGCAGGTAATCGGTGCGCCCGCGCTCAAGAAAATGCAGATACCTTGCGTGATAAACCAGGCCGGAAAAATCCGTGTCCTCATAATACACGCGTTGCGTCAGGCGGTGCCCATGTTCGATGAGTTCGCCTGAAAGCGAAACCAAAAGCTCGCTCATACTGTCTCCTTGGAAAGTTCGGCCGCACCTGAACGACCTTCACGGACGATAAGATGCTCGTGGCGCTGAGGCAGCGTCGCTACGCGCTCCGCAATGAAACGGGGCCTTAGATCATGCTCCAGCAGGGCGGAGGGTTGCGCAGGCAGCCAGCGGAACTCCACCTCGACGCCATCCAGCACCCGATGCACGATATCGCTTTCATGGAAGGGGAAAGGCTGGCGAAGCGAAACCAGATAATAAAACGCCAGCTCATGGGCGGCATATCCGTCATAGGCGAAAAAATTCTCGGCCGACCAGAGAAGACGCTCGACGGTGCAATCCCGGTCAAGCTCCTCGCCGATCTCGCGGATGATGGTTTGCTGCGAGCTTTCGCCGATTTCCGCTCGTCCACCCGGCAAGGCCCAATAGATGTCCTGCGTGCCGCGCTGGACGAGAACATGATCGTTCTGAAAAATCAGCGCGGCCACACGCATGCTGAAAAGCTGCGGTTTCCGGTCAAGCCGGATCATGTGACGGTCAGGGGCAGAAGTCATTTATCGTCCAGGTCGCCATCATACCAGACGAGATGTCTTGTGGTCTGCGGCAGGTGCTCTATTTCGTCGGCGATGAAATAGGGCGGAATATCGAGTTCCGTCAATGCCTGCCGGGTCGCGGCGACCCAGCGGAACTCCAGTTCGTTGTCACCATCCTGAACGCGGTGGATGATGTCCGTCGGATGAAAGGCGAATGTCTCCGGCAAATCCATCAGGTAATAGAAACCGAGTTCGTGCCAGTCCTTGCCCTCGTAATGGAAAAAATTCTCGACCGCCCATAAAAGCCGCCCGACCCTGGCCTCAACGCCAAGCTCTTCCACCATCTCGCGGGCCAGCGTTTCTTCGGAGCGTTCGCCCATTTCGGCGCGACCACCAGGAAATGTCCAGAATTTCTCATGCGATGCCCGGTGCACCAGCACGTGGCCATCACGAAACGCCAGCCCCGCAACGCGCATCTGGAAAATGCGCTTCGGCTTGAACTTCATGCGGATGCGGGTGTCCTGCGTCTTGCTATCGTGCGTCATTGTCTGGACCTGCGGGCTGGAAACATCAAATCGGTTTCCGTCCACCCTAGCGCATCCATCTCTTCTTTTCTTGCATTTGCGTCATCACCCACGATGAATTCATCCAGTTGCGGCGGCTTGATCGTGGCGCCGGACAACATGGCATGCGCCTGCCCGCGATGATGCGTCTGGTGCTGGAAGAGATGGGTGAGAATATCGTCGCAGCGATCCTGCTGGATGCGCGTGCCGCGATGGATATTGACGGTTGCGGCAAGGCCGTCTTCCTCTAGCCCGTCGACAAATGCGATCAGCACCTCGTCAAGTTCCGCCTGGGCGCGCCGCAACTCCGCCATGGTCTCCAAAGGCTCCTCTTTCGCAAAGGCGGCAAGCCCGAGCGTTCCGCCCTTGACGGCATCGATATAAAAACGATCGACGGTATAGATGTGGTTCAGCGTCGCCCGAATGGTGGGAAAAAAGCTGACCCGAGAGGCGACGAATTCCTCCTGCGAAAGCTGGAGACAGGCATGATGCAGCCGGAAATTGGCGAGCCGGTTGTTGCGTGCGAGTTTGCGAAAGACCCGTAGCGGATCGTAAGACATCGTGATCCTCCATAGACGCCGAAGGCCGGCGTCGTTCAATCGGTGAACTTTCGCGCCGTCTTCCTCAGGCCGATGCTCCAAGATCAACGACCACGATTTCCGGCGGAACGCCAAAGCGGACGGGCGCAATGGAGCAACCAAGGCCACCCGAGATAATCAGGTTGCGATCGTCCTCTACCACATGTCCGTAGGCATAACGATTGCCATAGCGCGACGGTACCACGGGCGAACGTCCAAAAAGCCGTATTTGTCCGCCATGGGTATGCCCGGACAACGTCAAGGCCACGCGGGGAGGCACCTTGGGAAAGACATCCGGTTCATGCGCAATAAGGATCACTGGCGCTTCGTCCGTCACCTGCGCGAGCGTGCCGTCGAGATCGTCCAGTCCGCGCATACTTCGGCGATCCCATTTTTTCCCCGGCAACAATGCAAGCTGGTCCTCCAGTCCGGCAATCCAGAAGCCTTGGCCATTCTTCTCCAGCCGCAAGACACGATTGGCGTAGACGGCAATGCCGACATCGGCAAGCGCCTTGTGACCGAACGTTTCACCGCCACCGGCCTTCTGTGCGGACCGGTCTTCCCACCAGTCATGATTACCCATGATCGCGTGAACACCGAGGGGTGCTTTCAATACCGCAAGAGCTTTCGACCAATCTTTTGAATGGACATAACTCGTCACGAGATTCATACCAGCGGCATAGTCACCGAGCAGCAGCATTACGTCGCCGTCGAGACTGTTGGCATGATTGCAAATCGTGGCAATCCGGGCGGCAGACATCCACGGCTCGCAGGCGTGAATATCGGCAAGCACCACCAACCGCAATTTGAGACGCGGCGGCCAGCCGGGCGGCGTCAGCGCATAACGGGTCACGTTAAGCCGTACAAGCGGTTCAAAGCCGAAAGCATAAGAACCGAGCGCCATGGCGCCAACAAACCCTCCCCCAAGGACCTTCAGAAAGGCGCGGCGAGAAATCAATCAATCTTCCTCCAGCGTCAGCCGGAACTGCGCCGCCTCGAGATCCTTCGGCGGCTGCATGCCCAGGTGCTTCCAGGCCGTGCCGGTCAGAATGCGGCCGCGTGGCGTGCGCTGGATGAAACCCTGCTGGATCATATAGGGTTCGATAATGTCCTCAATCGCGTCACGCGGCTCCGACAGGCCGGCGGCGATGGTTTCTATCCCGACCGGACCACCGCCGAAATTGACCGCGATCATAGTCAGATAGCGCATGTCCAGCTGGTCGAGACCCATTTTGTCGACCAGCAGCCGCGTCAAAGCCTCATCGGCGATCTCGCGCGTGACGGCTTCGGCCCGCGCCACCTCGGCGAAATCGCGCACACGGCGCAAAAGCCGTCCGGCGATACGCGGCGTGCCGCGTGCGCGCCGTGCCACCTCGCGCGCGCCCTCGTCGGTCATGTTGAGCCCCATCAGCCGCGCGCCGCGCCGGACGATGAGCTCCAGCTCATCGACAGTGTAGAAGGCCAGCCGGACGGGAATTCCGAAACGGTCGCGCAGCGGCGTCGTCAACAGGCCAAGACGCGTGGTCGCAGCAACGAGGGTGAATTTGGAGAGATCGATCTTCACCGAGCGGGCCGCCGGCCCCTCACCGATGATGAGATCAAGCTGGAAATCCTCCATCGCCGGGTAGAGAATTTCCTCCACCGCCGGGTTGAGACGGTGGATTTCATCGATGAAGAGGACGTCGCGCTCTTCGAGATTGGTAAGGAGTGCCGCGAGATCGCCCGCCTTGGCGATGACCGGTCCTGAGGTGGACTTGAAGTTGACGCCGAGCTCCTTTGCCATGATCTGGGCCAGCGTGGTCTTGCCGAGACCGGGCGGCCCCACGAACAGCACATGGTCGAGCGCCTCGCCACGGTTCTTGGCCGCCTCGATAAACACCTTGAGATTGGCGCGCGCCTCCGCCTGGCCGGTGAAATCGTCCAGCGACTGCGGACGCATGGTGGTGTCGACATCTTCACCGCGCTTTTCGGGGGTGATCAGCCTTGCCGCATCGCTCATGTCAGAAGTTCCATTCCGGGCAGCTTGCGAGCAGCTTTTTTGTCAAACGTATATGTCGCCACGCAGCCATTGACCCTGTTGCTTTCCGATACAATCGCGTCGGAAAAATCCGCATTTGTATTCCGGCATATGTCGATGGCATTGCCAATCGCCTCATAGTCCGGAATTTCCAGTTCCCGCCGCTCGAGCATAAGCTGGAAAAACTCCAGAACAGCGCTTTTGGGATAACCGTAAAACTGACCAAGAACCCACGCCGTCTCCAAAATCACAGCAAGGTTTACAAGCAGGGTTTCACCATCCTCAAGCCGTGCAAGAAGACGCTTCACCGTTTCTTTTTGTTCAGCATCGTCATCTACCACGATACGCAGCAGAATATTCGTGTCTATTCCGAAACGGCTGGTCATTCCTCTTCCGTCTTACCCGTGGAACGCTTGTATCGCGCAACGGCTCCCTCACCAATCGCATCATTCATCTGCTCGACGGTAAGTTTTTTGCCATTCGGAGGTTTACCGAGAATTCCAGCCAGATCGGCAAGAGATTTATTGCGAGGGATAACGATCATTTCCCCGTTACGAACCCAGGCGTAACATTTGTCGCCAGGCTTGATTTTCAATTGTTCGCGCACGTTCTTAGGAACTGTCATTTGCCCTTTGGAGGTGATTGTCACCTGAAAGCCCATGCTGCTGTCCTTTCTTACTTTTCACCTATCGTAAGGAATCTAGCATTAAGCGCATCAACGTGAAAGCTCCTTCAGGCCGAGACGGATGAGCTTGGCGCTGTCGCCACCCTCCCCGCCATTCTTCAGCGCGGCGGCAACCGCATTGGCGGCCTGGTCGCGTGAATAGCCGAGATTGGTGAGTGCGGAAACGGCATCGGCCACCGGCGCAGAAGCGACGCCTTCGCCAAGTTCCTGCTTGAGACCGATTGACGAGGAAGCCTCCCCGGCGAAGGCCGGTGCCTTGTTGCGAAGCTCGGTGACGATACGCACCGCCACTTTCGGCCCCACGCCCGGCGCACGCGCGATCGATACCTTGTCCTGCAGTGCTATCGCATTGGCGAGCTCGGAGGGCGACAGGGTTGACAGCATTGCCAGCGCCACTTTCGAACCCACACCCTGCACGCTCTGCAGCAGATTGAACCATTCCCGCTCAAGCGCCGACAAAAAGCCGAAGAGCTTAAGCTGGTCCTCACGCACATAGGTTTCGATGAAGAGCACCACCGCTTCTCCGGCGGAGCCGATTTTCGAAAGCGTGCGCGCCGAGCAATAGGCGACGTAACAAACGCCGTGCACATCCACCAGCACGTAATCCGCACCGATTTCTTCGATGCTGCCTTTAAGTTTTCCGATCATGATGCCGCCCGCTCAATGAGACTTCAAATATTCAACCAGCCGCCAAAAGCCGCGCCATTCTGTCGCCACCGCGATTATGGGCGTGGCAGATGGCGATTGCGAGCGCGTCCGCCGCATCGTTACCCTTGAATTCGGCCTTCGGCATCAGGATTTTCAGCATCATGTGAATTTGCTGCTTTTCGCCGTGCCCGACGCCGATGACGGCTTTCTTGACCGCATTCGGCGCATATTCGAAAACAGGCAATCCTGCCCGCGCCGGAACCAGCATGGCGATGCCGCGGGCCTGGCCGAGTTTCAGCGTGGCGACCGCGTCCTTGTTGACAAAGGTCTGCTCCACCGCTGCCTCGTCGGGCTGATGGCTGTGCACGATATCGGCCAGCCCGTCATGCAGCTGGCACAGGCGGGAGGCGAGATCCATATCGCCATCCGATGTCACCGTGCCGGAGGCGACAAATCGAAGGTTGTTGCCGAGGGTTTCGATGACACCCCAACCGGTGCGCCGCAATCCGGGGTCGATACCGATGATTCGAATCGTCTTTTGCATGAGTTACCTTATCTTTCCGGCTGCGACCCTGCCAGCGATAAGTGAACAAAACGACAACATTCATCAAATTTGCGGTGCAGCATTTACCTCTGCTTAAACCGCGTACCGCATTGTTCCCGCACAAAATCAAAAAAGGGGAGCTGCGGGCATGATGATCCGCAGCATAATATTCAAGCCATATCAGCCATCCGGTGGCGCCATTCATGCGTGGCGTGGGAACTGATCCGGCATTGGGGGCTGCAACGGCCATGCTGAACCGTTTTCATTCCATATCCACCAAAGTGCTGGTGATTTTCCTTGCGCTGATGGCGATCTCGACCGGGGCTCTGACACTTCTTGGCTATCAAAGCAGCAGCGGCGTTCTCGAAGAGCAGGCGTCGAAATCCATGGAGAGCATTCTCGTCTTCCGTGGAGACATGCTTCAGGAACGTCTTGAACAGCTGAAGACACAGGCGGATTCCATCGCCAAGATCGAATCCCTGCAAATGGCAGTCGTTTCCATGCGCAGCGGCTGGGGCACCGTCCAGAAGAGCTCCGGCGACGCCAAGGCGGAGCTGCAGCGCGTCTTCGTCAAGGAGAACCCCTTCACCGACAGGGAAAAGCTGATCAAGCCCGAAAATCCGAGCGGCTTTTATTATTCTACCCACGAGAAAACCCAGACGGATATCGGCGGTTATCTGCAGGGAACGCCCTTCAGCGATGTTCTCTTTATCGATCCAGCCGGCACGGTCTATTACTCCTATCTGAAAGGACCGGCCTTCGGGGAAACCGTCACGGGCGGCGCCTGGGCGGAAAGTGGACTTGGCGCTGCATTTACCCGCGGAGCTGCCAACGCCGAAAAAGCCGTGAACGACGTGGCGCAGACGAGTTTCTCCGGTCTGCGGATCGACGCAGCAACGAACGAGGCCGGCATTTATTATGGCATTCCGGTTGTCAAATTCGGCGCGTTCAAGGGCATCCTCCTCTTCCGGGTCAAGCAGGAGGTCTTCAGCCAGATACTCGCGAAAGGCGTCGCCGCCGGTAGTTCAGAGCAATCCGCAATCATCTCTGCCGATGGCAAGGTGATCGGCGTGGAAGGCGACAGGCTCATCAGCCTCGATCCGGCAATCTACGGCTTCCATGGACAGGCATCGAATGCGGCCGGCATGACGATTGCCAAGATCGACCGCCCGGATGGCGAGGCCAATGCCTATGCCCGCCCCTTCTCGTTTGCCGGAGAACAATATCTCGCCGTCGAAAGCATGTTGCGCAGCGAGTTGAATGCGGGCTCCATCTCGATTGCCGGCACGCTAGCCGTGATCGGCCTTGGCGTTCTGGCTGCCATGTGCGCGGCGACAGCCTTTTTCGCGCGGCGCCTGTTCGCACCGCTGGAAAAGCTTGCCGGGCTGACCGGCGAAGTGGCGGCTGGCAGGCTGGATGCCGAGATCGGCAATCAGAACCGCAACGACGAGATTGGCCGCATGGCGCAGGCACTCGGCAGTTTCCGCGAAAAGCTCATCCTGCAGCGGGAGATGGAGGAGACCGCATCGCGCACGCGGGAGGAAGCCGAAACGGCGCGACGCGCGCATCTTGCGGAGCGCGAAGCCGAGGCCGGCACGCTGCAAATGGTCGTGCGGTCTCTGGATGAGGGTCTGGACCGGCTGGCGAACGGCAATCTCGCCTATCGCATAGACACAGCCTTCCCGGAGGATCTCGAAAGCCTGCGCCATAATTTCAATACGGCGCTCGCCCGGCTCAGCGAAACGATGCAGGCAATCGGCGGCAATTCCGCCGCCGTTCGCGGTGGCTCGGAAGAAATGCGGGTGGGAGCGGACCAGCTGGCGGAACGCACGGAACGTCAGGCTGCCTCCATCACCGAGACGGCAAGCGCCATCAAGGCAATCACCGAAGCAGTCCGCGACCAGATCGACCGCGCCGAACAGGCGACAAGGATCGCCCACGACGCCAGCACCGAGGCGACGGCCTCGAGCCGCGTGATGGAACAGACCATCGCCGCCATGGAGGCGATCCAGACCTCGTCGCGCCAGATCAACCAGATCATCGGCGTCATCGACGAAATCGCCTTCCAAACGAACCTGCTTGCCTTGAATGCGGGTGTCGAGGCCGCCCGTGCGGGCGACGCCGGCAGGGGCTTTGCCGTCGTGGCGCAGGAGGTGCGCGAACTGGCGCAGCGCTCGGCCGCGGCCGCAAAAGAAATCACCAGCCTGCTGAAGCGCTCGACCGACGAGGTTTCCGCTGGCGTGGTGCTGGTCGAAAAGGCGGGCACTTCGCTGACCGGCATCGGCAAGCACGTGCAGACCATCAGCTCCCGCATCGAGGAGATCATGGAATCCACCCGCGATGAGGCGCACACGCTTGCGGAAATCAACAGTACCGTCACCAGCCTCGATACCATGACCCAGCAGAACGCCGCCATGGTGGAGGAAACGACGGCCGCCATCCACAATCTCGCCTCCGAAGCGGGCGAAATGGATGGCAGGCTCGGACAATTCGTGCTGGCGCCTGAGGCGCGCGCGGGGGAGTACCGTGAAACCCGGCAATTCCGGCGGGCGGGCTGAGAAAGTGAAACGGGGCCTCTTCGGAGGCCCCAATTTTTTTGAACCATGCATCAATTCTGTGCGACTTCACTGGTAAATCGGGACACGCGCCTTACATCCGCAACAAAGATTATATTTCTGCAGGAGCGTCGGATGATCCCCTTTTCCATTCTCGACCTTTCGCCCATTGGCGAAGGCGAGAGCGTCAGTGAGGCGCTTGAAAATTCCCGCCGCATGGCGATCAAGGCTGAAGACCATGGCTATAACCGCATCTGGCTGGCGGAACATCATGGCATGCCGGGCATTGCCAGCGCCGCAACCTCGCTCGTCATCGCCCATGTGGGTGCGGCGACGAAACATATCCGGGTCGGCTCGGGCGGCATCATGCTGCCCAACCATTCCCCGCTTGTCATTGCCGAGCAGTTCGGCACGCTTGCGGCACTGCTGCCGGGTCGTGTCGATCTCGGTCTTGGCCGCGCGCCGGGAACCGACATGCGAACGGCAAGGGCGCTGCGACGCAACCTGGACGCCGGTGCGGAAAACTTTCCGCAGGATATTATCGAACTGCAGCGTTACCTCGGTCCGCCGCAGCAGGATCAGGCGATCCTGGCCGTGCCCGGCATGAATTCGAATGTGCCTCTCTGGCTGCTCGGCTCCAGCACCTACAGCGCGCATCTGGCGGCAGCGCTCGGCCTGCCCTATTCCTTCGCCTCGCATTTTGCCCCCGATATGCTGATGGAGGCGATCCATATCTATCGTGAGCGTTTCCAGCCCTCCGAGGTGCTCGACAAGCCCTATGTGATGGTGGGAGTGATGGGCGTCGGTGCCGAAACGGACGAAGAGGCGCAACACCTGTTCACCTCGTCGCAGCAGCAATTCGTCAATCTGCGCCGTAATGTTCGCACCCCGTTCCCGAAGCCGGTGCACAGCATGGACGGTTACTGGAATGAAATGGAGCGTTTCTCGGTGGAACATACGTTGCGTTTCGCGGCCGTCGGCTCGCCTGAAACGATCAGCCGCCATCTCGACGGCTTCCTCGCCGAAACCCAGGCGGACGAACTGATCGTCTCCATGCCGATCCACGACATTGAAAAGCGACTGCGTTCCGTGGAGATTTTCGCCGATGTGCGGACCTCCATAAGGAAAGCCGCCTGAAGGAAAAAAGCCCCGGAGCGACGACGCTGCCGGGGCTTTTTTGAAAGATCGGAAACTTCAGGCGGAAAGCTTGGCGAGAATTTCTTCGGAAACCTCGAAGTTGGAATAGACGCTCTGCACATCGTCATCGTCTTCGAGATTGTCGATGAGCTTCATTAGCGACTGCGCCTTTTCTTCATCCACCGGCACCGTGTTCTGTGGCTTCCAGATGGCCTTGACGCTTTCGGCCTCGCCAAGCACGCCTTCCAGCGCCTTGGAAACCTCGTTCATCGCTTCGAAACCGCAGATGATGGTGTGGCCGTCTTCGGAGGATTCGACATCGTCAGCGCCCGCTTCGATGGCCGCTTCCATGACCTTGTCGGCATCGCCCACTTCCGCCTTGTAGGTGATTTCGCCAACGCGGTCGAAGGAAAAGGAGACGGAGCCGGTTTCGCCGAGTGCGCCACCAGCCTTGGTGAAGATGGAGCGTACGTTGGAGGCGGTGCGGTTACGGTTGTCGGTCAGGGCCTCGACGACGACGGCGACGCCACCCGGGCCGTAACCCTCATAACGGACCTCATCGTAGTTTTCACTGTCAGCACCGGAAGCTTTCTTGATCGCGCGCTCGATATTGTCCTTCGGCATGGACTGGGCCTTGGCGTTCTGGATCGCCAGACGCAGGCGCGCGTTCATGTTCGGGTCGGGCATGCCCGCCTTTGCCGCAACGGTGATTTCACGCGCAAGCTTGGAAAACATTTTGGACCGTACGGAGTCCTGCTTGCCCTTGCGGTGCATGATGTTCTTGAACTGTGAATGACCAGCCATGGAAAACCTGATTGTCTTAATTTGGAGATTGCGGGCCTTATAAGTGCGATGGGCCCTTCGTTCAAGCCCGCAAGCGCTTTCTCTTGCCCGCAAGAATATAAGGAACTGATTTATCCGCTTTTCGTTTTGACAATGAACGCGGAAGAGCCGGACATTTTTACCCTCCCGGTCGCCGCAGCAAACCCGAAGGAGGAAACACATGGTCAGCCTGACTGAAGCAAGAGAAGCCCCTGCCCGCCAGCTGTGGGACGAGGTCAATTCGGTCCATGCCGGCATGCTTGGCCTCGAGGGTCTGCATAATCACATGCAGCCAATGGCACCGCACGCCGACCCCAAGACAAATACGATCTGGTTTTTCTCCAAGAAAGACACCGATCTGGTCAAAACGCTGAAGCCGGGTTCGCGGGCGCACTTCTGCCTCGTCGGCAAGGACCATGACTATCACGCCTGCCTTTCGGGTGTGCTTGAAGCGCGTGACGACAAGGCAAAGATTGAGGAATACTGGAACTCCGTTACCGCCGCCTGGTACGAACACGGAAAGTCCGATCCGCAATTGACGATGCTGGCGCTTCACGTCGACGACGCGGAAATCTGGGCCTCGACCGACAGCACGCTTAAATTCGGCTGGGAAATCGCCAAGGCCAATATGTCCGACGAAAAGACGCCGGATGTCGGTGTGCGTCAGCATCTCGCCTTCGCCTGACAAACGGGCTCCCCCCCGGCCTTCCTCTCGCCGGTCGCTGTACTACATGCCTTTCGGCACCAGTATCTGCGGCTGGCGGGGGAGGTTTCTCATCGAGACCCGGATGATTGAATCGTTTGCATAGGCGATCTTGAAACTTTCTCCGAACATCGTCAGAAACTGCTCCAGCGGCGCGCCGGTGCGGTGCATCGGCAAGATCAGCGCGGAACGCAGGCGCTTGACCACGCGGCTCATGCTGTCGGCGCCCATCGTCAACCCGCCATCCACCGGCACCATCAGCACGTCCAGACGGCCAATTTCGGCATAATGCGTATCCGTCAGCTCATGATGCAGATGACCGAGATGACCGATACACAGCCCTGCGACCTCGAAGATGAAAATGGAATTGCCGTTTTCCTGAAACGACTCGTAATCACCCCAGCGGTTGCGGATGTCGGTCGCGACATTGCGGATATAGACATCGCCCACCAGAACCTTGTGTTCGGCCTTTTCCCCCGGCGTATCGCTCCAGCCGTGCAGCACATATTGAATGGCCGGGTCCGGACTAAGCGTGAAATGCGTTGAGTGCGCCCGGTTCATCGTCACGACAGTCGGCGTGACGGGCGGACGATAAACGCCGTTGTAATCGGTGGCGATCGTCACGCCGCCGGGGCTTTCGATGAGATAGGTGGAATGGCCGATGAAGCTGATCTTCACCTCTTCCCTCGCCGTCGCCTGCGCCAGCTGGACACTTGGCCGATTAAAGGGCGGTTCGAAGCTGGCGAACATGACGCCGGGAATGTTGCGGGCGATCGCCTGGCACTGGCTGACCGGAGGGCGGCTTTCCGTTTGGGCAAGGGCCGCTCCCGCACAGGTGAGCAGACCCGTTATTGCAAGCATAAGCACACGCAGCATCATGCCACTCCCCTGAACTTGCGAAGGTTGAGAGGATGAGACAGGTTTTGCCGGGCGTCCAGTTTCAAGAACGGGGGAGACGCTCACAATCTCGTCATTATGAACGTCTCACGGACAAGCGAAAAGCTTACGCCCAGAAGGATGGAAGGGTTTCGGCAAGTCTCGGGCCAATGCGCAGCGGTGCGATCTTTTCCGCAAGGCCGGTGCGGTCCGAAATCTCGACGCCCACGCCGCAGATCGTCGCAGGCCCACTGGCCGCCTCGAAACGGCCCTTCGGCATCTTGGAAATGAAGCGGTTGATCGGCTCTTCCTTCTCCATGCCAAGCGAACTGTCATAATCGCCGCACATGCCGGCATCCGACATATAGGCGGTTCCGCCGTTCAATATCTGCGCGTCGGCGGTCGGAACATGGGTATGAGTGCCGACAACGAAGCTTGCGCGCCCATCGACGAAATGGCCGAAACACTGTTTTTCGCTGGTCGCCTCGGCATGGAAGTCGAAGATGATGGCGTCGGCCTGCTCTTTCAGCGGGCAGGCGGCGAGAATGGTCTCCGCCGACTTGAAGGGATCGTCCAGTTCAGGATGCATGAACACGCGGCCCATGATGTTGGCGACGAGCACGCGCGCGCCGTTGCGGGCGTAAAAGATGCCCGAGCCCTTGCCCGGCGTACCATCGGGATAATTGGCGGGCCGCAGGAACTGATCGTGGCGCTCGCAGAAGGAAACCGCCTCCTTCTGATCCCAGACGTGGTTGCCTGTCGTCACCACGTCGGCGCCGGCATTGATGGTCTCGAGGTAGATATCCTCGGTGATGCCGAAACCGCCGGCGGCGTTTTCACCGTTGACGATAACAAAATCAAGCTTCAGATCGGAAATCAGCCCCGGCAACCTGTCCCAGACAGCCGTGCGTCCGGTCTTGCCAACCATATCTCCGAGAAAAAGAAGCCTCATTCACCCGCCCCGATCTTGCGCATGTTCCTAGATTTCGTCCCCTCTAACGGGTAATCCGTTTTTTAAAAAGTGCTAAAGCACCTTTTTCCCACCTGGCAGCAACGGCTGCGCGGAAAACCAGCGCAGGCCGCTCTCCGTCAGAACGGCATGAAGCGGCACATCATGCGGCTCCGCCGGCACCGACGGCACTTCCTGACAATCGAATGCGACGCCGATGAGAATGGGAACCCGACCCTTGCCGTGCAATCTTGCAATCGCGCGGTCATAGTGACCCGCGCCATAGCCGATACGCTGACCGTGCCCGTCGAAGACGGAAAGAGGAACCAGCAGAATATCCGGATCGAGAACCTGCGCATCCTCCCCCGGTCCGGTCGTACCGAAGCCGGTCCTCACCAGCGGCGCATCCACCTCGAAGGCACGAAAGATGATGGTTTCACGGTCCAGCACAACGGGGAGAACGAGACGCGCGCCCCGTGTCCGCAGCGCTTCCATCAGCGGCCGGATATCGGCCTCCGAGCGGATCGGCATGAAACCGGAAACAACCGCGCCCGGCGTGAGCGGAATGACGGATGCGCCACGTTCCGTCATCGCCCGGCTTTTCTGCTGCCGCTCGGCTTGTGCCAGCGCGTCGCGCGCGGCGAGCCTTTCGCCGCGCAGTCTCGCTTTTTCGGCGATGTCGCCAGACATCAGGCGGCCCGGCTCACAAGCACCTTGTCAATGCGGTGCCCGTCGAGATCGATAACCTCGAAACGCCAGCCGTTGCGGGTGATGTGTTCGCCCAGTTCCGGCAGGCGGCGGAATTCGTCCAGAACCAGACCGGCAACGGTTTCGAACTCCGCATCCTCGTCGATCTGGAAGCCCATGCGATAAGCGAACTCATCGGCAGGCATCCAGCCGGCGACGAGGAACGAACCGTCCTCGCGCTCGACCATGGCAGGCTCTTCGTCATTATCCTCCTGGAAGGCACCAGTGATGGCCTCCAGAACGTCGCCGGAACTGACGATACCTTCGAAGTGACCGTATTCGTCATAGACCAGCACCATATGCACCGTGGAACGGCGCAGCGACTGGATGACGTCCACGGCGCTCGTCAGATCCGAGACCACGGGAACTTCACGCAGAAGCTCGCGGACATTCAGTTCCTTTCCGGATGCCAGCGCATCGAAAGCGTCCTTGGCGAAAAGCACGCCGAGAATTTCATCGGACGCGCCGTTGCGCACGGGCAGACGCGAACGCTGTGTCTCGCGAAGCTGAACGCGGATTTCTTCCGCGGTGTCTTCGATATCGACCACTTCCACATCGCGGCGCGGCGTCATCAGGCCGCGCGCATTGCGGTCGGCGAGGCGCATGACGCTGGTGATCATCGCCGATTCCTCGGTTTCGATCACGCCGGCACTATGGGCTTCTGCCAGAACCGTGCGAATTTCGTCGTCGGTGACGGACGCGTTGGACTCGCCGCTATGGCCGAGAAGGGCAAGAACCGTCTTGCCGGATTTGTCGAGCAGCCACACCAGCGGTGCGCCGACCCTCGAAAGCAGCATCATGGTGGGCGCGACGCGGGCCGCAACCTTTTCCGGATCGCGCAGCGCGATCTGCTTGGGCACAAGCTCGCCGACGATCAGCGACAGATAGGTGATGGCGACGACCACCGAGCCGACGCCAAGCGCATCGGCGGCGCGGTCGGGAATGCCCTGCTCCAGAAGCCATGCGGTGAAACGGGCGCCGAGTGTAGCGCCGGAGAAAGCACCGGAGAGAACACCGACCAGCGTGATGCCGATCTGCACCGTTGAAAGGAAGCGTCCGGGATTTTCGGAAAGGCTGAGCGCCATCGTGGCGCCCTTGCTGCCTTGCGCGGCAAGCACCTTGAGCCTCGCCGGTCTGGAGGAGACAACGGCAAGCTCGGACATGGCAAGCACACCGTTCAATACGGTGAGCAGGACCACGATCATAATTTCAGTAAACAAGTTTAGCTCTTTGGGCTGTTGAACGGCACGTCGCGGTTTTGGCCGCAGCGCCCTTTATTTAAAAGGGCATGACAGACATACCAATCGGGATAATAGGGAATTGTTCCGCCAATGCAATGATGACGGGATAAAAAAGCCGCGCCCGGCAGCAATGAAAATGACTGTCGACTATATAAGGGTCAGAGGAAGAACCGGGGTGACCCGGAACTTCAAGCGCGATCCACGGCGACCGATGGAGATTTACGATCCTGGGTGCCTACAAAAGTAGGTGGGCACCGTGTGTCCAGCCCCACGGGACTGGCCAGGGACAGCTCCCTTTGGATCGAGTATGGCCCCAGGGATTGTGGTTCCTGTCGGGAAGCGCAGAACGCCTTACAGATATAGGACGTATCGAACCAAACCACCAGAGGGCGAGAAGCGAAATTTTGCCGGCGTAGAGCTTCTCGGGCGATCAATGTGCTGCGGGCTTCGGCCGCGCCAGCAATTTTTCGGTAATGCCGTTCAGGCGGTCGGCAAGATCGCCAATGGCAACCGCCACCATCTCGTCCGATTTCGCCTTGTGCTCGGCCATGCCGTCGCGGTTTCGCGACAGGGAGGTGACCTCCCCTTCCAGCTTCTCGAGCTTGCGATTGATCTCGGAAAGCTCGTCCATCACCATGATGCCAGCCATGACGGTGAGGCGCAGATCGCCGATTTCGCCGAACTGGCTCTTGAGGTGCCCGACGTAACGATCGAAGCGGGTGGCAAGATCGGTCAGATGGTCTTCCTGTCCCGCCTCGCACGCCATGCGATAGGCCTTGCCGTCGATCATAACAGTGACTTGCGCCATGAAACCGCTCCCTATCGATCCAGCACCGCGCGGATCGTCTCCATCGCTGTCACCAGACGGCGGGAAACCTCGCGGTTGACTTCCTCAAGACGGTTGGCGCGAAACTCGGCCTGATCCAGCTCGTGCGCGAGCCTGGCGCGGTCGACATGGACCCGCTTGACCTCGTTATCGATCTCGCCCGTCTCCCTTTGCCGTTCGATACGCATATCGATGGCATTTTCGAGATTTGTGATGGCAGCACTCAGCTCCGTCAGCGCAGATTGTACGGTCTTCTCAGCCGACATCGTTTTTTCCAACTTGCAAGCAACCGGCCGAATCGTCCGGTTTCAGGCCTTTTCAACAATCACGAGGTTATTACCCGATTTATCATCCAGTCAATCAAACCAGTGCATTGAGGCGTTTTGCTCTGTGGATGAACGAAGACGACCCGGCGCCTCTCGCACGGATTTTGTCGCGATGCCCGATTTTCTAAACGATTTTTTCTCCCCGACAGAACCGCAAACGCCCGTGGATTTATTGACTTGCCTGCCTCACCTGCTATGGATCAACCCGCTTTTTGGATAGTTGCGTAAAACTATCTCCTTTCACCCGGAAACAGACGGAAAAGCCATGATTTCTCGCGACAAACACAACCGGATGGCCAATGCGATCCGCTTTCTTGCCATGGATGCAGTGGAGAAGGCCAATTCCGGCCATCCCGGTCTGCCGATGGGCGCAGCTGATGTCGCCACCGTTCTCTTCACCCGTTACCTGAAATTCGATCCCAAGGCTCCGCTCTGGGCGGATCGCGACCGCTTCGTGCTGTCGGCAGGCCATGGTTCGATGCTTCTTTACTCGCTGCTCTATTTGACGGGCTACGAGGACATGACGATCGACGAGATCAAGCGTTTCCGTCAGTTCGGTTCCAAGACCGCCGGCCATCCCGAATATGGCCATGCGACCGGCATCGAAACGACGACCGGCCCGCTCGGCCAGGGCATCGCCAACGCCGTCGGCATGGCAATTGCCGAGCGCAAGCTGGAAGAGGAATTCGGCTCCGACCTGCAGAGCCACTTCACCTATGTGCTGTGCGGCGACGGCTGCCTCATGGAAGGCATCAGCCACGAAGCCATCGCGCTTGCCGGCCACCTGAAGCTCAACAAGCTCGTTCTGTTCTGGGATGACAACAACATCACCATCGACGGTGAAGTCGGCCTTTCCGACAGCACCGACCAGATCGCCCGCTTCCAGGCCGTTCACTGGAACACCATCCGCGTCGACGGCCATGATCCGGACGCGATTGCAGCCGCCATCGAAGCCGCGCAGAAATCCGACCGCCCGACCTTCATCGCCTGCAAGACCGTGATCGGTTTCGGCGCACCCAACAAGCAGGGCACCCACAAGGTTCACGGCAACCCGCTCGGCGCTGAAGAAATCGCCGCTGCCCGCAAGAGCCTCAACTGGGAAGCCGAAGCTTTCGTCATTCCGGAAGACGTGCTCGATGCATGGCGCCTCGCCGGCCTGCGCTCCACCAAGACCCGCCAGGACTGGGAAGCCCGCCTCGAAGCGACCGAAGCCGGCAAGAAGGCCGAGTTCAAGCGCCGCTTTGCCGGTGACCTGCCCGGCAACTTCGACAGCTCCATCGATGCCTTCAAGAAGAAGATCATCGAGAACAATCCGACCGTCGCCACCCGCAAGGCCTCGGAAGACGCGCTTGAAGTCATCAACGGCATCCTGCCTGAAATGGTTGGCGGTTCGGCCGACCTGACGCCGTCCAACAACACCAAGACCAGCCAGATGAAGTCCATCACGCCGACGGATTTCTCCGGCCGTTACCTGCATTACGGCATCCGCGAGCACGGCATGGCGGCAGCGATGAACGGCATTGCGCTCCATGGCGGCCTCATCCCCTATGCCGGCGGCTTCCTGATCTTCTCGGACTATTGCCGTCCGTCGATCCGCCTTGCTGCACTCATGGGCATCCGCGTCGTTCACGTCCTGACGCATGATTCCATCGGCGTTGGCGAAGACGGCCCGACCCACCAGCCGGTGGAGCAGATCGCAGCGCTGCGCGCCATTCCGAACCTTCTCCTCTTCCGCCCGGCGGATGAAACCGAAACGGCGGAATGCTGGCAGCTGGCGCTTGAGCAGAAGCATCGCCCGTCTGCGCTGGCGCTCACCCGTCAGAACCTTGCGCCCTCGCGCAAGGAATATGAAGAGAAGAACCTTTCCGCTTACGGCGCTTACGAACTCGTATCGGCAAGCGATGCCAAGGTTTCGATCTTCGCATCCGGTTCTGAAGTCGAAGTCGCCCTCAAGGCCGCAGCGACACTGAAGGACAAGGGCGTTTCCGCCCGCGTCGTTTCCGTTCCCTGCTTCGAACTCTTCAAGGAACAGCCGGAAACCTACCGCAACGCCATCATCGGCAAGGCTCCGGTCAAGATCGCGGTTGAAGCCGCCATCCGCCAGGGCTGGGATTATTTCATCGGCTCGGACGGCGCATTCGTCGGCATGCATTCCTTCGGTGCATCCGCACCGGCGAAGGATCTCTTCAAGCACTTCGGCATCACGGCGGAAGCCGTTGTCGCCGCAGTCGAGGCAAAACTTGCGTGAGGGCTTCCCAAGCCCTCACATTTCCGCAAAGACCAAGCACATATCT
The DNA here is from genome assembly GCF_025910175.1 of Agrobacterium sp. BT-220-3. Taxonomy (NCBI): domain Bacteria; kingdom Pseudomonadati; phylum Pseudomonadota; class Alphaproteobacteria; order Hyphomicrobiales; family Rhizobiaceae; genus Agrobacterium; species Agrobacterium sp. BT-220-3. Next base: position 607,827 of record NZ_JAPAIX010000002.1, read on the forward strand.
TGATCGGGAGACTGTAAATGACTGTAAAAGTTGCCATTAACGGCTTCGGCCGCATCGGCCGCAATGTTCTGCGCGCCATCGTTGAATCCGGCCGCACCGATATCGAAGTCGTTGCCATCAACGACCTCGGCCCGGTTGAAACCAACGCCCACCTGCTGCGTTACGATTCCATCCACGGCAAGTTCCCGGCTGACGTCAAGGTCGAAGGCGACACGATCATCGTTGGCGGCGGCAAGCCGATCAAGGTGACGGCCGTTCGCGATCCGGCAACGCTGCCGCACAAGGAACTCGGCGTCGACATCGCGCTCGAATGCACGGGTATCTTCACAGCCCGCGACAAGGCCGCAGCACATCTGACGGCCGGCGCAAAGCGCGTCATCGTGTCTGCTCCGGCTGACGGCGCTGACCTCACGGTCGTCTTCGGCGTCAATGACGACCAGCTGACGAAGGACCATCTGGTCATTTCCAACGCGTCCTGCACCACCAACTGCCTCGTGCCGGTGGTGAAGGTTCTCGATGACGTCGTTGGCATCGATCATGGTTTCATGACCACGATCCACTCCTACACGGGCGACCAGCCGACGCTGGACACCATGCACAAGGATCTGTACCGCGCCCGCGCCGCAGCCCTGTCCATGATCCCGACCTCGACGGGTGCAGCCAAGGCCGTTGGCCTCGTTCTGCCGCACCTCAAGGGCAAGCTGGACGGCACGTCGATCCGCGTTCCGACCCCGAACGTTTCGGTTGTCGACTTCAAGTTCATCGCCAAGCGCGACACGACGGTTGAGGAAGTCAACGAAGCGATCAAGTCCGCTTCCAACGGAAAGCTGAAGGGCATTCTCGGCTACACCGAAGAGCCGCTCGTCTCCCGCGACTTCAACCATGACAGCCATTCCTCGATCTTCGCGATCGACCAGACGAAGGTCATGGAAGGCAAGTTCGTGCGCGTCCTGTCCTGGTACGACAACGAGTGGGGCTTCTCCAACCGTATGTCGGACACGGCCGTCGCATTCGCGAAGACCATCTAAGACACCACTTCCACAAAGAAACCGGCAGGAGCGATCCTGCCGGTTTTTGTTTGCCTGAAAAATGCCGGCGGGAATGGGGAATCCCGCCGGCATCGATCCAGAAGCAAGGCGGGGCGCTTCGGACCGAAACAATCACCGGAGGCGAGAGGGCCAGCCGTCCGGCATCGACCCCTCACTTTCTGTTATTGATAATGATCGGGTCCCGCGAGCCGGCATTGCTCCAGATCGTATCGAACGTCTGTTGTCTTAATTCGCTTTGCTGCATGGAAAGCTTCATCATGCAGTCGGCAAAATCCCGCGAACCTTCCGGGTAACCAAACGACCGGCAGCGCTCGCGTTGCGCACCCATGTTTGCAGCCGTCTGTTCCGTGCTGGAGCAACCCGAAACAATCGAGCCTGCCGCCAGTACCATTATAAATGCAGTAATAGATTTCCGTTTCATCCGATCGCTCCGGTAATGATGAAAAGCAATTCGGACGAGAGAACTAACGCAGCTGCATTGTCTCTATGTTACGTCGAGACACCGGCAGGCAAATTGTTTCCGCGCAGCATCCACAGCGCTGCGTGCCTTGAACGTTTTCGCCCGCGCGCCGAAAAAATTCCCATTTCCTGCCTTCGTCTGGTCCACTTTGAAACGGACAAGGGAAACAGGGATAACGGTCGTGCGCAATGCACTTCGGCCCTGCCGTATCATTCGATACACCCCGCCTTGCGTCGCCTTTCAACGCCAGCCGAAACAGCGCTGACAGACCGCAACCCGTGGCGCATTGACTGCACACGCGCAGAGCATTCATTGCAGCGGTCAACGCGGTTTGAATGAGGCGGTGAACGTGGAATCATTTTATCTTCTGTTGCTGGTCGCAACTGTTCTGGTTCTCGTCGCCGCGTTTTCGAGCCTTATCGCCTTCCGATTCGGCGCACCTCTCCTGTTACTCTTCCTGATGATCGGCCTTGCGGCGGGTGTGGATGGCCTCGGCATCGAATTCACCAACAATCCGCTGGCCTATATGCTCGGCTCGCTCGTGCTTGCCGTCATTCTTTTCGATTCCGGTTTCGGCACGTCGATACAATCCTTCCGGCTTTCGGCAGCACCCGCCGTCGCTCTCGCGACAGTCGGCGTCATTCTCACATCCGTCTTTTTCGCCGGCGCGGCCGCCCTGCTGCTCGGGCTCTCCTGGCTGGAGGGCCTGTTGCTTGGCGCCATCGTCGCCTCCACGGATGCGGCCGCCGTTTTCTTCCTGCTGCGCATCGGCGGCATTCATATCCGCGATCAGGTGCGCTCCACGCTGGAAGTCGAATCCGGCACCAATGATCCAATGGCGATCTTCCTCACCATCGCCCTGGTCGAAATCATTGCCAAGGGCCAGGGGCTGGCCGGTATAGACAGCGGCTTTCTGCTGCTTTTCTTCGAGCAGATGGGCCTTGGCGTCATTTTCGGCCTGCTTGGCGGCGTCATGATCGCGACTGTCGTCAACCGCTTCGCCGCCGACCGCGGGCTGGCACCGATCTTCGTGCTGGCGCTGGCGCTGCTCGTCTTCTCCTTCACCGGCACCATTGGCGGCAGCGGTTTTCTGGCGGTCTATGTGGCGGGCATTGTTGCCGGCAACCGCCGTATTTTCGCCAAGGAAACCATCCGCCGTTTCCATGAAGGGCTGACCTGGCTTGCCCAGATCATCATGTTCCTCATGCTCGGCCTTCTCGCCACACCGTCGCAATTTCCGGCGATCGCCATCCCCGCCGTCCTGCTGGCGCTGTTTCTGATCTTCGTCGCCCGTCCGCTTGCGGTGTGGCTGAGCCTGATGCCCTTCAACTATACCCAGCAGGAAACATCCTTCGTGGCCTGGGTCGGTCTGCGCGGCGCAGTATCGATCCTTCTTGCCATCATGCCCATTCTCGGCGGGCTCAACGATGCGCAGGTCTATTTCAACGCCGCCTTCATCATCGTGCTGGTGTCGCTTCTGCTCCAGGGCTGGACGATCAAACCAGTGGCCACAAGGCTGGGGTTGATCGTGCCGCCGCGCATGGGCGATGTCGACAAGCTGGAAGTGGACCTTCCCGGCACCGCCAATCATGAGTTGATTTCCTATCGCGTCGCCAAAGGCAGCGCCATCATGCAGGGCGAGCGCATTCCGCGCTGGGCGATGCCCTCTCTGGTCGTGCGCGACGGCAAATCGATCCGCTACCAATATGCCGGGCGGCTGCGTGAAAACGATCTCGTCTATCTTTTCATCGCACCCGGTTATTCCCGCCTGATCGACCGGCTGTTCGCCAGCGCCCTGCCCGTCGCCGATGACGATGCGGATTTCTTCGGCATTTTCGCGATCTCACCCGCACGCCCTGCCAAGGACCTTGATGCAGCCTACGGCCCGGGCCTCATTTCGCCCGCCGAACAGGCGATGAGCATTGCGGAACTCATCGAGGCGCGGCTCTCCGGAAAGGCGGATTATGCCGATCGGGTGCGCCTCGGTTCCATCGTTCTGATCGTTCGGGCGCTGGACGAACATGAGGCGATCACCGGTATCGGCATTTCGCTTGAACCGGTCGAGCCGGCCACCAGCCTGCCGATCTTTATAAGCCTTTCGGAGATTCTCAGCCGCGTGCGGCGGTATCTGGCGCAGCGGCGTCAGTCACGCTCCGGTGATGGCAACGAGGGCATTTCCGCGCCTCCGTCCGAGGTGAGAGAAAATGAGGCGTGACCGGCTTGCGTCGGCAATCAGGCATAGTATGGTCCGTCCCGAACTCGCAACAAATCAGGATCGACCTATGCCCGCTTTCAAGACCATCGACGACCTTAACGACATTGCCGGAAAGCGCGTTCTCGTCCGCGTTGATCTCAACGTGCCGGTTGTGGATGGCAAGGTGACGGACGCGACCCGTATTGAACGGGTTGCGCCGACCATTCTCGAACTCTCCGGAAAAGGCGCGAAAGTCATCCTGCTTGCCCATTTCGGCCGCCCGAAGGGTGAACCCGTCGCCGACATGTCGCTTTCCCAGATCGTAGCTACCGTTGAGGAAGTTTTGGATCACCCTGTGTCTTTCGCAGTCGATAGCATCGGCGCGCCGGCAGCGGACGCAGTCGCGAAAATGAACGATGGCGATATCCTTCTTCTGGAAAACACCCGCTTTCACAAGGGCGAGGAAAAGAACGATCCGGCATTTGTCGAGGCTCTGGCAGCCAACGGCGATATCTATGTGAACGACGCCTTCTCCGCAGCCCACCGCGCCCACGCTTCGACAGAAGGTCTGGCGCGTCACCTGCCCGCTTATGCCGGCCGCACCATGCAGGCCGAGCTTGAGGCGCTGGAAAAGGGCCTCGGCCAGCCGGTCCGTCCGGTCGTCGCCATCGTCGGCGGCGCGAAGGTTTCGAGCAAGATCGATCTCCTGATGAACCTCGTCAAGAAGGTCGATGCCCTCGTCATCGGCGGCGGCATGGCTAACACCTTCCTTGCCGCACGCGGCGCACAAGTCGGCAAATCCCTCTGCGAACACGATCTGGCCGAAACCGCAAAACAGATCATGATCGAAGCGGCCACATCCGGCTGCGCCATCGTTCTGCCGGAAGACGGCGTGGTCGCCCGCGAATTCAAGGCCGGTGCGGCGAACGAAACCGTCGATATCAACGCCATTCCCGCCGATGCCATGGTTCTCGATGTCGGCCCGAAATCGGTCGAGAGCATCAAGGCCTGGATTTCCCGCGCGGAAACGCTGGTCTGGAACGGGCCACTCGGCGCCTTCGAAATCGAACCCTTCGATGCCGCAACAGTGGCTGCGGCAAAACATGCCGCCGAATGCACGAAAGCGGGCAAGCTCGTCTCCGTCGCCGGTGGTGGCGACACGGTCGCGGCACTGAACCACGCCGGCGTCTCCGACGATTTCACCTATATCTCGACGGCAGGCGGCGCCTTCCTCGAATGGATGGAAGGCAAGGAATTGCCGGGCGTTGCCATCCTGACCGCTGCCAAGTAAACTTATCCTACTTGCCTGACACGAGGCCGGACAAGCAATGCTTGCCCGGCCTTGTTTTTTGGTAAGTACGCACGGGAGGAAAAGTTTCAAACGATTGAAATCATTTCAATCGTTTCAATGAGTTAGCCTGCCATTTCCCTGCCCTGGAACTTCTGTTATCGGGAATTTATTGTGCCTTGGGAGAATAGCAAATGACCGAACGTCTCGAAGACATTGCCATCAAAATGGTTGCCGACGGTAAAGGCCTGCTCGCAGCCGACGAATCCACTGGAACGATCAAGAAGCGTTTCGACAGCATCAATCTGGAGTCCACCGAGACCGCCCGCCGCGACTATCGCGAAATGCTGTTCCGCTCCGACGACGCCATGAAGAAATACATCTCCGGCGTCATCCTTTACGAAGAAACCCTGTTCCAGAAGGCAGCCGACGGCACGCCTTTTGTTGATATCATCAAGGCGGCCGGCAGCCTGCCGGGCATCAAGGTGGATATCGGCGCAAAGCCGATGGCCTTCCACCCGCATGAATTCATCACCGAAGGTCTCGACGGTCTTTACGAGCGCCTGCGCAAGTACCATGAGGCCGGTGCCCGTTTCGCCAAGTGGCGCGGCGTCATCACCATCGGTGATCAGCGCCCGAGCTGGGGTTCGATCAAGGCAAACTCCCAGTCGCTCGCTCGTTACGCCGCTCTCTGCCAGCAGGCGGATATCGTGCCGATCGTGGAGCCGGAAGTGCTGATGGACGGCGAGCCCGGCACGCACGACATCGATCGCTGTGCGGAAGTCACGCAATGGGTTCTCCAGACCGTCTTTGCGGATCTGTTCGACGCCCGCGTCAACCTTGAAGGCATGATCCTCAAGCCGAACATGATCATCGACGGCAAGAAAGCCCGCAAGGCCTCCGTCGAGGAAGTGGCGGAAAAGACCGTGAAGGTTCTGAAGGCGACCGTGCCCTCTGCCGTTCCGGGCATCGCCTTCCTTTCCGGCGGCCAGTCCTCCGAAGAGGCGACGGCACATCTCTCCGCCATGAATGCCGGTTACGACCTGCCCTGGTCACTAACCTACTCCTACGGCCGCGCGCTTCAGGATACGGCCCTCAAGACATGGGGCGGCAAGCAGGAGAATGTCGCCGCCGGCCAGCGCGCCTTCACCCACCGCGCCGCCATGAACAGCCTTGCTGCCAAGGGCAACTGGAAGCTGGAACTCGAAAAGGCCGCGTAAGGCCAGGCCGACAGGCACGCCGAAAAATCAAAGCCGCCCCATGGGCGGCTTTTTTCTTTACGGGCGCAGGAGAAGCGTGGCCGACCAGATGACAAAGGCGGCAATCGCTATCTTCCAGCAATCGCCCCTTTTTTTAAGGCCCGGCAAGCCGAGCGGCCGGATGATCTGGACCACCATGGCCAGCAGTAAAAAAAGGCCGATCGCCTTTGTCATTTGTTGAGCCTTTTCTTTATTTCTGCATCGTCACAGGCTGGACATTTTTAGCGTTCACCAGAAGAGTGCAACTCATTCGGGTAATCCCGTTCTATGGCCTGTCCGACCGTCCGTCCGAACGCATGAGAGTGTCTTCATGAGCAGAAATCTTCTACCCGTATTCGCTCTTTTATCCAGCACTCTGTTTCTTTTTCTCGGTAACGGCCTCCAGGGCCTGGTGCTGCCAGTGCGTGGTTCGGCCGAAGGCTATTCCAATGAAATTCTGGGCTTTCTCGGCACCTCCTGGGCGGCCGGCTTCGTCATCGGCTGCTTTGTGGCACCCGCGATCGTGCGCCGCGCCGGGCATGTGCGGGCGTTCGCCTCCTTCGTCGCGCTGGTCTGCCTGACCGTGCTGATGACGGGTCTTATCATTGACGACGTCTGGTGGATCACCATGCGCGCGCTCACCGGCTTCTGCACGGCCGGCACGTCCATGATCATCGAAAGCTGGCTGAACGAACGCGCGACCAATGAGAGCCGCGGCATGATCTTCTCGCTTTATATAGCCATCACCCTGCTTGGCGTCGTGGCGGGGCAGATGATCGTGCCGATGGGCGACATCAGCAACAACTCGCTGTTCATGATCTGCGGCATCATCTATTGCATTGCGATTCTGCCAGCCACGCTTTCGAAGGCCGACAGTCCGCAGCCCTTGCAGAAGGTCAAGCTGGATTTACCGGCTCTATACCGCAACTCGCCGGTTTCCTTCGTCGGTATCCTGATGATCGGCATCGCCAACGGTGCTTACGGCACGCTCGGCGCCGTTTTTGGCGCACGGGCGGGTCTTGATCCGACCATGATCGCCATCATGGTGTCCGTCACGATCTTCGTCGGCGCGCTCGCGCAATTTCCGGCCGGCCGCCTTTCGGACCGCATAGACCGCCGTTATGTGCTCGCCGGACTGGCAGGTCTTGGCGCAGTCGCGGGTCTGGCCGTTGCGGCCGTGCAGCCGCACAATGTCTACGTCCTTATCCCCATGATCGCCATTTACGGCGCCGCCGCCAACGCGCTTTATCCCATCGCCGTGGCCCATGCCAACGACTACGCGGCATCGGAAGACTTCGTCAAGGTTTCGGGCGGGCTGCTGCTGCTTTACGGCATCGGCACCATCATCGGCCCGACACTCGGCGGCGCGGTCATGACCTATTCCGGCCCCTATGCGCTCTTCTTCGTGACGGCCGTGGCCCACGTGCTGATAACGGCCTATGCCATCATCAGAAGCCGTCAACGCGCCGCACTTTCGACCGACGAAAAGGACAATTTCTCGACCATGATGCCGACGACGCCCTCGCCGCTCGTCACGCCGGAAAGCATTGCACTTGATCCGCGCGCGCCGCAATATCCCGAGGACGATGGCGACTATGTTGAAAAAGGAGCAGGCATATGAGCCTCTTTGACGATGACCGTCCGCAAAAACCGCTGGCGCATGAGATCGGCAGCGATCTCAGCCTTCTTTCCGTGGACGAACTCAGCAACCGTATCGACCTCCTGCAAACGGAAATCACCCGGCTGGAAGAGGAGCGGACAAGGAAATCGGCGGGCCGGCTGGCGGCGGAGAACCTCTTCCGCTCCTGACGAAGGCCCGCAGAAACGCCTGGGAGGAAACCTACAAACCGCAAGCTGCGGCCGGAATGGTGCACGGGCGTAAATATTCTGGCGCAGTCTTTCGTTTACCATTAACCAAAAATTAAGCTTTCTGAGAGATTACTATACATGTCCAGTTCTTCTGGACCTCAGGCATCTTCTCCATTCGGCGAATTGGTCTGATTTTTCTCCCTGTTTTACCTTGAGAGCCGCTTTCGCGGCTCTTTTTTTGCCGGTATCCGGATTTCGTAAAACTGTGGGTATTAACCCTTCTTTAATAATTGCCTTGCGCATTTCAGGTAAAGATATCATCCTGAAAACACTAAAGGCCGGAACAAAATATCCCGGTCGTCGTTGCCTGACAGTGTGGTGCGTGAGCAGGGATTTAAAGAAAATGTCGGAACAGGTTTTAAATACCATAAGCTTTGCGGGTCGCGCGGCTGCTTCCAACCAGTTCAAAACCCTCTATACCGAAGGCATGACCTTGGTTGAGGAAACGGCTAGCTACCTTGATGGCGCTGGTCGCGCTGCTTCCAAGGTTCTGCCGCGCATGGCTTCCGTTCTTTATGCAGCGGAATCGATGCGCCTCACCACCCGCCTGATGCAGATGGCCTCCTGGCTGCTTCTGCAGCGCGCCGTCAACAATGGCGAGATGACGCGCGATCAGGTTCTGAGCGAGAAGAACAAGGTGCGTCTCGACAGCTTCAATGTCGACCGTAACGCGCCCGGCTGGAACGATCTGCCGGAATCCTTCCGCGACCTCATCGAACGGTCGCTGCGCCTCCAGAACCGCATCGCCCTTCTCGACCGCGAAATCTATCGCCCGTCCGAAGCCACCAAGGTGCCGGACAATGAAAACAGCGTACAGGCACAGCTTAATCTCCTGCGCACGGCTTTCTCCATCAATTGAGAAAAGACGATCTTATCCGGACAATTTGAAAAGCAGGCTGGCAAGCCTGCTTTTTTGTTTTGGGCTATACGTGCCCACCCATCATCATTGGAAAAGGCAACAAAAAAGCCCGGTAAAAACCGGGCTTTTTTAAACGATCCGTCCGCAAGTGGATCAGAGGCCGAGGCCGCCGAAACGCTTGTTGAACTTGGAAACGCGACCACCACGGTCCATAAGCTGCTGGTTGCCGCCCGTCCATGCCGGATGGGACTTGGGGTCGATTTCAAGGTTCATGACGGCGCCTTCCGAACCCCAGGTGGAGCGGGTTTCGTATTCGGTGCCATCGGTCATGACCACCTTGATCGTGTGATAATCGGGATGGATATCAGCCTTCATGACAATCTTCCTGGTTAAGTGACGTGCGGTCCATTTGCCGCAATTGCGTCAACTGAGCCATTTCAATAAATGAAGCCATAGACCAGATGGGCCATGGCTTCCCAATTCGATGCGGAGCCTATACATGAAGGTCGCCCAGATAACAAGAGCCTGCTATCCCCTTGTGAAAGGAGATGGCCGCAGGGGCAGGAATTTTACCGCGGGCCGGAAATCCGGCCCCAAAAGACCGAAAAACGGCGCGGAACGAGGAGCATAAAGGACGTGGCAGACATTGAAGCGCAGAAAGCGGCGAAACAGAGAAGCCTGAAGCCGCTTCTTGGCCTTTTCCCATATCTCAGGCGTTATCGCGGCCTGATGGCGGCTGCCATTTTCGCACTTGTCCTTTCCTCCGCCACGACACTCGCCTTGCCGCTTGCCGTTCGCCGCATCATCGACCACGGTTTCCAGACGCCGGATGGCGGCATGATCAACAGCTATTTCGCCATGCTTCTGGCGATCGCCGTCCTCCTCGCGCTCGCCAGCGCCATGCGTTATTATTACGTCATGACCATTGGCGAAAGGGTCGTCGCCGATCTGCGCCGCGATGTCTTTGCCCATCTCACCACCCTGTCGCAGCAGTTTTTCGATACCAACCGATCCGGCGAACTGACCTCGCGGCTGACGGCCGACACGGTGCAGATCCGTTCCGCCTTCGGCTCATCCGCCTCCGTGGCGTTGCGCAACATCATCATGTGTTGCGGCGCTGTCGCCATGATGATCTATACCAGCCCCGGCCTTTCCGGCCTTGCGCTGCTTGCCATTCCCTTCATTGTTTTTCCGCTGATTGCCTTCGGCCGTTCTGTCCGTGCCCGCTCGCGCACCACGCAGGACACATTGGCCAATTCCGCCGCCTATGCTTCCGAGACGATCGCGGCGAGCCGCACCGTGCAGTCCTTCAATGCCGAGACCCTTGCGAACGCCCGTTACGGCGCCTCCGTGGAAGCCGCCTATCAGGGCGCGCGCGCGGCGATCGGTGCACGCTCCATCCTAACCGCCGTCGCTATTGCACTGGTCTTCGGCAGCGTCGTCGGCATTCTCTGGTATGGCGCGCAAAGCGTCTTGTCCGGCAGCATGACTGCGGGCACGCTCGGCCAATTCGTACTTTACTCCGTCATCGCCGCAAGCGGCCTTGGCCAGCTTTCGGAAGTATGGGGTGAACTGGCGCAGGCGGGCGGCGCGGCCGGACGGCTTTCCGAACTGCTGGACGAGCGCTCACCCGTCATCGAGCCGACGACGCCCGTTGCCATGGTGCAGCCACCGCGCGGCGAGGCGGCATTTGAAGACGTCAATTTTATCTACCCGCTCGCGACCGGCCGGCCGATCATCTCCGGCCTCTCCTTCAAGGTCAGCGCCGGCGAAACCGTTGCCATTGTCGGCCCTTCAGGCGCGGGCAAGAGCACGGTCTTTTCGCTGCTGATGCGGTTTTACGACCCGCAGCAGGGTCGTATCACCGTCGATGGCACCGATATCCGCGATGTCAGCCTGGCAGACCTGCGCGCGCACCTGTCAATCGTCCCGCAGGACGTGGCGATATTCGCCTCCTCCATCCATGATAATATCGCCTTCGGCCGGCCGGATGCGACACGCGAAGAAGTCCGCGCCGCCGCCACCGCCGCACAGGCGGACAGCTTCATCACGCGACTGACCGATGGTTATGACACGCAGGTGGGTGAACGGGGCGTTACGCTTTCCGGCGGCCAGCGACAGCGCATCGCGATTGCCCGCGCCATCCTGCGCAACGCGCCGATCCTGCTACTCGACGAAGCGACATCCGCGCTTGATGCGGAAAGCGAAATGCTGGTGCAAAAGGCTCTGGATGAGTTGATGAAGGCCCGCACCACAATCGTCATTGCCCATCGCCTTGCCACCGTGCTGAAGGCGGACCGCATTCTGGTGATGGATGAAGGCCGCATCATCGAGGAAGGCACGCACCAGAGCCTCATTCGCCAGAACGGCCTTTACGCAAAACTTGCCCGGCTGCAATTCCAGACGGGGCCGGACGAATTGCGCGCCCAGGCGTAATCACGCCAGCACTTTGCGCCCCGCAACACGGCCGGAAAACAGGCAGCCGCCGAGGAATGTGCCCTCAAGCGCATTATAGCCGTGCATGCCGCCACCGCCGAAACCGGCCACCTCACCGGCAGCATAAAGGCCCGGCACCGGCGCACCGGCGGCATCCAGCACGCGCGCCTCAAGGTCCGTATGCAGGCCGCCCAGCGTCTTTCGCGTCAATACATGCAGACGCACGGCGATTAAAGGTCCCATCGCCGGATCGAGCACCCGATGCGGTTTTGCGGTGCGCATCAGCCTGTCGCCGAGATAACGCCGCGCGCCATGGATTGCCGTTACCTGCGCATCCTTGCAGAAACCGTTCTCGATCTCACGGTCCCGCGCCTCTATCTGGTCGCGGATATGGCCTATATCCAAACGGTCATCGCCGCTGATCGCGTTCATTGCCGGGACAAGCTCTTCCAACGTATCGCGGACGGCGAAATCCTCACCATGCTCCATGAAGGCCTTCACCGGCCCGGGCGGTTCTTTGCCCAGCCGTTTGAGCAGCAGCCGCATATTCTTGCCCGTCAGATCAGGGTTTTGCTCCGAACCTGAAAGCGCAAACTCCTTCTTGATGATCGCCTTGGTCAAGATGAACCAGCTATGGCCGCTGCCGCGCTCGCCCAGCATTTTAAGCGTGCCGAGCGTATCGAAGCCCGGCATCGCCGGCGCTGAAAGCCGGTTTCCATCGGCATCGCACCAGAAGGACGAGGGGCCGGGCAGGATGCGGATGCCATGGTCCGGCCAGATCGGATCGTGGTTTTTCACACCTTCGGTATAGTGCCACATCCGGTCGCGATTGATGACTGTTCCACCCACCATTTCCGTAATGGCAAGCATGCGACCATCCACATGAGCGGGTACGCCGCAGACCATGCCTGCGGGAGGCATACCCAGCCGCTCTACCGGCCAGTTGCGCCGCACCAGCTCCCGATTGCCGCCGATGCCGCCGGAACTGACGATGACGGCCGAGGCTGCAATGGTGAAATCCCCCGTTACGTCCCGGCTGCTCTGTTGTCCGCGCAACACCGGATCCGTTGCAAGAACAGCGCCGGAAATGCCAGTCACCCGGCCGTCGGTGATATCCAGCCGATCGACGCGGTGGCGAAACCGGAGGGCAAGGCGGCCGTCCGCAGCCATGGGTTTTGTCTTTTCAATGAAGGGTGCCAGCACGCCAGGACCGGTGCCCCATGTGACATGGAAACGCGGAACGGAATTGCCGTGACCATGGGCAAAGGCACCACCTCGTTCGGCCCAGCCGACCACGGGAAACCAGCGCATGCCAAGCCGATGCAGCCATTCGCGTTTTTCACCGGCGGCGAAATTGAGATAGGCTTCGGCCCACCGTTGCGGCCAATGGTCCTCGGAACGATCGAAACCTGCCGAGCCGAACCAGTCCTGCCGGGCAAGATCAAGACTGTCGCGCACCCGCATCAGGCGCTGCTCGGGGCTGTCGATGAAAAACAGACCACCAAGCGACCAGAAAGCCTGCCCGCCAAGGTTTTGCTTTCCCTCCTGATCCACTAGGCAAACGCTGAGGCCGCGCTCGACAGCCTCCGTTGCCGCGACCAGTCCGGCCAGCCCCGCACCGACGACAATCACATCATATCGTTCCATCAGCCCCTCCCAGATATGACGGAATTACTTTTACGCGAACGTAAATTCACTTGCCGCCCAAGGCAACCGTCCTAATGCGGCCCGCTGTTTCAGCGCTCGGTGAGTTTGAGCTCGATACGGCGGTTCTGCTGACGCGCTTCCGGCGTGTCGCCTTCTGCAATCGGCTGATATTCGCCGAAACCGGCCGCGACCAGCCGGTTTGACGGAACGCCCTTGGAGATCAGGAATTTCACCACCGAGGTGGCGCGGGCAGAGGAAAGTTCCCAATTGTCGCGGTAACGGCCGGAGCCGGAAAGTTGCACATTGTCCGTATGGCCGTCGACGCGCAGGACCCAGTTGATCTCCGCCGGGATTTCCTTGGCAAGATCAATCAAAGCGACAGCCAGCTTCTCCATCTCCGCCTGCCCTTGCGGATTGAGCTCGTTGCCACCGGAAGGAAACAGCACTTCGGACTGGAAGACGAAACGGTCGCCGACGATACGGATGTTTTCGCGGTCCGAAAGAATTTCGCGCAGGCGTCCGAAGAAATCAGACCGGTAGCGGTTCAGTTCCTGTACTCTCTGCGCCAGCGCCACATTGAGACGGCGGCCGAGATCGGCGATCTTAACCTGAGACGAGGCGTCCTTGGACTCCGACGCCTGCAGCGCGGCTTCCACGGAAGCAATCTGCGCCCTGAGCGCTGCAATCTGCTGGTTGAGCAATTCTATCTGTGCGGAGGCGCGGGAATTGGCCTGCTTCTGGTCATCCAGTTCGCCGGTCAGGCTGCCAATACGGGCATTGGCGCTTGCGCTGTTGCCCGATCCCGCATCGAGAAGCGACTGCAGGCGCGAACGCTCGCTTTCGGATGCGGCAAGCGTGGATTGCAGGCTCGCCAATGCGTCCTCGATATCCTGCTTGTTGCCCTTTTCCATGGCCAGAAGTTCGGTCAGTTCCGCTATCTGGCTGTTGAGGCGCGTCAGCACCTCGTCCTTGCCGGTGATTTCTCGCGACAGCACGAATTGCGCCAGCACGAAAACCGTGAGCAGAAACATGATGGCCATGAGCAGCGTCGAGAGCGCATCGACGAAACCCGGCCAATAATCCACACCCCTGTCGCGGCGGCGGTTGCGCGCTAGCGCCATGGCTACTCGCTCCCGTTATCGTGCCGGGTGCGTCCGGAAGATTTCGTCTCGCCATCGATACGCGTCGAAAGCCGGTCGAGTGTGCGGCGAAGCGATCGTGATTCCTCCTGCTGCGCCTCGATCCAGTCGCGCAACATCTGCTGCTCGCTGCGCATATTCTTGACCAGGCCCTGAATGCCCTCGGCAAGGCTGGTCATGGCCGCAAGCGAACGCTCGGTGCTGACAACCGCGCCGGCTTCAGCCTTGAACTCCCTCGGCATTTCCACCGAGGTATCCGTAACGGAAGACAGCCAGTTTTCAAGCTGGGTGTAAAAACGGTTCTGGGCGCGGCCGGCCTGAAGATCGAGAAATCCGAGGATCAGCGAGCCCGAAAGACCGAGAAGCGACGAGGAAAACGCCGTTCCCATGCCCGCCAGCGGCGCAGTCAGGCCGGCCTTGAGGGAGCCGAGAATATCGTTGCTATCACCAGCACTTGGATCAAGCGACTGGATGACGTTGCTGATGGCGCCGATGGTGCCGATGAGGCCCCAGAAGGTGCCGAGCAGGCCAAGGAAAACCAGAAGGCCAACGAGATAACGCGAGGTATCACGCGTCTCATCAAGGCGAGTCGCAATGGAATCGAGGATCGTCCGCTGCGTAACGGCTGAGAGCCGAACCTCTCCGCGCTTGCCGATCAGCGTGCTCATTGGGGCAAGCAGTTTTGGCGCACGGCCAACCTTCTCAACGCTGCCGGCGGCGCGGAAGGCATTGAACCAGCGCACTTCCGAGCGCAGGCTCATGGTCTGCGTGAACACCAGAATGATGCCGATGGCGAGAACGCCGAGAATGAAACCGTTGAGGCCCGGGTTCGTCATGAAGGCGGTGTGCGCCTGCCGGTAAAGAATGGCCGCCAGAAAGCCGACGAGGATCAGAAACAGAACCATCGTCCACAGAAACGGTGTGGGGCTGGACAGCTTGTGGCTGTATTGCCGTGTGGTCACCGGTTTCTCGACGCCGAGATCAAGCAACTCCGAATCCGCCATAACGTTCGCATTCCCTTCGGTCAGGTATCCTGCGGAAGCTATTTGAAAATTGCGACGATTTGAAGCGAAAAGCCGGTCTTTCGTCATACGCATTTTGCAAAGACGGATGGGACCGCCGCTCAGAAAAACAAAAACGCCCGGCAAGGGTTCGCCGGGCGCTTAAAAACTTGCATTAAACGGCAGGTTTTCTGCCGAAATCGATCAGCGGCCCGGTATCGGGCGGTTGGCGACTTCCACAAGCGACTTGTGGATATATTCATTTCCAGCCGCAACAGTACCGCTGCCGAAGATGTCCGTGCCGCCCTTGATATCAGAGGCGAAGCCACCGGCTTCGCGAATCAGCACCAGACCGGCCGCCATGTCCCAGGGCGAAAGATCCGCCTCCCAGAAACCGTCGAGACGGCCCGCAGCAACATAGGCAAGGTCGAGCGCTGCCGCACCCATGCGGCGGATGCCGGCCGCCTCACCCATGACGTGACGAAGCTCGACGAGGAACTTGCCGTGATTGCCACGGCCGAGATGCGGCACGCCGCAGCCGATGACGCAATCGGTCAGCGCCTTACGCGCAGCAACGCGAATACGGCGATCGTTGAGGAAAGCGCCGCCGCCACGCTCGGCGGTGTAGAGTTCGTCGGTGGCCGGATTGAAGATCACACCGGCGACGATTTCGCCGTTGCGCTCCAGCGCGATGGAAACGGCGAAATGCGGAATGCCGTGCAGGAAGTTGGTCGTGCCATCAAGCGGATCGACGATCCAGCGATGCGCGCCGTCACTGCCTTTTTCCTCGCCGCCTTCCTCACCCAGAAAGTCGTAGGTGGGGCGGGCCTTCATCAATTCATCGCGCACGATCTTCTCGGCCTTGAGGTCTGCCTGCGATACGAAGTCACTCGGTCCCTTGACCGAAACCTGAAGGTTCTGCACTTCACCGAAGTCACGCGACAAAGACTTACCCGCCTTGATGGCGGCCTGAACCATGACATTGAGAAGGGCTGAACGGGCCATCGAGTTTGTTTCCTGGAAAGCTTGCGAACCGCCCGAAAGCTTGCCGGGCAGGCACGTCATTATTTTCTTGAATTGAAAGTTTGCGGTTCAAGACCACAAAACGCGCGGAAATTCAAGGCAAAAAGCCCGGGGGCGAACGCCGGCAGCGGTTGAGCCGCCCTGCATCACACCGGGCGGAACCGATTTGCGGCCTCGATCGCCTTTTTCTGCTGCTCGTCGGTGATGCCGAGATAAAAATCCTCGAGAGCCGGATCCTTGAGCCCTGCACGCCGGGAAAGCACATACCATTTGGCCGCTTCCACCGGGTCGGGTCGGGTGCCCAGTGCCTGAATATAGAGGTGCGCCACCTTGTTCTGGGCCACGACATTGCCGCGCTGTGCGGCGCCATAAAGCCAGCGGAAGCCCTCATCCAGATTTCGCTCGCCGCCAAAACCATTGACCAGCCAGATGCCGAGATCGACCTGCGCGGTATCGTAGCCCGCCTTCGCGGCCCGCATCAGCCAGTCCCTTGCCTTGGCTTTCTTTTCGGCAGGCACATCCTTGAGCGACCAGTAAATCTGCGACACCGCATATTGCGCATCGGCAATGCCCTGTTCGGCGGATTTTTCATAAAACGGCATGGCCATCAGCAATCCCTTGGCACCGGGATTTTCCGAAACCAGTATCTGCCCCCAGTTGAACTGGGCCGAGGCATTGCCGGCTTCCGCAGCACGACGCATGTAATCGTCGGCCTTCGCCTTGTCGCGGGTAACAAATTTGCCTTCCATCAGGATCAGGGCGAATTTGAACATGGCGACCGCATCGCCACCCTGCGCCGCCTGCTGGTACCAGAAAGCCGCGGTCTTCTCGTCACGGGCAATGCCGAGCCCGCGCGACATCATTTCCGCCACCAGCGTCTGGGCGGCGGCATCGCCGTTCTGCGCGCGGTTCAACGCTTTGTCGAGCGCCTGCACATATTCACCGCGCTGGAAATGGCCGTAGGCCTCGTCCACCCTGCCCTTGAACTCCTTTTCAGGCGGCAGAGCAGGCAGTTCGGCACCCATGCGCTGATAAACGTTGACGCCCTGCGAAGGCTGCAAATCCTTCTGCTCTTCCGATTGCACCCTGCCCTGACGGGAAGGCTGCGCCTCATCCTCCATCTGCCGGGAAAGCGCATTGCTTTCGCTCTGCGGTCCGGACTGGGCAAAAGCGACGCCCGCCGACGCGCCAAAAATCAGCGTCATCAGCGAAACGGAAAGGCAGAAGGGAACCGAGCGCATGAACATCGCCTGTATCAACCGCCAAACCGTGGCGCTTTTTCGTCAAGCAACGCGTTGATTTCAGAAACGGCCTGGGCGGGGCCGGTAGCATTGTCGAAAACGCCGCTGCGCATCGCCACAAATTCCACGCCGGTTTCAGCAACCGCGACCACCGATGACGGATCCGTACCGCCCATGACGATTGCCGGGATTTCGATCATCGAAGCCCACCACTCGCCAAGCGCCAGATTTTTGGGATGCGCTTCCGGCTTGATGTCGCCTTCGAGCTTGCCGAAAAAGACGTAGTCCGGATTGGACTCGCCCTGTTCCAGAGCCTTGTGACGATCATCCGCATTGCCGCCGCCGACGATCATCTTGGGCGTGAAATTTTCAACGGCTTCGGCAAGCGCCTCGGCATTGCCCGCCACATGCAGGCCATCCGCCTTCACCCTGCCCGCAACCCGGCTGTCGCCTGCAATGAGCGCAGCCGCACCCGCCTTCTGGACGAGAGGCACGATCAGTTCGGCACGCTTCTGGAAAGAGGCGTCATCCAGACCGTATTGCGGAATGATGACCGAGGCCACATCGCCGCCCCGCAGTGCTTCTTCCACATCTGTCGCCTGCTTTTGCGCATCGTCCGATTGCGGGACGATCAGAACAAGGCGGCAACGGTCTTCAACTATGGTCATTGGTTCGTCCATTTCAGGCAGAAGACACTTCCGGCGCGATCTGCACTCGTTTTGATATGATAAATCCGATAAACCGGACCGGAGAAAGGATCAACCATCCATCCATGCTGACCGATTTTCATTTTTTCCTCGTCGCCATCCCCGCAGTCGTGCTTGTCGGCCTTTCCAAGGGTGGTTTGGGCGGCGCGCTGGCGCTGATGGGCGTGCCGCTGATGGCGCTTGCAATCCCGCCGGTACAGGCGGCGGCGATCTTCCTGCCGATCCTGATCGTGATGGATCTCGTGGCGCTTTGGGCCTGGCGACACCACAACCATCGGCAGACGCTCCTCATCATGCTGCCCGGCGCAATCGCCGGCATTGCACTTGGCTGGGCCACCTCAAGCCTCATATCCGCGGATGCCATGCGGCTCGTCGTCGCCTCTGTGACCATCCTCTTTGTGCTGCGCTATTTCCACGAGAGCTTCAAAAGCCGCAACGGGCAGCAAATCCCGGCTAGACCGCAACGACCGGCCGCAGCAACGCTCTGGTCCAGCCTGTCGGGTTATGCGAGTTTCGTCGCCCATGCGGGCGGCCCGCCCTTCCAGATCTATGTTCTGCCGCTGAAGCTCGATCCCAAGACCTATACCGGCATGAGCGTGCGTTTCTTCGCCATCATGAATGCGATCAAGCTCATCCCCTATTTTGCGCTGGGGGCGCTGGACGCCACCAACCTCAAGACCTCGGCCAGCCTCTTGCCGGTCGCGATGCTGGCGACGCTCGCCGGTGCAAGGGTGGTGAAATATCTGAAACCATCCGTGTTTTACCCGCTGATGTATGCCATGGCGTTGATCGCAGCCCTGAAACTGCTCTGGGACGGACTGCCCCTCTAGGTTTCACAGCCACTAAAAAGCCCTGGCAACACCGCAGGTGCCGCCAGGGCCGAAAAGGAACCGTCAGTCCTTCATCGAAGGCTGCGGCATGGCATCATTTAATGCCTTGTGGAGGCTTTAAGCCTCTGCAGTTCATCCTTCAGGCGCAGTTTTCGACGTTTGAGGTCAGCGATCTCTGTGTCGTCCGAAGACGGGGAAGCAAGAATACTTTCGAGCTCTTCCTCCAGAGCACCGTGTTTCTTTTCGAGCGATGCAATATGAGCCTGAATGGTCATGCGGCACGTCCTTCCATTTTTAAGCCTACCTCCAGCTCTCCATCGCTGGAGTTTCAGGTTTGCGACGACAATGTGACATGGATTAATCGTATTGTCGAAGGCGAAATGAAGGCAATAAGTGGGCAATTTGGTCGCAACGGATAACTTCCCGTTACCGCGATTTGATGATAGAGGCTCGGAACAGACGACATACGCGCCGGAGGCTATCCGGCTGGCATAAAATGGGGATGACAAGATGCCCGATCAGGACCAGGCGGACATCAGGCTCACGCTGGCGCGGCTGCGCCAGGAGCATGAAGACTATGACGCGGCGATCAACGCGATGATCCAGACCAGTTGCGATGCGCTGAGGATACAGCGCATGAAAAAGAAGAAGCTGGCCGTCAAGGACAAGATGACCCAGCTCGAAGACCAGGTCATTCCCGATATCATCGCCTGAGCCGGAGAAATTACGTGACAGCAGAAACGCCCCCCGTCGCCATCATCATGGGCAGCCAGTCCGACTGGGAAACCATGAAGAACGCCGCCGATACGCTGGATGCGCTGGATGTGGAATATGAAGCCCGCATCATTTCCGCCCACCGCACGCCTGATCGACTTTATGATTTCGCCAATGGCGCAAAGGATGAGGGCTTCAAGGTCATCATCGCCGGTGCGGGCGGCGCTGCACATCTGCCGGGTATGACCGCGGCCATGACCCCGCTTCCGGTCTTCGGTGTTCCGGTGCAGTCCAAGACGATGTCCGGACAGGACAGCCTTTATTCCATCGTCCAGATGCCTGCCGGCATTCCCGTCGGAACGCTTGCCATCGGCAAGGCCGGTGCGATCAATGCGGCACTTCTGGCGGCAGCGGTTCTGGCACTCGGCGACGAGGATCTGGCTGACCGGCTCGATGCGTGGCGCGCGCGCCAGTCGGCGGCCGTGGCCGAATATCCCATGGACAACGCCCAGTGACGGCATCCGGGACAGCTGACGCGACGATGGGCACCAATAATCTGACCAAGGGCAACCTCACCATCGGCATTATCGGCGGCGGACAGCTCGGCCGCATGCTGGCAATGGCCGCAGCCCGCCTCAACCACCGCACCATCGTGCTGGAGCCCCAGGCCGATTGTCCGGCGGCACAGGTCTGCAACGATCAGATCGTCGCGGATTATGACGATGAAACCGCGCTGGCCGAACTCGCCCGCCTCTGCGATGTCGTGACCTACGAATTCGAGAACGTGCCCGTGGCGGCAGCCGAGACGCTCGCCGCCTCCGTTCCTGTCTATCCGCCGCCGCAGGCGCTCAGCGCCTCGCAGGACCGGCTGACGGAGAAGCGCTTCCTCAACGGTTGCGGCATTCCGACCGCCGATTTTCGCGCCGTGGACAGCCAGGAAGAACTGGAGGCAGCACTGGCCGCCTTTGGTGGCAAGGGCGTGCTGAAGACGCGCCGCATGGGCTATGACGGCAAGGGCCAGCGTCTTTTCCGGGGTGGCGAGGACACGACGGGCGCTTTCGAGGCGCTTGGCGGCGTGCCGCTCATCCTCGAAAGCTTCGTCGCTTTCGAGCGGGAGATATCGATCATCGCCGCCCGGTTCAGGAACGGCACGGTCACCTGCTACGATCCCGCCGAGAACGTTCACCTGAACGGCATTCTGCATACTTCGACAGTGCCGGCAGCGCTTTCCGATAGGGCGAAAGATGTTGCCGTGCAATCAGCAGAAAAGCTTCTGGCGGCGCTCGATTATGTCGGCGTGATCGGCATCGAATTCTTCGTCCTGCCCGACGGTTCGCTGGTCGCCAATGAAATGGCGCCGCGTGTTCACAATACCGGGCACTGGACGGAAGCCGCCTGCGTGATCTCGCAATTCGAACAGCATATGCGCGCGGTGTCGGGTCTTGCGCCCGGCAGCACGGCCCGCCATTCGGATTGCGTCATGACCAACCTCATCGGCGACGACATCAACGATGTGCCAGCGTGGCTGTCGAAAAAAGACTGTCTCGTGCATCTCTACGGCAAGACGCAAGCGCGGCCCGGACGCAAGATGGGCCATGTGACCGAGCTTTTGCACACAGGAAAACCCTCAGTCTTTTAAGGCAAAGACACCGGCAAGTGTTGACAGGCAGGGGTCAAACGGGTATTTGCCTGCCAACCGAAAAGAGCGCGCCCCGTTGCGCGCTTTTGATTGTTTGAATAAGCACGGTAAAAGCCGTGCAAAACTGCGGACCAGTAAAATGAAAATCAAGAATTCGCTTAAAGCGCTTAAGGCCCGTCATCGCGATAACCGCCTGGTTCGCCGCAAGGGCCGCGTCTACATCATCAACAAGCAGAACCCGCGCTTCAAGGCTCGTCAGGGCTGATTGACTGCGACTGCGGTTCGCGATCAGATCGCGGATCACTTTGTTGACAGAGTAGAACTTTGCATTTGATATTGGGCGCAGTCGGGTTAAGCTTTGACCCATGCGCCCAAATCGTTTTTGCATGGCTATCATCGTCACACAGGGTTTCCTGTTTTCGGCCCTTCCGTTTCCGGGAGTGGCTGCCATTGGCCATGCGGCGGATGCAACGGTTCCCGCAGCGGCGGAACCTGCGCTTTCACCTGCCAAAACCGTCGACACTCTTTTTGCATCCCTGAAGAAAGAGCGAAACGCCGTCAAGGCGCGCAGCATCGCCAACCAGATTGCTTCCGAATGGAATGATTCCGGCAGTGCGACGATCAATCTTCTGATGCAATGGGCAGGCGAAGCTTCAGACGAGAAGCGCAATGCCGCCGCTTACGATTTTCTCGACCAGATCATCCTGCTCGATCCCGACTATGTGCAGGCGCCCTATCGCCGCGCCATGGTGCATTTTGCCGATGGCGACACCCGCAAGGCGATGGCGGATATCAATCTGACGCTGGAAAAGGAGCCACGCTATTTTCCCGCACTGGCAAGCCTCGCCAACATCCTCGAAGCCTCAGGCCGCGACGAGTTGGCTCTGAAGGCCTGGGAACGCTATCTGGCTCTCTATCCCGCGGACAAAGATGCCCGCAAACAGGCGGTCGACCTTTCGGAAAAGCTGGCGGGCACACGCGGCTGAGTTTCGCGAAAGGCCCAAATAAAAATCGCCGCAAAAGCGGCGATTTTTCATTAACCGACTATCAGCCGATCATTCCATGCCGAGCGCAGCCATATAGGTCTGCAGGATAGTTTCTTCCTCGATACGCTCGTTGGCGTCCTTCTTGCGCAGGCGGATGATGGTGCGGATCGCCTTGGTATCGTAACCACGACCTTTCGCCTCACCCATGACATCCTTGATGTCGCCCTGGATGGCGGCCTTTTCTTCTTCGAGACGCTCGACGCGCTCGATGAATTGACGCAGTTCGGCGGCGGCGACGGTTTCAGTGGTGCTGGTTTCGTCCATCATATCATCCTTCATTGGCGGCTCGTCTGAGCCTTGTTCATTTGATCCGGCTGGAAGCTCCCGCCGGTCGCCGCCACCCGGGCGGCACAAATTCAGGCCTGTGAACTGCCCATTGCCGGGCCTCACGTCAAGTCGTTTCCGTCGATCGGGGGCTATTCGCTGGGACGGTTTTGCTCGAAGGCGGCTTTCTGGGCATCGCTCGCCTCCGCCTGGTATCTTTCCTTCCAGTCCTCATAGGGCATGCCGTAGACGATTTCCCGGGACTCATCCTTGCTGAGCGGAACACCGGCATCCTCAGCCGCTTCCCGATACCAGTTGGAAAGACAGTTGCGGCAAAAGCCAGCGAGATTCATCATATCGATGTTCTGCACATCGTGGCGCTCACGAAGATGCTGGATCAAACGGCGGAAGGCGGCGGCCTCGAACTCGATCTGCTGTTTGTCGTTCTGTGTCGTCATGGGGCAACTCCAGGCTCAATAGGGGCCGGTGCGAGAGGCGAACAGCTGGTATTCATGCAGGACGGGATCGTCGTTCATTGCGGCAAAAATGGGAGCGAGCCGGTCCGACCAGTCGGCAATCCCCTCCTCATCCGCGATCAGATCCTGCCGAACCTCAAGAAGCGCATGCGGTATGCCCTTCATCATGCAATGGCGGTACATGGTGTCACCCTTCAGCGCTCCGTCATAGGGTTCGTTGTCGCCGACGAGAATGTCGCCGGTCGCGCGCAGATGCGCCAGAAGCGGATCGACCACACGATTATCCGTGTCCCACAAAACAGCCGCATGCCAGGGCCGCGGCGTTTCCTTCCAGAACGGCGTGTAGGAATGCAGCGACAGAACGAGAGGCGCCTCCCCGGACGACTGCGCAACACCGTTGAGCACGCGATCAACGGCATCGTGATAAGGCCGGTGAAAAATCTCGATCCTCTTTTGCCACTCCTCATCCGAAATCGGATGGTTGCCGGGAATGATCGCGCCGTCCGAAATCTTCATGATGAGAGTGGGATCGTCTTCGCCGCGATTCGGATCGATCAGCAGCCGCGAAAAACGACCCAGCACAGCCGGCACGCCGAGACGGGCGGCCAGCGAGCGCGTCAAACCTTCTATGCCGATATCAAATGCGATATGGCGATGAAAAGCGGTTTGCGGAAGGCCAAGTTTGCCGTAGTGTGCCGGCAGGAGGTTCATGGCATGGTCCGCCAGAAGAACCATGCCTTTGTCATAATCGCCTTCTATGATTTCATAGGGTATGAAGTCGTTCATCGATGATTTTCTGGGGCAGGATTGAGGAGAAAAGCTTGATGGCATGGCTTGAGGCCGGGCGCAAGTTTCGGCGAAAGAACAGCCATCTACCTTACCGCACTCACGATCCCACGAACAATATAATCGATTAAACTCGCGTTGACTTTCTTTGGCGGCCACGCCAAGAAGTGTGTTCATTATAACCATGGAATCCGGATGGAAGCCGTGACTCAGTCATCTCTCGCTCTTCCTCGCCTTTTTCGGCATATCACCCGTCTTTTTTCCGCAGCGGCATTGTTTCTGACCCCGTTTGTGTTCGTGGAGACCGCACATGCGGATTTCCGCGTCTGCAACAGCACGCAAAACCTCGTGGGGGTCGCAATCGGCTACCGGGCACAAAACGGCTGGGTCAGCGAAGGGTGGTGGCAGGTCCCCTCCTCTACCTGCGCAACGCTGATAGAGGGTGAGTTGCAGTCGCGTTATTATTATCTTTACGCCGAGGATGCCGCCCATGGCGGCCGCTGGACCGGTGACGTCAACATGTGTGTGGCGGAAAACGAGTTCAAGATCGACGGTGTAGACGATTGTTATGCCCGCAGCTTCCAGAGAATGGGTTTCAAGGAATATGACACGGGCAGACAGGGCAGCTGGATGGTCCAGCTTTCCGATACGCCAGGCACACAGGGAAATCAAAACTGATGAAGCGTAACCGCAAAGTCAAAATTCTTGCAACTCTCGGCCCCGCCTCTTCCGAAGAGGCAATGATCGAAAAGCTGCATCTGGCCGGCGCCGATCTCTTCCGCATCAACATGAGCCATGCGAGCCACGACGTGATGCGCACGCTCATTCAGCGTATCCGTTCGGTCGAGAGCCGCAACGGCCGTCCCATCGGCATTCTGGCCGACCTGCAGGGTCCCAAGCTGCGCGTCGGAAAATTCGCCGAAACCAAGGTCGATCTCGTTCCTGGCCAGACCTTCACGCTCGATAATAACGACGCCCCCGGCGACAACAGCCGCGTTTTCCTGCCACACCCTGAAATTCTCGAAGCGGTCAAGCCTGGCCATCGCCTGCTGATCGACGACGGCAAGCTGCATCTGCGCGCTGAAAAATGCGACGGCAAGAGCATCGTCACCACGGTCGTTTCCGGCACCCGGATTTCCGACCGCAAGGGTATCAGCCTGCCCGACACCCTGCTCGGCGTCGGCGTGCTGACCGACAAGGACCGCGTCGACCTCGATGCCGTTCTCGCGACCAACGAAGTGGACTGGGTTGCACTTTCCTTCGTCCAGCGTCCGGAAGATCTGGCCGAAGTCCGCAAGATTTCCCGCGGCCGCGTTGGCCTGATGTCCAAGATCGAGAAGCCGCAGGCCATCGAACGGATCGAGGAAATCATCGAACTTTCCGACGCATTGATGGTCGCACGCGGCGATCTCGGTGTCGAAATGCCGCTGGAGGCGGTTCCGGGCATCCAGAAGCAGCTGACACGCGCCTGCCGTCGCGCCGGCAAGCCCGTCGTTGTCGCCACCCAGATGCTGGAATCGATGATTACCGCACCGGTTCCCACGCGCGCCGAAGTTTCTGACGTCGCGACTGCCGTGTTCGAAGGTGCGGACGCCATCATGCTTTCGGCTGAATCGGCTTCCGGCGATTATCCGGTCGAAGCCGTGTCGACCATGGCGTCCATCGCCAGCACGGTGGAGCAGGATCCCTATTATTCCAACATCATCTACGCGCAGCGTCCGCAGCCGGAAGCAACCGGTGCCGATGCGATTTCGCTTGCCGCCCGCCAGATTGCCGAAACGCTGAAGCTCGCAGCGATCGTCACCTATACCTCGTCCGGCACGACGGGCCTGCGCGCCGCGCGCGAACGGCCGCAGGTTCCGATCATTGCCCTTTCGCCGATCATTCAGACCGCACGCCGCCTGTCGGTCGTCTGGGGCCTGCACTGCGTTGTGACCGGCGATGCCAGCGATCTGGACGACATGGTGAACCGTGCTTGTCGCATCGTTGTGTCCGAAGGTTTCGGCAAGCCGGGCGACCGCATTATCATCTCCGCCGGCGTACCGCTCGGCACCCCCGGAGCGACCAATATGGTACGCATCGCCTATATCGGCTCGGACGGCCAGAGCGGCGTCTGACACCCGGACAGATCGTCATGAAAAAACCCGCCGTCGCCGGCGGGTTTTTTGTTGGCCTTTCGGCCACATTAGAACAGCTTGGGCTCAGTGCATTTTCACCGGTGTGCTGAAGCGGCTGGACTCGATTGCCGCAGCGCCCGGCCTGAAGCTTGCCGAGGTGGCAGAGGCGGACATGTCGTGGCTGAGCATGCGATTGGCGATAACGCGCGGCGCCTTCACAGAACGCCCGGTCGTACCCTTGTTCTGGTTGAGCGCCCAATCTGAGATCAGATCCTGCGTCAGGCGACCACCGCCGACCATGGCCTGATGGGAAACGGCCGCGTCCTGCTTGCTGGGGCGTGAGCCCTTGGTCGGAAGGCCGGCGGTGAGGCCACCATTGACGGCGGGCTTCAGATCAAACGCATCGCCGAAGCCTTCCTTCGGTTCCGCCTTGGCCGTTTCGGCGGGCGCTACCGTAACCTTGTGGTTGACAGCGGCCGGGAATGCCGCAGCTGTCGGAACGGCAGCGGACTGGACCTGCGAACGGGCAGCCTGACCGCTCTGTTCAAGAGCCGCAACCACAGTCGGCGAAAGCGTATCCTGCCGCGCGTCGGCAAGATCGTCTTCACCTTCGGGGTCAGCATTGGCTGCCGCCAGCAGGGCTTCCGCCACGGCCGG
Organism: Agrobacterium sp. BT-220-3; assembly: GCF_025910175.1. Lineage (NCBI taxonomy): Bacteria > Pseudomonadati > Pseudomonadota > Alphaproteobacteria > Hyphomicrobiales > Rhizobiaceae > Agrobacterium > Agrobacterium sp. BT-220-3. Next base: position 634,507 of record NZ_JAPAIX010000002.1, read on the forward strand.
ACGGTTGGCAGGTACCGGAACGGAGGCGAGTTCGCCGGTCGCAGCAGGGGTTGCACCATCTGCAGAAGCCGTCAGGATCGAGCCTTCAGCGTCGCCTCTCATGCCACGCGGCCCAAGAAGTGTCGGCACGGGTACGGATACCTCGGCCAGATCGGCAAATTGCTGACGCTCAGCTGGAGCGGACGCCGGTGTCGGCGTTGTCGCAGCCTGCAGTGCATCCTGCGCCGCGTTGCGGGCAGGAGAATAAAGTGCAGTCGCAAGGCCGGTATTGGCCGGCTGATTGCCGAAGGCGGGACGAGCCGTTGGCAGCGGCGCATCGTTCACGCCAGGAAGAGATTGTGCGGAAGCAACGGCAATGGCCTGTTCCGGCTCGGGCGCTGCGGGCTGCGGAGCAGCCGGCCGTGCGACAGCCGGGCGTTCGGCGGGCTCCGGCGCTGCGATGCTATCCGGATCTTCATCCTCATCGCCTCCGCCGCCAAAGAGTGTCTGCAACAGCGTCTTGCGCTTGCCGCCGCCGGAAGAAGCAGGACCAGAACCGGCGCTGGAAGCAACCTGGATGGAGGACGAGCTGACGCGCTTCTTGTAATCCGCCAGAGCCTGCTCGTAACCGGGAAGCGGCTTGCCGTCGGAAGGAAGATGCAGCGTATTGCCGTTCGGGAAGATGCGGACGAGTTCCTGGCGGCTCATGCGCGGCCAGGCGCGAACGCCGCCGACATCCATGTGCACGAAGGGAGAACCCGAACTCGGATAGAAACCCACGCCGCCGATCTGCATCTGCATGCCGATTTCGCGCAGACGCGACAGCTTCACGCCGGGTATGTAAAAATCCATGGCCTTGCCAAGCATATGCTGGCTTTTTTCCGCGACACCCTTGGTGCGCGTACGCAGGAGACCATTGGTCTCCGGCGAGCGGAAGGCCGAAACGACGTTGATGTAATCGGTCGCGCCGCTGCGGCGATAAACTTCCCAGACGAGATCGAACAGGCGCGGATCCATCCGTGTCGGCTGGTTGCGGCGCCAGTCACGCAGGAACCGGTTCAGCTCCTGCAGACCCTTCTGGTCGTATTTGCCATTGCGCTTGAAGGTGATGACCGCCTTCTCGCGTGTATGGATATAATACAGTTTAAGGCTGCGCGTCTCGGCGAAGGCTTCCGTCGCCGAGGCACCTACGAAAGGCATGGCGGCGAGCATCAGGCAGGCAAAGGTGACAGCGCGTGCCGACAGCTTCGTGCATATATCCTTGATCAAGCCGCGCGCGATCTTGGTCGACAGCGCGTTATTCCGATGCAGATATGGCAATTCGATCCCCGCCTGGAAGACAATTTCTGTCACATTGCCTCAAATGAACGTCAAATACGGTGACACGATGGCAAAATTGCCACACACATGCAACCTTCCTCTACATAGTGAATCAGCCACTAACAAGAGGTTTATAGACGGTAAGCGGATATCCTTGCTCAGAAGTTAACGAATCTCACGATCTGCCGGGGAATATGCCATTTGCGGCATCAGGCGGCATCTCGAAGCGGATCATCGGGATCGATGCCATAATCCTTCAGTTTTCGATAAAGCGTCGATCGCCCTATGCCGAGTTTCCGTGCGACCTGGCTCATCTGCCCGCGATAGAAACGAAGGGCGAAGCGGATAAGCTCTTCCTCGATCTCCGCGAGTTTTCGGATATTGCCCGAATCGTCCATGCTGGAGATCAGGTTGCCTCCGCGGTAGATGGTCGTCGAAATATCCGCCGTATCCTCAAGAACGGCGTTAGTTTCGGCCAATGGCGGCGGCGGGGAATAGGCCGCGAGTTTCAGCGACGATCCAGACGGCGACCGGATGGAATCTCCCGCATCATCCCCTGTTGCAAATTCCGGCAGTTGCAACGCGATCTGCGGAAAATCGGAATCCGCCAGTTCCTCACCCTGCGACAGCACGACGGCGCGGAAAACGGCGTTTTCAAGCTGGCGGATATTGCCCGGCCAGTCATAAGCCGTCAGCAGCGCCAGGGCGCTGGCATTGAGGCCAACGGGATTGGGCAATTTCTGCTCCGCCGAAAAACGCTCGGCGAAAACCCGCGCCAGATGGGGAATATCCTCCTTGCGGCGGCGCAGCGCCGGAATGGTGATCGGGAAGACGTTGAGGCGATAATAGAGATCCTCGCGGAAACGGCCTTCCTTCACCTCTTCGATAAGGTTCTTGTTGGTGGCGGAAATCAGCCGGACGTTGACCTTCTGCACACGCGCGGAGCCGACCGTCTCGATTTCGCCCTGCTGAACGGCACGCAGCAGCTTGACCTGAACGTCCAGTGGCAGATCGCCGATTTCATCGAGGAACAGCGTTCCGCCATCCGCCTCCATGAACTTGCCGATGTGCTTTTCCGTCGCGCCGGTGAATGCGCCCTTTTCGTGGCCAAAGAGAATGCTTTCCACGAGATTATGCGGGATCGCACCGCAATTGACGGTGATGAACGGCTTGTTCGCCCTGTCGCCGGCCGACTGGATGGCGCGCGCGACCATTTCCTTACCGACACCGGATTCGCCTTCCAGCACCACGGGAATGCTGGACTGGGCCGCACGCTGCGCGAGCTCGATGACCCTCAGCATTGCGGGGCTTGCGGAAACGATATCGGTAAAATTCACTGCATTGCTCCGTCCGCGCCTGCCCGTGCGGGCCTTTGCCTCTCTCCTGTCGAGCTTGAGGGCATTGGAGATGGCGGCGCCGATCCTTTCCGGCGAGACCGGCTTGACGACGAAATCGAAGGCGCCGGCGCGCATGGCCTGCACGACGGTGTCGATGCCGCCCTGCCCCGTCTGGACGATGACGGGAACATCGGTGCCAAGTTCGCCCACGGCTTTCAAAAAGGTCAGGCCGTCCATTTCCGGCATCATAAGGTCGAGGACAACAACATTGATCTCGCCGCTATATTGCTTGAGCAGCTCCAGCCCCGCTTTGCCGTTTTCGGCAAGCAAGGCGAGATGCCCATAACGTTCCACCGCGTTTTTGAGCAGGCGGCGCTGGACAGGATCATCGTCTATCACGAGAACATGCGCGGTCATTTTTGGCTCCGGTTTCCGGTTTATGGACCTGCGTCATGCGGTCCCTTATGCCGCACTCTGGCACAGGAGATTTGAACATCCAGTTTTGAGATTTGCTTGCATTTTATCCATTGCTACGGGAAACAAAGGCCCCATATGCTTCGAAAAGCATAACCAGAAGGATACGTCCGATGACCCTTAATCGCTCCATTCCGCAACCCGTATTTTCCCTTGCGGAAACCTCCGGTCCCGTGCTTGGTGACCTGCCCGACTGGAAGCTTTCGGATCTTTATCCGTCGGGCGACTCGCCGGAATACAAGGGCGATCTTGAGAAGGCGGCAGCAATGGCGACGGCTTTCGAGGATAAATGGAAGGGCAAGCTTGAGACCGCCGCAAAGGCGACAGGCGCCAACGGCATCGGCGCTGCCCTCAAGGAGTATGAAGCGCTGGACGATCTCATCGGCCGCATCGGCTCCTTTGCCGGACTGACTTATTTTTCCGATACGTCGAACCCGGCAAACGGCAAACTTTACGGCGATGCCCAAGCGAAACTGACGGATATTTCCGCCCATCTCCTGTTCTTTACGCTTGAACTCAACCGCATCGACGATGCGGTGATGGACGCCTGCATGGTAAATGATGCCGCGGCAGGGCATTACCGGCCCTGGCTGGTGGATTTGCGCAAGGACAAGCCGCACCAGCTTGACGACCAGCTGGAACAGCTGTTCCTTGAAAAATCGATGACCAGCGCGAGCGCCTTCAACCGTCTGTTCGACGAGACGATGGCCGATCTGCGTTTTGATATTGACGGCGCAAACCTTCCGCTGGAAGTGACGCTCAACATGCTCCAGGAGCCTGAGCCGGAAACCCGCAGGAAGGCGGCCGAAGCCCTGAGCGCCACCTTCAGGAACAATCTGCGGGTCTTCACCCTCATCACCAACACGCTCGCCAAGGACAAGGATATTTCCGACCGCTGGCGCAAATTCGAAGACATTGCCGACAGCCGCCATCTGGCGAACCGCGTCGAGCGTGAAGTTGTCGATGCGCTGGCTGCCGCCGTCAAAAACGCCTATCCGCGCCTTTCGCATCGCTATTACGCCATGAAGGCGAAATGGCTCGGCATGGAGCAGATGAACTACTGGGACCGCAACGCGCCGCTGCCCGATACGTCCAATACGATCATTCCATGGGATGAGGCAAAGGATACCGTGCTTTCCGCCTATGGCGATTTCGCGCCCGAGATGGCTGATATCGCCCGCCGTTTCTTTGATGAAGAGTGGATCGACGCTCCCGCCCGCCCTGGCAAGGCTCCGGGGGCATTCGCTCATCCGACGGTGCCATCAGCCCATCCTTATGTGCTCGTCAATTATCTCGGCAAACCGCGGGACGTGATGACGCTTGCCCATGAGCTTGGCCACGGCGTGCACCAGGTGCTGGCCGGCGGCCAAGGCGCATTGATGTGCGCCACGCCGCTGACGCTTGCCGAAACAGCTTCCGTCTTCGGTGAAATGCTGACCTTCCGCAAGCTGCTCAACGACACCAAGGATGTGAGAGAGCGCAAGGCTATGCTCGCCCGTAAGGTCGAGGACATGATCAACACGGTCGTTCGTCAGGTTGCGTTTTATGAATTCGAACGCAAGCTGCACACCGCCCGCAAGCAGGGCGAGTTGACCTCCGAACAGATCGGTGAATTGTGGCTTTCCGTTCAGGCCGAAAGCCTCGGCCCGGCAATCCGGATTTCCGAAGGCTACGAGACATGGTGGACCTATATCCCCCATTTCATCCATTCACCCTTCTATGTTTATGCCTATGCCTTCGGTGATTGCCTGGTGAACTCGCTTTATGCGGTCTACCAGAAGGCCGAGACCGGCTTTCAGGATAAATATTTCGAGCTTTTGAAAGCGGGCGGCACCAAGCACCATTCCGAGCTTTTGAAGCCCTTCGGTCTTGATGCGACCGATCCTTCCTTCTGGGACAAGGGCCTTTCGATGATCGAGGGGCTGATCGACGAGCTGGAAGCGCTGGATAACAAACAGGCTTAACCTCGCCAGCCGGCAAGGCTATCCTATTTCGGACAAGCTTTGCCGGTTGATATCGCCGGTATGGACACCAATGATGACTGCAGGCGACGAGCAAAGGCAATGAAACGCAAACCCGCTGATCTGACCTTGAGGGAAACCCTGCGCTGGGAGCCGCAATCGGGCTTTCAGCGCATTGACCAGCATATGCGCCGGCTGTTGCGCTCCGCCGATGCGTTGGGTTTTCGCGCACCCCTCAATGCGGTCCAGACCCTGGAAAAGACGGTGGGCGGCGAAAACCCGCTCTGCGTAAAGCTTGTCATGAACTACAAGGGTGAGCTGGATATTGAAACGGCCGACTTTCGTCCGTTGCAGGAAAATACCGTCTGGCGCGTCCGCATTGCCACCCAAACCACCCTTGATTCCGCCGATACCTTCTATCGCCACAAGTCGTCGCGCCGGGAGCCCTATGATGCCGCCCGCGCCGAATTCTCAGCCGCAGATGCGGATGAGGTTCTGCTTCTCAACGAGCGCGGCGAGTTGTGCGAGGGATCCTCGACCAGCATCTTCGTCGAAATGCCTGATGGGCAATTGCTGACGCCGCCGCTCGACAGCGGCATTCTTCCGGGCGTCCTGCGCGCCGATCTTATCCGTGAGCGCAAGGCCCGCGGGCAGGCGCTGAAACCGGAGGATCTTGCCGGGCGGCGGTTGTTCGTGGGTAATTCGCTGCATGGCTTGATTGCGGCGGAACTGGTCTAAACCGTCACCGCCAGAAGCCGGTCCCGACCTTTCTCCTTGGCCGCATAAAGGGCCTTGTCGGCACGCATGAAAACCTCGTCGGCGCTTTCCGCCATACGATAGGCGGTCATGCCGGCCGAGCAACTGTAGGAAAAATCCGGGAAATCGGGCAGGGGTCTAGAAAGACGCACCCTTTGCAGCAGCCGTTCGACAATCTCCCCGCTTTCGGCAACGGAGCTGCGCGGCAGGATGAGCATGAATTCTTCACCGCCAATCCTGCCGAAACAGTCCACCCGGCGCACGACGGAATGGGCGATGCCGACAAAATCACGCAGAACCGCATCACCGCATTTGTGGCCGAAACGATCGTTGATCTGCTTGAAAAAATCAATATCGAGCGTGCAAAGGCAAAAGGGCGCTTCAAGACCTCTGCCGACCCGTTCCACCTGCAGGGCCAATTTCGCGAAAACGAAACGACGGTTCGCCGTTCCCGTCAATTCGTCAGTCTGCGAGGCGCGCACCGCCAGATCGCGGTCCTGCCGCAGCGTTCTGTAGCCCTGGCGCAATTCGGTGACGTCGCTTGCGATGCAGAGCATCCATCCATCCTGCTGAACCGTCTCCGTCATCCAGAACCAGCGGCCGTCATACATGTCCATCTCGAAGGCACGATAGGGCAGCTTGCCGCGCCGGGACTGCGCTGACATCAGCCACCCCTCGAAATCGTTGTTTCTTATGACGACGCCGGTGCGCAGGCGATGGTTCAGCCGCATGATATCCGCCCAGGTCGGGAAATCTCCCGCAGCAAGCTGAAAGCTTTCCCGAAACGATGGGTTGGCGTGCCGCAACCGGTCCTCGGAATCATAGAGGGCGATCAGAACGGGGGTGGCACTCTGAAGCGCTGCAACACGCTCGATAAGACTATCCAACAGGCAACTCTCCTGTGATGGCGAAAATTTCCCCCGTCGTCATCCGGCCAAAGCCCCCAAGCCTTTGGACATATACACGAAAAGAAGAACCTAATTATAAACGCAGTATCTAAAATGCGAAGAGGCAGAATGTGGTGGAAAGGGTGCGCCGGCCCACCCCGTCGTCACCACCGTCATATGTCCGTCATCCACCTGCCCTTTATTGTGGCACGCTTTTATGATCTAGCTTACTTATTGGCTGAAAAAGGAAAATTGACGAATGACGGACGCAAACCATCCGATTTACGGCGATATTGACGGCCCCATCATCATGATCGGCTTCGGCTCCATCGGGCGCGGTACTCTTCCGTTGATCGAACGTCATTTCAATTTCGACAGGACCCGTCTCGTCGTCATCGATCCGCGCGAGGATATCGCGGCGTTTCTGGCCGAGAGAAACATTCATCACATCCGCAAACATCTGACCAAGGAAAACTATAAAGAGGTTCTCAAGCCGCTCCTCAAAGGTGTCCAGGGCCAGGGCTTTTGCGTCAATCTTTCCGTCGATGCCGCATCCGTTGATCTGATGAGGCTCTGCCGCAAACACGGCATGCTCTATATCGACACCGTGGTGGAGCCATGGCCGGGCTTTTATTTCGACGCCGACGCCGACAATGCCTCCAGAACCAATTATTCGCTGCGCGAGACCATGCTGAAGGAAAAGGCGCGCAAACCGGGCGGCACAACGGCGGTTTCCACCTGCGGCGCCAATCCGGGCATGGTGTCCTGGTTCGTGAAGCAGGCGCTGATCAACCTCGCCAGGGATACGGGTCTCGATATCGAGGAGCCGCAGCCGCATGACCGGGAAACATGGGCAAAGCTCATGAAACAGCTTGGCGTCAAGGGCGTGCATGTGGCCGAGCGCGACACGCAGCGGGCAAAGGAGCCCAAGCCATTCGGGGCGTTCTGGAACACCTGGTCCGTCGAGGGTTTTATCGCCGAAGGTTTTCAGCCGGCCGAACTCGGCTGGGGAACGCATGAAAACTGGATGCCGAAAAACGCGAAAAAGCAGAAAAAGGGCAGCAAGGCGGCGATCTATCTCGATCAACCCGGCGCCAATACCCGGGTGCGGACGTGGTGTCCGGGCCAGGGCCCGCAATATGGATTTCTGGTCACCCACAATGAAGCGATCTCGATTTCCGACTATTTCACCGTCCGCAATGACGATGGCGGCGTGATCTATCGCCCCACCTGTCATTATGCCTACCACCCTTGCAACGACGCCATTCTTTCCCTGCACGAACTCTTCGGCAATGGCGGCACGGCCCAGCCGATCCAGCATGTGCTCGGCGAAGACGAACTGGTCGACGGCGCCGACGAGCTGGGTGTTCTTCTCTATGGCCATGACAAAAATGCCTATTGGTACGGCTCGCGGCTGACCCTGCAGGAGGCGCGCTCACTCGCGCCCAACCAGAATGCGACCGGGCTGCAGGTCAGTTCGGCGGTGCTGGCCGGAATGGTCTGGGCAATTGAAAATCCGCAGGCCGGCATCGTCGAGGCAGATGAAATGGATTACCGCCGATGCCTTGAGGTGCAGCGCCCCTATCTTGGCCCGGTCGAGGGACATTATACGGACTGGACGCCGCTCGATGGTCGCCCCGGCCTGTTTCCCGACAATATCGACAAGTCCGATCCTTGGCAGTTCCGCAACATCCTGGTGCGCTAAAGGACCGGAGTCTCATATTTGTCACGCCGGCGCTTTCATGCGGGACGTCAGGAACCCGGGAGAGCAAACAACGTTGCCTTGAAATAAAGAACGCTTCACGGCATGGTCGAAGCACAAGGGTTTCATCGAATCGCAGGAGAACAGGCTCATGAACTTCAAGACAAGCGCTGCTTTGCTTTCAGCCGCCATCGCGGTGTCTTCATGCGTCGCGCCGGGTCCCTCCCAGCAGACCTCCATGGCCCCCTCGCTTGCCCGCGGGCCGGCCGTCGATGGCCGCTGGATCGACCGTAACGGCATCGTATCGACATTCCAGAACGGCGCTTTCTCCACACGTTCGACCGACACCAATACGCTTCTGGCGTCTGGCACCTATGTCACCATTTCGCCGACGCTCTACGAAATCAACATGACGTCACTGGTTCGCAATACGCAATCGCGCGTCAACTGCGCCCTTGTCTCCCCGTCACAATTGAATTGCACGACAGACACAAACAGCCAGTTCTCGCTGACGCGTCAAGGCTGATAATCTTATATTTTCAAATGGATAGCATTGTGAAACGCACGCTTCAAGCGTGCGTTTTTCTTTATTGCGCGACTGTCATAATTTCGCTTGCGACAACTGCCGCTAAATGGAAACATCGCGCTTTGAAAGACTGACATATTTTCGGACTAGAAAATAAGCACGACCGGATGATGATCGACCGGCCGTGGCTTCCGCTTTGAACAGGAGAGAGGGACCATGAAGAAAATTTTGGGACTGGGCATGCTGAGCGTTTCGGTAATAACGCTTTCGGCTGGAGCGGCTCTGGCCGATTACGAGCTCAACATTCTTCACATCAACGATTTTCACTCCCGTATCGAATCGATCAACAAGTCCGACTCGACCTGCTCGGCGGAAGAAGAAGGCAAGAATGAATGCTTCGGCGGTGCTGCGCGCCTCTTGACCGCAATCAACCAGACCCGCGACGCGCTCAAGGCTGAAGGGAAAAATGTTCTTCTGCTTAATGCCGGCGATAATTTTCAGGGGTCACTATTCTACACCACCTACAAGGGCACCGTTGAAGCAGAAATGCTGAACGCCATGAAGTTCGACGCCATGACCGTCGGCAACCATGAGTTCGACGATAGCGAAGACGGGCTTGCCGGCTTCCTCGACAAGGTCCAGTTTCCGGTCGTGACCGCAAACGTGGTCGCCAGCGCCGCCTCGAAGATCGGTGATCGCGTCAAGCCTTCCATCGTCCTTGAAGTCGGCGGCCAGAAAATCGGCATCGTCGGTGCGGTGGCCAACGATACGGCGGAACTGGCGACGCCCGGTCCCAATATCACCATTGCCGAAGATGTCGCGAAAATCAGCGAACAGGTGCAGAAGCTGAAGCAGGACGGCGTCAACAAGATCATCGCCCTTACCCATGTCGGATATCCGCGCGACCTCGAATTCATCGCGAAAATCCCGGATGTGGATGTCGTGGTTGGCGGCCACTCGCATACGCTGCTTTCCAACACCGACCAGAAGGCCGAAGGCCCCTATCCGACGCTCGTCGACAATCCCGGCGGCTACAAGGTTCCGGTGGTTCAGGCCGGACAATACAGCAAATATCTCGGTGACCTGCGCGTCGTCTTCGATGACAGCGGCGTGGTCAAGGAAAGCAAGGGCGACCCGATCCTGATCGATTCCTCCTTCAAACCCGATGAAGCGACGCTGAAGCGCATCGACGAGCTGAAAGCACCGATCGAGGCTCTGAAATCCAAGGTCGTCGGCACTTCGGAAGGCCCGATCGAGGGCGACCGCAAGATTTGCCGCGTCAAGGAATGCTCCATGGGCAATCTGGTGGCGGATGCCACACTGGCCCGCGTGAAGGATCAGGGCATCACCATCGCTTTCGCAAATAGCGGCGGCCTGCGCGCTTCCATTGATGCCGGCGATGTCTCGATGGGCGAGGTCCTGACGGTTCTGCCGTTCCAGAACACCGTTGCGACCTTCCAGCTGAAGGGCGAGGATATTCGCGCCGCCCTCGAAAACGGCGTCAGCCAGATCGATGATGGTGCTGGCCGGTTCATGCAGGTTTCCGGCCTGAAATATTCTTTCGACCGCTCGAAGCCTGCCGGCAGCCGCATCGTTTCGGTTGACGTTAAGGAAGGCGAGACGTTTGTGCCGCTCGACCCGGCCAAGACCTATATCGTCGCGGCCAACAACTATGTTCGCACCGGCGGTGATGGCTTCAAGGTCTTTGCGACGAAGGCGATCAACGCCTATGATTTCGGCCCCAATCTCGAAGAGGCTGTCGCCGCTTATATCACCGCAAACAGCCCCTATAAGCCCTATACGGACGGCCGCATCAGCGAAGTGACACCTGCCGGTTACGTGGCTCCGGCAAAGCCCGCAGCACCTGCACCCGCAGCAACCGCACCGGCACCGGCACCGGCAGCAGGCACACAGGCTCCGGCAGCAACACCGGCTCCGGCGCCCGCAGCGCCTGCTGCCACCGCACCTTCTGCCACGGCACCTGCCGCCACCGCGCCCGCGACCGCCGCTGCTGCGGTCAGCAAATATGTGGTTGAGAAGGGCGATTCGCTCTGGAAGATCGCGGCGGAAAAATATGGCGATGGCGCTCTCTGGACCAGAATTGCCAAGGCGAACACGCTGAAGCATCCGAACCACATTGAGATCGGTGAGGAACTGGAGCTTCCGGCGCAATAAGCCGGTAGCGACCAGACAGGGCAATTTGCCGCAGACCGGAAGCCGACCCTCAACCACGGGGTCGGCTTCTTATTTTCCTATAAAAAACAGGTCACTACAGGCCGCACTTTGCAAAAGGGCATCGTGCCTGCCAGCCAGCCCCGGAAATCACCTCCAGCGGTGGTTCTATCCTGAGAAATTTCGTCTAGAACATGAACAACTTGACGACAGGGGCGTATAGCTCAAGCATTTGCGACAGAATTCGTCAGGGTTCTCGTCGGTATGCATAAAACAAAAGATGGAGCCTTCCGCCCTCTCCCAAACGGAAAGCTCTTGTGCAAACAGTCCGAATTTCAGGGTGTCATTCATGGCGACAGAACTATCCGCACTCCCCGTAGACCATCCCGGCATAAGATTTGGCAAGGTCGGCGTTCTGCTCGTTAATCTCGGCACGCCGGATGGTACGGATTATTGGCCGATGCGCCGTTATCTGGCGGAATTCTTAAGCGACAAGCGCGTCATCGAATGGTCCCGCCTTTACTGGTATCCGATCCTTTACGGCATCGTCCTCAACAAGCGTCCGCAAAAGGTCGGCAAGGCCTATGAGGAAATCTGGAACCACGAACGCAACGAAAGCTATCTGCGCACCTATACCCGCAGCCAGGGTGAGTTGATGGCAAAGGCGCTGACGGATCTGCCCAATGTCGTCGTTGACTGGGCGATGCGCTATGGACAGCCTTCCATCGCCTCGAAAATCGACGCACTGAAAGAACAGGGCTGCGAAAAAATCCTGCTTTTTCCGCTCTACCCGCAATATGCCGCATCGACCACGGCAACCGTCAACGACAAGGCTTTCGAACACCTGATGAAGCTGCGCTGGCAACCTGCACTGCGCACCGTGCCCCCCTATCACGACGATCCGGCCTATATCGAAGCACTCGCCGCCTCTGTCAAAAACCATCTGGCGACGCTGGACTGGGAGCCTGAGATGCTGATCACCTCCTTCCACGGCATTCCGCAATCCTATTTCAAAAAGGGTGATCCCTATTATTGTCATTGCCAGAAGACCGCCCGCCTGTTGCGCGAGGCGCTGGGACGGACGGACAAGAATTTCATGATCACCTTCCAGTCGCGTTTCGGGCCGGAGGAATGGTTGCAACCCTATACCGACAAAACCGTGGGAAAACTGGCTTCAGAAGGCATCAAGCGCATCGCCGTCATGAATCCCGGCTTCGTATCGGATTGTCTTGAGACGCTTGAAGAAATTGCCGGTGAAGCCGGCGAGATTTTCCTGCATAATGGCGGCGAGAAATTTACCCATATCCCCTGTCTTAACGACAGCGCCGAGGGTATGGATGTTCTCGAAAAGGTTGTACGGCGAGAGTTGCAAGGCTGGGTGTAATCTTGCCATAACGATGCTGGGGTAAAATCCCTGACGGTTCTTACCCTGGAGGAAATGTGATGATTGCATTGGGCGGTTTCGATATTGTTGTTCTGGCAGCGGTGGTGCTGGTTATTCTGGTGCTGTTTGCCGGCATCAAGACCGTGCCGCAGGGGCATCGTTACACGGTTGAACGGTTCGGGCGTTACACCCGTACGCTCGAGCCCGGCCTGAACCTCATCGTGCCCTTCATCGAAAGCATCGGTTCGAAAATGAATGTCATGGAGCAGGTGCTCCATATACCGACGCAGGAAGTTATCACACGCGATAATGCCAGTGTCTCCGCCGATGCCGTCACCTTCTATCAGGTCCTCAATGCCGCCCAGGCCGCCTACCAGATTTCCAATCTGGAAATGGCGATCGAAAACCTCACCATGACGAACATCCGCTCGGTAATGGGCTCGATGGACCTCGACGAATTGCTGTCGAACCGCGATGCGATCAATGATCGCCTTCTGCGCGTGGTGGACGAGGCTGTCGGGCCTTGGGGCATCAAGGTCACCCGCATCGAGATCAAGGACATTGCGCCGCCGAAGGACCTCGTCGATTCCATGGCACGGCAGATGAAGGCGGAGCGTGAAAAACGCGCGCAGGTGCTGGAGGCAGAAGGCGCCCGCAACGCCCAGATTCTGCGCGCCGAAGGTGCAAAGCAATCGGCCATTCTTGAGGCGGAAGGTCAACGCGAGGCCGCGTTCCGCGATGCCGAGGCCCGCGAACGTCTGGCCGAGGCTGAAGCCAACGCCACCCGCATGGTGTCGGACGCCATCGCCGCCGGCAATGTCCATGCCATCAACTATTTCGTCGCCCAGAAATATACCGAGGCGCTCGCCGAGATCGGCACCGCCAAGAATTCCAAGATCGTGCTGATGCCGATGGAGGCCTCGGCGCTGATCGGTTCGCTCGGCGGTATCGGCACGATTGCAAAAGAGGTCTTCGGCGACAGGGGCGATGCGCCAACCGCACCCGCCGCCCCCACATCTTCCCGCTCGGTGCCACCGACGCGGTCTTCCGGCCAGACCATCAATGTCACGGTGCCCGGCAATCCCTTCGGCTCTTCATCGGAGAAGTGACGATGCTGCAACGGCTCGCCTCGGAATTTGGACCATGGAGCTGGTGGATCGTCGGCTTCATTCTGCTGGCCGCCGAACTCGTTGCTCCAGGGGTGTTCCTGATCTGGATCGGCCTTGCCGCGCTGGTCATCGGCGCGGTCTCGCTGTTTTTGTGGGACACGGCATTCTGGGCATGGCAATTGCAATTTGTGCTCTTTGCCGCCCTCTCCATCATCTTTGCCCTGCTTGGCCGGCGATATTTCGGCAGAAACCGGGAAACCAGCGACGAACCCTTTCTCAATCAGCGAGAGGCAAGCCTTGTCGGCCGCACCGCGACGTTGCAGGAGCCGATCGTCGAAGGGCGAGGCCGGATAAGGCTGGATGACACATGGTGGTCCGTCAACGGCGAGGATATGCCTGCCGGAACACGTGTCAGGATCGCGGCCGCGCGTGGTCGAACCCTCACGATAGAACCGCTCGACCGATCCTGACGGTCAGGCGACGCCGATCCGCAGAAGATCGTGGAAATGCACCAGTCCGATCGGCCGGTTGTCGTCATCGATGACGATAAGTGCGCCAATGTGGAATTTTTCAAGCGTCGCCAGAGCGCTGGTCGCCAGCACCGATTTTTTGACCGTTTTTGGATTGCGGGTCATGATGTCGTCAACCGTCAATTCGGCGAGGTTGCGCGACAGGTTGCGAGCCAGATCGCCCTCGGTGACGATGCCGCACAGGCGGCCATCCTCGTCGAGAATGCCAACGCAGCCGAAATGCTTGCGGGAGAGAACGCCGACCGCTTCCGGCATGGCCGTACCCTTGGTGACCAGCGGCACGCGATCACCCGTATGCATGATATCGCTGACCAGCGTGAGGCTTGCGCCCAGTTTGCCACCGGGATGAAACACCCTGAAATCGCCGGCGGTGAAATTGCGTGCCTCCAGAAGTGCCACGGCAAGGGCATCGCCGAGTGCCAGCTGCATCAATGTGGAGGTTGTGGGGGCGAGACCGAGTGGGCAGGCTTCCTGTTCATTGGGAACGAGAAGCACGATGTCGGAGGCTTTCGCGAGCGATGAGTTTTCGGAACAGGTGAGCGCGATCAGAGGAATGGAGAACCGGCGCGAATAGTTGATGATGCTGCGCAGCTCCGCACTTTCCCCGCCTTTGGAGATGGCTAAAACCACGTCATCACCGCCGATCATCCCCAGATCGCCGTGATTGGCCTCCGCCGCATGCACAAAAAAGGCAGGCGTGCCCGTCGAGGCGAATGTGGCCGCGAGCTTCGCGCCTATATGTCCGCTTTTGCCGACCCCTGTTATGATGAGACGGCCATTTGACTGGCCGATGGTCTCGATCGCCTTGCAGAAAGGCTCGGAAAGACCGTTCCTGAGAGCGTCCTCAAGAGCGGCAAGGCCAGCCCGCTCCATCGAAATCGTCCGCACCGCGGATTTGATGGCATTGTCTTCGACCAGTTTGACGGCGCGCGTAATCATGGCCGACTGTTACTCTTTCACCCGGAATATGTCCACTCTCCAGCCGGCGAGCGCTGCTTTTTAGTGGCGCAAGTCAGTGCCGCAAGTCGGGCGGAGAAATTTCCTCAATCGTGCCAAGCCGCTTGAAAGGGATGTTTTCCTCATCGACCAGATATCGCCCGACCGTCCTTACCCACGAGACCGTTCCGTCACCACGGCGCACCGCATATTCCTGGCTGTAGAAGCTTGCGGCCTTCAGCGTGGTCAACGCGGTCTCGATGACGCGATTTCGATGATCAAGATCCACTTTTTCAAGCATCTGGAAAATGCTGATGCCCTGCATCGCCTGCCTCAGCGGAATTCCGAAGAGTTCAGCGCAGATTTCGTCGAGATAAAATCGGTCGTTGGTAATATCCCAGCAATAAAAACCAACCTGATTGATGTTCAAAACGGGATTCATGAAAAGAAACTGTCACAAAAAATAAAAATCAACAGGATTTGCTGAGCGCTTATGGCCAGCACCACGAATTATAGGACAATTCCGTGCCAAATTGAAACGTTTAAATCTTATCATATTAGAAATATTTTTCATTAAGGCATAGGTCTCCGAACAGTCCGGCCTCAGGAAATTGACCTGCCGCCGCGGACCAAAACGGCCGCTGATATCCCGCTGCCACCGCAACGCTGAAATCCCGGCAATCTTTATCAACTGTTAACCATAAAAAACCTATTGTTAAAGCGATGTTAAAACTTGCGTCGCCTGCCTGATCGCCGGTTTGTCCACATCATTTCTCCGGCCTGTCGCTCAATGGCCTGGAGAAGTGCTTGGCGAACTTTCGATCCGGCATCGGCCAAATTCGCCGGGTGAAGAGGAATGAATGTGAAGGGCGCCGCCACACGTCTGCCGACGTCGCGGAAAGCAGCAACCATGCTGCTTGCCTGCACGCTTCTTTGCACGTCCGGAAACGCTTTCGCACAGACTGCGGTCACGACACCCCTGCCCAATGCAGTTCCCTCCCGCGACGGAACGCCTCCCGGCACGCCGACAGCAGAGACTGAGGCGAATACGGCGCAGACCACTGCACCTGCACCCGCGCCGCAACTGTGGCGCCCCTCGAACAATCCCGGCGATGCGATCTTCGAACAGCAGGACGAAGCGGGACAGCCCTATGCCGAGGCCGAAAATCCCTATGAGCCGACGGTAGACGGTGGCGAAAACCCGCAAATAGCGACCCAGCCGGGACAGACCCCCGGCATAAGGCTCGGCACATTCCTGTTGCGGCCATCGATCAGCCAGACGATCAACACGGAAAAACAGACCAATACCGGCGGCCCTTCCCGGCGCAACTATCTGACGACGGGCATACGGGGTACGCTGACCAGCGACTGGTCCCGCCACGCGCTGACGGTGACGGGTGATGGCGCCTGGGAGAGGAACTTCGGCAGCGACAAGGATGGCGAGGAGCCGAGGGCAAGGCTCGAGGCCGATCTGCGCCTCGATCTTGGTGAAGAAACAACGGCCAATCTCACGGCCGGTTACGAATTCAGCCGCGAAGATACGACAGATCCCAACGCTTTGACCGGCGCATCGGTGCAGGGTGGCGAACACCGCTTCACCGCCGGCGCATCGATCGAACGGGATTTCGGCAAGCTGCGCGGGCTTGCGGCGCTCGACCTGTCGCGAACGGTCTATACGGATGCGAAGGGCCTGAACGGCCAGCCGATCAGCCTCAGCGACCGCGACCAGAAAGCCGCGAACCTGCGCGGGCGCATCGGCTACGAATTGTCGCCGGCCTTGATCCCCTTCCTCGAACTGAACGCCGGAACAACGAAGTATGACCGGCGTCTCGATAATTCCGGTTACGCCCGCTCCTCGAATTCCTATGGCGCGAAGATCGGAACCGAGGTCGATCTCGGCGAAAAGACGCGCGGTGAGGCCGCCATCGGTTACCTGCGCAAGCAATATGACGACGACCGCCTTGCCGCCATCGGCGCGCTGACGCTGGACGGCGAACTGAACTGGTCACCCCAGCGCGGCACCAACGTCAATCTCGGGCTGCGCACGATGATAGAGGACTTCGCCGGCGGCCCGCAGGGCGGCTGGATTTCCTATCGGCTCGATGCCGGCCTGACCCACGAATTGCGCAGCAATCTGGTTGCACGATTGACGGGGCAGGTCGTCCACCGGACATTCCCCTCCTCTGACATCGAGAATGCGGTGGAATATACCGCAGGCGCCGGCCTGACCTGGGGCCTGAACCGCTATCTCGACCTGACGGCGGACGTCAGCTACCAGTGGACGCCGGTTTATGACAGCAGCGAACTGCGTTTCGGCGCCGGACTTGTCCTGAAGCGATAAACAGCTTCAAAACAGAAATCCCGGCGCAAGGCCGGGATTCCCATGACATATTTTGATGGCATATCTGGGCTGAATTACTTCAGACCTTCGATCAGGGCCTTGATCGGCTCCTCGATCGCAGGACGGATATCACCACGCTCCAGGGCGAAGGCAACGTTGGCCAGGATGAAACCATCCTTGGCGCCGCAATCGAAGGTCTGGCCGCGGAAATGATAGCCGGCAAACTCCTGCGACTGGGCAAGCGTCAACATGCCGTCCGTCAGCTGGATTTCGTTGCCGGCGCCCCGTTCCTGATTTTCGAGAATGTCGAAAATCTCGGGCTGAAGGATATAACGGCCGTTGATGTAGAAATTCGACGGCGCCGTTCCCTTGGCCGGCTTCTCGACCATTTCGGTGATCTTGAAACCTTCGCCCACGGCATCGCCCACGCCGACAATACCGTATTTATGCGTCTGATCAGGGGCGCACTCCTGCACCGCGATGACGTTGCCGGCGGTCTGGTCGTAAAGTTCGACCATGCCCTTCAGGCAGCTCTTCTGCGAATGCATGATCATGTCAGGCAAAAGCACGGCGAAAGGCTCGTCACCGACGATGTCCCGTGCGCACCATACCGCATGGCCAAGGCCGAGCGGCACCTGCTGGCGCGTGAAGCTTGCCGTGCCCGCCTTGGGCAGAAGGCCGGCCAGCAATGTCAGCTCGGCATTCTTGTTGCGCTCGCGCAGCATCTGTTCGAGTTCAAATTGAATATCAAAATAATCTTCGATCACGGCCTTGCCGCGGCCGGTGACGAATACAAAATGCTCGATGCCCGCTTCCGCCGCCTCGTCGACGACGTATTGAATGACAGGCTTGTCGACGACGGTGAGCATCTCTTTCGGAACCGCCTTGGTTGCGGGCAGGAAACGCGTGCCGAGACCTGCGACCGGAAATACGGCCTTCCGAATTTTCTTCTGTTCTACCACATATCCCTCCTGAGAGATAAAACTTGATCACAATCCCCGCACGCTGTTGTTATTTCAAAAATAACAACGTTTTGTAAAGGGTGACGCTACCATCTATTAATGGTAAAGAATTTGTTGACGTTCTTTTGTTATCCATGACGACGCCCGATGCGTTTTCGCAATCGAAATGACATTCGAGAGAACGAAAGACTGACGATGATAAAGATGATCCTTTCAGGTGTCCGCAAATTCGGCTGCATGATGGTTGCAGGTTTGGCAATCTCGCTGGCGCCCGTTTCTGCTCACGCAGATGCGGGGTTCAGACAGTGGATCAACCAGTTCTACGCAACAGCCGCCAAAGAAGGCATTAGCAAGGCCACATATCAAAAGGCCTTTGCCGGCGTCAGCGAGCCGGATCCGGATGCGCTGCGCAAGGCGACTTTTCAGCCGGAATTCACCACCCAGATCTGGGATTATCTCGATTCCCGCGTGAACCCCTATACGGTGCGGATCGGCCGCGAGATGAAGATGAAGCATGCGACGACCCTCAACTGGATCGAGCGCAACTTCAACGTCGATAAACATATCATCCTTGCCATCTGGTCGATGGAATCCAATTACGGCGCCGTTCTCGAAAAGCCGGAGCGACTGCACAATATTCCGCAGGCGCTGGCCACACTTGCCTATTCCGACCCCAAGCGCGCCAAATTTGCGCGCACGCAATTGATCGCCGCGCTCAAAATCCTGCAGGCGGGCGATGTGACGCCCAAGCAGCTGACGGGCTCCTGGGCGGGCGCGATGGGTCACACCCAGTTCATTCCGACCAGCTATCTGCTTTATGCGGTGGATGCTGATGGCAACGGCAAGCGCGATATCTGGCACTCGGTTCCCGACGCGCTGGCAACGGCTGCCAATCTTCTTTCCCGGAATGGCTGGGAGCCCGGCCGGACCTGGGGTTACGAGACCGCAGTGCCGCGGGGCGGCGCGCGTTACGAAGGCCAGACGAAGACGATTACCGAATGGGCAAAGCTTGGTTTTGCCCGCCCGAACGGCAAGAATTTCACCCGCGGCTCCGACCGCGCCATGCTGAAATTGCAGGGCGGCGCAAACGGCCCCGGGTTCCTGATGATGAAAAACTTCTTCACCATCAAGAAATACAACGCATCGGACAGCTATGCGCTGGCAGTTGGCCTGCTTGCCGACGAGATCGCCGGTTATGGCGGCATGCAGCAGAAATGGCCACGCCCGGATGGCACGCTCGATATTCGTGAAAAGTTCGAACTCCAGACCCGCATGAAGGAACTGGGTTATTACGACGGCGAGATCGACGGCAATTTCGGCTCCGGTTCGAAGGCTGCCATCAGCGCCATCCAGTCGCGCATGGGCATGGAAAATGACGGCCAGCCGTCGCAGCGATTGCTGAGAGCCCTGCGCAACTAATAGTGTGCCGGCAAATTCGGCGACGGTCGTTACCGCCGCCGAGCCATCCGGAAAGGTCGATGTCATGAGTAGGACACCTGCTGCGAAACGCGGAAAGACAGGCTGGCGCTTCTGCGTCATCATTCTTTGTGCGGCCATCTGCGCCCCGCTCGTGCCGTCCGAAAGCTTTGCCCAGGAACAGCGGCGCACCCTGTTCGAAATGCTGTTCGGCAGGCCCGTGGGCCGGGAGGATGCGCCGGGCCGCGAATACCAGCCGCGCAACCGCCGGGATTTCCCATCGGCCCCGCGCGAAAGAGCGGTCACTCGTCCGCAGCCCGCAAGAAAAGCGCCTTCGGTGGTTCAGATGCGAACCATAAAACCGGAGCCGGCCGCCAAGCTTGAAAATGCAAGGCGCGTGCTGGTGGTCGGCGATTTTCTGGCCGGAGGCATGGGCGAAGAACTGGTCAACGCCTTTGCCAGTTCGCCGGCAATTGCCGTGGATGTGCGGGCAAACGGCTCTTCCGGCCTCGTTCGCACCGATTATTACGACTGGTTCGCCAACCTGCCGCAGTTCATAAACGAAACCAACCCGGCCACAATCGTCATCATGATGGGATCGAACGATCGCCAGCAGATGCAGATCGGCGATATCAGGGAAAAATTCGGCACCGATGTGTGGTTCAAGGAATATGAGCGGCGGATCGATGAGCTTCTGACCATTGCCGGTCGCAAGAAGGTACCGCTGCTGTGGGTTGGACTGCCCGCTTTCCAGTCGCCGTCGCTCACGGCCGATCTCGTTGGCTTCAACCGGCTTTATCGCAGCCATGTCG
Source organism: Agrobacterium sp. BT-220-3 (assembly GCF_025910175.1). Classification (NCBI taxonomy): domain Bacteria; kingdom Pseudomonadati; phylum Pseudomonadota; class Alphaproteobacteria; order Hyphomicrobiales; family Rhizobiaceae; genus Agrobacterium; species Agrobacterium sp. BT-220-3. The sequence goes on from NZ_JAPAIX010000002.1 coordinate 655,111, forward strand.
AGAAATACGGCGGCGAATTCGTGGATGTGTGGGACGGTTTCGTCGATGAGGCCGGAAAATTCGTCATTACCGGTTACGACATGAACGGTCAGCAGGCCCGATTGCGCGAGGCCGACGGCGTTGGCATGACAAGCGCCGGCAAACGCAAGCTCGCCTTTTACGTCGAGAAATTCGTGCGCAGGCACCTCGACAGCGCCGGGCCGGACCTCGTGAAACTGGATGGCAGCAATCTGCCCGCGCTCACCTCGCTGCCGGCACTCGGCATCGACGCGGGACAGGTGCGTACGCAACCGATCAGCCTCACCGATCCCAATCTCGATGGCGGCGACAGGCTGCTTGGCGACACCCCAGCGACAGCCGGGCCGACACGCGTATCGGTGGTGGAATCGCCGCGCGAACGGCTGACCAAGCGTGGCGAGATGGCCGATGCGCCGGCGGGCCGTATCGATGACTATCGCATAGCCCCGGATACGGCACAGGCCAGGCAATAGGCGCTATCAGACCGGCAAGAGCCCGTCAGGGCGTAATGTTTAGGCAATCCGAAAATGGCAGGATAAGTGAAGCTCTGCAGGAATGCGGCCTTTAACCGCATTTTCGCATGGCGATCTTTCTTCGACACATCCACGAAACCGTCATTTTCATTTCATGCGCGACACCTTGCACGGAAAGCGCGCCCAGACATTGCCGAGAACAATTCATGCGCCTGCTGCTTGTTGAAGATGAACGCGAAATGGCAGCAGCCCTGTCCGCCGCCCTGCACCGGTTCGATATCATCGTGGACAATGTCGGGACGCTCGATCTTGCCCGTCATGCGATCATGGACGGCGTTCACGATCTTGTCGTGCTCGACCGGCAATTGCCGGATGGCGACGGCATCGAACTCATAGAAGATCTGCGCCTGCTGCCCGTCACCCCGCCCGTCATTGTGTTGACGGCGCAGGGAACGCTTGCGGACCGGGTGAACGGCCTGAACCTTGGAGCCGACGATTATCTCGGCAAACCCTTCGCCGTCGAGGAGCTTCTGGCCCGCATCCGCGCCCTGATGCGCAGACCGGCCGGCACCGTGACGATGACGGCGAAACTGGGCAAGCTGGAATTTTGCTTCGAAACCCGGGAGGTGCGCATCAAGGGGGAGTTCATTCCCCTGACGAGACGCGAACTGCTCATTCTCGAAGCCCTGCTGCGCCGGCAGGGCAGGACGGTGCTGCGATCGGTGCTCGAAGAGGCCGTTTATAATTTCGACGACGAGATCCAGTCCAATGCGCTTGATTCCCACATTTCGCGCCTGCGCCGCAAATTGCAGGCGGCGGATGCAGGCCTCGAAGTCCACGGCATTCGCGGCGTTGGTTATCTTCTGAGGGCGGCCGCATGAAGCTGGCCGGGAGGAAATCGCTCAAGCGTCGCCTGACAATTCAATTGCTGCTGTTCCAGATCGGCAGCCTTTTCATCGTCAGTGCTGCGATCGTCGCTTATCTGTCGAGTGGCGGCGCAGGCAGCGCCCTGCTCAGCCCGCAGGCAGCCCAGATTACCGCCAATGCAATCGTGCGGGACAAGGACGGTCGACCGGTGCTCGAGGAGACGCAAGATTTCATCGAGATGCGCAGCAACATGCCCGATTTCTGGTTCGTCGCGGTCGGCGAAAAGGGCGATGTCGTGCAGGGCGGGCCAGTGCCCGAAGCATTCAACATGGATCAGCAGCTCAGCGATATCAGGGTTTCCGATGTGCGCGACGCGGCCTTGTCCTATTCCTATCTTGCAGTCGTGCGCATCGCCGTCGTCCGCCGTGTTTCCGGACCGGCGGGCGAGTTCGTGATGATCGGCAAAGGCGGTCCGTTCAGCATGACATTCCCGGTTCTGCTGTTCTCCAACATATTGATCCTGCCGATCCTCATTCTCATGTCCATCGTCACGATCGTGACCATTCCCTGGATCATTCGCAGGGAATTTCTCGCCCTTTCCACCATTGCGCACACGGCAGAAACCATCGATATCGACAAGCGCGGATATCGGTTACCGGATGCCGATATTCCACGGGAGGTGCAGCCGCTCGTTCATGCGGTCAACGGCGCGCTGCAACGGCTGGACGATGGTTATGAACGGCACAAGCGTTTCATCCTCGATGCCGCCCATGAATTGCGAACCCCGGTCGCCATTCTCCAGACCCGTGTCGAAACGCTGCTGGACGGGCCGGACCGGAGCAGGATATTGGCCGATGCCAGCCGTATCGCCGTGCTTGCCGAACAATTGCTCGATCTGCAGCGACTTGGCGGGCAAAAGGCGCCCCTTATCCCGCTTGATCTCGTTGGCCTTTGCAGGTCGGTCGTGGCGGATATGGCGCCGCTTGCAATCTCTCAAGGCTACGAGCTTTCGTTCGAGCCGGAAGAGGAGCCTATCCTCGCCCTTGCCGATGACGCCTCGCTGCAACGCGCCCTGATGAACATCGTGCAAAATGCCATCGAACATGGCGGCAATCGCGGAACGATCACCATAAAAGTAGGGGCCAACCGCGTGATTGACATCTCCGACGAAGGCAACGGAATTCCCGAAGAGGACCGGGAAGCCGTGTTCGACGCATTCCACCGGTTGAGGCCCAAGGATCGCGGCACCGGGCTCGGTCTCAACCTCGTGCAGGAAATCGTCCGCTACCATGGCGGAGAGATCACCATCAGTGATTCTCCCGCTGGCGGGGCCTCCTTTCGCATCAGCCTCCCCTATTGCTGAACCAGTCCTGTCTTTTGAAGCACGTAATATTATTGCAATTCTCAGGCGCGATATATTGTCCGTCCCCCTGAATGCGAGACCTCCATCGCGTTCCGGTTCTCCAGTCAAACAAAAGGCCTGTTGTGAAACACAACAGGCCTTTCTGTTTTCGTTACGACGGCTTGCGCCGCATCGACCGGCTCAGCGCGGCAGGACGGTTGCGCCCATCAGCGCCTCGTCGATTGCGCGTGCCGCCTGGCGGCCTTCGCGGATGGCCCAGACCACCAGCGACTGGCCGCGGCGAACGTCGCCCGCCGCCCACAGCTTGTCGACCGAGGTCCTGTAGTCCGTCTCATTGGCGACCACATTGGTGGAGCCGCGACGATCGGTATTGAGCGTCAGCTTGCCATTCATTTCCTTCAGCACGCTATCGGTGAAGGGGCCGGAGAAGCCGATGGCGATGAAGGCGAGATCGGCCTTGATGATGAATTCCGTGCCGGCGATGGGCTTGCGGCGATCATCCACCTGACAGCACTTCACACCGGTCAGAACGCCATCTTCACCAACGAATTCGAGCGTGGCGACCTGGAACTCGCGGATGGCGCCTTCAGCCTGCGACGAAGAGGTGCGCATCTTGGTTGCCCAGAAAGGCCAGACCGCGAGCTTGTCTTCCTTTTCCGGCGGCATCGGGCGGATGTCGAGCTGCGTGACTTTCACCGCACCCTGACGGAAAGCCGTACCGACGCAGTCAGACGCCGTATCGCCGCCGCCGACAACGACGACGTGCTTGCCGCCGGCGAGGATCGGATCGGCAGGCCAGCCGATGCTGTCGATGTTTTCGCGGCCAACGCGGCGGTTCTGCTGTACGAGGTAAGGCATGGCGTCATGCACACCCTGAAGCTCAGCACCGCCGATACCGGCCGGACGCGGGGTTTCCGAACCACCGCAATAAAGAACGGCATCGTGGTCGGCCAGAAGCGCCTCGACCGTTACATCCACGCCGACATTGACGCCGCAATGGAAGGTGACGCCTTCGCCCTTGATCTGCTCGACACGGCGATCGATGAAGTTCTTCTCCATCTTGAAATCCGGGATGCCGTAACGCAGCAACCCGCCTGGCTTGGATTCACGCTCGTAGACATGAACCTCGTGACCGGCGCGGCCAAGCTGCTGTGCGGCTGCCATGCCCGAGGGCCCGGAACCGATGACGGCAACTTTTTTCCCGGTATGGATCGTCGCCGGCTTCGGCACGATGAAGCCCAATTCATACGCCTTGTCGGCAATCGCCTGCTCGACGGTCTTGATGGCGACCGGTGCATCCTCGAGGTTCAGCGTGCACGCCTCCTCACAAGGCGCGGGACAGACGCGGCCGGTGAACTCCGGGAAATTGTTGGTGGAATGGAGGTTGCGGATCGCCTCTTCCCAGTTGTTGTTATAGACGAGATCGTTCCAGTCGGGGATCTGGTTGTGCACGGGACAGCCGGTCGGGCCGTGACAATAGGGAATTCCGCAATCCATGCAGCGTGCCGACTGCTTCTGCACCTCGGCATCCGACATCGGAATGGTGAATTCGCGGAAATGGCGGATACGATCCGATGCCGGCTGATACTTACCCACCTGCCGGTCGATCTCCAGAAAACCTGTAACCTTGCCCACGTTTATGTCCTCACATCAAAGCGGAGCGCCTGTCGGGCCCCAGTACCAGGTGGCGAAACCGAAAACCGCCCCCAATACGATGAATTCAAATCCGGTCTCGCCGCTCGTCCAGTAGATCGCCGTGGGAACGGCGACCGCGATCATCAGCGAGACCAGTTGGTGTAGTATCCTCACGCGGCGGATTACTCCGCCGCCACGCCCATGCGCATGCGCTCCATTTCCTCAAGCGCACGACGGTATTCGACCGGCATGACCTTGCGGAACTTCGGACGGAACTCGCTCCAGCGGTCGAGTATATCCTTGGCGCGCGACGAATTCGTGTAATGGAAGTGGTTGGAGATCAGCTGGTAGAGGCGCTCCTCATCGTGGCGCGTCATGTCCTCGGAAACGTCTACACGTCCCTTGTGCATGAGGTCGCCGCCGTGATGATGCAGCTTCTCCAGCATGTCGTCCTCTTCCGGAACCGGCTCCAGCTCGACCATGGCCATGTTGCAGCGTGTGGCGAAATCACCCGTCTCATCGAGAACATAGGCCACGCCGCCGGACATGCCGGCCGCGAAGTTACGGCCCGTTTCACCGAGAACGACCACGATGCCGCCCGTCATATATTCGCAACCGTGATCGCCGACACCTTCGACAACTGCGACCGCACCGGAGTTGCGCACCGCAAAGCGCTCACCCGCGACACCGCGGAAATAGCACTCGCCGGTGATTGCGCCATAAAGCACGGTGTTGCCGACGATGATCGAGTTTTCCGCGACGATGCGGGTGTTTTCCGGCGGGCGCACGATGATGCGGCCACCCGACAGACCCTTGCCGACATAGTCGTTGCCGTCACCCACCAGATCGAAGGTGATGCCGCGTGCGAGGAAAGCGCCGAAGGACTGGCCCGCCGTGCCGCGCAGCGTCACGTGGATCGTATCGTCCTTCAGGCCCTTGTGGCCCCAGCGCTTGGCAAGCGTGCCTGATAGCATGGCGCCGGCGGAACGGTCGACGTTCTTGATCGGCACTTCGAACACGACAGGCTCGCGGTTTTCCAGCGATGGCAGCGACTTCTCGATCAGCTTGCGATCGAGAATGTCATCGATCGGGTGCTTCTGGCGCTCGGTCCAGAAGGTTGCCTCCTTGGGAGCCTCGACCTTGTGGAAGATGCGGCTGAAATCCAGCCCCTTGGCCTTCCAGTGTGCCAGCATCTCATCTTTTTCGAGCAGCTCGGAAGCGCCGATGATCTCGTCCAGCTTGGTAACGCCAAGCGAGGCAAGGATTTCGCGCACTTCTTCGGCCACGAAGAAGAAGTAGTTGATGACGTGCTCCGGCGTGCCCTTGAAGCGCTTGCGCAGAACCGGGTCCTGCGTTGCGACGCCGACCGGGCAGGTGTTGAGATGGCACTTGCGCATCATGATGCAGCCAGCCGCAATCAGCGGCGCGGTGGCAAAGCCGAATTCATCCGCACCGAGCAGCGCGCCGATGATGACGTCGCGGCCAGTCTTCAGGCCGCCATCCACCTGCAAGGCGATGCGCGAACGAAGGCCGTTCAGCACCAGCGTCTGCTGGGTTTCGGCAAGGCCGATTTCCCATGGGGAACCGGCGTGCTTCAGCGACGTCAGCGGCGAAGCGCCCGTGCCGCCATCGAAACCGGCAATGGTGATATGGTCGGCACGCGCCTTGGCGACACCGGCCGCAACCGTGCCGACGCCCACTTCCGACACCAGCTTCACCGAAACATCGGCTTCAGGGTTGACGTTCTTGAGGTCGTAGATCAGCTGCGCCAGATCTTCGATGGAATAGATATCGTGGTGCGGCGGCGGGGAAATGAGACCGACGCCCGGCGTCGAGTGACGGGTCTTGGCAACCGTCGCATCCACCTTGTGGCCGGGCAATTGTCCGCCTTCGCCGGGCTTGGCACCCTGCGCCACCTTGATCTGCAGCATGTCGGCATTGACGAGATATTCCGTCGTCACACCGAAGCGGCCGGATGCGATCTGCTTGATGGCCGAGCGTTCCGGGTTCGGCTTGCCGTTCAAAAGCGGCATGTAGCGGTCGGATTCTTCGCCGCCTTCGCCAGTGTTGGACTTGCCGCCGATGCGGTTCATGGCAATCGCAAGCGTCGTATGCGCCTCGCGGCTGATGGAGCCGAAGGACATCGCACCGGTCGAGAAACGCTTGACGATATCGACCGCCGGTTCAACCTCATCGATGGAAACAGGCTTGCGGCCGAGCGCTTCCGCCGACTTGACCTTGAACAGGCCACGGATGGTGTTCATGCGCAGCGCCGTCTCATTCACCATGCCGGCGAATTCGCGGTAACGCTCCTGGCTGTTGCCGCGCACAGCGTGCTGCAGCGAGGCAACCGCATCCGGCGTCCAGGCGTGGCTTTCGCCGCGCATGCGATAGGCATATTCGCCGCCAATATCGAGCGTGTTGGCAAGGATCGGGTCCTTGCCGAAGGCGGCCGTATGGCGTGTCACCGTTTCTTCGGCGATCTCGGTCAGACCCACACCCTCGATGGAGGTGGCGGTGCCGAAGAAATACTTCTCGACGAATTCCGACGACAGGCCGATGGCGTCGAAAATCTGCGCGCCGCAATAGGACTGGTAGGTGGAAATGCCCATCTTGGACATGACCTTGAGGATGCCCTTGCCGACCGCCTTGATGTAGCGATAGACGACTTCGTCGTCGGAGACTTCCTTCGGGAAAGCGCCGTGCTTGTGCATGTCGAGCAGCGTGTCGAAGGCGAGATAGGGGTTGATCGCCTCCGCACCGTAACCGGCGAGCAGACAGAAATGGTGAATTTCGCGCGGCTCACCGGTTTCAACGACGAGACCGACCGACGTGCGCAGGCCCTTGCGGATCAGGTGATGATGCACGGCGGCCGTCGCCAGGAGGGCGGGGATCGCAATGCGGTCCGGGCCAAGCTGACGGTCGGAGAGAACGATGATGTTGTAACCGCCGCGAACGGCCGATTCTGCACGCTCGCACAGGCGGTCGAGCATATCTGGCATGCCTTCGGCGCCGCGCTCCACATCATAGGTGAAGTCGAGCGTCTTGGTGTCGAAACGGTCTTCCGTGTGGCCGATGGAGCGGATCTTTTCCAGATCGCCATTGGTCAGGATCGGCTGGCGCACTTCCAGACGCTTGGCGCGGGCCGCACCTTCATGGTCGAGAATGTTCGGGCGCGGACCGATGAAGGAGACGAGGCTCATCACCAGTTCTTCGCGGATAGGGTCGATCGGCGGGTTGGTGACCTGCGCGAAGTTCTGCTTGAAATAGGTGTAGAGCAGCTTCGACTTTTCCGACATGGCCGAAATCGGCGTATCGGTGCCCATGGAGCCAATGGCTTCCTGACCGGTGGTCGCCATGGGCGACATCAGGAGCTTCGTATCTTCGCTGGTGTAACCGAAGGCCTGCTGGCGGTCGAGCAGCGACACGTCGCGGCGCAACGCGCGCGGTTCAACCGGCTTCAGCTCTTCGAGGATGAGCTGCGTGCGGTCGAGCCAGGTGCGGTAGGGGTGCTTGGCGGCAAGTTCGTGCTTCACTTCCTCGTCGGAAATGATCGAGCCCTTTTCCATGTCGATCAGCAGCATCTTGCCGGGCTGCAAACGCCACTTCTTGACGATGCGCTCTTCCGGCACCGGCAGCGTGCCGGCTTCAGACGCCATGATGATGCGGTCATCATCGGTGACGAGATAGCGCGCTGGGCGCAGGCCGTTGCGGTCGAGCGTTGCGCCGATCTGCTTGCCATCGGTAAAGGCGACGGCGGCCGGGCCGTCCCACGGCTCCATCAGCGCGGCGTGATATTCGTAGAATGCCTTGCGTTCGGCCGACATGGACTGGTTGCCGGCCCAGGCTTCCGGGATCAGCATCATCACGGCATGGGCCATGGAATAACCGCCGCGCACGAGGAATTCGAGCGCGTTGTCGAAGCAGGCGGTGTCCGACTGGCCTTCGTAAGAGATCGGCCAGAGCTTGGAGATATCGTCGCCGAACAGCGCCGACGAAACCGACGCCTGACGCGCCGCCATCCAGTTGACGTTGCCGCGCAGCGTGTTGATTTCGCCGTTATGGGCAACCATGCGGTAGGGATGTGCGAGCTTCCAGGACGGGAAGGTGTTCGTCGAGAAACGCTGATGCACCAGGGCAACCGCGGATTCGAAACGCGGATCCGCCAGATCCTTGTAATAGGCGCCTACCTGGTAGGCGAGGAACATGCCCTTGTAGACGATGGTCGAGGAGGACAGCGATACGGGATAGAAATCCTGCGTCTCCTTGCCGCCGCCCTCGTCGTAGATGCGGTTGGACAGCACCTTGCGGATGAGGAACAGCTTGCGCTCGAAATCGGCATTGGTGGCAGCGTCACGCCCGGCGCCGATGAAAACCTGAACATGGTGCGGCTCGGTTCCGGCGATATCCGGAGCCTTGGAGAGCGAGGCATTGTCAACCGGCACATCGCGGAAGCCGAGAAACTGCTGCTCCTCCTCGCCGATAACATCAACGATCACCTTCTTGTAGTGATCGATACGGGACGGATCGCGCGGCATGAAGATATGGCCAACGGCATATTCGCCGGCCTTCGGCAGCGTTACGCCCTGCGCCGCCATTTCCTCGCGGAAGAAGCGGTCGGGGATCTGCACGAGAATGCCCGCGCCATCACCCATCAGCGGATCGGCGCCGACAGCACCACGATGCGTCAGGTTTTCGAGAATGAACAGGCCGTCCTTGACGATCTGGTGCGACTTCTGACCCTTCATATGGGCAACGAAACCGACACCACAGGCATCATGTTCATTGGCCGGATCGTAAAGACCCTGCTTTTCCGGCAAGCCGCCCGCGAAACGCCCTTTCGCAGAAACGGGTGCGGCCGCAGCCGCGGTGGGACAGTCTGTGGTCAAGGTGGCGGCGGCGATCTCTGCCTGCGGCTTGTTCGTCATTTTTGTCCCTCCTGCAAAATTACCTGCATGGTTTCATGCGAAGATCCGGCTCGACACGAATTTCCGTTTACCGAAAAATCCGCACTCAACCCGGTTCGATCAAATTTAGGACAGCAAAGCTGTCTCAATTCGGAAGAATTTTGGCAGAAACTGGCGGATTTAGCAAGGGTGCGAATCCAATTAGTCGCACTACCGATTTGCAGCGAAGTTTCGATACTGACCTATTGCGCGAAACTTTCTGTCGTAAAGCGGCTCGACCCATTGCTTTCATTGCCGGATTTGCCAATCGCCAAGTTAGGTCCTAGAACTTTTGCCGGTCATCGGCCACGCATTGCCAAACCAGAACCTCAGCCATCGGAAAGCCTTCAGAGATGTTTTTTGCTTCAGACAATTGGGCCGGCGCCCACCCTGCCATCAACGAACGGCTTTCCCGGGAATCCACCCGGTTTGCCTCAGCTTACGGCAGCAGCGCCCTCGACCTTTCCATAGAAAAACGCTTCAACGAGATATTCGAGCGCGAAGTGGCTGTGTTCTTCGTCGCGACGGGCACGGCGGCCAATTCGCTTTCGCTGGCAAGCATCGCCCGCCCCGGCGGCCTGACCTTCTGTCACTCCGAAGCCCACGTCATCGAGGATGAGTGCGGCGCGCCGGATTTCTTCTCCGGCATGCGCATGGTCGCCGTTGAAGGGCCAAACGGCAAAATGCTGCCGGAAAACCTGATCGAGCGTATTTCACGTTATCCGCAGGATGCTGTTCACCACGGGCGCGCCGCAGCCATCACCATGACGCAGGCAACCGAGGCCGGCACGGTCTATACCCTCGATGAAATTGACGCGATCGCCAAGATCGCCAAGGAGAACGGCCTGCCGCTGCACATGGACGGCGCGCGTTTTGCCAATGCGCTTTCCGCACTCGGCACCACGCCCGCCGAAATGACCTGGAAACGCGGCGTCGACGTCCTGTCTTTCGGCGGCACGAAAAACGGCTGCTGGTGCGCGGAAGCCATCGTGTTTTTCGATCCCGCACTTGCCAAAGACTTCGCCTTCCTGCGCAAGCGCACCGCCCAGCTCTTTTCGAAGTCACGCTTCATCGCCGCGCAATTCGAGGCCTATTTGCAGGACGACCTGTGGCTTGGTCTCGCAAGCCACGCCAACGCCATGGCCAACCGGCTGCGCGCCGGCTTTGCCTCGCTCAACAGCGCGCGCTTGGCATGGCCGACCACCGCAAACGAGGTTTTCGCCATTCTGCCAAAGGCCGCCGCCGAAGCGGCAACGGAAAAGGGCGCGAAGTTCTATGACTGGCTGGTGCCGCGCGACATGCCGGAAAAGGTCGGAAAGGACGAAGTGCTGATCCGCATGGTCACCAGCTTTGCGACGACCGAAAGCGACGTGGACGAATTCCTGTCGATCTGCGCTTCCGTCTGATATTTCAGGGTGTCGTTTCATAACAGTGTCCGAAGAGTGATGGTATCGCTCTTCACAAATTGGATATCATCCTCGGGCTTGACCCGAGGATTTACTAAATTCAACGGGGATGGATCCTCGGGTCAAGCCCGAGGATGACGGAGGAGAGCGTCAGTGTGGGCGCTTCGCCTTAACGACGCACTCAAACTTCCTGCAACCGGTAACCGACACCGGTCTCCGTCAGAATGTAGCGCGGCTGGTCCGGGATTTTTTCGATTTTCTGGCGAAGCTGCCGCACATAGACCCGCAAATATTGCACGTCAGTGAGTTCGTCCCACACGTGTTCCAGCAGGAAACGGTGCGTCAGAACCTTGCCCGCATGCTGCACCAGAACCCGCAGAATATCATATTCCTTGGGCGAAAGTTTCACCTCCCGGTCCTCCACTTTCACGATACGCCTGACGAGATCAACCGAGAGATCACCAGTCTGAAAGACCGGCTTCTCCCCTTGGGTCTGCAGGCGATGGCGCAGGGCGACGCGGATGCGGGCGACGAGCTCGTTCATACCGAAAGGCTTGGTGATGTAATCATCCGCTCCCAGTTCCAGTGCCCTGACGATACCCGCTTCGTCCGTTCGGCTGGAAAGGATGATGACGGGCAGGGAAAGCCCTTCCCCCCGCCATTTTGCCAGAAGGTCATGCCCCGACATATCCGGCAGGCCAAGATCGAGAACCACAAGATCGGGCTTGTCCTCATTCACCAGCTCCATCGCGACGCGGGCATTCATCGCCTCGCTGACCGCATAGTCCTGCGTCGAGAGGCCTACTCGCAAAAGCTTGCGGATCGGCGGCTCATCATCGACGATCAGAATGCGGACGGCGGAATTGGTCATTTCCGATCTCCTTTGGCGGCATGGCAAGGCACGCGAATGATTCTCCCCTGAAATCGCGCCCTAGTCATGATCTAGCACAGCCGGCTCGGTGGGAACCGGCAAACCTATCGTGAATTGCGCGCCTGATCGACCCTGCCTGTTTTCCGCCCGGATCGACCCGCCCATGGCCTCGATGAACCCCTTGCAGATGGAAAGCCCGAGCCCTGTTCCGGCCTGCACGTGGTCGGCCTTGCGCACCCGGTAAAAACTGTCGAACACACGCTCCGTATCATCAGGGGGAATACCCGGCCCCTCATCGGCAACGGCGAGGAAAACACGTCTGCCCTGCCGCCACCCGCGAATGTCAATTGCGGTGTGTTCGGGCGCATATTTTGCCGCATTGTCGATGAGGTTGAACAGAACCTGTTCGAAAAGCACGGGATCGACCTTCAGCATCGGCAGGTCAGAGGGAATATCCAGAACGATCTCGTGCCTGACGACGATTTTTGCCGCCCGCGACAATGCCGTTCCGACCATGTCACCAACGAAATGCAGCCCGTAATTCGGCTCCATTGCGCCCGAGCCGATCCTCGTCATGTCGAGCAGGTTGGAGATGAAGCGGTTCAGCCGTTCGGATTCCTCAACAATCGTCGAAAGCAGTTCGGTGCGCGCATCGGGGGGAATGTCGTCGGCAAAATCCTTCAGCGTTCCGGCCGAACCCAGAATGGCGGCGAGCGGCGTTTTCAGGTCGTGGGAGATGGAGGTCAAAAGCGCGGTGCGCAGCCGGTCGGTCTCCGCCGCAAGCCTTGCACGGTCAACATCCGAGACCAGCTGAATGCGCTCTATGGCGAGTGCTGCCTGATCTGACAGCGCATCGAACATGCGCTGCTGTTCGGGCGTAAGAAGCGGGCCGAGCCGGTCGTCGTCCAGCCCCACGACGCCGACGGCGCCGCTGCCGGTGCGCAACGGCAGATAAAGCCGTTTGGCGCCGGGCAGCGTATCCGCGCCCCTTCCCGCAGCCTTGTTGTGTTCCCAGGCCCATTGGGCTGCCGCTATATCCGCATCCATCAGCGTATCGTCGGGAGGATAACCGGCCTTGACCGCAATCGTATTGTTTTCCGGCAGCAGCAGAACGACCCGGACGTTCAGCATTGACGCCATCTGGAAAGCGGTTGCCCACAACACGTCGTCCAGCGTGCCGGTGCCTGCCAGCTTTTTGGAAAACAGATAAAGGTCCTCGGTGGTTCGCGCCCTCGCACGCGCGGACGCCGCCTGCCGTTGCACGGCGACCGTCAGGTTGGAGCCGATAAGCGCCACGCCAAAATAAAACAGCAGGGCGACGACGCTATCGGGTGCGCTCACCGTCAGCGTGTAACGCGGCTCCAGAAAGAAGAAGTTGAAGGCGACGGCACCGAGCACGGAGGCATAAAGCGCCGGCGCCAACCCGCCGCGCACGGCAGCGGCCAGAACCGCCATCAGGAACACCAATGCCAGGTTTTGAACGTCGAGCGTCTGGTCAAGCACGATACCGACCAGGATCGCCAGCCCGACAAACAGGGTGCTCTTGAGATAGGGCAGCACCGAGAAACGTGATTGCACCAACAGCGGCTTCACGCTCTGCGCTGGTTTTTCCTCGCTCTTGTCGCCGGAGATGACATGCACGCTGATATCGCCAGCATGGTCGATCAGATCATGCGTCAGCGAGCGCTGCAGAATTCTCTGCCACCAGGATTTTCTGGGACGGCCGATGATGATGTGGGTGAAATTATTGGCATTGGCATAGGATATGATCTCGCGCGTGAGATCGAGCGCCGGCAGGGTCACGGTCTCCCCTCCGAGCTGCTGGGCGAGCCGCATGGTGCCCGCCAGCCGATCCTTCTCCGCCTCCGACAATTGCTGCGATCGGGGCGTGTCCAGATGCAATGCCGTCCAGGGTGCACGCAGCCGATCCGCCTGCCGGCGGGCATAACGCACCAGACCCGGACCGTTGCCGCCATGATCGAGACAGACCAGCACCCTGTCTCCCGCAGCCCAGGGGCCCGAAATGGCGTGCGACTGCATGTGGTTGAGCAATTGCTCGTCAACCCGCTGGGCTGTGCGCCGCAGCGCAAGCTCCCGCAAAGCCGTCAGATTGCCGCGTGAAAAATAATTCTCGATGGCGCGCCGTGCGGTGCGGGGCAGATAGACCTTGCCATCCTGCAGGCGCTTTATCAGATCGTCGGGGGTGATATCGATGATTTCAACATCGTCTGCCCGGTCGATGATGCTGTCCGGCACCGTTTCGCGCACACGGATGCGGGTGATTTGCGCCACGACATCGTTCAGGCTTTCCACATGCTGGATGTTCAGCGTCGTATAGACGTCGATGCCCTGTGCCAGGATTTCCTGAACATCCATATAGCGCTTGGGGTGGCGGCTGCCGGTGGCGTTGGTGTGTGCCAGTTCATCGACCAGAACAAGAGCCGGCCGACGGGCGAGAATGGCGTCGAGGTCCATCTCATCCAGTACCTGGCCGCGATAATCGATCTTCCTGCGCGCAATGATCTCGAAACCCTGCACCAGCGTTTCGGTTTCCTTGCGGCCATGCGTTTCCACGACACCAATGACCGTATCGACGCCATCCGCCAGTTTTGCCCGGCCCGACATCAGCATTTCATAGGTCTTGCCGACACCGGGCGCCGCGCCCAGAAAAATCTTCAGCCGGCCCCGCGCCTCGCGCCGGGCGTTTTCCAGCAGCGCATCCGGCGACGGTCTGCTCGGCATATTGCTGATATCGTCAGGCATTTAACCCACCAGTGGTCGAGGCGATGGCTCCAAAGAAGCCATCGCCATTTCAGGTCATGAGCCGGCTGCGTCAAGAGCCATGTTGAGAGCCAGCACATTTACGACTGGTTCACCCATGAAACCGAGTTCCGGCCCTTCGACATGGCGTTCGACGATGGCGCGAAGCGAGGCCTCATCCATGCCCCTTGCCTTGGCGACGCGCGGAACCTGGAAATAAGCGGCCTCAGGCGACACATGCGGATCAAGACCGCTGCCCGACGCCGTGACCAGATCGGCGGGAACGTCAGCGCTCGGGTTTTGGGCCTTTGCCGTCTCATAGTCCTGCTTTACCCGGTCAATGAGTTTCGCGCTCGTCGGACCGAGGTTGGAGCCGGAAGACGACGCGGCATTGTAGCCATCGCCGGCGGCCGATGGCCTGCCATGGAAATATTTCTCGCCGGCGAAGGCCTGCCCGATCAATCGTGATCCGACGACGGTGCCATTCTTCTCGATCAGGCTGCCATTTGCCTGAAAGGGGAAGATCGCCTGTGCAAGGCCCGTCATTCCAAGAGGATAGGCAAGGCCGGTGATTGCGGTGGTGGCAAGGATCAGCACCAGTGCGGGACGTAGCTGTTTCAGCATTTCTATACTCCTCAGGCGAGACCAAGCGCCGTAATGGCGAGGTCGATGGCCTTGATGCCGATGAAGGGCACGATGATGCCGCCCAGGCCATAGATGACCAGATTCCGCGACAGCAGCGCGCCGGCGCCGATCGGGCGGTATTTGACGCCCTTCAGCGAGAGTGGGATGAGCGCTATGATGATGAGCGCGTTGAAGATGATGGCCGACAGGATCGCGCTTTGCGGCGTCGAAAGGCCCATGACATTCAGCACGCCAAGTTGCGGATAAAAGGCCAGGAACATGGCCGGGATGATGGCGAAATATTTGGCGATGTCGTTGGCGATGGAGAACGTGGTCAGCGCGCCGCGCGTCATCAACAATTGCTTGCCGATTTCCACGATCTCGATGAGCTTGGTCGGGTCGCTGTCGAGATCGACCATGTTGCCGGCCTCGCGCGCCGCGACCGTGCCGGTGTTCATGGCGACGCCAACATCGGCCTGCGCCAGTGCCGGAGCGTCGTTCGTGCCGTCACCGCACATGGCGACGAGCTTGCCCTTGGCCTGTTCCTCGCGGATGAGGTCCAGCTTGTTTTCCGGCGTCGCCTGAGCGAGGAAATCATCGACCCCGGCTTCTGCCGCAATCGCAGCGGCCGTCATCGGGTTGTCACCGGTGATCATCACGGTGCGGATGCCCATGCGGCGAAGCTCCGCGAAACGCTCGCGAATGCCGCCCTTGACGATATCCTTCAGCTGCACGACGCCAAGCAGCTTTCCGTCCCGCACCACGGCAAGCGGTGTGCCGCCGGTCTTGGCGATCTCTTCCGCAATGGTGCGTATGTCGCGGGTGGCATCGGTTTCGGTTTTAACGGCGAGCGCCGTATTGCCCTGCTGCGGAGCACCACCGTCGACATAGGAAAGAACGGCATCGACCGCACCCTTGCGAATGGAAGAACCTTCGAAATCGACGCCGCTCATGCGGGTCTGGGCAGTGAAAGGCACGAATGTAGCGTGCAGCCTCTGCATGTCGCGGGCGCGGATGCCGTATTTTTCCTTGGCGAGAACGACAATGGAACGGCCTTCCGGCGTTTCGTCGGCCAGCGATGCAAGCTGCGCCGCATCGGCCAGATCCTGCTCGGTAACGCCGGTGACAGGGCGGAATTCGGTGGCTTGCCGGTTGCCGAGCGTGATGGTGCCGGTCTTGTCGAGCAGCAACGTATCAACGTCGCCGGCTGCCTCTACAGCGCGGCCCGACATGGCAAGCACATTGAAGCGCACCAGCCTGTCCATGCCGGCAATGCCGATGGCCGACAGAAGAGCGCCGATCGTCGTCGGGATAAGCGTCACGAACAGCGCCACCAGCACGATGATCGGGATCGAACCACCGGCATAGGAGGCAAAGCTCGGGATTGTCGCCGTGGCCAGAACGAAGATCAGCGTCATGCCCGCAAGCAGAATGTTGAGCGCGATTTCGTTCGGCGTTTTCTGGCGCTCGGCACCTTCAACGAGCGAAATCATCCGGTCGAGGAAAGTGGAACCGGCAGCGGCAGTGATACGAACCCTTATCCAGTCCGACAGGACCTGCGTGCCGCCGGTGACGGCCGAGCGGTCGCCGCCGGATTCGCGAATGACGGGGGCGGATTCGCCTGTTATCGCCGCCTCGTTGACGGAGGCAACGCCTTCGACGACTTCACCATCCGAGGGTATGATCTCGCCTGCCTCGACGAGGACGACATCGTTCACCTTCAGGCTGGTACCCGCCACCATTTTATACTGGCTGCGATCCTCACCGGTCAGCAGTTTCGCCTGGGTTTCGGTGCGGGTGCGGCGCAGCGAATCCGCCTGCGCCTTGCCGCGCCCTTCAGCGACGGCTTCGGCGAAATTGGCAAACAGCACGGTGAACCAGAGCCAGAGATTGATCTGGAAGGAAAAGCCGAGATTGGCGCTGCCGATGATGAGATCGCGAATGAACAGAACGGTGGTGAGCACCGATACCGTCGCCACGACGAACATGACCGGATTGCGCGCAAGCGTGCGCGGGTTGAGTTTTTTGAATGCGTCGGCAATGGCCGGCACGAGAATGCGAGAATCGAGGATGCTCGCTTGTTTGGACTGGCTCATGAAGAGGCTCCAGCGTTTGAAACAGGGCGGCCGATGAGGGTCGGTCAGGCCGTGAGAATTTCGAGAGCGACGACGGCGGCGAACAGGACCGCCATCATCGCAAGAATGAGATTGGATGCGCACCAGCCGCCGGGACCGGCGCTCCTGCTCACAGGAGCGCCCGAGCGGACAGGGAGGGTGCGGTTACGTCGGGAGTTATCTCTGGTCATGGCACCACCTCAAAAAACCTGACCGGCGGCCATAACGAGATGTTCCACGACCGGACCGAGCGCCAAAGCTGGCAGGAAGGTGAGGCCGCCGACGATCAGGATCGTGCCGACGAGCAAACCGACGAAGAGCGGACCATCCGTTGGGAAGGTGCCGGCCGATGCTGGGACGGTCTTCTTGGCGATCAGCGAACCGGCAATCGCCAGTGCGGGAATGATCACCAGAAAACGCCCCATCAGCATGCCAAGACCAAGCGTGATGTTGTACCAGGTCGTATTGCCCGTGAGCCCGCCAAAGGCCGAACCGTTATTGGCCGCCGCCGATGTATAGGCATAGAGGATTTCGGAAAATCCGTGCGGCCCCGCCGTGCCGATCGACGCAACCGCCGAGGGCAGGATGGTGGCGGTGGCGGTGAAGACCAGCATGGCGAGCGGCAGGCAGAGAATGGCCAGAACCGCCATCTTCATTTCCTTGGCCTCGATCTTCTTGCCGAGATATTCCGGCGTGCGCCCGACCATCAGGCCCGCCACGAAGATGGCGATGATGATGAACATGAGAATGCCGTAAAAACCCGCACCGACACCGCCGACGATCACTTCGCCGAGCTGCATGTTGATGAGCGGAATGAGGCCGCCGAGCGCCGTGAAGCTGCCATGCATGGCGTTGACCGCGCCGCAGGACGCCGCCGTGGTGATGACCGCAAAGAGCGACGAGAGTGCCACGCCGAAGCGGGCTTCCTTGCCCTCCATGTTGCCGCCAGCGAGACCAAAGCTGTGCATCAGCGGATTTCCGGCCGCTTCCGCCCAATAGGTAACCGCGACGCCGGCTATGAACAGAACGCCCATGGCGGCGAGGATCGCCCAGCCCTGACGGGCGTTACCGACCATACGGCCAAAAACGTTGGTAAAGGCCGCGCCGATCGCGAAGATCGACACCATCTGGATCATGTTGGAAATGGCGTCCGGGTTCTCGAACGGATGCGCGGAATTGGCGTTGAAGAAACCACCGCCATTGGTGCCGAGCATCTTGATCGCCAGCTGCGACGCCACGGGGCCGACCGCAATCGTCTGCCGCGCCCCTTCCAGTGTCTGCGCGAAGACGTAACCACCCAGTGTCTGCGGCACGCCGAGCCAGACGTAAACGAGGGTGAGCACGATGCAGACGGGCAGAAGCACGTAGAGCGTCGCACGGACCATATCCACCCAGAAATTGCCGATGGCCTTGCCGGAAGCGCGTGCGAAGGCGCGGATAAGCCCGATGGCAATCGCCATGCCTGTCGCAGCGGACACAAAGTTCTGTACGGTGAGGCCAGCCATCTGGGTGAGATAGGACATGGTGCTTTCGCCGCCATAGTTCTGCCAGTTGGTATTGGTGACGAAGCTGACTGCCGTATTGAAGGAGAGTTCCGGTCCGACTGCCGCCATTCCTTCCGGATTATATGGCAGAGCGGCCTGAAAACGCATCAGGACATAAAGCAGGATAAAACCGAAAAGGTTGAAGAGGAGCATGGAAAACGCATAGGTTGTCCAGTGCTGTTCTTCGCGCTCACTCGTCCCGGCAAGGGCATAAAGGCCGCGCTCGACGGGTGCGAGAACCGGCGAAAGCAGGGTGCGTTCGCCACTAAAGACATGCGTCATATAGAAGCCGAGAGGCTTCACCAGCGCGACAACGATCCCGCAGAAAAGCAGGATCTGAAACCATCCATTGAGGGTCATGGTATTGAACTTTCAATAAAGCATCGGACCGAAAAGTGTCATGCGGTTTTCGGAAAATCCGATGCTCGGACAGAAAGAGAGAGCGGCGGATCCGATTCCATTTTCTCTCCGCCGCTCGAACGGCCGCTTCCCGATCAGAAGCGTTCGGGGCGAATGAGAGCATAGGTGAGATAGGCGGCGACAAAGACGGTGACGGCACCGCTCAAAACATAGTCGAATATCATCGCAGCCTCCGCCTAAAGCCGGTCGCAGGCGCGGGTATAGGCAAAGCAAAGTGCAAAAAACACCGTGGCCGCGCCAATCAGAATAACGTCCATCATTGATGGGACTCCCTTTTTAACCGAGGAGCCGGACAGGAAGAAAAGCGCCGTCATGTGGGACGTCGCTTTTCATTCTTTCTGGCTTGAGAAGGGAACACCATCCCTTCCCGCACAGAAGAATGCACCCGAACCGCATAAAGGTTCGAGACGGCGGCGGATGGAATAAAATAGGAATCCTATAGGAATTTCGATGCCCGCTGAGGCGGGCATCTCAGCCGTTTCCTAGTCAGAAAGCGACTCACCGAAGGCGGAAACAATGGTTTCCGCAGGGCTTTTATTAGCCAGCAACGCCGCCAGCAGAATACGGGCTTGCCCAGGCCGAAGGGTGGACGAATGCACGGCGCCCGCCGCGACAAGGTCATGCCCGCCGCCGCCGCCGCCGTAACTTGCCACCAGCAGCCCTTCCGGCACACGGCTGGAGACGACAACGGGAACGCCGCGCTCGGCACAGCGCTTCACAGCAACTGCAATGCCGGGATTGGCGTTGCCGGAACCAAGTGCGGCAAGCACTAATCCATCAGCGCCCGCCTGCAGGCTCGCCTCGATATGGGCGGCATCGCAACCGGGATAAATGGCAACGATATCGACCCGCAGATCGGCGACGGGAGCGGCAAGGTCCATCGCTGCGGCATGCGCCGCCGCCGGTCGCGCGGAGCGAAAGGCATCCGCCGCATCCGCACTCCGCTTGTAAAGCCCCCAGGCCGGCAGGCATCTGCCGCCGAAGGACAGGAGTACGCCGCGCTCGGCATTCGCCTGATCGAGTGCGGTTTCAATCGCTCGAGCCAGATTGGCCGGCCCATCCGCATTCGGATGGTCCGCGGTGAACTGCGCGCCGGTGAAGACAACCGGTTTGGTGATGGCGTGCTGCAAATGCACGAGTAGCGAGGATTCCTCCATCGCGTCGGTACCGTGCAGAATAACGACGCCTGCCACGGCGGAGTCATTGAGCTCCACGCCAACGGCGTCGCTAATGCGCTGCATGTCGGCCAATGTCAGACTGGAAGAGTCCTTCGCCATCAGATCAACCGGCTTCAGGCGTGCACTGATCTGCGGAACCAGTGCAAGCAGGTCTTCACCCGAAAGGCTGGGGGTGCTTACGCCATCGATGCCGCGCCTGCTGGCAATGGTGCCACCGGTGGCGATGACCGCCACCAGCGGCGCTTCACCCTGCCCGCTCAATGCGATGCTCCCGCGCCTGCGCGTTCGCCGGCCAGACGGTGGATACGGTCGCGCAGCAGATACCAGCCGATAACCAGCGCGGGGATGATGACCAGCAGCGACGCGATGGTCCACGAGCCGATGGGATAATCAAATGCCATCAGCACCAGCACGCCGAACAGGAAGATGAGCGTGAGGATGCCCGTATAAGGCGCGCCGAACATGCGGAAATCCGGACGCACCAGCTCGCCGCGCCGGGAAAGCTGCCAGAGCTTCAACTGGCAGAGCACGATGACGGCCCAGGCGCAGATGATGCCGAGCGCCGAGAGGTTGAGCGCGATCTCGAAGGCTGCAGCAGGCACGACGGCATTCAGCGCGACACCGAGAACGGTGACGACAGCGGTCACTGCGATGCCGCCATAGGGCACGCCGGCCTTGTTCATCTTCGCAAGCGCTGCCGGCGCCGAGCCGGAAACCGCCATGGAGTGCAGAATACGCCCGGTGGAATAAAGGCCGGCATTAAGCGATGACAGCACGGCGGTCAGAACCACGAGGTTCATGATCACATCCGCACCCTGGACGCCAATGGAACCGAAGAAGGTAACGAAGGGGCTCTCACCCGCCTTATAGGCGGTATAGGGCAGAAGCAGCGTGAACAGCAGCACCGAGCCGACATAAAACACCACGAGACGCAGGACCACGGCGCGGATGGCACGGGGCATGACCTTGCGCGGGTCTTCAGTTTCGCCAGCAGCCGTGCCGATCAGCTCGATTGAGGCATAAGCGAACACCACGCCCTGAATGATGACGAAGGCCGGAAGAATGCCGTTGGGGAAGAAGCCGCCATTATCGGTAATGATGCTGAAGCCGGTGACATGGCCTTCGATGGGTGTGCCGAAAATGACGAAATAAATGCCGACGACCAGGAAAATGGCGAGCGCCAGAACCTTGATCAGGCTGAACCAGAATTCAAGCTCGCCGAAGACCTTCACCGACAGCATGTTCATCGCCAGCACGACCAGAAGCGCCGTCATTGCGAAGACCCACTGGTCGATACCGGAGAGCCACGGAACATATTGCTTGAAGAAATTCATGTAGAGGGCAACGGCGGTCACATCCGCGACTGACGTCATTGCCCAGTTCAGCCAGTACATCCAGCCGGCGGCAAAGGCCATTTTCTCGCCGTAGAACTCACGGGCATAGGAGACGAAGGAACCGGAACTCGGGCGGTGCATGATAAGTTCGCCAAGCGCGCGCAGCACGAGAAACGCGAAGAAGCCGCAGAGCGCATAAACAAACACCAGTGCGGGGCCTGCCTGCGCCAATCGCCCGCCAGCGCCGAGGAAGAGGCCGGTCCCGATGGCGCCGCCGATGGCGATCATCTGGATCTGGCGCGGCTTGAGAGCCTTGTGATAGCCGAGGTCTTCCTCGGCAAAAACCTCTCGTTCGGCGGGTACCTTTTTCACGGATTGCATTGATATTTCTCCTCCCGATGAATTTGCTTTTCAGTCGGCGATACGCCGGAAATCAAAATGGAACTGGCACAGCCCTCGCTGGAGATATGGCTAGCATGCCCACGCACGCTGTAAAGCTGCATGACAGATTTTCGACCCTCATAATCGGACAGAATGCCGCTCGTCAAGGGGATGCAATCATTATTGACCTTCTCAAGACCAAGGATTAAGGTCGAAAAATCTGTAAGACAGCTTTACAGATACAGATAACGCTTTGAGCCATTGGAGGAAAAAGTGAGCGTGACGCGCAGGGAGCATGATTTGCTCGGGACGAAGGAAATTCCGGCAGATGTTTATTGGGGTGTGCACACGGCACGCGCGGTGGAGAACTTCAAAATCACCGGCGTGACGATCGGCCACAACCCCTATCTCATCAGGGGGTTGGCCTATGTGAAGGAAGCCGCCGCACGCGCAAATCACGAACTCGGCCTGCTTGATGGGGAACGGATGGAAGCCATCGCCGCTGCCTGCCGCGAAATCCGCGCCGGGGCGCTGCATGAGCAATTCGTGGTGGATGAAATTCAGGGTGGAGCCGGCACTTCCACCAACATGAATGCCAACGAGGTCATCGCCAACCGCGCGCTGGAACTACTTGGCCACCAGAAGGGCGATTATGCCCGCCTTCACCCCAACGACCACGTCAATCTCAGCCAATCGACCAACGACGCCTATCCGACCGCGATTAATGTGGGGCTGATCGAGGCGATCGATGACCTGGCGGCCTCCATGGGCGTGCTGAAAGACGCCTTCGACCGCAAGGCACAGGAATTTTCCGGCTTCATCAAGATCGGGCGTACGCAGCTGCAGGACGCCGTGCCGATGACGCTCGGCCAGGAATTCCGCACCTTCGTGGTGATGCTCGGCGAAGATCAGGCGCGTCTCATCGAATCCGCAGCACTGCTGCATGAGATCAATCTTGGTGCCACCGCCATCGGCACCGGCCTGAACGCTCCGCGCGGTTATGCAGCCCTCGCCTGCCAGCATCTGGCGCAGCTGACCGGACGCCCTCTGGTTACGGCGGCTGACCTGATCGAGGCGACGCAGGATCCGGGCGCATTTGTCCATCTTTCCGGCGTGCTGAAACGCGTCGCCGTCAAGCTGTCCAAAACCTGCAACGACCTTCGCCTGCTCTCTTCCGGCCCGCGCGCCGGCATCGGCGAAATCACGTTGCCCTCCGTTCAGGCTGGCTCCAGCATCATGCCGGGCAAGATCAATCCGGTCATTCCCGAAGTGGTCAATCAGGTGGCCTATGCGGTGATCGGCAACGACATCACCATCACCATGGCCGCCGAGGCCGGTCAGCTTCAGCTCAATGCTTTCGAGCCGATCATCGTGCGCGCCCTTTCCCAGAGCATCAGCCAGCTGAGCGCCGCCTGCCGGACACTGGCGGAACGCTGCGTCGACGGCATCGTGGCCAATCCCGCCATCATGGCGCAGCGTGTGGAGGAATCGATCGGCCTCGCGACCGCGCTCAATCCGTTGATCGGTTATTATGCGGCTACGGAAGTGGCGAAAGAAGCGCTCGCCAGCGGCCGCACCGTGCCGCAGGTGGTTCTGGAACGCGGCCATCTGACGGCTGAGGAACTGCAGCGCGCACTGAGCCCCCGGCACCTCGCCAACCTGCCGGCACTTACGGCTGGCGAACCCGATCTTCTCCAATGATGGTCGTCACCACCTGCTTCACCTGCCCCAGGTGAAGCTCCATCGCCTCCCGCGCCTCAGGCGCGGAACCCCGCCGGATTGCCTCGACGATCCGGCGGTGCTCGTAATTCGAGGCGACGCGGCGGCCTGCCATCAGGTTCACCATCTCGGATTGCTGGGATACGGCCTCGCGGGCATCCGCCACCACCTTGGCGAACAGTCCGTTGGCCGAAGCTTCCGCGATGGCGCAGTGGAATTGCCCGTCCAGCAACACCCAGGGGTGCGGCCTCTCTTCAGCTTCCATCCGGTCACATAGCTCCAGCAAGACTTCGAGCTGGGCTTCCGTGCGTCGCAGCGCCGCCCAACCGGCAGCAGGCACCTCGATGAAGGGACGAGCCTCGATCAGGTCGCGGGCGGAATAGGCTCCATAATTCAGTTCGGACGGCGGCGTTCCCGTCATGACATAGGTACCGCTTCCGGTGCGGGTCTGCGTCAGCCCGAGCGTCTGGAGAGATCGCAGCGCCTCGCGCACGATCGGCCGGCTGACGCCATATCTTTTCGCGAGATGGGCTTCGGACGGTAGCCGGGTTCCGACCGCAAGCTGGCCTGAGGTGATGGCGGAACGGATATCCTCAAACACCGCTTCTGCGGCATTCTTGCGATTGATCGGCTGTGCATCCGCAAGCCAATCCGACAACCCGCCCATCTTTCAACCCTCCGGCACCCGTGATCTGTCCTTACCCATGGGAGAAGCCGCCGTTTGAGGAACGGCGCTGATCCCAAAGCCAAGTCGATCTTCCTAACACTATCGGGACAGAAGGAACAACGATGGCAGGCATATTTACGGGAATTTAAGGTGAAGGCACTGCTCCCCACCACCACACCCTCGCGACCGCAAGGGTGTGGTATCCGTCGCCCGTATCACGCCTTGACTTCGTCTGCCTCCGACTGATCGTCCTCACGCGGAATACGGAACCACGCGACGTAAAGCGCAGGGAGGAAGAGCAGCGTCAGCGCCGTGCCGACCACAATGCCGCCCATCATCGCATAGGCCATCGGACCCCAGAAAATCTCCCGCGATATGGGGATGAGGGCAAGTGTCGCTGCCGCCGCCGTCAGCATGATCGGCCGCATACGGTGCTCGGTCGCCTCAATCACGGCGCGCCAGGCCGAGACCCCTTCGCTTCTCAGATGCTCGATCTGCACGACAAGAATAACCGAGTTGCGGATGAGGATGCCGATCAGCGCCAGCACGCCGAGAATGGCGACGAAGCCCATCGGCGCATTGGAGAAGAGCAGCGCCACAACGACCCCGATCAAGGCCGTGGGGGCCACGGCGAAGACCAGGAACAGCCGGCTGAAGCTTTGCAGCTGGATCATCAGGATGGTCGCCATCGCAAACAGCATCATGGGCACAACAGCAACGATCGGCGCCTGCGAATCCGCGCTGGATTCCACCGAGCCGCCCGTCTCCAGCGTGTAGCCGACGGGAAGCGTTTTCTGGAACGCCTCGATCTTCGGTTTCAGCTGCTCCACGATCGTTGCCGGCTGCGTTGGACCGATAATGGCAGCCTTGACCGTGATCGTCGGGATCCTGTCACGACGCCAGATGGTCGGCTGCTCCAGCTCGTAGCGGAAATTGGCGATGGCCGAGAGCGGCACGGCCTTGCCGTTCGTGGCAGGCAATTGCAGGTTCTGCAATGTCTCGATGGAGCCGCGTTCCGCCAGCTGCGCCCGCGCCACCACATTGACAAGGTAGATGTCGTCCCTGACCTGCGTGACGGTGGAACCCTCCACGATGCTGTTCATGGCATTGGCGATATCTTCCGACGAGACGCCGAGCTGACGGGCCTTGTCCTGCAACACATCCACCTTGACCACGCGCGTCGGCTCGTTCCAGTCCATGACAATGTTGGACAGCAGCCGGTGTTCGCCGACGATGCCCGACAGTTGCTGCCCGAGTTCGCGGACATGCTGGATATCAGGACCGCTCAGGCGATATTGCACCGGTTTTCCAACCGGCGGGCCGATATCGAGCAACTTCACGAAGGCGTCGGTGCCGATAAAGGTCTTGTTCAGATAGTCCTGCAACTCGGCACGGACCTTGTCGCGTACATCCAGCCCCTTGGTGACGATGACCGTCTGGCCGAAAGTGACATCCGGCGTCTGCACGTCGAAGGACAGGATGAAACGCGGCGCGCCTTCACCGACATAGGTTGTCCAATGGTCGACATCAGGATTCTTGACCAGCATTTCCTGCTCGAACTGCGCCATCTGCCGGTTGGTTTCGGCAATCGAGCTGTTTTGCGGCAGGTTCCAGTCGACGATCAGCTCCACACGGTCGGATGAGGGAAAGAACTGCTGCTGCACAAGGCTCATGCCGCCAACGGAGAGACCGAACAGGGCAATGGTGAGGATGATCGTCACCCAGCGCCAGCGCAGCGCCCGGCCGAGAAGCCAGGAAAAGGCCGAGGCAAAACGGCCCTTCTTCTCATGATGCGATTTCATCGTCTTCGGCAGGATCGTCACGCCGAGAAGAGGTGTGAACAGGACCGCGACAATCCACGATACGATGAGCGAAACGGCGATCACCACGAAGAGGGTGAATGTGAACTCGCCCGCCGCGCTGTTGTTGAGGCCGACGGGGATAAAGCCAGCAACGGTGACCAGTGTGCCCGTCAGCATCGGGAAGGCGGTTGACGTATAAACATAGGTCGCCGCTTTCCTGAGGTCGTCGCCGACCTCAAGCCTTGCCACCATCATCTCGACCGCGATCATGGCATCATCGACGAGAAGCCCGAGTGCGATGATGAGAGCGCCAAGCGAGATGCGTTGCAGCGAGATGCCGGTGTATTCCATGTAGACGAAGGTAATTGCCAGCACGAGCGGAATGGAGACGGCAACCACCATGCCGGCCCTGAGACCAAGGCTGATGAAGCTGATGACGAGAACGATCGCGATCGCCTCGAAGAGCGCCGAGGTGAAGCCGGAGACCGCCTCATCGACCACGGCGGGCTGATCGGACACGCGATGCACATCGACACCGATTGGCAGATCCGCCACGATGCGCTTCATCTGCGCATCCAGCGCCTCGCCGAAATGCAGGAGGTTCGCACCGGTTTTCATGCCAATCGCAAGGCCGATGGCCGGCTGGCCGTTAAAACGGAACAGCGAGGACGGCGGATCGACATAACCGCGCCGGATCGTCGCCACTTCCGTCAACGGGAAAAACCGGTTGTTGACGCGCAGGTTGATGGCGCGAAGGCTGTCTTCCGAGGTGAACTGGCCGCTGACGCGCAGCGCCACACGCTCCGGCCCGGCATTGACGAAACCGGACTGGGTAACGGCATTCTGGGATTGCAGCGTCTTGATGATCGATTGCTGGTCGATGCCAAGCGCTGCGATCTGCCGCGTGGAAAACTCCAGATAGATCGCCTCGTCCTGCGCGCCGATGACATCGACCTTGCCGATATTCTCGACGGTCAGAACCTTGGCACGGGCATCCTCCACCAGATCGCGCAATTGCCGCTGGCTCAGACCATCGCTGGTGAAGGCATAGATATTGCCATAGACGTCGCCGAAACGATCGTTGAAGAAGGGGCCGACGACGCCCGAGGGAAAATCACCCTTGATGTCGGCGATCATGTTGCGCACCCGCACCCAGGTGGGCTCAACGTTGCGCGCCTTGGTTTCAGGGACAAGCTCCACGAAGATCGTGGTACGGCCAGCCACAGTCTGGCTGCGCAGATGGTCGAGATTGTCGAGTTCCTCGAGCTTCTTCTCGATCCTGTCCGTCACCTGCCGGGCAACCTCTTCGGCGGAGGCGCCGGGCCATTGGGCGCTGATCACCATCGTCTTGATGGTGAAATTCGGGTCTTCCTCACGTCCGAGGTTGAGATAGGAGAAAACGCCGGCAAGAACGAAGACCAGCATGAAGTACCAGACGAGCGAACGGTGTTCGAGCGCCCAGTCGGAGAGATTGAATTTCTTCACTGATGGACCTCCTGATCGATCCTGATGGCCTGTCCATCCCTAAGCTTGTGGACGCCGGCGCTCGCGACGCGTTCGCCTGGCTTGACGCCACCGGTGATGCGCACGCTGCTGCCCTCGGCAGGCTCGCCCTCCAATGTGACGGGGCGCAACGTTACCGTGGCGGTATCGGCGTTGACGATCCAGACACCCCATCCGCCATCGGTTTTCAGCAGGGCAGAAGAGGGAAGCATGATCTGCGGCTCGGAGGCGGCAAGCGCAGAGGCCGTGACGACGGATCCGAGCCGGAACGCCGGCGGCGCATCCTGCAGGCTGATTTTCGTGCGGCGCGTCCGCGTCGCCGTTTCGGCTTCCGGGGCAATCTCGCGCACCACGCCGGTTGTGTGTATTTTAGGGTCGAGCTGCAACGCAATCGCGAAGGCCGATCCGATTTCCAGTCGCTGGGCCGCAAATTGCGGAACGTCGACCACCACATCGCGCACTTCCGGGCGGGCGATGGTCACGACAGTCTGGCCGGCCGAGACGACCTGGCCGATTTCACCTGAGGTTGCCGTCACCACGCCATCGAATTCCGCGTGAAGCTGCGCATAACCCAGCTGTTCTTCGGCCTTGTCCAGATTTGCGCGGGCCTTGGCGACGGCGGCATTGGCGGTTCGCGTGGCCTGTTCGGCCTCTTCCAGTGCCGCTTCCGTGCCGCTGCGCGCCTCGGCCAGCACGCGCTGGCGTTGTTCGGTCGTCACCGCATTCGCAAGCTGCGCTTCGGCATTGGAAAGATCGGATTGTGCGCTCTTCACCGAAAGTTCGAGCGCGAGCGGATCAATCGACGCCACCACATCGCCTTTTTTGACCAGATCGGCGACATCGACATTACGGGCGATGATCCGGCCAAGAACACGAAAGCCGAGATCGGTCTGAATGCGCGATTCCACCGTGCCGGTGAGGCGCAGCGCATCGGCCGGCTTCTCCTCAACCACGACGGAGAGCACCGGGCGCGGTGCCTCGGCTGGCGCCTCCTGCTTTTCCCGGCAGGCCGAGAGCGCGAGCGCTGGAAGCAGCAAAAACAAGCTTCTGTTTATCCTGAACATTATTGTGCCTGCCCCTTTTCATAGGCGACCTTTTCACCGGTGCGGAGAAATTTGGTCCCGCCGGTCACGACGAGATCACCGGGAAGAAGCCCTTCCGCGACGACGAATTGACCCGTCTCGTAATCGGCGACCTCGATCCGGCGCATCGCGATTTCCGAGGATTGCGGATCAACCACCCAGACGGCTGGAAGACCGTTCTGCGACGCCATTGCCGACCAGGGAAGCTCGATTGCATCGACCTGCTTGAAGCGGAAATGACCCGAGACCGGTGCGCCGAGCGGCATGGTCAGATCACCATTCAGGCCGACCTTGACCCTGATCGTTCCATTATCCGGATCAATCGTCGGGGAAACCTCCCGCACCGGCGCATCCACGCTGCGGGCGGGATCCGACAGGAGGCTGACATTGACGAGGTTGTCGATGTCACGCTCAAGGAACAGGGATTCGTAGACATCGAAAACCGCATCGCGCGGCCCGTCATGTGCAAGCGTGAAGACAAGCTGGGCCGCCTGCGCCACCTGACCGACTTCGACGTTGCGCGCCGTAATCACGCCATCCGCATCGGCGCGCAGTTCGGTGTAGGACAGTGCGTCGCGCGCCGTGTCCAGCTGCGCCTGCGCCGATCTTACCGCCCCTTGCGTGGTGAGCAGGGTTTCCTGCGCCTTGTCGACTGCCGAGCGTGAGGTCACCTGCGTCTTGAAAAGACTTTGCTGGCGGTCGAATGCCAGCTGCGCCTGCGTCATCTGCGCTTCGGCGGATTGCAGGTTGGCGAGAGCAACGTCGATATCCGCCTTCTGCTCCTCGGGATCGATGCGGGCGAGCAATTGTCCGGTCTTTACCCGCGCGCCCACATCCACCAGCCGCTCGGTGATCTTGCCGCTCACCCGGAAGGACAGGTCCGTCTGAACACGCGCCCTCACCTCGCCGGTGATGACACTGCCGCGATCGACGGGTTTTTTCGTGGCCGTGACCACATCGACGAGACGCAGCGGCTTTTCGGCCGGAGGCTCTTCACTGCTGCAGGACGACAGGGCGAAAATGCTGCCAAACGCCACTGCCATAAGAATGGTTTTCATGGTGACCTCTTGATCTTCGCCGCATCCTATAATATTTAACTGACTGAATAGTCAATGAAATTCTTGTGTCACCGGTCTGGGAACTTTTCCGATATCGAAGCCGGGGTTCCCGAATGATCATTCCATAAGTCTGCCCGATGCGTCCCATCGGACGCATCGGGGATGTTTCGGCATACTGAACCACGCACCGGATGCTGCAAAAATCGATTCCGGTTTTTGCGCCGGTGTTATAGGCAGACCACCTGTCATTTCCGCCGATTGCGACGGACAAAAGGGCACGCGCTTAAAAGAATACGTAGGGATCCGGGGTTATGGCCAAAGCAAAACTGACACGTGCTGAGCAGAAGATACAACGTCCGTTGCAAATTCTCGACGCCGCATTTGAGGAATTCACCAAAAGGGGATTTACCGCGACGCGGGTTGAGGACATCGCCGAGCGGGTGGGGGTCACAAAAGGCACGGTCTACGTCTATTTCGAGACCAAGGAGGCACTTTTCGAGGCGATGATCCGACACGCCTCCGCGCCTTTTCAGGCGGCGTTCAAAGCCTATGAACGCAACTCCAACGATCCCGCCGAAGAGCTTCGGCTGCTGCTCGAATTCCTTTTCGATACCCTTGTCGACAATAGAAGGATGCGGGAACTGTTCCGCCTCATCGTGGCCGAAGGCGCAAAATTCCCCGATCTCATCGACCAGCACCATGACGTGTTCATCGCACCGATATTCGCGCGCATCAATGGGATCCTTGAGGATGGCGTGGCAAAAAAGCGGTTCAGGGCCAATCCCCCGGAACTCGCCAAGGTCGTCATGTCGCCAATGGTCGGAACATTGGTGTTCCGGCTGATTTTCGACGACCGGCGCATTCTGGACCGACAGGCCGTTTTGAAGGTCCATCTCGAACTGATCATGCGCGGGCTGCTGGCATAGCCAATATCAGCCGACGCAGCCAATGAAGACACCGCGCCGGCGCACCGTGTTTGCCAGCATCCTTGGAGTTGCTGAATTGTCGCCATAGGGTTCCGAAGCAGTGCCACGACTCACCCCGGCACCGCAAATTTCGCATTGCCACGACCTACGGCTTTCGAAGCCACTCCATCAATCACTGTCGAGAGCCGCCTCTACGGACTTCAGGCTTCGACAGGCTCGCGAACATCATCCAGGAGAAAATGCACAATCACATAGCGTGTCGTGTATTTCTGACCGCTATCGGACATGCTCTCGACGCTACCGCCGTCGGAGGGGTGCCATTGCTGGTAATGAGGATTGTTGGCGATCAGCGTGATCGCCTTGCCCGAAAACCTGCCGTTCAGCCGATACCGGGCCTCAGCCAGATGCCAGATCTTCTCAAAATCCTGCTGGGTGATACGGGCTTTCAAGGCCTTTCTGGAGATTGCTTCTCCTGGCGAATTATCGTCGTGCGCCACCGGTGGAATACGCAGATCAACCTCTTCCGCACCGTCCAGCAGAAAGGCAAATTCGTCTGGCCACATCCGTCTCATGTATCGCTCCTCCCAAAGCTATCCATCCACTGCACAACCATGATAGCGCCTCTGCCGCGAGAGGCAATGGTGGATATGAACCTGCGCCTGCACCGGGAAGCCGGGAGAGAGCAAGTGAGCGAAGTTATGCCGGGAGTGTGGTCCGCGCCAATTTTCGCGCTTTCATCTAAGATCGAAAGTTCAGCAAATCACGGGAAAAGTTAGCGACGACTTGCTGATGAACACAACATCGGATTCCATACTTTCGCATTCGGAGAACGCGGCCAACATAGCCATACCTCTCGTCACAGCGCCTTTTCGAGTTCCGGCAGCGCCACGAACAGATCTGCGACGAGGCCGTAATCGGCAACCTGGAAGATCGGCGCTTCCTCGTCCTTGTTGATTGCAACGATGACTTTCGAATCCTTCATGCCGGCCAGATGCTGGATGGCGCCGGAGATGCCGGCGGCGATGTAAAGCTGCGGCGCGACCACCTTGCCGGTCTGGCCAACCTGCCAGTCGTTCGGAGCATAACCCGCATCGACCGCAGCGCGCGATGCGCCAACGGCTGCACCGAGCTTGTCGGCGACCGGAAGGATCACTTCCGTGAACTTCTCCGAGGAGCCAAGCGCGCGACCGCCCGAGATGATGATCTTGGCCGATGTCAGTTCCGGACGGTCGGAAGAGGCGAGCGCGTCGGACACGAAGCTGGACAGGCCGGGGTTCTCGGCAGCGCCAATCGTTTCGACCGGAGCCGAGCCGCCTTCAGCGGCCGCCGCAAAGGCGGTGGGGCGCACGGTGATCACCTTCTTCGCATCGGTCGCCTGTACCGTCTGGATGGCGTTGCCGGCATAGATCGGGCGCTTGAACGTGTCGGGCGAAACGACCTCGATGATTTCCGAGACCTGCGCCACATCGAGAAGGGCCGCCACACGCGGGGCAACGTTCTTGGCCGACGCGGTCGCCGGCGCGATGATGACGTCGTAGGAGGGGCTGAGCGAAACGATCAGCGCCGCCAGCGGCTCGGCGAGCGCATTGGCATAGGACGCGTCATCGGCCAGCAGCACTTTCGATACGCCGGAGAGTTTTGCGGCTGCATCGGCAGCGCCCTTTGCACCGGAACCGGCGACCAGAACATGCACGTCGGAGCCGATCTGCGTTGCCGCCGTCAGCGTCTTTGCCGTCAGGTCGGAAAGGGTTGCGTTGTCGTGTTCTGCCAGAAGAAGAATGGCCATGAGAATATCTCCCTTTTCCGAAACCTTAGAGGACGCCGTCGGCTTTGAGCTTTTCGACCAGCTCGGCAACCGAGCCGACCTTGATGCCCGCCTTGCGGCCTGCCGGCTCCTCGGTCTTCAACACCTTCAGGCGCGGCGAAACATCGACGCCGAAATCGGCCGGAGCCTTCTTGTCGAGCGGCTTCTTCTTCGCCTTCATGATGTTCGGCAGCGAGGCATAACGCGGCTCATTGAGACGAAGGTCGGTGGTGACGACGGCGGGAAGCTTCAGCTCCACCGTCTGCAGGCCGCCATCGACTTCACGCGTCACCGCAACCTTGCCGTCGGAAGGCTCGACCTTGGAGGCGAAGGTGCCCTGGCCCCAGCCCAGCAGCGCCGCCAGCATCTGGCCGGTCTGGTTCGAATCGTCGTCGATCGCCTGCTTGCCGACGATGACGAGGCCGGGCTGTTCGGCCTCCGCCACGCCCTTCAGCAGCTTGGCGACGGCCAGCGGCTCGACCGCTTCGTCGGTCTCGATCAGGATGGCGCGGTCGGCGCCCATGGCGAGCGCGGTGCGCAGCGTTTCTTCCGCCTTGGCCGGGCCGATCGACACGACCACGACTTCTTCGGCCTTGCCTTGCTCCTTCAGGCGAAGCGCCTCTTCCACCGAGATTTCGTCGAACGGGTTCATCGACATCTTCACATTGGCGAGCTCAACGCCTGAACCATCCGCCTTCACGCGGATCTTGACGTTGTAATCAACAACTCGTTTGACGGGGACAAGGATCTTCATGGGATGCCTCTCGGAATGGATTTAGAAAACGAATGGATCAGTGAATGATCTGGTCGAGGAAATAGCGGGCGCGCTCCGTCTGCGGCGCGGAGAAGAAGGCTTCGGGCACGCCCTGCTCGATGATTCGCCCCTTGTCCATGAAGATGATGCGGTCGGCCACCTCACGGGCAAAGCCCATCTCGTGGGTGACGCACAGCATCGTCATGCCGTCGGTCGCCAGTCCCTTCATCGTCTCGAGAACCTCCTTGACCATTTCCGGATCGAGCGCCGAGGTCGGTTCATCGAACAGCATGACCTTCGGTTTCATGCAGAGCGCCCGCGCAATCGCCACACGCTGCTGCTGGCCACCGGAGAGCTGAGCAGGAAACTTGCTGGCCTGTTCGGGGATGCGGACCTTTTCTAGAAAATGCATGGCACTGTCCGTCGCCTCCCTGCGCGACAGGCCAAGCGCCGACATGGGGGCCAGGAGGCAATTCTCAAGCACGGTCATGTGCGGAAACAGGTTGAAGCTCTGGAAAACCATCCCGGTTTCCCGCCGAACCATGTCGACGGACCTCGCATCGCGTTTCAGTTCGATGCCGTTGACGGCAATTCGCCCGTCATCGTGCTTTTCGACGTGGTTGATGCAGCGGATCAAGGTCGATTTGC
The DNA here is from genome assembly GCF_025910175.1 of Agrobacterium sp. BT-220-3. Classification (NCBI taxonomy): domain Bacteria; kingdom Pseudomonadati; phylum Pseudomonadota; class Alphaproteobacteria; order Hyphomicrobiales; family Rhizobiaceae; genus Agrobacterium; species Agrobacterium sp. BT-220-3. The sequence continues at coordinate 689,008 of NZ_JAPAIX010000002.1, forward strand.
CGGAACCGGAAGGGCCGCAGATCACGATCTTCTCGCCCTTCGCGACGGTGAGGTCGATGTCCGTTAGCGCCGTGAAATCGCCGAACCGTTTGTAGACGGCCTCGATGCGGACGGCGGAGGGCTCGGTGCGGATGTTGGTGTCGTTGGTGCTCATCTTTTATCCTGCTCGAAGGTTCAATGCTGCACGGTGGCGGGTTTCGTCTCGCGGGCGACAGAACGTCCGAAATGACGTTCCAATCGCTGCTGGACGAGATCCCAGACCGACACCAGAATGAGGTAATAGACGGTCGCCGCGGCAAAAACCTCCAGGATCTGGAAGTGCTCCTGCATCAGCATGTCGCTTCGCCGCATGATCTCTTCTACGGAGATAACCGAGGTCAGCGACGTCGCCTTCAGCAGCGAGTTCACGGAGTTTCCGAAAGGCGGGATCATCAGGCGAAAGGCCTGCGGCAGGGTCACACGCCAGAAGATCGTCGCCTTTGGAATACTGAGCGCCCAGGCAGCCTCACGCTGCCCCTGCGGCACCGCCATGAAGCCGCTGCGGATGATCTCAGCGAGATAAGCCGCCTCATGCAGGATGAGCCCGATCAGCGCCGAACCGATGACGCCGAACTTCAGGCCCAGTTGCGGAAGGCCGGTATAAATGACGACGAGCTGGATCAGCAGCGGAGTTCCGCGAAAGAACCAGATATAGATCTTCGCGGGAATGGAAAGAGAGCGGCTGGCGGACATGCGCATCAGCGCGATGACCATGCCGAGGACAAGGCCGCCAAGCACGCCAGCGACGGTCAGCCCGATCGTGACGAGAACACCGCCAAGCAGAAATCGGTTGAAGAGGTAGTCCACGAACGCGGCGGGATCGAAGTAGCTCACGGCTTGGCTCCTTGTCTGGATGCATCGAGGTTCAGGCTGGACCCGGGCCGGCGATCTCAAGCGGCTGCTCGGGCGGGAGCGCGGTCAGGCCGAACTTGTCGAAGAGCGCCTGATAGGTGCCATCAGCACGCATCTCGTTCAGCCCCTTGACGATGGCATCGGCGACCGCCTTGTTACGGAAGGCAAGCGTGGTGCGCGCTGCACCGAGCCCAGTCAGGGCCTCCTTGACCTTACCTTTGCCGACAAGGTCGCGGGCGACGCTGTCGACGAGGAAGGCATTGTCGACCTGTCCGGCCAGCAGGGCGCTGACGACATTGGTGGCTGTCGGGAAGGTGCGGATGTCCACCGCCTTACCGCCGGCGGCGGCCCGCTCCTCGCTGAACTTCTTCAACCAGTTCATCTGGTAGGAACTGACCTCAACCGCCGATACCTTACCCAGCAACTCTTCCGGCTTGGAATAGGTCGTGCCGCTATTGGGTGCAACGACGACGGAGACGGACTGGCGGCCGTAGGGAACGGTGTACATGAGCTTGGACCGCTCCTCGTTCCAGAACATGCCGGTGTTCAGCCCATCAATACGGCCGGCATTCATGGCCGGGATCATTCCCGGAAAATCCATGCGGACGAGCTCGATCGGCATGCAGATCCGCTTGCCAAGCTCGGCGGCCAGCTCGACGTTCAGCCCCCGCAGATTGCCGTCCTTGTCGACGAATTGCTGTGGTGGGTTGGTCGGGTTGATGGAGAGAAGCAGTTTGCCTTTCTCGACGAGATTGTCGTCGCTGATGGCCGGCATACATTGGGCGCTGGCGACGGCAGGTGATAGGAGAAGCGCCGCTACGGCGGTCGCCTTCAGGAATCGTGAAAACATGTTCTTACCTCTGAAGTTTTGTTGACCGGATTTCTCGTGGTCTTTTTTTATTTGGACGTCCGCCGGACCGGCTAATCGTCGGACGTCAGTATCATAGCGCGTCAGCAATATGGGCGCATATCTCAGCCAATCGAGCGGAGCTGGATGCGGGTGAAATTGCGGACGTGAAGTTCGAACGGGCCGAAGCCTTTTACCTTCTGGAATTCAGGTGTTTCAAAGGCCCATTGCCCAGCCACCTCGTACATGGCCGCGTATTTGGGGCCCTCGCCGAGGGAAATGAAGCGCCTGGCCGAAAGCCAGCCGGGACAAGCAAGGAGGTCGGGGAAATGCCGGTCAAGATACCAGGCGTTGAAGGCTTCCTCATGCTCGGGATCGATGTCAACCCGCACGATATGAATGAAAGGTTCGTCGTCCATCTCCGCCTCCTCAATCGACCCGGACATCGCCGGCACACCGGGCCGCATCCATCGCCCGGGCGATATCGGCCGCGATCCCGGGCAGCGTCGGCATCATCGGCGATCGGGGTGCATCGTTGCGGATCACGCCCAGCGACTTCAGGCCGGTTTTTATGCGCGTGTGCATGTCGATCAGCGGAGACGGCCCGTAGATCGCGCGGACGATCGGATAGAGCCGGTCGTTAACAGCTCGCATCGCCCTAAGGTCGGCCGCCACCGTCGCGGCCCACAGTTCTGCAAAGAGATGCGGCGCAAGGCTGCCAAGACCGGACAGGATGCCATCAGCACCGGCCGCCATCTGCGGCAGCATCCAATTGTAGTTCGAAGCCAGGATTGCGACGCTGGGCGCCGATTTCTTGATGGCGCGCCAGTTTTCGTCATAGGCAAACATGGTGTCGCTGCCTTCCTTGATTGCGATCACGCCGTCAATCGCGGCCAGTTCGCAAAGCGTCTCGGTCGAGTAACCGAAGCCTGATGTCACGGGGTACTGGAACAGCGACACCGGAATATCGATCGCTTCGACGATTGCCTTCACGTAGGCCACGGGTGCGCGCGGGGACGCCGATGCGCCGCCACCGAGTGGCCCCGGTGGAAACAGCACGGCGCAGTCGGCGCCGGCTTCCCGCGCCTGCCGCGCTTCCGCGATCGCCTCCGTCGTCGAAGTCGCGATCACGCCGGCGAGCAGCGGCTTGTTTCCGATATGCGCGCGGGTGCGTTCGATGACCTGGCGGCGCTCCTCGATGGTGAGAAGCCCGCCTTCGCCCGCATGGCCGTTGACCAGTGCCGCAGTGATACCGTCCGGGCCGACGCAATAGTCGAGCACCTTCGCATAGTCATCCCAGTCGATGGAGAAATCCTCCTTGTAGGGAAGCACGGTGGCGACGGTAATGCCGCCGAGATCAAGCTTTTTCATAGCGCTCCTCATGCCGCAGCCGGCTTCTTGCGCGGGAATTTGAGCGTGGCTTCCGCCTTCAGCACTTCAAGGCCGTCGGTGTTGCGCGCACTCGCCTGCCAGATGATGGTTCGGTTTTCCTCGCGCTTCTCGGCGATCCAGACATCGAAAGTGATGGTATCGCCATAGAAGACCGGTCCGGTGAACCAGAAGCGGTCCTCGATGGACACGCCGATCGTGCCAACGAGCTCGCTGGTGAGAACACTCGTGCAAAGCCCCGCCACCATGATGCCCGGCGCAAGCCGCTTGCCGAAACGGGTCGCACCGGCATAGACCTCGTCCACATGCACGGGGCCGAAATCCCCCGTTGCCGCGATATAGAGGGCGCCGTCGGCCTCGGTGATCGTCTTGGAGAGCGTGACCTTCTCTCCCACGCTGAGGTCATCGAAGGATTTTGGATCGTACATCGCATCACCCCTTGCTGGCGAAAGGCACGAGGCGCGCCGTGCCGGTCGCGACCTGTTCACCTGTGCCGGTATTGGTGCAGGCGATACGGCAGGTGGTCGCCTCGCCTTCAAGGGCGGTCACCTCGGCACTGGCCTCAACGGATTCGCCCACCATGACCGGGGCAGAAAAAGAGAGCGCAAGATCGGCGATGCGCCGCTCAGGCCCGCCTAGACGCGCAAGGCAGGTGGTGGTGAGCGCGCCGACGGCCAACTCGAAGGCAACCATGCCGGACGCACCGGCCTTGGCGGCGGCATAGGCATCCACGTAAAGCGGGCCGAGATTGCCGCTGATGCCGGTGAACATCGCCTGTTCGGCGACCGTCATCGTCTTGCGGAAGGAGAAGGTCGCGCCGACCGTAAGGGGAGTTTGCGTGCTCATGAAATGTCTTCCTTAGAGATTGAGGCCGTTCTTGATGGTGCTGCGGGCAATCAGCATTCGGTGGATTTCCGAGGTGCCGTCATAGATGCGTGTGACGCGCGCATCGCGATACATGCGCTCCAGCGGCATCTCCTTGGTGAAGCCCATGCCGCCGAAGACCTGGATCGCGCGGTCGACGACGCGGCCCTGCATTTCGGAGGCAGCGACCTTGATCATCGAGACCTTGTCGCGCGGCTCCAGACCCTGGTCGATCTCCCAGGCAGCATTGAGAACCATCATCTTGACAGCGAAGATCTCGATGGCGCTATCGGCAATGAGTTTCTGCACCATCTGGAAGTCGCCGATGGCCTGGCCGAATTGTCGGCGCTCACCCGCGTAGCGCCGCATCAGTTCCAGCGCGCGGCTGGCCATGCCGACGGCGCGGGCACCAATATGGGCAAGGCGGATTTCCAGCACGCTCTGCATGATCAGCTTGAAACCCGCACCGATCTCGCCGAGCACGGCGGAGGCCGGGATACGGCAATTGTCGAAGACAAGTTCCGCATGACCGTAACCGCGATGGCCCATCATCGGCTGGGTGCGGGCGACGCTGAACCCCGGCGTGCCCTTGTCGACGAGGAACAGCGTGATGCCGCCGCGGGCGCGTTTTTCTCTGTCCGTCAGGGCCATGACGATAACATAGTCTGCGATATCGCCATCGCTGATGAAGTGCTTGGTGCCCTTCAGCACCCATTCGTCACCGTCGCGTTCGGCCGTCGTGGTGATCGAGGCAGCATCGGAACCGGCGCCCGGCTCGGTTATGGCCATGGCGCAAATCTTCTCGCCTCGCACCGTCGGCAGCAGATACTTTTCCCTCTGCTCGTCCTTGCAGGCGAGCAACATGGGATAAACCTGTCCGAAAACTCGGCGAATGAGCGCGTCGGCGGTCTTGCCGAACTCCTCTTCGACGAGGCAGTGATCGACGCAGGAAAGGCCGCCGCCGCCGACTGATTCCGGCATGTTCATGGCATAGAGGCCCAGTTCCTGCGCCTTTGCCCTGACGCGCTTCAGCTCTTCCGGCGGAATGCGGGCGTCACGTTCCGTCGCCTCCTCCAGCGGTTGAACCTCCGCTTCAACGAACTTGCGGACAGTCTCAACCAGCAGCCGGCTGTCATCCGGCAGTGAAAAATCTATCATCTCTGTCTTCCAATCGGCCCGAAGGCGTTGTCTCAGATCATCGCCGGCCTGCCTGCGGCAGCCCGACCACACCCTTTTCGACGAGGTCCGCCTGCCTATCGGCGGACAAACCCATTTCCGTCATGATCTCACGGCTGTCGCTGCCCGGATAAAGTGGCATGCGCGCAAGCGCCGGCACTTCGCCATCGTAGCGCAGCGGATGGCTGATCAACGTTGCGGACTTGCCGTTGACGTCGATTTCGCTGAACACGCCCATATGGTTGGCCTGTGGATCAGCTCTCAGGTCCTCATAGGTCTGGACCCGCTCGAACCAGATGCCGTGGGCATCAAACCGGGCACTCAGCTCTGCAAAGCTGCGGCTCGCCAACACGCCGGCCATGACAGTCGCGTAGCGGTCGCGTTCGGCATATCGGTCGACCGCGCTGAGCGCGCGCAGGTCTTCACTGTCTAGCGCCTCCGCCAATTTCACCGCATCGTTCATCGACAGCACGATGTGGGTATCGGACAAGCGATAGAGCCCGTAGGGCGCGTCGTGATACCAGCTACCGACATTGCGTCCACGTTCGAGAAGTGCTTCCCGGTCGGGTGCCGCATAATATTTGGTCAGGGCCTCCACCTGGAGATCGATCGCCGCCGAGAAAAGACTGGATTCCACACGCGTCCCCTTACCCGTTTGCAGCCGGCGGACATAAGCGGCGAGAATGCCCATCGCCAGCAGCGATCCACCATGCTGATCAACGATGGCGGCACCGACCACGGCCGGTCCCTCCTCACCGCCGCCGGTAGCGGCGATGAGGCCGGAGCGCGCCTGCATCAGCAAATCCTGTCCGGGGCGGCCGGAGGCCGGGCCGGTCGCGCCGAGGCCCGAGGCGGAGGCATAGATGATCGCCGGATTGATCGCGCGCACGGCTTCGTAGCCGAGGCCGAGCCGGTCGAGCACGCCGGGACGGTAATTCTCCACCACGACATCGGCCTCGGCGATCAGTGAACGCACAAGGGTCAGTCCCTCCTCTGATTTGAGGTCGATGGAAATGGAGCGCTTGTTACGATTGACGGCCAGCGAGAAGGCACTGACATCCGTGACCCAGGAATTGCCGCCGGACCAATGGCGCTCGAAGGCTCCCTTGAGTGGTTCGATCTTGATGACATCCGCCCCCATATCCGCAAGGTACTGGCTGCATGCCGGCCCTTGCAGGTAGTGACAGAAGCTGATGACCTTCATGCGGATGTCGGGGGAGCCTGCCATCAGCGCGCTCCGAAAGCGCCGTTGGCGACGAGGGCGGCGATCTCGCCGTCCGCATAGCCGGCTTCTGCAAGAATGTCGCGCGTCTGCGCGCCGAGTTGCTGCGGCACAAGCCGCACATCGGGCGCCTTTCCATCGTAGCGCGCCGGGTGCATGACCATGGTCACCGGCTCACCGTAAGCACCCTCGACCGTCTTGAACGCACCCATATGGGCGAGTTGCGGATCGTTCCGGAGGTCTTCGTAATCCTGGACAGGCGCATGCCATATCTGGCCCGCCTCCAGAGGCGGGAGCCAGTCGGCGGTTTCCCTCTCCGCCAGCCGGTCCGCGACCAGCCGGGTGATTTCCTCGCGGCGTGCGAAACTATCCTCTTCGGTGAAATCGTTAAGGGCCGGGATATTAAGTGCCGACGCCAGCGCCTTCGGCGCGGCCATCGAAATCGCCAGATAACCATCCATCGTCGCATGGATGCCGTAAGGGCCAGGGCTGAACCAGGAGGCGATACCGGCCGGGCCGCGGGGAGTGGGCGAGGACGCACCGTTCAGCCAGGCCGTCAGCGGCTCGACCTGCAGGTCAATCGCTGCCTGAAACAGATTGACCTCGACCAGCCGCCCTTCGCCGGTGTTCGCTTTGGCAAAAAGCGCTGCGAGCACTGCCATGGCATAGAGGGATGCAGCATGCTGATCGATGATGACCGCACCGACCGCGGTCGGTGCACCGTCGGCGCTCCCGGTGCGCGCGGCAAGACCGGACATTGCCTGCAGGAGAAGGTCCTGACCGGGGCGGTTGCGATAAGGGCCATCGCCTCCGAAACCGGTCGCCACCGCATAGATCAGCCCGGGATTGATCGCCTTCAGGACCTCGTAACCGAGGCCGAGTTTTTCCATCGTGCCGGGACGGAAATTCTCCATCACGACATCTGCCCCCTCGACCAGCTTCTTCACGGCCGCGACGCCGTCCGGGTGCTTCAGATTGACAGCGATGCTGCGTTTGTTGCGGCCGGTCGCGAGGTGGTTGACACTGTCGCCGCCGACGAAGCGGTTGGCGACCGCCCAGTTCCGCTGGAAAGCACCCTCGATAGGCTCAACCGCAATGACATCCGCACCGAGATCGGCAAGCGTCTGGGCGGCCAGCGGTCCCGCCAGGAAATGGTTGAAACTGAGGATTTTCACGCCGTTCAACAGGGTCATTATTGCCGCTCTCGGGATATGTTTCGCATCTGCACAAATCTAATGCACACACGAAATCTGCTTTTCTTATGAGCAAGAATAGAAGTAATTTTGAAGACCGCAATATGCGTATCAATTATTTGATAAAGGTAGTTCATAACTGATAGATATGAACTGGACTGATTTCCAAGCGCAAAACCAACTCGTCTTCAGAGGCACCCCTTGAACCTTCGTCAGCTTGAAATCCTGCGTGCCGTGATACGTACCCGCTCCACAATTGCTGCGGCGCAAGATCTCGGCATGTCGCAGCCGGCCGTATCGAACGCGATCAAGAACACCGAGGCCTCGCTCGGCTTCCTGCTGTTCGAGCGCGTCAACAAGCGCCTAATTCCGACCCAGGAGGCACAGATTCTGCTCTTGGAGGCCGAACCCCTGTTCCTGATGCAGGAGAAGGTCAACCAGACTGCCGTACACCTGAAAAACGGCCGCAAGGGCCGTATGCGCATTGTCGCGACGTCGGAACTTTCGGAATCCCTCCTGCCGCAGGTGGTCGCGCATTTCCTGCAAGACCATGCCGGGGTCGAGGTTTCGCTGGAAACACAACGGCTCGACAACCTGCTGGAATATGTGGAAACCGGCATCGCCGACATCGGCTTTGCCATGGAGCCGCATCCACGCCGCACGCTGGAATATCTGCCGCTTGCCATGCTGGACATGGTTTGCGCCTGCCACACGCACAGTCCGCTCAACGCCCTCGACTTCGTCACGCCCACCGACCTGGTCGGCTATCCGCTGATCAATGCACGCACAAGCAGTCGCATCAGCAATCTCGTTGAAGAAGCCTTCCGGCGAAGCGATGCGCCTTACACCCCAAGTATCGACGTCCGGTTCATGAACGTGGCTGGTCACTTCGTGGAGGAGGGCCTCGGGGTGACGATCATGGACGAACTGACAGCCTCGTCCCGGCGCTACAGCGACTTGAAAAGCATTCGACTGCAACCGCGGCTGCAGGTAACGATGTCTGCCATCGTTTCGTCACAACGGCTTCCGCAAAGCCTGACGAAGGGAATAATCAAGCATGCCCGCGAGGAAGTGAAACGGCGACTAGGGGCATCGGACCGACCGGCTCCATGAACGCTCTGGCAACTGCGCGATCTTGTTGGGGCCTTCGCCTAGCGCGACCTGGAAGTGCTCGGACATAAGATCGATGCCGACGTTCCCAGCCGGCGGATGCCTGCGTCTACCCAACCTTCAAGGTGTCTGGCCGCACTTTGTGAACGGACGGCTTGCGGGCTCTGCTGAAGTCGAGCGAACAACAGGCTTTTGGACGCGAAGCGCGTCATTGCCGAGAGAGATACCGACGCTCAATACCCCGCCTCGTCAAATATGCAACGTATCCGGTGCGGCTTTTACGTGGAAAAACGGTATGTGGCGGAGAGGGTGGGACTCTCTACCATGTCATCTGCAAGCTATTGATTTTTAGTAGATCAAATCGTCCTTCGGGTACATGTGTGGGTATTCTCCGCCTTACCTTTTGTCAACAATTCGATTAGCGCAACCGGATCATATCGCGTCAATGTCTGCCTTGAGCGTACTGAACAGGTTCTGCAGGGCCGCGAGTGCATCGCCGTCGTCCATCAGCAACTTCCTGACAGCGCTCTCATATTGCGATCTCCCCTGGAAGCCGAGATTCGTTGCGATACGGTCCAACGCGGGCGTCTCTCGGACAGGATAGCGTGCGATCACGTCCTGGAGATTGGAAGCATCGCAGGCTTCTGTAAGGCGCGTGACCTCTGCGGCCACGACGCTAGGAACATCTATGGTGACGGTCAGTGCTTCCGCTTGAGCGATATCTGCGCGCTTCGGAAGCTTGCTCATGAGGTCTTGGCGAATCGAGGTTTCGACTACCCGTTCGCTGAGCCGCTGGATGTGGGGCCGGATCGCAGCTACAGCAGCAACTCTCGCCTGCTCTAAAGCCTGGCCGGCATCGACGCCAGTGAGCCCCTGCTGCTTTGTTGCGAGACGCTGCATCACCTCGGTGTGATAATAGATCGATTCGACGGCGTAGACCGGAACGGCATAGACACCTTTGTCTTTAAGTTCGGCTATGTTTGCTGCGGGTCGGCGATCATTATCTACGATACCGAAAGCATGGAGCCAGTGAAGGTTCTGGGCATCCCGGATGCTCGCCACCGAATGCTCGACGTCACGACAACTAGCTTTCGCAATTACCGATACCTGTGGGAACAACAAACTGTAGAGCGGCTTATCCAGGCTCTGTTCAGTGCCCTCGACGAAGAGAAGTTTGCGGCGACTGCCTAGAACATCTTGTTTCAACTGCTCATCTATTTCAGTTTCAGTTGTTACAAGATCGGCGTCCCAGTTGACTACTTGAGAGTGTTGATACGTGCAGCCCCTTACGAGCAAGGTACGGGCCTCACGATTGTCCAGCGGGAGCATAACGTCGTGAGTGGATACAACGAATGCACAGTCATCTCGTCGCGAAAAGAGGATGCTCAGAAGAGGCGAGATAATGGACCGGTGAAGATGTCTCTCGGGCTCATCAATAAACAGAATGGTCTCCGGCTTCGCTGTGAGAACATTGGCGGCGATGAGGAGGGCATTCCGCTCGCCATCGGACAACTCCGCGATGCTGTACTGTGGTCCCCCGTTCCTACTGGCCATGACCTGTTCGGCCTCTCGAACACTAATCTCGATAGGTATGTTCGATAACTTCAGGAGTTCATTGATGACTTTTATTGGAGCGTCATGCTTAGAGAGTTGACGAGCCAGTTGAAAATTGTCGGCATCTACCGCATCTGCGATGCCCCTGGCGCGCACATTCTCGGCGTCGATTAAATCATAGATGGCCACACTTGCTCGCTGGGCCGAATAGCTATCCATCCAGCGCGATTGAGGGTTGGTATCTTCACTGAAGATACTGCTCTCTGTGTTTTTCTTTTGATATGCCGACATGGTCATCGCGTTTGATTGGAACCATGTCTGTCGGTGCGCAGATATGCGCCGGGCCCTTCCATGGTGAGCTGCATAGAAACGTTGGAGGAGGCTGGACTTGCCGGTCCCATTTGCACCCAAGATGAAAACCACCTCTCCAAAAGCAACGGTGAAGTTTAGAGGCTCTCCACCGGAGAGGGGGACACTAAGCGCGAATGACATTGCAGGTCTCCAGGCCGAATCAGGCTTTCAATCTAAAGGCGATGGCCACTGATACCTCGACCCAGGCGAATTCGGAAGAAGTTGACCTAAGCGCGCCGACGATCGAGCATGGAAAAACCGCCATCAACGGGCTCGCTACCCTCCGGCGGTTTTCACAGGTGTTCTCAAATGTTGAACGTGACCGTTGAAAATGTAAAGCCGCCGTTGACGGCGAAGTGAGCCGGGGGGTCTTAAACGACCCCTGCGACGCCGAGCCGAACTATGTCCGTCCAAGCAAAAATGTTGACGAAGCCCTGCGTGGTCTGGGCGAACTGGCCAATGCGGCTCTCCAATCGCTGGAGGCGTCAGTCGCGTTCCCGTCAAAGAAGACCCACGACGACGTGCTGCGCGCGAACACCGGCTGGGCTATGGACCCGGTCTCGTGGTCGCAGCGTCAAGCGGCGTCGGCGGAACTTGAACGACAGACGGCGCACATCGCCGATGCCTTGGCCGGGGCCGGCGTGAACGTCGTCCTCGACGGCGACGTGACGTTTATCGGGGCGGTCACGGGCGTGGTCGAACAGCAGCGCGTCTACCGTGCCTGCCGGTTCCTCCCGACCGTTGCCGCTCGTGATAGGCGACCGACAGTGAACGGGCTGAAGCTCTTCATAAGCGGACACAAGCATTCTAAGTACTTCAGATACGCGGTCATGACTTGCTCGGAGCCGGTCCGGTTCAGCCCGAACCTTCAGGGCGACATGCGCGGTGCGATCCAGGAACTGAACCGGCGCATTTCGAGGTGGGCGCACAACGCCCAGAAGAAGTACGGGGTGGAAGTCCTCTATCGGGGCATTGAGTTCACACGCGCCACGGCTGCGGAGCGCGATGCTGAGGCTCATGCTCGCGGCCAGCCGTCGAACCTGTCGGAGCGATACGGTGCGGCCACGGTGCTCTACCACGTCCACGCCAACGTACTCTACTGGCCGACGCGGGTGCTGAAGGAGAAGGGCAAGACTTGGGAAGACTTCCTTCGTTTCACACATGAGGCGACCGGCGCGTGGTGGAAGGACAACGGCAAAGTCGAGGCCGTGGAGGAACTGGTGAAGTACTGTTCCAAGCCGAACGACACGCTGAAGTCGACCGCCGACGAACTGGTGTGGCTGTACCATGCAACCCAGCGGCTCAAGCTCTGCCAGCCACTCGGCGAGTTCAAGGTCTGGATGAAGGCGCTTGAAGCAGCCGGCGAGAAGGTCGTGCGCGTCCATGTCGGGCGTGGCGACGGCCGGCTGATGCGCGTGAAGAAGCGGCAGAAGGCCGACAAGGATTCGAAAGACGGCGAAGCCGAGACGGATACGGCGGCCAGCGAGGACGACGACAAATCCGACGCCGCGACCGATGTCGAGAAGAAGGCGCCGCCGTCGAACATGCTGCTCGGCATGACGCTGCCGCAGTGGAGGCATTCGCCGTGGGCGGAGCCTCTGATCATGGTGCAGCGATACGATCCTTCGAAGTCCTTCGGCGAAGCTGGCGGCGACATCGAAGCGTGGAAGCGGGCCGCGCGCGAGATGTGGGACGAGAACTTCGGCCCGGAACCGGAAGAGGCGCTCCGTGTGGCCCAGATGGCTCGCGAGGCCGTCATGTCGTCCGACGATATACGCGAAGCGGCGGAAGCCGCGGAAGCTTATATAGTCCACACATGTAGGCCAACTGTCCCGGCACCCGGAAACGCCGACGAGGAAGTGCCGCCGGAAGAGCTCGACGACGATCTCCGGGAGGTCGTTTCGCTCTTCGACGGTGCCACGGTTGTCCGTCTAGCCCCGCGACCGACAGACGAAGACGACGAAATTCCGTTCGAAGCGCCCGACGTCGTGGCGCGATGGGCGAAGATGCGAGCAGACCTCGCCGCGAGCGAAGCCTGCTGGGCTGAGCGGCGGGCGTCTGCCGCTCATGCTCCGGGCCAGTCCTCGGAGCATGGTTGCCGCATCGCGGCGTGACGGCGGTTGCCCGACGTCACCAGGACATAACGTGATTTCACGTTATGTCTCGCCGTCCTGGAGGACGACGACAAGGCCCCGGCCAGGCGCCGCGCGAGCGCCCTCGGAGAGCGGACGCTTTGAGCACCCCGAAGGGGAGCGGAAAAGCATTAGTCCGTCTCTACAGGTTTGTTTCCGGCTCCGCCGGCGGTCACGATTCTTCCACCAACACCGGAGGAACATCATGCTGAACGTCAAAAACATCATCACGTCCGTCATCGTCGCGGCGCTGCTCGCGAATGCGGCGTCCGCCAGCGAGCGGTCCGTCGTATGGAGGTCGGCGTCGTCGGGTGTGCTGACGACGGCGGCGGTAACCGCCGAACCTCCGGCAACGCCACCTGTTGAGGTGCCCGTCGTGACCTACGGCGGTAACAGATACGCGTGGAGTGTCGGCGAGTCCGTGCTGCTGCTTCCCGACGTCGCGGGCGGTTCTGGCCGGTACGAATACGCGCTGGCAACCGCGACGCCGCTTCCTGCCGGTCTCTCATTCGACAGTGCGACGGGCATCTTCTCCGGGCGGCCCCGGACTGCCGGGCAATATCAATGGTCGATCCTCATCCGCGACATGGCGACCGGGGCCAGGACAACCACCGTAGCCGTCGCCTTCTTCGTGGAGTGAGCAGGCATGGCCTATCAGTTCGTGCACATGGAGTGCTTCTCCCGCAAAGGCTCGAAGGGACGCTCCACGTCCTTCGTCTTCGGCGAAGCCCGTCGCGATCCCGCCGCCTCCCTTCATGTTGCGACGCCCGCGCCACCGCTCATCGTGTACGGCGTGAGTGTGGACGAGGTGGAACGGATGCACGACGCCGCAGCAGATGCCGCCCGCACGACGCCGAAAGGCGGCAAGGAACGGCATGTGCGGCAGGATCAGCACACACTGCTTACTGTCGTGGCTTCGCATCCCGCGACGATGGAAGCGGTTCGCGGCGACGCCGCGATGCGAGCGGAAGTCGAGCGCTGGGAGAGACTGACCGTTGCGTGGCTCCGGGAGCAGTACGGCGACCGTCTGTCCTCCGTCGTTCGCCACGAAGACGAAACCCGGTGGCATGTTCATGCCTACGTCCTACCCGACGATCCCGCGATGCGCGCGACCGCGCTCCACCCCGGCCAATCTGCGACGAGCGCCGTGATGCTGGCTGGTCCCGCCGAGGACGAGGATTCCAAGGCGCTGAACAAGCGCGGCGACCGAGAATACAAGCGGGCCATGCGCGAATGGCAGGATTCGTACCATGCCGCCGTCGCCCAGCCGTGCGGTCTCACCAGGCTCGGACCAGCCGGACGCCGCCTGTCGAGAACGGAATGGCAGCGAGAGAAGGTCCAGGCCCGCGCCCTTCGGGCGTCTCTCGATCGGGCTGCCGTCGTCAAGAGCAAAGTCGAATCCTTCGTCGCGACGAAGAAGTCCGAGACGGAATCCTTGGTCGCGACGGCGGCGTCGGAAGCCGCCGCGCTGCGCGCCGATGCCGACGCCGCGCAGGCCGATGCCGTGCGACGCCTCGCGGAGGCGAAGACGGCCACGGATGCGGCGAAGGCCGTACATGACGCCGCCGTGGCCGAGCAACAGAAGGCGCGCTCCATGATGAGCCGTGTCCGACAGGAAGCCGCGAAGGTCCGCGCGGCGTCGGCCAGACTTCAGAGATTGCCGTCGATGCTGCGGACGGCTCTCGACGGTCTTCGCCAGAGCCGTGTCGCCGACCGTATCCGCGCAACGGTCGCCGGGGAGATGGATCGGCTGCGCGACCAGGCGTCGTCTGCCGAGCGCCGCGCCGACGCCGCCGACAAGCGGGCCAGCGCCGCCGAGTCGCTTCGCTGGAAGGCCGAGGAACGCGCCCGGACTCTCGACGGCGCTCTCGCGGAGACAGCGGTGCAGCGCGACGCCGCGCGGCGCGAGGTGCAACGTCTCCGCCCGCCGGAACCAGAACCGTCTCTGGGGCCGGGGTTCGGGCCGCGACCGTCTCCGGGGCGGCGCTGAGCCTTCTCTGGCTCCGGGGTGCCCGGAGGCCGAAAATCTCCCGGAATCGCCGATTTCCAAAAATGAGGACGCGAGCGGAGGCCGTACAGCGCGTCCGGGCGAGGCCGCCGTATCCTAACCTGCCCGGAATCGGCGTCGAATCCTTCGTGCGGGCGTCGCGACGCCCGCGCAGGTTTGCCCGGAATCCGGCCGGCGCGCATGCTGTTGGGAGGTTGGAGGCGTCGGCATGAGCAAGGATTCGGCAGAGAAGAAGCGGCGGCGTCGAACGTGCGCCGACCACATGCGGCTCGAACTCGCTCGACGCCGGGAGCGCCGGGGCGATCCAGCGGGCAAGATCATGCTCCAGCTTCTGGCCCTGCTCTCCGTCGTGCTCGCCCTTGCGCCGCCGGTCCCGGCTCCGGCGTTCGACCTTCCACGGCTCCGCCCTCGACGATCGCCATGGGACCCGCCGGCCGGCTATCCCAACGGGCGCGAAGCATGGGCCAGAGAGCGTGGGCTCGATCCAGAGCCGGGGCGGGCGTCTCTCCCGACGTCGACGCCGCGCCTGCGGCCTGCGCCTCGTCCGTGGAAGCGTCTCGTGCGTGATCTCGACAGCCGCTCGGAGCAACGCCGCACGCAAGCGCGGGAACAGATGCTGCAACGCGTCCCGGAAGAGACTCGTCTCTGGCTCCGGGGACTGATCGCCTCCGACGATCGGACGGCGCTGCGGATGCTCGGCATCGGTGCCGACCGGACAACGCTGCGCGACCGGGCGATGGTTGCGGCGCGTGTGGTGCCAGCATTCGAACCAGAGGTGACGCCCGCCGTCGAGGCCGGCGCCGCGCCGGTCCCCGGCAGGAAGTGAGAGGAAAAAGGAATGGAAATGGAACTTCACGGAGACGCCGGGGCGATCCTGAGTCATCTTCTGCCTGACCAGCGGCGGCGTCTCGACGCGCTCGACGCCGCGTACACGGAACTCCTGTCGGGCGGCACCTCGGCGAAGGCAGACGTCGAGGCTCTGGCGGAGGCCGTTGTCGCCTTCTATGACGGACTAGCGAAAGCAGGCGTCGGACACGAAAACGGGGCCTGATGGCCCCGCGTGGGTAAAAAGGAGGGCCAGAGAAGGCCGTACAGTGCTTCTAGCGGGGCGTCCCGTATCTGTACTCACCCGGATTCGTTGCCGCGCCGTGGTGTCATCCGAGCGAGTTCCGCCGCTACAAACGCCGCCGCACTGGCTGCCGCCTCGTCAAGCCAGTCTTCCGCTCGCTGGATTCGACGTCCGGCGATCCGCTCGGCAGCATGCCACGCCGACGCCTCGGCGGCTTTCTTCGCGTCCGTCAGCGTCGACGCCTCGCCTTCCGCCATCGTCTTGTCCGTGTCGCCGTCGAGGACTTCCCATGCGTACGCGCAGCCGTCGCCGCGCCGAACGATGAGCAATTCGAAGCGGGCTTCGTTCTCGTCCTCGTCGGCGATCTGGCCGTCCCGGACGGCAACAAGCTCCGTCGTCATTCCGAGGGCCGACCTCTCGCTGCCCGGAAAGACGCCCTCGTCCGGCTCCCACGGAAATGTCGTCTCGTAGATGTATTGCAACTGCATGTCCGTCGCCTCCCTCATGCTGCGAGCTTGTCGAGTGCGCGGACACCCAGTCGTTGGACATCGCGAGCGAGGGTCTTCCCTGTGCCCGGAATGCGGGAGCGGCGGGCGACCTTCTCGACGCCTGTCTTGCGACTGCGGACGGTGATCACGGCCAGATAGAAGAGGACGCCGCGCGCGTCCCGGTGCGTCGTTTCCGTCACCAGCACGTCGAACGCGATGCCTCGGATTGTTGTCGTCGTGGTTTCCATGGAAATCTCCATAAATCCTTGTTTTACAAGGGTTTTATAGCAGATTCAGAGGATGGAGCCCAGGATTGCCCAGGCAGAGGACCAACAAAGATCTAACGCGACGTCTTGATGTGCCACACTCGAAGCGGAAGGGCGGTCAATGGAAATCGATGCGCAGTGGTGCGGGAGCGTAGCGACCCGGTGCGTGTCTATTTCGATTGACGGGCCGGAGCGACCATATCCTACCGCACCCCGGTGCAGGCCTTAGAAAGGCCTCTTGGCCGCATCTGAGCCCTGCACCGGACTAGGCCCCCGCCAATGAGGGTGGGGGAGGCCAAGCAAAGCGCGGCAGGGGGCTGAAGCCCCCGCGAGGTGACGGCACCGGTTCACGATGAGGGCGCGTCCTCTTTCATGTAAGGGGTGAGGTCAAGACCTTCGGGGAGTGGCAGGCTGCGCAGCACTTCAAGCTCCTGCTGTCCGAGATGCTTCAGGCCGTAGCGCTTCGAGACAGTGTCGAGTGTATGCCCCGTTTGAAGATCATGGGTTCGCTCACCTACGCGAGCCATCCGCATGATGTCCTTTGCGGTGTGGCGGGTGGAGTGAAACACCTGCACCTGCCTCTCATGAATACCGACGTCCTTGAGCATTCGGTTCATCCGCTTGCTGGCCGCGTCGGCAGGGTCGGAGACGCGCCGTTTTCCGTAGTAGAAAGCGGCAGGAAACAGCCATTCGTCGTCTTGACGGGACTGGGTATACCTGATGAAGCCCAGCGTCTCGAACGTCTCGTGGAGGGCGATTAGGCGCCGCGAGGACTTGTTCTTGGTCTTGCGCTTCTGGGTCCCGCCGCCTTCGGCTATGAGGTCCGTTCGCAGGTCGAGGACCCAGCACTCCAAGCCATCGTCGCCTCGTACGCGATAGATGTCCTTTCCCTGAAGGAAGATCAGTTCGGCTATGCGGGCGCTTGTGATGGTGCCGAGCAACGGCAGCCACTTCATGTCGGCCCGCTCTTCCCTCGCCGCGTGCGCGAACCAGCGGTTGAGTTCCGGGACCGCGAACGGGAGGCGTTCGACCGATGGTGTCGCGTCCGAGGAGATACGAATATCGACGTCGGTGAGCGGCGACCGAAAGCTGTGCTCCGCCGCGATGTCGCGGAAGAGAACCCGCAGGGGCGAGAGGTAGTTGTCCTCGATCGACTTCACGGAGAGCGTCGGCAATCGGTCCTCAGGGGCCAGCCGGTCGTTATAGTCCGCCGCATCTTGCCGGGGCTTACCCTTGAGATGCGGAATCTTCGAATAGTTCCCCGGCACCCGGACGAGCAGGTTCGCGAACCGCTGGACGTCGTAATACGTATATTTGTTGGCTGGCCTGTCCCCGGCGAACGCGATGAAATCCAGAACGCGATTGCGGTCTGTATCGATCTTCTTCGCGGCGATACCGAAGCCACTGCGGACTTCAACCCAGTCTTCGAGCACTTCGGATAGGAGTGGCCGGGGCGGACCTCCTTCGAGCGACATGTGGACGGCCTGCGACAGCGACGTCATCTGATCTTGCAGGAGGGCCAGGGCATCCTCGACGCCGCCCTGCTGCGTGCGGGGGAGACTACGCACCTTAGCCTCAAGTGCTTCCATGCCGTCCGCAACGGCGCCCAGATATTCGCCGATCGGCACGACTTTCGCCAGCGTCTGGTTCTCGCCGACAAGTCGGGCGTTCTCAACCTCGACGGCG
This sequence comes from Agrobacterium sp. BT-220-3, assembly GCF_025910175.1. NCBI lineage: Bacteria > Pseudomonadati > Pseudomonadota > Alphaproteobacteria > Hyphomicrobiales > Rhizobiaceae > Agrobacterium > Agrobacterium sp. BT-220-3. The sequence goes on from NZ_JAPAIX010000002.1 coordinate 707,254, forward strand.
AGCAGCCGCTCCGAGTTCGTCCTGTATTCCTCGAACTGGTCGGCCATCTCGGCGAGCTGGCCCTGTAGCTCGGCTATGAGGGCGTCGCGAAGGTCCGGTTTCGACATGGCATTCATCTCCTGTGATCTCGCGGCGATGAATAGGCGCTCGGCGTGACCGGAGAGTAAACGGGCGATCCGTCTCGCGGAGGTGGCTGAGATCATCCCCAGCGGGATTCGGATCGGGGTTCGCCCGAGTCGGGAGTGGAGATCAGCAGGAACGGCGATCTGGAAGCGGACGCCGGATTTCCGATAGGTGAGATACATGATTCGCCGGGTATTTCCGTGGGTAGAAACATCCCGAAAACGGCGAATTTCACTTTAAAATCAAGTAGTTACCAGTGGCGGAGAGGGTGGGATTCGAACCCACGATACCCTTGCAGGTATGCCGCATTTCGAGTGCGGTGCATTCGACCACTCTGCCACCTCTCCGCATGCGCGAACGCTTGCGTTGCGCGCTCCTCTTAAACATCAATGGCGAGACTGACAAGGGAAATTTCTTGTTTGTGTCACAAATTATTCGTCATGGGCGAGGCGGCGGAAAAGCTTTGGCATACGGCCGTTTTCGCGGATATTTTTGACGTGACAAGCCTCAAGCTTCAGCCGTGCGCGTCGTATTCGAACCACCTGCTTCACAGCCGTTGGCAACGCCGTAAGATTTCCACAATCCGGTTACCTTGCTCCCGATCCGGCAGAAGGTGGGCCGCCGGCTGGCGCCGCGGCCGGTGTCTGGCTGAATTGAAGGAGAGACTGGCGATCAGGCAGAGCACGGTGACGGTGACGGTGACGGCGGAAATAGCATCGTGCCGGGGGTGATCATCAGCGTGTTGCATGTGGCGGCAATGATGCACGAAATAGACAGATGCGCCGCCTCAAGCCGCATCCATCAGATGGCGGCGCCACGGTGAGAAGACGGCGAGCAGCTTTCGTCGCTACACGAACCGGAACGGCAGGCCAGAGATCAGCGCTTTGACAAATCGCTTTTTCTGAAAATGCCCGTTCAGCGATACGCGGGGCAGCAGTGTCGGCTTTTCGAGACTGTGAGGTCCGAGAACACCGGCCTGCGTGGTAACCGCAACGGGAAACCCCGCGTCAAACACCGCCTTCGCCTCACGCTCTCCGGCGGCTTTCGACCAGCCATAGGGATAGGAAAAAGACCGGGGCGGATGGCCCACATAGGTCTCCACCCGACGCGTCGATTCCTCGATCTCGTAAGCCAGACGCGCCGCATCGATCCTGCGCATGTTCACATGCGTCATGGTATGGGCACCGAGATGAGCGAGCGGATCTGCCGACAGCACCTTGAGTTCCCGCGCATCCATGACGAGTTCGTCCACGATCGCGATAGGATCGATACCGTGTTGCCTCGCGGCGCGATCGATCCTCTCCACCGCCTCGTCTTCCGCCAGGGTCTGGACGAAGGCTTCAAGGCGCGTGAATGCCTCCGCTTTTTGAGAAAGACTGGCGGATTTCACGTATTCCGGCCCGGACCCGAAATCGAACTCGAAGGACGCAGCTTTCTGCGTCAGCGCAGCAGCGGTTTCCCACCACACGCTGCGTCTCCGCTCGACAAAACCCGGCGTGATGAAAATCGTGTAGGGAACGCCGTATCTGCGGAAAATCGGGGCCGCATATTCGGCATTGTTGCGATAACCGTCGTCAAGCGTGAAGGCGCAGAACGACCGCGTGTCGGAATCATCAGCAAGCAGGCTTGGCAGATCATGCAGATGAACGGGAACGAGACCACATTCGAGTGCGGCCTCTATCGCCTCTTCCAGAAATTGCGGCGTGATGGACAAATGCGCATTCGGCGCAAATGCCGGCCCCCCCATGTCCGGGCGCACATGGTGTAGCGTGAAGATAACGCCGCGTCCGGCAAAGGATGGAAAGGCCGAACGAACCGCCGGGAGAGAGCTCACCTCCAGCCCCGCCCTTATCGCCCCGTATTTCAGGGAGCGTTTGACCGATTGCAGCAGCATTCCTGTCGATTGCCGTGAATTCAGACCGGGCAAAACCCGTTTTTTGATGACTCTCCCGACCGTGAGCGGCAGATCGATCAGGCCTGGCAGGGGATCGTTGGGCGCAAAAGCGGCCCAGCTGCGGATTTTGCGCAAAGAGGCCAGATACTCGCCGATGCCCGCCTGGCCGCGCCGGTTCAACGTGAACGCCGCAACGGCATCACGGACAAGATAGTACCACGACACGCCTTGGCGCGCGGGAGGGACCTTGCCGGTCGGCACATCATTGGCCACCTGCCACAGCAGGGCGCCAAGATCGACGCCGGCAGCCGAACAGAGGCCAAACCACGACCACGGGCGCGGATTGACATCAAGGAGTTTAAGCGACCCATCCCTGCCATCCCGCTTGAACTCCACCTCGACAAGCCCGCTGTGACCGGCCGACCTCAATATTTTCCGGGCCGCATCGATCGCTTCAACATTATCGACAACCTCGACGCAGGTACTGGTATAACCGAAATCGACGGGATATTGGCGCGTGCGCCGAGCGGTGAATTCGGCAACCGGTTCGCCGTTCCGCCACAGCGCCGCATAGGAAAACTGGCTTTCTCCCCCGCCGGGAATGAGTTCCTGCACCACGACATTGGCAGCACCGATCTCGCTGCTTGCCTCGGCAAAGGCAGCTTTCAGCGCCTGCCGGTCATCGGCGCGGATAACCTTCGCCCGCGAAATCACGGTGTCGCCGCCGCCCATATTCGGCTTCAGGATAACGGGGAATGTGACGTCGAGCGCATCGGCGTCATCGGCGGATGTCAGCGCATAGGTCCGGGGAAAACTGACACCGAGTTCCGCAGCACGTCTGTAGAGCAGCGGCTTCTCACACAACCATTGAAGGGATGCCCAATCGGGCAGAACGATCCTGTAAAGGGCGGAAAGCTCTTCGCGATGTTCCGAAACAAGCTGCACCTCGCCATCTCCCGAAGGCACCAGAAGGCAACCCTTCAGATGATGCTTCGTGGCCATTTCGCGCAGGAACGATATCGCCCCGGCATCGCGCGGACCTGACCAGCGGATCGTTTCCCGCACGAAACGCGACCAGCCCGGCAAAGGTGAATCATGTGTGAGATAGTGCACGGGCACGTTCAGGGCGCCAAGGCTGCGGGCAAGGGCAAGCGTGCCGTGAGCGCCCCCAACAATAACAACACCTGGAATGGTCAAAGTCTGATCCCCGTCCTACTCCATACCTTGATCGCAAAAATTGTTAAATAAATTGGATATTTCTAAAGTATCTAACGGACGGGTATCGGATTGCGGGATCCGAAGCGTTTTCTGCTCTTTCAGCTTATTACGAACGCTTCGGTATCTGCTTTGAATGTGACTGCAGATCCCGCCTCAGGCCTCTTTACGCACGGCGCGCGGCTCGCCATTGTCATCCACCGCAACCATGATGAAGACGGCCTCCGTGACCTTATCCCGGGAGTCCTGATAGTGCCTGCGGGTCCAAGCCTCGATCTTCAGCGTGACGGAGGTGCGGCCGACCTTTTCGATCCTGGTGTAGACGCACAAGGTATCGCCGATCTTGACCGGTTTCTTGAAGACGATTTCATGGACCGCCACGGTGACGGTGCGTCCGCCCGCCACATCATTGGCGCGCACGAAAGCGGCAAGGTCCATCTGCGACATCACCCAGCCGCCAAATATATCTCCGGCCGGATTGGCGTCCGCCGGCATGGCAAGCGTTCTGAGCGTGAGTTCCATATCTGCGGGCGGTTGCTGGTCCATCTCTCAAAATCCTTTCACAAACCTCCCGCCGCCGGACTTAAACAACCGCGCGCCCTCAGCCAATAGCCGATTTTTCGCGGCAGCCCTTCCAAAACAGCAAGGAATCACAGAGTCATCGTAAGCTTCGGTTAACCATGATGGGGCACGATTCCAAAAAACGCGAGGGCGTGCGAATGGCCTATGACTGGAGTGGAAATAACACGATACAGCAGCGCTACGACCGCATCATCCTGGCGGTCGCCGGCGTCGTCGCCATCAGCCTTGCGACCGGCACGCTTGCCCTGCGCTCGCAGGACGGGCCGGACGGCACCATAAGCCTTGCCAAACAGCAGCAGCTTGATTCGGAAAAATGGCACCTGCGGCTCTGATCCATTAATGCGAAACACTATCCGGCTTCTCCGGATTTTCCTTGGCAGGCGTATGATCCAGATGGGCCACAGCCGGCGAAAGAACTGACAGAAATGTCTCGGACCTTCCGATATAGACAATCGCCACGCCTTCAATAGCGTGCAGAACCTCGGCCAGCGTATCCTGCGTCTGTTTTTCCAGCCCTTCCAGCAGGTCGTCGATGACGATGAATTTCGGTTTTAGCAACAGGGCATTGGCGATCCTGATGCTCGCCTGCTCATCCGAATCCAGCCTCTTGTCCCAGCGGATGTTTTCATCGAGACGGGAGGCCATGTCGCCAAGCCCGCATGCGGTGAGCGCCGCGAGATAATCTTCCTCCGCAAATCGCTGGGGCGCGCGCGGATAGGCGAGAATTTCGCGCAGCGTGCCCGTTGGCAGATAGCCGTGCTGGGCGATGAAAAGCGTATCGGATTGTTCGGGCATTTCTATCCTGCCCTGCCCCCATGGCCACAGGCCCGCCATCGCAGCAAAGAGCAGCCGCCGGTTCACGCCCTGCTCGCCATTGATCATGAGACGATCACCGGGCCCGATTGCAATGTCGGCCTCGCGCAGCCGGAAACTCCGCTCCAGATCCTGCCCGCCCGCATCGCGGCAGATAATAACCGACTGCAGCCGGATCTTTTCATTGTCAGCGCTTCGTTGCAGATCGATCGCCAGCCCATGCTGTTCAACGCTGTCCATCTGGATCAGGGCGTTGCGAAACACCGAAACGCGCTGCAGCGTTGCCTTCCAGCTGGCGATCGGCCCGAAATTGTCGATATACCAGCGAAGTGCAGTATTGACCTGGTTGAAAGCCCCCACAGCCATCATCAGCCCGCCGAAGGTGAGGTTTCCGGAAAAATAGACCGGTGCGGCGATCAGAATGGGCGCGACAACCGCCAGCCAGCCGTAACCGGAAGACACCCAGGTCAGATGGGTCAGCGCCATGGCCAATCCGCGGATCACACCGAGTACGGCGTCGATATCGACGCCGATCCGCCGCCGCTCGTTTTTTTCACCGCGCGCAAGTGCGATCGCCGCCAGGTTTTCGCTGGCGCGCATCAGTGAAAAGCGCAGTTCAGCCTCTTTTGAATACCGTTCCGCGTTCAGCCCGACCAGACGGTAACCGACGAGGTTGCTGAGCAGCGATGCCGAACCCGCGTAAAGGATTGCCGCCCAAACCATATATCCGGGAATTGCGACCGGATCGCCATTGATGGTGATGGAGAAACCCGCCGAGAGTGACCAGAGGACGCCGATGAAGCTGATGAGCAGGATCGTTGCGTTTACAAGGCCGATGGAAAGCGCTGTGCTGCTTTCCGCAAGGTTGCGGACATCATCATGGAGACGCTGGTCAGGGTTGATCGCGATCGTACCGAAACCGGCAAGACGCGCGGCGCGCCCGGGCTTCAGCCACTGATCCACCATATCCTTGGCAAGGCCCTCGCGCATGTTCAGCGCCGTCATCTGGTTGAGCCAGGTCTGGATGACGTTGAGAAGCAGTAGCAGCCCGGCAATGATGGCGAAGACTTCCAGCTGGTGGAGGAAGGCGTCGAGATCGCGCCGTTCCAGCGCGTTGTAAAAGGGTGCGTTCCATTCGTTGAGCCTGATCTGCCCATAGGCAGTGAGCAATATCACCGCCAGAAGTGCGATCGACAGCATTATCAACCGGGTGCGCACCGGCGACGTCCAGAAGGCACGACCCATCATGCGCAGCTGCGCAGGAAAATCGAGGTCGAAGCCCGAAAGGTTGGCCGCGCTCTTGCGCTGATCGTCGGTCACCGTGGTTGCCATTCATTCCATTCCGAAACGTCAGTCGGCAAAGAAAGCGGGCCGCGACCCTGCGCCTTGCGATGCCAAGCAATAACACGCCGTTCGACCTTGTCTACAATCCCGTCGAAATCACTGTGGCGGCGGTTGAAAAGCCCGGGCAATTCTCTGCGCAGGCAAACATCGCGGCCTTTACCAACAATGCGATGGCCCCCGGAAATGATCCTTGCTTTCTTTTCCTGCATTGCACAAAATCCGAATAATTTCAGAGGGGCGGACAAACCGCATAAACCGGAAAAACCGGGCAAGGCAGATTAATGGCGATCAAAGCGAGCATCTATCATCTGACGCATTATAAATATGACAATCCGGTTCGCCTTGGACCACAGATCATAAGATTGAAGCCCGCCTCCCATTCCAGAACCCGCGTCATCAGCCACTCGCTCAAGGTTTCGCCCTCCAACCACTTCGTGAACCTGCAGCAGGACCCATACGGCAACTACCTCGCCCGGTTCGTTTTTCCCGAGCCGACAACGGAGTTCAAGATCGAGGTCGATCTTGTCGCCGATATGACGGTTTACAACCCGTTCGATTTCTTTGTCGAGGAAGAGGCGACCAAGTGGCCGTTCGACTATCCGCAGGAACTGCGGGACGATCTCTCGATCTACATGAAACCGGAACCGACCGGCCCTCTGCTTTCCGCCTTCATGGCCACCGTGGACCACACACCCGGACAGCCGACGGTGGATATGGTCGTTGGTCTCAATGCCCGTCTGCAACAGGAAATCGGTTACGTCATCCGCATGGAGCCGGGTGTTCAGACCCCGGAAGAAACGCTGGCCTCCGGCAAGGGTTCATGCCGCGACACCAGCTGGCTGTTCGTCCAGATATTGAGACATCTCGGCCTTGCTGCGCGTTTCGTGTCGGGATACCTCATTCAGCTCACCCCCGATCTCAAGGCACTGGACGGTCCATCCGGCACCGAAGTGGATTTCACCGATCTGCACGCCTGGGCCGAGGTTTATATGCCGGGCGCCGGCTGGATTGGCCTTGATCCCACGTCCGGGCTTCTCACAGGCGAAAGCCATATTCCCTTGGCGGCCACACCGCATTATCGCAATGCCGCGCCGATTTCCGGCGGTTATTTCGGCGAGGCGAACACGGAATTCGCTTTCGACATGCAGGTCCGGCGCGTTGCCGAAACCCCGCGCATCACCAAGCCCTTTTCAGACGAAAGCTGGGAGAGCCTCAACGCGCTCGGCGAAAAGGTCGATCAGGTTCTGAACGCCCACGACGTCAGGCTGACCATGGGCGGCGAGCCGACCTTCGTCTCCATCGACGACTTCGAATCCGAGGAGTGGAACACCGGGGCGGTGGGGCCGACGAAACGCGAAAAGGCGGACGCCTTGATCCGCCGCCTGCGTGAACGTTTCGCCCCCGGCGGTTTTCTGCATTACGGACAGGGAAAATGGTATCCGGGCGAAAGCCTGCCGCGCTGGACCTTTTCTCTCTATTGGCGAAAGGATGGAATGCCGATCTGGCAGGACTCGACGCTGATCGCCGAAGAAGGCGCGGATGCCGGCGTCGAGGCCGAGGATGCGCAGAAGCTACTCAGCGGCATCGCCACCCATCTCGGCATTGAGCCGGAGCTGGTGCTGCCGGCTTACGAGGACCCGGCCGAATGGATCATCAAGGAAGGCAGCCTTCCCGACAATGTCGATCCGTCCAATTCCAAACTGAAGGACCCTGAAGAGCGAAACCGTATCGCCCGCGTGTTCGAGCGCGGCCTGACGACGCCAACGGGTTATATTCTTCCGGTTCAGGCGTGGAACGCCAAGGCGGACGGCAAGCGCTGGGTCAGCGAGAAATGGAAGACACGGCGCGGCAAGATTTTCCTCGTTCCTGGCGACAGCCCCGTGGGTTATCGCCTGCCGCTCGGCACCCTGCCCCACGTGCCGCCATCCGCCTATCCCTATATCCACGAGGCTGATCCCTCGATCCCGCGAGGGCCGCTTCCCGACATATTCAAACCTTCCGGGCGCGCCATGCCGGAAGCCTCCTTCCAGGCCGATGAAGCCTCCAGCCAGGAGCGCATCGAACAGACACTCGGAGAAATCGGCGGCGCGGTGCGCACCGCTATGTCGGTGGAACCACGCGACGGCCGGCTCTGCGTCTTCATGCCGCCTGTCGAACGTATCGAGGACTATCTCGAACTGATCGCGGCTGCGGAAGCGGCTGCGGCCGATCTCGGATTGCCCGTTCACATCGAAGGTTATGCGCCCCCGCATGATGAGCGCATCAATGTCATTCGCGTCGCGCCCGATCCCGGCGTCATCGAGGTCAATATCCACCCCGCCTCCAGCTGGAAGGATTGCGTCGACATCACGACCGCAGTCTATGATGAAGCGCGCCAGACGCGTCTCGGCGCAGACAAGTTCATGATCGATGGCCGCCATACCGGCACCGGTGGCGGCAACCATGTAGTGGTGGGCGGCGCCAACCCCAATGACAGCCCCTTCCTGCGCCGGCCCGATCTTCTGAAAAGCCTCGTTTTGCACTGGCAGCGGCATCCGTCCCTTTCCTATCTGTTCTCCGGCCTGTTCATCGGCCCGACAAGTCAGGCGCCACGCATCGACGAAGCCCGTCACGACAGTCTCTACGAGCTGGAAATCGCGCTTTCGCAGGTTCCTGCCCCCGGCGAGGGCGTGCCGCCGCTGCCCTGGCTGGTCGACCGCCTGTTCCGCAACCTCCTGACGGATGTGACGGGCAACACCCACCGGGCCGAAATCTGCATCGACAAGCTGTTTTCGCCGGACGGGCCAACCGGCCGCCTCGGCCTTGTGGAATTCCGCGGTTTCGAAATGCCACCGAATGCCCGCATGTCGCTCGCCCAGCAATTGCTGGTGCGCGCTCTCATTGCCCGCTTCTGGCAGAACCCAACCGGTGGTAAATTCGTGCGCTGGGGCACGGCGCTCGCCGATCGCTTCATGCTGCCGCATTACATCTGGGCGGATTTTCTGGATGTACTCGCCGACCTCAGGGAAAACGGCTTCGACCTGAAGCCCGAATGGTTCACCGCCCAGCAGGAATTCCGTTTTCCCTTCTTCGGCGAGGTGGAATATGAGGGCGCGAAACTGGAATTGCGCCAGGCTCTGGAACCCTGGCATGTGATGGGCGAACAGGGCGCCATCGGGGGAACCGTGCGTTTTGTCGACTCTTCCGTCGAACGCCTGCAGGTGCGCCTCGAAACATCCAACCCGTCCCGTTACACCGTCGCCTGCAACGGACGCGCGGTTCCGCTCGTCGCAACGGAGAACCACAGCGTTGCGATTGCCGGTGTCCGCTTCAAGGCATGGCAGCCCTCCTCGGGCCTGCATCCCGTGCTGCCCGTCAATTCACCCTTGACCTTTGACATTTATGATACATGGTCGAGGCGATCGATCGGCGGATGCATCTACCATGTTGCTCATCCGGGCGGGCGCAATTACGAGACGTTTCCCGTCAACGGCAACGAGGCCGAGGCACGACGCCTTGCCCGTTTCGAACCATGGGGACATACGGCAGGGCAATATCCGCTTCATGCGGAAACCTTGTCGCCAGAATTTCCGCTGACGCTCGATCTGCGCCGGCCATACGGAGTTTAAATTGTCCAAAGCCCCGGCAACGGAACGCAAGACGGAAACGAGCGCGCCACCGCGCGGGCTTGACTACTCCACCTTGCCGGGTGTGGCCGATGAAATGCTCGACACCAACGGCAAGGTCAGGCCGGTCTGGAAGAACCTGCTCGGTGCCCTCTCGCGCATGTCTGAGCGCGAACTGCATGAACGCTTTGCCCGCACCGACCGCTATCTGCGCGATGCGGGCGTGTTCTACCGCGACTACGGCAAGGGCAGCAGCGAAAGAAACTGGCCGATCTCCCATATTCCGGTGCTGATCGATGACAGGGAATGGGCAGTTCTTTCCGAAGGGCTGAAACAGCGCGCCAATCTTCTCGAAGCCATGGTCGCCGATTTTTACGGCGAAAACCGGCTGGTGAAGGAAGGTTACGTTCCGCCGGCGCTGATCGCCTCCAATCCGGAATATCTGCGGCCGATGGTCGGCGTAAAACCGGCAAGCGGCCATTATCTGCATTTCTGCTCCTTCGAAATCGGGCGCGGACCTGATGGAAACTGGTGGGTGCTGGCCGATAGGACTCAGGCGCCTTCCGGTGCGGGCTTTGCGCTGGAAAACCGGGTGGCGACCACGCGCGCACTGTCCGACATCTATGCGGAAACCCATGTTCACCGGCTCGCCTCGTTTTTTGGCGCTTTTCGCGACACGTTGCAGTCGCACAGAAAACACCCCGATGACCGTATCGCGGTGTTGACGCCCGGACCCGCCAACGAAACCTATTTCGAACACGCCTATATAGCCCGTTATCTCGGCTTCATGCTGCTGGAGGGTGAGGATCTGACCGTGGTCAACGGCCGGGTCATGGTCAGAACCGTGGCAGGGCTGAAACCGATCGGTGTGCTCTGGCGGCGTCTCGACGCTTCCTATTCCGATCCGCTGGAACTCAACCAGCAGTCCCATATCGGCACGCCCGGCATGGTGCAGGCGCTGCGCAACGAGGCGCTCACCATCGTCAATGCGCTTGGCAGCGGTATTCTCGAAACGCGGGCCTTGCTTTCCTTCATGCCGCGTGTCTGCCGCCACCTGCTTGGCGAAGACCTGAAACTGCCGTCGATCGCGACCTGGTGGTGCGGGCAGGAATCCGAACGGCGCCACGTTGCAGGCAATATCGAAGGCATGGTCATCGGCCCTGCCTATTCCCGGCTTCCCTTCTTTGATGACAACGGCCAATCGGTGCTGGGCTCTTCCCTGCGTGAAACGGCCAAGGAATCGATCAGCGACTGGCTCGCCTCGGACGGCCACAGGCTGGTCGGCCAGGAGGTGGTGACACTCTCCACCACGCCGGCCTATGTCGACAACAAGCTCGTGCCACGCCCGATGAGCCTTCGCGTTTTTGCCGCCCGCACGCAGGATGGCTGGCAGATCATGCCCGGCGGTTTTGCGCGGATCGGCAGCAGCAACGACGTGTCCGCCATCGCCATGCAATCGGGCGGCAGTGCGGCGGATGTCTGGATCGTCAGCGACAAGCCGGTGGAACGCACCACGCTTTTGCCTGCGGAAGAGAGCTTCACCCGCAACATGCCGGGCAGCCTGCCAAGCAGGGCCGCCGACAATCTCTTCTGGCTCGGCCGCTATATCGAGCGCTCGGAAGGCGCGCTGCGCATCCTGCGTGCCTGGCACGGGCGTTATGCCGAATCGGCCGACCCGCGCCAGCCCCTGCTTGCCCATGTGACGCGCTATCTGGAAGCGCTCGACGTGGAGATGAACGATGCCGTGCCGGAAAGCCTGCTGAACAACATCAACAGCGCGGTTTATTCCGCCAGCAATATCCGCGACCGCTTTTCACCGGACGGATGGCTGGCGCTGAACGACCTTGCCAAGACCGCCCGCCGGTTCCACGCAAAGGTGTCGCCTGGCGACGACGCCACCCACGCCATGACGATCCTGTTGCGCAAGCTTGCGGGCTTTGCCGGTCTGGTGCACGAAAACATGTATCGCTTCACCGGTTGGCGTTTCCTGTCGATCGGCCGTTATCTCGAACGTGGCCTGCATATGACACGTCTTCTCGGCCATATGACCGGACCCGATGCGCCTGATGGATCCTATGACATGCTGCTGGAAATCGGCGACAGCGTCATGACCCATCGCCGCCGCTACAATGTCAGCACGGCAGGCCTGACGGTCACCGATCTTCTGGCGCTCGATCCGCTCAACCCACGGTCCATCCTGTTTCAGCTGAACGAAATCCGCACCGAGGTGGAACAGCTTCCGAACGCCTTTGTAAACGGCCAGATGTCGCCTTTTTACCGCGAGGCGATGCGGCTGCATTCCGGCCTTGCGGTCATGACGCCGGAAAACATGAATGGCGCGATCTATCGCCAGCTCGAAACGGACATGGAGCATCTGTCCGATGTTCTTGCCCAGACCTATCTCGGATAACCCGATGCTTTACGATCTCTCCCTGCATATGGGTTACACCTACGACACACCGGCCCACGGCGCGCGCCACATTATCCGCGTCCTGCCCCTGTCGATCCCGGGTCGGCAGCGGCTCGTTGCCGGTTCCCTCGATGTTTTGCCCGTGCCGGAAGAGCGCGCCACCTTCGAGGACTTCTTCCATCAATCGGCGACCTCCGTGCATCTGCGCGCGCCGCATGAAAAGCTGGATATCCGCATGCAGGCGCGCGTGATGGTGGAAGCGCCGGCGCTGACGGCCGATTTTTCACCCGAACTTTCACGGCTGCCACAGGACCTTGCCGATGTCTGGTCGCTCGATTTCCAGTCGCCGCACCACTTTATCGGCGCCAGCCCGAGAATAGGGATGGATGCGGCAATCGCAGCCTATGCGCGGGAGCTGCTGAAACCAGGAATGACCATTCGCGAAATCGCGCTCGCCATGTGCAAACGCATCCACAGGGACTTTACCTATGATGGCGAGGCAACGACCGTGGATACGACGCCATCGGAAGCCTTCAAGCTGAAACGCGGCGTGTGTCAGGATTTCTCGCATATCATGATCATGGCGCTGCGCAGCCTCGGCATTCCCGCCGGTTACGTCAGCGGCTTCCTGCGCACCATTCCCCCGCCGGGCAAGGAACGTCTGGAAGGGGCCGATGCAATGCATGCCTGGGTTCGCGTCTGGTGCGGCGAGGCGGCGGGCTATCTGGAACTCGACCCCACCAATGATATCGTCGCCGGCAGCGACCATATCGTCGTCGGCTATGGCCGGGACTATTCCGACGTCGCACCGGTGATCGGGGTATTGAAGAGCTATGGCAACCAGCAGATAAAACAGGCTGTGGACGTCATCCCCGTCCAGTAATGATGCAAGGTGTATTGTTTCGAACTTTGCTGGAATTAATTCTTAAAAATACTTCAAAAACTGCGCCAATTTGAGCGCCGCATAAAATTGAACCCATCACGTTAGCGGATTTTACATCGTTTGCGGGTTTCCTGCGCTCAGTCGTATATTCTAATCCGTGAGCCCCCATCATGACCGCCTCCGCCTATCAAAAACTGAAGCGCCGTTTCCTTACCGATACCAACGGCAATTTCGGCATCATGACGGCAATATTGCTACCGGTGTTGCTTGGCTTTGCCGGCGCTGGAATAGAGCTGGCGAACGTGATGCAGATAAAAGCAAACTTGCAAAATACGGCGGATTCTGCCGCTCTTGCGGCCGCGACCGAGGCTCGTTTGAAAGAAGGCGAACTGACCGACGAAAAAATCAAGGAAATCGCCAGGGCCTTCATCACCACCCAACTGGAAAAGGACCTGACCGAAGAAGAGAAAAAAGAACTTGAGAAGAATTCTCCGGTCAGCATCGGTACGACGGAAGATGCGCGCGGCAAGACCTTCACCATACAGACCACTATCAACTATAAGGTGAAGCTCAATCCGCTGCTCGGATTCATAGGCGCGAAGACACTCGACATCGCGGCGACCGGTACCGCAAAAAGCACCGTCAACAAGGGTGCGCCAATTTCCATGTATCTGGTGCTCGACCGCTCGGGATCAATGTCTTTCAAGACGGATACTATCAATACCGCGAAAAAATCATGCCCGAACTACACTGCCAGCAACTGGGGCAAGAGTGAATCGCAGGTCACGTCCAGCCCATGCTACGTCAACAAGGCGACATCACTAAAAACCGCCGTTGGCTTTCTCGTGACAACCTTAAACAAGGCAGATCCAACATATACCAGCGGTGGTTCAGAACTCGTTCGAACAGGTGCCTCGGTTTATACTCATGAGGCCTATGCGGCTCAGCCCATCGGCTGGGGCACGAGCGGCGTTTTGAATTATGTCGATAAACAGATCCCGGAATTTCCATCAGGTGGCACTGACGCGACGAGCGGCCTGAACGCCGCTTACAACGCTCTTAAAAAATCCAATACAGCTGAAACAACCGCGCATAAGACTAAGAAAAACGAATCCTTCGAGCGCTACATCGTTCTCATGACGGACGGCGAAATGACGGGGTACAGCGCAAATTGGGATTCCGCCATAGATCAGAAGGTGCGCAATACCTGCGAAACGGCCAAGAAAGATGGCATCAAAATTTTCAGCGTGGCCTTCATGGCGCCTGACAAGGGCAAATCGCTCCTGCAATATTGCGCATCCAACCTCGACAATTATTACGCGCCCGAAAACATGCAGCAGATCGTCACCGCCTTCGGTGAAATCGCTCGCAAAGCCGCTGGCAGCGTAGCCACGCTGACAAATTGACGAAGAGTTCAGCGAGCGCGACCTGAAGACGGCCTCGCTCGCGAGGAGCAATGCTTCCGGGTGATGCTACCCGGCTGCATGGCTGGCAAGTCGTGAGCGGCAGGTGACAGCGGCGGCGGCCCGTGGCATAGGAGGGCGCTCCCATTCACAGGCCCCGTCATGATCCGCATCGAAAATATCAGCAAGTCGAACAGTCACCGCATTCTTTACATCGAGGCCTCCGCCGCACTCAATCGCGGCGAGAAGATTGGCCTTGTCGGCCCGAACGGCGCTGGCAAGACCACGCTGTTCCGGATGATCACCGGAGAGGAACAGCCCGATGAGGGACAGGTCGTCGCCGAAAAGGGCATGACGATCGGCTACTTCAATCAGGATGTCGGCGAAATGTCCGGCCGCTCAGCCGTGGCCGAAGTCATGGAAGGCGCCGGCCCGGTCAGCGAAGTGGCGGCCGAGCTCAGGCAACTGGAAGCCGCCATGTCCGATCCCGACCGGATGGACGAGATGGACGCCATCATCGAACGTTACGGCGAAGTGCAGGCGCGGTATGAGGAGCTGGACGGATATGCGCTCGAAGGCCGTGCCCGCGAGGTTCTGGACGGTCTGAGCTTCAGCCAGGAGATGATGGACGGCGATGTCGGCAAACTTTCCGGCGGCTGGAAAATGCGCGTGGCGCTCGCCCGCATTCTTCTGATGCGACCGGACGTGATGCTGCTCGACGAACCCTCGAACCATCTCGATCTCGAAAGCCTGATCTGGCTCGAGGATTTTCTGAAGAACTACGACGGCGCGCTTTTGATGACCTCGCACGACCGCGAATTCATGAACCGCATCGTGACCAAGATCATCGAGATCGACGGCGGCAGCCTCACCACCTATTCCGGCGATTACGGCTTTTACGAACAGCAACGGGCGCAGAACGAAAAACAGCAGCAGGCGCAGTTCGAACGCCAGCAGGCCATGCTTGCCAAGGAAATCAAATTCATCGAGCGCTTCAAGGCGCGCGCCTCGCACGCCGCGCAGGTGCAGAGCCGCGTGAAGAAACTCGACAAGATCGACCGCGTCGAACCCCCACGCCGGCGTCAGACGGTCGCTTTCGAATTCGCACCTGCGCCCAGATCGGGCGAGGATGTCGTCGCGCTGAAGAAAGTGAATAAGGCCTATGGCAGCCGCACGATCTACGGCGAACTGGACTTCATGGTACGGCGCAAGGAACGCTGGTGCATCATGGGCGTCAACGGTGCCGGAAAATCGACATTGCTGAAACTGGTGACCGGCACAACGGAGCCGGATTCCGGCAATGTCACGCTCGGCGCCAGCGTCAAGCTCGGTTATTTCGCCCAGCACGCCATGGATGTTCTGGATGGTGACAGCACCATTCTCGAGTGGTTGGAGGAACGCTTTCCGAAAGCCGGGCAAGCGCCGCTGCGCGCCCTTGCCGGCTGTTTCGGCTTTTCCGGCGACGACGTGGAAAAACGCTGCCGCGTTCTCTCCGGCGGTGAAAAAGCCCGTCTCGTCATGGCCGCCATGCTGTTCGACCCACCGAATTTCCTCGTGCTGGACGAGCCGACGAACCATCTCGACCTCGACACCAAGGAAATGCTGATCAAGGCCCTGTCGCAATATGAAGGCACGATGCTGTTCGTTTCCCACGACCGTCATTTCCTGGCCGCGCTTTCAAACCGGGTGCTGGAACTGACACCGGACGGTATCCACCAATATGGCGGCGGATACACGGAATATGTGGAAAGCACCGGACAGGAAGCGCCGGGCCTGCGCAGCTAACCGGAAGCCGGACGCATAGGCCCGCTACGGCAACTTTCGTACTCGATACCGGAGAAGCAGATGCGGATCGTCGTCTATAGCGCCAAACCCTATGACAGGCAGTTCCTTGACGCGGCCGCGGGGTCCGGCATGCGGATGCAATATTGCGAAGCACGGCTGTCTCTTGAAACGGTGGCACTGGCCAAGGGGTGTGTCGCGATCTGCGCCTTCGTCAACGATGATCTGTCGCGGCTCGTACTGGAAAAACTGGTGGAGATGGGCGTGCGGCTCGTTGCGCTGCGCTGCGCCGGCTTCAATCAGGTCGATATCGCGGCTGCCGAAAAGCTGGGCCTGACCATTGCGCGCGTACCTGCCTATTCGCCCCATGCGGTCGCCGAACACACGATGGCGCTCATCCTGGCGCTCAACCGCAAGATTCACCGCGCCTATAACCGGGTGCGCGAAGGCAACTTCGCCCTGGATGGCCTGCTCGGTTTCGATCTTCACGGCAAGACGGTGGGCATCGTTGGTACCGGAAAGATCGGCGCGATTTTCGCACGCATTGCTGCCGGCTTCGGCTGCCGTATCATCGGCCATGATCCTTACCCAAATCCAGATTGCGAAGCCCTTGGCATGGTCTATGTCACCCGGGAGGAATTGTTCCGTACATCGGACGTTCTCGCGCTGATGTGCCCGCTCACGCCTGAGACCCGTCACCTGATCCGCCGGGATACGTTGCCGCTCCTGAAGAAGGGCGTCATGCTCGTCAACACCAGCCGCGGGGCTATCATCGATACACGCGCCGCGATTGCGGGCCTGAAGGACGGCACGATCGGCAGTCTCGGCATCGATGTCTACGAGGAGGAGGCAGACCTCTTTTTCGAAGATCTTTCCAACGATGTGCTGCGCGATGACGTCTTTGCGCGATTGCTGACTTTCCCGAATGTTCTGGTCACCGGCCATCAGGGGTTTTTCACGCACGAAGCGCTCAAGAACATTGCAGACACCACGATCGGCAATGTGCAGAGCTTTTTCGACACCGGCAAAGCCCTGCACGTCGTTTCCACCCGGCAGCTGGCAGGCCCTGCCTGATCTCCGCTGCGGCCGGCAAAAAGCCTTTCAATAGGGTACTGAAATCGTCCGCAATGCAATTGCCCGTCCCGGATCTCCGGTATAGGTTTCGGGCGATCTTTTGATACGTTTTCACACCGGACCGGTCGGATAACAGATGCAACTCAAGGACTGCTATAATTTCCACGATTTTCGCCGCATGGCGAAACAGCGTCTTCCCGGACCGATCTTCAACTACATTGATGGCGCTGCCGATGACGAGGTGACGTATCGACGAAACACGGCCGCTTTCGAGAATTGCGATCTCGTTCCCGACGTGTTGCGAGGCGTGGCGGATGTAGACATGTCTGTCACCGTCATGGGGCAGAAGCTGGCAATGCCGGTATATTGCTCCCCGACGGCGTTGCAGCGCCTCTTCCACCACCAGGGCGAGCGGGCGGTTGCGGCAGCGGCGGGAAAATACGGCACCATGTTCGGCGTCTCCTCGCTCGGCACCACCAGCCTCGAGGAAGCACGCCGCATCAGCGGCGGGCCGCAGGTCTATCAGTTCTATTTCCACAAGGACCGTGGCCTCAACCGCGATATGATGGCGCGCGCCAAGACTGCCGGCGTGCAGACGATGATGCTGACGGTAGACAGCATCACGGGTGGAAACCGCGAGCGGGACAAGCGCACCGGCTTTGCCATTCCCTTCAAGCTCAATCTTTCCGGCATCGCACAATTCGCCATGAAACCGGCATGGGGGATCAATTACCTCACGCATGAGCGCTTCAGCCTGCCGCAGCTTGACGGCCACATCAAAATGGATGGTGGCGCGCTTTCCATCAGCCGCTATTTCACCGAGATGCTCGATCCTTCCATGAACTGGGACGATGTGGCGCAGATGGTGCGCGAATGGGGCGGGCCCTTCTGCCTGAAGGGGATCATGTCCGTAGATGACGCAAGACGCGCGGTCGAGATCGGCTGCAGCGGCATCGTGCTCTCCAATCATGGCGGCCGCCAGCTCGATGGTTCGCGCAGCGCCTTCGATCAGCTTGCCGAGATTGTCGATGCGGTCGGTGACCGGATCGATGTCATGATGGATGGCGGCGTGCAGCGCGGAACCCATGTGCTCAAAGCACTGTCACTGGGCGCGAAAGCGGTTGGGCTCGGCCGCTATTACCTTTTTCCGCTCGCTGCCGCCGGACAGCCCGGTGTGGAGCGGGCTCTCGAACTGATGCGCATCGAAATCGAGCGCGATATGAAGCTTATGGGCTGCACCACCGTCGACCAGCTGACACGCCGGAACCTTCGTTTTCGCGACTAAGGCGACTGGAAAAACTGAACGGAGCTTTCAACCGAAATCCCGCGTCTCTATCGGCGAGCCGGAAGACAATCACAGCCGGCCACTGGCATCACATGCCATTTCAATCGTGTTTCGCCGATGCTCCAGAAGCGCAGCCCCGATACTCCAGACAAGCGCCAGACAGATCAGCCCACAGACACCACCCGCCATCAATGAACGATGGCGCTTGGTGCCGGAAACAAACAACCATCCGACAGTGGCATAGGCCGCGAGCGCCGGCACGGCGGCTATCAGAACGGAGATTGGCCCGTCGCAATCAACGGCATCGATGCCGATGGCGCGATATTCGTTCGGTGTTCCCAGTACCCCAAGGGCGGCGGCGGGAAACATCGCAGCTAAAACGGCATAGCGGAAAAATCGCGGTGTATCGGGCATGGCTTCTCCATAGCCGGATAATCAATTATGCGAACCTGCAAGAAACCCGGTGAATGGGTTCCACCGACGGCAGCGGTTTCAACACGCCACTTGCGAATTGCTGGATTGAAGATTGCCCGCTTTCGCAGGGAAATCCAGCATTTTGAACCGCCTTCATCTTGGCAGGCCACGCAAATTATGATTACAGTTGCATGATGCAACCATAATGGATTTAACGTGTCACAACAATCCTTCCCCATAAACGACATCCGCTCCACCTCGCGTCGGCTTGTCCGCGAGCTCGGTTTTATGGGCGGAAACTTCGCTGGCACCGACTTGCCGCCCTCTGCGGTGCATGCCCTGATCGAAATCGACGCATGCCCGGGCATCACGGCGCGTGATCTCGGCAAGCTGCTTCGGCTTGAGAAATCCAGCGTCAGCCGCATGCTTCGCAAACTCGTTCTGTCCGGCGACGTCCGGGAAGAGACGGACGATGAAGATAGTCGTATCAAGCGGCTGCATCTCTCCGGACAAGGGCAGGAACGGGCCGGCGCCATTCACAGCTTTGCAAACAGGCAGGTGTCGAGCGCGCTGACGCGGCTCACGCCGGCGGACGGCCATACGATCCTCGAAGGACTTCGCCTTTACGCCGATGCGCTGGGAGGCCGGAGCGACAACGCGGCTCCCACCATCGATATCGTCGAAGGCTATAGACCAGGCCTCATTGCCCGCATCACCCAGATGCACGCGCTTTATTATGCCCGGACATCGGGCTTCGGCCAACGCTTCGAATCCGTTGTGGCTGAAGGCCTCGCCTCCTTTTGCAACCGTCTGGAAAACCCGAAAAATGCAATCTGGGTCGCAATGCGGGGACAGGAGATCATCGGCTCCGTCGCAATCGATGGCGAGGATCTGGGGCCGGGTGTGGCGCATCTGCGCTGGTTCATCGTCGATGACGGCGTGCGCGGCGGCGGTGTCGGGCGCAGGCTGCTGGCAACCGCACTCGCCTTCGCGGATGAAAATGCCTTTCATGAGACCCATCTATGGACGTTCAACGGCCTTTTGGCCGCACGGCATCTTTACGAGGCCCATGGTTTCGCATGTGTCGAAGAACATCCGGGCAGCCAATGGGGAAGCGAGGTTCTGGAGCAGCGTTTTGTCAGGCAACTCAACGGCGTGCCCGCCCCGCGCGGCTGAGCTCAAACGCTGCTGAGCAAAAGGCTGGTTTCGCTATTTGAGACGCCGTCTATCATGCGGACCTCGCGCAGCACGCGATCGAAATCCGAGAGGCTTCCGGCGCGGATGTTTGCCACAAGGTCCCAATTGCCGTTGGTGGTGTGCAGCGAGGAAATCTCTGCGATGCCACGCAGCTTGCGGATGACCTGCGTGGTGGATTTGCCCATCACCTCGATCATCATGACCGCATGTACCGCCCGGTCATCATAATCCTCGCGCACCCGCACGGTGAAACCAAGCAGCGTGCCGGTTTCCGTCAAGCGGTCCAGCCTGTTTTGAACCGTTCCGCGCGCCACACCCAGCACATCCGAGAGCTTGGCCAGCGAAGCGCGGCCGTCGACCCGCAGATGGGCAATGATTTGCCGGTCGAGCTCATCAGGTATGTATTTTGCGATGCTCATTTGAATATCTGACAGAATTGACAACTGGACTGAACATATTGTTCAAAATAGTTTCAGAAACAACAAGCTTCTGCGATTTCGGTTGAACAGGCACAATGGATATCCTCGCTCCAGCAAGTGAGGAGTTGCCCAGATGCCCCTGTCCCCGTCCGCAAAAGCCCTGATCCCTTTCGTCAGTGTCGAGAACATGATGCGCCTCGTGCATCATATCGGCATCGAGCAGATGCTCGTCGAGCTTACCGATGCCATAGAGGCTGATTTTCGCCGTTGGCAGTGCTTCGACAAGACCCCGCGCGTCGCCTCCCATTCGCGAGAAGGCGTCATCGAGCTGATGCCGACGTCCGACGGCGAAATCTACGGCTTCAAATATGTAAACGGCCATCCGAAAAACATGGCCGATGGGCTTCAGACAGTCACCGCCTTTGGCCTGCTTGCATCCGTCTCCACCGGTTATCCGGTGCTTTTGACGGAGATGACCCTGCTGACGGCGCTGCGCACTGCCGCCACCTCGGCAATGGCCGCCCGGCATCTGGCACCGAAGGGCACCCGGGTCATGGCGATGATCGGCAACGGAGCGCAGGCGGAATTCCAGGCGCTGGCAATGAAGGCGGTGATCGGCATCGAGGAAGTACGCCTTTACGATATCGATCCCCGCGCCACTGAAAAGACGGCCGCGAACCTGAGTGGGAGCGGCCTGACCGTAGCCCCGTGCAAATCGGCCCAGACCGCGATCGAGGGCGCCGGCATCATCACCACCTGCACCGCAGACAAGCAATATGCGACGATCCTGACCGACAATATGGTCGGCGCTGGTGTACACATTAACGCCATCGGTGGCGATTGCCCCGGCAAGACGGAACTGCACAGGGATATTCTGCTGCGCGCCGATACCTTCGTCGAATACCCGCCGCAGACGCGCATCGAGGGCGAAATCCAGCAGATGGACCCGGATTATCCCGTAACCGAGCTTTGGAAAGTGATCCTTGGCGAAGCCGAAGGCCGGCGAGACGCGCGCCAGATCACCCTGTTCGACAGCGTCGGTTTCGCCATCGAAGATTTCTCCGCGCTACGTTACGTGCGCGGAAAACTCGAGGGCTCCAGCTTCTATCAGGAGATCGACATCATCGCCGATCCCGATGACCCACGCGACCTCTTCGGCATGCTGCAACGCGCCCGGAACTGAGGATTAAAACGATGAAAAAAAACTATTCCATTCAGGCTCCGGCCGCCGTCGTCATGGTGCGGCCGCACCATTTCACGGTTAATACCGAGACAGCAGCTGACAACCGCTTTCAGGCGACACCGGCCAGCGGCGAAGACCTCAGCGCGATTGCCTACAATGAAATCACCCGCGCGGCGCGCATGCTGGAAAGCCATGGCGTAACAGTTCATCTCTTCGAGGACGAAAGCACGCGGACGCCCGACTCGGTCTTTCCCAACAACTGGTTTTCCACCCATGCGGGCGGCCATGTCGCCATCTATCCGATGAAGGCGGAAAGCCGCAGGCTTGAGCGCCGCCAGGACGTCATCGAGATGCTGAAGAGCCGCTACCGCGTTCAGGACATCATCGACTATTCCGGCCTTGAGCCCGACGGGCTTTTTCTTGAAGGCACAGGCGCCATGGTGCTCGATCACATCGACCGTGTCGCTTACGCCGTGCGCTCCGACCGCACAGATCCGATTGCGCTCGAACGCTTCTCGACCCATTTCAACTTCGAACCGATGGTATTCGATGCCCGTGACGAGGCGGGCGTGCCGGTCTATCACACCAATGTCCTGATGTGCATCGGCACGGATTACGCGATGATCGGTCTCGACATGATCGCCGATGAGAACCGTCGCACGGAAATCGTTACCCGGCTTGAACGTTCGGGGCGGCGGGTCATCGGTCTGAGCAACGCTCAGATCCGCAGCTTCGCCGGCAATGCGCTCGAGTTGCAGGGCCGCGATGGCCGCATCCTTGCGCTCTCAACCACCGCATACGCCTCGCTGACGGCAGATCAGATAGCCGCAATCCGCGAAAGCGCGGTTCCACTGGCGCTGGATATACCAACCATTGAAAAGGCCGGCGGTTCGGTGCGCTGCACGCTTGCCGGTATTCATCTGACACCACGATGAGAAATCGGAATGCAAGCGCAGGAATCTCTGCGCTTGCATTTTTATACAGCCATGTTGCCCAGCTTTGATCAGAAGGCCAGCTGGACCTTCATCGATTTGCTTCTGTCGCCGGCGGCCTCGAAAGCCGCGACCGCCTCTTCCAACGGGAAGGTTCCGGTCAGCAGCGGCTTCAGGTCGACCCGACGCTGGTTGATGAAATCGACGGCAAGTCCGAATTCCTCGTGGAAACGGAAAGTGCCTTTCATCTCGATTTCCTTGGCGACCACCATATTCTGCGGAATGGAAACATCGCCGCCGAGACCGAGTTGAACCACGGTAGAGCGCGGTTTCAGCGCTTCGAGACCCGAACGCACAGCCCTTTCGTTTCCGGAAGCTTCGAACTGGACGTCGAAATAGCCCTTGTTTGCCGAATAGGCGGAAAGCGCGTCGGGGTCGCTGACGACATTGATGACCCGGTCGGCACCAACGGCGAGCGCCTTTTGCAGTACCGCATCCATGACGTCGGTCGCAACGATTTCCCGAGCGCCATGGGCGCGGGCAGCGATGATCGCCAGCGCGCCGATCGGCCCGCATCCGGTGACCAGAACCCGCTTGTCGGTCAATGCACCGGCGCGGCTGACACCGTGCAGCGTGACCGCGAAGGGCTCGGCCATGGCCGCTTCATGGATGGAGATGCCATCGCGCACCTTGTGGCACTGGTATGCCTCGGCGACGAGGCGCTGGCGAAACGCGCCCTGAATATGCGGCATGGGCATGGCGGAGCCATAAAAACGCATGTTCAGGCACTGGTTCTGCTGGCCCTTCAGGCAGAATTCGCAATGGTTACAGGGCCGGCTTGGCGATACGGCGACGCGGTCGCCGACGGCCAGATGAGAAACGCCCTCCCCCAGAGCCTTGATGGTGCCGGCCACCTCATGGCCGAGGATCATCGGTTCGCGCACCCGCACGGTGCCGAAACCGCCGTGATTGTAATAATGCAGGTCGGAGCCGCAGATGCCACCTGCCTCGATCGCCACATCGACCTGTCCCGGGCCGGGCTGTTCCGCCTGCCGTTCCTCGATCCGCAGGTCCTTGGCTGCGTGGATGACAACCGCTTTCATATTCGCTCCTCCCATAAAGGCGGGCTTGGCGGCAATTGCCGCCGAAGCCTATTGTCTTTGGATCTGTCTCAGATATCGACCACGAGGCCCTTGGCTTTCAGCACCGCCTCGAGCTTGCTGACCTCGATCACAGATTTGCCCTGCTTGTAGGCTTCGATGTAACCAGCCTCGGCATCTTCGCGGGCCTGCGAAAGCTTTGCGGCTTCCTGTGCTTCCTCGCGTCTCACGACAACCAGCCCATCGGCATCGCCGACGATGATATCGCCCGGATTGATGATCTCGCCGCCGACGATGACCTGATCGTTGACCGCGGCAATGGTTTCCTTGACAGTGCCCTTGATGCAGACACTGAGCGAGAAGACAGGGAAGCCGAGATCCCGCAGCTGCAGCGTGTCGCGCACGCCGGTGTCGGTCACCAGGCCGCCGATGCCTTTTGCGAGGCAGGCATTGGCGAGAACGTCGCCGAACGAACCGGCTTCTTCATATTCACCGGCGGAAACGACGATGATGTCGCCCGGCTTGGCGTAGTTGATGGCAAGCTGCAGCATGATGTTGTCGCGCGGCGCGCATTTGACCGTGAAAGCCGGGCCGCACAGCTTCATGCGATAATCGACGGGCTTCAGCCGCGAGGACAATGCGCCGCGACGTCCCTGCGCCTCATGGATCGTGGCGGGAGAGAATTTGGCAAGGGCGTCAACATCCGCTTTGGTCGGACGCTGCGCGATATCTTTAATGTGGATCATGAAAACCTCCCACGTTGAAGCTGTCGGCGAGAGCGTCTCGCCGACCGATAGTGTTGAAGAGTTGGAAATTGGCCGAGGCTGAGCCGAAGCTCAGGGGATCGGGTCGAACTTCAGTTCGGAAAGAGGCACGACCTTGTCGGTGCGCGTCATCTTGTATTCGGTGTTCGGGCCAAGCCACTTGTCCCAGATGCGGTTGATTTCGCCATCCGCATCGAGCTTGCGAAGGATTTCGTTAATCTTTGCGGTCAGCGCCGGATTGTCCTTGGCCATGCCGATGCCGATGGGCTGGAAGAGCATCGGCTCTTCGATCATCCGCATCTGCTTGCCCTTGGTCTTGGATTCGTTGACGAACTTGGTCATCGTCATGGTGTTGCCAACGATGCCGCGCGCCTTGCCCTGCTGGACGGCGAGGTAAGCGGATGCCGTATCCTGGAATGTCAGCGGCTCGGACTTGTTGAGCTTGACGGACATTTCCGAAGTGGAACCCTTGCTGGACGCGATACGCTGGCCGACGAAGTCGGACTTCTTGGTGCCGGGGTCGTCAACCGGAACAATCAGCATTTCCTTTGCCAGATAGTAGGGGTCGCTGAACTGGATCTGTTCAGCGCGGCTCTGGGTGTAAGCGAGGTTGGCAACCGAGAGATCGACGCGGCCAAGCTTGACTTCGGGAACGCGCGCTTCAACGGAAACGGGCTTGATCTCGGCCTTGACGCCGAGTTCCCTGGCGATGGCGCCGCACAGATCGACGTCGAAGCCGGCCATTTCGCGCGTCTTCGGATCCGGCGAGGCAAAGGGCGGCACGTCTGCGAATGTCGCGCAACGCAGCGTCTTGTTCGCAATGATCGTGTCGAGCTGGTCGGCCTTGGCCGGAATGACCGCGGCGGAGGTCGCCAATGCGGCGGTAAGAGTGATGGACTTCCAGTTCATTTCAGTTCTCCCTGTTATTATAAAGGATAGGTCCTAGTGTCTCAGATCGGCGAGGAACCGCTGGGCACGGGGATGTTGCGGATTTTTGAAAAATTCTTCGGGTTTCGCCGTTTCGAGGATGCGGCCGGCATCGATGAACCAGATGCGGTCGGCCACTTCACGGGCAAAGCCCATTTCATGTGTCACGCAGAGCATGGTCATGCCTTCGGCAGCAAGGCTCTTCATGACGGCGAGCACCTCTCCGACCATTTCCGGGTCGAGAGCGGAGGTCGGTTCATCGAACAGCATGACCGGCGGCTCCATGGCAAGCGCTCGCGCAATGGCAACGCGCTGCTGCTGGCCGCCGGAAAGCTGGGCGGGATAGGAGCTGGCCTTGTCGGCAAGTCCGACACGATCGAGAAGCTTCAACGCCTTTTCATGTGCGACCGCCGGGGAAACACCCTTCACCCGGATCGGCGACATCGAGACATTCTCCACCACCGAAAGGTGCGGGAAGAGGTTGAAACTCTGGAAGACGAAACCCACCCGGCTGCGCAGCGCGTTCAGTTCCCTGGCGCGCATCTGGGCATGGATGTTCTTGCCATCCAGCATGATCGAACCACTGCTGATCTCTTCCAGCCGGTTGATCGTGCGGATGAGGGTGGACTTGCCGGAACCCGATGGCCCGCAGATGACCACGACTTCGCCACGGGTGACGTTTTCGTTGACATCCTTGAGCACCTGATAATCGCCATAGCTTTTGCAGACCTGCGAAAGCGTGATGGTGTAGGCGTCCTGAGTGGCGGAAACTGACGCGGTCATAGCTGCTCCGTAACAATATTGGCGGGGGCCGGTGCCGTGTCGGCGGCGAGCTTGCCGCGCGGGCCGGCCCGCCGGCGGGCGATACGCCGCTCGAGACGATTGGCGACATGGGTCAGCGACCAGCAGATGATGTAATAAACAAGCGCCAGAATGAGGAAGACCTGGAAGGGCTGGGTCAGGAGCTGGTTGTTCACCTGGTTTGCCGCAAATGTCAGGTCCGGCACATTGATGACGTAGCCAAGGGTCGTGTCCTTGATGGTGGACACGAAGGTCGAGATCAGGCTCGGGATCATATTATAAAGCGCCTGCGGCAGGATGATATAGCGCATCGCGCTGAAATATCCGTGCCCCAGTGCACGCGCCGCATCCATCTGCCCCGCCCCCAGCGATACGATGCCGGCTCGGACGACCTCACTCATGAAGGCGCCCTGATAGACGACGAGCGTTGCCAGCATGGTGACGAAGCTCGGCACATCGGCCCCGGTCCAGAGCGGAACGAGAAAGTAGCTCCAGAGAATGAGCATCAGCAGCGGCACGCCGCGCGTGAAATAAACCACGGCAGTGACCGGCCAGCGCAGCAGCCGCCATTTGGACAGCCGCGCAAGCGCCATCAGAATGCTGACGGGAAAGGCAAGCGCGATGCTGAGCGCCGAAAGGATGAGCGTGTTGGCAAGGCCGCCGAGCGGCCCGTTGGGATATTGGCCGATCAAGAGGAGCAGCCAGTAGTCCTGGATGATTGCGATCATGTCGTGGATCATGCCCGGGCCCTCCGCAGAGGGTCGGCACGCATGGAGATATAGGCTCCGAGACCCATGATCAGCAGCGAGAAGAACAAATAAAGCACGGTGGCGACCAGATAGACCTCAAACGTCCGGAAACTCAGATTTTCGACTTCCTTGACGGCATGGGTAAGCTCGGGCGCACCAATCAGAACGCCGAGACTGCTGTTCTTGAAAAGCGAGGTGCTGTGATTGATCAGCGGTGGCAGCGCGTTGCGAACGCCCTGCGGCATGATGACGAAACGCATCGCCGAAACATAGCTGTGACCAAGCGCGCGCGCCGCTTCCATCTGGCCGGGATTGATGGAACGCACGCCCGAGCGCAGATCCTCGCTGAAATAGGCCGCCTGACAGAGGCCAAGGCCGATGATGGCGAAGATCGATTCCGCGTTGTGGCTGGACAACCAGTTCCCCAGTCCGCTTGGCAGCAGCGTGAAGATACCGAAATACCAGAGCATGAGCTGCACGAGTGTCGGAACGTTGCGGTGATAGGAAACATAGGCCGCCACAAGCGGATCGCCGAACCGGAAGGGTGACAGGCGAATGGCAAGCAGAACCACCGCCAGTGACATGGCGAGCAGCCAGGAGCCGGCATAGATGATGAACGTCATCTGGATGCCATGCAAAAGCATCGAGACGTAGTCCGCATTGCTCAGAATTGCCCAGAGGTCGAAACCGCTCACGCGACTTTACCTCCAGATCCGCCCGTCGCTGCCGGATATCCCACAGTCTGGGGCTTGGCTGTCTGCAGCCCGCCCATGACCTGCAGCGTCGGGGTAATTTCCATATGGCCGATATTCATGGAAACGGGTGCGGCGATGGCGAATGCGATCGCATCGGCGATATCGGACGCCTGCGGCAGTTCGAAACCATCGATGAAACGCTCGCGAATGCTCGGATCGTCGCCATGAACATGATTGAAGATGTCGGTTGCAACACGGCCGGGGCAGATTTCCGTCACCCGCACGCGCCTGCCGAAAGCATCGAGACGCAACTGGTTGGACAACATCGCCACGCCCGCCTTGCTGGCGTGATAGGTCGAGTTGCCTCCGAAATTATAATTGCCGGCGATGGATGAGATATTGATGACATGGCCGCGATCGCGCGCCACCATGCCAGGCACCACCATGCGGCACAGATGAAGGACGGCGCGGAGGTTGACGTCGATCAGAAGATCGATATCGCCTTCATCCGCTTCCAGAAACTTTTTCGGGCGGTCGACGCCGGCATTGTTCACGAGGACATCGAATGCGACTTCGCTGGTGAGTTTTGCAAGCGCCGGCCGATCCGTCACATCTATGGTATGGACGAAGCAGCCCGTGCGCTTCGCCAGCTGGTTGAGAGCGTCAGCGCTTCTGGCAACCGCATGAACTTCCAGCCCCTCGCGGCAAAGCCGCTCAACAACGGCTGCGCCAATTCCGGAAGATGCGCCGGTAACGAGTGCGGTCTTGTAGTCTGAGAATGGCATGTTTGTCCCCTATCGTTGACCAAACATTAGTGAAGCTTTCACCGCTTGCCTAAGACCGATTTTTTTTGGAGTAATAAGCAACTTGTATGGATGAGTGAGACAACATCGCTTTCGCCGATGCGACAGCCCAGCCTCTGGAGATAGGCGCCTCACGCGAACCCCAAGGGCTAGGAGAACCTTCTAGACAACCGGCGTCGGCAAGTCATTCCCCGCGAAATGCGCATCCAGATTGGCAAGAACCAAAGCACCCATTTGAAGCCGCGTCTCATGGGTCGCGGCACCGATATGGGGAGCCAACACGACATTGCGCATACCGATCAGTTCCTCGGGAACATGGGGTTCGTTCTCAAACACATCGAGTGCCGCGCCCTTCAGCCCCCCGGATGACAGAATATCCACCAGCGCCTTTTCATCCACGAGGGAGCCTCTGGCAATATTGATGAGAACACCGTCGGGGCCAAGAGCTTCCAGCACCTCGCGGTTGATCGCGTGTTTCGTCTCTGGCGTTGCCGCCGCCGCAACGATCAGGACATCGCAGGCACTGGCGAGCGAAACCGGTGTCGGATGATAGTCATAGGCCACGTCCTGTTTTTGCCGGCTGAAATAGGAGATTTCCGCATTGAAGGCTTCCAGCCGTGTAGCAATGGCACGGCCTATGCGGCCAAGGCCATAAATGCCGTAGCGCCGCCGCGACGCCTTGTTGCCGAGCGGCAGCTCCCCTTTTTTCCACTCTCCGGAGCGGACATGGTGATCGGCGCGCACAAGCTGCCGCAGCAGCATGATGGAGAGGCCGATAGCGAGATCCGCCACGTCTTCGGTCAGCACATCCGGCGTGTTCGTTACCCGGAAGCCGCGTGCACGGGCCTGATCGAGATCGACCTTGTCAAAACCGACACCGTTGATCGCAACGATTTCAAGGGCGGGAAGACAGGCGGCAAGCTCGGGGTCCACGCCGATATGGCCGCCGGTGACGACAGCCTTTATCGAAGCCGCCTCTGCCTGCAGAAACGTTTGCTTGTCGGATATTTCATGCCAGCGGTGGACCCGGAAGCGTTTTTGCAGCTCGGCCTCGATCTGCGGCTGAAGAGGGTAGGTTTGCAGAAGATCGGGCTTCATGCGCGCTCCTCACCCGCGGCCGACGAATGGCATGCCGCTCGCCATCACGGTCATGGTCAGCACGTTTGCTTCAAGCGGCAGCGAGGCCATGTGCAGCACAGCCTTGGCAACGATGCTCGCATCAATGGTCGGCTCGACGGCGGTGCTGCCATCGGCCTGCAGCACACCGGTTGCCATGGCGCGCGTCATTTCCGTGCTGGCATTGCCGATATCGATCTGACCGCAGGCGATGTTGAACGCCCGGCCATCGAGCGCGGCGGACTTGGTCAGTCCGGTGATCGCGTGTTTGGTCGCCGTGTAAGGCGCTGAACGCGGCCGCGGGGTGGTGGCGGAAATCGAACCGTTGTTGATGATGCGCCCGCCCTGCGGAACCTGCGCCTTCATCTGTCGAAACGCCGCCTGGGTGCAGAGAAAGGCGCCGGTGAGATTTGCCCCCACCACGGCGTTCCAGGTTTCAAATGGTACATCCTCGATATGGACCGCCGGCGCCGACATGCCGGCATTGTTGACCAGAAGGTCCAGACGGCCAAAACGCTCATTGACTTCCGTAAACAGCCGTTCCACGTCGGCGGGAACGGAAATATCGGCCGCCACGACCAGAAGGCGGTCGCTGTAGTCGTTCCATTCGGCAGAGGCGGCTTCGAGAACCTCCCGCCGCCGTCCTGTTATCGCAACGCTGTAACCATCCTCCAGCAGAGTTGCGGCAATCGCCTTGCCGACGCCTGTTCCTCCGCCCGTGACGAGCGCGATCTTTCCTTTACTCATGCCGTTTCCCCTTCCAGCTCGTCTTCGACATGCGCCTGAATGATTTCGGCAAAGGATGTTTCCGCGCGAAAGCCGAGTGAAAGTGCCAGTTGCGGATCGTAATCCTCGGCCCAGCCGTCGACGATCCGGATAATCCGTTCGTCGGGAACATGCTTGATAAGAGAAACCGCCTTTTCCCCGGCAAAGGCGCGCAGCGCCTCGATCTCGTCTGCAACCGTGGCCGAAAGCCCCGGCATGATGAGATTGCGGCGAACGCCAAGCCCCGAAAGATCGATGGTTGCCGCGCGCAGCAGGAAGGAGACGGCAGAACGCGGGCTGGCGAACCAGTGTCGCACGGTATCGGCAACGGGCAGCACCGCTTCCTGCCCGACCAGCGGTTCGCGCAGAATATTGGAGAAGAAACCGGAAGCGGCCGCATTCGGCTTACCGGGACGAATGCAGATGGTTGGCAGGCGGATGCTGACGCCATCGAAGAAACCGCGACGGCTATAGTCCGAAAGCAGCAGTTCGACGATCGCCTTCTGCGTGCCGTAACTTGTCAGCGGCGCCGTCAGGAATTCGTCGCCGATCACCTTGGGGAAAGGCGATCCGAAGACGGCCAGCGACGAGCAGAAGACCACCCGGGGCCGGTATCCATCCTTCTGGTGTTCGAGCCTGATAGCTTCGAACAGTGAACGCCCGCCATCGAGATTGATGCGATAGCCTTTCTCGAAATCGGCCTCCGCCTCGCCCGAAACCACGGCGGCGAGGTTGAAGATCACATCCGGCCGTTTTGCGACCAGCTTTTCGGCCACGCCGGCATTCGACAGATCGCTGCGCTCGATCGTCACCTTGCCGCCGAACCCCTTCGGCACTGCCGGCTCGAAAACATCCGTCAGCGTCATTTCGGTGATCTTCACACCGCCAAGCGCGCCATCCGAAGCAAGGTGCTGCGTCAATTTTCGGCCGATCATTCCGGCCGCGCCGATTATCAGGATATGCATGATTTCACCTTTGATTGACCGGCGGGGCCGGCTCGATTGAGTTTTCAGTCATCGTCACCCTGAAAAACGACCTCGCGGCGACGCATGATCGCCGGCATCGCCATCATGATCACGACGATGGCGGACAAAGCGAGCAAGGTGGCGCTGATCGGATGGGTGACGAATGTCGAGAAGCTACCCTGCGAGATCAACAGTCCAAGGCGCATATTCTGCTCCAGAAGCGGACCGAGCACGAAGCCAAGCACCAGAGGCGCCGGCTCGCAGCCGATCTTGCGCAGAAAGAAGCCGACAATGCCGAACACCGCACAGAACAGAACATCGACGACGCTGTAGGACAGGCCATAGGCGCCGATTGCGCAGAACATCAGAATGGCCGGGCACAAGAAGCGGTAGGGAATACCGAGAAGGCGAACCCAGATGCCGATCAACGGCAGGTTCAGCACCAGGAGCAGCAGATTGCCGACCCACATGCTGGCGATCAGCCCCCAGAAGAGATCGGGCCGCGACTGCATGACTTCGGGTCCCGGCGTGATGCCCTGGATCATCATCGCACCGACCATCAGCGCCATCAGGCCGTTGGCGGGAATGCCAAGGGTCAAAAGCGGGATGAAGGAGGTTTGAGCACCGGCATTATTGGCGCTTTCCGGCCCTGCCAGCCCTTCGATCGCGCCCTTGCCGAAACGGGACGGATCCTTGGCGATCTTGCGTTCCAATGCGTAACTCGCGAAAGAACTCATGATGGCGCCGCCGCCGGGCAAAACGCCAAGGAAAGAGCCGAGCGCCGTGCCGCGCAGGACGGCCGGAAAGGCCTGCCTGAAATCCTCTCTCGTCGGCATCAGCGATCCGGTCTTTACCGCCCCCGAATCCCGCTCCACGCCTTGCTGCAGGTTGAAGAGGATTTCACTCACGCCGAGGAGACCGATGGCAAGGACGACGAAATCGATACCGTCGAACAGTTCGGCCATGCCGAAGGTGAAACGCTGCTCACCCGATGTCGGGTCGATGCCGACCAGACTTAAACCGATACCGAAGGCAACCATGCCGACCGCCTTGACCGGCGATCCGCTGGACAGGAAGACGGCAAACAGAAGGCCGAAGATCACCAGACTGAAATAATCGGCCGGTCCAAAGGCGAGCGCGACCGCGGAAAGCGGCTTTGCGACGACGACGATCAGAACGGTCGCCACCGTACCGGCAAAGAATGATCCAAGCGCCGCCGTGGCCAGCGCCACGCCCGCCCTGCCCTGCCGGGCCATGGCATATCCATCGATGCAGGTGACGACGGACGAGGATTCGCCCGGCAGATTGACGAGGATCGCCGTCGTCGAGCCGCCATATTGCGCTCCGTAGAAAATGCCCGCGAGCATGATCAGGGCTGCCGTGTCCGGCATCGTGTAGGTGATGGGCAAAAGCAGCGCGACGGTCGCGGAGGGACCTATGCCCGGCAGGATGCCGATCATCGTGCCGAGCGTAACGCCCAGCAGGCAGTAGAAAAGGTTGACCGGTGTGACAGCGACACCGAAACCGAGAACGATATTGGCAAGAAGATCGGTCATGGCAGCAGGGCAATCCTCTGTCCGAGGCCCACAACAAAAATGAGGATGCAGGCAATGATGAGCACCGCGGAAAGCAGAAGGACCTCAACCGGGCGAATTCTTCCGTAAGCGATGCAGGCGAGCACGATCAGCACGAAGGCGGCGGCAACGAAGCCTAATGGCTCGATAAGCAGCGCAAAGCCGACAATTCCGGCGACAGCCAGGAACGGGCGAAGTTTCGGCGCCTCCCACACCTCGGACCGGGTCTTGCCCAGCAGATCCTGCAAAATCAGCGCAATGCCGAGCGCGAACATCAATGCCGCGATGACCGTCGGCATATAGCCAGGTCCGGGCTGGAAATTGGTGCCCATGCTCAGCGGCCGCGCGCCGTAATAGAGCCCGGCGGCAACGACCAGGAAAAAGGCTCCGGACAGAATATTCGCCGTCAGTTTCGAGCCGGTCTTATGTTCGGCCATGATTTTTTCCTCCCCTCATTGAGGAATACGCCGTGCCTTGCGACACGGCGTATTCAAACGTCAGCCAGTCGGATCAATCCGCCCAGACGCATCCCTTCGAACGCATCATTTCATAACGATCCTCGATATCCATCTTGCCTTGGCGGTGCAGTTCCATCATGTGGTTCTCGTGGTCGTCGCGCTCCCGGCACGATTTGACGAGCTTGGCGATATCCTTTTCACGAACGACGACGACGCCGTCGTCATCGCCGCAGACGATATCGCCGGGGCTGATCAGTTCACCGCCGACCACAACCGGATGGTTGATGGTGCCGAGCGTATCCTTCGAGGTTCCCTTCATGCAAAGACCGAGGGAAAATACCGGGAAGCCGATTTCGCGCAGCCCTTTGCCGTCACGCACGGCGGCGCTGACGACAAAGCCGACGATGCCCTTGCCGATGCAGGCAGCGGCCAGCACATCGCCGAAGCCGCCCTGATTGGGATTATCGCCGCCATCGATGACCAGCACGTCGCCGGGCTTTGCGAGATTGATGGCTTCGAAAATCATCAGATTGTCGCCAATATGGCATTTCGCAGTAATGGCCGGCCCGCAGATTTTCAGGCCGGGCTTGATCGGCTTGATGCGATAATCGAGCGCACCAAGCTTGCCCTGCGCCTCATGAATGGTGGCGGGGCTGAATTTGCTGATCGCTTCGATATCGGACTTGGAGGGGCGCTGGAAATTGCGGATCACATGGGCCATTGGCCGGGTTCCTTTCACTATTCGGTCATGCCTGGACCACAGGCCGGCCCAAGCGTCATTTCGATTGAGAGTGGGAAAGCTGCCGATCCCGGCCGCTTATTTTGTCCAGGGCTTGCTCTTCCAAAGCTCGGCCAGATTGGCGTTGCCCTGCTTGAGCGCGTCTGCGAATTCGACCTGGGTCAGCGGCAGCATGGTCAGTTCACGCTTCTTGGCGTCGGCAAGATAGTCCGGGTCCTTCAGCGCCTTCTGGAAGGCATCGACCAGCTTGGCCTCGACATCCGCGGGCAGGCCTTTCGGTGCGCCGAAGCCCGCCAGCAGGCTAAACTGAACATTGTAGCCGGCCTCCTTGAATGTCGGCACATCAGGAGAAAGCGGCGAACGCTCGGCACCGGAAGTCGCAAGCACGCGAAGTGCACCGGAGCGATTGTCGGCGAAGACCTCGTTGAGGTTCATGAAACCGAGCGTGACGTGATTGCCGAGCATGGCAAGCCTTGCGGGACCGCCGCCGTTAAAAGGAACGAAATTGAGCTTGACGCCCGCCGCATCCTCAAACAGCAGCGCCGTGATCTGGCTCGGATGTCCGATGCCCGTTACGCCGACGACGACCGGATTTGCCTTGGCCGCATCCACAAATTCCTGGGCGGTCTTGATCGGCGACACCTTGTTGACCGTCAGCGCCAGATCGCCGCCGATCTGGTTGGCGAGCGGCGTGAAGGCATCCGCCTTGTAGCTGGCATTGCCCTGCACGATCGGTGAATACATGGACGGAAAATTCAGTGCCCCGATCGTGTAGCCGTCGGGCTTGGCATTGGCGATATAGGTCGCCCCGATGAGACCACCCGCGCCTTCGCGGTTTTCCACCACGACGGATGTGCCGAGGTATTTTTCGAGATAGGGCACGAGCGCCCGCGACTGGATATCGGTGCCTCCACCGGCTGGATAACCGATGACGAGCGTCACCGGCCGCTCCGGATATTCCGCAGCCGCCCCTCCCGCAGCCAGGATTCCCGCAGCCGCCAGCACGCTCAACAGAGATGTCTTCAAACGCATATCTTTTCCTCCCCGATACGCTTTCACCAGGGAGGCTAGAAACAAGCCATCAATAACACAAATACCGAGTTTTCAATTTACCCATATAGATTGTTTATGGGTTGAATGACGGCTCGCGTCTTGCCACCGCCCGCAACAGGTCCCGGAACAGCCTGAACGTCCGCTCATCCACCTCCTTGCTCTTCAGGAGATGAATGGAGCGATAGATGACGGGATCGGTGATATGGGCGGCCTGAAGCTGACCGGCCGCCTGCTCCTGCTGCACGGAATTCCATGACAGGATCGTCGCACCAATACCGGCATTCACGGCGCGTTTGATCGTATCCTGCCCGTCGATTTCCATCGTCACATTCAGGTTAATGCCGGCGCGGGCGGCAGCCTCGTCTATCGATACGCGAAGCGGGTTGTCCTTCGGCGGCAGGATCAGGTTAAGCCTTGCCGCTGCCTCAAGCGGCATGGAGCGGCCTATGGGTCTTGAGGACACCGCAAATAGGCTCTCCTTGACGATGAGATCGTCGGCCTTCTCCTCCATGCCGACCAGTGCGACGGCCATATCCACTTTGCCGAGGCGAATGAGGCGCAGCGATTCGTCATTGCGTGCCTCTATCAGCCGCAGCGACACCTTGGGCATTGACCCGGCAACCTCGCTGATGATGTTCGGCGCAAAGGCGGTGGCCCAGGAGGGGATGAGGCTCAGCCGTATCACCCGCTCATCCAGATAGGCCATGGCCCGCATTTCCGCCTCCGCCTGCCGGACTTTCTCCGTAATCTCCCGCGCATGGACAAGAAGGATTTCGCCCTTCTCCGTCGCCTTCACACCGCGCGCCAGCCGGTGAAGCACCGGAAACCCCACCAGCCGCTCCAGTTCCGTGATGTGATGGCTGAGCGCGGGTTGCGCAATCCCCAATTGCCGCGCCGCCGCCGACATCGAGCCGCAATCGACAATCGCGACCAGATATCGCAACCTGCGCAAATCCAACATGCCCGCTTCACCTCCCAGGTTCGAAACGCGATCATGACATCAAACCGCCGCCGGGGCCTAGGGCAAAAAGACCTTTGTCGGGCGGTTCGGCTCTCCCGCCACCTTTCCGGGCGCTTGGTAGAGCGGCGATGGGGTAAGACAAGATTCTTATGGTAGCCGGCTATGGCTTTTCTCCGTCCTTCCACCATGACACGGTCATGGCTGCGATGGGGAGCGCGATGGATCCTAAAAGAGGTATTTTGCTCAAGCTGACGGCCATGCTGGCATTCACTGTCATGTCCGCCTGCGTGAAGGGGCTGGACGGAGCGATCCCGGTTGGCGAAGTCGTCTTCTGCCGGGGCTTTTTTGCCCTCATTCCACTCTGTCTCTGGTTCATCGCCTCGTCCGAGCGAATAACCATCCCGGCCGCGAAAAATATCGGCAGACTGCTTGCGGGCAGCTCGGCCGGGCTCGGCGGCATGTTCTTCGGCTTTCTGGCGCTTGCCTATCTGCCGCTGGTGAATGTAACGGTGCTGAGCTACACGACCCCGCTTTTCACCATCATGCTGGCGGCGCTGCTACTGCGCGAAAAAGTGCGGATATACCGCTGGTCCGCAGTGCTGACCGGCTTCATCGGCGTCTTCATCACCCTGTCGCCGAACCTCGTCCTAGATGCCGCCTCAGGCCCCGCCCAGATCGACAGCATCGCCATGATCGGAACGGCGCTGGCGCTGACCGGCGCACTTTGCGCCGCCTTTTCCTCCATCGCCGTCCGCCACCTGAACAGTATCGAAAAGCCATCACGCATCGTGCTGATCTATACGCTGGCGGGTGTCGTTGCCGGCTTCGCCACGATCGGATTTGGCTGGAAGATGCCGGATTTTCACCAGTTCCTGTTGCTCGCCGGCGGCGGGCTTGCCGGCGGCATCGGCCAGATCACCATGACGCTCAGCCTGCGCCACGCCCAGGCTTCGCTGCTCGCGCCCTTCGACTACACGACGATGATATGGGCAATCGCGCTGGGTTATCTCTTCATGGCCGAGGTGCCGACGGGCGCGACGATCATAGGCGCGCTCACCGTCATCGCCGCCGGGCTGTTCGCCATGTGGCGCGAAAACCGACTGGCGAAACAGGCTGTTAGGGAGCCGACAGCGTAAGCTGTTCGGTGACACGCTTTTTGTGCTGCCGCCTTTCCCGCCACAGCGTGAACAGGCCAGCGGCAACCACGATCGAGGCTCCGAGAAGGGTCGTCAGCGCGGGCACCTGATCCATGAAGGTGTAACCGATCAACAGCGCCCAGATCATCGTCGTATAATCGAAGGGCGCCAGCAGCGAAGCCTCCGCATAACGCAGGCTGAGCGTCACCAATATCTGTGCGATACCGCCGATGAGACCGGTTCCGATCAGCAGGGTCCATTGCCAGACAGTCGGCATTTTCCAGCCCATGCCGATGCTTGCAAAGCCGATGACCGTCGTGAGGAGCGTGAAATAGAAGATGATCGCGCCGGTATTTTCGCTCTGCGTCAGATGCCTGATCTGGATCATCGATATGGCGGAGAAAAAAGCGGCGGCCAGACCGAAAAGACCGCCGAGCATGGCAACGCCCGTGCCGGAAGAGATATCGGAAACATCGAAGGAAAAATGGGGCGACAGGATAAGCACAATGCCGCACAACCCGAAAACCACCGCCGTCCAGCGATAAACCCTGACGACCTCCTTCAAAAGAAAGACCGCCAGAATGACGGTGAAGAGCGGCGTGGCATAGCTGATGGCCGTCGCATCGGCGAGCGGAATGTAAGAAAGCGCCAGATAGCTGAAAACCATGCCGCCGGTTCCGGAAAAACTCCTAACCAGATGCCCGCCAATGTGACTGGTGGCGACCTGTTGGCGAAATCCGCCTTGAACGGCCATCCACAGACAAAGCGGCAGCATGGCCACCGCCGATCTGAAGAAGACGACCTGCCCGATCGGTATCTCGCCCTTGAGACCGCTGATACAGGCACCCATCAGCACCAGAGCGAGAGCTGCGGAGATTTTAAGGAAAATGCCTTTGCGGGAATCCATGGTTCGTTCCTCTGGACGTCTTTGAACCGTTTCACCACGCGAGGCCGGGATATCAAACCTCAAACCCGTGTCCATAGAAACTTCGTCTGACCCCATCAATGCAGCCCACATGGTAGCTATTGCTGATGAATAGGGTGCGGACTCCGATCCGTTTGCCTGCCGCCTTGGGGACGAAAAAGACGTTGGAAACCAATATGGATCTGGAAAAGATCAAGAAACTGATCGAGTTTGTCGGCTCTTCGCGAGTGTCCGAATTGACCGTGAGCCAGGAGGGAACCACGGTCCGGATCATTCGCGACAACAGCGCCGTTTCACCGCAATCGCCATCGCCGCAGCCCAAGGCTTTTCCGGTGACCGAAGCGGCACCCGAGACACCGCGCGCCGAAGAACAGGCACCGGCATCCGCCGCAGCGGCTCCGGCACCATCCGGCATCGTCACGGCACCCTCATTCGGTCTTTTCCATCGCGCCCCAAGCCCCGGCACGCCGCCTTTCGTCGAAGCCGGCGATGAGGTTGCGGAAGGGCAGGAACTCTTCATCATCGAGGCCATGAAAGTCTTCAGCACGGTCAGGGCGGAACGCGGCGGCAAGATCGCCCGGTTCCTTGCCAATGACGGCGAGGATGTGGAACTCGGACAGCCGGTGCTGGAGTTCGAATGATGGACGCGTCACTTCCAAAGGCGGCAGCCGAACAAAGAGCATTCGACAGCGTCCTCATCGCCAATCGCGGCGAAATCGCACTCCGCGTGCAGCGCGCCTGCCGTGAACTCGGCCTGAAAACCATCATGGTCTATTCGGAAGCCGACAAGGATGCGGATTACCTGAAAGCGGCCGATACCGCCATCTGCATCGGCCCGGCCTCTCCCGGCCAGAGCTATCTGAATGTGCCGGCAATCCTGCTCGCCATGAAGCTGACGGGTGCAGGTGCGGTTCACCCCGGTTATGGTTTTCTATCCGAAAGGGCATCGTTTTCGCAAGCGGTGGAGGAAGCGGGTGCAGTCTTCATCGGTCCACGCGCCGACGCCATCCGCACCATGGGTGACAAGATCGCGGCCAAGCGGGCGATGATGGAGGCCGGCGTGCCCTGCGTTCCCGGCCCCGATTCCGCCCTGCCGGATGACATGGCGGAGGTTTCGAAAATCGCTGCCGAAATCGGTTATCCCGTCATCGTCAAGGCGGCCGGCGGCGGCGGCGGGCGCGGCATGCGTGTCGTGCACGAGGCCTCTGCTCTTCAGGATGCCGTTCTCGTCACGCGTGAAGAAGCGAGCCGGGCATTCGGAACGCCGGAACTCTATATCGAGAAATTCCTCGAACATCCGCGCCATGTCGAAATTCAGGTTCTCTGCGATGGCCAGGGCGGCGGCGTATGGGTGGGTCTGCGCGATTGCTCCATGCAGCGGCGACACCAGAAGGTCGTCGAAGAAGGTCCGGCCATCGGCATCCCGCCTGATGTTGCCGCCTTTGTCGGCAATCGCTGCG
Source organism: Agrobacterium sp. BT-220-3 (assembly GCF_025910175.1). Lineage (NCBI taxonomy): Bacteria > Pseudomonadati > Pseudomonadota > Alphaproteobacteria > Hyphomicrobiales > Rhizobiaceae > Agrobacterium > Agrobacterium sp. BT-220-3. The sequence continues at coordinate 746,803 of NZ_JAPAIX010000002.1, forward strand.
TCGAAGCCTGCCGCCAGATCGGTTATCGCGGCGTCGGCACCTTTGAGTTTCTCTATGAAAACGGCGAATTCTACTTCATCGAGATGAATACCCGCCTGCAGGTCGAACATCCGGTCACGGAAATGACCTCGGGTGTGGATCTGGTACGCCAGCAACTTCTCGTCGCTCTCGGCCATCCACTTGAAATCTCGCAGGAAGACATCGTCTGCGAGGGGCATTCGATCGAGTGCCGCATCAATGCCGAAGACCCCTACAACTTCGTTCCCTGCCCCGGTCTGATCACCCAGCTTCACCTGCCGGGCGGACCCGGCGTGCGGGTCGATACGCATGTGACGGCGGGTTATCGCGTCTCGGCGCATTACGATTCCCTGATCGCCAAGCTCATTGTCCATGCGCCGACGCGCGAACAGGCGATCATGCGCATGCGGCGCGCGCTTGGCGAAATACGCATCGAAGGCGTCTCTACCAACCTGCCGCTGCATCGGGAAATATTGGAAGACCCGGCCTTCTCCGAAGGCGGCACGGATATCCATTACCTCGAACATTGGCTTGCAGCGCGGAGTTCAAAATGAAGCGACAGTCCGTTTCGATATCCCGCTATAGCGAGCCCGGCATCATTGCCGATCTTGCCGCTCACCTTGAGCGCAACAACGTGTCCGCCATCGAAATAGAGACGCCGGATGGGTCACTGAAGATCGTCGCCATGACAGGGGGCCAGGCTCCTGCCGCGCCGCGGCCCGCTGAGACGGCCAGGGCGCCGGCAGAGACGGGGGAAATCCTTGCCCGCGCGCCGATTGCCGGCATCTTCACCCCAGCGCATCCGCAACGTGCCGACCGTCCGGTTCAGACAGGAAAATCGGTAGTGAAGGGAGAAATCGTTGCATTCGTGACAGTTGGACCGGTGATCGTTCCGGTAGTCGCCGACAGGGCCGGCACCGTCACCGAAGTGGTGGCAGAGGCCGGCGCGCTTGTCGGATATGGCTCCACCCTTCTCAAGACCGAAGCATGATGGTGACGTCGATGAGCAATACCTCGCTGAAAATGCCCCACCTTTCCCCCGCCCATCTCGGCCTGCCGAAAATCTCGATGATCGGCAACAAGACCTTTCTGATCGAAGCGCCCGGCGAACTGGATTTGCCCGCGCAGCGGCGCATATGGGCGCTGACGCGCGCGCTGAAGGACCGCCCTGACGTGCTGGAACTCATACCCGGCATGACCAACCTTCTGATCGTGCTACGTCGCACGCCGGAGGATGCCGGGCGTTTGCAGGACGAGCTTCTCGACATCTGGCAACGCACCAGCGAACTTGATCTTCTGGGCAAGACCATCGAGGTGCCGACCACCTATGGCGGTGAGCACGCCATCGACCTTGCCGCGATCTGCGATTATTCGGGCCTGCCGGACAGGGAAGTCGTGCGCCTGCATTTTGAGCAGACCTATACGGTTTTTGCCGTCGGCAGCGCGCCGGGCTTCGGTTATCTCGGCGGTCTCGATCCGCGCATTTTCATGCCGCGCAAGAAAGTTCCGTCGCTTCGCATGTTGAAGGGCATGGTGACGATTGGCGGCATGCAGTCCGGTATCTCGGTTCTGACCGGGCCGAATGGCTGGAATTCGCTGGGTTTCACCGAAATCACCATGTTCGACGCCACGGCCGAGCAGCCGGCGGTGCTTTCGCCCGGCGACAGGGTTCGTTTCCTTCCTGAAAGGATCGAACTATGATCCATATTCTTGCCTGCGGACCGCTGAACACCGTCCAGGATCTCGGCCGCGCGGGTTACCGCAATATCGGCATCACCGCCACGGGCGCGATGGACCCCATCGCGCTCAGGGTCGGCAATATCCTCGTCGGCAACGGCGAAGATGCCGCCGCGATTGAAATCCAGACCTTCCCTTTCCGCATCGAATTCGAAGAGGCCCTGACCTTCGCGGTCACCGGCGCGGATTGCGCGGCACGGCTCGATCGCGCGGATTTGCCGCCCTACTGGTGCCTTCGGGCCGAGAAGGGTCAAATCCTCGAGCTTTCGACACCGCTGAAGAATGCGCGCGCCTATCTCTGCCTTCAGGGCGGCATCGACGTTCCCGTGGTGATGGGATCGCGCAGCACCTCGCTTCGCGGCTCTTTCGGCGGCCATGAAGGACGCCATCTCGCCACCGGCGACAGGCTTGCGCTTCTGCCATCCGAGACCGCGCCGCTGCCCGCAAACGGCCTTGGCGTCATGCCGCTTGCTGATGCGATGCCGGATATGTTTCCGGTGTCCGACACTGGCGAATTGCTGCTGCGCGCCATTCCAGCGGCCGAACACGATCTTTTCGGCGAAGGTGCTGAACGTTTCTGGTCGGAAGCCTGGAAAATCACCTCGCAGAGCGACCGCACCGGCTACCGGCTTGCCGGCACGCCACTTATGCTTTCGGCTCCCGTCGAATTGCGTTCCTATGGCGTCATTCCGGGTGTGGTTCAGGTGCCGCCGGGCGGCGAGCCGATCATCCAGATGAGCGACGCCAATACGGCCGGCGGTTATCCGAAGATGGCTGGTATCATCGACAGCGATCTTTGGCGGCTCGGACAGGCGCGCATCGGCAGCCGCATCCGCTTCGTGCAGGCGACGGTGCGTGAGGCGCTGGAAGTCGAACAGGCGATCGACACCTATTTCGGAGATATCCGCAAGACGCTGCCGATGGTCACCGCCGCACTCGGCACGTTCACAAGACGATAATCCTGAAAAACAAGGAGAGGGAACCATGAAAATCGATGTTAATTCCGATATGGGCGAAGGTTTCGGCGTCTATAAGGTCTGCGACGACGAGAAACTTATGGAAGTCGTCTCTTCGGCAAATATCGCCTGCGGATTCCATGCGGGCGATCCGGAAATGATGGCGCGCATGGTGCGTCTCGCCAAACGGAACGGCGTCGGCATCGGCGCCCATCCGGGCCTTGCCGATCGCCTCGGCTTCGGCCGCCGAGAAATTCCCGTCGATGCGGAAGAAATGGAACAGCAGGTTCTCTACCAGCTCGGCGCGCTTTCGGCGATTGCCAGGGCGCAGGAGGTCGCGCTCTCCCATATCAGCTTCCATGCCGCCATGGGCAACATGATCAACCGCGATGCGGCGCTTGCCGAACGGATCATGAAAAAAATCAGGGCGGTCGATCCCAATCTCATCGTCTTTTCGATGCCGGACATGCTGATCGAAAAGGCGGCGCTGGATTGCGGGCTGAAAGTGCTCAACCTCTTTCTCGCCGACCGGGCCTATGATGTGAAGGGCCAGCTCGTGCCGCGCAAGCTGCCCAATTCCGTCATCAAGGAAGAGGGAAAAGTGCGCGCGCGCGTGCGCCAGTTTCTGGAAAAAGGCACCGTCACGACCATCGAGGGCGAGATCATTCCCGTTCGCGCCAGATCGATTCTCGTTCACAGCGATACGCCCGGCTCGCTGGAGCTTGCGCGCACGGTGCGCAGCGAGGTGGAAGCCTGCGGCGGTAGTGTCGTGCCGGCTCGCGAAGTCGTTGCCTGAAGCGGCATACGCCTCATATCCTGAAGCACAAAAAAGCACGGCACCGCATTCCATGTCAGGAGCGCGGTGCCGTAATTTTTGCCGACTATGGAATACGGCCCGGATTTCGATCCGCCGCCAGCCGAGCCGCCTGAGCGACCCGGCCACAGAAGCATCAATTCAGCTGGATCACGTGATTGCTGTCGCTCGTCCAGCTCAGTCTCACCCGATCACCCGCGGCGCTGACGGCATTGGTGAAACCTTCCGTCTGGGTCTGCCGGTAGGCGATCATCGGCTCGCCATTGTCCAGCCGCAGGTAATAATGCAGCATGAAACCGCGATAGACGACCTGCTCCACCCGCGCCGTAGTGGAATTGCTGGCGCTTTCACCCGCATCGACCGCAAGCGGTGAGACCGAGATTGCTTCGGGGCGAACGGTCACGACGACCTTGTCGCCCTGAACCGCCCCCATATCCTCGACATCGAGCCAAACGCCGGAACCAGTGACCAGCCGTGCGGAACGGCCATTGCGTTCCACCACGCTTGCCTCGAAGAAGTTCGAGGCGCCGATGAAACCGGCGACGAAGCGCGTCAGCGGCTTCTGGTAGATTTCGCCTGCCGGTGCGATCTGCTCGAGATTGCCGTCCCGCATCACGGCGATCTGGTCCGCCATGGTCAGGGCCTCGTCCTGATCATGCGTCACCATGATGGTGGTGAGGCCAAGCCGCTGCTGCAGGCTGCGGATTTCAACCTGCATGCTTTCCCTCAGGCCCTTGTCGAGTGCGCCAAGCGGCTCGTCCAGAAGCAGCATCGAAGGTTCTATCACCAGCGCACGCGCCAGCGCCACACGCTGCTGCTGGCCGCCGGAAAGCTGCGCCGGTAGCCGGTCGCCGAACGCGTGCAGCTGAACGAGATCGAGCGCCTGCTTGACGCGCCCTTGCCGATCAGCCTTGGAAACGCCCCGCATCTCGAGGCCGAAGGCAACGTTTTCGGCAACGGTCATATGGGGAAACAGGGCATAGTTTTGAAACAGCATGCCGACATTGCGGCGATGAACCGGGGTGCGCGTGGTCGGCTTGCCGCCGACCACGATTTCACCCGAGGTGGGATCGACAAGCCCCGCAATCATGCGAAGGCAGGTCGTTTTCCCGCATCCGCTTGGACCGAGAAGCGCCAGGATTTCCCCTGCCTTGACGGTAAGCGAAACATCATCGACGGCAACGACCTGACCGCTGTAGTGCTTGGTCAGTCTTTCCAGGCGGACTTCTACGGATTTCATCTCTATTCCTCAGCCGTTAAAGGTCTGGTTGTATTTTTCGAGCCACTGCGCGCGGCGCGGAATGATGTATTTCCAGTCCGGCGTGAAGAGGTTCAGCGATTCCATCTTCGCTTCCGGATAGGCCAAGAACTTCGCCGTATCCGCGCCGAACTCGATGCCCTTGACGGAGGGGGCGCTGAGCGTGGCTTCAGACAGCATCTTCTGCACACCGGGATCGAGGATGCGGTTGATATAGGCGAGCGCAAGATCGCGATGCGGCCCGCCCTTGACCAGCGCGATGGAGTTAATGCCGGTGAAAGCTCCTTCCTTCGGGAAGGTCATGTCCAGCGGCACGCCTTTTTTGGTGTGCGGATAAACGGCCTTGGAATATTCGATACCGCCGAAATCCGCCTGGCCCTGCGCGACCATCATCGTCTGGGCTTCCGCATCATAGATGGACAGGACATTCGGCTTCAGATCGGCAAGTTTCGCCCAGCCGGCATCCGTATCATATTGCGCTTCCTTCAGCGGCTTGCCGGTCGAAAGTGCGGCCGCCACCATCAGCATCAGAACGCTCTGGGTGTTCTTCGGCGTATTCAGAAGCATGCGGCGGGCATATTTCTTGTCGAACATCTGTTCGTAGCTTTCGAACGGCTTGCCCGTCGTCGGATTGTAGAACAGGCCGGCGATCGAAATTGCAAAACCAACACCGAAATTGTCTTCAAAAAGATAGCGGGAATAGACGTTCTTGAGGTTGGGGATTTCATCTGCCGGCAATTGCTCGATCAGGCCCTCCTCCTTGGCCTGGGGAACGCCGACATCGTCCATCGACATCACGCTATATTGCGGATTTTCGCGGGTGGCGCGCAGCGTCGCGATGTTGGCAAGCGTTGCGCCTTCGGTGGTCAAGACCCGGCACTTATATTCCTTTTCAAAGGCCGGGATCACTTCCTTCTTGATCAGCCCGCCCTGCGCCGAATTATAGACGCCGACATACATGGTGCGGTCCTGAGCGGAAGCCGCGGTATAAAAATAGGGTGTGGCGAGCGTAGCAGCGGTGACTGTCAGAAAACTGCGCCGTTTCATGATGATGGTCTTGTCTGTCATTTCCGGTACCCCTCTTGTTGTTGATTTACATAGCCATTGCCCGGCGCAGACCCACCAGCCTGTCGAGGACGAGCACGACGGTAACCGCCAGAACGATGATGATGGTGGACATGGTCGCGACCGAAGGATCAAAGACCGTGCCGATCTGGCGATAGAGAACGATGGGCACGGGCAGGTTCGCGGAATCGGCCAGCCACATCGAAACGGGATAATTGTCGAAAGAAACCATGAAGCAGAAGATCGAGCCGGAGGCGACGCCGGGCGCGATCTGCGGAAAGATCACCCGCGTGAAGGTTTTCCAGCGGGTGGCGCCAAGCGTGCGCGCCGCCTCCTCAAGGCTCGTATTGACGAGCTGGAGGCTGGTCAGAACCGTGCGGATCACATAGGGCGACGTCACCACTGTATGGGCGATCAGAAGCTTAAGCTTGGTATCCATCCAGCCGAAGCCGGAGAAGAGCTGCAGCAGCGCAAGGCCGGTCACCAGCACGGGGAAGATCAGCGGCGAAAGCAGCAGCCCCTTCATCAGCGAACGGCCGATGAACTTTCCGCGGGAGAGCGCGAAGGCAGCCGGAACGCCGAGCGCCAGCGAAAGAATGGTCGTCGCCACCGCCAGTGCCGCGCTGAACGTCAGGCCGGCGGTAAACTCCTCGTTCTGCATCACCATTGCATACCAGCGGAACGTGAAGCCCTGCGGCGGAAAGGTGACGAAGTAACTGTCGGAGAACGAGATGGCGACGACGAGGATGATCGGAGCCAGGATGAAGACCATCATGGCGGCGGTGATCGCGTAAAGTACGATGGCGGGAGTGCCTGTCAGCTTATTGTTCATGACGCGCTTGCCTTGATACGACGCCCGCCGAGCAGCCTCATCGAAACGGCGTTGATCAGAATGACGATGAAAACGAGGATGGTGGCGATGGTGGCGCCGAACGGCCAGTCATAGACCGCGAGAACCTGCTGTTCGACCATGTTTCCGAGCATTTGCGAGCCGGGACCGCCGATCAAAGCGGGAATGACGTAGGATGCGGAGGCGAGCGAGAACACCAGCGTGAAGCCTGCCAGCAGGCCGGGAAGGCTAAGGGGAAATGTGATCCGAAGGAACACCTTCCAAGCGGGCGCCCCCAGCGTGCGGGCGGCCTGCTGAAGATTGGGATCGATCTTGCCAAGAGCGGAAGACAGCGGCAGCACCATCATCGGGAAGAAGATGTGGAGAGAACCGATGATGACGGCGGCATCCGAAAACAGCAGCGTCAGCGGGCTCTCTATGATCCCGAGATTCATCAGGACGTAATTTAATAGCCCTGTCGGGCCGTTGCCGAGGATCAGTTGCCAGCCATAGGCACGGACCACGACGCTGACGGCCAATGGTGCGATCACGATCAAGGTGATGATACGTGTCGTGGCGATATTGCCGCGCACCAATACGGTCGCGACCGGATAGGCCAGTATCGCCGCTATAACCGAGGTGATCAGGCTGATGCGGATCGTCGCCCAGAGCACCTTCTGGTAAAGATCGACCTCGAAGAAGCGAATATAATGCGCAAGCGTGAAGGGCGAACCGATCAACCCTTGCGAATTCTGCGTCATGACGCTGAACGTCATCAGGCGAATGGCCGGAAGAAAGAAAAAGAACAGCAGAAAGATCAAAAGCGGCAATATGAGTATGCCGGGTGAAAACAGCCGGCGCTCGATGGCTTTCCAGCCGGAAACTCCACGGCGTGGCGGGGCATGTGGTTCCATAATCGCAATATCCGACATCTATACTCCCGTCGCGTTGAATACGGCACGAGGCATCGCGTTGAGCCGAACGACGACGTCGTCCCGGCCCTATGACTAGAATTTGCTGGGTGTGCTCCCTGTCGAGGTATCCGGTCTTTTTGCCGGCCCCTGTCGCATGTTTGTGCATTTTCGCGCCGGTTACCTCTCTGGGTAATATTGCCCGACACGTCGTTCCCGTGTTGTTGCATGAAGCTTAGGGGCTAAGCCGACGGGCTGCATAATAGTTTATTGCTCTGAGGTCATCGCATACGAGTATGGACCGGGCAGCCGTTTGAAACGGATGCATCAAAATCCCGTATGACGTCACATCGAAGTCGTATTGGGGAAACGGCGGCAATTTCCCGTAACCTCTTTGTCAGCACTGGCGCCACGAAGATGCCTGCCCTTCACCGTTACAATCGGAAATGATCCATGCCCACTATCGCCCAACGTCTCAACAACGTCACCGTTTCAGCCTCGCTCGCCATGACCCAGAAAGCCCGCGACCTTGCGGCGCAGGGCATCAAGGTCATCAGCCTGTCTTCCGGCGAGCCGGATTTCCCCACACCTGCGCATGCTGTCGAGGCGGCGCATGCGGCGGCCCTTGCCGGCGATACGAAATATCCGCCCGCCGACGGAACGCCTGCACTGCGGGCCGCGATCCAGCGGAAATTCAAACGCGATAACAATCTGGATTACGATCAGAGCCAGATTCTGGTGGCGGGCGGCGGCAAGCAGATCATCTTCAACGCCATCATGGCCACCTGCGACCCGGGCGATGAAGTCGTCATCCCCGCGCCGTCGTGGATCAGCTATGCCGATATCGTCAAGTTTGCGGGTGCCGTGCCGGTGCCGGTGGTCTGCCCCCAGAATAACGGTTTCCGCTTGCGGGCCGAAGATCTCGAAGCCGCCATTACCCCGAAAACCAAATGGCTGCTTTTCAACTTCCCCAACAACCCGACCGGTGCCGCCTGCTCCCGCGCGGAAATGAAGGCCATTGCCGAAGTCATGCTGCGGCATCCGCATGTCTGGATCATGACAGACGACATGTATGAGCATCTGATCTATGACGACTTCGAATTCTGCACCATCGCAGAAGTCGAACCGCGGCTTTACGACCGGGTTCTGACCGTCAACGGCGCATCCAAGGCCTATGCGATGACCGGCTGGCGCCTGGGTTTCTGTGGCGGCCCGAAGGATCTCATCAAGGCCATCAGCAACGTCAACACCCAGAACAGCGGGGGTGTGGCGACAATCGTGCAGGCGGCGGCCGTTGCGGTTCTCGATGGCCCGCAGGATCTCCTGAAAGAGCGCGCCGACATCTACAAGACGCGCCGTGACTTCGTGCTCGAAAGATTTGCGGAAATTGACGGCATTCGCTGCCACAAGCCGGAAGGCGCCTTCTACATCTTCCCGAATATCGGGGAGCTGATCGGCAAGACGACGAAGGCCGGCACAAAGATCGAGAATGATACCGATTTCGTCATGGCGCTGCTTGCCGAACATCACGTTGCGACAGTGCAGGGCGCGGCCTATGGCATGAGCCCTTTCTTCCGGCTTTCCTATGCCACCAGCATGGAGAATCTGGCCGAAGGATGCGCCCGCATCGCCGAATTCTGCAATGGAATGAAATAGGGAGAGCAGCATGTTGGGAGGAAGTGGCCGTGTCATCATGGTTTCCGGTGCATCGCGGGGTCTTGGCCTTGCGATCGCCAAAAGGCTTCACGAAGCCGGTTTCACCGTCGCGGCGGGAGCGCGAAATCCGGACGCCATTGACGTGAAGGACCGGCTTTCGGCCGATCGATACGATGCGGAAGAGGCAGGGTCGGCGGAGGCCTGGGTCGAGGCCGTCGCGGAAAGATACGGCCGGATCGACGGCCTGGTGAATTGCGCCGGCATAAATCCCAAAGTCCGGGTCATGGATGCGGGCGAGGACAGCCTCGACCAGATGTGGCGCATCAACGTTAAGGGGCCGCTGAGGGTAACCCGCGCCGCCATTCCCCATCTCGTAAAAACCGGGCAGGGCAGGGTCATCAATGTCGCCTCGCTGGCGGGACGCCGTGTAGGCTCCAATGTCGGTTATGCGATGACGAAATTTGCCGTCGTCGCCCTCACCCACGGCATCCGGCAGGAACTGTGGGACAGCGGCGTGCGGGCGACAGCACTTTGCCCCGGTTATATCGCAACGGATATGACAGCCGGCGAAACGGAGGTCACCCGCGAGGATATGACCCAGCCGGAAGATCTCGCCGAAATGGTGGAAACCCTCCTTCGCCTGCCGAACAATCTTTCGGTGGCCGAACTGCTGGTGAACTGCCGCAGGGAATCGATGCTTTAGAGCGTTTTCCACGCGCGGGACCGAAAAACTGGTCCGGCGCGTGGTTTAAGAATTGCCTTGGGGCCTTTTATTTCAGGGTCTCCGCCAGCTGCAGCAATATCTCCTTCACCGCGAGCGCAGGCTCCGAGAGCGGCGTGTTGTCCGATACGCAGAAGGACAGGGTTTCCTCGATCATCGGGCTTGCAATCTGCCTGACGACGATCTGCTGGTTGGATTCCGCCACGATGCGGTTAGCGATAGCCTTGGGCGTAATCGTCGCGCCAAGCCCGGCATCCACACCGCGCGCAATGGTCCTGACCGATTCCAGCTCCGCCATCACAATCAGATCCTTGCGGCTGCGGGTGAAGGCAAGGTTGATGGCGCGGCGCACGAAATTATAGGTCGGCGGCAGAAGGAAGGGCAAAAATGCCAGTTCTGCAACCGTGATCGGTGCATCGCCCGGTTCCACCCCGAAGCTGTTATGGACGACGAGCACAAATTCCTCGCGAAACAGGGGCGTGAACTTGACGCCCCGGATCGGCCCGACGCCGTGGATCAACCCCATTTCCAGACGGCCATTCATGATCATCTGACTATAGGGCTGGCTGACGCTTTCCGTGATGTGCAGCAGAATGCCGGGATGAAGCCGCTTGGTTTCCTCCATCAGGCCCAATGCCAGTGTGGCGGCACTGCTGAAAGGCGCAAGCCCCACCGAAACCTTGCCGGACAGGACCGCGCCCGCTTCGAGTGCCTCCGCCTGCGCCTGTTCCATCTGCCGCAGAATAACCTGCGCATGCCTGTAGACGACCTTGCCGGCATCGGTCATGACGACGCCCTGCTGGCTTCGGGTCAACAGTTTCTGGCGGAAATGTTCCTCAATGCTTGCCAGCTGCTGGCTGAGCGCCGGTTGGGCAATGTGCAGCACATCGGCCGCTCTTGTTATGCTACCCATGTCGACAATCGTGATAAACGATTTCAGGCGCCTGATATCCATCTGCTGCTGATTATCCCATTACTGCTTGCAGGAATAAGATGCTCAATTTGCCAACAAAGTCCATCTTCCATTTCCCAGCCCAGACCTCTCCAAGTGGCGCGCTTGGGCGCGCCACGGGGGACCTAGGTGAAAACGACTATCCCTCCTGTAGACGCAGGGCGTTCCAGAAACCGCGCAACTGGTCCGTGAGTTGGGCATAAAGCCCATAGCGCCGCCGGTAGTGCATGACCTGGCTCGCATTCGGCTCATAGGAATTCGCCACCCGCGTCATGGCCGCGACCGCCTCTTCGTAGTCCGGATAGAGACCGATCGCCACCGCCGCACCAATTGCCGCACCGAGCGCGCCGGTCTCACGGGCCTCCGCGACACGCAGGGGAATTTCCAGAACATCCGCCATGATCTGCGGCCAGTGCTGGCTGCGGGAACCGCCGCCGGACATCACGGCGCCCTCGACAGCCAGGCCCGCTTCACGCAGCACGCCGATATGGCGACGGTGTTCGAAACACACACCCTCGAACAACGCCCTCAACATATGGCCTTCGCCATGCCAGCCCGCGAGGCCGTAAAAACCACCACGGAATTCCGCACCCAGCCGCGAGCCGAAGATGAAGGGGTGAAAGAACGGATCATCAGCGCGTTGCGTGACGGAACCGACCAATTCGTTGCAGCGCTCGAAGGCATGGTCGCCATGGTCGGCGCGAACGCGATGCACGTACCATTCGAGATTGGCCGCGGAGGTGGCGCTGGATTCGATATTGACGTAACGGTTGCGGCCAAAGGTCGTGACCATGAAGACATCCGGACTGATGACCGGTTTATCCGCGAAAACCTGATTGATGCTCCAGGTGCCGGCGATGATGGAGGCCTCCCCGGCATTGATGACGCCCGACCCCATGGCGCTGGAGACGACATCGAAGAAACCGCCAATAACGGGGGTACCTATGGAAAGCCCCGTCAGACCCGATGCCTCAGCTGTCACATGGCCGACGATATCCGCCGATTCCACGAGGCGTGGAAAAAAGGCAACGGCATCATCAAGCCCATAGAGCGACAGGAGTTCCCGGTCGAGCTTTGTTTCGGGGAAAGCAAGCAGTCCCGCACCGCTAAGATCGGAAATATCATTCGCAAGGCAACCCGTCAGGCGAAAATTGACGAAATCCTTGCAGAACAGCACCGCTCCGGTCTGGGCATACATATCGGGCGCATGCCGTTTTACCCAAGCCAACAGGCTCGGCGTTTGCGCGGGCCATGGCCGTTGCAGGCAACGGGCCTGCAACTGCGCTCCGCTTTTCCGATCAAGCTCGGCCGCCACATCGGCGGCACGGCTGTCAAGCGACTGGATGCCGATCAGGGGCTGCTGATCCTTGTCCAGCAGGTAGAGACCGTTACCGTGACCGGCGCAGCCAACCGCAAGAATGCTTGCGGGATCGACAGACGATTTTGCCAGAAGCTGGCGGATCGCTTCGCATCCGTTGCGCCATAATTCTTCAAGATCACGCTCGACGTAACCGGGCTGCGGAAATGTCGAATGGCCGTCGATGGCGTGTTGCGCGACCTGTCGGCCGGCCGTGTCGAACAACACGGCCTTGATCACCGTGTTGCCGACATCCAGACCCAATATGTGATTTTTGTCAGCCACGATTATAGATGTCCCATGCTTCCTCGCCACTCGCACCCTGATGGATGATCGCCATCAAGGCCGCAACGACGGCCTTCGGGTTGTCATGCTGATAGATGTTGCGCCCATACACCATCCCGTTCGCACCTTCGGCCACCAGAGCCGCCGATTTCGCCAGCACATTGCGCAAGTCCTCACGCCCCCCGCCCCGCACCAGCACCGGGCAACGCGCAGCCTCGATCACCTTGTGAAAATCCAGCGGATTGCTGGTGGGATCGGCCTTGATGATATCGGCTCCCATTTCCGAGGCAAGACGCACCAGCGTGACGATCTTTTCCGCGTCGCCATCCACCTGATAACCGCCACGCACATCATTCGGCAGCATCACCAGCGGCTCAATCATCAGCGGCATGCCGAAACGATGGCAATCGGCGCGCACCCGGCTGATGTTCTCGACACATTGGCGAAACAGTTCCGGCTCGTCCGGCAGCATGAACAGGTTCACGACGACGCAGGCGGCATCCATTTCCAGCGCACCGATGATCGGATCGTGGTAGTTCTGGAGTTGTGACCACATGGTTCTGTGGCGCGTTGAATTATAGGGGTTGCCCATATCGATGCGCATGACGAGCGCCGGCTTGTCGCGCTCCGGCCTTTGCTGCAGCAGGTCCGCCTGCCCGTAGGCCATCTGGATGGCGTCGGGAGCCGCTTCCACCAGCCTGTCCACGGTTTGGGCCATGTCCTCCAGCCCGACGAGGAAGCTCGGCTCGTTGCAAACCCCATGATCGATGGCAACGTCCAGGCATCCGCCATTGCGGAACAGCCGGTTCATGCGCGCCTTTTTTGAAATCCGCATCATCATGCATTCTCCTTGCATCTGTGTTCAAGCATTGCTGTCGTGACCCCGTAAAAGATCTCCAGTTCGTCAATCAGCCGCTGCCGTTCCTCTGCCGCCTGGCTCGGCGCCCAGCCCAGTTCGCGCGCTGCGACGTTCAGGATCGCATCGATCATATCGGCATCGATGACGCCGGTAATGGCCAGTGTCGTGCGCCGCAGGACGAGATCGGTCAGGTGCAGGACATGTTCGGAACGGATCAGCCAGACCACCTCTGCGGCCGTGATCGGCAGATTTTCACAAAGCGGGATGTCATCCGGGCGGCCCCGGCAAAAGCCCATCAATTCGAGCGCGCGTGAACCATAGGCCGATGCCAGATGCTGGGCCCTGTCCCTACCAATCGAAAACTCCTCCGACAGCAGCGCCGGCAGGCGTCCGGCACCGGTGGGGAAATTTCTGCCGCCGCCGATCGGGCGGTTCATGGTGCCGGCCAGCCGCTTTCGCCCGAGAAAGGCCAGAACCTCATCGGTCACCTGTTCGCCAAAGGCTCTGAACGTCGTCCACTTGCCGCCGATCATGCAAAGCTGCGGCGGATCGCCCTCAACGCGGTGGATGAAATGGCTGCGGGATATTCTTCCGGTAAAGGCCGCATCGCTGCGCGGCAGCGGACGTATGCCGCTGAAACTGAAGACGATGTCGGAATGGTCGATGACAATCTGCGGAAAGACCTGACGGATCGCCTCGAGAATATAATCGCGTTCCTCTGGTTCGCATCGCACCCGCTCGGGACGATCCACCTTGATATCCGTCGAGCCCGCGAGAACCCGGCCAAGATAGGGAAAGAGAATACAGACGCGGTTGTCGGCATTTTCGAAAAAAATCATATGGCCGTTCAGGGCCTTGAGAAGCGCCTCATTGGCGAGGATCAGATGCGATCCCTTGGTGCCGGAGACGGTCGGTTTTGTTTTTTCCGCAGTCGGGGCGGCAGTCAGCGTGCCAATCGTCTCGTCGATCCAGGCGCCCGTCGCATTGACGATGATCCGCGGGCGGATGGACATGGTTTCATCCGTACCCTCGATCCGAAGACGATACTCCTCACCAGAACGGACCAGTTCGGCATAGTTGAGCGCAATGCTTTGCGGTGCATCGGTGCGGGTGTCGATCAGAAGTTCAAGCGCAAGCCGTTCGGGCTGGCTGATCCAGGCATCGTAATAAGTTGCCGAATATCTGATGTCAGGCGTCAGGCCCGGCCAGCGCTGCAGAGTCTTGCCCGCGCTGCGAAACTCATGGCGGGGGAGGATGCGGTTTTTGCGGGTGACGAAGTCATAGAGCATGAGGCCCGCCTTGATGGCCAGCGCCCCCCGGCTGGCGGGTTTTCCGCCGGACCCGACAAAGGTCGCAGCCGCGTTGAACAGGCCGCTAAAAGTCGAGAAGATGGGGATCGTGGTCGGCAACGGATGAACCATATGTGGTGCTAGCGTCAGAAGCGCATCGCGTTCCCGCAGCGATTCCGCAACGAGGCCGAATTCGCCATTTTCCAGGTAACGAAGACCACCATGGATCATACGCGAAGGGGCGGCGCTGCAACCGGAGGAAAAATCATTGCGCTCGACCAGAAGCACCCGCAGCCCCTGCAGGGAAAGATCGCGATAGGCGGCAATTCCGTTGATGCCGCCGCCGATGACGACGGCATCGAAATCACCGTCGAGCCGGATGCGGCGCAGAGCGTCCTCGCGAAAACTGGGCATAGAAATACCGTTCGCTGGCTGATGACCAGCGTCCCAATGTTGTTGACCGTTTAAAGCGACGAGAGAAAAGGGTGGCGAAAATTATGCCGTATTCGCCGGAAACCCCGCCTCAGCTACATGTTTCAGGCATCGAGCCCCACGAGATGCTCCGCGACCCCGGCGCTGATGAGAGCCAGTTCACCATCCGTCAGTCGCAGGCGTGCCGCAGCGGCGTTTTCAACCGCCTGAGCCGGATCGCGCGCACCACACAATGAGAACGTTATGCTAGGCTGGGCGATCGTCCAGGCAATCACCACCTGCGCAATCGACGCTCCATGCGCCTCGGCCACGGGTTCCAGCGCGTGCATCAGCCGCGCGATCTTCTCGCGATTTGCCTGGCTGAAGCGCGGGTTGCCGTTGCGCTGATCGTCTTGCGCAAAAACCCGCTCAGGCCCGACCTTGCCGGACAGAAGCCCCAGCGCCAGCGACGAATAGCTGAGGACCGAGACCGCATTCTTTCGGCAAAGCGGCAGCAGCGTCGTCTCGATGTCTCGCCGCACCATGGAATATTCTTCCTGAATGGCATCCAGCGCGCCGGTGGCGATATAGGCCGCAAGATCCTCGGGCGAGACGTTGCTGGCGCCAATCGAGCGGATCTTGCCTTCGTCCTTCAGGCGCACAAGCGTTTCCACCGTCTCGGCAATCGGCGTTGTCGCATCCTGCCAGTGGGTGACGTAATGGTCGATATAGTCAGTTCCGAGCCGCTTCAGGCTCTCTTCGACCTCGTACCGGATCGAAGCGGCACCGAGATAACGGTGAACGGGCTTGCCGTCCTGATGGAAGAAATAGGCGCCCTCGTTCACATGCCAGACGAGGCCGCATTTGGTGACCAGCACCACCTTGTCGCGCCTGCCGGCAATCGCCTTGCCGACAATGGTTTCCGCAAGCCCCATGCCATAGGCCGGTGCGGTATCGATCAGGGAAATGCCGGCGTCGATGGAGGCCTGGATGGCGGCGATGGACTGCCGCTCGTCGGTGCCGCCCCACATCCAGCCGCCGATGGCCCATGTACCCAGTCCCACGGCTGATGCGCTGATACCGCTGCCGCCAATCGTCCGGGTCAATATTGAATTGTCCGTCACGAGGTTTCCCCTTCTTCCTGATCCAGTAAATAGCCGGCGATCGCCTCGTCCACGACGAGCGAGGTCAGATAGCGGCCGGCAAGCGTGGCCGCCACCGGTCCAGCCTTGATGGCACCTGCCGCCACGCCGATGATGTTCGGGCACCGGGCGAGCTGCCCGGGATGCAGCGCCACCACGCGCGAGTTGAGATCGATCCGCGCCAGCTGCCCGTCCGCCATGGTGAGATGGGCAAGGAATTCCCCGGCAATGCCGGCATCCACCAGCGCCTGCCCGCCACGGGCCACATCCGGCAGCAGATCGTAGTAACCGGAGCCGGGCGCCTCCACCGAACCGATGCCAACCAGCGCCACCTGCGCCTGCCGCGCCAAGTCGAAAACCTCGCGGATCGATGCGACATTCATCAGGAGATCACGCTGTTCCTCATCCTCGGCAAACAGCGGCGCATGAATGAGCGAGGCGCTGCCGCCGAGCTTTTCCGCCAGTTGCGTGGCCAGATGATTGACATCCGTATAGTGCTTGCCCTGCACACCGCCGGTCAGCGGCACCACCCGCACATCGAAGCGGCGCTCCGCCTCCAGATTGTCGACAACTGCACTTACCGCCTTGCCGCCGGTAATCGCAATCACGTCGCCGTCGCGGATGGTTTCCAGCAAATGGTTGGCGGCAACCCGCCCGACCATCTGCAGCGCTGTCTCGGGATTATCGGAGACCGTTGGCGTCACCACCGACTGCCTTAGGCCGAAACGGCGGGTGATCTCATTTTCGAGATCCACCAGTCTCTGATAGGGACTGGCGATGGTGATCTTCACCATGCCCGCCTTGCGGCCCGCCGCAATCATCCGGTTCACCTTGGTATGGGAAAGATTGAGCCGCTCGGCGATCTCCGACTGCTTCACACCCTCGATGAAATGCAGCACCAGGACGGAGTACATCTGCCGCTGTTGATCGAAGTCGTCCTTGGTGTCCAGCATGATCGTCTCTCTCCAGTTACCCATGGCCGCCCAATGGGCGCTCAGCGGCGACGCCTGACCAGATAGTGGTCGAACAGAACCGCCGTCAGCAATATGCTTCCCCTGATGATGTCCTGCCAGTAGACAGACACATTGAGCAAGGCAAGCGAACTGGAGACGACCGACAGAAGGATCGCCCCGAGGATTGCGCCAAGAATGGTGCCCGAGCCGCCCGAAAGGCTGGCGCCGCCGATGACCGCCGCCGCAATCACGTTAAGCTCCATGCCGACGCCGAAGCTCGGCTGGGCTGATCCGAAACGCGCCATATAGATGACGCCTGCGACACCGCACAGCATCGAACAAAGCGTGGTGGTGGCAAACATCACCCGGCCGACGCGGATGCCGGAATAGGCCGCGGCCTTCGGATTGCTGCCGGTATAGAAAACCTTGCGGAATGCGGTCGTGCGCCGCAGCAGCAGATCGGAGGAAACGACAACCACCGCGAAGATGATCAGCACCAGCGGAACGCCGCCTAGTGCGCCCTGACCGATGAACTTGAATTCCGGCGGCAGCGTGTAGAGACCGAGCGGCCGGCCGCCCGTTGCCAGCAGGCAAACGCCGCGCGCAATCACCATGACGCCGAGCGACACGATGAAATGATGCAGGCCGATGACCGTCGTCAGAAATCCCATGGCCATGCCGACCAATGTCGTCAGGCAGATCGCGAGCCCCGCCGCGACCCAGGGGTCAACGCCGTTGAGGAACAGCCAGCCCGCCGCCACCATCGCAAGCGCCGTGACGGAACCGACGGAAAGATCGATACCGCCGGAGATCAACAGGATCGTCATGCCCACCACGACGATGCTTTCGATGGCGAAAACCATCGCCATGGCCCGCAGATTGTCCACGGTCAGGAAATACGGGGATATGAAGGACATCACCGCGAAAAGCGCGAGGATGATGACGATGAGCCCGGTTTCCCGCGCTTTGAGCGCCGGTTCCCACCAGCCGGTACGGCGAACCGCCACTTCTGCAATGCCCGAAGGTGTTTCCGATGTTGCCATTTTCCCGCTCCCTCAGGCCCCTGCCGGGCTCTCTGCAATATTGATCGATGCAAGCTGCATGATCTTTTCTTCCGTCATGTCCTCACCCGCGACCTCGCCAGTGATGCGCCCCTCGCGCACGACCAGCACTCGGTCGCTGACACCGATGAGTTCCGGCAGCTCCGAGGATATGACGACCACACCGACACCTTCGCGCGCCAACTCCCGGATCTGGCGGTGGATTTCGGCTTTCGCACCCACATCCACCCCACGGGTCGGCTCATCGAGAAAGACGACCTGCGGTTCCACCGACAGCATCTTCGCCAGCGCCACCTTCTGCTGGTTGCCGCCGCTCAGGGTAGAGACGGCGTCACCGACACTGTTCGCGCGCAATTTCAACCTGCGTCCGAGCTCGTCGGCGCGCTTCATTTCCTTGCGCCGTTCGATGAAGCCCATGCCGTTCGATATCCTTCCGACATCAAGCGCGGAAACATTCGCAGCGATGGACATGTTGAGGAACAGTCCGTCGCCCTTGCGGTCCTCCGACAGATAGACCAGCCCCTCGCGAATGCTGTCGCGATAATCTTTCAGCCGCAGCGGCCGGCCGCGCAGCGCGACCTCGCCTCTGGGTTTCCCCTCCAGCCGGCAGACCGCCCGCGCGATCTCGCTTCGGCCAGCGCCGATCAGGCCGGCAAGTCCGAGGATTTCGCCGCGGCGCAGATCGAAATCGACATCAAAAACGCGCTTTCCTTCGTTCAGCCCCCGAACCGAAAGAATGACCTCGTCCGATTTTTCGTTTTCCGATAGTTTCGGTGGGTAGAGCTTGTCGAGAACGCGCCCCACCATGCTGTTGACGACTTCCTCCGGGGAAATCTCCGAGATATTCTCCGTCCTGATGTGGCAACCGTCGCGCATGACCGTGATGCGGTCGCAATGTTCGAAAATCTCCGCCATCCGGTGCGAGATATAGATGATCGCAATCCCGCGCTCCGCCAGCCGGTGCATGATCCTGAAAAGGGTCTGTGCCTCGGTCTCGGTCAGGGCCGCCGTCGGCTCGTCCAGGATCAGGATACGGCAGTCAAGCGTCAGCGCCTTGGCGATCTCGACGATCTGCTGCTGGGAAATCGACAGATCTCCGGCACGGCTGGCGGGATCGATATCGCCGATTTCCCTGAGGATGGTTGCCGCCCGTTTGCCGAGGTCGCGATAATTCATGAACCAGGAGCGGCTCTGGCCTGTCTCCGACATGAACATGTTTTCGGCGACCGAAATCTCCGGGCAGAGCGCGATCTCCTGATGGACGAAGCCGATACCGAGCCGGTTCGCCGCATTGGGCGAAGATATCTTGACCGGTTTGCCATCCAGCAGGATTTCACCGCCATCGGGCTGCAGAATGCCATCGATAATATGCATCAGCGTCGACTTGCCGGCGCCGTTTTCACCGGCCAGCGCGTGGATTTCGCCACGCCGCAACTCAAGTGCAGCACTGCGCAACGCCCGCACGGGGCCGAACGCCTTGTGAATATTCGTCATGCTGAGGATGACCTCGCCCATAACGCCCCTCCCGAACATGGCTTCCCTTTTGCCGGCGAGGCGCAAACCTCGCCGGTTTCAGGGCGGCGCCTTAGCGCCCCTTCATATAGTCGTTGAGATCAAAGGAAGCGGCGTTCGCCTTGGTGATCACGGCGAAACCATTGTCCATCGAAGGAACCTGCATCGGGTTGAAACCGGACACCTTGTAGTCGTTGAACGGGTCGATCAGGTCCGAATGGGCACCCAGGAAGGTGTTCATGAAACCCATGAAACCCTGAACGCCCTGATTGGGATTGACGGACATGTAGATATTGCCCTGCTTGATATGCTCCAGCGTCGCCGGGGTGATATCGGCATGCAAAATCAGGACCTTCTTCTTTGCCTCGAGAACCGCAGCCGTCGCGCCTTCGGCAGAGCCGGCCTCGGGTATCCACAGGGCGCCCAGATTGGGGTTGGCCTGCAACATGGCGCCGACCGCCTGATAGGCGAGGTTCGAATCCTGATTGGTCGCCTGACGGCCGACCAGCTTCATCTCCGGATAGGTGCGTCCCATATAGTCGATGAGCGCGGTGACGCGCAGATCGTGATTGCTCTGTCCCGGATTTTCAAGGACAGCATATTCACCTTTTGCGCCGAGCTTCTTGACGATCTCGTCGGCCGCGAATTTCGCCTCGGCAACATTGTCCGAAGTAATATAGGCGGTGCGTTTCGACTTCGGCGAATCCGCCGCAAAAGTCGTCACCGAAACACCTGAGCCGATCGCCTTGTTGATGGGCTCGATGAACGGATCGGCCTGCATCGGATGCAGCAATATGCCCTTCGGCTTCTTCACCAGCTCCTGCTCGAAGGACGCGATCTGCTTGGTGATGTCATATTCCGGCGTGCCGGTGAAAACCGCTTCACAGCCGAGCGACTTGGCGGCCTGCTTGAAACCCTCGAAGACCGGCACCCAATAGGGGTGGCTGGAAACCATGACATTCATCACATAGGTCTCGCCCGGTTCGCAGGCGAATTTGCCCGCGGCAGCGGCCGGAGAACCGGCAACAGTGGAAATGGCCACGGCAAAAACACCCGCGGCAACGGTCGATTTCAGAAAAGCCAACATATTCCCCTCCCAAGGACAATGACTTAGTCCGCAATAAATTTTATTAGATGTAATTTATTGCATGTGACTTGAGATATCCGGAAACCGAGCGCACGTCAATGCGGTTGAATTTTATTTTTTATGGTGAAATTTATTGCGGTCCGCATGAGAAATTGTAGGACGCGCCGGCAGGATAAGCTGTCGCTCGCAGATTTCCGCGCGTCGAATGAGCCTACCTGAAGGTTCGAAAGGGAAAGAGAGGAACCTTGGCCAAAAGCCGGCCGGAAACGAGAAAAGGGTCTCTGATTGCTCAGAAACCCTTTTCAAAAATTCGGATGGTGGGCGTGACAGGGATTGAACCTGTGACCCCTACGATGTCAACGTAGTGCTCTCCCGCTGAGCTACACGCCCTCCGTGGCGGCGGATAGACCACAAAACCGGTTCATGCGTCAACTGCTTTTTTTCGGTTTTATGAAGGTTTTTTGAGACCCCTTACGCCACAAGGAGTTTGTTCACCTCGTCCACCAGATCGCGCAGATGGAAAGGCTTGGAAAGCACCTTGGCGTCCTTCGGTGCCTTCGAATCGGCGTTCAGCGCAACGGCCGCAAAGCCGGTGATGAACATCACTTTCAGGTCGGGATCGAGTTCGGTCGCACGACGGGCCAGTTCGATACCGTCCATTTCGGGCATGACGATATCGGTCAGCAACAGCGAAAAAGGCTCTTCGCGAAGCCGGTCGTAGGCGCTGGCGCCGTTGTCGAAGGAAGAAACCTTGTAACCGGCTTTTTCCAGCGCCTTGACGAGAAAGCGGCGCATGTCGTTGTCGTCTTCAGCGAGAAGAATTTTCTGATTCATCATAAGTGACCGTAACTGCTCAATGTTTGAGATACCCTAGCCCGATTATAGGATTTTCACGGTAAATATCATGTGAAGACGAGAATCGGTATAGCGCTATATGGGCGATAGTATGGACTTGCCGCACTGTAACTGGCAACATGATCATCCTGATTGTTTGCGACATGGTAAATGGGTCTGAATGGACTGGGTAACGGGTGAGTATGAGCTGTTTGAAGTAACGGAACCTGCCGTTCAAACCCTGCCATTTGTCTATAATTCACCCCATAGCGGTCGCTGTTACCCGATCTCCTTCCTGGAATCGGCGCGGCTCGATTCGCACGAGATCCGGCGCTCGGAAGACCACTTCGTCGACGAGCTGTTTGCCGCAGCGCCCGATATCGGCGCGCCGCTGTTGAAAGCGAATTTTCCGCGCGCCTATCTCGACGTCAATCGCGAGCCCTACGAGCTTGATCCGCGCATGTTCGAAGGCACCCTGCCGCCCTATGCCAATATCGGCTCCATGCGGGTGGCCGGAGGCCTCGGAACGGTACCGCGCATCGTCGCCGAGAACATGGACATCTATGCCCACCGTTTGCCGGTCGATGAAGCGCTGTCGCGCATCGAGACGATTTACAAACCCTACCATGCCTGCCTGCGCAGGCTCCTCTCCCGCACCCACGCCAATTTCGGCATGGCGGTCCTGATCGATTGTCATTCGATGCCGGGCAATATCCGGGTCGCCGGCTCGAACCTGCGGCCGGACGTGATTATTGGCGACCGGTACGGCACCAGCGCTTCCCAGGAAGTTTCCCGCGCTGCCCTGCATTTTCTCGAGGAACTGGGTTTCATCGCGGTCTGCAACAAGCCCTATGCCGGCGGTTTCATCACCGAACATTACGGGCGGCCGATCCGCTCTCTCCACGCGCTGCAGATCGAGGTCAACCGGGCGCTTTACGTTGATGAAAAGACGCTTTCGAAGAAAGCCGATTTCCCGGCCATCCAGGCATCGCTTGAAATCTTCATGCGCCAGCTCGGCGCCTTCGTTTCCGATTACGCGATCGAGACCTCGCTCGCCGCCGAATAACGCCGAATTCCCCGATATTTCAGATCTCTGTTCAAGACATCCTGGCCGCGTGCCGGGCAAAAAAAACCGCGCCTTGGCGCGGTCAAGTCTAGGGAGGAAACACCCAAGGAGGGTATTTACAGTCAAAGACTGTGGCCTGACGCTACCCACTAGATGCACAATTGTCAATCATTTTATTTTATGCATATTTTTTAGGCTTATGCCGAAAATATGGAAACCGCCGTTCCGGCATCCGTACGAGTGGACGGCGGATGTGATTCCGGTCTATGCATCTTGCCACACAGTTCAGGCTCAATCGTTCAGGTAATGAGGTTTCGCATGCTTCCCGACCGGGATTTCTTCTTCAAACTTGCCGATGCAGCCAGCGCTGAAACGCTTCCCCGCTTCCGTATGGGCATTGCCGTCACCAACAAGCAAGATGGTGGTTATGATCCCGTGACGGAAGGTGACCAGGCGGCCGAAAGCGCCATTCGTGCCCTTATCGAGGCGCGTTTCCCGCAGCACGGCATTCTGGGCGAAGAACACGGCAATGTCGGCCTCGACCGCGAGCATATCTGGGTTATCGATCCGATTGACGGCACGCGCGCGTTCATTTCCGGCGTGCCCGTCTGGGGTACCCTGATCGGGTTCCAGTCGGCCGGCCGCGCCACAATGGGCATCATGGAGCAGCCCTTCACCCGCGAGCGTTATTTTGCCGATGGCGAAGCGACCTGGTATTTCGGGCCTGACGGCGAACGCAAGATCCGCACGCGTGACTGTGCTTCGCTCTCGGATGCGGTGCTGTTCACCACGACCCCCCATATCTTCACTGCAGAAGAAAAGCCTTTTTATGAAAAGGTGGAGGAACAGGTCCGCCTCTTCCGTTACGGCGTGGATTGTTACGCCTATTGCCTGCTCGCCGCCGGTCATGTCGATCTGGTGATCGAATCCGGCCTGAAGCCCTATGATGTCGGTGCGCTCATTCCCGTGGTTGAGCAGGCTGGCGGCATCATGACCACCTGGGATGGCGGGCGTCCGGAAAATGGCGGGCGCATTCTGGCCGCTGGCTCGAAAGCCGTGCACGAACAGGCACTCGCCATTCTCTCGAAGCTATAGCCACATCATTCCGGCGCGAAAAAAGCGTCGATGGCGGCCAGCGCCTGTTTGCGGAAAACGTCGCGCTCATGCAGCAATTCGTGGCGCGCACCGGTTATGGGAAGAAGCTGCGCCGCGCGGAAATTGCGCGATAGCTCTTCCTGCGCCTTATAAGGCGTGATCGTATCCAGCATCGGCGCGAGAATAAGAGTTGGAATGGCTATGTTCGTCAGATGCTCCTGACGGGTCACCCGCCCCATGGCCTTCAGCGCCTCATAGACCCATCGCGCCGTCGGCGCGCCGATGAACAGTTCCGGAAATTGACGGTGCAGTGCAAGGTTTCTCGCAAAACGTCTGGCGTCAGAGGTCAGCGGGTTGCCGTCGAAATCCCGTTCACGCTGATCCCTGCCCAGCTGAATCTTTCCAAGACCCAAAAGGCTTAAGAACGTTGCGACCAGGCGGATAACGGGCGAAGGAATGGATTGCTGGCTGTCCAGCTCGATAAAGGGTGAACAGAGGGCCAGCCGGTCGATACGGTTAGAGAGATTCGGCGCAGAGGCAAGCGCTGCGAGCGCACCGGTGGAGTGCGCGATCATGAAAAACGGCAACCGCGTATCCGGCAGCACCACGTGCTCGAGGAAAAGGCTTATGTCCCGCTGATAGTCGGAAAACCGCCGCACATGCCCCGCACCCGGCTTCTTCAACAGCCTTTCGGAGCCGCCCTGCCCGCGTGTGTCGAAGGTCGCGACCCAGAAACCCATGGCGGTCAGATCGCCGATCGTTTCGAAATATTTCTCGATGCATTCGTTCCGGCCATGCAGCAGAACGACGGTTCCGCGCGCAATGTGCCGGCTGGCGCGGAAGATCGCATATCGAAGCTGTTTGCCGCCATGGCCGGTAAAATAACCGACGGTATGGTTGCCGGGAACCGGGTTGTCTTCGCTCTCGCGCAATGTGGCTTCGATCATCGGTCTTTTCCGGCTGTCATGCCTTTTCGGGATAGGTCCACCGCGAGCGAAGGTCAAAGAAAAAATTGCCGGAACCGTCGGTTAAAGCAGTCGCGGTTCCGGCCAGTAAGACAGAAGAAGAAGGGACGTTATTGCTTCTGTCCACGGAGAATGTCTCCGATGACCGAAGTTTTATGGCTCCCAAACTGAACGATGCCGGAACCCGACGTTCAGCCATGGTTCATCTTGCCATTCGCCTTTTCGCCCTTGATGCACCCCCTTGACGCGGCGGCAAGCCATTCCCATCTCATTCATGCGGTCGCCAGAACGGGACCGCGCCATATGTCCGGCCGTCGCCAGAACGGGACGCCGGGCTCAACCGCAAACAGTCGCTTCATAAGGAGGACACCATGCGTCACGTCGATTTTTCCCCCCTCTATCGCTCCACCGTCGGTTTCGACCGTCTCTTCTCGATGCTCGACGGCCTCGGCCAGCCCGAACAGGCCCAGTCCTATCCGCCGTATAATATCGAGCGGACAGGTGAAAACGCCTATCGCATCACCATGGCCGTTGCCGGCTTCGATGAAACCGAACTCAGCATCGAATCCCGTGCCAATACGCTGACGGTGAAGGCCGAGAAGGCCGCAGATGAGAAGTCGTCCGAGGGCGAGTTCCTGTATCGCGGCATTGCCACACGCGCTTTCGAGCGCCGCTTCCAGCTGGCCGATCACGTCGAAGTCCAGACCGCTTCCCTGAAGAATGGCCTGCTTCACATTGATCTCGTCCGCAACATCCCGGAAGCCATGAAACCGCGCCGTATCGCGATCTCGTCCGACAGCGCCGATGCGCCAAAGACGATCGAAGCACAGATCACGCCGGCCCAGGTCAACTAAGCCGATCCGGATATCAAACGAACGGCCCCGTCATGGGGCCGTTTTTATTTGGTGAAGATTTGCCCTTCAGCGAGTGGAGACGACCACGCCTTCTGTAGCCGCCGCCTCCGATATGGCCGCTTTTTCATGGGCCTTGCGAGCGTAACGCTGGGCCAGCACCGCGCAGACCATCAGCTGGATCTGGTGGAAAAGCATGATCGGCAGGACGATTGCGCCGATGCTCTGGCCCGCAAAGATGGCGCCCGCCATGGGCACGCCGCTGGCAAGGCTCTTCTTTGATCCGCAGAAGGTGATGGTGATTTCATCCGCCTTGTCGAAACCGAGCGCCCGGCTGCCGAACATCGTGACACAGAGAACAAGCGCCAGAAGCACGATATTGATGACGATGACCACGCCGATATCACGCAGGGAAAACGTCTGCCAGATGCCTTCGATCACGGCGTCCGAGAAGGCAAGATAGACGACCATCAGGATGGAACCGCGATCGACAGGGGACAGCAACTTCTTGCGCGCCCTGATCCAGTCACCGATCCATGGCTGCAGCACCTGACCGGCAATGAACGGCAACAGAAGTTGCAGGAAGATCTGCAGGAAAGCATCCAGCGAGAATCCGCCGCCATGGCCGCCCACCGTAAACAGCAGGCCGACCAGCAGCGGGGTCAGGAACATGCCGAAAATATTCGATGCGGAAGCCGAACAGATCGCAGCCGGCACGTTTCCTCCAGCCATGGAGGTGAAAGCGATGGAAGATTGCACGGTGGATGGCAGAACGCAGAGAAACAGCACACCCATATAGAGCGGCGCAGGCAGAATATTTTCGGGAATGAAACCGATCGCCACGCCGAGCACCGGGAAAAGGCCGAAGGTGACGAGAAGGATCGCCAGATGCAGGCGCCAGTGCAGGATACCGGCAATCACCACATCCCGCGAAAGCCGGGCACCGTGCAGAAAGAACAGCAATGCGATCGCCAGCTTCGTCGCAAGCCCGAAATAGTCCGCAGGCTCTCCGCTGATCGGCAGAAACGAGGCCAAAATCACGGTGGCAACCAGCATCATGGTGAAGCGGTCGGGCAGGAAGCGGGTCATGGGAAGTCTTTCCGGCATATCGGTTTTGCTTGAAACGCGCGCTACTATCGCTCATCATGAATTCGGATGCAAAGATTAACAGTTATCGCGATTTGAGATAAATGCTGAACCTTCAACATCTTGCCAGCTTCGTCATGCTTCAGCAAACCGGCAGTTTCACGCTGGCTGCAGAGCGGCTGAGTATCGGCCAGTCCACCGTCAGCCAGCATATCCAGCGGCTGGAGGCGGCACTTGGCCGCCGGCTGATTGCGCGCAGCACCCATCAGGTAAAGCTGACGGGCGAAGGCGAGGCGCTCCTCGGTTACGCCCGCAATATGCTGGAGATCGACAGCAAGGTCTCATCGCTGTTCAGCGAAAACCGCCTGCGCGGGCGCTTAAGGCTCGGCGTATCGGAGGATTTCGTCGCCAGCCGGCTGACGGCCATTCTGGAAGAATTCATCCGCCTTTATCCTCTGGTGGATCTGGAACTGACGGTTTCGCTGAGCGGCGTGCTTTACCAGATGCAGGATAATGGCGAATTGGATGTCGTGCTCGCCAAGCGTCGCCTTGGCGACAAGCTCGGCCACTTCCTTTACCGCGAACCGCTGGTCTGGCTGGCCCGCGACCCGGAGCGGATGCTGAACCAGCCCGACGCCCTGCCGCTGATCGCCTTTCCGCCGCCGAGCATTACGAGAAAGGCGGCGCAGGAGGCGCTGGACCGGGCCGGTCTTGCGTGGCGCATCGTCTGCACCTGCGGCAGTCTCAGTGGGTTGACCGCCGCCGCAAGGGCGGGCATGGGCATTCTGGTGCAGCCGCGCAGCATGGCGCCCGCCGGTCTCAAGGAGATTGCGGCGGACGTGCTGCCGATGCTCGAAGACGTGGAATTTGTGCTTCAGCCCAGCAAGGGCACAGACACGAAACTGGTGCGCGCTCTTTCCGATCTCGTTTCCAGCAAGAGCATCGCACCGGGCAGTTTCGTTTAAATTCTGTCAGTCTTCCCGCCGCGACAGGCAGCGGCCGACGCTATCCCGCCAGCCGGCGATGGCATTTTTCCGTTCTGTCTCGTCCATATCGGGATTGAAACGGCGGTCGCGTTTCCAATGGGCGGCGAAGGCTTCACGGTCCGGCCAGATGCCGGCGCGTGAGGCAGCGAGCCATGCCGCACCCAGAATGGTGGTTTCCAGAAATACCGGACGATCCACTGGTGCGGCGAGAACGTCGGCCAGCCGCTGCATGGTCCAGTCGGAGGCGACCATACCGCCATCGACCCTCAGCACCGTCTTGCCATTGTCGCCCGCCCAGTCCTTGCGCATGGCGTCCAGCAGATCAAAAGTCTGATAGGCAACGCTTTCCAGCGCCGCGCGGGCAAATTCCGCAGGTCCGGTGCCGCGCGTCAGGCCGAAAATTGCGCCCCGCGCCTCCGCATCCCAATAGGGAGCGCCGAGGCCGGTGAAAGCCGGCACCAGATAGACCCGCTGCTTGGGATCGGCTTTTTCGGCAAGCGCGCTGACTTCGGAGGCAACCGAAATGAAGCCCAGCTCGTCACGCAGCCATTGCACCGCCGCACCCGCAATGAAGATCGAGCCTTCAAGCGCATAGGTCGTCACACCGTCGAGACGGTAGGCAATCGTCGTGAGCAGCCGGTTCGTGGAAGTCACCCGGTCGGTGCCGGTGTTAAGAAGCGCAAAGCAGCCGGTGCCGTAGGTCGATTTCATCATGCCCGGTTCGAAGCAGGCATTACCGATCACGGCCGCCTGCTGGTCGCCCGCCACACCGAGTATCGGGATTTCCGCGCCCAGAAGCGACTTGTCGGTTACACCGAAATCGGCGGCGCAATCCAGCACCTCCGGCAGCATGGCGCGAGGAATATCGAGGATCGACAGCAACTCGTCATCCCAGGCATTGTCTTCGATATTGTAGATCAGGGTCCGCGAAGCATTGGTTGCGTCGGTCACATGGCGGCGACCGCCGGTGAGGCGATAGATCAGGAAACTGTCGACTGTGCCGAAGCAGATTTCGCCCTTCACGGCTTTCTCGCGAAGGCCGCTGACGCTATCCAGAAGCCATTTCAGCTTGGTGCCGGAAAAGTAGGGGTCGAGCAGCAGACCGGTCTTTTTCGAAAAGAGCGGCTCCAGCCCCCTTCGTTTCAGATCCTCGCAAATCGGAGCGGCACGGCGATCCTGCCAGACGACCGCCCGGTGTACCGCCTCGCCCGTGTTGCGATCCCAAAGCACGGTCGTTTCGCGCTGGTTGGTGATGCCGATCGCCTCGATATCGGAAGCGGCGATACCGGCATCGGCAAGCGCTAGCCGGATCGTTTCGAGCACGCTTTTCCAGATATCCTCGGCATCATGTTCGACCCAGCCGGAGGCCGGGAAATGCTGCGGAAATTCTCGCTGTCCGACACCGATGACCCGCATGTCGCGATCAAAGACCATCGACCTTGTCGATGTCGTCCCCTGATCGATCGCCAGAATATAACCGCCCATTATGTCACTCCCTTTCAAACGCAATGACGGGGCGGCAGAGCCGCCCCGGCTTAAGATTTCACGCAGACATTACTTCTGCCAGCTTTTGACCAGTTCGTCGTAATTGACGGTGACCGGCTTTTCCTTTTCGTTGGCGATCTTCAGCTGCGGCGCCAGATTGCCCTTCGAAACGGCGTCCTTGTTCCAGTAGTCGATATCATGTTCTTCCGCCAGTTTCGGGCCGATATCGCCCTGCACACCGGCGCGCTCGATACGGGCCATGACCTTTTCCTGCTCGGCGCAGAGCGAGTCCATCGCAGCCTGAGCGGTTTTCGCACCCGACGACGCATCGCCGATTGCCTGCCACCAGAGCTGTGCCAGCTTCGGATAATCAGGAACGTTGGTGCCGGTCGGCGACCATTGCACGCGGGCCGGCGAGCGATAGAACTCAATGAGACCACCCAGCTTGGAAGCCCGATCCGTGAAGCTCTGGTGATGAATGGTAGAGTCACGGATGAAGGTAAGACCCACATGGCTCTTCTTCACGTCAACGGTTTTCGAAGTCACGAACTGCGCATAAAGCCAAGCGGCCTTGGCACGGTCGTCGGGGGTGGATTTCATCAGCGTCCAGGAGCCCACGTCCTGATAACCGAGCTTCATGCCGTCCTTCCAGTAGACGCCATGCGGCGAAGGCGCGACGCGCCATTTAGGCGAACCGTCCTCGTTCACGACAGGCAGGCCGGGCTTGGCCATGTCGGCGGTAAAGGCCGTGTACCAGAAGATCTGCTGGGCGATGTTGCCCTGCGCCGGCACCGGACCGGATTCGGAGAAGGTCATGCCCTGCGCTTCCGGCGGCGCATATTTCTTCAGCCATTCGAGATATTTCTCGATGGAATAGACCGACGCCGGGCCGTTGGTATCACCACCGCGCGCCACGCAGGAGCCGACCGGCTGCGACTTGTCGTTGACCTTGATGCCCCACTCATCGACCGGCAGACCGTTCGGCAGGCCCTTGTCGCCGTTGCCGGCCATGGAAAGCCAGGCATCGGTGAAGCGCCAGCCGAGTGACGGGTCCTTCTTGCCGTAGTCCATATGGCCGAAGACCTTCTTGCCGCCAACATCGCGGCCGGTGAAGAATTCGGCGATATCCTCATAGGCCGACCAGTTGACGGGAACACCGAGGTCATAACCATACTTGGCCTTGAAATCGGCCTTGTTCTTGTCGTCGTTGAACCAGTCGTAACGGAACCAGTAAAGGTTCGCGAACTGCTGGTCGGGAAGCTGGTAGAGCTTCTTGTCCGGCGCCGTCGTAAAGGCGCTGCCGATGAAATCCTTGAGGTCGAGGCCGGGATTGGTGACGTCCTTGCCCTCATTGGCCATGAAGTCGGTCAGGTTGCGCACCTGCTGATAACGCCAATGCGTTCCGATAAGGTCGCTGTCATTCACCCAGCCGTCGTAAAGGTTCTGGCCGGTCTGCATCTGGGTCTGGATTTTTTCGACGACGTCACCTTCCTGGATGATGTCATGCGTGACCTTGATGCCGGTAATGGCGGTAAAGGCCGGTGCCAGAACCTTCGATTCATATTCATGCGTGGTCAGGGATTCGGAAACCACCTTGATGTCCATGCCGGCGAAAGGTTTCGCGGCATCGATAAACCATTGCAGTTCCTTTTCCTGATCTGCACGCGAAAGCGACGACATATCGCCGATTTCCTTGTCCAGAAACTGCTTTGCTTCCTCCATTCCGGCGAAAGCGGAACCCGTCATTGCCAGCAGCATGGCCGCCGTCGTCGTCATCAGATGCCGTCGCATGTCAGTCCTCCCAAGGGTTTGCGATTGCATGAAGTCTGCGGGTGCGGTTTCCTCCGCCGCACCGTTTTCCTGCTCTAGACAAAACGGAAAACGCCGACGGCGTAGACCAAGGATAGAGCGAGAGCCCACCACAGGTTCGGGCCGACCAGCCCGAGCCATGCGAGATGAATGAAGGCGCTGCCGAGCAGCGAAATGAACAGCCGATCGCCGCGCGTGGTCTCGAAACGCAGCAGGCCGAAGCGGGGGTTGCCGCCGGGTGAGAAATATTCCCAGAACCACATGCCGACGAGCAGCACGGCAATGGCGCCGAAAAACGCCGCCGTCTGCCAGGTCCAGGCCATCCAGGTAAAATCGGGCATCTTCGTCATGGTCAAACCCTCCCCAGCGCAAAGCCCTTGGCGATGTAATTGCGCACGAACCAGATCACCAGCGCGCCCGGAATGAGCGTCAGCACCCCGGCGGCGGCAAGCAGCCCCCAGTCCATGCCGGCGGCGGAAACGGTTCGCGTCATGGTCGCGGCGATCGGCTTGGCGTCGGTCGTCGTCAACGTGCGGGCGATCAGAAGCTCGACCCATGAGAACATGAAGCTGAAGAAACAGGCGACACCGATGCCGGAGGCGATGAGCGGCATGAAGATCTTCACGAAGAATTTCGGGAAGGAGTAGCCGTCGATATAGGCCGTCTCGTCGATCTCCTTCGGCACGCCCGACATGAAGCCTTCGAGGATCCACACCGCCAGCGGCACGTTGAACAGGCAATGCGCCAGTGCCACGGCAATATGCGTGTCGATCAGGCCGAAGGCCGAATAGAGCTGGAAGAAGGGAAGCGCGAAGACGGCGGGCGGCGCCATACGGTTGGTCAGCAGCCAGAAGAACAGGTGCTTGTCGCCCAGAAAGCGATAACGGGAGAAGGCGTAAGCCGCTGGAAGCGCTGCCGCGACCGAAATCACCATGTTCATCACGACGTAGGTAATCGAATTGATGTAACCCGAATACCAGGATGAATCCGTGAAGATCGTCCTGTAGTTCTGCAATGTTGGCTGGTGCGGATAAAGCGTCATGGATGAGACGATTTCCGAATTCGTCTTGAAGCTCATATTGATGAGCCAGTAGATCGGAACGAGTAGAAGGATAATGTAGATCGTCGGCACCAGCCAGGAAAAGCGCGATGGCCCATGGCGGCGGCGCGAGCGCGAATTCGCGGCAAGGCTGGCTAGGGCCGCCGCTGACGCTCTCGCCGACGGATTGCCGATGCCGTTGCGTTCCACGCTTGTGGTGACATCAGAGGCGCTCATGTCTCAAGTCTCCGCGTCGTGGCTGGTCATTACGGTGTAGAACACCCAGGACAGCAGCAGGATGATGAGGAAGTAGATCAGCGACATGGCTGCCGCAGGCCCGAGGTCAAACTGGCCGAGCGCGACCTTCACGAGATCTATGGACAGGAAGGTTGTGGAATTGCCGGGGCCGCCGCCGGTAACCACGAAAGGCTCGGTATAGATCATGAAGCTGTCCATGAAGCGCAGCAGGAAGGCGATCAGCAGCACCCGCTTCATCTTCGGCAGCTGGATGTACCGGAACACCGCAAACCGTGACGCGCCATCGATCCTTGCCGCCTGATAGTAGGCGTCCGGAATGGAGACGAGGCTAGCGTAGCACAACAGCACGACAAGGCTTGTCCAGTGCCACACATCCATGATGATGACCGTAATCCACGCGTCGACCGGATCGTTGACGTAGTTATAGTCGAGCCCAAGCTGATTGGCGTAATAACCGAGCAGTCCGATATCGCTGCGGCCGAACACCTGCCAGATCGTGCCGACAACATTCCAAGGCACCAGCAGCGGCAGCGCCATCGTGACGAGGCAGACCGGAACGCCGATGCCGGATTTCGGCATCTTGAGTGCGATGAATATGCCGAGCGGAATTTCGATCGCCAATATGATGCCGGAAAACACCAGGTTGCGCCCCAGAGCATTCCAGAAGCGATCGGAACTAAGGATTTCCTCGAACCATTGCGTTCCCGCCCAGAAGAACTGGTTGTTGCCGAAGGTGTCCTGTACCGAATAGTTCACGACGGTCATCAGCGGAATGACGGCGGAAAAGGCAACCAGCACCAGCACCGGCAGCACCAAGAACCATGCCCTGTTGTTCCAGCTCTTTTCCATGGTCAGGCTCCCATCTTCACGCGCCAGGAATCGGCAAAGACACCGATGGCGGCCGGATCGAAGCGAACACCCCCCTCCGCCGGAATTTCGTCCTCTTCCGGCACGACGATCGCAAGCTTCTGGCCCGCAAACCGGGCGCGAACGATCTTTTGCCGGCCGATGTCCTCCACCTTGTCGACGGTGATGGGCATGCCGCCCCGCTCCAGCCGTACAAATTCCGGGCGGATACCGATCTCGATCCGCTGTTTCCCGTCAAGCTTCGGCACACCGGCAAGCGGCACGCCAAGGCCACCAACCATTGCCGTTGCGCCATCGATGCTGGCGGGCAGCACGTTCATGCCCGGAGAGCCAATGAAATAACCAACGAAAGTGTGTCCCGGCCGCTCGAAGAGTTCCGCAGGCGTGCCGATCTGAACGATCTGCCCGTCATACATGACCACCACCTTGTCGGCGAAGGTCAGCGCTTCGGTCTGATCGTGGGTGACATAGACCATGGTGAAACCGGACTGGCGGTGCAGGCGTTTCAGCTGCGAGCGCAG
Source organism: Agrobacterium sp. BT-220-3 (assembly GCF_025910175.1). Classification (NCBI taxonomy): domain Bacteria; kingdom Pseudomonadati; phylum Pseudomonadota; class Alphaproteobacteria; order Hyphomicrobiales; family Rhizobiaceae; genus Agrobacterium; species Agrobacterium sp. BT-220-3. Next base: position 780,538 of record NZ_JAPAIX010000002.1, read on the forward strand.
CACCCATTTCATGTGCGGATCGATCACCGTCAGCGGCTCATCGAAAAGAATGGCGTTGACGTCGGATCGCACCAGTCCCCGCGCCAGCGAAATCTTCTGCTTCTGGTCCGCCGTCAGTCCCCGCGCGCGGCGTTTGGCCATGCCGGAAAGATCGGTCATCTCCAGGATTTCCTGCACGCGGCGGTCGACCTCGGCTTCCGGCACATGCCGGTTGCGCAGCGGAAAGGCCAGATTGTCGTAAACCGTCATCGTGTCGTAAACGACCGGGAACTGGAAAACCTGGGCAATGTTGCGGTCTTCGGTCGCAAGATCGGTAACGTCAGTTCCGTCAAAGGCGATGCGGCCCTCAGAGGGGCGCAGCAGCCCGGAAATGATGTTGAGCAAGGTGGTCTTGCCACAACCGGAAGGACCGAGCAGCGCATAGGCGCCGCCATCCTCCCATTCGTGATGCACTTCCTTCAGGGCGTAGTCGCCTGCCGCCTGCGCCTTGGCATTGTAAGCGTGGCGAATATGATCGAGCGTGATGCGTGCCATGATCGATCTCCCTCAAGCCGCTTCGCCGATGGCGTGGCCGTTTTCATCGAAAGCCATCAGGTGCCGCGTATCGAGAAAAAGCTCGATCTCCGTATCCGGCTCGATGTCGTGAATGCCCTGCGCCAGCATGACCCAGCGCTGGCCTGAAAATTCGACGTGGACGAAGCTTTCCGACCCGGCAATCTCCGAAATCAGTGTCCGCGCCCGGATGGATTGCGCCGCCTGCCCTTTGCGATGCGGGAAGAGATGATGCGGCTGGAAGGCGATAGTCAACGGCCCGTCCGGCAAGGTGGCAAGATGCTGCGGAACCATGACGACGGCCCGGTCCACCCGGGTAAAGGCATCACCGGTCTTGATGACCTCGATGGTGTTGAGCGGCGGATCGGCGAAGATTTTGGCAGTCACGATATCAACCGGCTGCCGGTAAACCTCGATCGTGCGGTTGAATTGCGTCACCCGCCCTTCGTTGAGCGTCGCCGTATTGCCACCAAGCAGCAGCGCCTCGGAGGGTTCGGTGGTGGCATAAACGAAGATCGCGCCGGATTCCGCAAAGATGCGCGGCAATTCCTCACGCAATTCCTCGCGCAGCTTGTAATCGAGATTGGCCAGCGGCTCGTCGAGCAGCACCAGATTGGCATTCTTGACGATGGCGCGGGCAAGCGCCGTGCGCTGTTGCTGGCCACCCGAAAGATTGAGCGGTGTGCGATCAAGATAAGGCGTCAGCTTTAAAAGCTCGGCGGCTTTTCTGACCTCCCTGTCGATTGTCGCCTGATCCTTGCCGGCGACACGCATCGGCGAGGCGATGTTTTCGTAAACGCTGAGCGCCGGATAATTGATGAACTGCTGATAGACCATGGCGACGTTACGTTTCTGCACCGGCCAGCCCGTCACATCTTCGCCGTTGAAAAAGATCGCACCGCCGCTTGGCTTGTCCAGCCCGGCCATCAGCCGCATGAGCGTCGTCTTGCCCGAAAGTGTCGGTCCAAGCAGGACGTTCAGGCTTCCGCGCTGCAACGTCAGATCGGTCGGGTGAATGTGATATTCACCGCCGGCCATCTTCGAGACGTTTCGCAATTCAAGCATGGTGATCCAAAGCCTCCTCCGCTTTTCGTCCGGATCGTCAGATTGCCTTCAAGCGTTCACCTGCAATGTCTTCGATATAATCCTCCAGCCCGCGCACCTCTTCGGGGGTTAAAAAGAGCCCCTGCTTGGTGCGGCGCCACAGAATGTCCTCCACCGTCAGCGCCCACTCCCGCGCCATCAGCCAGCGCACCTCGGTCTCATAAAGCGTACCGCCGAAATGCCTACCCAGTGCCGCCTTCTCGCTGGCATTGCCGATCATCGCTGCCGCGTCCGTCCCGTAGCAGCGGACAAGCCGCTGGGCGTGACGCTCATCGAGGAAAGGATAATGCGACCGCAGTGCCGTAACTTCTTTGGCATAGGCTTCGGCACCGAAGTTCCCGCCTGGCAAATGCGAACCTGCCGTCCATGGCGAGCCCTTTTCATCCAGCGCCTCGCCGATTTTTTCAAGAGCATGTTCGGCAAGCCGCCGATAGGTGGTGAGCTTGCCGCCGAAGATATTGAGGAGCGGCGCTTCGCCTTCAGCCCCTTCGGTTTTCAGCACATAATCGCGGGTCGCTTCCTGCGCTTTCGATGCGCCGTCGTCAAACAGCGGCCGCACGCCGGAATAGGTCCAGACGATATCGGCCGGCGTCACCGGCTCAGCGAAATATTCGCTCGCCGCGCTGCAAAGATAGCTGATCTCCTCATCGCTGATCTTAACAGCACGGGGGTCGGCGGTATAGTCGCGATCCGTCGTACCGATCAGCGTAAAGTCCTGTTCATAGGGGATGGCGAAGATGATGCGGCCGTCCGGATTCTGGAAAAAATAGGCACGCGGATCGGAAAACTTCCTGCGCACGATGATGTGGCTGCCCTGCACGAGGCGAACATTGTGGACATTGTTCTTGCCGAATGTCGACGCCAGAACCTTGTCCACCCAAGGGCCGGCGGCATTCACCAGCATGCGCGCCCGATAGGTAGCGGTTTCTCCGGCCGCACTTTTTGTTTCGACCCGCCAGAAGGCGCCTTCGCGCCGCGCCGAAACGACCTGCGTGCGGTTGAGGATCAGGGCGCCGCGATCGGCCGCATCCCGGGCGTTCAGCACCACCAGCCGGGCATCGTCCACCCAGCCGTCGGAATATTCGAAAGCCTTGGCAAAAACCGGTTTTAGCGGTTTTCCGGCCGGATCACGGCGCAGATCGAGTGAGCGGGTGGCAGGCAGAAGCTTGCGGCCGCCGAGATGGTCGTAAAGAAAAAGCCCGAGACGAACGAGCCAGGCCGGGCGCACGCCGCCCTTCTGGAACGGCAGCACGAAGCGCATCGGCCAGATGATGTGCGGCGCCATGGCCCACAGCACCTCACGCTCCATCAGCGCTTCGCGCACCAGACGAAACTCGTAATGTTCGAGATAACGCAAACCGCCATGGATGAGCTTGGTGGCGGCGGAAGAGGTGCCGGAGGCAAAATCGTTCATTTCCGCAAGTGCGACGGAATAGCCCCTGCCGACGGCGTCACGCGCAATGCCGCAGCCATTGATGCCGCCGCCGATCACGAAAATATCGTGGATTGCCTCGTCAGACATGGACCCTCCCGCGCTTTCATCAACGCTCTCCCCATCGACATATTGAAAGCATGGCCATCTAATTCGAAGATAAAACGAATGTCAAACGAAATTCCGGTGGCGGCAGATCAGGGCTCACGCGTCTCTGTTTCGATCAGCCGGACATCGTGATCGGCACAGATGGATCGGATCGAATCGACCGGACAATGATCCGTGATAAAGGTGTGCACCTGCGACAGATGGCCGATGCGCACCGGTGCCGTGCGCTCGAATTTCAGCGAATCCGACACCAGAATGACGTGGCGGGCGTTGGAGATGATCGCCTGCGCGACCTTGACCTCGCGAAAGTCGAAATCCAGCAGGGCGCCATCCTCATCAATCGCCGACACGCCGATAACGGCGAAATCGACCTTGAACTGGCGGATGAAATCCACCGCCGCCTCGCCGACGATACCACCATCGGAACCACGCACAACGCCGCCGGCGATCACCACTTCAATGCCCGGAAAAACCCGCAACCTGTTGGCAACATTAATGTTGTTGGTGATGACCATCAGCTCGTGATGGTCCGCCAGCGCTTCACCCACCGCCTCGGTCGTCGTGCCGATATTGATGAAGAGGGAAGAGTTGTTGGGGATGAGGGCAGCGGCAGCGGCCCCGATCGCCTGCTTTTCCGAAGAGGCGATAGCGCGCCTCGCCTCGTATTTGACGTTCTCATTGCCGCTCGGGAAAAGCGCCCCGCCATGGATGCGCGTCAGCACGCGCGTGTCGCACAGATCGTTGAGGTCCTTGCGGATTGTCTGGGGGGTCACCGAAAACCGCGCGGCCAATTCATCGACCAGCACCCGCCCGTTCGCTTTTGCCAGTGCGACGATTTCATCCTGACGCGGTGTAAGCAGCATTTCACCCTCCCTCCTCTTTCAATTTTTTCGTTTCATTGAAGAGCGAACGAAAAACCAATGTCAAGGGACGGTTTTATAGGGGGCGATAGCGACCGACTTGTGGGCATACGCAAACGGCGCACCCGCATTACCCGGCAAGCTTGTTAGCCGGCTTTTGAATTGGCGCAGATACCGGCTCCTGCGTGCTGGCACCGGAAAACATTGAGGACACGGCACCAAACGCATCGCCGATGCCGATCAGCACCGGTTCGTTCACGCCCAGCCTCGTAATTGCCGCAGCCAGTTGCGCAAGCGAACCGCACCAGCGCTGTTCGTTTGAACGGCTAACAGAAATCATGACGGCAACGGGCGTTGAGGCAGGCATGCCGTGCGCAAGCAAGGAAGACTGGATCTCGGTCGCGGTTCGCCCGCCCATATAAAAGACAGTGGTTATCGAGGGATCTGAAAGCGTTTTCCAGTCGATATTGTCCGGCAGCTTTCCCTGTCGGGAATGTCCGGTGACGAAGCGGACCGACTGCGCGTGGTCGCGATGCGTCAGTGATACACCGAGGCGCGAAGCCATGGCGCTTGCGGCGGTGATGCCTGGCACGACTTCGACCGGGATGTTTTCGGCTTCCAGCGCCGCGATCTCCTCGCCGGCGCGCCCGAAAATCATCGGATCGCCGGATTTCAGCCGAACCACCCGTTTGCCGGCTTTGGCGAGGCGGATCATCATCTCGTTGATATCCTCCTGCCTGCAGCTTTCCCGGCCGCCGCGCTTGCCGACAAGCATGCGCTTGGCCTCGCGCCGCGCTAGCTCCAGTACTTCCGTTGAAACGAGATCATCGAACAGGATGACATCAGCCGCCTGTAGGGCGCGCACCGCTTTTAGTGTCAACAGTTCTGCATCGCCCGGTCCAGCACCAACAAGCGTCACAAGGCCAAGCGCCGATCCTGCCCGGCTGGCCGGCATTCCGATATCTGCGAGCAGCCGTTCTTCGCTGCTCTCGCCCAGCCTTTCGGTAAACGCCCGGTCGACAAATTTTTCCCAGAAAAACCGTCGCGCCGGACCGGGGGCGAGTCGCAGATTGACGCGATCACGGATCGTCTGGGCAAGCGAGCCCCAATCCTTCAGCGAAAGTGGCAGTAATGTCTCAATGCGCCGGCGGATGGCCTGCGCTAGAATCGGCGCTGCCCCATCGGTAGAGATCGACACCACCACCGGCGATCGATTGACGATTGAGCCAAACTGGAACTGGCAGAATTCCGTCTTGTCGATGACGTTGACTGGAACGCCGGCCGCACGCGCGGCATCGTAAAATCTTCCGGCTTCCGCATCGGTTTCGCAATCCGCCAGCGCCAGTTCCGCACCTTTGAAAATATCCGGAGCCCACGAACGGTCATGCCATGTCAGCATCGTGCTTTTTGCGAAGACCGCCGCAAAGCTTTCCGCAAGCTCGCTTTCCTCGCAATAGAGATGAAGTTCCGCCCCGCAGGCCAGCAGCAGTTCAGCCTTCCACGCGGCACCGTCCGATCCACCCGCTAACACCACGCGCTTGCCCTCGAGCCCCCAGAAGACTGGCAACTTGGCGAGCTTCTCCATGCGGGCCGGTTCATTCCGCTGCGGTTTTAAGGCATCCATCGATGATCCCCCTGATTTCAGCGCGGCAGGAGCCGCAATTGGTCCCGGCATTCAGCGCCCCGCCGATGGCTTCGACGCTGTGGCACCCGTCGCGGATCGCAGCTGTGATCTGGTTCACCCCGACATTGAAGCAGGAGCAGACAGTCGCGCCCGGATCGGCCCGGCCGGCTCCCGGACGACCGGCGACCAGCGCAAAACGCATGCGCAAATCCTCATGGCGTTCGTTCAGTTGCGATATCGCCCAGTTGCGGGCAACGGCCACCGGCTCTCTGGCGACGAACAGCGCCGCCAGCAACGTTTCGCCGTCGAAGAAGGCAAGGCGCAAATCGCCGGTCTGCCGGTCGCTGTAACCCAGCGGCTCGATCCGGGCATCTATGCCGAAGACCTGCCGCGCCCAGAGCGTCCAGTCCTGCGGTTCTTCTTCGAAAGCAAGCTCCATGCGATAGCCGCCATCTGCCTTGGCAATGGCCCAGTACGCACAATCCGGCGCAACGGGCCGCGTGCGGGAGATGGCGAAACCATAGGCCTTGGCCTCGAACCGTGTTGCCTTCACGCCCATGTTTTTCGAGGCTGGCTGGCCGGAATGCGGGTCCGTTACCGGAGCCACAACCATATCGATCCGCGCCCGCGAGGCGAACTGATCGTTCCAGTGCATCGGCGCAAAGACCGAGCCGCGCGCCTGCCTTTCGCTGACCAGCGCACGCAGCAGAACCTTGCCATGCGGGCTTTCCAGCTCCACCAGATCGGCGCTTTCAATTCCCAATGCCTTCGCATCGTGGGGGTGAAGTTCGGCGAAGGGTTCGGCGATATGGGCGGTAAGCCGGGCGCTTTTGCCCGTGCGGGTCATGGTGTGCCATTGATCGCGAATGCGGCCGGTATTCAGCGTCAGCGGATAATCCGGCGATGTTCTGCCGGTCTGCGGCAAAGCGGTGGCGATGAACCGCGCCTTGCCATCGGCATGATAAAAACGGCCATCCGCGAAAAAACGGGTAACGGCGGCCTCGCCGGGTCCTGCCTTCGGCCATTGAAAGGGTGCCATCGTATCGTATGAATCCCGGTCGATCCCGCTGATATCGAAATCGCGGCTTCCGGCATTCTCGAAACCGGAAAGGGCAGCATGTTCGGCAAAAATCTCGGATGGTTGCCGGTAAGTGAAAGCGGCGTCGAAACCCATGCGCCTCCCCACTTCAGCCAATTGCCACCAGTCGGCCTTTGCTTGGCCGGGTGCGTCGAGAAAGCCGCGCTGGCGGGAAATCCGCCGTTCCGAATTGGTAACCGTACCGTTTTTCTCCCCCCAGCCGAGTGACGGCAACAGCACATGGGCATGACGGGCCGTGTCTGTACCGGCCATGACATCGGATACCACGACAAAGGGACAGGCCTTGATCGCCGCCTCGACGGCGCCGGCATCCGGCATGGAAACGACCGGGTTGGTGGCCATGATCCACAGCGCCTTGATGCGGCCTTCGGCCACCGCCCTGAACATATCAACCGCTTTCAGGCCGGGCTTTTGCGCAATGGCGGGTGAAGCCCAGAAGCGCTGCACACGATCACGGTCTTCGGCGCTTTCGATGGCCATATGGGCGGCCAGCATGTTGGCCAGCCCGCCGACTTCTCGTCCACCCATGGCATTCGGCTGACCGGTTAGCGAAAACGGCCCCATGCCCGGCCTGCCGATGCGGCCGGTGGCAAGGTGGCAATTGATGATGGCGTTGACCTTGTCCGTGCCGCTCTGCGACTGGTTGACGCCCTGACTGTAACAGGTGACGGTTTTTTCGGTGCGTTTGAACAATTCGTAAAAGGAAATCAGTGCGGCAATCGTCAGGCCCGTGGCTTCGGCGATCTCCGACAGACTGTGTCCGGTTGCTGCCTGTATCGCTGCATCAAAACCGACCGTGTGGTTTTCCACATAACCGCGATCGATTGCAGGACTATCGGAAAGATGCGCCAGCAAGCCGGTAAACAGCGCCACATCTCCATCCGGGCGAATGGCGAGGTGCATGTCGGCAATATCGGCGCTCATCGTCCGGCGCGGATCGATAACGACGACTTTCATTTCCGGCCGCGCGACCTTTGCCGCCGCAAGCCTTTGGTAAAGCACCGGATGGCACCAGGCGAGATTGGAACCGGTGAGGATCACCAGATCGGCAAGCTCCATATCCTCATAGGTGCCCGGCACCGTATCGGCCCCGAAGGCACGGCGATGGCCGGCGACGGAAGACGACATGCAGAGCCTTGAATTGGTATCGATATTGGCCGAGCCGATGAAACCCTTCATCAGCTTGTTGGCGAGGTAATAATCCTCGGTCAGCAATTGGCCGGAGACGTAAAAGGCAACGGAATCCGTGCCGTGTTCGGCGATGGCTTGAGAAAACCGGGAGGCGACGAGGTCAAGCGCTTCGTCCCATGCCGCCCGCCTGCCGCTGATTTCAGGGTGGAGCAGGCGACCGTCGAGATCGATGGTCTCAGCCAGAGCCGAACCTTTGGAACATAGTCTTCCGAAATTGGCGGGGTGGTCCTGATCGCCTCTGACGGAAACGACGCCATTATCATTGACGGTGGCGATGACGCCGCAGCCGACGCCGCAATAAGGACAGGTGGTTTTTGTTTCAGTGGGCATGGGTTTGCCCTCTCAGTGCGTGGCGGTTACCCCCCTCTGTCCTGCCGGACATCTCCCCCTCAAGGGGGGAGATCAATCGCGGCACAAACTTCCATTCACAACTGGCGTCGTCGCCGGTGGAGAGGGAACGAGTAGCTTTCCGCTTGTCGATCTCCCCCCCTGAGGGGGAGATGTCCGGCAGGACAGAGGGGGGTAACGCCACCGCCATCGCAATTCACTCCGCCGCGATCATCAAGGTTTCAAGCGCGATGGAAAGCCGACCATCCAGATTACGCACCGGAATGGTCCTTACCTCACCCTCATCCGCCCCTAGCGCCTTGCCGGTTTCCAGCGAAATCACCCAATTGTGCAGCGGACACGTCACCGATGCGCCATGCACGATGCCCTGGCTCAGCGGCCCGCCCTTGTGCGGGCAATGGTCCTCGATGGCGAAGACGTGATTTTCCGCCGTGCGGAACACGGCGATCTTGCCCATCGGCGTTTTGACGCAACGCGCGCCGCGCAGCGGAATGTCGGAGATATCGCCAATATCGATCCAGTTGCTGTCCATCGTTATCACTCCGCCGCTTCACTGAAACCGATTGCCGCCATGGGCCTGAATTCGTGCTTGTCGTGGCCGGATACGCGTTCCGACCAGGGATCGACCTGCGCGAATTTCTGGCTGAAGACGAAGCGATCGAAATAGGCCTTGCGCTTTTCCGCATCGTCCATGATCTGGCGGCGGATTTCGTCGTAACCGATGCGCTTGGCCCATTTGTAGATGCGCTCGAGATAGCGCGCCTGTTCGCGATACATCTGCGTCAGCGCCACGATATGCTCCAGCGCGTCATCCTCGGTTTTGACGAGACCCAGAACTTCCGTGCCCTTGATATCGAGACCGGCGGCACCGGCAAAATGGATCTCGAAACCGGAATCGACGCAGATGACGCCGATATCCTTGCAGGTGGCCTCCGCGCAGTTGCGCGGACAGCCGGAGACGGCGAGTTTCAACTTGGCGGGCGTCCATGAGCCCCACATGAATTTTTCGATGCGGATGCCAAGGCCGGTGGAATCCTGCGTGCCGAAGCGGCACCATTGTTCGCCCACGCAGGTCTTTACGGTGCGGAGCCCCTTGGCATAGGCCTGACCGGAAATGAAACCGGCCTTGCCGAGATCGGCCCAGACCGCCGGCAAATCCTCCTTCTCGATGCCGAGGAGGTCGATACGCTGGCCGCCGGTCACCTTCACCATCGGGATTTCGAACTTGTCGACCACATCCGCAATTGCCCGGAGTTCGGAGGAGGATGTGACGCCGCCCCACATGCGCGGCACGACGGAATAGGTGCCGTCCTTCTGGATATTGGCGTGAACACGCTCATTGATATAACGCGACTGATAATCGTCGGCATATTCATCCGGAAAATCGCAGACGAGGTAATAATTGAGCGCCGGCCGGCATTTGGCGCAGCCGCAGGAGGTTTTCCATTCCAGTTCCTGCATCACGGCGGGAATGGTCTTCAGCCCCTTGGCCTTGATGAGACGGCGCACATCGTCATGGCCGAGATCGGTGCATTTGCACATGGGCTGCACGGCAGCGGGGTTGTAGCTGTCGCCAAGCGTCAGCGTCATAAGCTGCTCGACAAGGCCGGTGCAATTGCCGCAGGAGGCGGACGCCTTGGTGTGGGCGCGCACATCGTCGAGAGAAGCCAGCCCCTTGGAGGTGATGGCCGAGGTGATCTTGCCCTTGCAGACGCCGTTGCAGCCGCAGATTTCCGCATCATCCGGCAAGGCTGCAACGGCCGCCATAGGGTCCAGCGGCGACCCTCCCTGATAGGCCTGGCCGAAGATCAGGGTTTCACGCATGGCGGAAATATCGGTCGATTTCTTCATCAGGTCGAAGAACCACGACCCATCTGCCGTCTCGCCGTAAAGCACCGTGCCAATGATGCGGTTTTCCTTGAGGATCAGACGCTTGTAGACGCCGGCGGTGGCATCACGCAGCACGATCTCCTCCCGGTCGTCGCCCTCCGCGAAATCGCCGGCGGAAAACAGGTTGATGCCGGTGACCTTCAGCTTGGTATTGGTGACGGAGCCGTGATATTCGGCCGAACCGCCGCACAGCCGGTCCGCCAGCACGCGGGCCGATTCATAAAGCGGCGCAACGAGGCCATAGCACATGCCGCGATGTTCGGCGCATTCGCCGAGCGCATAGATCGAGGCGTCCGACGTCATCATGCCGTCATCCACCACGATGCCGCGATTGACGGCGATGCCGGCTTCCTTGGCAAGACCCGAGGCAGGACGGATGCCGACCGCCATCACAACCATATCACCCTTGATGACGCGCCCGTCTTCCAGCTCGATGCCTTCGACCTTCTCCTCACCCAGAATGCACTTGGTGTTGGCCTTGGTGATGATGTCGATGCCGCGCTCGTTCAGCGCCTTTTCTAAGAGATAAGCCGCTGCCGGATCGAGCTGGCGCTCCATGATCGTTGGCATCAGGTGGATGACGGTGACATCCATGCCCTGACGCTTGAGGCCGTAAGCCGCTTCCAGTCCGAGAAGACCCGCGCCGATGACGATGGCGCGGCCTTTGCCCTCGGCGATTTCCAGCATCTTCGTCACATCGTCGAGATCGCGATAGGCAAGCACACCAGGCAACTGATGGCCGGGAACGGGTATGATGAAGGGCAGGGAACCGGTGGCGATCACCAGTCTGTCGTAAGAGGCCGTGATGCCGTTTTCGCTGGTCACGGTCTTCCTGTCGCGGTCGATACCGGTGACCTTCGCGCCCTTGTGCAGCGTGACATTGTTAGCCGCATACCATTCGTCATTGTGGATGACGATGTCTTCATAGCTCTTTTCGCCTGAGAGCACCGGCGAGAGCATGATGCGGTCGTAATTGACGCGCGGCTCGGCGTTGAAAATGGTGACGTCGTAAAGGCCGGGAGCGGTTTCGAACAGGTTTTCCAGCATGCGCCCCGGCGCCATGCCATTGCCGATGATGACGAGTTTTTGCGTCATGGGCGTTACTCCGCAGCTTCGACGAAGCGGTGACGTTCGTAAAGGAACTTCAGCACGGCCTCGCGGCATTTGAGGTAGGTTTTGTCGGATGCGAGCTCGATGCGGTTGCGCGGGCGCGGCAGCGGCACCTCCAGCACTTCGCCGATATGGGCGGCGGGTCCGTTGGTCATCATCACGATACGGTCGGAAAGCAGCACCGCCTCGTCCACATCATGGGTGATCATGACCATGGTGTTGCCGAGACGGGCGTGGATTTCCATCACCGCGTCCTGAAGATGGGCGCGGGTCAGCGCGTCCAGCGCGCCGAAGGGCTCGTCCAGCAGCAGGATTTTCGGCTCCATGGCGAGCGCGCGGGCAATGCCGACGCGCTGTTTCATGCCGCCGGAAATTTCAGACGGTTTCTTGTCTTTTGCATGGGCCATCTGCACGAGATCGAGATTGCGCATGACCCAGTCGTGCCGCTCGGCCCGTGTCTTGGTGTTGCGGAACACTTTTTCCACGGCGAGATTGACGTTTTCATAGACCGAAAGCCAGGGCAGCAGGCTGTGGTTCTGGAACACGACGGCGCGTTCCGGGCCAGGTTCGTTGACCTCCCGGTTTTCGAGAAGCACCGCACCGGCGGAAACTTTCGTCAGCCCGGCGATGAGGTTGAGCATGGTGGATTTGCCGCAGCCGGAATGGCCGATGACGGAGACGAATTCGCCTTTTTCGATGGTGAGGTTGATGCCTTTCAGCACCTCGGCGCGCGAACCGCCCTTGTCGAAATATTTGTCGATGTGATCGAGCTTGAGATAAGCGTTCATGATCGTCGCCCTCTTAATTTGCCGCAGCGCCGCGGGTGATGACCTTGCCGAGCGCTGCCACCAGCTTGTCGAGCACAAAGCCGACGACGCCGATGTAGACGAGCGCCACGATGATGTCGGGCAGGCGCGAGGAGTTCCACGCATCCCAGATGAAGAAGCCGATGCCGACGCCGCCGGTCAGCATTTCCGCCGCGACGATTGCGAGCCACGAAAGGCCGACACCGATACGCAGACCGGTGAAGATGTAGGGTGCCGCCGAAGGCAGCATGATCTTGAAGAAGAATTCGATCTGGTTGAGCCGCAGCACCTGCGCGACATTTCGGTAATCCTGCGGAATATTGCGCACGCCGACTGCGGTATTGATGATGACCGGCCAGATGGAGGTGATGAAGATCACGAAAATGGCCGACGGGTTGCTGTCCTGAAAGGCAGCGAGCGAAAGCGGCAACCATGCCAGCGGCGGCACCGTGCGCAGCACCTGAAAGATAGGGTCTAGACCGCGCATGGCCCAGACCGACTGGCCTATCACTGCACCGAGGATGATGCCGGCAATGGCGGCGAGGCCGAAACCGTAAGCTACACGCTCCAGCGAGACCAACACACGCAGGCCGAGGCCGATATCCTGCGAACCGTTATGGAAGAACGGCGATACGATGAGATCGTAGCTCTCCTCGAAGACTTGGCTCGGGGGCGGCAGCGATGAGCCGGGGGCGGAACAGAGAAGCTGCCAGATACCGAGCAGCACGGCGAGGACGATGAACGGCGGTATGATGTTACGGGCCGCCGCCGCGCCCCATTTGCGCAGATCGATCCGCGAGACGGATTTCGGCGCCAGTGCCACGACGTTTGCCTTCTGTGCCACCGGTTGCTGCGGCTCTTCTTTGAATTTTCGGGCCAATGCGGACATGGACGTTTCCTCTTGATTTCGGTTGCGGTCTGGGGCTCGCCCCTCATCCGGTCTTCAGTCGCGCCGGTTGGGCAGCGCATCTGGCGGATGAGGGGCGATACCCCGGGTCTCCTCCTCAGGAGGCCGCCTTGATGGACAGGCTTTCGAGATAGGCCGACGGATTTTCCGGGTCGAAGACCTTGCCGTCGAAGAAGGTTTCCTTGCCGCGCGAAGTGGAGGCGGGAAGATCGGCAACGCCGAGATCCTTGGCCGCCGCGCGCCAGATATCCTCACGGTTCACCTTTTCCACCAGCGCCTTCACATCCGTATCGGATGCGAATTTGCCCCAGCGGATGTTTTCCGCGATGAACCAGCTGTCATGGCTGCGGAAGGGATAGGAGGCATGGTCCTGCCAGAACTTCATCTGCAGGCCGGTATTTTCCAGCACGCGGCCGTTGCCGTAATTGATATTGCCCTTCAGGCGGCCAAGCACATCCTTCGGCGGCACGTTGAACCATTGGCGTTTGCCGAGGATGGTGGACATTTCTTCCTTGTTCGCCATCTCATCGCACCATTGCTGCGCCTCCATCACGGCCATCAGCAGCGCCTTGGTGGCGTTGGGGTTCTTTTCCACCCAGTCGGCGCGCATGCCGAGCGCCTTTTCCGGATGGCCTTTCCAGAGCTCTCCGGTGGTACAGGCGGTGAAACCGATACCCTGGTTGACGAGCTGCTCGTTCCACGGTTCGCCCACACAGAAGACGTCCATATTGCCGACCTTCATGTTGGCGACCATCTGCGGCGGCGGAACGACGATGGTCGAGACGTCCTTGTCCGGATCGATGCCGCCGGCGGCAAGCCAGTAGCGGATCCACAGATCATGCGTGCCGCCGGGGAAGGTCATCGCGGCCTTGATTTCCTTGCCCTCGGCCTTCTTTTTCTCGAAAGCCACCTTCAATTTGGAAGCATCGAGCTGAACGCCGGTTTCGGCATATTCCCTGGCGACGGAAATGCCCTGGCTGTCGAGGTTGAGGCGGGCGAGGATGGTCATCGGCACCGGCACATTGTTCTGGGTCACCTTGCCGGTGTGCATGAGATAGGGCATCGGCGTCAGGATGTGTGCGCCATCGATGCCGTTCGATGCGCCGCCGAGCACGAGATTGTCGCGCGTCGCACCCCAGGAGGCCTGTTTCAGAACCTCGACGTCAGGCATGCCATGTTTGGCGAACAGGCCCTTTTCCGCCGCAATGATGAGCGGGGCGGCATCGGTAAGCGCGATAAAGCCGATTTTTGCGCCTTTCACCTCGGGCTCAGCGGTGGCTGCGAAAGCACCTGACGGAAAGGCCGCGCGCACGGCGCTGACAAGGGCGGCGGTGGCTGTCGTCTTCAGTATCGTGCGGCGGCTGACATCGCCCGAGAATATCTTTTTCATTCGCATCTTCCCCTATTGGGTCACCTTTTCGGTGACGCTTTCGCTTGCGAAAAAACCTGAAAATAAAAAAACGCCGCTCGGTGTTTGCGCCTGCGGAACGGGAGGTGTTCCGGGCAGCAAAACCTTGCGACGTCTATGTCTTTGAAAGCGCCTATGCCGCGCCCTGCTCGCACCGATCGCCGTTGACCGGAGCAAATAGTAAGACGCAAAAGGCATGCCAGTTTATGGATTCAAGAATATACTATTGAAAAACAATGATAATTCTTGCAATTCAGGCGGTTGATCAAATTTTGATCACCGCCTTTTTTGTCTACGGTTTATGCAAAATAAAAAGTTTCGCGCTTGAAATTTGCGCAGCCTGCAAGGCCTGACGCCAATCACGTCTCTCCGGCAGGCGGTGAAAACGGCGCGGATGTTCGCACGGAAAAGCCGTTTACATATCCCGCAATGTCGGCAGGATCGAAAACGAGGCCGTCCACGAAACGGTCCCCCTCTTCCTGCCCTTCAATGCGGATATCGGCATCGCCGGGCGCATTGGTGTCTCCCAGTGCTGCCCGATAAATATCCGGCCGATAGGCGGACAGCGCGGCTTCCACGCCCGCCTGCGAGAACTCCGCCTGCCCCCAGCGGATCATCTGGCTGTAAATCCACAACGCCTGGCTCCGGCGCGGATAGTTGGCATGGCCGCCGTGGAAGATGAAATATTTGTCGATCACCCGGCGGTTGCCCTGGCTGTCGATTGAGAATTGGCCGGCGAGCACATGGCGGATGATGCTTTGCGGCGCGCCGATATAACGGGGATCGGCGAGCGCCCGGCTCAGTTCGTCGTGATTTTCCGAAAGGTCACACCAGCGCGCTGCCGCATCAAGCGCCGTCAGCAGCCGGCCGACCGTTTCCTGCTGGCTTTCGGCCCATTCGGGCCGCATGCCAATGACTTTTTCGGGCGCGGAAGGCCATAGATCCTGCTTGGCCGCAACGATCCTGCCGACACCACGCTCGGCGGCGACGATGTTCCACGGCGCGCCGACGCAGAAACCGTCGATGGCTCCTGCGGCGAGCGCATCCGACGTTAATGGCGGCGGCACGACCACCAGCTTGACGTCATGATCGGGGTGAATGCCGCCAGCAGCGAGCCAATAGCGAAATTCGTAATTGTGAGACGAAAACGGATAGGTCATGCCAAGTGTCGGCGGTGCTTCGCCCCGCGCCCGCATATCATCGAGCACCTGCTTCAACGCCTTGGCATTTTCGAGCGCTCCCGCCGTTTCAGACAGACCCGTCAACGCCTTCATTCGCGCAAAAAGCCGGGTCGAAAGCGTGATGGCATTGCCGCCGCGCCCGAGTGAAAAGGGCGTGATCGTCGGCGAGGGGTTGGAGCCGAGCCCCAGCATGGAAGCAACGGGCATTGGCGAGAGCATATGAGCGATATCGAATTGCCGGAAGGCCAGCCGGTCACGCACATTCGCCCAGGACACATCCTTGACGAGATCGAGCGTCAGGCCTTCGCGGGCGGCGAAACCGAATTCGGCCGCCGCGATCAGCACGGACGCATCGACAAGGGGAATAAAACCGGCGCGCAGGACCTTCTGCCGGTCGCTGCCCACGATTGCGGGTGCACCTGCAGCTTGTGTCATTCCACTTTTTGATCCGGCCGTTTTTTCCGGTGCCGCCATATCATGCACTCCTCGACTGTCCGACCGGCGGGTTCGTCACATCAACAGACCGGCCGCGGTGACCACGCTTTGCGCGATCTCGGATATTTTCTTTTTCTCGTTCATTGCCGTTTGCCGCAAAAGCGCAAAGGCCTGCTCTTCGGAAAGGCCGCGCATCTTCATCAGGATGCCCTTGGCGCGCTCGATGACCTTGCGTTCCTCCAGCGCCGATTTGGCGTCGGCAAGTTCCCGCTGCAGACGGCTGAAAGCGTTGAAGCGGCTGACCGCCATATCGAGAATGGGTTTGACCCGCTCTTTCTTCAGCCCGTCGACGACATAGGCGGAAACCCCCGCCTCGACAGCTGCCTCGATGGAGGCCGTGTCGGAGCGATCAACGAACATGGCGATCGGCCGGCCGACCGTACGAGTGAGCTGGAACAGATGCTCCATCATGTCGCGGTTGGGATTTTCAAGATCGATGAAGATGACGTCGGGCTGCAGCGTCTCGATGGTGCGCGCCACGCCCTGCACCTCATGGATGACCGTCACCCGTTGATATCCGGCCTCGCGCAGCCCCTCCTCGATGATCGAGGCGCGGATCGCGTTTTCGTCAATAACGAGAATGGTGAGGTCGCGAAGCGTCATGGCAGCATTGATGACGCAGCGCAGCAAACTTGGCAATCGGCAGCGGATGCAAAAATGAGGCGGAGCAACAATGGAGGCTGTTGCCCTCCCCGCCAGAGATGTCAGGAAGCGTGTTCTACCGCGCGTTCAAGCGCCTTCAAAACCGTGCGCTCGGAAAGATTGAGATAGATTTCCATCTCGTCGCTCGCCTCAACCGCCTTGCCCTCTTCCATCAGAGACAGGATCTTGCTGTTCATATCGACGAAGGGAGAATGGAGCTGTTCGGGATCTTTCAGCAGGCCGAAACAAAGCCGGAGTTCGGCGGCGATGCGCTCGTAAAAATCGCTGAGACGGGCGCTGTCGAGAAGATCGACCACGGCGGCGTGGAACTTCATGTTGGCGCTGCCCACACCCAGCCAGTCCGCCTCTTCACGCTTGACCTTTGCATCCTCGACCGCCGCGCGCATTACCCGAATCGCCGAATGCTTGTGCCATGCCTGGCGCAGAGCACCGCATTCCACCATACGTCGCACGCGGTAAATATCGATTACGGAGGACATGGTGGGAACGGCGACAAAAACGCCGCGATTGGCCTCATGACGCAACAGGCCATCCTTCGTCAGAAGACGGAAGGCTTCGCGCAGGGAATTGCGGGAGACATCGAAACGTTCGCTGAAGGCTGCTTCCGAAAGGCGTTGCCCCGGCATCAGCTCACCGGAGATCAGCAGGGTGCGTATACCCTTCGCCAATCGATCCGCAAGCGGAAGACCTTCTATCGTTTCCGTCATGGCGCTTCTTTCCTTAAGGCAATGCAGCATCGGGAATTCCGTGACAGGCAAGTTCGGACACGGCATGATTGCCCATAGCACAAAGCTTTAGCAAAGCACGAAAAAAACATGATTAAATCCTGCCCACGACGTCCAACAAATAGACAAAATGAAAGAACGATAACTTTATATTGTTGAACAAAGTTGACAATTTCGCAGAACACGACAAGATCGGGGGCATAAAGCATCCGCGAGGGGCGGATTGTGACAGGAGCGGAGAAAATCCATGGAGCAAAAAAAGCTCACCCCGACTGCCGATATGAAAATGTCAAAACGCGCATCCCTGGTGGGAGCGATCTTCCTGATGGCGACATCCGCCATCGGTCCCGGCTTCATCACCCAGACGGCGACATTCACCACCCAGCTTGGCGCAGCCTTCGCCTTCGGCATTCTTGCCTCCATCGTCATCGACTTCGTCGTCCAGCTTAACATCTGGCGTATCGTGACGCTGACGCGCATGCGTGCATCCGATATTGCGAATGCCGCCATTCCCGGCGCCGGCTATCTGCTCGCCATTCTCGTCATCATCGGCGGGCTGTTCTTCAATATCGGTAATATCGGCGGCACCGGCCTTGGCCTGAACGCCATTTTCGGGCTCGATCCGAAAATCGGCGGCGCCATCAGCGCGATATTTTCCATCGCCATCTTCGTTTCCAAGCGCGCAGGTCTCGCTGTCGATCGGTTCATCATTTTCGCCGGCATTCTGATGATTGTGCTGACGCTGTATGTGGCCTTCGTCTCCGCTCCGCCGGTGGGCGATGCCTTCCGCCAGACCTTCCTGCCCGACACGATCAATTTCGCAACCATCACCACCATCGTCGGCGGCACCGTTGGCGGTTACATCACCTATTCCGGCGCACACCGCCTGCTGGATCGGGGAATGGTCGGCATTGAAAATCTGCCGGCCGTCAACCGCGCCGCTCTGACCGGCATCGCCGTCACGGGCATCATGCGTTACGTGCTGTTTCTCGCGATTCTCGGCGTTGTCGCCAGCGGCGTCATCATCGATACGTCGGGCCAGGCCGCAAACCCCGCCGCGCAGGCCTTCCGTTCGGCTGCCGGCGATCTCGGCTTCCGCCTCTTCGGCATCATCTTCTGGGCAGCGGCCATCACCAGCGTCATCGGCGCAGCCTATACCTCCGTTTCATTCCTGCCCGTCTTCAAGCAGGATATGAGCGAGCGTGCCCGCAATATGGCGACGGTCATTTTCATCGCAGTCTCGCTCGTCTGCTACCTGCTGATCACCACGCCGCCCGCCGCCATGCTGGTCTTCGTCGGCGGCCTCAACGGCCTCATCCTGCCGATCGGCCTCAGCATCTTCCTGTTTGCGGCGTGGAAACGCGAAGACCTGATGGGTGGCTACCGCTATCCGCGCGTCCTGCTGTTGCTCGGCGTTCTGACTTGCGCATTGACCTGGTACATGGGCTACAAGTCCGCTGGCACCATCTTCGGCCTGCTCGGCCTGTAATAAACTAGTGTTTTTACGCATTTTCCGGACGCAAAACCGCTACGCACTTTTGCTGGAAATGCTCTAAAGGGAGGCAAACATGGCCGCTATCGATCTCAACAGCGATCTTGGCGAAAGTTACGGTGCGTGGAGCATGGGAGACGATGAGGCGATGCTCGCCATCGTTTCCAGCGCCAACATCGCCTGCGGATTTCATGCCGGCGACCCGGCCGGCATCTACCGCACCGTCAAGGCCGCCGCCGAAAAAGGCGTGGTCGTCGGCGCCCATGTCTCCTATCCGGACCGCGTCGGCTTTGGCCGCCGCGATCTGGACGTCACCTCCGAAGAGCTGATCGCCGATGTCATCTACCAGATCGGCGCGCTGAAAGGCGTTGCCGCCGCTGCGGGAACCACGGTGCGCTACGTCAAGCCGCACGGCGCGCTTTACAACCGCATCGCCAACGACGCAAAACAGGGGCAGGCGGTCATCGACGGCATCAAGGCCGTTGATCCCTCGCTGGTACTGATGGGTCTTGCCAATGCGCCCATCCTGGATCTTGCCCGCAAGGCAGGCCTTGCCGTCGTTGCCGAAGCCTTCGCGGATCGCGCCTATACGCCGCAAGGCCAGCTCGTCTCACGCAGGGAAGCCGGCGCCGTTCTTCACGACGCCGCCAAAATCGCTGACAGGATGGTGCGGCTTGCCCGCGAAGGAACGCTGGAAGCGATCGACGGCAGCATCGTAAAAATCGAGGCGCAATCCATCTGCGTGCATGGCGACAGCCCCGGTGCAGTCGCCATTGCCCAGGAAATCCGCCGTCGTTTCGAAGCCGAAGGTATCGATATCCGCTCTTTTGCCTCCATTCTCTAAAGGAGCGGCCAGTGACCATACCGACATCCTTTCTCAATCACACCGACGCGGAAGCCGCGCGAAAGGCCCGCGCCACCTATCGCGGCGGCCTCGTCGCGCCCACCTCCGGCGTCGCGCCCGGCTTCACGCAGGCCAACATGATCGTGCTGCCGCGCGACTGGGCCTTCGATTTCCTGCTTTATGCGCAGCGCAATCCCAAACCCTGCCCGGTACTCGATGTTTCCGATCCCGGCTCGCCCACCACGCTTCTGGCTCCCGGTGCCGATCTCAGGACCGACCTGCCGCTCTACCGCATCTGGCGAGACGGCAAGCTTGCCGAGGAAACGCCGGATGCAACCGCGGCCTGGGCGGAGCGCGACGATCTCGTCGCCTTTCTGATCGGCTGCAGCTTCACCTTCGAAACGCCGATGGTCGAAGCGGGTATCGAAATCCGCCACATGACCGACAAGAGTAATGTTCCGATGTATCTGACTAACCGGCCATGCCGTCCGGCGGGTCGGTTGAAAGGCAATATGGTCGTTTCCATGCGGCCGATCCCGGCTTCGCGGGTCGCCGATGCCGCGACCATTTCGGGGCGTTTTCCGGCCGTTCACGGGTCGCCCGTGCACGTCGGCGCGCCGGAAGAGATCGGCATCACCGATCTTGCGAAACCCGACTTCGGTGACGCGGTACGGATCGAGCCCGGCGAGGTTCCGGTGTTCTGGGCCTGCGGCGTCACTCCACAGGCCGCCGTCATGGCGTCCGGTGTGCCTTTTGCGATCACCCATGCGCCCGGACACATGTTCATCACCGACATTCCCGATTCAGCCTATCACGCGTGAGGATATGATGCGTTTTCTCCCCGTCAGCCTCACAACCATTCTCGTTGAACTTGCCGATCTTGACGAAACGCTGGCGCTTTTCGCCTCGCTTCAGAACGATCCGGTCGAGGGCATCGAAGAGACGGTTCCGGCTGCCCGCACCCTGATGATCCGATTCCGCCCCGAGAAGATCGGCGCGCAAGCACTGGTCGCACGGCTTTCCAGCCGCGATCTTTCGGCAAAAATCGCGCCTTCGGACAATCTCGTGGAAATCCCCGTCCACTATAATGGCGAAGATCTCACCGACGTTGCCGAACTGACCGGCATGAGCGTCGATGAGGTCATCCGTCGCCACACCGAAAGTGAATTCACCGTGGCCTTTTGCGGTTTCGCGCCCGGCTTCGGTTATCTGGTCGGCGGCGATCCGGCCCTTCACGTGCCGCGCCGGCAAAGCCCGCGCACCCGCATTCCGGCGGGTTCGGTGGCGCTCGCCGGCGCCTTCAGCGGCGTCTATCCGCAAAACAGCCCGGGCGGCTGGCAGATCATCGGCACCACGCCGGTGAAGATGTGGGATATCGACCGCGATCCCGGCGCGCTTTTCCAGCCGGGTTATCGGGTGCGCTTCTTCGATATGGCCAAGTCCGGCAGGACAGTCGATATTTCTGCCTCGGCACCGCGAACCTCCCAGCCGGATGCAGCAAGGGAAGGCCCGCATTTCGAGGTGCTCGCAGCACCCATGCCAGCAATATTTCAGGATCTCGGCCGCTTCGGCCAGACCGGACAGGGCGTATCGGCCTCCGGCGCGCTGGATCGCGGCGCTTTTAACGCCGCAAACCGCATTGTCGGCAATCCGGTCAACACGCCGTGTCTCGAACTCACGCTTGGCGGTTTTTCCTTCAAGAGCACAAGCCGCGCGGTCATTGGCATTGCCGGTGCACCCTGCCCCGTCACCATCAAGACGGCGGATGGCAGTTTCACAGTGCAGACCCATGTTCCCGTCTCCCTGGAACCCGGCGATGTCGTCACCTTTGGTCAGCCGCAAAAGGGCATGCGCTGTTATCTTTCCGTCCGCGGCGGGTTCGATGTCGAACCCGTGCTCGGCAGCTTCGCGACGGACACGCTCGCCATCGTCGGGCCAGAAAGCGTGGCCGCGGGCACGATACTGCCGCTGAAAGGCGAAAAGACGGGCCTCTCCAGCGTGTCGATCGACGAGGTTCCGGCCTTCGAAGCGCCGGCAACCGGCGAGGTCGTCACGTTGGACGTCGTTCTCGGACCGCGAACGGACTGGTTCACGCAGAAGGGTATCGAGACCCTGACGGGCCAGCTCTGGCAGGTCACCCCGCAATCGAACCGCGTCGGCATCCGCCTTGCCGGCGAAGTGCCGGTGGAACGTAAGGACAGCGCCGAATTGCCGAGCGAGGGCACCGCAACAGGGGCGATCCAGATTCCCCATAGCGGCCAGCCCGTCCTCTTCCTTGCCGACCATCCACTGACCGGCGGTTATCCCGTCATCGGCGCGGTTGCCGAATATCATCTCGATCTTGCCGGGCAAATCCCCGTCAATGCCAAAATCAAATTCCGCCCGATCGGCCCCTTCGCCGAAATCGCGGCCAAAAACAAATAATTCCGAGGAGAAGAGCGATGAAAAAAGTGCTGATTGCCAATCGTGGCGAGATCGCGGTGCGGATCATCCGCGCATGCCGCGATTACGGCCTGCAATCGGTCGCCGTTTATGCCGACCCCGATCAGGATGCTCTTTTCGTACGGCTGGCGGATGAGGCCTTTGCGCTGGAGGGCGTGCGCCCCGCCGAGACCTATCTCGATATCGCCAAGCTGATCGCGATTGCCAAACGCGCCGGTGCGGATGCCGTGCATCCCGGTTACGGTTTTTTGTCCGAACGCGCCGAATTTGCGCGAGCCGTTATCGATGCCGGCCTTAGCTGGATCGGCCCAGACCCCCATGTCATCGAAGCATTGGGCGACAAGGTCGAAGCGCGGCGTATCGCCACCGGTGTTGGCGCGCCGCTGGTCGCCGGCAGTGACGGCCCGGTCTCTACCGCTGCCGAAGTCACCGCCTTTGCCGAAAAACACGGCCTGCCCGTCGCCATCAAGGCGGCGCATGGTGGCGGTGGACGTGGCCTGAAGGTTGCGTGGAAGATGGAAGAGATCGCCGATCTCTACGAATCCGCCGTTCGCGAGGCGACAGCCGCTTTCGGCCGTGGCGAGTGTTTTCTCGAACGGTTCCTCGACCGGCCCCGCCACATCGAGGCGCAGGTTCTGGCGGACAAGCATGGCAATGTGCTCGTGCTAGGCACCCGCGACTGCTCGCTGCAGCGCCGTAACCAGAAGCTGATCGAGGAGGCTCCGGCCCCGTTCCTGTCTGCCGAACAGCGGCAGAAAATTCACGATGCCGCAAAGGCTATCTGTGCTGCGGCAGGTTATTCCGGTGCCGGCACCGTCGAATTCCTGCTCGGTGTCGATGGCACGATTTCCTTCCTGGAGGTTAATACGCGCCTGCAGGTGGAACATCCCGTCACCGAAGAAACCACCGGCATCGATCTCGTTGTCGAGCAGTTCCGCATCGCCGAAGGCCACAAGCTGCGGGTTCTTGAAACGCCGGAACCGCGCGGCCACTCGATGGAATTCCGCATCAATGCCGAAGATCCCGGCCGGGGTTTCCTGCCCACACCCGGCTCGATCTCGGTCTTCGACGCGCCCTCCGGTCCGGGTATTCGCATGGATAGCGGCGTCGTCAGCGGCTCCAGCGTGCCGGGCGTGTTCGACTCGCTGATGGCGAAGCTCATCGTCACGGGTACCGACCGCGATCAGGTCCTGCGCCGCGCCCGCCGCGCGCTTAAGGAATTCCGTATCGAAGGCATCGCCACCGTCCTGCCGTTCCATCGCGCCGCAATCGAGACGGATGACTTCATCGGCACTGACGGATTCAAGGTTCACACCCGCTGGATCGAGACCGATTTCGCCGCCATGCCGGATGCGATGGAGCGCCCGGCACCGGTCGAGGACCCTTCCATCACAAGGACCTTTCTGGAAATCGACGGCAAGCGCGTCTCAGTCGGTCTGCCGAGCCTGCTGCTATCCGGTCTTGGCGCCGCCAGCGGCGGCAACGCTTCTGCGCCCGGCGCTGCGGTCAAAGAGAAGGAAGGCGAAATCACCGCCCCGGTTTCCGGCACCCTGCAATCCTTCAAGATAAAGGATGGTGAAACCGTTTCCGAAGGCGATCTGCTGGCGGTCATGGAAGCCATGAAGATGGAGACGCAAATCGTCGCCACCAGGGCCGGCAAGGTGCGCCTGATCGTCAAGGAAGGCGATTATCTGCAGGCTGGCGCAGCACTTCTGGAAATCACCGGCTAACGCGAAGACAGCCGAACCGCCAACCACTCAGGGAAGGCGGCACCCACAATGGATGCTCGGTCGGCACCGGCGGCGGAACCCTTTCGCCGCCGGTCCGTTTATGGCGCGACCTGCTAACCATCGTGAGGGAAATATGGCCGGACGCACCTTGCTTCAATTCTTCCATTGGTATTATCCGGACGGAGGGAAATTATGGAGCGAGGTGGGCGAAAAAGCCGAAAGCCTTGCGAAAATGGGAATCACCGACGTTTGGCTGCCGCCCGCCTACAAGGGCGCCGCCGGCGGTTATTCGGTGGGTTACGACACCTACGATCTCTTTGACCTCGGCGAGTTCGACCAGAAGGGCACCGTCGCCACAAAATATGGCGATCGCGGCGCCCTCGAACATGCGGGCCGGACGCTGAAGGAAAACGGCATTCGCGTCATTCATGACGTCGTTCTCAATCACAAGATGGGTGCCGACGAAAAGGAAAAGGTGCGGGTCCGCCGCGTCAATCCCGAGGACCGCACCGAGATAGACGATCAGGATTTCCAGGCACTTGCCTATACCAAGTTCACCTTTCCGGGCCGAAACGGCAAATATTCCAAATTCATCTGGGATCTAAAGTGCTTCAGTGGTGTCGACCACATCGAGGAACCGACGGAGGACGGCATTTTTCGCCTCGTCAACGAATATGGAGATGGCGAATGGAACGAGGAAGTCGATCAGGAAAACGGCAATTTCGACTATCTGATGGGTGCTGACGTCGAATTCAGAAACAGGGCGGTCTATGAGGAACTCAAATATTGGGGCCGTTGGCTCGCCGAGCAGGTTCAGGTCGACGGGTTCCGTCTGGATGCAGCCAAACACATCCCGGCCTGGTTCTTCCGCGACTGGGTCGGCCATATGCGCGACACGGTCGATCCCGATCTCTTCGTCGTCGCGGAATATTGGCACCCCGACATAGAGGCGCTGAAAAGCTATCTCGAACTCGTCGACAAGCAGCTGATGCTTTTCGATGTCGCCCTTCATCACCGTTTCCACGACGCCTCCAAACAGGGCGGCGATTTCGACATGCGGACCATCTTCGAAGGGTCGCTGCTTTCGGCGGTTCCCGACCATGCCGTCACGCTGGTCGACAATCACGACACCCAGCCGCTGCAATCGCTGGAAGCGCCGGTTGAGCCGTGGTTCAAGCCCTTGGCCTATGCGATCATCCTGCTGCGCGAAGAGGGTGTTCCCTGCGTCTTCTATCCCGATCTGTTCGGCACGAGCTACACCGACACCGGCAATGACGGCAACGAACATGAGATCGACATGCCGGCGATCGAATGCCTGCCGAAGCTCGTCGAGGCACGCAGCCGCTTCGGCAACGGCGCCCAGACGGATATTCTCGACGACCCGAGCTGCATCGCCTTTATTCGCCACGGCACCGCCGATGAGCCGGGTTGCGTGGTGGTAATGTCGAATGGCGAGCCGGCGGAAAAGCAGATTGATCTGGGTCCCGAACATGCGGGAGCGGCATGGCGCGACTTTCTCGGCCACCGGGACGAGCGGATTACCCTTGATGAGAGCGGCAAGGGCGTGTTCCCCACCAATGGCGGCAGCGTCAGCGTCTGGGTTCCTGCAGGTCCCGAGTGAAACACAACCGCTTCAACCAACGACACCGTTCATTCGGCGGATACGAGACGGCGCGGGCCAGCGCCGTCATCGGCCAGAACATCGTTCGGATTGCGCAAGGGACAGTCATCCAGCGAAAGGCAGCCGCAACCGATGCAGCCGGTAAGCTGGTCGCGCAGCATAATCAGGCTGTTGATGCGAAGCTGTAGCATTTCCCGCCAGGACTGCGAAAACCTGCGCCAGTCAGCGGCCGTCGCCACCCGATCCTGCGGCAAATCCGCCATCGCATCCCTGATGATCCCAAGCTGGATACCGGCCCGCTGGGCGATGCGGATAATCGCGATGCGCCGCAGCACGGCACGATGATAACGGCGCTGGTTGCCGCTGGTGCGCCAGCCTTCTATCAATCCTTTCGCCTCATAAAAATGGACGGTGGAAACGGCAACGCCGCTGCGACGCGCAACCTCGCCAACCGTCAGGCTGTGTTTAAGTATGGTATTTTCCATGCCGGCTCCGGTTTTCTGAACAATCTCCGCTCTTGAAAAACGCGGAAATACATTAAAGAGCAGCCGGTATAATTCCTTAACCATAGTTGAGGTCAATAGACCAGATGGCCAAAAAAAAGAGGCGCCCGATGAGCGCCTCTGAAATCTTGGATATGGCCGGTATCAGAATTTTGCTTATCAGAATTTCGCTGTCATGCTGATCCAGAAACGGCGGCCTTCCATGACCGTGTTGAAATCATCGGTGCCGACATCCTTGTCGAAGACATTGTAAACGGCAGCATTGAGATCGACATTTTCGGCGACAGCATATTTCGCGCCAATATCAAGCGTGGTGTAGGCCTCATATTTGCGCCCGGCCTTGCCGTTGATCGTCACCGGCGTACCATTCGTGCCGATGCGCGGGCCGGCATTGATTTCCGATCCGTGATAATTCACCGAGGCCCAGGCTTCCAGCCCGTCTATCGGCGTTACCCAGTCACCCCGCAGATTGGCCATGTGCTCGGGCGTGCGCGCCAGCGGGAAACCTTCGTAGTCGCCAGTCTTCTGTTCGGAATGCGTGTAGGTATAGTTGCCGCGCAGCGTCAGCTCCGGCGTCGCATACCAGGTTGCCGTCAGTTCCACACCCTGAATGACCGCATCATCGATATTGTAGTTATACCAGAGGCGATAATTGCGATCCTCGCTCCAGCGGGCCGGCGTTCCATCCGGATTGAGCACCAGCGCGTTGGAGATCTTGTCCTTGAAATCGGTGTAGAAATAGGTGGCGCCAAGAGCGACATCGCCATTATCCCAGAGCGCGGCCACTTCGTAGCTCGTGCTCTTTTCCGCTTCCAGACCGGGATCGCCGATGATCACGCCGCAGGTGCCGCTCGGTCCGTAGGTGCAACCGCCACCGCCCGTCGTATAGGCATAACCCGGCGCAATCTGGCGGATTTCAGGCGCGCGGAAACCGGTGGAAATACCACCCTTGATCGTCAGCTCTTCCGTCGCGCTCCACACACCGTAAAGGCGCGGGCTGAAATGATTGCCATATTTCTCATGGTTATCGAGACGAAGACCGCCCGTCAGCGCGAAATTATCGACGATGCGCCATTCATCCTCGACAAAGAGCGCCCATTGCGTCGCCGAGAAGGTTTCATCAACACTGGTGCGCCGTCCCGGGTTCTGGTCCGTCAGCCGCGCCTCGAAATATTGACCGCCCGTGACCAGCGTGTGGTTGCCAAACAATTCGAAGGGCGTGGTGAACTTGCCATCAAGAACGGTGTTGCGAACCTCCGGCGAGCGCGGATTTTCCGTGACGCGTCCCGTGCGGGTATTTCTGGTGAAATTGGTGCGCTCGGCCCATTCCTGCTGGAAGGAGAATTCGGATGTGGTCGGTCCCCAGCGGCCGGTATGCGACAATGACCAATGGTCGCGCGTATTGGTATTGTAGGTGCCGTTGGCGTCGGTCGCCGCCAGTGTCTCGCCCGGCTCGGCGCTGCGACGCAGCCGCGTCTTGCCGCCTTCGAGATAAATGTCGTGGTCTTCATTCGGCGTAAAGGTCAGACGGCCGTTGAAATCATATTCCTTGGCGCCGGTGGTGCCGCTCAGAATACGGTCTTCGCCGCGGTTGAAGCCCCTGCCCCAGATCTGAAGGCCCAGCTGGTCCTTCAGGATCGGCCCGTTGGCATACCAGGACACCTGGCCGCTATTGCCGAATTTGGAATGCTGCTGAACCGTGCCCTCGGTGGTGACGGAACCGGACCAGACATCGCCGACCTTGCGGGTGATGATGTTGATGACGCCGCCCATGGCGTCGGAACCGTAAAGAGACGACATCGGGCCGCGCACAACCTCGATACGCTCGATGGCCGAAACTGGCGGCACGAAGCTCTGCTCGAAGCCGGAATTACCATTCGTGCGGGCATCGCGGGTGCTCTGCCGTTTGCCGTCAACAAGCACCAGCGTGTAGGCGCCGGGCAATCCGCGAATGAAAATGTCCTTCTCATTGGCAATGCCGGTGACGGATACACCCTGAACTTCGCGCAAGGCGTCGGTCAGATCGCGATAGGATCCCTTTTCAAGATCCTCCCGCGTCACAACCGTGATGCTGGCGGGAGCGTCTTTCACATTCTGCTCGAAGCCCGATGCGGTGACCACGATCTGCTGCAGGACGGTGGTTCCCTCGGACGCCTGCTGTGCGAAAGCGGGCAATGCGGCGCTGAGCGCCGTTCCTGCCAGTGCCGCCGAAAGGCCAGCCTTTATTATCGTCGCGGCCATATCCCGGCCGCGGTACTTCAATTCCATGTTACGCCCCCGCATTTAACTTGAGAATTTAACCCCACTTATTTAGGAGGGAGTGCAGGCGCAACGCGTTTGTTTTCGAACAGTTCTAAATTCCAGAAATTGCAAAAAGGGCTCCGCCATTCGGCAGCGGGGTAAAAAAACAGCAAGATGACAACCGGCAAGAGAAAAGAAGAACCAGCTTCCCCGGCAAAGCCCGACAGGCTTGGACAGCTGAAACTCCTTGTCGCGTTCGATGCGTTGTTGCGTGAAGGAAGTGTCAGCCGCGCAGCGGCAGGCATGGGACTACCGACATCATCGATGAGCCGGATATTACAGCAGCTGCGCGAGAAATACGGCGACCAGCTGTTCTTACGCACCGGCCAGGGTCTGCGGCCCACCCCCTTTGCCGAGACCATGCGGCTGCGCATTCGGTCGCTGGCGGCGGAGGCGGAAAACCTGATCGATTATTCACAGGAAAAAGCGGCAGCCCCCGCCGCCGCCAATGTTAGCGGCTGGGAACGGCCGGTGCTGATGAAGGCGCCGCCTCTTTCGCTGCGCCCCAGCGTTCTCCTCGAAGGTCAGCCGACACCGGAAAATATAGCGGACCGCCTTGCCCGCATCGGCCACAATGCCGATCCGCAGCACAGGCTCGCCAAATATATCGCGACCTCGGCGATGGGCATCGGCAACAGCCGCCCGCTCAGCCAGCAAGAGGCGATGGACGCGCTCTCGATCATTCTCGAAGGCGATGCAGATCCCATACAGATCGGCGCGCTGCTTGCGACCATGCATTATCGCGGTGTGACCGCGGCAGAGCTTGCCGGTTTTATCGAAGCCATGTGGGGCCATATAAAAATAGACCAGCAAGCGCCCGCATCGGTCGATCTCGACTGGCCCGCCTATATGTCGCCCAAACATCGCGATGCGCCCTGGTTCCTGCATTCCGCACGTCTTGTTTCCATGGCGGGATATAGCGTGCTGTTGCACGGCCATGTGGGCCAGGGAGAAAATGGCGGCAAGCTCGAACTCGCCGCTGAAGCCTGCGGGATACCGCTCTGCCACTCGATTTCTGAGGCGGCCAAGGCCACGGCTTCGCAAGGGATAGCCTATCTGCCGATCGGTGGACTGTCGTTACAGTTTCAGAGCCTGCTTGGCCTGCACGGCATTCTGGAAATGCGCCTGCCGCTCAATACGGTCGTGCATCTTCTCAATCCGCTTCGCGCCAGAAGCACCATCATCGGCGTCGCCCGCCCCTCCTATCAGGAGCTTCATCGCGATACGGCGCGGCTGCTTTCCGTCGAGAGCTTGGCCATTCTCGGCAATACACGGGATTTCGCGCAGTTTACACCCTTTCGCAGCACCCGCATCTTCGGTCTTTCCAAGGGCGAGGATGTTGAGTTCGTCATTCCCGCCCGCGAAACTCCACCGGCCGAAATGCCGACCATGTTCACCACCTTCGAATATTGGCGCGCCGTTTGGACGGGGGCGGCGAGAGACGAAAGAGCGGAAACCATCATCGTCTCCACCGCAGCCATCGCCCTGATGCTGGTCAATGATATGATGCTGCCTTTCGAAGAGGCCTATGCCCGCAGCCTGCGGCTATGGCACGACAGGGTACGCAATTTCGCCACTGCCTAGGCGTTGGCGACTGATTTTTTCAGCGCCAGATATTCCCAGAGGGCAACGAGCAGCAAAATGCCGGTGCTTGCCAGCTGTAGCACAAAAAGCGACACGCCCGGCACCGGCAAAAGCAGGCAAAGTGCTGCTACGCCAGCAAAATGCGAGATGGGCCGCTGATAGGTGGCGGCAATCTTGACGCCGATATTACCGGCCAGAAACAGGATCGGACCGCCAAGAATGGCGATGGACTCCCTCATCGTCGTCCCTTCATGGGCATGAGACAGGCTGAAATCCTCTCCCACTGCCGTCAGGATAATGCCGGCCACGATGGGCAGATGCCCGTAGTTGAAAAGATTCTGGGCAATCTTCGCTTTCTCGTCCGCATGTTCGGCCTTTCTGGAAGCCTCTTCCTGTCCGTGATGGAAATAGATCCACCACATTGTCACGGTGCTGACGAAGGCAGAACAAAAGACGATAAATGTCAGGCCGGAGTTCATATATTCCGTGGCCGTGCGGCCCGTGGTGAGGATCGTTTCCCCGAGACAGATGATGACGAAAAGCGCACAGCGCTCCGCAAGGTGCTCGCCGGAGAGATGCAGCTTGTCCGCATCGCTTGCTTTTAATCCCGGCACGACATAACGGCAGGCGGGTCCGGCATATTCGATCGCCAGCGCGATACCCCACAGCAGGATGCGATCCGTCAGATCGGCGAGCCCGCCAGCGAGCCAGAACAGGCTCGATATGACGAGCCAGATCGTCACCCGCACAAAAACCAGAAAAGACTGCCGGTCTTCTCCCTTGAAAGCATAAAGCGCAAACAGGCTTCGGCCCACCTGCATGGCGCTATAGATCAGCGCGAACACGAAACCCTGTTCCGCAAATGCCTCCGGCAGCGCGATTGCCAAAAGCACCCCGCCGAACATCAGAACGAAGAGCAGAAGCCGGACCGGCTCCTTTTCCGTATTCAGCAGGTTGGTGATCCATGTGGTGTGTATCCACAGCCACCAAAGCGACAATATCAGAATGCCCGCCTCAAGTGCGGCCGTCGGTCCAAAGTCCTTGGCAAGCGCGTGGGAAAGCTGGATGAGCGCGAAAACAAAGACCAGATCGAAGAACAGTTCAGGAAAGGTCGCCTTTTCGGCTTCCTGCCCTTCCCGTTTGATCCAGCTTTGCGCATCCGGTTTCGGCCCGGACGTTTCGCTCTCGGTTCCCATTCTGCCCCTGTTCGTCAAATAGGCGTTATTGCGATTGCTTCATCGCTGCGACAGACGGTCTTCTTCAGCCGAAGTATCAATGGTTGAGGCTCGGCCCGGAAACTGCAGCGCCCGCGCATTGTCGGGATAAAAACGCGGGCCCACCAGACGCACTTTCTTGCCGGAGACATCGGTAATGTAGTCGGATGCGGTCTCTAAAGGCGAGACTGCGGCGCTCCGGGTCTCTACGGCTTCCAGGGTGCTGACTTCCAGAGGCTGAGCGAATATCGGATGGCTCTGCGCGGAGATGAGAATTGCCGCGAGAAGGAGGGGCTTGGGAAACATCGGAATATCCTGACACAATTGACTGCGCCATAAACAGCCCCCGTCCGGTTTGGTTCCCGCCGTCTTTTAGCTATCCTCGTCCAGATAGGTGCGATATTGCACATAGTCCGCGCTTGTCTGCCCATCGACGATTTCCGGCGGCCGACCCTTACCTCCGGTTAAATAACCCGCGTCTTCAAGTCCCGCCTTCAAAAGCTTTTCAACGGCCATGTGCCGGGGCAAGGCAATGTCCGCCATGTAAAGAGCGACGGCCAGCTCCATATCGTCCGAGAAAACCATAACGCCAGTGATCCGTTGAAGTGATGAAATAGAACGTGGCATCTCAGCGAAGGTTCAATTTCATGAGTTCGAAGCCTGACGTTTTCTCTGTGTTCCGGATTCCCGCCCGCCAGTCGGACTGGCTGTTTCTCGCCCCCGCCCTGTCGCCAACACCGTTTGGGTGCTCTTCAACGACGGTCCTGCGGTGGTGACTTATGCATGAAAACCGCTTTTCCCGTCTCTATCAGGGTCAGTTCGGTTAAAAAATATCCGGACTCAAGCGATTGAAACCAATAGCGGAAAAACGCAAACGAAAGCTAATCGTCACTTAGTTTTCATTACCTTGCATTAACCATAGATTGCCATTTGGGAGTGATATTCGTTTAGACATCACCAGCCTCACACCGAATCTTTCGAATCTTGCAGGAACGGCCTCAATGTAACTTCAGACGGGGTTCTCCGCAAGCTGAGGCGGGGTTCTGCGCCTACTCGCCCCGTCAGCCCTCTCCATCTCGTCCTGCCGCCCGCGCAGCTGTGCCAGAAGCATGGCCTGAAGATCGAAACCACCCTCATGTGCCTTGCGTGTCAGATTGCGCAGATATCCGCCGAGTGAGCTTATCTGATCCGCCTTTTGAAGCAGGCATGCAAGGATGGCCGCAGTTCCCTGTCGCCCGAAGGTAGCCATGGCGTCCTGATAAGCCGACTGGCTGACATTGAACATGGTTTTGATCACGGATGTTGCCACTTCGAGATCACGCCAGCCGGTGACGGTTCCTCCAGGGGCATAGAGGGAAATATCCGGGCAAGCCTTCAAAACCAAAACAATATCAGGAACAAAAAATTGCTTATGAACTACAGGTTTGGGCGGATGTGCTGAGGGTTTTGCGCTGATGGCTGCGGCATAGGCTGGCTGGATGCCAACCGTGCTTGTGGGTGGAACGCTAGCCGGTTCACGAAAATCCTGCGGTTTAGATATGGATTCGGATTCTGAATTCTTTATGAGGCGCTCATTTTGGCAGTCATTGCCGCCCATTTTTTCAGATTTTTCAATATTTTCCAGATAGTTGGTCACTTCAGCGCGCAGAGAGACCAGAAAACCGGCGATTTCCTTGAGTTCGGCAGGCTTTGAATTGCGTCCAAGGGAACGGGCGATCGCATTATAGCGCGTCTGAAACCCTTCGAAGGTCTCGACCTTACCGCTTGCAGCAATCATTTCGCAAAGCTTCTGGATATCGCGACGGCAAAGGCTGATGTTTTCACGAAGGCGCTGAAGATCGAGCCGCTCACGAACGATACGGTCGGCCAGCTCCTCGATTTCTGATTTGCGGGAAAGAAGCGGTGCCAGTGAAAAACCATAGGCCTCGCTGATCTCTCCGCCCCTGTGTTTGCGGGCATAGCGTTTTCCATTCGGGCTATCCTTGCGGATGATGAGGCCGGCTTCGACAAGGGCCGAGAGATGCCGGCGCAAAGTCTGTTCCGCCATGCCATGGGCACGCAGCGATAATTGCGTATTGGAAGGGAAAACCACCAGTCCGGCTTCGCTGGACAGTTCGTTTTTCGGATAAAAACTCAAAAGCGCGTTCAAGACCGCGAGAGAACGATCGGTCACACCGAGCAGTGGTCTTGCTTCACAGACCGAACGATAGAGTTTCCATTTATCGACCGTCTCAGTCTTTTTGTTCTTTTGCGCGGCAAACTGGGTTGCGAGAACGCCAAACGACATCGCTCGCCGCCCAAATGGCGTCGTTACACATGTGCTGTCCATGTCTTTCACCTTTCACAAGGCAAAAGAAAATCGCTCACCGAAAAATTCGATGCCAAAGACTCTTGACTATGATTCGCGGAAATGAGATTCTTTGGTTGCTTAGATCAAAGAAAGGCTTCCGTGCGGCAACGTTCGGGGGCTTTTTTCTTTTGTGATGCGTCTCCTGTTAGTCGTTAAGATTAGAAATCACTGCTTGGACCGGTATTCGGCAAACAGCGCCTGAAGATGTTCCAGAACGAAATCGGCAAATTCCGGCGCTTCGTTCTTGTCGATGGATATGTCCAGCTTTCGGTCGCTCTCGACAACCTTTGCCAGTCGTCCACCTGTTTCCGATGACCAGACACCGGTCTTTTTCGCCTGTGCCTTGGGTTTCAGAAAATCGAGAAGCGACTTGAAACGTTCTTCCGAAAGAAGTGAGGCAACGGACGGTTCCCTTACATAGGCGCGCGCCGCTTCCTTGACCTGCGATGACGAGAGCTGATCGGCCAGATCCATCCAGTTGCGGCGACCGACGCTTGGCGCCGGGCCAATGAGATCAACCAGATCCTCCGGAATGCGGCCGACAACAGAGAGCATGTTGGAAAGGTCGCCCTTATGCAGCGACATTGCGGCCATGATCGTGTCCCTTGGAAACCGCATCTGCAGTTTCTGGGCAAAGCGGGCCTTTTCGATATAGGTGAGGTCGCGGCGCTCGTTGTTTTCCTGCCCCTGGGCAACAACCAGCTGTTCATCGCTGAGATCGCGCACGACTGCTTTGACGGGAATACCGAGGCTCGTCACGGCACGCAGGCGGCGATGACCGAAGGCGACCTGATAACGACCCGGGAAATCGGGATGCGGGCGCACCAGAATGGGGACCTGCTGGCCCTGCTCGCGAATGGCTTCCACAAGACCGGCATCCGCCTCTTCCGAGGCCGGCATGCGATCGGGAATGAAAGAGGGATCGATATCCGCCGGATTGAGAGAAACGATCGTCAGGCCCTCTGCGAGCTGCTTTTCGATCGCTTCAGCACGCTTGGCGCGTTCCGATACTTCGTTCAGTGACTGGCCGATCATGCCGACAGGCGAATTGACGACATCCGTTACAAGTTCCGGAGAGCCGAGAATTGGCCGGATGCGTGGTCGCGACCGCTCTGGAGTGGCGTCATTGCTGTCGGTACCCGGCGTGCCGAGATTGGCGAATATCTGTTTCCTGCTCATGCTGCCCTACCCCACGCTTTTTTAATCAGTCCCTCGATCTCACCATTGACGTTGTTCATGGCTTCCAGCGCGCGATCATAGGTCGAGCGGGTGAACTGGGTTCTTTCCACTTCAAAAAGCGTCTGGTTGGTCAATCCGGCATCCGAGACGGCCGTGCTCTTGAGCATCGGGTGAATGAGGACGTTTTCACCGAAGATCGAGCGCAGGAAAGCCACCATCTGGTTTTGCGGTCCATCACTCGGTTCGAAACGGGTGATGAGATAACGCATCCAATTATAGTCGGAACGTGCGCCAGCCCGGCCGATTTCAGCGAGAAGATCACCCGTCATGGCAAGGAACTGGTTCATGGACATCACATCCAGCATTTGCGGGTGAACGGTGACGAGAACCGATGTCGCAGCAGTCAGTGCAGAAAGCGTCAGGTAACCGAGTTGTGGCGGGCAATCGATGACCACCACGTCATAGAAGTTCTGGGCCTGGGCGATAGCCTGGCCGATGCGGGCGAAAAACAACGTATCGCCCGGTGCGCGGCGCATCAAAGCGCGCGGCGTGTCGTGTTCGAACTCCATAAGCTCCAGATTGCCGGGAACGATATGAAGATTGGGAATATAGGTGCCGCGAACGATCTCAGCCATCGGCCGGCGTTCATCATCGTAGCGGATTGCGCCATAGAGCGTTTCGTTCGGGCCGACATCGATCTCCGGCTGGTGGCCGAAGAGCGCAGACAGACTTGCCTGCGGGTCGAGATCGATGGCGAGCACGCGGTAACCGCGAAGCGCCAGATATTGCGCCAGATGCGCCGAGGTCGTCGTCTTGCCCGAACCACCTTTGAAGTTCATGACGGCGATGACTTGCAATTCTTCACCGTCACGACGATGGGGCAGGTAACGACGAGTGCCGCGTGCGCCCTGATCGAGAAAGCGCCTGATCTCGTCCATGTCCTCGACAGAATAGGAACGGCGACCGGAGGCCTGCGCCGCATCCAGCTCGGGACGCTCGGCGGCGATCTGGCGAAGATAGGCTTCGCCGATACCAATCAGCCGAGCGGTTTCAGCAGGCGAAAAATGACGCATGCTCTTTTCGGTATGGGGTGAAAATGTATTTGCGTTATGCGCCTGCAATTGGGCTGACAATGCAGCCGAATGCTGTTGTATAAGGCTCGTGAGGTCGGGTGCCCCTGCAGCAAGTCTTGAGTCGGCACTCTGTGTCATCTGTCTTCTTTCGCTCGATATTGCAGTAGCGGTTTTTTCCGAAAAAGGCGGTTTTTTCCGCAACTGAGATATAAGCGCCGATTCTCTTTTTGGCGCAATAGGCTTTTTTCCCAGATGCGAAAGTGCCGCTAAGGCATTGTGGAAGAATCAGATTTGCGTTTTG
The DNA here is from genome assembly GCF_025910175.1 of Agrobacterium sp. BT-220-3. Lineage (NCBI taxonomy): Bacteria > Pseudomonadati > Pseudomonadota > Alphaproteobacteria > Hyphomicrobiales > Rhizobiaceae > Agrobacterium > Agrobacterium sp. BT-220-3. The sequence goes on from NZ_JAPAIX010000002.1 coordinate 816,675, forward strand.
TGACGGTTTGACGGTTAGCCGCAGCTAACCTCGCTTTTGTTCGGGCGACGAGGGGGCTTTCTTTCATTGTTTTACGTTGGCGATGGAGAACAGTTGGAAAGTTTGCCGCGGCTAACTTTGACAACCTGACCGCACGGTCACCGTCATGGAGAAGGAAGTGAAGGGTAGACATTCGGAGGTGTTTAATCTCTACTCAACGACTAGGGTATCCACGCGCTCGGCACCGTCCGACCGTGTTCATACCGTCGCAGGTTGGAGGAAAGAATGTCCTATGATGTCGCTATCGTCGGGTCGGGGTTTTCGGCCATCTGTACCGCCGCTCATCTTCTGTCCCTGCTGCCCCCCGAAGCCTCGGTAGCCATTGTCGGGGACGAGTCGGATTTCGGGCGCGGTACTGCCTATCGAACGGAACTGCCTTATCATCGCCTGAATGTGCCTGCGGGGCGGATGAGCGTCTTCCCGGACCGACCTGATGATTTTCTTGACTGGTTACGCGAGAACGGGATCGGACGGGATCCCCTGTTGTTCGCCTCGCGCGGAGACTACGGTCTCTATCTGAGAGACAGACTTGCCTCCTTGCTCCGAAGCCGGGACCAGCGGGCGAGGGTGGATTTCATCCGTGCAAAGGCTTCCGCCTGCCGGCCGGATCGCGATGGTGCATTTTCCTTTAGTCTGGAGAATGGCGAGGCGTTGCGCGCGCATAATGTTGTTTTATGTCTGGGGGTGGGGGCGGCCGGTTTGCCGGTGCAAACCGTCGCGAAAGAAGAAGAGAAACCACAGCGCGTCATCAGTCATTGCTGGCAACCCGGATGGTTGTCGAAAGTGAAGGCGGGAGATCGCATCTGTATTCTCGGTTCCGGTCTCACGATGATCGATCAGGTCCTTACCTTACGAGGAAAAGGCCATCGCGGTCCGATCCACGTTCTGTCCCGGCGGGGGCTGGTGCCGCATCCCCATATCAGTCCGCCACTGAATGCAGCCGACCTGCAATTGGCCGATGGGTCGACGGAGATCAGCCGACTGTTGCAGTTGCTACGCAAACAGGTGAGGGACGGCGCGCCTTGGCGTACGGTGATGGACGGCTTGCGTCCGAAAACGCAGGCCCTGTGGCAACGCCTGACGCCTGCGCAACGCAGTCGCTTTCTTCGCCACGCGTTGCCCTGGTGGAATATACATCGGCACCGCATCGCGCCTGAAGTCCATAAGGCGTTTGAGAAGCTCCTTTCTGACGGCGTTCTTGAGATTCATGCCGGTTATCTACGCTCGCTTTATGAGCAGGAAGACGGAATCACGGTTTCTTATCGCCGCAGGCATACGCAGGACGTCAGGGAGTTTCAGGTCGACTGGGTCGTCAATTGCACGGGTATGGAGCGAGCAGGGATCGGCCACTCACGTCTTCTCGAAACGATGCATGGTGATGGCATCCTCCTGCTCGATCGCCTTGGTCTGGGAGTAGAGGTTGACGCGCAATCCCGCTTGCATCGAGCGGACGGAGAAGTCTGGCCGGGCCTTTTTGCCGCCGGCGCGCTGACGGCAGGCCGTTTCTGGGAGATAACTGCCGTTCCGGATATTCGTGTCCAGTCACAGAACATTGCCCAAGCTGTGACGGAAAGAGTGACGTCGAATGGGCGGATATCGGCGCACGGCTGACGGAGTAAGAAAGCAGTTGGAAACGGGTTGGTTTGTAAGACATTTCGACGACGATGGCAGCTCCTGATAGTATTGGATTCTGAAGTTAGCCGCGGCAAACTTCGCCTTCTTATTGTAACGAATCTATCCCTATCGGTTTGTGGCAGCCTGTGATGCGGACGCCTATCGGCGGCCGGAATAAGATGCGCGTTCTTTGCGTCAAAAACGTTGAATTTGCGGATTTGCTAAATAATTTACATCGCTTATGGAATATCGCTGCCAAACCGGCTATAAAACGATAAAAATACGAGATTGATGAAAATTATTTGCGAGGCGATCATGGAAAAACACAGGCTGGTGCGGTTCGAGACGGCTGATAGTCAGGCTGGCGGTCAGCGCCGACCCTTCGCCAAAGCCGTCCGGGCCGGAGATTTTGTCTATGTGTCCGGTCAGGTGCCGACTGTTGACGGTGAGGTGGTGACCGGCGGCATCGTGGCCCAGACCGAGCAGGTTGTGGCCAACATCAAGGATGTCCTGGCGCTTGCCGATTGCACGCTCGCTGACGTTGTTAAGGTCAGTGTCTGGCTGGATGATGCCCGTGATTTTTCGAGCTTCAATGCCGTTTTCCAGAAATATTTCATTGATCATCCGCCGGCACGATCGACCGTGCAGTCGCCGCTGATGGTGGATGCCAAGGTGGAAATGGATGTTATCGCCTACAAGCCGCTGGCTTGATGCCTGATTTTGCTGATTTTGAGAGCATATGATGACCTATCCCTGGCCTGATGCAGGCACACCACTCGATGCGATTTCGACACCAATGCCGGTGATCGACGAGGACCGGCTTGCTGCCAATATTCTGAGGGCGCAATCCTATCTCGATAGCCATGACAAGGCTTTCCGTCCCCATATCAAGACGCACAAGATACCGGCTATCGCAAGACAGCAGCTTCAGGCGGGCGCCATCGGCATCAATTGCCAGAAAGTCAGCGAGGCGGAGGTCTTCGCGGATGCCGGGTTCGACGACATCCTGATCACCTACAATATTCTCGGCCCGGCAAAACTTGCGCGATTAAAGACGCTGAACGCGCGCATCGGCGGACTGAGCGTTGTTGCCGACAGCGCTGTGACGGTTGCCGGACTTGCCGGCGCATTTGATGCGGAAAGACCGCTTGCGGTGCTTGTCGAATGCGATACGGGTGGAAAGCGTTGCGGCGTGCAGACCCCACGGGCAGCGTTGGAGCTTGCGGAGAAGATCGTCGCGGCGACGGGCCTTAAATTCAAGGGCATTTTGACCTATCCGGCCCCTGGCGGCGCGGAAAAGGTGGAAGACTTCATACGCGAAACCATGGCGCTGCTCGCGGAAAAAGGCATTGATTGCCCGGTCCGCTCAAGTGGCGGCTCACCTGATTTTTTCTCGGCTCACCTTGTTCCGTCCGCGACCGAACATCGGGCGGGCACCTATGTCTATAATGACCGTTCGATGCTGCGCGCCGGACATTGCACCGCTGGTGATCTGGCAATGCACGTCCTCGCCACCGTGGTATCGAGACCTACCGCCGATCGCGCCGTGCTTGATTGCGGCTCGAAGGCCTTGACCTCCGATCTATTGGGTTTCAGCGATTACGGCATGATCGAGGGGTATGAGGGCGCAAAGATCATTTCGCTTTCGGAAGAACACGCGGTTGTCGATTTGTCGGCCTGCAGTTCCACCCGGCCTGACATTGGTGATGTCGTCAAGGTCGTGCCGAACCACACCTGCGTCGTCAGCAATCTCTTCGACCGAATGGTTTTCCATCGAAATGGCCTGGTAACGCGCGTGGAAGATGTCGCAGCGCGCGGTACCGTCTGGTAATATTACCCGGCTAATTAAATTGCGAAACGGGTGCTTCGGACCAACCGGCACCGGCAAAGAGTAACACAGTCATGCGCATATTTACGGCATCACTCGCCACCGAAACCAATACGTTTTCACCCGTTCCAACGGATATGGACGCTTTCCGCGCGGCCTTTTACGCCGGCCCGGGCGAGCATCCGGAAACGCCGACGCTTTGCTCGTCGCCGGTGCCAATCCTGCGCCGTCGTGGCAAAATGGAGGGGTTCACGGTCATCGAGGGCACATCGTGCTGGGCGGAGCCGGCGGGGCTCATCCAGCGTCAGACCTATGAAACGCTGCGCGATACGATTCTTGCCGAGCTCACGGCGGCCTTGCCGGTCGATGCGGTGATTCTAGGCCTGCATGGCGCCATGGTGGCACAGGGTTATGACGATCCCGAAGGCGATTTCCTGTCGCGGATACGCGCGCTGGTCGGCCCGGATGTGTTGATTGCGGCCGAATTTGATCCCCACAGCCATTTGACGGCGCTAAGGGTCGCCAATCTCGACATCATGGCAACGTTCCTGGAATTCCCGCATACGGATTTCGAGGAACGCGGCGAGCATGTGGTGGAAATGGCGCTGCGCACCCTGCGTGGAGAAATCAGGCCGGTTATCTCCACTTTCGACTGCCGCATGATCACCATCTATCCTACCAGCCGCGAGCCGATGCGTTCCTATGTCGACCGTTTGAAGGCATTGGAAGGCAAGGATGGCATACTGTCGATTTCCGTCATTCACGGTTTCATGGCTGGCGATGTGCCGGATATGGGCACACGCATTGTTGTCGTCACAGATAATGACAGGGCAAAGGGCGACGCGCTGGCCGAAAAGCTTGGCCATGAGCTTTATGCCATGCGCAAGCTGACAGCGATGCCGATGCTCGATACGGAGGCTGGCCTGGACATGGCGCTCACCATCCGCGGCCATAATCCGGATATGCCGGTCGTGGTGTCGGATATATGGGACAATCCAGGCGGCGGTGTTGCGGGTGACGCCACCCATATTCTGCGGCGCATGGTGGAGCGCGGCATGGATAATATCGGTGTTGCGACGATCTGGGATCCGATTGCCGTGTCCTTCTGTCATGCGGCGGGTGAGGGGGCCGAGATCGATCTGCGCATCGGCGGTAAATCCAGTCCTGAAGGCGGTGAACCGCTGGATTTCCGGATCAAGGTGATGCGCACCGCAGAGGCTGGCTGGCAGAGTTTCCGCAACAGCCGCGTTACGCTCGGCCGCGCCGCCGTCGTAAGACCGGTTGGAACGGAGATCGATATCATTCTCATTACCAGCAGAACGCAGACTTATGAGCCGGATATCTTTTCCAATCTCGGCATCGATTTCGCCAGAAAAGACGTGCTGCTTGTAAAGTCCACAAACCACTTTCATGCCGGGTTTGCGCCGATCGCCTCGGAGATCGTTTATATCGCCGCGCCGACATCCTATCCGACCGACCCGGCAAAAACCGCCTATCGCAAGGCAAGCCTGCAGCTTTGGCCAAGGCTGGCCGATCCGCTGGGTCTGGATTGAGGCTGCGGCGGCTTATATCCGCCGCAGCGTAATCAGAAAGAACGCGCCGTCATCATGGTCGGGCTTGACCGTGAAAGGCAGGCTTTCCGGGATGAAAATGCTATCCAGCTTCTCCAGCCGGGCAGTATCGTTACCGAAGGAAACCGTCAAAGGATGGAGCGACAGGATCATCCTCGTGCCTGTTCCCGCTTCCGCCGAATAGCTGCCGGAGAGCCTTTCCATGCTGTGGCTGAAGGATGAGCGGCGGGTCATGACGTTCAGATCAACGATCGATCCATCCATCAGGGACGCATCCACGGGAACATCCGCAGCAAAGGGCAGGGGGGTGCTCTTTGTCGTCAGCGCCACCGGCTCATCTCCCGCAATAGCGAGCGCCATGCCGTTTCCCTCGATAATGGCAAGTGTGCGGTCTATGCCTGGGAAGCTGGAAAACGGTCCGTCCTGAGCGACGGTCGCCATGCTGATGCGCCAGTCGAATGCATCCATGGAGGCACTTGGCGGTTGGATGGCGATTTCCACCGTAACGCCGCCGCCGTTCTTCCACGGCATGGTCTTGTATTCGGAAGCGCGCAATATTTTCATGTGATGTCCAGAATCGGGTCGTTAATGGGGGCGGGGGAGCGGAAGTTTATGATCCGCGATCATTCTCGATGCGTCGTTCGACCGCTCTTTGCACCGCCTTGAGATCCGACGGCCGGCCGGCCACTTTTTCGATGGCGGCGATGGCAAGGTCGCTGGCGACATAGTCGGATTTATGCCCGAGATTGTGCACGACAATTAACGTGGATCCGCGAATATCTCTGGCGAGGTGACGGGAATGTACCTCTGGTGAGACGATGGTGTCCGTATCACCCGTTATGATGACAGTCGGCGCCTTGATGCGCCGATAGTCCGACGAAGCTCCACGCGCCCATTCGTTGAGGGCCGCGACCTCCTGGGCATTGTGCCGGAAAGCCTTGGGCCGCAGGGCTGCCACGGCATGCGTCGCCTCCACATAATCGGCGGGCCTGGAATTGGGTGCAAAAACGCCGCGCGTTGCCTGATCCAGCGCCAGAAGACCGGCGGGCGGCGCAATGAAGGTGCTGAAGAGCGGGCCGGTGAAGGGCGCGTTTGCCGCCGTGTAATACCAGGCAATTCCGCCTTCCCACGGATAGACCGCGGGAGAGAGAAATACGAGGCCGGTGACCATATCTGGATGACGGACGGCAAGCGCCGCCGCAATGGCGCCGCCAAAGGAATGCCCGACGACAATGGCTCTTGGGATCCCTCGTTTCTTCATAAGAAGTGCGATGGCGTCGGCCTGCCCATCCGGGAGAATATTGCCTTTGCCGCCGATATCCGAGTTGCCGTGCCCCGGCCTGTCGACAAACAGCAATTGCGCCCGGCCGCGGAGCTTTGTGAGAAAGGAGTACATCGGATCGTAAAGGCTGGCGCTCGCCCCGTGAATGAAGAGGATCGGCGGAAGATCGGCGCTTTTTCCCGGCTCGAACAAGACGCTGTTCAGCTTGTAGCCGCCCACATCAATTCGCACGGGAACGATATGTTCTTTTTCGGAAGCCGTGGCCTGTGTGGCGGAAAGCGGGAAAAGCGCTCCGAAAACAAGGGTAAAGGCAAGCGGGAGGAACCTGCGTGCCATTCTTCGATCTACCATGTCCTTCATGCCCGCCCTCACGGTTAGCGCGGCTTTCAAACGAGCATAAAGCCGGTCGGTTAAAAACAGCAACGAGCAAAGCCGCAGAGAGCGCAGAAGTTCCACCGTCGCCGACGCGGCACTGATGAGGCACCGCATTCGGCAATGTGCAAGGGAAGGTGGATCGCGGTCGTCCTCTCCGATCAGATAAACGGCGCAGCCCGAAGACTGCGCCGAGTTTTATCCCTTAGTTGCCGAGGATGCCGGGCAGGCGCAGGCCCTGTTCCTTCGCGCATTCCACGGCAATATCGTAACCGGCATCGGCATGGCGCATGACGCCGGTTGCCGGGTCATTCCACAGAACCCGCTCAAGCCGCCGGGCGGCATCGTCGGAACCATCAGCGCAGATGACCATGCCGGAATGCTGGGAGAAGCCCATGCCGACGCCGCCGCCGTGGTGCAGGGAAACCCAGGTCGCACCCGACGCCGTGTTGAGCAGCGCGTTCAGGAGCGGCCAGTCGGAAACGGCGTCCGAGCCGTCCTTCATGGCCTCTGTCTCGCGGTTGGGCGACGCGACGGAGCCGCTATCGAGATGGTCGCGGCCGATGACAACAGGCGCCTTCAACTCGCCGTTCTTCACCATTTCATTGAAGGCAAGCCCAAGGCGATGGCGGTCGCCAAGTCCGACCCAGCAGATGCGTGCCGGCAGGCCCTGGAAGGCGATGCGCTCGCGCGCCATGTCCAGCCAATTGTGCAGATGCTTGTTGTCGGGCAGCAGTTCCTTCACCTTGGCATCGGTCTTGTAGATATCTTCCGGATCGCCGGAAAGGGCCGCCCAGCGGAACGGGCCGACGCCACGGCAGAACAGCGGACGAATATAGGCCGGAACGAAGCCGGGGAAGGCGAAGGCATTTTCCAGTCCTTCATCCTTGGCGACCTGACGAATATTGTTACCGTAGTCCAATGTCGGCACGCCGGCATCCCAGAAGGCGACCATCGCTTCGACATGCTGCTTCATCGAGGCACGAGCGGCGGTTTCGACAGCTTTGGGATCGCTCTCGCGCTTGGCCTTGTGTTCGGCAACGCTCCAGCCAATCGGCAGATAACCGTTGAGCGGGTCGTGGGCCGATGTCTGGTCGGTGACGATATCGGGGCGCGGGCCGCCATTCTTCATACGCTTGACAAGTTCCGGGAAGATTTCAGCCGCGTTGCCGAGCAGTCCGACGGATTTGGCTTCCCCGGCCTTGGTCCACTTGTCGATGAGCGCCAAAGCTTCATCCAGCGTCTTTGCCTTCTCGTCGACATAACGGGTGCGCAGGCGGAAATCGATACGGGTTTCGTCGCTCTCGACGGCAAGGCAGCAGGCGCCGGCCATCACGGCCGCCAGCGGCTGTGCGCCTCCCATGCCGCCGAGACCGCCGGTCAATATCCATTTGCCCTTCAGATTGCCGCCATAGTGCTGGCGGCCAGCCTCGACGAAGGTCTCATAGGTGCCCTGAACGATGCCCTGCGTGCCGATGTAAATCCATGAGCCGGCCGTCATCTGGCCGTACATGGCGAGACCCTTCTTATCCAGCTCGTTGAAGTGATCCCAGGTCGCCCAGTGCGGCACGAGATTGGAATTGGCGATCAGCACGCGCGGCGCATCCTTGTGGGTGCGAAAAACACCGACCGGCTTGCCCGATTGTACGACGAGCGTTTCATCCTCGTTCAAATCCTTCAGCGTCGCGACGATGCGGTCAAAATCCTCCCAGGTGCGGGCGGCACGGCCGATACCGCCGTAGACGACCAGCTCATGCGGGTTCTCGGCCACGTCAGGATCGAGATTGTTCATCAGCATGCGCAGCGGCGCTTCCGTCATCCAGCTCTTGGCATTGAGTTCAGTGCCCTGCGGTGCGCGGACGTCGCGGATATTGTGGCGCGGATTGTTCATGTGGTTTCCCCTTATCGTTTTGTCGCAAGTGCGAAATTTTCGAGACGCGTCAGAATGGTTTTGAGATGGACGCGCAGGCGTTCCGCCCTTTCCGCGTCATAGGCAAAGGGCGGCGTCTCCCTTGCAAGATGGGTGGATTGTGCAAGCTCCATCTGAATGGCGTGCACGCCGGTTTCCGGCTTTCCATAATGGCGCGTTGTCCAGCCGCCTTTGAAACGCCCGTTCAGAATGCAGTCGTAACCTTCTGCGGCAGAGGTCACTTCCACGGCTATTTTTTCGATCGCCGGGTCGCAGGTCCTGCCCATATCGGTGCCGATGTTGAAATCCGGCAGCTTGCCTTCAAACAGGAAAGGAATATGCGAGCGAATCGAGTGGCAATCATAGAGAATGGCGATGCCGTGGATGGCCTTCACCCGCTCGATTTCCGCCGCAAGCGCCGCGTGATAGGGCGCGTGAAAGGTTTCCAGCCGGGCAGCGATGTCATCCTGACCGGCTTCCTGCCCATCATTCCAGATCGGCTTGCCGTCGAAATCGGTGTCCGGAACGAGGCCTGTGGTGTTTTGCCCGGGATAAAGGCTGACCCCTTGGGGATCGCGATTGGCATCGATCACATAACGATGGAAATTGGCGCGAACCGTCGTCGCATCGGGGATCAGATCTGCATAGAGATCGTGAATATGCCAGTCGGTATCGGCGAGTATCCTGCCATTGTCGTTCAGACGTTGCCAGATTTCCGCCGGAACCTCGGTGCCGGTATGGGGCAGGCCGAGAATGACCGGCGATGAACCCTCTCTGATGTCGAAGACGCGCACCTCACACCTCCAGCTTCGGCAGGATGCCTTCCGAAATGGCCGAAACCAGAGCGCCGGAGGCGATGAGGTCGGATGCCGCCTTCAGATCCGGCGCCATATAACGGTCCTCCTCAAGCGAGGGGATCACTTGCCGCAGCACGGCGATTGCCTTTTGCAGCTCAGGGCTGGTTTTCAGCGGCCCACGCAATTCCACGCCCTGAACCGCCGAAAGCGCCTCGATGCCGAGGATGGCGAAGAGATTTTCCGTCATGGTCAGCAGGCGTCGCGCGCCATGGCAGGCCATCGAGACGTGGTCTTCCTGATTGGCCGAGGTTGGCGTCGAATCGACGGAAGCCGGGTGCGCCATCTGCTTGTTCTCGCTCATCAGCGCGGCGGACGTGACTTCGGCGATCATCAGGCCGGAATTCAGCCCCGGTTTCTTCGAAAGGAAGGCGGGCAGGCCATAGGAGAGGGCCGGATCGACCAGAAGCGCCACACGGCGTTGCGCAATCGCGCCGATTTCGCAGATGGCGAGCGCCGTCTGGTCGGCAGCAAAGGCCACCGGTTCAGCGTGGAAATTGCCGCCGGATACGACGGAATTGTCGGAAAGCACCAGCGGATTGTCCGTCACGGCATTGGCTTCGATCTCAAGCGTGCGGGCCACCTGTCTCAGAAGGTCGAGACAGGCGCCGTCCACTTGCGGCTGGCAGCGAATGCAATAGGGATCCTGAACGCGCTCGTCACCTTCGATATGGCTGATGCGGATTTCGGATCCTTCCAGCAGGTTGCGTAAGGCAGCGCCCGCATCGATCTGGCCCTTATGGCCGCGCAATGTGTGAATATCGGGATGGAAGGGGGCGGAAGACCCCATGGCGGCGTCTGTGGAAAGCGCGCCGGTGATCAATGCCGCCTGTGCCGCGCGGTGGGCGCGGAAAAGACCGGCGAGCGCCAGCGCCGTCGAGGTCTGCGTGCCGTTGATCAGCGCCAGCCCTTCCTTGGCGGCGAGAACGACCGGGGTCAGCCCGGCTCTGGCGAGCGCCTCGCCGGCGGGCAGAAGCGCGCCTTCATAAAAAGCCTCGCCTTCGCCCATCATCACGGCGGCCATATGGGCAAGCGGCGCGAGATCGCCGGAGGCGCCAACCGAACCTTTTTCCGGGATGGAAGGGATGACGCCCTTTTCCAGCATATCCTCGATCAGCCGCACCAGTTCCAGCCGCACGCCGGATGCGCCGCGACCGAGTGAAATCAGCTTCAGCGCCATGATCAGGCGAACGACATTTTCCGGCAGGGCCGCACCGACACCGCAGCAATGCGACAGGATGAGGTTACGCTGCAGCGTCGCCACATCGGCTGCGTCGATCTTGATGGAAGCGAGTTTGCCGAAACCGGTATTGATCCCATAGACCGGCGCATTGCCGGCGGCGATCTCGGCGATGCGTGCCGCCGCTTTTTCTATGCCGGCATCGAAAGAACGGTCGAGTTTGGCCGTGCCGTTATCCCAGTAGATCGCGGCAAGTTCGGCAAGAGTCACGTTGCCGGGGTGAAGCGTGATAGTCATGGGTAAACCTTCTGTCCCTTAAAAATGCGGGCGTGGAGCGGATTGAAACCGATGCGGTAGACAAGCTCGGCCGGGCGTTCGATGTCCCAGATGGTGAAATCGGCGGATTTTCCTGTTTCCAGCGTGCCGGTTTCCGCAAGCAGGCCGAGCGCCTTTGCGGCATTGCGCGTCGTCGCCGTCAGGCACTCTTCCACCGTCATCCGGAAAAGCGTGGCACCCATATTCATGGTCAGCAGCAGGGAGGTGAGCGGCGAAGTGCCGGGATTGCAATCGGTCGCAAGTGCAATGTCAGCGCCCGCATCGCGCAGGAGCTGAACCGGTGGGGCCTGTTTTTCCCTGAGTGCGTAAAAGGCGCCGGGCAGAAGTACGGCCACCGTTCCCGCTGTCGCCAGCGCCTTTGCACCGGCTTCATCGAGATATTCCAGATGATCGGCGGAAAGCGCGCCGTAAGATGCGGCAAGCTCTGCGCCGCCGAGGTTGGAAAGCTGTTCGGCATGCAGCTTGACCGGAAGCTTCAGCTGTTTTGCCTTTTCGAAAACCCTGGTCATTTCCTCAACGGAAAAGGCGATGCCTTCGCAAAAACCATCCACCGCATCCACCAGACCCTCGGCTTGGGCCTCGCCCAGCCCTGGCAGGACCACATCCGTCATATAATCGGCGTTTCGGCCCTTATATTCGGCGGGCGTCGCATGCGCGGCGAGATAGCTGGTGACGATCCGCACCGGGCGCAGCGTCCCAAGCTTGCGCGCGACGCGCAGCATTTTCAGTTCGGTTTCGATATCGAGGCCGTAACCGGATTTGATTTCGATGGTTGAAGTACCCTCGGCCAGCAGTGTGTCGAGACGCGGCAGTGCCTGCGCAACCAACGCTTCTTCGGAAAGCGCGCGCGTATCGCGCACCGAAGAGACGATGCCGCCGCCGGCTTTGGCGATTTCCTCATAGGTCGAGCCATTCAGCCGCATCTCGAATTCCATGGCGCGATTGCCGCCGAACACGAGATGGGTGTGGCAGTCGATCAAGGCCGGGGTGATCCAGCGGCCGCCGCAGTCGATTGTCTCGTCGGCCGTGGACACTTCGGCGGGCAGATCGCTTTCAGGTCCGACAAAAACAATGCGGCCGTTGCGCACGGCAATGGCGGCATTTTCGATTGCGCCGATGCCCTCCATCGAAGGGTTGAATGTCGCGAGCCGAGCATTGCGCCACAGTGATGTAACGTTTTCCGGCGCCATTCCCTTTGCAGATTTGTTCCCTGGCATTTGCTTTTCGCCTTTCTTTTATGCGTCAAATGTATATACATAATAATGAGCTTGGCAAGCCGCAATTTCATGTTTGAAACGGGCCTTGCCGGAAGAGACCAAGAGGAGAGGGTGGCATGACGGCAATTCACGCGGGCGCAGCGCTTCTGAATGACGGGTGGGCGCAGGATGTTCGCATTGTTTGCAGGGACGGCGCTGTCTTATCGGTCGAAACCGGCGTTTCCCCGCAGCCGCAGGATGAGCGCCATGCCGTGATCGTCCCTGCCATGCCCAATCTCCACAGCCATGCCTTTCAGCGGGCCATGGCTGGACTTGCCGAAATTCGCGGGCCCGCCGATGACAGTTTCTGGAGCTGGCGCACCGTCATGTACAAGTTTGCGCTGTCGATGACGCCTGATCATGTCGAGGCGGTTGCTGCCCAGCTCTATATGGAAATGCTGGAGGCCGGTTTCGGGCGAGTCGGCGAATTTCATTATCTGCACAATGACAGGGACGGCTCGCATTACGGCAATATCGCCGAAATGGCCGAACGCATTGGCGCGGCCGCCGCGAATACGGGGATCGGTCTCACCTTACTGCCGGTATTTTATGCCCATTCCGGGTTCGGCGGCCAGGCGCCGATCGACGGGCAGAAACGCTTCATCCATTCGCTCGACAGTTACGAAAGGCTGATGCAGGGCGCGCAAACCGTGGTGCACAGGCTGCCCGGTGCTGTACTCGGCATCGCGCCACACAGCCTGCGCGCCGTGACCGGCGATGAGCTGGCGGCGATCGAACCGTTGGCTAAAGGCGGGCCGATCCATATCCACGTCGCAGAACAGGTGAAGGAAATCGAGGATTCGATCGCCTTTTCAGGTGCCCGACCGGTGGAGTGGCTTTTGGAAAATGCGCCCGTCGATGGTCGCTGGTGCCTTATCCATGCGACGCATATGACGGAAGCCGAAACGCGCAGTTTGGCAAAAAGCGGCGCCGTTGCCGGTCTTTGCCCGATCACCGAGGCCAATCTCGGCGACGGTATTTTCCCTGCTCCGGATTTCATCGCGCAGGGGGGGCATTACGGTGTCGGGTCCGATTCCAATATTCTGATTTCCGTGCCGGAAGAATTGCGGATGCTCGAATATTCGCAGCGTCTGTCGCTTCGGGCGCGCAATGTCATCGCCGATGCCGGCCGATCCACGGGTGAAAAACTGTTCCGGCAGGGGCTCGAGGGTGGTGGCAGGGCGCTGGCCTCACGAAATGCAATAGAAGAGGGAGAAAGCGCCGATTTTGTCGCGCTTGATATCTCGGCCGTTCCCTATCTTCCGGCATCCCAGATTATCGACCAGTGGATATTCGCGAGTGGCGTCCATGTTGATACCGTCTGGGTGCGTGGTAAAAAACTGGTGCAATCGGGCCGGCACATCCACCGCCGCGAAATATCCGATCGCTTCAACAAGGTCATGGCCGAGCTTGTCGATAGCTGATATGCGCTCGATATGAACGAGATAGAGCCGTTGGAAGGCATTGCGGACGTGACGAAAGCATCGGCCGGGCAAACCCTGCACCAGCGTATCCTCAGTGAGATCGAAGGCCGGATCGTTTCGGGAGAATGGCCGCCGGGTTACCGGTTGCCTTTCGAGGTCGATCTCGCCGTCCAGTATGATTGCTCGCGCATGACCGTCAACAAGGTCATGGGCCAGCTCGCCAAAGCCGGTCTGATCGAACGCCGCAAGAAGTCCGGCAGCTTCGTCCGGCAACCGCAGATCCAGTCCGCCGTTCTCGAAATTCACGATATCCGTGCGGAAGTCGAATCCCTTGGCCTCGAATATGGCTTTAAAGTCCTGAAGCGCGTGCAGCGTGCGGCAAGGCGTGAGGATCGCACAAGCATCGATGTTGCCGTCGGCGCATCGCTGCTCGATATCGTCTGCATCCATTTTGCCGGTCCAAGGGAATTCTGCATCGAGCAGCGTCTCGTCAATCTCGCAACCGTGCCTGATGCTGATGAAGCCGACTTCACGGAGATTGCGCCCGGACCCTGGCTGCTCGGTCATGTTCCCTGGAGCAATGCCGAACATCGGATCAGCGCCGAAACACCTTCCAGGGAAATCGCGCGCCTTCTCGGTATCTCCGACAGGCAGGCTTGCCTTGTTGTGGAGCGGCGTACCTGGAGCAATTCAGGCGCCGTCACCTATGTGCGCTTCACCTATCCGGGCAATGCGCACGCGCTTGTTGCCCGTTTCAGCCCGTCTTCCGACTAAGGTTTGGAAGGGACGCGATGCCTGCAAATGCAAGGAAAGCGCGCTCGTCCTGAAAAGAGAAGCCGCGGCTTCTGCCATCTGGCTGTGAAAGTGTTAAAATCTGTTAATTTATACGACTAATTTCAAAATATTGTTTAGAATCAATACGATGTATGATTTTTTTAGAATTTGTATTTTGGTGTGTTGACTTGTTTGTGGGTGTTCTCTTATAAGTCCGCTCACTGAACGAGGGCGGCGGCGCTGCTGGCGACGAAGTCTTTCGTTCTCAAGAAATCAGGATGATGAGCTGAATGCTT
>NZ_JAPAIX010000003.1:0-607128 GCF_025910175.1 Agrobacterium sp. BT-220-3
TTGAACTCGCCGAAGAACTTCGTGATCGCGGCGGTCAGCGACGTCTTGCCATGGTCAACGTGACCGATCGTGCCAATGTTGACGTGCGGCTTATTGCGCTCAAACTTGCTCTTTGCCATGTGAATTGCTTCCTGTGAACGTGAAGTAGTTTCCCCGGCGAACCGGTTTGGTGTCGCCGTTTAAGGCTTTGTAAGCGAATGCGCAAGACTTAATTGTTAAAGCGCGTTCGCACACGCTGATCGCGTGCCTCAAGGCGCCTATATGGTGTGCGCTTTGCGATATTCAAAGCCGCTTCAACCTTGCCGCAACAGGAGCGGAGGGAACGAGCGGGCGGGAACCCGCAGACGCTCCTCTTCGCACAATCGAATTGCTAAACAAGCTTTTTCTTCATCACAACTTCTTTACCTCGACCGTCATCATGGCTTAAGGAAACGTCATCGCCGGGGGGAGACGGGCGAGCGGAACGATGCGCCGGGTGCGCACCCATGCCACATCTCGATCAGCCGCGTTCTCCCGCGCGACCTTCCATCCGTTTCAGGACCATCCCATGGAAATCTTCACAGCCGCCGGTTTCACGGCATTCTTACAGGTCATTGCGATCGATCTCGTTCTGGCGGGCGACAATGCCATTGTCATCGGCCTTGCCGCCGCCGGCCTTCCCGCGCATCTTCGCCGCAAGGCGATCCTGGTCGGCATCATCGCCGCCACGGTTCTGCGCATCGGCTTTGCCGCCGTCACCGTCCAGCTTCTGTCCATAGTCGGCCTGCAACTTTTCGGCGGCCTGCTGCTGGCCTGGGTCTGCTGGAAAATGTGGTCCGAACTGCGCGAGGCCGCAGGTTCCATCGAAGACGAGGTGACGGACGAAGAGGCCGATCTGACAAAGGGTCACAAGACTTTCTTCCAGGCCGCAACCCAGATCGTCATCGCCGACGTCTCCATGTCGCTGGACAACGTCCTTGCCGTGGCTGGCGCCGCGCAGGAACATGTGACGGTGCTCATCATCGGCCTCATCGTTTCGATCGCCCTCATGGGTCTTGCCGCCAACTTCGTCGCCAAGCTGCTGCACCGCTACCGCTGGATTTCCTATCTCGGCCTGATGGTCATCATCTATGTGGCGCTCAACATGCTTTACCACGGCGTGATCGAGGTCTGGCCCTACATCACGCCCTACTTCGGCTGAAGCATCCCGAAACGACTAGCGATCGACAGGCCCGGAAACAAGGTTTTCCGGGCCTTTTTTGTGCCGTGCGAACATCGGAGCCGCCGCTTCCAACGCCTCATTCGGCCTCGAAAATCAGCATCCGGCTTTCGGAAAAGACGTAAAGGGAATCAGCCGCCCGAAGCGCTGCAACATTCGGAGAAGACAGGGAAATCGCGATTTCTCGCCTATACATTCTGGCAATTGAGGTCAGCCACGGGCAAGCCTAGGGAGCTAGCAATAAGTCATAATAATAAAAAGAAAGGTAAAGCTGCCAATGGCTTATGACTGGAGCGGCGGTCGTACCCGCCGCCTTAGACGGGTGAAGCTTGGCGTTGTCGCAAGCTCTCTCATCCTGCTGGCGCTGCTCGTGTCGCTCGTTCTTGGCTGAACACATCACGCGCGCAATTCAACGCTGACCGGCGGCATGGCAAGGTTTTTACAACCGCCCTGCCGCCGCTCCCTTCAGGCAGCCGCCGACGATCAGGTCTTCTTCACTTCCACGCAATGAACCGGCTTCTTCATCTCCGGATCCGCCATCAAATCGTAAAGATCGGCCTCCTCACCCTTCGACCACCAGACATGGACACCGCCCTGATATCTGGCTCCCGAGCCTGAAATGACGTTTGCGGCAACAACGACGCCGTCCTTCAGCCCCAGCCGGACAAGGCTGATATCACCGGCGTTGAAAATAGGTCGCTTCGACCTTATCGGCGGCGCATTGATAAACGGTCTCGACCTTTTCGACCGTCGTATCCTTCGGAAGTGGAATCACCAGATCCTCGGCAAGCGCGCTGGAAGCGGCTGACAAAGACAAGACGGTAAAACACATGACGGCGAGTGATTTTTTCATGATGGCCCTTTCCTGATGTGACGCCACCATAAGGCCACGCCAGAAAAGCCAAAATGGGGCCGCTCATTGCCACACACGTGAAATTTGCCGGCCCGTCAGCCGGGGAAGCAGGGCGTGATCGATTTCGGTCGAGACACTGCGGCAATTTCTATTGGAAGAACCAGTAAACGACGCCCAGAATAACCGTCCACATCAGCAATGATATGGCCAGCACGGCGAGATAGTTTCGAAATCGTCTGGTCATCCGCCCACATTATCGGTCGGCCATCACGCGACAACCTCAACCGTTGAATTGCTGTATGCGGGTCAAACCGCAGGGTTAGCTCTTTCTATCAAGATGTTGAAAAGCAAACCATTCGCAGATTTTACCCACCCGAAAACGGGGTTGCCTGCGGCAAACCCCACCCTGGTCGAGCGGGGTTTGCAGGCCTCATGACGCCTCGGTGGGTCAGCGACGTCAACCGTCACGGAACCGTGTCAGCTCTTCAGTGCCGTATTGCACAGGCTCCAGTAGCCGCCGCCCTTCTGGATCCATTTCAGATCGCCGAGCGTGCCGTCATTCTTGTTCTTGTGATAGGAATCGACGCAGGTCTTCAGGCGGGCCTTACCAGGGGTCTCGCTTGAATATTTCTTATCGACAGCACTCGGAAAAGCGACGCCCTTCGGGGCCTTTATCGTCGCCTTTTCGGGTTCTTTCTCAGTTGTGGCCGCGACCTGCTTGTCATCGGCGGCGTCTTCGGCCGCCGCATCGCTGCCGCAGAACTTGGCGCGATAATCGTTCCACTTTACGTCCTTGGCGGATCCGTCGGCTTTCGCCGCCTGATATTTCACGCTGCACTCTTTCATGGTGAGTGCGGCTGCGGGGGAGACAAACGCCGCCGAAGCCAGCAGCGCAAAGGATGAGAGAATGACAACCCTGTTAATCATTGAAGACTCCCGTTTGCATGATTGCCGGCCGACTATCCGACCGGATTTTCCGCTTGTCAACGAGCAGTGCGGCAAGGACCCGACGTCGAATTGACGGCACGCCATCTCCGCCAGCATGGAAGTGTGGCGCCGATGGACTTCAACTTCAGGTCACTCGGGCCCCTCGGAGAATCACGTGTTCGTGTGGCGTCAATAGCCATCGGGAACGAATTTCCTAAATTTTCGTTAGCATCTCGAACGAATAACGAGGATTTATCGATGTTGAGGATGCCGAAGACCATCTCCGCGCTCGCTCTTGGCGTCGCATTATCTGCCGCTTCCGTCGTGCCCGCCCATGCGCTGAGCATCATACAACCTGCCAGGGATTTGCAGGAAAAGACACAGCCCGCCTCCCCCGCATCGGCCTTTGCCGCAGGAAAGGGTGAGGAAGGCGCGTCGAACGGATACGCGCTGTCTCAGGAAGAAGTCAGCCATATCAAATGGTGTGCGGCGCGTTACACATCTTACCATCCGACCGACAACACCTATATGGCGTCGGCCGGGACGCGGATGCAGTGTCGTTCGCCCTACTGACCAAACCCGGATGCCGGGCCGGGCCAGCCCCGACCCAGTAGTACCAAGCGCATCTGGCAAGCTAGGCAGGTCTCATCAGATAGTGCCCGACGCCCCATACCTCACCATCGTCATGTCCGAAGAGGCCTGCCGTCGCGAGGAAGAACAGCCGCCAGCGTCTTTCCCACAATCTCGCATCGGCGCCATAAACGCGCTGCAGGATTGGCCGTATGCGATCTATCTCCCGATCGAAATTCTTCAGCCAGTCGAGAGCGGTTCGGCGATAATGCGATCCTGACCAGCGCCAATCCTGCTCCACGCTGAAAAGCCCGTCGAAACGATGCGGAAGATCGGAAGCCGGCATGATGCCGCCGGTGAAGAAATGCTGCGCGATCCAGTCTGCCGGATTGCCATGATCGAAACGATAGGATCGGTCGCGGTGATTGAAGACGTGCAGGAAGAACCTGCCTTCCGGCTTCAGCCACGAGCGGACGCGCTCAAACAACGTCTGCCAGTTCGACATGTGCTCGAACATTTCCACCGATACGACACGATCGAAATGGCCGTCGGTCGTGAAATCATTCATATCAGCCGTTACCACCGACAGGTTCGAGAGCCCACGCTCTTTCGCGCGCTCGATTATATATTGGCGCTGCGAAGCAGAGTTCGAAACAGACGTAATCAGTGCATTGGGAAAACGGCCTGCCATGTAAAGGGAGAGCGAGCCCCAGCCGCAACCGAGCTCAAGAATATCCATGCCATCCTGCAAGCGGGCATGTGACACGGTTTCTGCCAGCGCAAAAGTTTCAGCGTCATCAAGCGTGGTGTCAGCATTGGGATAAAAGCAGCAGGAATATTTTCTTTGCGCGCCGAGAACGATCGCGAAAAACTCCGCCGGTACTTCGTAATGCTGCCTGTTTGCGTCGTCCGTATGGGTAGCGACGGGAAATCTCACCATGTCTGCCGCAAATGCCGGCTCGGCGTCCGCCGGCAGGCCGGCAAGCCTGCGCTTGGTTCGCGCGCAGAGAAGGTCGATGCCGGCAAGGGTGATGCTGTCGCTCAGTGGCGCGCGCTCGGCTGCATTGATGGCGAATGCGAGCATGTTCATGGCATATCCTCGTTTTTACGTGGTCCCGGAAAAAAAGCGTTGACGCGGTTCTGCAGGGCGCGGAATTTTTCGCCGCGCGACTTCAGCATGTGTTCTTCGAGCGGCGGAATGCCGGAGACATGGACGAGCAGCCAGTACATCATGACCGGCGCTGCAAGCGACATCCATGACCAGGGTTGCGCATGGATGGCCAGCAACGGAAAGCCACACCAGAAAAGCCATTCGAAAAAGTAGTTCGGATGACGGGAGTAGCGCCAGAGACCCGTCTCGCAAAAGCCGCTTTTGGCCGCCGGTGTTTTTCTGAACCGCGAAAGCTGCGCGTCGGATATGGCTTCACCGACAAGCGCACCGGCCGCGACGAATAAGGCAATCAGATCCGTAAAGCGTGGAAAAGCCTGAGGGTTGCTGGCGGCAAGATAGACGGCGAGCACAAGCACAAAGGCGGCGATGGCCTGGATCTGGAGGAAACCGAAAAGCCGCAGCGAGGCATTGCTGCCCCATTGCTCGATCAGTTTCGCATAACGCGGATCCTCTCCGCCGCCCCTCGTGCGCAGGCCGATATGACCCGCAAGCCGCAGCGACCACACGATCACGAGAAAAACAGCAGCTCCCCGGCGCCAGGCATCTCCATCGGAAAACAGGACCGCGACAATGCCGCCGAGCCCCACACTCGCGGACCAGACGGTATCGATCCAGCCGCTTGAGCCTGTCAATCGCTGCAACGCCCAGGCTGCCGCCATCAGCACCGACATCAATACGGCAAGGGCTGCCACAACAGACATCATCACCATTACGCTCGCTGTATCAAAGGGCATCACGCCGCTTTTGGTGATGCAACTACGGCCGAGACGGCAAAAGAGTTTCAGGCAGCAGACAAAATTCCGAAAAATCTGCGCGGCGGTGAAACTTATCGATCAGCTCCCTCGTATCTGTCGCAGTCCCAAAGGCTGAATTGTGAATGCAATAGCGAGGAAACATGTTCGACATCGAAGCCAAAAGAAAAGACAGCCGGCGAAACATCGCCGTGATCGGAACAGGCATTTCCGGCCTGTCCGCGGCCTGGCTTTTGTCGCAACGGCATGATGTCACGGTTTTCGAGGTGGCGGACCGTGTCGGCGGCCACAGCAACACGGTGACTTTCCCGACTGAAAAAGGACCTGTTTCCGTAGACACCGGTTTCATCGTCTATAATGAAACGACCTATCCCAATCTCACAGCACTTTTCAAAACACTGGATGTGCCGACCGCGGCATCCAACATGTCCTTTGCCGTTTCGCTGAATGACGGCGGTTTCGAATATTCCGGCGGCACCGGCTTCGGCCTCCTGGCGCAGAAGAGAAACGCCATCAGGCCACGCTTCTGGGCGATGCTGTCAGATCTATTGCGCTTTTACCGCAACGCCCCGCGCGACCTGCCCGTCATGGGCGACATGTCGCTCGACGATTACCTGTCGCGCAATCACTATGGATCGGCGTTCCGAGATGATCACCTCTATCCCATGGCGGCCGCCATATGGTCGACGCCGGCAATGGAGGTGGGCCGTTACCCGGCGGCGCATTTCATAAAATTCTGCAGCAACCATGGCCTGCTTTTGCTGCGCAACCGGCCCGTCTGGCGCACTGTCGTCGGCGGCGCTCAGGAATATGTCAAACGCATCACGACGCCATTCGCCGACCGCATCCGGCTGTCGACGCCGGTCAAACATATCAGCCGTATCCCGGGTTACATCGAAATCGCCGGGGAAAGCGGCAAATTCGAGCGTTTTGACGATGTGGTGATCGCAACACATGCCGATCAGGCACTGAATATGCTGAGCGATGCAACGCGCGCCGAACGGCGCATTCTCGGGGCATTCACCTACACGAAAAACAGGGCGGTGCTGCATACCGACAGCAGTTTCATGCCACGCAGGCGCGCCGCCTGGTCGAGCTGGAACTATGTGGCAGATACCCGCATTGAAACGGGTCAGCCAAGCATCACCTACTGGATGAACAAGCTTCAACCTCTGGGCGACACCCCTGACACCTTCGTAACGCTCAATCCGGCGCGCGAGCCGGAGCAGGGAAAGATCATCGCCGAGGAAACCTACCACCACCCTGTTTTCGACGCCGGCACCGAACAGATGCGGCAGGAACTGTGGGCCCTGCAGGGGTTGCGAAACACATGGTTCTGCGGCGCTTATTTCGGCTCGGGTTTTCATGAAGACGGCATTCAGGCAGGCCTTGCGGTCGCGGAAGACCTGGGCGGGCTGAAGCGCCCCTGGCAGGTCGCCGAAGACAGCGGCCGGATTGTTCGCCTTGATATGACTGCGATTGCGACCGACACCGAACTCATAGAGGCGATAGCATGATGCCTCACCTCGCCTCCGCCCTCTTTCCCGGACATGTGACCCATGCGCGCTTCAAACCGAAAGCGCACAGGCTGGCCTACCGGATTTATTCGCTGCTTCTCGACCTCGACGAGCTGGATACGCTCGACAAAAAGCTGCGACTTTTCTCCGTGGACCGGTTCAACCTGTTTTCTTTCCATCGCAGGGACCGCGGCGACAGGAGCGCGATCGGACTTCGCCAGCAGATCGAGACCTCGATGCTGGCGGCGGGCGTGCCGGTGGATGGCGGGCCGATACGCCTGCTCACCATGCCGCGTCTGCTGGGCTGGGCCTTCAACCCGCTGAGTGTGTTCTTCTGCTACGGGCAGGACGCATCGCTGAAGGCCATTCTCTGGGAAGTCGACAATACGTTCGGCGAAAGACATTCCTATCTGATCCCGGTTGAGGCAGACGGTTCGGCGGAAATCGTCCAGCGCTGCGACAAGGCCTTCTATGTCTCACCGTTCATGGACATGGACCTCCACTATGTTTTCCGCGTCATACCGCCCGGCGACAGGCTGAAGATCGTCATCGACACCTTCGACGGCGAAGGGCCGGTTCTGACCGCCCGGCACCTCGCCCGGCGCGTCGAATTGACCGACGCAGCCCTTCTGAAGGCGTTCTTCGCCATCCCCTTTCTCACGCTCAGGGTGATCGGCGGCATTCACTGGGAAGCGCTCAAAATCTGGCTGAAGGGCGTGCGGTTCCGCAAGCGTCCGCTTCCGCCCTCTTCACCCGTCTCTTTCGTTCATCCTTCATCGTCGCAAATCGAGGCCAAGATAAATGACCCCGTTTGACAATCTTACGCAAGCATCGGCCGAAAACAGACTTTCCAACCGCAGCGCCGGCCCCGGCGGCTGGCTCATGGGCAGGCTGCTGAACAAGGTCTCAACCGGAAGGCTGCGCGTCATTCTTCCAGGCGGCGGCGTCGTTGAAAAATACGGCGAAAAAGACGGCTGCGAGGCAACGCTTGTCCTCCATCGCTGGCGCGCGCTGAGGCGGCTGATCCTCAACGGCGATATCGGTTTTGCCGAGGGTTTCATCGATGGCGACTGGACGACGCCGGATCTGACGACGCTGATCCGTTTTGCGGCCCAGAACCGCGAAGCCTTCACGGGTTCGATGCGCGGCAGCCCGCCGATGCGCCTTCTCAACCGCCTTGGTCACAGGCTCAACGCCAATACCAGACGCGGCAGCCGTCGCAACATCGAGGCGCATTATGATCTGGGTAACGAGTTCTACAGGCAATGGCTCGATCCCTCGATGCTTTATTCCTCCGCGATCTTCGACGACACGACGCCGACGCTTGAGGCGGCCCAGCTGAAAAAACTCGACCGCATCGCGGACAAACTCCAATTGAATGGCGGCGAAAGCATATTGGAAATCGGCTGCGGCTGGGGCGCACTCGCCATCCACCTGGCTACCGAGGCCAATGCCGACGTGACAGGCATCACCCTTTCGCCCTCACAATTGAACTGGGCAAAAGCAGCAGCCGAAAAAGCGGACAGGGCGGGAAGCATCGATCTGAAACTGGAAGACTATCGCGATGTCGGCGGCAAATTCGATCGTATCGTTTCCGTCGAGATGTTCGAAGCGGTCGGGGAAGCCTATTGGCCGAGCTATTTCGAAACGCTGAAACGTTGCCTGAAACCCGGCGGCCGCGCGGTGCTGCAAATCATCTCCATCGAACCTGGTCGGTTCGACAATTACCGGCGCAAGGCTGACTTCATCCAGAAATACGTCTTTCCGGGCGGCTTCCTGCCATCTGACGAAGCGCTTGAAAAAGCAATTGGCAGAGCGGGCCTGAGCCTGACCGATACGGAGCTTTTCGGCCAGTCCTACGCCCGCACGCTGGCGGAATGGCGGCAGCGTTTCCATGCGCGATGGCAGACGATTTCGCTCCTTGGTTTCGACGACCGCTTCCGGCGGCTCTGGGATTATTACCTCTGCTACTGCGAAGCCGGCTTTACCGAGGGGACCATAAATGTCGGCTTCTACACGATTGAGCACAGGTAAAAGGCGGGGCAACAATTGCGGAGAAAGACGATGAAAATCAAAGCATTGATAATCGCATCCTCCCTATGTCCGATGCTTGCGGCCTTCGGAGCCGGGGCGGCTGACATCGACGGCAACTGGGCGCGCGGCGACGGCAACGCCAAAGTGCTGATCGCGCCCTGCGGCGACAATATCTGCGCCACCAACACCTGGATCAAGCCGGGCACGCCCAAGGAAAAGACCGGCGACCGGCTGGTCATGGATATCAAGCCCGATGAAAACGGCGTCTATTCCGGCACGGCCTTCGATCCGCAACGCGACAAATCCTACAGGATAACCGTGACGGTTGATGGCAGCAGCATGACCACCAAGGGCTGCATCGTCGCCGGTCTCTTGTGCAAGGGCATCAGCTGGACCCGGATCGATTAGAAAGGATAAAGACCGATGAAGACCTATATCGCAGCCTATTTCTTCACGCTCATCGCTTTTCTGGTGATCGACTTCATCTGGCTGAGCACCATGGCATCGCGACTCTATCGCCCGGCCATCGGCGATCTCCTGGCGGAAAACTTCCGGCTTGCCCCGGCGATCGTCTTTTATCTCATCTACGCGGCAGGATTGACCTTCCTCGCGGTTCGGCCGGCGCTGATGTCGGGCCAATGGACGACCGCGCTGCTTTATGGTGCGGCCGTCGGCTTCATGGCCTATGCCACATATGATCTCACCAATCAGGCGACATTGAAAAACTGGTCGACGACATTGACCATCGCTGATCTCCTATGGGGAACCTTCGTCTCCGCGGCGGCCGCCATCATCGGTTACCTCGCCACGGTAAGGCTGGTCGGTCCGCTGGAAAATCCGGCAGGTGTATTATGACCACGGCAAGCCTCGACAGCTGCTTCCACCCGGCCATCCCCTGGCGCAAAAGACGCGAACTTCATTTTGAGCATGCCTTGCCTTCCCACAAAAGACAACCTTATAAAGGAAGCGCAGCAAGGGACGTTCGAATGCAAGGCACAGAGATCGCAAGCCTTATCAACCGCGTCGGCATGGGCGATCGTTCGGCATTCGTATCGCTTTATCAGGCCACGAGCCCGAAGCTTTTTGCGATTTGCCTGAAGATCCTGCGTGACAGGACCGAAGCCGAAGAGGCCCTCCAGGAGATCTATATCAAGGTCTGGCAGCGCGCCCGCACATTTGCCGCAAGTGCTGGCAAACCGGCGACATGGCTTGCCGCCATTGCCCGCAACCACGCGATCGATACGATCAGGGCGCGTAAACCGTCGACTGATGACATTGACGAGGCCTATGACATTGCCGACGACAGCATCCGCAATCCGGAGCAGCAGATCGTTCTGGCGGATGAGGGCCGCAGGATCGATGAGTGCATGCGTGAACTTGAAAACGTTCATGCACAGGCGATACGCCGCGCCTATGTGGAGGGTTTAAGCTATCTCGAACTCGCCGAGGAATTGCGGGTGCCGCTCAACACGGTCAGAACCTGGCTGAGACGCAGCCTTCTCAAACTCAGAGAGTGCATGCAGCGATGACGACGGGCGAACACAGCGACGGCATGCATTCGCGCGACGAAGTCCTCGCCGGCGAATATGTGCTTGGCGTGCTGCCGATCGAAAAGCGGCGCGAGGTTGAACGCCGCATGCAGGACGACAAGGCCTTCGCGCAACTCGTCCAGCGCTGGGAGATGGAATTCTCCGACTTCAATGCCGAGTATGAGGAGCAGATGCCGGGCGCAACTGTTCTTGCCCGCATAGAAGAACGCCTGTTCGGCCGCCAGGATATCAACACCAATGGCAGCCTGTGGAGTTCGGCATCCTTCTGGCGGTGGATATCGGTTGCAACGAGTGCAACCGCCGTGGCGGCCGTCGTTTACGCCGCATTCCCCGAAAAATGGCAGGACACCACCCCGCTGGTCGCCGAACTCGCGACAACGGACAGCCAGGTCAACCTCCTCGCCTCCTATGATGCAGAATCGGGACGGATGCGCATCGTTCCTGTTGCAACCGGCAAGATCGACGAGAAGTCACTGGAACTCTGGCTGGTGATGGATGGCGGCAAGACGCGCTCGCTCGGCGTGTTCCAGCCCGGCGCGAATGGCGACCTCATCATTCCCGCGGATATGCGTGGCAATATCAGCGAAGGCACGACCTTCGCCATCAGTGTCGAGCCTTTCGGCGGCTCGCCAACCGGTCAGGCGACCGGTCCTGTGATTGCCGTCGGCACCGCACGCCACCTGTAAGGCGACTTAAGGCAGCGACAAGGTATCGCCGAGCGACGCGTCTCCCGCCCGTCGCTCGATCACTCGTCTTCCGGAATAAAGCCCCCGCTCTGACGTTTCCAGAGCCGCGCAAACAACCCGCGCTGCTCGACCAGTTCCTCCGGTCGCCCTTCTTCGACGATCCGGCCATGATCGAGAACGATGATCCGGTCCATGCTGGCGATGGTGGACAGGCGATGCGCAATTGCGATGACGGTCTTGCCCTCCATCACCAGATTGAGCTTTTCCTGAATGGCCGCCTCCGACTCGCTGTCCAGCGCGGACGTCGCCTCGTCGAGTATCAGGATAGGAGCGTCTTTCAAAAGCACGCGGGCAATGGCGACACGCTGCCTTTGTCCGCCCGAAAGCTTGATGCCGCGATCTCCGACAAAGGCCTGATATCCCTTGCGCTCCTCGCTGTCGGCAAGATCGGCAATGAAAGCGTCGGCCTTCGCCACTTTCGCCACCTGCTCGATGTCGTCCTGCGTCGCCTCCGGCCGCCCATAGCGGATGTTGTCTCCGACGGAACGGTGCAGCAGC
Source organism: Agrobacterium sp. BT-220-3 (assembly GCF_025910175.1). Taxonomy (NCBI): domain Bacteria; kingdom Pseudomonadati; phylum Pseudomonadota; class Alphaproteobacteria; order Hyphomicrobiales; family Rhizobiaceae; genus Agrobacterium; species Agrobacterium sp. BT-220-3. The sequence goes on from NZ_JAPAIX010000003.1 coordinate 11,817, forward strand.
GCCACATCCTGCGCAATCACCCCGATATTGCGGCGCAGACTGGCCTGCGTGACATCGCGGATATCGTGACCGTCGATGCGGATGGCCCCGCCCTGAATGTCGTAGAAGCGCAGGAGCAGATTGACCAGCGTCGTCTTTCCCGCACCCGACAGTCCCACAAGTCCGACCTTCTCCCCGGCACGGACGGTCAGGGACAGATCATCCATCACCGGCCTGCCCGACTTGTAGGCGAAGCGGATGCGGTCGAACTGTATTTCGCCACGCGAAACGGTGAGCGCGGCAGCGTCCGCTTTATCGGTAATGGTCGGCGGCGTCGTCATCACGGGCATGGCGTCCTTGATGGTGCCGATCGCCTGAAATATCTGCTGGCCCATCTGCAGGAAGGTGAACGTATGGCCCGACAGCCGTTGCAGGATGTAAACGGCGCCGACAAATTCCCCGACCGTTATGAAGCCCTTCACCAGACCGGAAAAACCGAGGGACAGGATCGCCAGCCACAATGCCATGTTGAGCGCGACGACGACCAGTTCCGATGCGCGATAAACACGCTGTTCCCTATGCTGTGTATGCACGGCCTTGTTCAGGATACGGCGGATGGCTCCGGCCTCACTATCTTCGGCTGCGAACTGCTTGATCATCTGCATGTTGCTATAGAGATCGGTGATTGCGCCCGAGACGAGGCTTCGCTGTTTTGCCGACCGCCGCGACCGCTCGGTGAAGACAGGAGCGAGTTTGACGGCCAGCACCACATTCAGCACGATCCAGATGAGCACCGGCAAGGCGAGCTGCCAGGACAGCGCCCAGAGCAGAACGAGGGAGCCGACCATCTGCAGCAGGAAGCGCGGTGCAAGTTGAAAGGCGTTGATGATCTGCTGCTGAACGGCTGACGACACCTGCGAAAGACGCGAAGCGACCTGCCCGGCGTAAAGCTCGTGGAAAAATGCGAGATCCTGCCGCTCCACCGCCTTGTGACCCTGCCACTGGATGGCCGCCGGCATCGCGATGCCGAGCGTGTGCGAGGTGAGCGTGTTGAGAAGAAACGACGCGACCGGCATGGCCGGGAAGATCAGCACGCCGAGAACGGCGAGCATCGGCCATTCGTTTCGCAGAAAGGCCTCCGCACCCTGCGCCGTCACGCCGTCGACGATGACCGACAATCCCCAGATGATCGACAGATTGATGGCTTCCACGGCCATGGACGACAGGGCAAGAGCAATGAGGACGCCGCGAAACATTGAAATGAAATGCAAAAGCACCGCGACCGGGCCTTTCGACGGCAGCGGATGAAAGGGAATGTCGAGCGGCCGTATCAACGTCTCGAAAGGGCGGAAAATCGTATCTGAAATCGACATGGGCCTCTCGGATCACAACTTGGTATCGACGGGGAGGAATCAGCGACGCATCCGTCATGGAACCACGTGCCGCCCGCGACCTCAATTGCAAACAATGGGAGGTGCGGCCGTCGCACGGCCGCAACAGAGATCGACGTCAATGTGCAGACCATGAGCCGATGAAAGCCCGCGCCTGAATTCCAATGCAGACCATCGAACTGGCTGGACCAATAAAACAAATGCTGATGACGATGCCGGAAGGCTTTTTGCGCACACGATAAATGCAGCAAATTCAGAATGTTGGGCGCAATTGATAATGTAGGGGGAGAAGTGGAGCGGGTAGCGGGAATCGAACCCGCGTATTCAGCTTGGAAGGCTGCTGCTCTACCATTGAGCTATACCCGCGGTGGTGATTTCGATCCGTGCAGAATGGTGGAGGGAGTTGGATTTGAACCAACGTAGGCGTAGCCAACGGATTTACAGTCCGTCCCCTTTAACCACTCGGGCATCCCTCCAGCTTTCTGCTAGGATCGAGCGACCAAGCTCTTTAAGATTTCGCTGCGGCGAAGCGCCGTTGCGTCGTCTGTGGCGCGTATATGACGGCCTCGTTCGTTTCTGTCAACACGCCCTTTCACGAATTTTCGGGAAAAAATTCAAACATCTTTACCGCCCTGTGGATTATCGCGGGGGCTGGTATACGCCTCTTTGCGGAGATATAAGGCGCCATGAGCAAAGACGATCCCAACAACAAATCCACCCGCGACACGCATTACGCCACCTTGCGCCGTGCCGTGCGCGATGCCAAACGCGAGCGGGGCGAAATTCCAACCCCGCAGCAGCCGAAGCGCAGGAACCGCGGTGCGGATGACTGGAAGCCGCCGCAGCTGGCGCCCGATCAGGTCCATCTTTACGGCCTGCATACCGTGCGTGCGGCGCTTGCCAATCCCGAGCGGCAGCTGATCAAGCTGTCCGTCACCCAGAACGCCCTTGCGCGTCTGGATATCGGCGAAGCGGATGCCCAGCCCTTCCCGGTCGAGATGGTTTCGCCGCAGGATATCGACAAGGTACTCGGCCCCGAGGCGATCCATCAAGGCGTGATGCTGGAAACCAAGCCGCTGCCGGTCAAGAAGCTCAATGCCTTGCAGGACAGCCCGCTCATCCTCGTGCTCGATCAGGTGACCGATCCGCACAATGTCGGCGCCATCATGCGCTCGGCAGTCGCTTTTAATGCCGGTGCTGTCATCACCACCATGCGCCACAGTCCGACCGAGTCAGGCGTGCTGGCGAAATCCGCCTCCGGCGCGCTGGAACTCATCCCCTATATCCAGGTTACCAATCTGGCCGATGCGCTGGGTGAGCTGCACAAGCTTGGCTTCTTTTCCGTCGGCCTGGATTCGGAAGGCCCCGCCCCCATCGAGCAGACTTTCAGCGGCGAAAAGATCGCGCTGATACTGGGAGCCGAAGGCAAGGGGCTGCGCCAGAAGACCCGCGAAACCGTCTCCGCGCTCGCGCGTCTCGATATGCCGGGCGAGATCAAATCGCTCAACGTGTCGAATGCGGCGGCCATCGCCCTTTACGCAACGCAGCAATTTCTGGGCAAAGCCTCCTCTTGAGGCTTCCCCTTCCTTGCGAAATCGCAAAGCGCAACGCATGCTGCGCCTTTGACATTCGCAAGGAGCAAATCCCGACATGACCGACCTGCCCATCAAACCGACCGGCGAGCTGACGCTGCGGACGCTCGCCATGCCGGCAGACGCCAATCCGGCCGGTGATATTTTCGGTGGCTGGGTCATGTCCCAGATGGACTTGGCGAGCGGCATCCGTGCGGCGGAGCGTTCGCGCTGTCGCGTCGTGACGGCGGCGGTCAAGGAAATGGCCTTCGAACTGCCGGTGAAGATCGGCGACACGCTGTCGATCTATACCGATATCGCCCGTGTCGGCCGCACCTCGATTACATTGACGGTCGAGGCTTGGGCGCAGCGTTCGCGTTACGACAAGCTGGAAAAGGTCACTGCCGGCACCTTCATCATGGTGGCGATGGACGAAAACGGGCAGCCGACGCCCATTCCTGCGGCGGAGTAAGGCGCCATGGAGGCCGCCGTCAACGCTGCGGAAGCCTATTCGCACATCCGTGCCGTCATGGGCATGGTGGTCGGCCTCAGCCTCGCCCGCCTTTTGACCGGCCTTGCCGGTTTCGTCCAGCATCCCAAGAAGGAGCGCATCTATCCCCTGCATATCGGCTGGGTAGCGTTCCTCTTTCTGATGCTGGTGCATTTCTGGTGGTGGGAACACCGGCTTTCCGCCACCGGCCACGTTCTCGGCTTCGGCGCTTTCCTCTTCCTCATCCTGTTCTGCTCGCTGTTCTATTTCCTGTGCGTGCTGCTGTTTCCGACGGAGATGAAGGAATATAAGGGGTATGAGGATTATTTCTTTTCCCGGAAAAGCTGGTTCTTCGCCTTTCTGGCAGCGCTTTTTATCACGGATGTCGGCGACACGCTGCTGAAGGGGCAGGACTATCTCTCCTCCCTCGGTGCCGAATATCTCATCCGTACAGCTATTTACGTCATTCTGTTCACGCTGGCGGTCTTCATCGACAATCGCCGCTTTCACCGGTTTCTTGTGGTTTTCGCGCTGATCTATCAGATCGCCTGGATTTTCCGCACCTACGACCTGCTGGCCTGAAGAACCGCACCTCTTGTCATTGTGTCGCGGTGACAATTCGCCGCAAATATGACATTCCGATTCCATGGGATTTATTCGCAGGATCATGCAGGACAGGAGTTCGGCTCGCGCCATCGCCACGCTGGCGGTTTTGCTTTTCCTTTTGCAGGGTCTCGCCAATGGCCTGACCAGCGGCAATATGGCGATGGCCGCGCTTGCCGCGGATGAGATCATCTGTTCCAGCCATATGCCTGAAGGCGGCGGCAAGCAGGACCCCGCCAGCAAGATTACCGCGGACTGCTGCGGCACGCTCTGCCGTCTCGCCTCGGCCACGATCGCCACTCTTCCAGTCACGCCCGTCGAACGGGCGGACAAGATCACGCCGACGGACGAAGTCGCTTTTGTGAACTTCGACGCGGCTTTGCCGCCATCGCCACCCAATCGGGAATCGCGCCCGCGCGCGCCGCCTTCCGCTCCGCAAAACTGAGACCTTCCCGGCTCGCCGGAAAATCAATCTTCTCGCGGAGACATTTATGTCCGTTACGACCTCTTTCGAGGGCGAGCGCGCGCCTGCGCATTCCTCGTCCGTCAATCTTTATCGCGCCGTATGGCGCTGGCACTTCTATGCCGGCCTCTTCGTCCTGCCTTTCATGATATCGCTCGCCGTCACCGGCGCGCTCTATCTGTTTCGCGACGAAATCGACAATCTCATTCATTCGGATCTGAAGCGCATAGAGGTGGTGCAGGACGCCCCCAAAGCACTGCCTTCCGAGATCGTGGCGGCAGCCCTCGCAGCCATTCCAGGCACGGCAGTCAAATATACGACACCTGCCGATCCGGGCGCCTCAACGGAAATCACCGTCAATACGGCGGATGGGAAACGCGCCGTCTACGTCAACCCCTATACGGCGCAGGTAACTGGCTCCCTGCCGGATCGCGGCACCGTCATGTGGACGATCCGTTACCTGCACAGCCTGAAATATTTCGGCACCTACACCCGTTATCTCATCGAGATCGCCGCCGGCTGGTCCATCCTCCTTGTCGCTACCGGCATCTATCTCTGGTGGCCACGCAAGCAGACGGGTGGCGTCATCACGGTGCGCGGCACGCCCAAAAAACGGGTGTTCTGGCGCGATACCCATGCCGTTACCGGCATTTTTGTCGGCTTTTTCATCGTCTTCCTCGCCGTTACCGGCATGCCCTGGTCGGGCGTCTGGGGTGCGAAGGTGAATGAATGGGCAAATGGCAGCAATTTCGGCTATCCGGCGGGGGTGCGCACCGATGTTCCCATGTCGGGCGACCATCTCGATCACGTGGCAAAAACGAGCTGGTCGCTGGAACAGGCAAAAGTTCCGGAATCGACGGCCGCTGCCGAAAGCCGGCCGATCGGAATAGATGAGGCAATCGTCCGTTTCGAGGGACTTGGCCTTGCCCCCGGTTATGCGGTAGCGCTTCCGGGGAAACCTACAGGGGTCTATAGCGGCTCGATTTATCCGGACGATCTGGCGCAACAGCGCGTCGTCCATCTCGATCAATATAGCGGCGAACCGCTGATCGACATGAGTTATGCCGATTACGGCCCGCTCGGCAAGGCGCTGGAATGGGGCATCAATGTGCATCTGGGCCAGCAATATGGCCTCGCCAATCAGATTATACTCGTGATGGCCTGTATCGGCATCGTCCTGCTTGCCGTATCCGCCGGCATCATGTGGTGGAAGCGTCGCCCGAAAGGTTCACTCGGCGTACCGCCTTTGCCGCAGGAAAAACGCGTCCTGCGTGGCCTGATCGCTCTGCTCGCCATCGGCGGCATCCTGTTCCCGCTGGTGGGCGCGAGCCTGCTGGTAATGCTGGCGCTGGATATGGCCATTCAGGCCCGCCAGAGGCGGCGCGCGCTCTGAAAAGACAAACCGGCCGGGAGCAATCCCGGCCGGTTCCATGCTTTTGGCCAGAGGGCGGAAGCCGCCTCAGAACATCGTATTGTTGTTCGCCGCCTTTTCCGGAACCTCCTGGATCACATCCCAGTGTTCGGTGATCTTGCCGTCGGTGACCCGGAAAATATCGACGATGGCCCTGCCGCGATCACTTTCATTTTCCGTCGAATGAATGTGCAGATAGACCAGATCGCCATCCGTGGCGCTGCGAACGATCCGCGCCTTGGACTGCGGATTCTCCTTGAAGAAGCCGGTAAAGTAGTTGACGAACGGCGCCTTGCCGTCCGGCACCATCGGGTTGTGCTGCTTGTAGCTGTCGACGAGGACAGCGGCGCCCTTGTCTACCTCATGCTTGTTGAAGACCGTATCGTAGAACTCGATCACCAGTTTGCGATTGGCTTCTTCCTGCGCGAAATCCCGCGTTGCGGTTTGCGCCAGAACGGGCGCAGCCATCAAGGCGGGCACCAGGGCGAAAGCGGCGATGGCAAGACGGCGTGTTGCGAAATTCATGGGTGATACCTCTCAATAACCAATGGTGAAACGCTGGCGGGAATGCTGCGGCTTCTCGATTTCATCGACGAGCGCGATGGCATAGTCTTCGAAGGAAATACGGCTGCCTTCGTCATTGCTGAGGAGGCTATCCTTGCCGAGACGGAATTTGCCGGTTCTCTCACCCGGGACGAATTCGGCTGACGGCGACAGGAAGGTCCAGTCGAGCTGCTTTTCCTGCTTCAGAATATCCAGAAACTCCGCGCCCTTGGTGGCCTCGGCCTTGTAGGCGGCCGGGAAATCCGGCAGATCGACCACGCGCTGACCCGGTGCGATTTCGAGACTGCCAGCCCCGCCGACCACGAGATAACGCTGAACGCCGGAAGCGCGCACGGCCTCGATGAGCGTTGCTGGATCGCTGGCGGTGAAATGCACCGAGCTGATCACGGCATCGTGACCCTTCAGCAGTTCCGAAAGCCCTGCCTGATCGAAAACATCGCCCTTCTTTGCCACCACATTCGGCAGGCTGGCGATCTTTTCGGGATTGCGGGCGATTGCCGTCACCTGATGTCCCCGGTCGGAAAGTTCCTTCAGAATACGGGACCCAGCATTGCCGGAAGCGCCGATGAGCGCGATTTTAGCCATGGCTTCTTTCCTCTTGTCACTATCGTTACCGGTCTAAATTATAGACCGCGAAGAAGAGCTATGGTATCGCAGCCATAGCCGCAAGAAGTCAGCGGCGGCTGATCTGGTCACATGGCGATGACCTGCAAGGGTAAAAGGGCAAGGGGTAAGGACATGGCGGATACGCAGACGAAAGAAGTTTTTGCCTTCGACCAGCCCTGCCCCATCCGCGACGTGCTGGATCGCATCGGCGATCAATGGAGCCTTCTCGTTCTGGAAGCCCTGCAGGGCGGCGTCCTGCGCTTCAACGAACTGAACCGCAGGATCGATGATATTTCCAAGCAAATGCTGTCGCGCACGCTGAAACGGCTCGAAGAAGACGGCTTCATCCGCCGCACGCTTTATGCCGAGGTGCCGCCACGCGTGGAGTATGAACTCACCAATCTCGGTCGTTCGTTTCTGGTGCCGATGCAGTTGCTGGTGCAATGGGCCGATGAAAACCACGTCCGCATCTGCAAGGCGCGGCTGGCTTACGCCGAAAATGACAACCGCAGTTAACCGTCAAGCCAGCACCGATCCGCAACGAGGCCCTGTCTAGCCCAGCCGATAGACCTTGCAGACCAGCCCTTCCGGCTGGCGATAGGTGGTGAAGCCCATCGCTTCATAATAGCCCTGCCCGAGCGGGTTGTCAGCGCCGATGCTGGCGTCGATGTTTTTCAGGCCGCGATCTTCCGCCGCCTTGCGCGTGGCGGCAAAGAGGGCGGATCCCACGCCTCTTCGGGCCGCCTGTGGGCTCACATGAGTACCGATAATGCCCCAGCCTTTCGCCACGCCGTAGGGATTGTCAGCCCATGCGTAACGCAACGACTGAAACCCCAGAATGCGCCCGTCCTCATCCTCGGCAACCACGCATTCGATACGGTCCGCGTGCTCGATGTAATTCTCCAGCACGGTCGCAACGTCTGTCGGCGCTTTTCGAAGGCCAGCCGCGAATATCTCGTTCTGAACCGCCGCCATTCCGGCCGCATCATCAATGCTTGCAGGGCGTATTTTCATCAATGGATCACCTTCTCTGTTGTGCCCGGTCTTGGCGGTTGCCGTTTCAGGACCGGAAAATGAAGGACGCGCCGAAAGCGATCAGCGCAAAACCGATTACATGGTTGATCGTGATGCTCTCCTTCAGCCAGAAGATCGAGAACAGCGCGAAGACCGCAAGCGTGATGACCTCCTGAATGGTCTTGAGCTGCGCGGTGGAATAGACTTCCGAGCCTATGCGGTTCGCGGGCACGGCGAGCATATATTCGAAGAAGGCGATGCCCCAGCTTGCGATGATCGCAAGGAAGAGCGCACTGCCCTTGTGCTTGAGATGCCCGTACCAGGCGAAAGTCATGAAAACATTGGAGGCGACGAGCATCAGGACAGGCCAGATGTGGGCAGGGCTGATCGAAAACGGCATGATGGTTCCTGGGATATGAAGGAAGGGATATCATAAAAGGCAGTTTGAAAACGCAACCATCATTCCGCCCGCATGGATTTGCTCTAGCGCATCGGCGCGAAAACCGGAATCGATTTTCGACAGGTTTCGGTAAAGCTGCATTCAGCCGCTACGCAACGCATCCGCCTTAATTTTGTTCCGCATGCCTGTTTCCTTTTTGTACTCATTTTTTCGCGGCCTCCCCTTCCCTTTGCGCGTGACTCCCTCCATATTTCGCGCATGGCCAGATCACCGAAAAAACCTTCGCCCTCGAACTCCGGCTTCGAGGAAGCCCCGCAATCGTCGTTCGAAGGCGCGCCGCTCAGCGGCAGCGTCGCCGACTGGGTGAAGCAGCTGGAGGCGGAAGCCGAGGCGGGCTCGGTGGAAACCCAGCGCGAAGTCGCCTCAAAAGCGGGCAAGCACCGCAAGAAGATCGAGATCGAAGCCCGCAAGGAAGCGGAAAAGGCGGCCTCGAAGACAGCGAAGAACACCACCGCGTCCAAGACTTCCCGTGGCGTTTCCATCGGCGCGTCGAGCGATCCGAAAACCCGGGCCGCCGCCGGTCTCAATCCGGTCGCGGGCATGGACGTGTCGCTGGAGGAAGCCGCCAATCTCGCGCCGGGCGCCGTCACCGCAACGGTGGATGCGCTGTCGAAACTGATCGAGAGCGGCAATCCGCTGTTCAAGGACGGCAAGCTCTGGACGCCGCACCGCCCGGCCCGGCCGCCGAAATCGGAAGGTGGCGTCGCCATCCGCATGGCCTCCGACTACCAGCCCGCCGGCGACCAGCCGACTGCCATTGCCGACCTGGTGGAGGGCATCGATTCCGGCGAGCGCAGCCAGGTGCTGCTCGGCGTCACCGGCTCCGGCAAGACCTTCACCATGGCCAAGGTGATCGAAGCAACGCAGCGCCCCGCCGTCATCCTCGCCCCCAACAAGACGCTGGCCGCGCAGCTCTATTCGGAGTTCAAGAACTTCTTCCCCGACAATGCGGTGGAATATTTCGTCTCCTATTACGATTATTACCAGCCGGAAGCCTATGTGCCGCGCTCCGACACCTTCATCGAGAAGGAATCCTCGATCAACGAGCAGATCGACCGGATGCGCCACTCCGCCACCCGCTCGCTGCTGGAACGCGACGACTGCATCATCGTCGCTTCGGTGTCGTGCATCTACGGTATCGGTTCGGTGGAAACCTACACCGCCATGACCTTCCAGATGCAGGTGGGCGACCGGCTGGACCAACGCCAGCTTCTGGCCGACCTCGTCGCCCAGCAATACAAGCGCCGCGACATGGATTTCCAGCGCGGTTCGTTCCGTGTGCGCGGTGATACCATCGAAATCTTCCCCGCCCACCTTGAAGATGCCGCCTGGCGCATCTCGATGTTCGGCGACGAGATCGATTCCATCACCGAATTCGATCCGCTGACGGGCCAGAAGACCGGCGACCTGCAATCGGTCAAGATTTACGCCAATTCGCACTATGTAACCCCGCGCCCGACGCTGAACGGCGCGATCAAGTCGATCAAGGAAGAGTTAAAGGTCCGCCTCGCCGAACTTGAGAAAGCAGGACGCCTGCTGGAAGGCCAGAGGCTTGAGCAGCGCACCCGTTACGATATCGAGATGCTGGAAGCGACCGGCTCCTGCGCCGGTATCGAAAACTATTCGCGTTATCTCACCGGCCGTAACCCAGGCGAACCGCCGCCGACTTTGTTCGAATATATCCCCGACAACGCCCTGCTGTTCATCGACGAAAGCCACGTCTCCGTCAGCCAGATCGGCGGCATGTATCGCGGCGACTTCAGGCGCAAGGCGACGCTGGCCGAATACGGCTTCCGCCTGCCCTCCTGCATGGATAACCGGCCGCTGCGTTTCGAGGAATGGGATGCGATGCGTCCGCTGACGGTCGCGGTTTCGGCCACCCCCGGCTCGTGGGAGATGGAACAGGCCGGCGGCGTCTTTGCCGAACAGGTCATCCGCCCGACAGGCCTTATCGATCCGCCGGTGGAAGTGCGCTCCGCCCGTAGCCAGGTGGACGATGTTCTCGGAGAAATCCGCGAGACCGCCGCCAAGGGTTATCGCACGCTCTGCACCGTGCTGACCAAGCGCATGGCCGAGGACCTGACCGAATATCTGCACGAACAGGGCGTTCGCGTGCGTTACATGCACTCGGATATCGATACGCTGGAGCGCATCGAGATCATCCGCGATCTGCGCCTCGGCGCTTTCGACGTGCTTGTCGGCATCAACCTTCTGCGCGAAGGTCTCGATATTCCCGAATGCGGTTTCGTGGCGATCCTCGATGCCGACAAGGAAGGCTTCCTGCGCTCGGAAACCTCGCTGATCCAGACAATCGGCCGCGCGGCCCGTAACGTCGACGGCAAGGTAATCCTTTATGCCGATAACATTACCGGCTCGATGAAGCGCGCGATGGAGGAAACCTCCCGCCGCCGCGAAAAGCAGATGGCCTATAACGCCGAACACGGCATCACGCCGGAATCGGTCAAGGCGAAAATTTCCGATATTCTTGATTCTGTTTATGAGCGGGACCACGTAAGGGCCGATATATCAGGCGCTTCCGGCAAGGGCTTCGCCGATGGCGGCCATCTGGTCGGCAACAATCTGCAGTCCCACCTCAACGCGCTGGAAAAATCCATGCGCGATGCCGCAGCCGACCTCGACTTCGAAAAGGCCGCCCGCCTGCGCGACGAAATCAAGCGCCTCAAGGCCGCCGAACTCGCCACCATGGATGACCCGATGGCGAAGGAAGAGGCCCGCGCCATCGAAGGCGGTGGAAAAAACAACAGACGCAGCCACTTGTCGATCTCCCCGGAGGCGGAGACATCCGGTAGGACAGAGACCGCCACAGGTGAAAAATCCCTCTTCGCCAAACCGGCACTGGACGAAATGGGCCCCGGTTCGGACGCGGGCAAGCCCCTGTTCCGCAAGAACACGCTGGACGAGATGACCGTGGGCAGGACCGAAAAACCCGTGCGTGGCGAAGTTCCCGGCAAGCCCGAGACAGGGGCCGGCAAACGTTTCTCACCGCTCATGGAAGGTCAGCCAGAACGCGCGACCGATGATCCCCGCCCTCTAGTGCGCGGCAAGATCGGCGCGGGTTCCTATGAGGACCCCGGCGAGCAGAAGCGCAAAAGCCGAACGAAAGGCAAGACGGGCCGGCCGGGGCGCTGACGCCCTCCCGGTGATATTCAGTGCCAGTTATGTATCCGGAGCACTCACGCGCTCCGGCAACGGCGATCAGCCGCCGCACTGTCTGATCCGCGCCGCGACCTGGCCCGCGCCAAACACTTTCGTCAGATCCGCATCCACGGTCATGGCAATGTAGTCTTCATTTTCCGCAGGCTTGATGTAAGTCGAGAAATAGACCGGGCCGGTCGGGAGAACGCCTTTGACACAGGCCCGCAATATCTCGATCTCAGTACTCCCCCTGATGCGCGGCCCCTCGATGCGGGAGAGGCGCACCTTCTCCTGCAATGCTGCAAGCCGTGAAACCTCTTCAGGCTTTATTCTCCACACGCTTGTGGCGGTCCCCGCCCGCTTTTCCGCGTGGAACTGCGCGCGGGCAGCGACGTCCTTATCCTCGATCAACGCAAATGTCTCAACAGTCTCACCCTTTACGCCGTCTGTAACGCTGCGAATAATCATCACCGCATCACCGGAACCCAACGACAGATGGGCAGGAAGCTGCAACCCTACACGCACATGCTCGAAATTCATCGTCAGAAAGTCGAGCCGCATCAGCTTGGGAATACTCGAGATGGGCGTGGTCATGCAGCCGGTAAGGAAAAAAAGTAAAATAAGCGATCGTGTGAAACGCGATAACATCAATGGCACCATGTTCTAAATCCGAAATTATCAAATGTGTGCAATGGCCTTGGCGGGAACAATCCTTTCCGGACCTGACACCGTCATACCGGTCCTCAGATGTCAGGGAGTGACATTGCAGCAGTGTTACGTCTTCCGGAACTCACGGTTCCCTTGAACGTTGACCGCCCTTATGGAATGGCAAGCAGCAAGGAGACACGGCATGCATCTCAGAAATCTGGCCCTCTCATACCTTTTCCTCTCCTGCACCCCGAGCTTTGCCGGCCAGATCGAGGACGCCACGTTCCACAGTGCGGCCCTGAATGCGCCGCTCCCCGTCAACATCTACCGCCCGGATGGCGCTCCACCGGAAAACGGCTGGCCGGTGCTCTATCTCCTGCACGGCCACGATGGCGACCAGAACAGCTGGCGCGATCTCGGCAATATCGAAAAGACGCTCGATACGCTCATCGCGGCCGGTGCCATCCGCCCGCTTGTCGTCGTGATGCCTGGTGTCAAGAACAGCTGGTATGTGGATTCCGCCGCCGTCGGCGGTCCCGGCGACTACGAGACTGCTTTGACCGGCGATCTGCGCCATCAGATGGAAAAAACGCTGCCGGTGCGGAAAGACCGCGAAGGGCGCGCCATTGCCGGACTTTCCATGGGCGGTTTCGGTGCATTGCATCTGGCCTATGGCCACGAGGACCTCTATGGCGCAGTGGCCAGCCTGTCCGGCGCAATCTGGCAGAACGTGCCCGCCTCTGATCTAGACAAGACCCCCGCCGAACTGAAGCTCATTCAGGATAGCGCCTTCTTCCACCGCGTCGACCGCACCACCGTCACCAGCGGCGTCGTACTGCCCTCCACCGGCGATCACTTCTCCGGTGCCTTCGGCACGCCCTTCGACGCAAGACTTTTCAACGAAAAGAACGTCTTCACGCTCGTCGCGCAGCACGTCGCCGAAAGCCAGGATTTGCCTGCCACCTATCTGACGGTCGGCGACGACGATGGTTTCTTCCTCTGGCGCGGCGCCATCGCCCTGCACGAAACGCTCCAGGCCGATGACCGCAAATCGGAATTGCGGATCACCGATGGTGATCATGTCTGGTCCGTCTGGAAGGTTTCGATCATCGACGCACTGAAGTTCATCGACGGGGAATGGGACAAGGCAACGGACATCGCGAAGGATTGACCACCTTCTGGACTATTCAGCCTGGCTCTTCGCCGGCTTTTTCCCGGCTTTTCCGGCAAGGTTCAATGCGGCGGCCGAGCGGATCAGCGCCATAAGCGCCCCCCCGTCGATCTCATCTCCCTCGTGAAAGTCGATGGCGCGCCGCGTATTACCCTCAAGGCTCGAATTGAAAAGACCGGCCGGGTCCTCGAGTGCGGCACCCTTGGCAAACGTCATCTTCACGGCGCTCTTGTAGGTCTCGCCGGTGCAGATGATGCCGGCATGCTCCCAGACGGGCACACCGCGCCATTTCACCTCCTCCGTCACATCCGGATCGGCCTTCCTGATCAGCGCTCTGATGCGGGCGAGCGTTTCGCCCCGCCAGTCGCCAAGCTCCGCGATCTTCCGGTCGATGAGAACCGATGGTGCGGTCTCTTCCGCGTCCCTGCTGATCGTATTTTTTGCCATAACGTCCTCCCCGTTTCCTCGTGCCAGTGCTCCCTATACCAGCATAAACCAAATTTTCCTGTCGTCCCATGCGGAACCAAATTCACGCTCCACCGTTTCTTCCCCGAACGCAAGGTTCAGCATACAAAGGGAAGAAACATCATGAAAATCAAGGTCATCGCTCTCGCTGCCGCAGCAGCGCTCACGTCTTCCGTGGCATTTGCCCAGACGGCTGCCACCGCCCCTGCTGCCGGCGCCGATGCCACTTTGTCCGGTCCGGGTATCACCATGGGCACCAAGGCCAACGGCCCGCTGAAATTCGTCAATGTCCAGAAGACCGACCTCACCGCCTCCCAGCTCGACGGTCTGGATATCTATAACGCCCAGAATGAAAATATCGGCGAAATCGAGGATGTCGTGATCGGCGACGGCAAATCTGTGATCGGCCTGGTTGCAAGCGTTGGCGGCTTCCTCGGCATCGACAAGAGCTATGTGGTGCTCGACCCGGCTTCCGTCGCGGTTCACAACGACAACGGCACCTGGAAGGCCTATGTCGACACCACCAAGGAAGCGCTGCAAAACGCGCCCAAGCTCGACTACGACAAGCTGGACGACTGATACCCCTGCAGTCGCAAGCTTGACCCCCGCGATCCGTCGCGGGGGTTTTTCGTGCGTGGAATTTTCGCGCAGTTTCCGGCAATCCTTCTCTCGCTGCGCTTGCCTAGCAGCCCGGCTCTCGCCTATCTTCGGCGCGCAAGACACCAAGGATCGATGCGTGCCCGCCAAAACTCTCTCTTCCCTCACCATCAGCGCTGTGGCGATATTGCTGAGTGCCCTTCCGCTGTCAGCACAGACAGCCGACTGGAAGCCCGCAGAGCAGATTAAAACCTATGCGATCAGCGGCGATACGGGCGGTGCCCTTTACCAGTCCATCGGCGAACGCGGCCCGACAGCCGGCGTGCAGGCCATCGCCCACACCACCTTCAAGCTGACATGGCGGCGGGACTACCGCCCGCGGCCGGACGGCGCCTGCGTGCTGGCAACGGCACGGCCCAATCTCACCATCATCTATACCTGGCCGAAAGCCCCGGCCAGATTGCCGCAGGCTGTCGCCGCCAGCTGGAAAACTTTCATTTCCGGCGTCGAAACCCATGAGCGTGTGCATGGCGAACACATTCTCGATATGGTGAGAAAGATCGAGGCCTTCAGCACCGGCCTCAGAGCGGAAAACGACCCGAAATGTCAGAAGGTCCGCGTCGTTCTGCAGCAGCGGCTGGGCGAGCTTTCCAACGAGCAGCGCCAGCGCGGGCGCGATTTTGACCGGGACGAGCTTTCCCCGGGCGGCCGGGTGCACCAGCTCATTCTGGCTCTCGTCAACGGTCCCTGAAGAGGCTCGGCGACAACGCCTACTCCGCCGCCTCGCCTTTCAGCAAGGGTTCGGAGAGCGATATGCTTTCCAGTTCGTAGGAATAGCCTTCCAGCATCGTATAGGCCTGCTCGATGGCCTCGATCTGGGCTTCCGCATTGCGGATGGCTTCGGCAATGGACTGGCTGCGGGCACGCAGCATGGAGCTCAGCACATCGGTCTCCGGCTTCCTGCCCAGCCGGTCCATGTGTTTACGCACCCGTGTGCGGTGGCGTTCCAGCTCGAGAATATGGAAACGGCTCTTCAGAATATCGTCGGTCAGCTTGCGGCGCATGGCGGCCACGGGGTCGAAGCTGCCGGGCTCGCGCTCGTCCAGAATGAACTCGTTGACCAGCGTTTCAAGCATCAGCAGGCCCTTCAGATCCTTGGCATCGGCAAGCTGCGGATCGTAACCGGTGTCGTCGAATACCTTGCGGCGCACCGGATCCTTCAAAAGCTCGTAAGCCGTTTGCAGGCGTGCGAACTGCTCGCCATCACCGCCGCTGTCGGGATGGGCAGCCTTGGCAACCTTCCGGTAGGCCGACTTGATCGCCGCCTCGTCGGCATCGCGCTCCACGCCAAGCAAAACATAAGGATCGATCACAAAAACACCTTCAAACGCAACATGTTACCCGCGTGCCTTACACCATTCC
Organism: Agrobacterium sp. BT-220-3; assembly: GCF_025910175.1. Lineage (NCBI taxonomy): Bacteria > Pseudomonadati > Pseudomonadota > Alphaproteobacteria > Hyphomicrobiales > Rhizobiaceae > Agrobacterium > Agrobacterium sp. BT-220-3. The sequence continues at coordinate 27,828 of NZ_JAPAIX010000003.1, forward strand.
CTTGCGCCGCACGGGCGGATCATAGGCCAAATCCACCCTCACGGCACCCCGCCCCGACCCTTAAACCGGTAAAGCCCACACAAAAGCCTTGCCATATGCCGCGTCGCAACCGCCGGAAGAGCCCTTGATACCGAAATTTGTCGGACCCAAGGCGACTATAATCACAGGCGGGACAAAATTGTGGAAAGCGGCGGCAAAACATGCCGCCCACCGCGCACCATTCCTGCCGCAACCGCTCCTGAAACAGCACTGCCAGAGACGTAACCGGCACGTTTTCAGGGGGTTATGGTGGAACGTCATCAACAGGTGTAAGCTTGGCTTTTGGATCTGAAGGGAGGAATGATCCGATGCCGCAAACCATTACCCAGACCGTCACGGACTATGTGCATGCCATGGCCTATGCGGATGAGAGCCTGATGCGTGACGTGTTCGATCCGCGCGCCAACATCGTCGGTACTTACGAAGGCGAAACCGAATGGCTATCGCTCGAAGATTTCGTCGACCAGATGCGAAAAAGCGAACGCGGCCTCCCCGATCACGACCCCACCTTCGAAATCCTTGGAATCGACAAGGAGGGCGACAGCGCCTCTGTGAAGCTGACGACCCGTTTCGACGGCATGGATTTTTACGAATATCTGTCGTTGCTGGAACGCGAGGGCAACTGGTCGATCGTGCACAAGCTCTATCACATCAAGCCATAGGCATTGACGAAAGACACGCTAACAAAACGGATGGGGTAAGGACAAGCCTTTGAAAATACTGGTGCCCCCGACAAGGTTCGAACTCGTGACCCCCTGATTACAAATCAGGTGCTCTACCAACTGAGCTACAAGGGCAAGCCAGTGCCTTGCCAACTATCAGATTCTGAGTTGGTGTAAAGCGAAAATTGTCCGCACACCATCGCTGGACGTGTTTTCCACACCGTGGCCGGGCGCTGGCCGGCATGTAAGCAATCCATGCGAAAGCCCTGCAAAATAAGCGAAGTATTTACGTGCGGCGGCTAAGATTGCGATAAACCATAACCATTCCAGCGGGAATAACGCATCAGATGCGCGCGAGCATACAGAAAATACAGCTGACAGGCACGATCATCATCGCCGTGAGTTCTATCCTGCTGGCCACCCTTGCCGCGCTGCCGAGCGTCTCCAATTACCTGCGCTATCGCAACAATGCCGAGCAGCTCACCCGCTTCGAAACCGCTCTCCAATCCGCATGGCTGGTGTCAGCCGAGCGCGGCCCCGCCAACAATCTGATGGGAGCAACCTCTGCGGATGTTAAGCTGGTCGAGGGTCTTGCGGCGGCGCGCAAGGCAACGGACGACAAGTTGTCTCAATTGGAAGCCTCTTTCGCCGTGGAGATCGCGACTCAGCCTGAACTTGCAAAAGCCGTTGCCGACACCCGCCGAAAACTGGCGCAATCGCGAGAGGCGGTGGATCAGGTTGCAGCGCTTCCGCCCGCCGCGCGCAGTCAAAGTGCCATGGCCAATGCCATTAAATCGATGTTCAAGGCGGCGGATAGCATCAATCTGCTTCGCGGCAGGGCTGCACGGTCCATCATCATGAAGACGCCGGATGTCGCGATCGACATTGCGATGACGGGTACAGCCGGTGTGATGCGTGACAGGATCGGCCGCCTCGGCTCCTACGTGGTCATGAGCCTGCAGGCGAACAGACAGGACCAGCTAAGCTATCGCGCAAAGTTCGACACCGAGATGCAGAGCCTCATGCTGCTCAAATCGTCGCTGTGGAATTATACCGCCGCTTATTTGTCGACACCGCGCCTGGACAAGGCGTTTCGCGATTTTGAGACCTATTATTTCGGCCAGGCGCTTCGCTATGCGCAGAACACGATTGCGATCGTCATGCCGTCCGCCCGCCCAAGCGTTCGCGGATTCTCCGAAAACTATATTCTCGGCATGCGGACCTCGGATACGCTGCGCGACCTTATTCTCGCGGAAACCCGGGCCAAAATGGAGAGAAAGAAGCAGGAGGCGCTGATCTATGGCGGGGTTTCGCTCCTGATCGCCAGCATCGCTGTTCTTGTCCTGCTGCGGCTGGCGTCGGTCTACAGGACGGCGCTGTTCCAGCCCATGCAATCCGTCAGAACGCAGATCGCCGCGATCGCCGCGGGCGATCTTTCAGAGGCGCTCTGTCAGGACAGGGTCGCCCCGGAAGTGAAGAAGATGTTCCAGGAACTCGATTTCCTGCGTGAACAGCTTCGCCAGAAGGGGGAAATGGAGAACCAGCAGCGCGCGCTGGCCGAACAGTTGCGCACGCTTTCCGAAACCGATGCGCTGACCGGCGTCTTCAATCGCCGCGCGCTGGAAAAAGCCGTTCGCACAATATTGACCGGCGAGGACCAGCTTCAGGCACTGGGCGTGATGATTGTCGACATCGATCATTTCAAATCGATCAACGACCGCTATGGCCACGCCATGGGTGACCTCGCCCTGCAAAAGACCGCTGGGCTCCTGAGGAGCGCATTGCGCAAGCACGATATTCTGGCCCGCTATGGCGGCGAGGAATTTGTGGTCGTGCTGCAGGATGTCAGCCATGCCACTGCCACGGCCACAGCAGATCGCCTGCGCCGCCTGATCGAAGCGCAGATCATCGATGAACAAAGCGGGCTGTCGCTGACGGCGAGTTTCGGCGTGGTCTGGCAGGAAGCGCGCGCAATCAACAGCTGGGACGAGCTGATCGCGATTGCGGACGACCGGCTATACGAGGCCAAGCGTGCGGGCCGCAACAGGGTCTGGGCAACCTACTTTCCGAAGGTCGCCAACGGCTAGGCAGCCTGTAATGACAGATCAGATCAGATCCAGCGTCATCACGACAGGGCAATGGTCCGAGGCCTTGGGGCGGTCCCATCCGGTGCGCGGATAACGCTCCACCTCCTGCCCCGGCGGAAAAACCGTACGGTAAGGCTGGCCGGCGCGGATGATTTCGGGAACCCTCGTCGCATTGATCTGCGCAAGATGCGGGGAAAGCCAGATATAGTCGAGCTGGCACAGGTGCTGCTCCTGCGGGCCCCGCGAATGATAGAGCGTCCAGCGGTCCATGACATCTCGGCGCAACATCGGATTGGTCACAAACTCATCAGCCGTGAAGATATCGAGTGCACTCCTCGCCTCCTCGACGGGCGTAAAGCTGTAGCCGTTGCGCCGGTCGCCGGAAATCGCGATGCGTTCCTGATAATCATTCATGTCGCCGCAGATGGCGAAATTCTTGTTGCGGGCATTGCCCGCACCCCAGCGGTTTTCAATAATGCGGCGAACGGCCATGGCCTCCGCCTCGCGGACCGGCATGGTGGCGAGCCGGGCATCGACCGGATCGCGGGAATTGGTCATGGATTTGAAATGCGTGACGTAGAGCGTCAGCGGCTTGCCGCCGATCCTCAGATCGATTTCCAGGCAATCCCGTTTGAAAATCTTGTCGTCGATCTGGTTGGTTGTCGCCAGCGCCGGGTTGAAGAGATCGAGATTGCGATAGGTCAGCGCGGCATGGCTCTTGATGTCGACGACCTCGATCTTGTCTCCGTCACGCGTCTCCTCGCGCATGACGACGGCGACATCGATGCCGCGGCTGTCATTGCCTTCGACCAGATATTTCTGAAGGTAGCCGTTGCCGACCATCCGGTAGAGATAACCATATTCGAAAGCCTGCAGGGCGGCCATGTTGTCGACTTCCTGCAAGCAGAGAATATCGGCATCCGCATCCGCGATGGCGAGCGCCGAAAGCTGGCGCGTATCGTCGGTGGAAGAGACTGTCCGCGCGCTTTCCAAGGCCTGATAGGTCGCCTCGTCGCGAATATCGAAAAGCTGGATCGCCCTGTCGCGCCGCGTCTGGTTGCGAAAGCCGGTAAAATCAAAGCGGGTGAGGAGATTTTCGATATTGAAGGTGGCGAGCCGAAGCGACATGAATCAATCCTATTGCTGCAAGGAAAGCTTAACCGCTCCCGTTCGGCCTCGCCAGTAGCCTGAGGCAAGTCGCGTTCGATCAGATTAACCACAATGGACCGTAGGACTCCGCACGCTGAAGCATACTCCACCCTCATTCCTGTGCTTGTCACAGGAATCCAGCCGACGCGCGTCCGCGCGGCGAGAAGAGTCCTTTCAGCCCAAGGACTTGGGCTGAATGGATCCCTGTGACAGGCACAGGGATGAGGGAGTAACCCTTTTCACCCTAAAGCCGCCACGCCGCACGAATGGCGACCGACAGACGATCACCTATTGCAACAGCTTCCCGCGAATACGCCCGAAGCACCTGCCCGTCCGGCAAGTCGAGACGCAGGGCATAACGCTCGCCCTCATAGAGAACCGAGGTGACGGTGCAGGTGATGCCCTCCGCATCCCGCACCACATCCTGCGGCCGCACGAGAATGTCAGCCTGCGGCAATTGCCGACCGCTTTCCATCGCCGCCCGAAGTGTCGCCCACTCGATATCCCGAGAAGTGCCTTCCGGCACCGGCATGGTGAGGATTGCCCCCTGCCCCACCAGCGAGCCAACAAGCCGGCCCTCCGGCCGCGCATAAAGCTCGGCGGGCGGTGCGACCTGAAGCAGCTTGCCCTGCGACATGACGGCGACATCCGTTGCCAGCGCCATGGCTTCTGCCTGATCGTGAGTAACGTAGATCATCGTCGCGCCGGAGCGGATATGAAACTCGCGAAACGTCTCTTCCATCTCCTGCCGCAGATGCCGGTCGAGATTGGCGAGCGGTTCGTCGAGCAGCACCACATCGGGTTCCGTGACGAGGCAGCGGGCCAGCGCCACACGCTGCCGCTGGCCGCCGGACAGTTCCGCTGGACGGCGGTCCGCAAAGCCTTCGAGGCGGACGGCGGCAAGCGCCAGCCGCACCTTCTCGCGATATTTCTCACCCGAAATGCCGCGTACTTTCAGGGGATAGCCGGCATTGTCAGCGACCGACATATGCGGCCACAGCGCATAGGACTGGAACACCATCGCCATGTTGCGCCGCTCCGGCGGCACCATGTTGCCAGCATCCGCCAGCACCCGCTCGCCGAGCAGGATGGAACCGTCGGTCGGCTGTTCGAAACCGGCGATCATGCGCAGCACCGTCGTTTTGCCGCAGCCGGAGGGCCCAAGTAGAGCGAGAAAACCGCCATCGCGCACCGTCAGCGACACATCGTCCACGGCTGGTTTCGAACCGGCACCGAAACTCTTCGACAGGCGGTTGAGGATCAGTTTCGCCAAGGGACCACTCCTTTCGGCAGATAGCGCCCCAGAATTTCCAGCAGGGCCATGAGGAAAATCACCATGATGACGACAAGCACCGAAAGTGCCGAGGCAAGATCGAAGCTGCCGCTGTCATCGAGATTGTAGATGAGCACGCCGAGCGTCTGGGTGCCGGCCGACCACAGCAGCGCCGAGACCGTCAGCTCATTGCAGGCGATCAGGAAAACGAGGATGACCGATGCCCCCGCCGCAGGCCCGACCAGCGGCAGGATGATATCCTTCAGCCGCCGCCAGAAACCGGCGCCGGAGAGCCTTGCCGCCTCTTCCAGTGACGGATCGAATTGCAGGAAGGCGCTGACCATGGGTTTGAGGCTCACAGCGAAGAAGGAGGAGAAATAGGCGAGCAGAATGATCCAGATCGTGCCGTAAAGCGTGATGCCGACAAGCGGGATGGGAGCGGCGAAAAGCAGCACGAAGGAGACGGAAATCACCACCCCCGGCAGCGCATAGGGAATATCGACCAGCGCCGAAAGCAGGAACATGAAACGGCTCTTGCCGCGCACCAGGAAATAAGCCGTCAGCACCGTCACCGCCAGCAGGCAAAGCGAGGTGGCCGTCGCCAGAAACAGTGAGTTGCGGAAGGCGGTACGCGTCACGCTCTGGCGGTAAAGCAATTCCTCATAGGCATGCAGCGTCGCGGTCTTGAGGCTGAGCGGCACGCCATAGGCAGGCGCGAGCGAGCTTGCCACCAGCGCCGTCAGCGGCGCCACCAGCATGAAGAACAGCACGAGCCACAGGGCAAGCTCCGCCGGCACCCGCCACAGCCCAAGCCGGAAGGTCGCCGCCTTGCCGGAAAGACCGATGATGCGATAGTCCCTGCCTTTCATCGCCCGTTCCTGCAAAGCGAGACCAGCGACGGAGATGATGGCGATCATGGTGGAGAGAATGGCGATATCGCCGAAGGTGCTGGTGCCGAAACTGGCAAAACGGCTGTAGATCAGCGTCGGCAAAGTGAAGATCGAGGCGGGAATGCCGAGGATTGCCGGAATGCCGAAATTGCCGACATTGGAAACGAAGGAGATCGCGGCGCCCGCAATCAATCCCGGCGTGGAGAGCGGCAGGATGATATCGAACAACACGCGGCGTGGCGAAGCACCGGAAAGCTTGGCGGCCTCGATGCCGTCCTGCGGCAAAGCAAGCAGACCGGCGCGCAGCGACAGATAGACAAGGGGCGCATGCTGCACGCCGAGCAGAAGCGCGATGCCCGCAATGGAATAAAGCGGCTGCGGAGACCCCATTGGCGGCGCAAGGCCGATAGCCTTCAAAAGCGTGCTCGACGGGCCGGTCATGCCGATCCATGACAGCGCCGTCACCTGTGGCGGGATCATCATCGGCAGCATGAACAGGAAGCTCAGGATCGACTTGCCGCGTATGTCGCAGAGCGTCAGCGAAAGCGCGAAGGCGCCGCCGATGCCAAGCGAGATCAGCATGCCGAAAAACGAGGTGGAGAGCGTGTTCAGCGCCGCATCCCACAGGGCCGGATCGGCCAGAAGCCGCCATATGTCACCATTGAGTGACGAAATGATGCCGGTATAGGCGAGCCGCCCGAGCGGCAGGGCGCTGAGCGCGAAAACAACACTCACCACAAAAGGAAACAGCCAGCGCGGCTGGCTGTTTCCATAGGCACTTGTTCGGGACATGCCGCTATATCAGCCCTTGGAGCCGAAGATGTCGGAGAATATCTTCAGGTCCTGTTCGGAGTTCTTCAGCGCATCAGCGGCGCTGAGCGGCAGAACCTTGATCTTGTCGCGAGCCGGGAAGCCTTCAGGCATGCCGGCATCGGCACGAACCGGGATGTAACCGAGCTTGACGAAGCCCTGCTGGCCCTTTTCAGACAACACGTAATCGACGAACTTCTTCGCCGCTTCCTCGTGCTTGGTGCCCTTGATGATCGCAACCGGCTCGGTGACGGCCGAAACGCCCTCTTCCGGGAAGACGAACTCGACCGGTGCGCCCTTGGCCTTTTCGCGGATCGGCATGTAGTCGACGACGACGCCATAGGCCTTCTCGCCTGATGCAACAGACTTCAGAACCGCACCGTTGCCGCCGCCGGCAATGGCTTCATTGGCTTTCAGCTGCTTGTAATAGTCCCAGCCGAGGCCGTTTGCGGCGGCCAGCGTCTGCGCGTGGATCAGCGCTGCGCCAGAGGTCAGCGGGCTCGGCATGGTCACGAGACCCTTGGCTTCCGCCTTGGCCAGATCTTTCCAGCTGGTCGGCTTCATCGCAGCGGCGGTGTTGTACATGATGCCTGTTGTGATGAGCTTGGTGGAATAATAGAAGCCGTCCGCATCGTAGAGCGAGGCGTCGATATTCTTGGCTTCCGCAGACTTGTGGGCGAGAAGCTGGCCAGCCTGCTTCATGCGCTCCAGCGTCACGGTATCGGCGATCAAAAGCACGTCGGCAACCGGATTGCCGGCATTGATCTCAGCCATCAGCTTGGCCATGATCTTCGGCGTTCCGTCACGCACCCATTCAACTTCGAGACCGGGATTGGCAGCCTTGAAACCATCAACGGTCGCCTGCGCGTCCTCGTTGGGCTGGCTGGTGTAAAGCACCAGATCGGCAGCATTGGCGGCGGTGGCGATGAAGCCGAGCGACACGATGGCGGTGAAAGCGGAGAGCAGCGTTTTCATGGGTCCAGTCCCTGTTGTTTGGTGGGACCGCTAAAACATGATTGCATAACATGTATGTGACAGGCAGGATTTTTGGGGTGTAATCTGTTGTGGCGCTTGCGGCTCACCCCCCTCTGCCCTGCCGGGCATCTCCCCCTCAAGGGGGGAGATCGGCAAGAGGCGCTGACAGCACTTCATTTTCAACTGTTGCGTTAGGCGATACCTTAACCGCGAGTCGATCTACCCCCTTGAGGGGGAGATGTCCGGCAGGACAGAGGGGGGTGAAACCGCACCCTCCACCGCTGCCGTAAGCCGCCGCCCTCAAATCGCCGGAACCACCTCGCCCGACGTCGCCTGCGCCGTCGCGATCAACCGCCCAAGCCGCTTCATGCCTTCCTCGATCATCGCCTCATTGGCGCAGGAGAAGCTGATGCGTAGCGTATTCGTACCGGAGCCATCCGCGAAGAACGCCCGGCCGGGAACGAAGGCGACCTTTTCCGTGGCGATGGATTTCGCCAGAAGTGCAGCCCCATCCATGCCTTCCGGCAGGGTGACCCAGATGAACATGCCACCTTCCGGCTTGGTCCAGTGCGTGCCCTTCGGCATGTATTTGTCGAGCGCCGACAGCATCGCATCGCGCCGTGCGCTGTAAGCGGCCTTGATCTTGGCGACCTGTTTGTCGAAACCGCGCGAGGCGACACGTTCGATGGCGATCTGATTGATCGTCGACGAATGCAGGTCGGCGGCCTGCTTCATCAGCACCAGCTTGCGGATAACGGGCGCAGACGCGACGATGTAACCGACGCGAAGGCCGGGTGCGAGCGTCTTCGAAAAGCTGCCGCAATAGATGGTGCGGGTGTTTTCGATGCCGCCCGAGCGGGCGATGTCGAGCGCCATGATCGGCGGAACAGCCTCGCCATCATAACGCAGTGACTGGTAAGCGGCGTCTTCAATGACGGCGATATCCAGCTCGTCGGCCAGCGCCAGAACCTTTTCGCGGCCGGCGAGATCAACAGTTTCCCCGGTCGGATTTGAGAAATCGGCAGAGAGATAAGCGAACTTCACCGCGCCGCCGAGCTTGGCTGCAGTTTCGCGGTAAGCCTCGGGCGTGCGGTTGCCGCCGGGGTTCAGCTGGTCGTAATTCGGCTCATAGGCGTTGAAAGCGGAAAGCGCGCCGAGATAGGTCGGCCATGTCACCAGCGCCGTGTCCCTGGGCGACAGGAACAGCTTGCCGAGATAATCTAGACCCTGCTGCGAGCCCGAAACGATGAAAACGTTGTCGGCCGTGCAGTCGATGCCGATCTCGGCCATCTCGCCCGCCAGCCATTCGCGCAGCGGCTTGTAACCTTCGCTCACCGAATATTGCAGCGCCGAATTGACCTGCGAACCCGAAAAAATTTCCGCATAAGCCTGCTGGAACTCCTCTGCGGGGAAGAGAGCCGGGTCCGGAATACCGCCGGCAAAGGAGATGATATCGGGCTGCTCGAGCAGCTTCAGCAACTCGCGGATTTCGGACGCTTTCATGCGCGAAGAGCGCGTGGCGAAAATTTGTTCCCAATTGAGCATGGGTACGTTTCCTCTTGTGTCGTTTTTATGCGTGCATCTTTACAGAAATGTCGATACGTCAGCAATACTGACTTATCAGTTTTTCGAATTATTTCTGCCTCCCTGCACATTGCCCGCAACCGGCCCCTGTTGAGGCCCGATTTTGCGGACAAAGCCAAATACACCCTTGCGCAAAGCTTCACAATCTTCCGTTTGAGATTGACGCGGCAAGGTTTTCCGGCTGGATTGCGCGCGCCGCAACGCGGCGAAAGCATCATGGGAGTGAGACAACATGCTGAAAAATATCGACCCGGCGCTGAATGCCGATGTCCTGCACGCGCTGCGCGCCATGGGTCACGGCGATACGCTGGTGATCTCCGACACCAACTTCCCTTCCGATTCGGTTGCCCGCCACACGACCGTCGGCAAGGTGCTGCATATCGACAACGTCTCCGCAGCCCGCGCCATAAAGGCGATCCTCTCCGTCCTGCCGCTCGACACGCCGCTGCAGCCTTCCGTCGGCCGCATGGAAGTGATGGGCGCGCCGGATCAGCTGGAGCCGGTACAGGTGGAAGTGCAGAAGGAAATCGACGCTGCGGAAGGAAAATCCGCTCCCATGTATGGCATCGAGCGCTTCGCCTTCTACGAGCAGGCAAAAAAAGCCTATTGCGTCATTACCACGGGTGAAACCCGATTTTATGGCTGCTTCCTTCTGACAAAGGGTGTCATCCCGCCGGCGAAGTAAGGCCAAAAAAACGGGAAAATTGCACCGGCCGCCCACCTTCATGGCAATTTCAAGTTGTTGTGGCAAAAACTTCCACTAGGCTTGAAAAACCAACCGGAGGTGTGCGGATCATGACCCAATATGTCCTGGCGTTCTGGAATGTCGAAAACCTGTTTGCGCCGGAGGGTTATCCGGCGCGAGAACCGTGGATTGCCGAGCGGCTGAAGAACGATCTGAAGGGTTGGACGGAGGATCTGTTCAAGACCAAGGTCAAGCAGCTCGGTCTGATCATAAGCCAGATCGGCGGCGCGGGACCGGATCTGCTCGGTGTCTGCGAAGTCGAGAACCGCTTCGTTCTGGAGACGCTGGCGGAACATCTGAACGACCTCATGCCCGCACGTTCTTATCGTGTCGTGCATGCCGATTCCAGCAAGGACCAGCGCGGCATCGATACCGCCTTCATCTATGACAGCAAAAAGCTGCTGATCAACGAGAACGAGATTTTCAGCCATTTCGTGATGCGCCGCACCGGCACGCGCGACATTACCCAGTGTACTTTCATCACCAAGGGCGGCCGCCAGCTTATCGCGCTCTCCAATCACTGGCCGTCGCGCTCTGGCGGCGCGGTGGAAAGCGCCGGTTTTCGCATGACCGCCGGTGAGACGCTGGGCTACTGGCATCAGCGGATCAGGGAAGAGAAAGGCAACGACATCGCCGTTGTCGCCTTCGGCGACTTCAACGACGATCCTTCCGATGCATCGCTACGCTACCACGCCAATTCCACCCGCGAGCGCGACGATGTCGAAAACTCGCAATCGGCCATGTTCTACAATCTTACCTGGAATTACCTGCGCCAGCCGGTGGTCGATTCCGTCGGCACGGCAAGAACGATCTATGGCACGCTCTATTTCAACGGAGACGCCAATATCTTCGATCAGATCCTCGTTTCCCGATCGCTTCTGACCGGCAGCAGCGGCTTCAAGGCGCGCGAGGAGACGGCAAAAATCGAAGCCATTGCCGCCATGGTCAGCCACAGCAAGAATGAGGGGCCGATCCGCTTCGGCCTGTCGAAAGGCGATGCGGTCAAAAACGTCAACCTTGGTGGGTTCTCCGATCACTTCCCGGTTTCCGTTATCGTCGAGGAAGACGACGCCATCGTGTGATGGCACATCGAAAACAAAAAGGCCGGAGCTTTCGCTCCGGCCTTCCTATTCTCTACCAGTCAATGAAGCTTAGTTGACAGCCTTGTCGACCAGCTTGTTCTTGCCGATCCAGGGCATCATGCCGCGCAGCTTTGCGCCGACTTCTTCGATCTGGTGGGAGTCGTTGTTGCGACGGATACCCTTGAAGCGGGCACCGCCGGCCTTCCATTCCTGCATCCATTCGGAGGTGAACTTGCCGGTCTGGATGTCGTGCAGAACGCGCTTCATCTCAGCCTTGGTGTCGGCAGTGATGATGCGCGGACCGGTGACGTATTCGCCCCACTCGGCCGTGTTGGAGATCGAGTAGTTCATGTTGGCGATGCCGCCTTCATAGATCAGGTCGACGATCAGCTTCACTTCGTGCAGGCACTCGAAATAGGCCATTTCCGGTGCGTAACCGGCTTCGACCAGAGTTTCGAAACCGGCGCGGATGAGTTCGACGAGACCGCCGCACAGAACGACCTGTTCGCCGAAGAGGTCGGTTTCGCACTCTTCCTTGAAGTTGGTTTCGATGATGCCCGAACGGCCGCCGCCAACGCCGCAGGCGTAGGAGAGAGCGAGTTCAAGGGCGTTGCCGGAAGCGTTCTGATGAACGGCAACGAGGCAGGGAACGCCGCCGCCCTTCTGGTATTCGCCGCGAACCGTGTGGCCAGGGCCCTTCGGTGCGATCATGACGACGTCGAGCGATGCCTTCGGCTCGATGAGGCCGAAGTGAACGTTGAGGCCGTGTGCGAAAGCAATTGCTGCGCCATCACGGATGTTGCCGGCGATGTCGGCCTTGTAGATGTCAGCCTGGAGTTCGTCCGGGGTCGCCATCATCAGAAGGTCGCCCCACTTGGCGGCTTCGGCAACGGTCATGACCTTGAAGCCGTCAGCTTCCGCCTTCTTGACGGTCGGCGAACCGGCCTTCAGAGCGATGACGACGTTCTTGGCGCCGGAATCCTTGAGGTTCAGCGCATGGGCGCGGCCCTGGGAACCGTAGCCGACAACGACGACGTTCTTGGACTTGATGAGATTGAGATCGGCATCACGATCATAATAAACGCGCATTTTATGGTCCTTCCCTAATGCTTGTCTCTCAGTTGTCTGAACCGGAATGTCAGGCGGGTTTGCCGCTGAGTTCCGAATGTACCTTTTCCGTGCCGTAGAGGGTCAGAAAGGCGACGACGGCCTTCTTCGCCCGGGCGGAAAAATCCTTGTCCGGCGCCTCGCCCAGCAGCATGCGCACATGCAGATCCGAAACGATGAGGCCGTAAAAACTGCGATACGCCTCTTCGGCATCATCGAAACGCAGATAGCCGGAACGGCGACCCGCTTCGATCAGCCCACGCGCCCGCCGGTCGATCTGGCGACGGCCGCGTTCCAGCAGCAGATCGCCGAGCTTCGAGCCGTCACGGCTCGCCTGCCCTATCGCCAGACGGTTAAGCGCCAGCGACACATCGCCCGCCAGCACGTCCAGCAGATCATGCGCGAAAACCTCGAGGTGATCGGCAAGCTGTGGTGCGGAAACGCGGTCGCCCGCCTTTTCGAAGGTGCGGACCTTGCTCTGCTGAAAGGTGATCATCGCCGCCAGCAAGCCGTCACGATCGCCGAACCACTTATAGAGGCTTTCCTTCGAACAGTTGGCGGCACGCGCCAGCCCAGATGTGGTGAGCGCTTTCTCGCCGCCCTCGACCAATAGACGCAATGCCTGATCCAGAACGGCGTTCTGGCGCGGCGAAAATTCCTGCGCTGTGATCGGGTCGGAAGCCAAGTCTTTCCACTCCAGGGGCTCGATTAATGTACCGTACGGTACGGTTCGAGCGCCATTTAAGCGGAGGCAGCGTTGGGGTCAAGCGGATTCTTCCGGGGAGGACGAGAATTGACGCGGTGCGGTGCCGGGTGAATGCCGGCTTGGTGAGCTTTACGCGGTTGTGCGTCGGTTAGTGGATCGTGGCGGGTGTGGCTTACCCCCCTCTGCCCTGCCGGGCATCTCCCCCACAAGGAGGGAGATCGGCAAGCGGCTTTGGCGCCGCTTCATTCTCTGGCCTTGAGATGGGCGAAGCTTAGCCTCATATCAATCTCCCCACCTGTGGGGGAGATGCCCGGCAGGGCAGAGGGGGGTAAGCCACACCCGCCACGATCCACTAACCGACGCACAACCTACCCAGCCACGCTGATCTCACGCGAGGCATCGATATCCCGCGACGGCGACAATCCGTAAAAGCGGCTATATTCCCGACTGAACTGCGAAGGACTCTGGTAACCGACGCGATGGCCGGCAGTGCCCGCATCCAGCCGCTCCAGCAACATCAGCCGGCGCGCCTCATGCAGCCGCAATTGCTTCTGGTACTGAACCGGCGTCATGGCCGTAATCGTCTTGAAATGATGATGGAAGGACGACACGCTCATGCCGATATGCTCCGCAAGATCCTCGACGCGCAGCTGGCGCGCGAAATTCTCTCGCAGCCAGGCAATGGCGCGGGCGATGCGGTTGCCATGGCCGCCGGCAGCGATGATGTTCATCAGCTGCCCGCCCGCCGGTCCGGTCAGAATACGGTAGAGGATTTCCTGCTCGATCAGCGGCGCCATGGCCGCGATGTCCGCCGGGCGATCGAGCAGGCGCATCAGCCGGATGGCCGCATCGAGCAGCTCCGGCGTGGCGGCATTGACGACGATGCCGCGCTGCGCGTTCGCCGGCTCCGCAGGCGGGTCGATGGGCACGCGCCGCATGAGGTCGAGCAGCTTTTCACTATCGATCGCAAGCGCGATGCAAAAATGCGGAACCTCCTTGCTCGCCTCCACCACGCGCCAGGCAACCGGCAGGTCAAGCGATGTCAGGAGATAGTCGCCCGCGCCGTAATTGATGGTGTCCGTTCCCAGCTGGACGCTTTTCGATCCCTGGATCACCAATGCGAAACAGGGGCGGTAGCTGCCGTGGCACGGCGCGCTGGGCGTTGTGCGGCGGCTGATGCCGAGAGATTCGATCGCCGTCTGCATCTCGCCGTCGCTGGTGGCATATCGCGCGGCGATGGAGGCGATCTCCTGATAGAGATTGAACGGCAAGGACATAGGGGAATTCCCTTAACTGAAGGAGGAAATGCAGCGGATGTCATTTATCTAGAAAGCCTCCCGGCCCGCGCAAAGAGCACGCCCGCATATTTTTGCAGGATCGTGCAAAAAGGCTGGAGGATCGCTCTAACGCCTTCCCAAGCTTCCGTCGCATATTCCGCCGTCACTTCCCCACCCCCGAAAGGATATTCAGATGGCTATAGCAAGAGGTTACGCTGCGACCGACGCGTCAAAGCCGCTTACCCCGTTCACCTTCGAACGCCGCGAGCCGAACGATGACGACGTCGTCATCGACATCAAATATGCCGGCATCTGCCACTCGGACATCCACACCGTCCGCAACGAATGGAAGAACGCCGTCTACCCGATCGTTCCCGGCCATGAGATCGCCGGTGTCGTGAAAGCCGTCGGTTCCAAGGTTACGAAGTTCAAGGTCGGCGACCATGTCGGCGTCGGCTGCTTCGTTGATTCCTGCGTCGGCTGCGCCACCCGCGATCTGGACAACGAGCACTACATGCCCGGCCTCGTCCAGACCTACAACGACGTCGATCCCTTCACGAAGACCGCGACCCATGGCGGTTACTCCGACTCGATCGTCGTCAAGGAAGGTTATGTCCTGTCGATCCCGGACAACTTGCCGCTCGATGCTTCCGCACCGCTTCTCTGCGCCGGCATCACGCTCTACTCGCCGCTGCGCCGCTGGAACGCCGGTCCCGGCCAGAAGGTCGCGATTGTCGGCATGGGTGGCCTTGGCCACATGGGCGTCAAGCTCGGTGCTGCCATGGGCGCGGATATCACCGTTCTTTCCCAGACACTGTCGAAGAAGGAAGACGGCCTGAAACTCGGCGCGAAGGACTATTACGCCACCAGCGACGCCTCGACCTTCGAGAAGCTGGCCGGCACCTTCGACCTGATCATCTGCACGGCCGGCGTCGCCATCGACTGGAACGCCTATCTCGGCCTCCTGAAGCCCAAGGGCAGCATGGTCGTGGTGGGCGCGCCTGAGCATCCGATCCCGGTCCACGCCTTCGCGCTGATCTTCGGCGCAAAGAACCTGTCCGGCTCGATGATCGGTTCGATCAAGGAAACCCAGGAAATGCTGGATTTCTGCGGCGAGCACAACATCGTCTCGGAAATCGAGACGATCAACATCCAGGACGTCAACGAAGCCTATGAGCGCGTGCTGAAGAGCGATGTGCGGTATCGCTTCGTCATCGATATGGCGTCGCTCGACGCGTGAGCGTTGGATTAGGCACACACGCCACGTCCACACGCCGTCACCCCGGACTAGATCCGGGGTCCAGCCAGCCCAAGTTTTTGGGCTGAAAAACCTCTTCTCGCCGCGCAGACGCGCGTCGGCTGGATGCCGGATCATCCTCGGGCTTGTTCCGGGAACCGGCATGACGGCGAGAGCTTTGGCGCAGCTGTCATAAGCACGAAGGGCGGGAAGCCATGCTTCCCGCCCTTTGCTCGCCCTGCCCTCAGGCCTCGTCCTTCAACGTCTCTTTCTGCGTAATCAGCCGCGCGCTGTGCTGGCCGCTGAGATAGATCCACAGCCAGCTCCATGCCACCGCCAGCCTTGAGCGCGTTCCGATCAGGAAGTAGATATGGGCAAGCCCCCAGATCCACCACGCCAGCACGCCCTTGAGCCTGAATCTGCCGAAATCGATCACCGCCGCGCGTTTGCCGATAGTCGCAAGATTGCCCTGATGGCTATAGCGGAACGGCGACGGTGACGGCTTGCCGGAGAGCCGCGCCTTGATGACCTTCGCCACGTGAGCGCCCTGCTGTTTTGCCGCAGGTGCGATGCCCGGCACCGGTTTGCCGTTCTCCTGATTGACGGCGGCCGTATCGCCGATGACGAAGATATTGTCGTCGTCTTCCAGATTTAGATGCGGCCCGACAATGGCGCGGCCTGCCCTGTCGGCGGCGGCATCCAGCCACTTCGCGGCGGGAGACGCCTGCACACCGGCGGCCCAGACGACCGTGCGGCAGGGATAATAGGTCTCGCCCACCGTCACGCCTTCATCGGTACACGCTGTAACGGGCGTGCCAAGCAAAACCTCGACGCCGAGTTTCTCCAGAGCTTCCTTCGCATAGGCGGAAAGATCCTCGGTGAAAACCGGCAGAACGCGAGGGCCGGCCTCGACAAGCAGCACACGGGTCTTTCTGGTATCCACATTGCGGAATTCCGGCGGCAACGCTTTGTGGGCAAGCTCGGCGATCATGCCCGCCATTTCCACGCCCGTCGGACCTGCGCCGATGATGACGAAGGTCAGCAGTGCCTGCCGCTCCTCTTCACTGGTCGCGAGTTCGGCCCGTTCGAAGGCCAGAAGCAGACGGCGGCGGATTGTCGTCGCATCTTCGAGCGTCTTCAGGCCGGGGGCCGAACGCTCCCATTCGTCACGGCCGAAATAGGCATGGCGCGCGCCGGTGGCCAATACCAACGTATCGAAACCGATCACTTGACCGGAATTCAGCTGCACGGTCCGCGCCGCCCGGTCCACGCCGGTCACCTCCGCAAGCAGGGTCGTCACCTCCTTGCGGTCGCGATAGAGGTGGCGGATCGGCCAGGCGATTTCGGATGTCGCCAGCGCCGTCGTCGCAACCTGATAAAGCAGGGGCTGGAACAGATGGTGATTGCGGCGGTCGATCAGTGTGATGCGGACAGGGGCCCCCTCCAGCCCATGTACCAGTTGCAAACCGCCGAAGCCTCCACCCACGACGACAACATGATGTTCTTGCATATGTCTCTGCCTTCAAAAGCTCGCGCACGGAGCATGCGCAGCCAAAGCATAGGCGAAAAAATTGACTTTGGTTATGAAATAGCCTGACCGCAGGCCTGACAAAAACGCCGGACTGTTTCAGTCATGCCATATTCAAGCGCATCTGCCGTCAATCCGTGACCGATTGAAACCTCGGCCAGATCAGGGATGCGTTTCATCAGTTTGGGCAGGTTTGCAACGGTGAGGTCATGACCGGCATTGACGGCAAGTCCGAGCGCTCTTGCATGATCCGCCGTCTGCCCGAGCTTTTCGACAAGCGCGTCAGCCTTTTGCGGATCGTCAAAACAGCCGCCATAGGGACCGGTATAAAGCTCGATACGGGCAGCACCCGTCTCGGCCGCCAGTTCCACCGGCTCGCGCTCGCCGTCGCCATCTGCGAAAAGCGAGACCCGCATGCCACCGGCCTTCAGGCGTCCCACGACGTCTTTCAGGAAAACGGCGTGTTTGCGGAAATCCCAGCCATGGTCGGAGGTCGCCTGCGACGGGTCGTCCGGCACCAGTGTGACCTGTTCCGGCTGCGTCTTTTCACAAAGAAGGAGAAAATCCTCGGTCGGATATCCTTCGATGTTGAATTCCGCGCCGGGGAAGCTGTCATCGATCAGGGCGCGCAATACCGGCAGGTCCGAAAAGCGGATATGGCGCTGATCGGGACGAGGGTGTACAGTGAGCCCGCTTGCACCCGCAGCGAGTGCCAAATGCCCGAAATGCGCGACATCCGGCCACGGAAGATCGCGACGGTTGCGCAGCATGGCAATTGCGTTCAGATTGACGGAAAGTTTCGCTGGCATGACATCGGGCTCCGGTTCGGAATTGACATCCTGTTTCACGCAGGTTGACGCCAACCGCAAGGAGGCCGATAAAATTTTTTGGAATATGGGAACGAAAACACACAATACACGTTACGGTTCTTATGTAGCGTTTGGCATGATGTCTTGATCAGAGGGGTCGTCGCGGGGGAACAAGCGATCGACGCCACTTAAAAAACAGACACTGTCAAAGAGCGCAAAAGGGGGAAACGATGCAGGATGGCCGTATGCCGTTTGAACACGGCGACGAGGACAAATCCAATCCAAGAAACAGCGGTTTCCTTCCGGTTATAAGTCTGCCCTCCTCCCTGCCCGCCGAACCGGTTCCCATCGCCGACATGGCCAATATCTTCGGAGTAACGCACCGGACCCTCCATTTTTATGAGGAAAAGGCGCTGCTGACCTCGAAGCGCATTGGCCAGATGCGGGTCTATACCCACCGCAACGTCAGACGCATGGCGGTCATCAATGTCTGCCGCGAAGTGGGCATTTCCGTTGCTTCCATTACCGAGATCATGGAAAAACTGGTCCGCTCGCTTTCGCAGGAAGAGGCGGACGACGTCTTTCACGCGGCGTTGAGGCAGCGAAAGAGGGAATTGACGGCCGAGCTTTCCACCCTTCAGCGTCAGGCGCAGCAGATCGAGGAACTGCTCGTCACCGACAGCGATGCGGACGGGCTCGATGGCGAGGAGCGAGCTCCTGCCAGGGACATCGCGCTGACCGACACCGAACGAAAATGTCTTGAACTGATGGCGGAGGGTTATGCGCCGGTGAGGCTTGCCCGCGCCCTTGGTCTTTCAGGAACCGACCTCAACGTGCTCGAGGCAAAAATCATCGGCAAGTTCAATGCCAGCAACCGCTTTCAGGCGGTCGCCAAGGCGGTTCTCCTGGGTGTTATCCGTGCATAGTCACGATCAGCGAACGATGGTCAGTGTCTCCGCCGCGCGGGTAATGGCGGTATATAGCCACCTTTCGCGCGAATCGCGGAAGGCATAGCTCTCGTCGAAGAGAACCACATTGTTCCACTGCGAACCCTGCGCCTTGTGCACGGTCAGTGCATAGCCGAAATCGAACTCGTCATAACGCTTGCGGGTGGACCACGGAATTTCGGTCTCGACATCCTCGAACGCGGCCTTCAGCAATTTGATCTTGGCCGCGCCGCGATCCATATCGTCGTCTTCGGGCCGTATCATCAGGTTGATGCCGGGTTTCACCGTTTCGCGCGATGAACTCATGACCTGCCACAGCGAACCGTTCAGCAGGCCCTTGGCCGGATCGTTCCTCAGGCAAACCAGCTTGTCGCCGGATTGCGGATAATCTGCCGAAAAACCCTTCAGCTCGCGAAGCCGCTGGTTATAACGGCGGCGGGTGCGGTTGGTGCCGACAAGCACCTGATCGGCATCGAGCACGAGCGACTGCGTCACCTCGGACTTGGAGATCACCTGTGCAGCGCCGTAATCGCCGCGCATGATCTCGCGGCCTTCCCGCACATCCATGGCAAGGTGAATGATGGGATTGTCCTTGGCCTGACGATGGATTTCCGACAGCAGATAGTCCGGCTCCTGCTCGGTGAAGAAACCACCGCCTGAAACCGGCGGCAACTGCCCGGGATCGCCAAGCACGAGGATCGGCGTGCCGAAACTCATCAGATCCTTGCCGAGCTGCTCGTCCACCATCGAACATTCGTCAATGATGATGAGTGCCGCCTTGGCAAGCGGGCTCTGGCGGTTGATGGAGAACATCGGCGCTATGGATGTCTTGCCGGTTTCCTCATCTTCCACCGTTTCTTCACCGCGCGGGCGATAGATCAGCGAATGGATGGTGCGGGCGTTGGTCGCCCCGCGCGAGCGCAGCACCTGCGCCGCCTTGCCGGTGAAAGCCGCAAACAGCACTTCCCCATCGACATTTTCCGCAAAATGTTTGGCAAGCGTCGTCTTGCCGGTTCCGGCGTAACCGAACAGCCGGAAAACCGGCGTCCGGCCTTCCTTCAGCCAGCGGGAAACAGCCTTCAGCGCTTCGTCCTGTTGCGGTGAAAATAACATGCGCCCTCATCGCAGGATTCGAGCACCATGCGCAACAGAAAAAGAACGAAAGATGAATCATGCCGCGAGAAAGGCCTCAATTCACCGCCTGTCTTTCAACAAGCTGCGCCAGTTGCTCGGCAACCGTGTTCCAGCCGTCAAAGAAACCCATCTCGGCGTGCCTGTCGCGATCCCCAGGATTTCGGTGCATGGCATAGGCCACATATTCCATACCTTCAGGGTGGTCGCGAAAACTCATGACGGCGGTGAGGAACGGGCGGGCGGAGGGACGAAAGCCTGCCGTCAGCGCATCGGTGAAGACCAGACGTTCCTCATGATCCACCGCCAGGAAACACCCGCTTATGTGATCGCCGAATGCCTTGCCGTCCTCACTGTAGCGCGTCTCGAACGCGCCGCCGGGGTAAAGCTCCATTTTCTCGACGCGGCATTGGCCGGGATGCGGCACCCACCATTGTTCGAGACTGGTCTTGTCGACCCACGCATTCCAGACGAGCCGGCGCGGCGCCCTTATGATCCTTGAAATCTTCAGATCGAGATCGGGATTGAAAGTGTCGGTCATTTGTCATTCTCCCCTTTCCATGAGGTCCTGTCCTGTTGCGCCATGACGAATTGTTCGAGCCGGTCCGTGCGGCCCTCCCAGATGGCGTGCTGTTGCGACAGCCAGCCCTCCAGCATCGAAAACCGCCCTCTTTCCAGCGAGCAGAACCGCACCCGGCCCTGCTTGCGCGTCACGATCAGCCCCGCACCCTCCAGTTGACGGATGTGTTTCATGAAGGATGGCAGGGCCATGTCAAAGGGTTCGGCAAGCGTTCCGATGCTCGCCTCCCCGCCCCCCAACCTCAAAATCACCGCTCGCCTGGTCGGATCGGCAAGGGACTGGAAGATATCATCGAGTTCATCTGAATAGTTTTCCATAAGGCTAAGTATCACGGCAAAACACTTAGCTCAATGGATAAGTTTAAAAATCACAAAAAACACGTCGCGGCACGGAATAAACCGGAAGCCTGCGGTGTCTCTTGATGTGCTGGCGGCAGAGGCTGCCCGAACCAAGGAGGATATGTCCATGAAGATGCGCTTTATCGTTCCCGCCCTCGTTCTGGCTTTTGCCGGAACGGCCTATGCGGCCCCTGCGGTCGAAACGGTCAAGACCGAAAAAGGCAATGTTCTTGCCGGCGAAAAAGGCATGACGCTCTACACTTTCAAGAACGACAAGAAGGGCGTATCCAATTGCTATGACAAATGCGCGGTGAACTGGCCGCCGTTTTTCGCAGCCACGGGCGACAAGGCCGAGGGAGCCTATTCCGTCGTGACGCGCAAGGACGGCAAGATGCAGTGGGCAAAGGACGGCATGCCGCTTTATTACTGGGCCAAGGACATGAAAAAAGGCGATGCCACCGGCGACGGTATGAACGGTGTATGGGATGCCGCAAAACCCTGATGGCATGAATGGCGAAAAGCGGGGGAGCCTCTCCCCCGCAGCCGGCAACTTCGAAACGGAGATGCTGGCGCTGATACCCATGCTGCGGCGTTATTCCCGCAGCCTTTCCCGTTCCGACGCCGATGGCGAAGACCTTCTGCAGGACTGCGTGGAAAAGGCGCTGACCAACAGAAGGCAATGGCGCGGAACGGCCCTGAAAACATGGGCTTACACGATAATGACGAATCTTTATCGCAACCGCCACCGCGCCGAGAAACGTCATCCGTCGGAAAGCCTTGAAGACCATGAAACCATCGCCGTTGCCGATACGCTCGGCGATACGCTGGAGAACGACCGGCTGCACGGCGCTCTCGCCCTTCTTTCACCCGAGATGCGGGCGGTGCTGATGCTGGTGACGGTGGAAGGTTACAGCTATCAGGAGGCGGCAGAGACATTGTCGATTCCGGTGGGGACCGTCATGTCCAGACTGTCCCGCGCCCGCGAAACCCTTCGCCAGCACCTGGCGGCGGATAATATCATTCCCCTGCGGAGACCACGATGAAACGGCCAGACGCCATAACCGAAGACGACCTGCACGCCTATGTCGACGGACTTTTGTCCGAGGATGATCGCGCGGCTGTCGAGGCCTGGCTGACTGAAAGGCCGGAAGAGCAGAGCCGCGTGGAGGACTGGAAGAAACAGGCCGAAACCCTGCGAAATACATTCGCCGCCTACGCCGCTTCGCATCCGCACGACATGTCGATGTTTACCGCCAAAAAAACAAAACCCGCATGGCAGGTGAAATCGCTTCTTCTGCGAACGGCAGCCGCCTTGCTGATCTTCACCGCAGGTACGGTAGCCGGCAGGCTTTTGCCGCAATCCTTCTCCACACCGCAGGACGTGGTGCTGGCATCGCTGCCGACGGACATCCCCGCGCAGGCAAAATCCGCCTATCTCATTTACGCAAGTGAAGTCCGCCATCCCGTCGAAGTCGGAGCCGGAGAGCAGCAGCACCTTGCGACATGGCTCGGCAAGCGGCTCGGTTACCCCTTCGCGATCCCCGATCTTTCCAAACTCGGATACGATCTCGTTGGCGGGCGTCTCATTCCCGTCAGCGGCAAGCCCGGCGCGATGCTGATGTATCAGGACAAGACCGGCCGCCGGGTAACGGTGCTGATCGGCCACAACGAGGAAAACCGCACCACCAGCTTCCGAATGGCCAGCGCCGATGGCATCGAGACCTTCTACTGGATCGACAACGAACTGGGCTATGCCGTTTCCGCCGAATTGACGCGTGACGAGGTGCAGAAGATCGCCGAGGAATGTTACCGCCAGTTCCCGGCCTAGGCGCCTATTTCAGCATCGGCCAGAGGCTGACGACCAGAAGGATCGCCATGGTGATGTTGAACCATTTGAGCCGCACGGGAACGGACAGCCAGTCGCGCAGCGCCGAGCCGAAGCCCGCCCAGGTCGAAACACTGGGGAGATTGACAGCGGCGAAAACCACACCGACGATCAGAACGGTGATGAGATATTGCCCCTCATCCGTATAGGTCGCCATCGCCGTCACGGCCATCACCCACGCCTTCGGATTGACCCACTGGAAGGCGGCAGCGGCAAGAAAGCTCATCGGCACTGAGGCGACCGTCCCTTCATTCAGGCTGCGGGATGTGCCGATCTTCCACGCAATCCAGACAAGATAAAGCCCGCCCGCGAATTTCAGCCCCGTATAAAGCAGGGGCACGGAGTGCAGCAGCGCGCCAAGCCCAAATCCGACGCCAATCAGCAAGGACAGGAACCCCGCCCCGATGCCCAGCATATGCGGTATGGTGCGGCGGAAACCGAAATTCACGCCAGACGCAAAAAGCATCATATTGTTCGGGCCGGGCGTGATGGAGGTGGTGAAGGCAAACAGCACCAGCGCAACGAAGGTTTCGACAGTCATGATCTCTCCTGTGAAAAGACCCTATCCGCCGAACCAGCGTCAAACCAGTCCGCTCACCCGATCGGCGCAGTCAAATTTTTTGATGGATCGATCATTCACCTGCCGGGTTTGAGAAGTCGGAACAAAGGGCTATTGTCCCCTCAACCAACGCTGGAGCGAGCCCATGTATGACGACATGCCTTCCGTCACCCTGCCATCCGGAAAAGAGGTTCCAGCCCTTGGCCTTGGCACCTGGAACATGGGAGAGAGCGGATCATCCGCAGCGCAGGAGGTCGAGAGCATTCGCAAGGCGATCGATCTCGGCATGTCGCTGATCGACACGGCCGAAATGTACGCCGATGGCCGATCCGAAGAGGTGGTGGGCTCGGCAATCGCCGGCCGCCGCGACGAGGTGTTTCTGGTGAGCAAGGTCTATCCCTGGAACGCCAGCGCCAGAGGAACGATTGAAGCCTGCGAGCGGAGCCTCGCAAGGCTCGGCACCGATCATCTCGATCTCTATCTGTTGCATTGGCGCGGCGAGCACCCGCTCACAGAAACGGTGGCGGCTTTTGAAAGGCTGAAAAAGGACGGCAAGATCGGCGACTGGGGGGTTTCCAATTTCGACACCGACGACATGGAGGCGCTTTTCGCCGTTCCAGACGGCAAAAAATGCGCCGCCAATCAGGTGCTCTACAACCTGTCCCGGCGCGGGCCGGAATTTTCGCTTCTGCCCTGGTGCCAGTGGCATGGCGTGCCGCTGATGGCGTATTCCCCGATCGAGCAGGGTCGCATCCTCAACAACCACGAGCTTATCCGCATCGCCAAAGCCTATCAGGCCACACCGGCGCAACTGGCCTTGGCCTTTCTTCTGGAAAGGGAGGGCGTCATCGCCATTCCGAAATCCGCAAACACTGCGCGTGTGGAAGAGAACCGTGGTGCGACAGATCTCGAAATCACCGATGAGGATTGGGCCGCATTAGACGCCGCCTTCCCGCCGCCGATGCGCAAGGCGCCGCTGGAAATGCTTTGATATAACAGAGCGTTAAGAGACTTTTTGGAATCAGGGACACAAGCCGTTGAATCAAAATGTGAGCGCAGAAAACCGGTCCTCGGTGCGCCGCTGCAACGGCCAATAACGGCGCGGCAAACCGCGCCGTCAGTTTTCAAAATACGCAGCACCTGGTTATGGTATGCGGTGCTCATATTCCTCTTTCAGCCCCAGCCAGCTGTCCCAGAAGGGTTTGGGTTCCTTTTCCTGGAGACGCGCAGCGAGAATATCGAGATGCGCATGCCAGCCGGCGCTGACTTCGAGCCTGGTCTTCCGATTGGCCAGTCGACGATGGACCAGTGTCAGAAGCACGTCCTTGCCCAGAGCCTGAAGCTCGATCGATACCTCACCACCCTCACCCCAACTGAAGACGAGGCGATGCGGCGGAATAACGGTAATGATGCGCGAAGCCATCCTGTCCTCTTCGGAAAAACCCTCCGGGCGGTGGCCCGGCGGGTCGGAAAGCTCGTCATTGCGCCAGACCAGTTCGAACGGCGCATCGGGCGCAAGCCGCATTTCACCGGATGCCAGCCACCGGCGGCGTAGGTCGCTTTGTGTCAGATAGGCCCAGACCCGGTCGATCGGCCCCGGCAGGAGCCGTTCTATCTTCAGGGTCGTCGGCTCGACGAGCCGGCCATAGGTGTCAGGCATTGCAATATCAGCCATTGTCATTTCCTCCATTTGCAGGGGACTTTCCCTGATCATCCTCCCTGAGCATCTGCTCAAGAATATCGAGGCGGCTGTTCCAGAACTGCCGGTAGAAATCCAGCCATTCATGCGCGTCTGCCAAGGGTTCCGGCGCAAGGCGACAGACATGCGTGCGCCCCCTCACCTCGCGGCGGATAAGCCCGGCATTTTCCAGCGCCTTGATGTGCTTGGATGCCGCCGCGAGCGATATGTCGAACGGCTCGGCCAACTGGCTCACCGTTCGCTCCCCACGGGAAAGATCGCGCAGCATCGTGCGTCGCGTCGCATCGCCAAGCGCATGAAAGACAGTGTCGAGATGTGGAACAGATAATTCAACCATGTTGTTGAATATAAGCTGACGGTCCGGAAAGTCAACCATGTGGTTGAAT
The DNA here is from genome assembly GCF_025910175.1 of Agrobacterium sp. BT-220-3. Lineage (NCBI taxonomy): Bacteria > Pseudomonadati > Pseudomonadota > Alphaproteobacteria > Hyphomicrobiales > Rhizobiaceae > Agrobacterium > Agrobacterium sp. BT-220-3. Next base: position 53,313 of record NZ_JAPAIX010000003.1, read on the forward strand.
ATATAAACGCAGGGCAAATCTCACCCCACGTCATCGCCTGCCGCCGACTGAACCAGTGCAGAAACGTAGATGGCCAATCGCCAAACAGAAGAAGCATGCGCGTCGATTGCGGCGACAACATCAAAACATTCTAATATAATAACACTTGCAATACGGAAAAAACGCTATTGATTAAATTACTTCGTTTATATTTACATCAAAGAAACCTGATTAACCCATGATATTGGCATAATAGTCGGGATCAATATTATCATGATTGGGAAATATACAAACCAGATGCAGGCCGCCATCCTTTTGGAAGGCAACATCGCCGCCTCGCCACTGCCAAATCTGGTTAAGCAGCTTCAGACCGTATTCAACCGGCTCGGCGTAACCCTGGCGTGCCCCGGAATGTCTTCGACCTATGTGCAAATGTTCGGGCCAAACGATCTTCAGCTCACTGTCGAGTTCGTCGCGGGTCCAGCGGATCATGGCGTTTTCGCTGGCACGCTCGGCTCGCCGATCTCCGTTATGCTGGTGCCCGATGCCATCGACCGAATCCGGCGCCATAAATCCCACCTGCTCGTCTATATACAGCACGGCGTGTTTGGCGGAGTGATGCAGGAAAAGGGCATTGCCAGCCTGTTCAGTGAACTCGGCATGTACCAGCCCGGCCATTCGCTTGCCGAGTTTCTGGACCGGGTAAGATGCCTATCCATCGCCTGCGAAACGATCTGCGCAAATGTGCCGGCAAGCCTCATCCACTGGACGCAGAGCAACATGCTGTTTTCGGCCGAGAGTTTCACGGCATTTGTCGAAGAGCCGATAGGACCCCTGACAGTTCACCCCCGCATTTACCGTGACGAGCCACCACCGGGTACTACGGAGCAATGTGTCGGCATCCAGACGCTGGGAGCAGCAGACTATATCGGGCGCGAAATCAATGTGGAAGCAGCACCCGTTCCCTGGTCAGAACTATATGCGGGCGCGCTGACCTTCATCAAAATTGCTACCGAGAAAAACGGATATATTATCCCCGATGGCGACGTCTTCGGGATAGAGGACGATTCCGTTTCTTATCGGGTTCGCCATGTCGCCGCGACGGCCGGACAAGACTTACCGGACCAATATCAATTGACCCTTCGCTACTCCCGCAAACATGGCTATAGGGCGAACGATATCAAACGCCGGCTGACGGTCCCGGGCGGTGTCGATGGCGTTGAACGGCTGATAGGAACCGCGACGCCGGAAGCAAGAGCCGAGCTTCGGAAAATGCGCGAAAGCGAGTCTCTGGCCGAAGGTATCGGCGGCCGTCTCGTCGTGACACGACCTGCGGATGAACCACCACAGAATCCTGGTCGTACAGGAAACGCACGCATCATACCCTTTGGAAAGCGCACCGGACTGTAGGTGGAAAAAAGACAAGCCCGCGACGTTGCGCGGGCTTGATATTCAACGGCAATTACTTTCCTTGCGGAAATTACATCCCCTGCGAACCGCGGTTCATCGCGGCAATACCGGTGCGGCAGATTTCGATCAGGCCGAGCGGCTTGATGATGGCCACGAACTGGTCGATCTTGGACGACTTGCCGGTGATCTCGAAGATGAAATGCTCCACCGTCGCATCCACGACCTTGGCCTGAAACGCATCGGCAAGGCGAAGCGTCTCGGCGCGGGCTTCACCCGAGCCGGCGACCTTGATGAGCGCCACTTCGCGCTCGATCGGCCGTTCCTGACCCAGTTCGCGGGCGCGAACGGTGAGATCGAGAACCCGGTGCACCGGAACGATGCGCTCCAGCTGCGCCTTGATCTGCTCGAGCACGATCGGCGTGCCGCGTGTCACGATGGTGATGCGCGACAGATGCGCCTCATGCTCGGTTTCCGAAACCGTCAGGCTTTCGATGTTGTAGCCCCGGCCGGAAAACAGGCCGATGACCCGGGCGAGAACGCCCGGCTCGTTGCTGACGAGAACCGACAGCGTATGATTTTCGACGGCAGCCGTTTCCTTCTGGATGAAATAGGCGGAGCCGGTGGGTTGTAGGTGTGCGTTCATGTCCTTTTCCTCTCCCGGCTCAGACTAGCTGACGGCCCTTTGCATCGATGGCGTTGGCAACCGCTTCATCCGTCGCCTCATCCGGCAACAGCATCTCGTTGTGAGCCTTACCAGACGGGATCATCGGGAAGCAATTGGCAAGATTGGCAACACGGCAATCGAAGATGACAGGCCTGTTGACCGCGATCATTTCGGCGATCTTGTCGTCCAGCTCCTTCGGGTCGTCACAATACATGCCGACCGCGCCATAGGCTTCCGCCAGCTTGACGAAGTCAGGCATGGCTTCGGTGTAGGAGTTGGACAGGCGGTTGCCATGCAGAAGCTGCTGCCACTGCCGCACCATGCCCATATACTGGTTATTGAGGATGAAAATCTTCACCGGCAGACCGTACTGGATGGCGCAGGACATTTCCTGGATGCACATCTGGATCGAGGCGTCACCGGCAATGTCGATAACCAGTGCTTCCGGATGCGCAACCTGAACGCCGATGGCCGCCGGCAGACCATAACCCATGGTGCCGAGACCGCCCGAGGTCATCCAGTGATTGGGCTCCTCGAAGCCGAAGAACTGCGCCGCCCACATCTGGTGCTGGCCGACTTCGGTGGTGATGTAGGTGTCGCGTCCCTTCGACGCCTCATAAAGCCGCTGCAAGGCATATTGCGGCATGATGACATCATTGGAGTTCTTGTAAGCGAAGGAATTGCGCGCGCGCCAGCGCTCGATCTGGGCCCACCAGTCGGCTGTCTGCGATTTTTCCGGCTTCTTCGGCAAGGCGCGCCACAGGCGAACCATATCTTCCAGAACATGGCCGACATCGCCAATGACAGGCACGTCAACGCGAACCGTCTTGTTGATCGAGGACGGGTCGATGTCGATGTGGATCTTCTTGGAGTTCGGTGAAAACGCATTGATGCGACCGGTAATTCGGTCATCGAAACGCGCACCGATGCAGACCATGACGTCGCAATCATGCATCGTCATGTTGGCCTCGTAGGAACCGTGCATGCCCAGCATGCCGAGCCAGTTCTTGCCGGAGGCTGGATAGGCGCCAAGACCCATCAGCGTCGAGGTGATCGGGAAACCGGTCAATTCCACCAGCTCACGCAGCAGCCGCGTCGCTTCCGGGCCGGAATTGATGACGCCGCCGCCGGTGTAGAAGATCGGCTTCTTCGCCTTCGACATCAAGTCGATGGCCGCGTGAATGGCGTTGAGATCGCCCTGGACCTTCGGCTTGTAGCTCTTCTGCTGAATGGCTGCGGAAGGCGGCGTGTAGGTGCCGGTGGCGAACTGGATGTCCTTCGGAATATCGACGACGACGGGACCGGGACGGCCCGTCTGCGCGATGCGGAAGGCTTCATGGATGATGCCCGCCAACTCGTTGACGTCCTTTACCAGCCAGTTGTGCTTGGTGCAGGGGCGCGTGATGCCGACGGTGTCGCATTCCTGAAAAGCGTCGGAACCGATCAGCGATGTCGGAACCTGACCGGAAAGGCAGACGAGCGGAATGGAATCCATCAGCGCATCCTGCAGCGGTGTCACCGCATTGGTGGCGCCGGGACCCGACGTGACGAGCATGACACCGACCTTGCCGGTGGAGCGGGCATAACCTTCGGCCGCATGGCCGGCGCCCTGCTCGTGGCGCACGAGAATGTGCTGGATGTCTTCCTGCTGGAAAATCTCGTCATAGATCGGAAGCACGGCGCCGCCGGGATAACCGAAGATGTGCTCGACGCCGTTGTCCTTCAGCGCCTGCAGAACAATCTCCGCACCTGTCATGCGATTGCTGTTTTCCGTATTGTCCTTATCCGTCATTGCCTGTTTCCATCCCGCTTTGGCTTTGGATATCGAGGAGCCCGAGGGCCTGTTTGAAGACATAAAAAAAGGCCCCTTAAGGAGCCTCGTTCAGCGCATGGGTGCTTTCGCCGGATGGTTACACCATCCTGCCCATGCGCCGTCCCACCACGATAAGTACGTTAAGATTTTTCATGGGCCGGAGTGTTAGCCAGAAAAGCGCCAGTCGTCAACGCATATTGCGGAAAAAATCGGCGTCCGCTTCTTTTATTGCCCGAAAGACGCCGTGGACGAAATTTTCGAACACAACCGATACACCGGTTGTTAAATATAATCTTTTACTCTCGAAGCCGCAGATACTGCCCGAACCACCGCGATCATCCGCATGTACCGGGATATGACGTGAATAACGACGAGTTTCATAAAGCGTCCCGAATGGACGAAAACGAACGGCGATCCGGCCAGCAGCCGCCAAACCGCATGCTGGGCCGCGTCATCGCCTGCGATGGCGCCCATGCGACCATTGCCGCCGAAACCGAGATCGGCTCAACCGATGTCGCCCAGCTCTGGTCCGTTGGCCGCCTGATTTCCATCGAAATGGGAACGAGCCGTGTCGCGGCGCTGGTATACGCCATGCGCACCGGCGAGGAATATTGGTCCTCGGACAGGGCGAACAGGCTGCTGATCGATGTGGAACTCGTCGGCGAAGTCTATCGCACCGAGGACGGCAGCGAGCGCTTTTCCACCGGCATCTCCCGTTATCCCTATCTAGGTGCGGTGGCACATCGCATCCGCACGGGAGACCTTGCCAAGATCTACGACGGCGGCAAGCGCGACAGCTGTGTCATCGGCAAGCTGACGCAGGACGACACGATCGGTGCCGCCATCAACATCCAGCAGATGCTGGCGAAACATTTCGCCGTCGTTGGATCGACGGGCGTGGGCAAGACCACCGCTGTCTCCCTGCTGCTGAACAAGGCGATCGAGACTGACCCGAAGCTGCGTGTCCTCATTCTCGATCCGCACAATGAATTTGCGGCCGCGTTTCCCGATCATTCAGTCGTCATCGATACCGATACGCTAGACCTTCCCTTCTGGCTGATGCGCCTTGAGGAATTCGCGGAAGTGATTTTCCGGGGCCGCAAGCCGGTGCCGGAAGAGATGGATGTCCTTCGCGACATCATTCCGGAGGCGAAAAAGGCATTTCGCGGCTCGGATGGCTCCGCCGTTCGCCGCACATCCGACAAGAGCGCGATCACGCCGGATACGCCGGTGCCCTACCGCATGGCCGACCTTCTGGCGCTTGTCGACGAGCGTATCGGACGGCTGGAAGGGCGCGGTGAAAAGCCGGCGCTGCGCTCCCTGAAAGGCCGCATCCTCTCGGCCATCAACGATGCTCGCTACAATTTCATGTTCTCCAGCAATACGATCAGCGACACCATCCTGGAGACGGTGGCGCATATTTTCCGTATTCCCGGGGAAGGCAAACCCATCTCGGTTTTCCAGCTTTCCGGCATTCCTTCCGAGGTGGTGAACTCGGTGGTCTCCGTCCTCTGCCGCATGTCCTTCGAACTTGCCGTCCTGGCGCGCGGTTCGCTGCATATGCTGGTGGTCTGCGAAGAAGCACACCGTTATGTTCCGGCTGACCCCGAGCGCGGCTTTTTCCCAACCCGACAGTCGATCGCCCAGATCGCCAAGGAAGGCCGCAAATACGGCATTTCGCTCGGCGTCATCAGCCAGCGGCCAAGCGAGCTGGATCAGACCATCCTGTCGCAATGCTCGACCGTTTTCGCCATGCGGCTGTCGAACGAGATCGACCAGAAGATCATTCTGTCCGCCGTACCGAATGCATCGACCTCAACCACCAGCTTTCTGTCGTCCATCGGCAACGGCGAGGCCATCGCCTTTGGCGAAGCGGTGGGTGTGCCAATGCGCATGCGCTTCAACCGCGTGCCCATGGCCAAATTGCCGAAGGCGAGCGGCACGGTCAGCCACGTACCCCACGAAACACCAGATACAGTCGACCTGAACAACATCGTGACGCGTATGCGCGCCACAGCCAAGCCAGTCATCACCGGCTTCCAGCAAAGCGTTGAAGCGGCCTTTTCCGATCTGCCGGAACCGGTTTCCGTCCCAAAAGAGGCGGACGACATCGACCGCTGGAAGCGCGAATTGGGGACAGCAGCAACGGAGGGTTACGAGCCGTACCGCCCCGACATGCTGCCCGGACGCGCGACCTCAGCGCCGCAAAATCCGGCGCCAGCAGCCGACACCGCCGCCGGTGCCGTCAACGACTTGCGCAGGGCCGGTTTCCAGATGCAGGCGCAGAATGGCCCGCCCCCCGGCGATACACGCCCGTCGCTACGGGAGAGCCTGCTAAAGAAACCGCTCGGCAGCCTCTATCGCAAGGATTGACGGTCGCCGTCACGGCTGAATACGCGTCCAGTCCGGCCCCATCTGATTGCGGAACCAGGTCATCTGCCGCTTGGCATATTGGCGGGTGGCGGCCGCCGATTTTTCGATCACCTCCGCCTCGCTCATGCGGCCGGCCAGCATATCGGCAATCTGAGAAACGCCGATCGCCTTCATCGCCGTCGCATCGGGCGGGAGATTGAGGGCGAGAAGGGCTTTCACCTCTTCCACCGCACCGCTCTCCATCATGGTTTCGAAACGTCGGTTGATACGGTCATGCAGCACCGGTCTCTCCGGCAGGACGACGAATTTCTGCGCACGCTCGGGGTCGATGATCACCGGGCCGCTGGCCTTTTGGAAATCCCGGATCGACTTTCCGGTCGCCTCGATGACCTCAAGCGCCCGGACGATCCGCTGGCCGTCCCCCGGCTGAAGCCCTTCCGCCATGGCGGGATCAAGCCGCGACAATTCCGCGTGGAGAAACGTCGGCCCCTCTTCGACCAGCCTGGACCGCAGCCTGTCGCGTATCTCGTCCGGAATGGCGGGCATATCGGACAGGCCACCTGTCAGCGCCTTGAAATAAAGCCCAGTGCCGCCGACGATAACGGGAAAACGCTCTTGCGTGCGCAAATCCGAAAGCAGGGCCGAAATTTCACGCAACCATTCGCCCGTGGAATAGAGGCTGCTCGCCGGCACATGGCCATAAAGTAGATGCGGCACGCCCTCCATTTCTTCCTCGGATGGCCGGGCTGTCAGCACCCGCAGCGTGTCGTAAACCTGCATGCTGTCGGCATTGATGACGACACCGCCCCGCTCCCGCGCCAAACGAAGCGCAAGCGCGGACTTGCCGCTTGCCGTCGGGCCGGTTATCAGGATCGCATCAAAATTCTCATCAAGGTTTTTCATCATGGCTTTCGTTGCCACGCTTATCGCCAATCCGTCAAATCCTGTTCTGACACCGGCCCTCGGCGAAGCCGCCGCAAAGGCCGTCAACGCATCGGGCCTCTACTGGCTGGCTGACGGCATTGCCTGCGATATTGCCCTGCCATCCGGCACGGATGCGGAAGCGGCCCGCAACGCCATTGCAGGCGCGCTTGCCGGCCAGCCGATCGATATCGTGGTTCAGGAACAGGACAAGCGACGCAAGAAGCTTCTGATCGCCGATATGGATTCGACCATGATCGGCCAGGAATGCATCGACGAGCTGGCTGCCGAAGTGGGACTGAAAGACAAGGTCTCCACCATCACCGCCCGCGCCATGAATGGCGAGATCGCTTTTGAGCCGGCGCTCAGGGAGCGCGTGGCGCTGCTGAAGGGGCTGCCGGTCTCCGTCATCGACGACGTCATCGAAAAGCGTATCACGCTCACCCCCGGCGGCAAGGAGCTGATCGCCACCATGAAGGCCAAGGGCTACTATACCGCCCTCGTTTCCGGCGGTTTCACCGTCTTTACCGGCCGTGTGGCCGCCATGCTGGGTTTTGATGAGAACCGCGCCAATCTGCTCGGCGAAGCCAATGGTGAGCTCGACGGCACCGTTGCCGAACCGATCCTCGGCAAACAGGCCAAGGTGGATGCGCTGAACGATATCGCCACAAAACTCGGCATCTCGCCGGATGAGGCAATGGCGGTCGGCGATGGCGCCAATGATCTGGGCATGTTGCATCTGGCCGGCGCGGGTGTCGCCCTGCACGCCAAGCCCGCCGTTGCGGCAGAGGCGCAGATGCGCATCGACCATGGCGATCTCACCGCGCTGCTTTACATTCAGGGTTACCGCAAGACGGATTTTGTCATTCCATGATCATCCGTGAGACACAAAGGCTCATTCTGCGCGAGTGGAAAGAGAGCGACCGCAATCTGTTCCGCGAAATCAATGCCGACGAAAAGGTCATGGAATTCTTCCCCTTCCGCCGCAGCCATGCGGAAGCGGACGCGGTTCTCGAAACCATCAATGGCATGATCCGCGGCAGCGGTTACGGCTTTTATGCCATGGAACTGCGTGAGACCGACGAAGTCATGGGCTTCTGCGGTATCTCCCCCGTGATGAACCTCGATCCGCCCTTCCCGATCGGAACAATGGAGATCGGCTGGCGGCTCGCCACCCGCTACTGGGGCCATGGCTATGTCACCGAAGCCGCGCAATCGCTGCTCGTCATGGCCTTCGATGAAAAGGAGACGCCGGAAATCGTCTCCTTTGCCGTCCATGATAACCAGCGTTCGACGCGCGTGATGGAGCGCATCGGCCTGAAGCGTGACCCTTCGCGCGACTTCGATCATCCGCGCGTGCCGGAAGATACCCATCCGCATCTGCGCCCTCACGTCACCTATGCGCTGACGCTGGAGGAATGGCGGGCACGACAGGCGCAGTAACGCCCTCGCCCGCCAGTTCGGCAATTATTTCACCGCCGCATTGCCGCCATCGGCAAACAGGGCCGATCCGGCAACGAAGCTCGACATCTGGCTGGAGAGGAAAAGGGCGGCCTGCGCCAGCTCCTCCGGCTCCGCAATGCGTTTCATCGCATGCAGCCCCGCCGCCCATTCCTTCTGGGCCGCATCTCCCGCCATCGGCGTATCGACGCCGCCCGGAAGCAGCGCATTGGCGCGAATGCCCTTGACGGCGTAATCGGCAGTAATGCCTTTCACCAGCCCCATCAGCGCCGCCTTCGATGTGCCATAGGCTGCCATGCCGGGTATGCCGGCGCTTGTGCCGACGAAGCTGGAGATGAAGACGACCGAACCGCCTCCCCGCTTCAACATCGCGGGGATCTGGCTGCGCACGCCGAGAAATGCGGAAGTGAGATTGGCGGCGATCACATGATCCCATTCCTCGACCGAAATCTCCGCAAGCGGCTTCATCGCCCCAACCGCACCGGCATTGTTGACGGCGATATCGAGACCGCCAAAGATGGTCATGGCCGCCTCCGTCAGGCGGGCATGGGTTTCCGCAATGCCGACGTCACCCACGACGGTGTGAACGCGACCGCCGGCCTGGCGAATGGCGGAAGCCACATCCTCAAGTGCCGCTGCGCCACGCGCGTTGATGATGACGGCCGCACCCTGTTCGGCAAACAGCCTTGCCGTCGCCCGGCCGATGCCGGATGACGCACCGGTGATGATGGCAACCTTGTTTTCGAGTAATTTCATATCCTTGGCCTCCGTTCGATGGAGACCAAGAATTAAAGAGCGGCCGGGATCACAACCACCCGATTCCTGACGAACCGGGCGAAAGGCGCTTTATTCCAGCGGCAACGCCACGACGCGCAGATTGCCCTGAGCATCTGCAACCATCATATGCGCATTCTTGCGGCCTTCCGATTTCAGGCCGTTGATGCGCACCAGCACATCGCCCGGAACCTCCATGAAATCCTGCCCGACCTCGACGATGATATCGCCCGGCTTCATGCCCTTCTGTTCGGCAGGCGAACCCTGATCGACGCTGGCGACAAGCACGCCTTCGACGCTTTCGGCGATACCCTTCTCCGCCCGCAGCTCGTTGCTCAGAACAACGAGGTTCATGCCGAGCACGCTCTGCGGTGCTTCGCGCACCTCGGGGGTCTGGTCCTGCGCCTGATCGTCGCTGCCGCCATCATCAGGCGTCACCACGCCGCCGTCACCGTCCTCGGCCTGCGGATCATCCGTTGATGCCTTTTCATCCGGCGTGTCGAGCAATTGGCCGAGCTTAACCTTGAGGGTCTCTTCCTTGCCGTCGCGCAGCACAACCACGTCGACTTCCTTGCCAACAGGGCTTTCCGCCACGATCCGCAGGAGATCGCGCATCTCGTGAATATCCTTGCCGTCGAATTTCAACACGACATCGCCGGCCACGATCGGGCCGTTTTCCACCGGACCGCCCTTGGCGACACCGGAAATCAGCGCACCCTTTGCGCTTTCCATGCCGAGGCTCGCGGCCACGTCATCCGTGACAGGCTGCACGCGAACGCCGAGCCAACCACGACGCGTCTCGCCGAATTCAATCAGCTGCTGCACGATATTCTGCGCGAGTTCCGTCGGAACGGCGAAACCGATACCGATCGAACCGCCGCTCGGCGAAATGATCGCCGTATTGATGCCGATTACCTCACCCTTCATGTTGAAGAGCGGGCCGCCGGAATTGCCCTTGTTGATCGCCGCATCCGTCTGGATGAAATTGTCATAGGGACCGGCATTGATGTTGCGGCCGCGCGCCGAGATGACGCCGACCGTCAGCGATCCGCCGAGGCCGAAGGGATTGCCGATGGCCATCACCCAGTCCCCGATGCGCATGCTGCGCGAATCACCGAACTTGACGGCCTTCAGCGGCGTTTTCGGCTCCACCTTCAATACGGAAAGATCGGTCTTCGTATCGGTGCCGACAAGCGTCGCCTTGAGCTTCGACCCGTTCGGGAAAATCACCTCGATGGCATCAGCGCCCTCGATGACGTGGTTGTTGGTGACGACGTAGCCGGCCGGATCGATGACGAAGCCGGATCCCAGCGAACTGACCTTGTCGCCACCTTCCGGTTTCTGGTTGTCGAAATAATCCTTGAAGAACTCCTGGAAGGGAGACCCTTCCGGCAGCTTCGGCGGAACGGGGCCCTTGCCTTCGGTCTTGACGTTCTGCGACGTCGAAATATTCACCACCGCATCCAGAAGCGGCTCGGCGAGATCGGCCACCGATGCCGGCCCGTGGCTCTGCGCCCATGCCGCAACCGGGGCCGAAAGGCTACCCGCCACAAGCGCGATGCCCGCGACTGCGGCAATGCTGCTGCGAAAAGGCGAAAGAAGGGTCACGGCCATAAGCGTCCTCGCGTTTCAAATAGTCTTGCCCTGCATATATCGTCAAAGCATAAGGCGGAATGATGAAGTGTAAAAATACCTTTTCGTGAACAGGCGGATGACGCCCTGCCCCGACCTACAGCTTTGCCACGAAAACCGACCCAAAGGAAAGGGCCGGCCAAAACCCGCCCTAAAATTACCAACACGGCGGCTCAACCCTCACCTCCGTCATCCTCGGGTCGAGCCCGAGGTTGACGTCGTGCGCGGGGGGCCGTCAAAAAGAAAGGGGCCGGTAAAAACCGGCCCCTCCACTAGTATTTGATCCGTTATCAGTTCGCCGGTGCCGGCGCAGGCGCGGCGGGCGGCGTGGACGGAGCACCGTCGATGTTGTTGAAATAACGGAAGAAGGTCGAGTCCGGCGACAGGACCAGCGTCGTGCCGGTTCCGCTGAGCGAGCTGGAATAGGCCGCCATCGAACGATAGAACTCGAAGAAGCTCGGATCGCGCTGGAAAGCCTCTCCGAACACCTTATTGCGCTCCGCATCGCCCTCACCCCGAAGCACTTCGGACTGGCGACGTGCATCGGATTCGAACTCCACCACCTGGCGGTCGGCAATAGCGCGGCGGCGCTGCGCCTCTTCATTACCGCGGGCGCGGATCAGTTCGGCTTCGGCCAGACGTTCCGACTTCATGCGCTCGAAGGTCTGCTGCGACACTTCCTGCGTCAGATCGGTACGGCGGATGCGGACATCCACGATGCTGATACCGAGCGATTCCGCGTCGGGACGCAGGTCGTCACGCACTTCCTGCATCATCGATGCACGTGCATCCGAAAGGGCGGATTCAAAGCCGCGAAGACCGTATACCCGGCGCAGCGACGCATCGAGACGGGTGCGAAGCCGCGATTCCGCCGACATCTGGTCACCGGAGACCGTCTGCCGGAAGCGGCGTGCATCCGTGATGCGGTAGACGACGAAGGCATCAACCTCGTAGAACTTACCGCCGGATACCTGAACACGGATATTGTCGTGATCGAAGCGCAGGGCCCGGTTCTCGACATATTGGACCCGGTCGGCATCCATGAAGGCGAAGGGCAGCTTGAAATAGAGGCCCGGCGCGGTTTTCACGTCCTGGATCTGACCGAAGCGCACGACGATGGCCTGCTGGCGCTCGTTGACGACGAAGATCGAGGAATAGCCGAAGAAAAGCAGAACGGCGAGACCGACGAGAACGGCCGTAAGACGGTTGCTCATATCAGTTGCCTCCCTGCTGTGCTGCGCCGGTATTGCCGCGCATGATCTCATTCAGAGGCAGATAAGGCACCACGCCCTGTTTCTCGTCGATGATGACCTTGTTGGAGCCCTTCAGGACCTGTTCCATGGTTTCCAGGAACATACGCTGACGGGTCACATCCGGTGCCGTGCGATATTGATCGTAAATGGAGATGAAGCGCTGCGCCTCACCCTGTGCCTCGTTGACGACACGCGACTTGTAAGCGTTCGCCTCTTCGACGATCTGTGCGGCCTGACCACGTGCGGCACCCAGCTTCTGGTTGGCGTACTGGTTGGCTTCCTGAACGAAACGATCCTCGTCCTGCTCGGCACGCTGCACTTCATCGAACGCATCAGCCACTTCGCGCGGCGGCGCCGCATCTTCGATAGCCACGGCATTGATGGAAATGCCGGCGCCGTAGCCGTCCATGGTGGACTGGATGATGGTGCGCACATCTGCCGCGATCGCCTGACGGTTATCACGGAAAATGTCCTGTGCCGGACGGCGTCCGACGACCTCGCGCATGGCGCTTTCGGATACCTGCTGCAGCGTCTCAGCCGGGCTGTCAACGTTGAAGAGGTAGGATTTCGGATCGGAAACCGTATAGAGCACCGAGAACTGCACGTTGACGATGTTCTGGTCGCCGGTCAGCATCACGCCGCTCGACGAGGAAGACGAGGCGCGCGAACCGATGTTCTGCTGCTGCTCGGTCACCTTGACGATTTCAACCGTCTCGATCGGCCACAGATGGAAATGCAGGCCCGGCATCGAGATTTCGTCCTTCGGACGTCCGAAACGCAGTTCAACGCCGCGCTCATCCGGCTGGACGGTGTAGATGGACTGGATGCCGAGGAAAACCAGAACGACGAGAACGAGGATCGCAACCGCGCCGCCGTTGAAGCCGCCCGGCAGGACATTCCTGAAACGGTCCTGACTGCGCCGGATGATCTCTTCCAGATCGGGCGGACCGCCATTGCCGCCGCCGCCACCGCCGCGAGGCCGGTTAGGCCCCTGCCCCCATGGGCCGCCACCGCCGCCCTGGTTGTTTCCTCCACCGCCGCCGCCCCAAGGGCCGCCGCCGCCATTCTGATTGCTCCAGGGCATCAATACCTCTTTATAAAAGCCTCTCCCGGTTCCGTTCGAAAGCGATTGCTCGCGTGCGGCGGGAATATCGACCCGTTATAAGAAGGAGAAGCGTCCGTTTCAACGCAGAGGTGGTAACTAAATACCCAATCAGGGTAAATAGTTCACTTTGACGCGGCTCTTCGCAAATAAGTGGTGAACAGAACGGGATAATTGTCCCTTTCCCCTGCGGGAGCGGCATTTTCCTCGACTTTTTCAAACACGGTCGGATCTATTTCCGGAAAAAAAGTGTCGCCATCGAGCTTTACCGCCACATGGGTGACGGAAAGTTGATCGGCAAACGGCATGGCCTGACGGTAAATTTCCCCGCCGCCGGCCACGAAAACCTCATCCACCCCAAGTTCCGCAGCCTTTGTCTTGGCAAGCTTCAGGGCGTCTTCCAGCGATGAAACGACATCCACACCCGCCGGTCTGTAGTCTGCATTGCGGCTGACGATGATGTGCGGCCGGCCCGGCAGGGGACGCTCGCCCACGGACAGAAACGTCTTGCGGCCCATGATGAGCGGCTTGCCCATCGTCATCGCCTTGAAGCGCTTGAGGTCGGTGGAAAGCTTCCACGGCATGTCGAGGTCGCGGCCGATAACGCCGTTTTCCGATACCGCGACGATGAGGGTGACGCGCGGCTCGCTCATACCGCGATCGGCGCCTTGATGCTTGAATCGGCCTCGTAATTCTCAAGCGTAAAGTCTTCGAATTTAAAGGCGAAAAGGTCCTTGACGTCAGAATTGAGGCGCATCGTCGGCAGGGCCTTGGGCGTGCGCGTCATCTGCAGCCGCGCCTGCTCGAAATGGTTGGCGTAGATATGCGCGTCGCCGAGCGTGTGGACGAAATCGCCCGGTTTCAGGCCGGTGACCTGCGCCACCATCAGCGTCAGAAGCGCATAGGAAGCGATGTTGAACGGCACGCCGAGGAAGATATCGGCCGAGCGCTGGTAGAGCTGGCAGGACAGCTTTCCGTCAGAAACATAGAACTGGAACAGGCAATGGCAGGGCGGCAGCGCCATCTCGTCCACCAGCGCCGGGTTCCACGCAGAAACAATGTGACGGCGGGAATTGGGATTGGTTTTAAGGGCCTCGATCAGAAGCGCGATCTGATCGATATGGCGGCCATCGGGGGCCGGCCAGGAGCGCCATTGCGCGCCATAGACCGGGCCGAGATCGCCGTTCTCGTCGGCCCACTCGTCCCAGATGGAAACGCCGTTTTCCTTGAGATAGGCGATATTGGTGTCGCCCTTCAGGAACCACAGCAGTTCATGGATGATCGAGCGCAGATGCAGTTTCTTGGTGGTCAGAACCGGAAAACCTTCGGAAAGGTCGAAACGCATCTGGTAACCGAAGACCGAGCGCGTGCCGGTGCCGGTGCGGTCTCCACGGTCGGAGCCGGTTTCCATCACATGCCGAAGAAGATCGAGATATTGTTTCATGCGTTCTGCCGCCGATTCCCTGATATCAGTGGAATATAATAGCACAGGGCGGCAGAACCAATCACCTATTCAGGGCTATCCCCGGCTCAAATCAGAGCGACTGGAGTTTGCCCAGTTCCTTGGCGACAAGGTAATAGAAAGTGACGCGCGACTTGGAGCGATCAGCAGCCATGGCCTTGGCGGTGGCATCAATCGCCTTGTCGGCGCTGTCATCGGTCACGCCGAGCTTCTTGCCGCACCAGCTCGCCTTCACACGCGCAAGCTCTTCCGGATCGGAAGCGGACACCAGCGATGAATCCCGGTTGCGCAAGGCAATGCCGAGATGCTTGACGATCTTGCCGACAATGGCTTCGTCGGCTGCTGCATCGTATTTCTTCACATCTGCGAGATAGTCAGTCATGTCCACTCCTTCGTGTGTCCCCGGCCCGGTGTTGTTTCTGGTGACCGGTTGCACGGAGAATGTGTCAGCAATCCCTCGTCGTCAAGAATAGTCTAAATTGCCGGGCGCAAACACGAAACCTTTTCATGGAATTGTCATCGCCCCCCTTTTCTCGGCCACGGGAAACGCCTATATGAGCCTTGCCGGGGCAACCCGGCTATGGCGATAAACGGTCGGTGTAATAAACCTATTGGACCCGGGGGCGGTACCCGGCGCCTCCACCAAAAACCGGCGGCTTTCTTGAACAAGGCCGGCTTTTGATGGGGGCGAAATAGGATCGACAAGGGCGTAAAGATCGAACTTTTGCTCGGCATGATACCGCCGTTATCGGGTCACAAGTGTAGTTGCAAACGACAACAACGCTAAGGAATACGCTCTCGCTGCCTAATGGCGGTGCGGGAATTCCGCTCTAAGTCCTCACGGTTAGCCCCGTGAGGCGGGGTTCGGAGGTACCTGGCAACAGAAACCTCCACCTTCTCCATTTTGCCTGAATTGGTTATATGATAGCTGACTTGCGATCGGCATCGGCTTTTCCGTTGCTGCCGTTCAGGACATTGCGTATACTTGGGCAACGCGTAGCCGTCAGGACCGAATTGATCCTGGCTCAAGGATTACGCAAAGATTCAAAGTGTTACAGCGTCCTTGGCGCGCATGACGCGCCGCGCTTTAAAAGACGTTCGAATAAGGGAAAGACAGGACCGCATGGGGCAGGATCATATCCGTTACGACATTCTCGCACAGGATGCCCTTCGCGGCGTTATTCGTAAAGTTTTGGGTGAAGTGGCCGCAACCGGCCGCCTGCCCGGCGACCACCATTTCTTCATCACCTTCCTGACCGGCGCGCCCGGGGTGCGGATTTCCCAGCACCTCAAGGCAAAATATGCCGAGCAGATGACCATCGTCATCCAGCACCAGTTCTGGGACCTGAAGGTGACCGAAACCGGCTTCGAAATCGGCCTGTCCTTCTCGGACACCCCGGAAAAGCTGGTCATTCCCTATAACGCCATTCGCGGTTTCTACGATCCTTCGGTCAATTTCGAACTTGAGTTCGATGTGCCCCTGGCCGACGAGGAAGAGATGGAAGACGCCGAAATTACCGCCTACCCCGTTTCCAACGAGGCAAAACCGGCTTCCACCGCCGAAGCCCCCAAGGCCGGTGAGGAAAAGAAGGAAGGCTCCGTCGTTTCGCTGGATGCTTTCCGTAAGAAGCAATAACAGCTTCCTGTCTGACCGCGCGAAACTCAAGGAGACATATCCGCATGGCCGCCGATATCGTCAATCTGCGTCAGTTTCGAAAGCAGAAAGCCCGCAGCGAAAAAGAAAAACAGGCGGAGCAAAACCGCCTGTCCTTCGGCCGGACAAAGGCGGAAAAAAATCTGACATCGGCCCTTAACGAAAAAGCCGAAAAGGCGCTCGATCAGGGGCGGCTCGAAAAAGACGACGACAGGACTGACAGGGACTGATCATCCGGCCTTGAAGGCCAGGAAAAATCCTCCCGGGAAATCATCACACAATAGCGAAACAGAGGCTTACCGGCGAAATATGATTGAGATTTCCAGCCGGAGAGCAATCTGATGATCCGCAAGCATTCCGCGACATTGCACGGCCACCGCACCAGCATTTCGCTCGAGGATGCCTTCTGGGACGAGCTGAAAATCATCGCCGAAAAGCGCAAGATCAGCTTCGCCGCCCTGCTTGCCGAAATAGACGACAACCGGCCAGCCGACAGCAATCTGTCCTCATCCTTGCGGGTCTATGTGCTGAACTGGCTCAAGACCCGCTAACATTTTCGGTAGCGTGAGCGATTGAAACCCGAGCCCGGTTTCCGCGCCGGTTGACCACTAATATTCCCGCCGAAAACTCATAACGCAGTGAAAGCATTCATTAAACATTAGCTGATTAATCTGCGCTCCAAGGCATCCCCGTATTGCGTAGCCTTGCTTTCAATTTCTGTTTCAGACCTTTCCAACCACAGTTCCGCCACGAGGCGCCCCATGGTTTCCGCCGTTTCGGGAACGAGCATCGCTGTTTCCGTCCTCTCCTCCTCAACCTCGTCTTCAACCGTTTCCGAATTAAAAGCGCAGATTGCCGAAAAGCAGTCGGAGCTTTCCCAGGTCACCGAAGCGAAAGCCCAGGAAGAGCTGAAGAGCGCAATCGCATCTATGAAGGCTGAGCTCGAAGCGCTCGAAAACAGCGCCGACAGATCGGCCTCCCCGGGCGAAAGCGCGGACAAGCCCATCCTGTCAGGCGAAAGCAGCAGGATCGGCACCAAAAATTTCGACGCCGATACGCCTTTCGGCGAGCGCGAAAGCTGGATTTGACGGGCTATCGGATAATTTTGGCAAAGCAGTTGAAGCGTCAGGTATCCGGACCGCTCCAAAATTCATCCTGAGACAAAGTCTCTAACCTCTCCCCAAACGCCTTGTCATCCTCGGGCTTGATCCGAGGATCCATGGTCGCGCCCGATTGTGGATCCTCGGGTCAAGCCCGAGGATGACGAGGCGTTTGGGGAAGGGTTTCATAACTTCTGCAACCGGCAGAACGATTGCTGCCCATCGCGAAAAACTTACGGATTAGCCGGCGCGTTTTCCGGCGAAAGTTCCCTGATGGCGTTCTCCGTCGGCGGCACAATCAAAACAGGTGCGGACTGTCGCTCGGGAGCGGGCTGTTGCTGTTGTTGCTGCAACCGCTCCTGCTGTTCCTTTTCCTGCCGAAGCCTCTCCTCGGCCGCGGCCTTCAGCCGCGCCTCCTCTTCCGCCTTGGCCCTGGCTTCCGCCTCCACCCGCTCCTTCTCCGCCTGACGTTCGGCCGCCTCGAAACGGTAGAGAGCCACCTCGCGGCGCAGGCGCTGTTTTTCAAGAACGCTTGCCTGCATGGCTTCGACGCGGCGGCGTTCCTTTTCGAAAGCCCGAAGCGACAGATAGTTGCTGAGTGCCGAAACATCGGTCGTCAAAGCCGGTGCGGCAAGCGGGCCGTTGTAGTTGAGGCGTACCGACGGTTCGGCCCCGGCGACCGTCTCCGTGCCGGGATTGAAGAGAAGATCAAGGTCGCCATTCACGGTCGAAGCGGCAATATCGACCGTCGCATCCGCGGTCAGCGTCACCGGATCGATCCCGGCGCGCAAATTCTGGAAGTGAAGCGCGCCGCCATTCAGCGAGAAAGGCAAGGCCACATCGCCGAGCGCAACTTCACCCTGCCAGAGGCTCTGGTCGACCAGCGGCCGTACCTTGGGCGCGTCGATCGGTTGCTGCAGACCATCCGCCCCTTGCAGGATCGGCGGAAAGGCGCCGGGATTGAGACCCTTGAGAACCAGTCCATTGGCACGGATTTCACCCGAGCCGCCTGCCGATTTCAGGATCTCGGCAACACTTTTGCCAGTCGATTCAGCGGTCAGGTCAATCGCCACCCGGCCGGTCGCGACCGGGCCATTGGCGTTCGCCCATAATATCGGCTCCGGATTGGCGTCGGCCACCGCGATCTTGGTGCGAAAGATGCCCGCCCCCTGCCCCGTGGACATGGCGAGCCGCCCGCTCAGCTTGCCGCCCATGAAGGTGCCGGCAACGTCGTCAAGCGCCAGACTGCCCTCATCATGCGTGACCTTGGCCGAAAGGCCGGTGATCGTGCCGAAGGGACCGGCCTCGAAACTCTCCGCCTTCAGCGATAGCGAAGCCTTGAGCTGCGGGAAAGCCGGCATGGCAAGAGGCTTGGCATCGAGCGCGCCGGTTTCCGGATCGATCACCGGTCCGTAAATCGCGTCTCCCAACCAGGCGAGATCGGCAGTTCTGACGGCAAGGTCGCCGGTAACGGGATAGGGCGCGGCACGTTCAACCGTCAGATTGCCCGAGAACGGGTTGCCGCCAGCCTGCCCACCGATCCCGGAAAGAGCAATCTTCTGTCCATCCACCGCCACTTTGCCATTGGCCTTCAACGCCATGCCGCCGCCAAGCTGCGGCAGGCCCACGGCGTTCATGATGAGATATGGCTCGATATCGGCGCTTTCGAGCGCCACATCCGCACTGCCCTCACCGAAATTGGCGGCCGCAACGGCAAAGGAGCCGTTCATCGAAAAATGCGTGCGCTCCGTCGAGAAGCGAATATCGGTCTGGGCGGGCGAACCGAGCGTGCCGTTGAGCTTGATGGAAAGAAGCCCCTCCCCATCCGCATCGAACGGCAATGGATCAAGCCCGGCCTGCCCGAACAGGATGGCCGTCGACTGGTTTTTCAGGACCGCTTCAAGAGACATCGCGGTGTCGTCGGTGATCGACAGGAAATCCGGCATCTTGGCGACGGCCGACAGGCGGCTGCCATTGACGGTGCCGGAAACCGCGACATTGGCACCGCCATTTTCGCTGTTGACCGAAACATCCATGGCAAGGTCGGAATTGGCGTACCAGGGCGCACTCGCCGCCAGACGGCTGAGGAATGGATGATCTGGTAATTTCTGCTGCAGCATGGTGAAGAACGGCTGCATGTCCGTCGCATGCAGGTTCACCGTGCCCTTGCCCGCATATTTCAGCAGCGAGCCCTGCAACTGCCCCTTCGCCTTGACTTCGGCACCGGCAATGTCGCCGGCCGTCATCTTCTCAAGCGAAAGAACGCCGCCCGCCATGGTGAAAGCGGTTTCGACATGATTTGCGGTTACGCCGGCCATATTGAACCGGTCGGCCTTGAACTTGGCATCGATACGATGGTCGAGAACCGAACTGCCGACCTGGTCGCCAAGCGCCAGGCTGCCGAGCGCCTTCAGGGCATCGAGGTCGATCTCGTTGCCAGCAAGATCGATCGAAAGATTGGAGGTCTTGCCGTCCGAGCGCCGTTCCAGCTGCCCCTTCAGCGAAGCGTCGCCAATCGCAAGCTCGAGATTGTCGAAACGCTGGTTGAGCGTCGTCAGAGAGACATCGGCTGAAAAACCGGCGGCATTGAGCTGGCGGATCGCCGGATCGACGGAACCGGAAAGCCAGTTCGCCAGACCCGAAGGCTGGTTGGAGGCGAGGAGAAGATTGCCGTTGAAAGCGGGGCCGCCGAGCAGCGTCAGCGATCCCTTGGCCTCCAGCTGCGTCCTGCCGGGCAGCGTCGCCACGGCGTTCACCACCTGCCAGCCGCTACCGTCGGGGCGCACATCCAGCCGGATGTCGCGAATGGTCGTGTCGTCGGAAACGAGCGCCGGAAGGCTGATGCTGGCCTTACCCGGAACCGGCGGCACCGGAATGCGGGCCACCATGGCCGCAAAGGCCTCGATGCGCTGGCGCACCGAGGCGGTGGGCTGGCGCGAGGTCTTGCCCGTCTGCACGACAGGTGGCGCGAAGCGGGCGACATCGATCTGCTGGCCGTCGGCCGTCAGCAGGAATTCCGGCTTGGCGCCGGTATCGAGCGTCGCTTCGCCGGTCACGACATAGGGATTTTCGCTGCCGCCGAGTTCCATGCGGTAGCTCGGGATACGCACGCTCTCATTGGTGAGTTCAAAACTGCCGCGGGTGCGCGGCGAGGAAAACAGCGATTGTCCGGCCTGCTGCTTCTGCTTTTCGTCTTCACGGAAACTGAAGGAGAAAGAACCGCTATAGGCCGGTTTTCCCGCTGTTGCGGCAATCACGCCATCGAGATCAACCTCGACCGGATGTTCGTCGGGCACCAGCCGCACCCTGAGCCCCATGCGGCCGGCGGCATAATCCGGCTCGCTGCTGGAAAGCGAAAAGGAGCCCGGATGTCCGTCAACGGCAGCGCGTCCCTCGGCCTTCCACGGCCCGGCCAGCGAATTGGCGGACATGTCGGCATTGAGACCGGTCACGACACGGTTGCGGCCGGATTGCTCGTCGATGAATTCGATCTGCCCGCCTTCGATCTGTACGCTTTCCAGAACCACGGTGCGCGCGGGAATTTCCGCCCGGCTGCCGCGCATCCAGTCCAGCGTGCCATCCTTCAGCAGCCTTATCTTGGCTTTCGGTTCCTCGATGCGCATATCGAAGATGCGCGCTTCGCCGGAGAGGAAAGGTGCAAGCTCGGCATCCATGGAAAAACGGGCGACCTGAATGAGCGGCGATCCATCCGCATCCGTTCCGGCGCGCACATCATGCAATGTCACCGAAGGGAAAGGCAGGATACGGGCTTCGACGCGGCCATGCACCACCACCTTCTTGCCGAGGATACGGCTTGCCTGGTCCTCGAAATCGCGGCGGAAATCCGTCCAGTCGACGAAATAGGGAATAAGCAGCGCCGAAAACAGCACCACGGCCAGCAGTCCGCCCAGAAAAACCAGAATACGCCCGAGCACTGACCTGCATCTCCCTTCGCGAACGCTGCAAACCTATTCTTTTCTGCCTTAACGGCAAGCAGCCTTTTGTACCAATCAAATATGAGAATGATCAGACAAGACGGAACAACTTGCCCGGATTGAAGATGTTATCGGGATCGAGCGACGTTTTGATGGCACGCATCATATCGAGCGCATTTCCCGCCTCTTCGGCCAGAAAACTCATCTTGCCCTGGCCGATGCCATGTTCACCGGTGCAGGTGCCGTCCATGGCTATGGCGCGGCGGTTGAGGCGGGCAACGAAGGCTTCGGTTTTCGCAACGCTTTCAGCGTCCTTGCCGTCGAAGAGGATGAGGACGTGGAAGTTTCCATCGCCCGCATGGCCGACGATCGGCGCCAGAAAGCCGTTTTCCTCGATGTCCTGCTGCGTTTCCACCACGCAATCCGCCAACCGCGAAATCGGCACGCAGACATCGGTGGAAAGCCCGTCGAGATGGGGCGCAAGCGCGCGGGAAGCCCAGTAGGCGTCATGCCGCGCCTTCCAGAGCTTGCTGCGCTCAGCCGCGTCGCTGGTCCAGCGGAAATCGACGCCGCCGCATTCGGCCGCGATCTCGGCGAACTGCTGCGATTGCAGCGCCGCTGTTTCCTCGGTGCCGTGGAACTCCACGAAGAGCGTCGGTTTCTCCGCGTAGTTCAGGCCGGAATAGGCGTTGCAGGCCCGCACCTGCACTTCGTCCAGCAATTCGATACGGGCGACCGGAACCCCCATCTGGATCGTCATGATGACGGCATCGCAGGCCGCCTTGACGCTGTCGAAGGTGCAGACCCCCCCGGCGATTTTTTCAGGAATACCCTGCAAGCGCAGCGTCACGGAAGTGATGACGCCCAGCGTCCCCTCGGCACCGACGAAAAGCCGCGTCAGATCGTAACCCGCAGATGATTTGCGGGCGCGGCGGGCGGTGCGGATTTCCTCGCCATTGGCGACGACGGCGGTAACGGCCAGCACATTGTCCTTCATCGTGCCGTAGCGCACGGCATTCGTGCCTGAAGCCCGCGTCGAGGCCATGCCGCCAATGGAGGCGTTGGCACCGGGATCGATGGGGAAGAACAGGCCGGTATCGCGCAGATAGACATTGAGGTCCTCACGCGTCACACCCGGCTCCACCGTCACGTCAAGATCTTCGGCATTCACCTCAATGATGCGATTCATCCGGCTGAAATCGATGCAGATTCCGCCGTTCGGGGCATTCACCTGCCCTTCCAGCGAAGACCCCGTTCCGAAAGGAATGACCGGCACCTTATGTTGCGCGCAGACCTTCACCACCGCCTTCACATCATCGGCGCTCTCTGCAAAAACGACGCCGTCAGGCGCCTGTAGGGTCAGATAGGTGGTGGTGTGACCGTGCTGTTCGCGAAACGCCTGTCCGGTCTGGAGCCTGTCGCCGAGCTGCTGCTTCAGCACCGCGAGTGCCGACGCGATGCCCTCTTCGTTCCGCTTTCCCGCCACCACATCTTTCAGCGCCATCGTCCGTCTCCACCGCAACATCTGCCCGTAACGGATTCGATCCGTTACGAAATTCCGTCAGGTGGTATGGGATAAGGTTAATGCTTTGTCCAGCATCGCGATTGCGCCAAACACTGTTTGGCGGCAACCGTTTTTATTCCGCCGCCAGCAGCGGCTTGTCCTCTTCCAGCGCCTTGCGGCGGGCGGCAAGCTCAAGCTCGCGGTGAAGGCGGATTTCCTCATCCGCCTGCGGTTTGGCGAAGCGGGCGATCAGCAGGTAGGAGACCGGCGTGATGTAAAGCGTTACCAGCGTCGCAAAACCGAGACCACCGACAATGACCCAGCCGAGCGCGATGCGCGCTTCCGCGCCGGCACCCTGCGCCAGCACCAGCGGCACACCGCCGAGAATGGTGGCGATCATCGTCATCATGACGGGGCGCAGACGGATGCTTGTGGCCTTCTCGATGGCTTCGCGCACGGTGGCGCCCTGATCGCGCAGGTGATTGGCGAATTCGACGATCAGGATGCCGTTCTTGGCCATGACGCCGACAAGCAGCACAAGACCGATCTGACTATAGACGTTGAGGCTGGACCCAGTGACCAGCAGCGCGATGACTGCGCAGGCAAGGCCGAGCGGCACCGTGGTCATGATGATGACCGAACTCAGCACGCTTTCGAATTGCGCGGCCAGCACGAGGAAGATGATGGCGATGGCAAAACCGAAGGTCAGCAACATGCCGCTCGAATTTTCCTCCAGCGTCGCCGCTTCACCGAGCGGCAGCAGGCGTGCGCCGGCCGGCATGACGGATTGCGAAAGCTCATTCACCTTTTGCAGCGCCTCACCCAGCGAAACGCCATCCTTGAGGTTGGCGGTAAAGCCGACGGAGGGAAGCTGCTGCTCGCGGTTGAGCTGCGGCGCAACCGCATTTTCCTTCAGCGTGGCGATGACCGACATCGGCACGATCTTGCCGTCACCCGTTTTCAGGAAGACGTTTTCGAGATCGGTCGGATCGTTGATCGGCCGGGTGGAGGACAGGAGACGCACCGGGATCGCATCGCCATCCACGAAGACGTCGACAATCGAGCGCCCTTCCAGCAGCGACTGCATGGCGCGCGACAGGCCGGTGATATCGATGCCGAGATCCGACGCACGCTCGCGGTCTATGGAGACGGAAATCTGCGCCTGATTGGGCTCATTGTCGAAACGCGGCGTATCGAACAGGCCGCTTTCCTCCATGGAAAGCAGCAATTTCTGCGTCGCCTCGGTCAGCGCCGCATAATTGCTACCAACCATCGCCATCTGCAGGCCATTGCCGGCACCGCGAATTCTGAGGCTGTTCGGCTGCATCGCATTGCCGCGCAGCGCCGGCACTCTGTTGGCAGCGGAGGTGACATCGGCGGCGATCTGGTTCTGCGTGCGCTCACGGTCGGCCCAGGGCGCCAGCGTCAACACCATGAAACCAGTATTGGACGAGCCGTTCATGCCGGTGATCGAATAGATATTGCGGATCTCACCACTATCGCGCAGCGGCTGCAGATTTTCCTCGATCCGCTGCAGCTGGTCGCGGGTATATTCAAGGCTGACGCCCTGTGGTGCGGTAACCCGCATCATGACCGAGGCGCGATCCTCGCGCGGCGTCAGCTCGTTCTGGATCATGCCGAAGGCGATCCATGACAGGCCGGAAAAGATCAGCGCCACGACGATGACGATCAGCGGATTGTTGAGGCAGGCGGAAAGCGTCGTTTTGTATGTGGAGGCAAAGACATTGCCGAACCAGGCAAGCGGTCCCGTCGGCTCTTTCAATCCCTCCTTCAGCATGCGCGAAGCGAGCATCGGGCAAAGCGTCAACGCCACGATGGAGGACAAACCCACCGCGAAAGCCAGAACGAAACCGAATTCGCGGAACAGACCACCAAGCTGACCCGGCAGGAAAGAGAGTGGAATGAACACGGCGGCAAGCGTCGCCGTCGTCGCGATGACCGCGAAAAAGACTTCCTGCGTGCCGAGAACGGCAGCGGCGCGCGGCCCCATGCCTTCCGCCCGGCGGCGCACGATATTTTCCAGCACCACGATGGCGTCATCGACCACGAGACCGGTTGCCAGCACGATGGCAAGCAGCGTCAGGATATTCACCGAGAAGCCGACCATGTAGATCGCGACAATGGTACCGATCAGCGCAACCGGCATGGTAATCGCCGGAATAAGGGTGGCGCGCCAGTCGCGGAGGAAGAGATAAAGCACAACGACCACGATCAGCGCAGAAAGACCAAGCGCCAGTTCAACCTCGTGCAATGCGCCTTCGATGAAGACGGCGTCATCGCTGGTGATGACGATGCGCGTGCCTTCCGGCAAGTTGGCTGACATGGCATCGACAGCTGCCTTCACGCCGGTGGAAATGTTGAGCGTGTTCGATTGCGCCTGCCGGATGACGCCGAGACCGACGCCCTGCACGCCATTGGAACGCAGCGAGGTGGATTCGTCGTCCGCCCCCAGCATCACGGTCGCAACGTCCCGCAGGCGGATATTGTCCTTGATGAGAAGGTTGGAAAAATCCTCAGGCTTCGTCAGGCTGGCCGTGGCGCGCACGACGATGTCCTGCGTCGTGCTTTTCAGCGATCCCGCCGGCACATCGAGGGCGGCGCTGGCAAGCGCATTGGAAACGTCGGTCACGGTCAGACCACGGCTGGCGAGCGCCGCCTGATTGAGATCGACCCGGAAAACCTTTTCCTGGTCGCCGTAAAGCTCCACATCGGCAACGCCGTCGACGGCGGCCAGACGGTCGATGATTTCGTCATCCACCAGCTTGGTCAGATCTTCCATGCTGAGCGTGGAGGAGGTGACGGCAAGGCGCATGATGGGCTGGCTGTCGGAATCCGCCTTGATGATCTGCGGTTCGTCGGCATCATCGGGCAACTGGTTGGTGACGCGGCCGATGGCGTCGCGCACGTCGTTGGCGGCAACCGCCAGATCGACATTGTCGCCGAATTCCAGCGTCACGCGGCTGGTGCCGAATTGCGAGTTGGACGAAATGGACTTGACGCCGCTGACACGCGCCACCGCACCTTCGATGGTCTGCGTCACTTCCTGATCGATGGTTTCCGGCGCCGCCCCCTCATAGGTGGTCCTGACGCTGATCGTCGGCCGGTCGACGTCAGGCAGTTCGCGCACTTCAACGCCCACCAGCGCGGCAAGGCCGGCAACGACCAGCAGCGTATTGATAACCGCCGCCAGAATGGGCCGGCGCACGAACAGTGCCGTAAAGGCGAGCTTGGAATCCTTAACCGAGGGCGGCTGCGTCGTCATTGGCTGGCGACCTCCTCGGGCTTCGGCTGGTTGCCAACGCGGACAGCGCCGCCTTCCCTGACACGCTGAAGGCCCTCGATCACGACAGGCTCACCATCCGCCAGTTCCGCCTTGACGAGAACCGCATCGGGATTGCGCTGCACGATCTGCACCCGCACCTTGTTTGATTTATTATCGGTCACACGCCAGACATAGGAGCCTTCCGCATCCCACTGCACGGCCAGCGGATCGACCGAGGCATAGGTTTCCCCGGCAAAACGCATGGTGACACCGAAGGACATGCCGGCCCTTAGCTCGTCTTCCTCATTGCCGAATTTCGCCCGGATACGGATCGTGCGGCTTGCCTCATCGACGCGGTTGTCGACGGCCTCGATCTCGCCCTTGAAAGTCTCACCCGGCCGGGAAATGGACGTGGCCTCCACCGGCATGCCGACCTTGATTGCGGTTGCAAACCGCTCGGGAGCCCAGAAATTGACGAGAATTTCGGACCGGTCGTCGATACTGACGATGGTTGACTGCGTGGTGACATTATCGCCGATATTGGCGGCGACAATACCCGCCACACCCTCTATCGGCGCAACGATGTCGCGGCGCTTGAGATTGAGTTCGGCGGTGCTCAGCGCAAGCTTGGCGGCTTCTTCGGCAATCTGCGCATCCATCACGTCAAGGCGGGAAACGGATTTCAGGTTCTTATAGGAATTGGATTTTTCAACGGCGCTGCGCAGCACCACCTGTGCCTTGTCGCGCTCGATCACCTGCTCTTCATCATCGAGCCGCGCAAGCACCTGCCCTTTCACGACACGTGCGCCGGAAGAGCTACGGATTTCGGAAAGCGTGCCGGAAGCCTGCGGCATGACAACGACGGACTGGATCGCCTCGCCATTGCCGATCGCATTCAGCCGGTCATTGACGGTGCCTTTTTTGACGGGAGCAGTCACGATCAGGGTCGCATTGTCATTGCGGCGTCCACCGCCGGCGTTTTGACCCGAACCGGGCGTAGCGGCGGCAACCTCAACGGCGCCGGCAGGCATTTTGCCTATCCCGATGCTGGCCAGCACATTGCGGGCTTCGGGCGAATAAAAGCCCCAGAGACAGAGCCCCGCTCCCACCACGGCAACACTGACACCCACCTGTTTCCAGACCCGCATATATTTCTCCGGTTGATCCGCGCAGCACTATATATTCCCGAAAACGACACGTTCCGGGACAGGTGCAGTATTCCCGCTTGGCCAAGGCAAGGCAACGCACAAATCCGTTCCTTACGTAATTGTAATTTGGGCGCAATTGCCGCCAGAAGCAGCCAATCCGCAATCCATCCGTGCATTCCTGTCGTAAATATCCGCCATTGGGCTAATCTGCGCCACCGCGAACCACGATGAGAGGAAGCCATGAGTACCGTGACGAAAACCGAAAACCCGGAAACCGACCCGCGCGTGAAAGCGGTGTTCGATGATATCCGCGCCACCCGCAAATCGGATTTCATCAACAATATGTGGCTCTACCTCGCCTTCGATGCCGATCTGCTTGAAAAGACCTGGAGCGAGGTCAAGGCGGTGATGGCGACACCTTCCGCACTCGATCCCGTGGTGAAGGAAATGCTTTATATCGCCGTTTCCGTCACCAATGGCTGCTCCTATTGCGCCCATTCGCACACGGCAGCGGCCAAAGCCAAAGGCATGACCACCGAACAACATGCCGATTTGCTGCGCGTCATCGCTCTTGCCGCCAAGACCAACCAGCTTGCGGTGGCGCTGCAAGTGCCCGTTGACGCCGCTTTCGACGCCGACAGGCAGGCATGAAGCGAAAAAATGCCTTGGAATGGACGTTTTGACTGACGATACCGGAATAAAAGCAGAACACGGTTCTGGCCTTTATATCCCGAATCACTACATTGGGCCGCATGAGCAACAGTTTTGACGATATGCCGTTCTTCGATGAGGAACCCGTGGCGCCACGCAAGGCGACGAACAATGCCGGTGCGGAAAGCGGCGGCGGGCTTGGCATTGCCGCCCGCGCCATGGCGGCGCGCGATCAGACGCGTGCTGCGCCCGACTATCTTTCCGGTCTCAACCCGGAACAGCGCGAGGCAGTAGAGACGCTGGATGGTCCCGTTCTCGTGCTCGCCGGCGCCGGCACCGGCAAGACCCGCGTTCTGACCACCCGCATCGCCCATATTCTCGCCACCGGCCGCGCCTATCCAAGCCAGATTCTTGCCGTGACCTTCACCAACAAGGCCGCCCGCGAGATGAAGGAACGTATCGGCGTTCTCGTCGGCGGCGCTGTCGAGGGCATGCCCTGGCTCGGCACCTTCCACTCCATCGGCGTCAAGCTCCTGCGCCGCCATGCCGAACTCGTCGGCCTGAAATCGGATTTCACCATTCTCGACACCGATGACGTGGTGCGGCTGATCAAGCAGCTCATTCAGGCCGAAGGTCTGGATGACAAGCGCTGGCCGGCAAAACAGTTTGCCGGCATGATCGACGGATGGAAGAACAAGGGCCTGACGCCGCCGGATATTCCGGAGGGCGACAGCCGCGCCTTCGCCAATGGCAAGGGCCGCGAGCTTTACACCGCCTATCAGAACCGGCTGAAAACGCTGAACGCCTGCGATTTCGGCGATCTTCTGATGCACCCGATCAGCATCTTCCGCCGCCACAGGGATATTCTGACGGAATATCACCAGAAGTTCCGTTACATTCTGGTGGACGAATATCAGGACACCAACACGGCGCAATATATGTGGCTAAGGCTTCTCGCCCAGCGCGCCAAGGGCGAACCGCAGAATGTCTGCTGCGTCGGTGACGACGACCAGTCGATTTATGGCTGGCGCGGCGCGGAAGTGGACAATATCCTCCGCTTCGACAAGGACTTCCCCGGCGCCAAGGTCATCAAGCTCGAGCGCAACTACCGCTCCACCGAGCATATTCTCGGCGCGGCCGGCCATCTGATCGCCCATAATGAGGGCCGTCTCGGCAAGACGCTGTTTACCGAACGCAGCAGCCCGGATGATGAAAAGGTCGTGGTGCATGCCGCCTGGGATTCCGAGGAGGAAGCCCGCGCTGTCGGTGAGGAGATCGAACAGCTCCAGCGCAAGAACCACAAGCTGAACGACATGGCCATTCTCGTTCGCGCCTCCTTCCAGATGCGCGAATTCGAAGACCGTTTCGTCACGCTTGGCCTCAACTATCGCGTCATCGGCGGTCCGCGTTTTTATGAGCGCCTCGAAATCCGCGACGCCATGGCCTACTTTCGCGTCGTCTGCCAACCGG
This sequence comes from Agrobacterium sp. BT-220-3, assembly GCF_025910175.1. Lineage (NCBI taxonomy): Bacteria > Pseudomonadati > Pseudomonadota > Alphaproteobacteria > Hyphomicrobiales > Rhizobiaceae > Agrobacterium > Agrobacterium sp. BT-220-3. The sequence continues at coordinate 82,902 of NZ_JAPAIX010000003.1, forward strand.
CCGATGACTTGGCTTTTGAGCGCATCGTCAACACGCCCAAGCGTAGCATTGGCGACACAACTAAAAGCGCTTTACATGCATACGCCCGCGCCCGCGATATTCCAATGCTCGCTGCAGCCGCCGACATCATCGAGACCGACGAGCTAAAACCACAGGCGCGCAAGGCGCTGTTCGATGTGGTGCAGAATTTCCGCCGCTGGCAGGGCCTGCTGGAAAACACCGAGCACACCACGCTTGCCGAGCAGATCCTCGACGAAAGCGGCTATACCGCCATGTGGCAGGCCGACAAGACGGCCGAAGCGCCCGGTCGGCTGGAAAACCTGAAGGAACTCATCCGCTCGATGGAAGCCTTCGAAAGCATGCGCGGCTTCCTAGAGCACGTCGCCCTCGTCATGGATGCCGAGCAGAACGAAAATCTCGATGCCGTGTCCATCATGACGCTGCATTCCGCCAAGGGTCTGGAATTCGATACCGTCTTCCTTCCCGGCTGGGAAGAAGGCCTGTTCCCGCACCAGCGGGCGCTGGACGAAGGTGGTCGCTCCGGTCTGGAGGAAGAACGCCGCCTGGCTTATGTCGGCATCACGCGCGCCAAGAAGCTCTGCCATATCTGGTTCGTGTCGAACCGCCGCATTCATGGCCTGTGGCAATCCACCCTGCCCTCCCGTTTCCTCGATGAACTGCCGCCCGCCCATGTGGATGTTGCGGCATCCGACAGCAACTATGGCGGTTATGGCGGACGCGGCGGCTACGGCCAGTCCCGTTTCGACAAAGCCGAACCCTTCGCCAATAATTATTCCACCCCCGGCTGGAAACGCGCGCAGCAGAACCGCTCCGACGCGACCCGCGACAATTGGGGCACGCGCTCCGGCCATGCGGTGGAGCGGATCGGTTATGGCGAAAGCGGCCCGCGCACCCGCACGATCGACGGCGAACTGGTAGCGAAATCCGTCGCCGATACACCGTCGAAATTTGTGGTCGGTGACCGCGTTTTTCACATCAAGTTCGGCAATGGCAACATCTCCGCCATCGAAGGCAACAAGCTGACCATCGATTTTGACCGCGCCGGACAAAAGCGCGTGCTGGATGGATTTGTGGAAAAGGTTTGATTCGACAACTATGAGTGCCCGAAACCAGCTTTTTCCGTAGCCCGCGTCGCGCCGTTGCAATAAAGGAGTTGCAACAGGGTGCAGAAACCGGGCGAGGACTGCTTTGCATATCTTACCGAAAAGCCAGCGCAAGCTTGCCGTTTTCCTGATCAATATGGATAGCGCCACCAAGCGCCTCGAGGACATGAACGCACGCCTCGACGCCATCGGGCTGAAGGCGGAACGCGTTCCGGGCGTCAATGGCCGCGAACTGAATTATCCGATCCCGGAATTCAGCGAAATGTCCTACATGCTCATGCATGGCCGCCGCACCTCGCCGCCGGAAATCGGCTGCTATCTCAGCCATGTGGCCTGCGCCAACCGGTTCATGGACGGCGATGCCGATATCGCGCTCATCCTCGAAGATGATGTCGTCTTCGACAATGATTTTATCAACGCTATCGATGAGGCGGTGCTGAATGGCGGCGACTGGGATCTGCTGCGGCTGACGACGGTCAGCAACGGCCGTAAATTCCCCTTCCGCCCGCTTTCCAATGGCCGCTCGCTCGCGATCGCATTGACGCGCGAAAAGGGTTCGGGCGCCTATCTCGTCAACCGCCGCGCCGGCAAGTGGATATCGAAGCTCATCCCCATGCGGTTGGCCTACGATATCGCGTTCGATCTGGAATATCTCGCGGGCCTGAAGGGCGCCTTCATCTATCCGCTCTGCGCCACGCAGGATGCGGACGGGGAAAGCCAGATCCAGAACAATCTGCGCATATACCGTTTGCCCCGCTGGCGTTATTTCACCGTGCTGCCCTATCGCGCCTATCTGGAAACCAGCCGTTTCCTCCTGCGCGGCCTCCGCTTCGCCATCGCCAGGCTGAGCGTTGCGCTGGAGCGCGGCAAGGGCAAGACCGTTCCCGCCAGCAATTGACAGCCCCGGCTTAAACTTCGCCTGGCGTGAAGCCGACGAGATAGACCGCCGCAATCACGGCTGCGAGAATGAAAATCGAAATGACGAAAATCGTCATCCGGTTCAATGGTTTGCGCGTCGTTTTCTTCATGGTGGAATAATGCGTGGCCGGATCGCTTGTTCCGCAGCACACAGGATAATGTCGCCTTGAGGCAGTGAAAAGGCGCAATTCGATTCCGCTTCAGGCCCATATCGGCTAAAGCTCGTTTCCATCTTCAGCTTTCCCCGGCCCGCCATGACAGAAACGACGCATTCCCGCCTCAACCCGCTGCATCTTGCCGCCGCTTTCGCCAGCGGCTGCCTTCTGACCCTGATGGTGCATTTCAACGGTCAGCTTGCCCACTATGGCAACGCGCTGTTTTCCTCCTGGACGGCGCATGGTACCGGCACGGTGGCGGCGCTGATCTATCTCGCCATCAGGCGCCCGAAGAAAGATGCGAGCGTGGCAGAAAAGCCGAGGGCACCGCTCTGGGCCTATTGCGGGGGTGTCGTCGGCGCTGCCATCGTCATCCTCACCTCCACCGCCGTCAATTCGCCGCTGGCGCTCTCCGGCACCATCGCGCTGGGTCTCGGCGGACAGGTGATCTTCAGCCTGTTGGCCGATCTTTTCGGCCTTTTCGGCCTGCCCAAACGGCGGCCGGATCTACGTGACATGGCAGCAGTGGCGCTGATCCTCTGCGGCAGCGCGCTCATCATTCTGGTCGGGAGAACGGCATGATCGTCTGGATCGCCATGGCTTTCACCGGCGGCGTCTTCGTGGCGCTCAGCCGGCAGATCAACGGCCGCCTCAGCCTGTCCAACTCACCGCTGATTGCTTCCTTCTGGAACCATGCCGTCGGGTTTGCGGTGCTGACAGTCATCGGCCTCATCGTCGGCGGTCTCATTCCGCCAGGTGCGGCAGACGCACCCTGGCTCGCCTTTATCGGCGGCCCGATCGGTGTTGTCTTCATCGCTTCGGGAAGCTGGTTGATCCCCCGCATCGGCGCGGTCAATACGGCACTTCTGGTCATCAGCGGCCAGATGGTGTCAGGCGTCGTCCTTGATCTCTTCAGCGATCATCCACCGGAAATCTGGGCAAGCGCGCTCGGTATTCTGCTGATCCTCGGCGGCATGGTGCTGACGCAGCGGCGCGGCCGCTAGAGCACCGTCCGGGAAGAGAATGTAAAATCAGGAATCGCTGCCGCGTGAGAACATGCCGAGAAGGGTCTTGCCACCGCTTTTTCCGCCGCTGCTGGCGAGTGTCGGACGATTGCCGTTTAGCTTCGGCACTACCACCATGCGCTTCACTTCGCCGCGCTTGAAGGCCGCAAGGAAGCGGGAATAATCCCTGAACACCACGCAGCCATTCGATTCGCCGCGTTTCGCCAGCATGTAAGTATGGGCAAGAAGGCCATCGCGGCCATGCGGATTGACACCGTTTTCCGGCGTCAGCCGAATGGCTTCGACGCCATGGAACCGCGCCTCACGCATTGTCAGCCTGTAGCTGGAAGGCGGCGTCGAGCCGCGCATTCTGACGTGAACATAGTCGGGATTGTCGCGCATCTTGCCGATGCCGGAATGCGCTTCCAGCTTCTCGCCGTTCGGCATGTGAACGACGCCGGAGGAGATATCGTAGATCGCCGTGCCGTTGCCGCGATCCGGCCACGGAACCGCATCCATCTTGCTCGGCTCGCGCATCGGATTATCAGGCTTTGCAAAGGCGAGCATGGCGCCGGTGCTCTGTTTCGGCGGCTGCGGCGCACGCAGGGGAACAGGCGCATCGAAAGCAGGTGCGGAAGCAACGGCGGCCTTGGAGAGAGCGGGACGCGGCGATGGCTCCACGGTCTCGGCAGCCGCCACCTCGGGCCTGAAGCTCGGGAGCGGCACGTCGTCCGGAAGCAGACTGCTCGCCTCTTCCTCGATCTGCGGACGCGCCAGCGCCACTTCAAATGCCGGATGCGAAGCAGCACTCTGATAGGCAACCTCGGTGGTACGCCCAAGCGCGGAATCGACAATTGCCGAAGGCCGGAGCGCAGCAAGCTCCTTGACCGTCGCCTGCCCTTTCGCATTCGCAGCCGCACCGAAACGCTCGCCGAATTCCTTCGCGCCGATCTCGGGCATCATGCCGGCAAGGCGGACAGCCTTCTGCTGGCCATGGCTGTGGTCACTCAGACGGGAAAACTTGCGGACATGAATATCCCGTGCAACAGCCCGGTCTATCGCCGTCTCCGCGGAATCAAGCCTGGCCACCAGCGTCTTTTCAAACTGTCCGACGCCATGTGAAGCAGCCGCCATGCCGTGAAGCGAGGCGAAGGCAGCAAAGGCAAAAAAGCCGGCAAAGGCGCCGCCGCCAAGCAGTGCTGCCATTCGGCCAAGCGAAGAGGATTTGCCTTTCTTGAGGCAGGACGACCGGGCAGGACCGGCGCCATTATAGGCCGCAGCAGAAAACGCCATGATACTCGTTACTCGAACCGTTCACGCACAACCGGACAACGCCGGAGGGATTTTGGGGCATCCGAACAGCGGGCGGACACCACGCCTGTTTCGGAACTGACTGGTTCGAAGCATGACGAATTATGGTAACCAAAGTGTTTACGAGTCCCTGCAAAAATAATTCGTTAAGGTCTGCGCATTATCGGGCGAAGGCAAAACAATGACTTGCGTGGATAAGGCGTGCATCTGCACCGCCTCGTCCCGGAAAAATGCCCTCAAGGGCGTCATCGGCCTTTAAAGTTTCCGTCGCCGCATCGTCAGGTAAATTCCGACTTGGCCGGAAATTTGCTGCAAATGCGGCAGGAAAACGACGGATACCGCTTTGCCGTAACGCCGTCACGCCGGCACAAACGTTGAAAGAGCACTTGATCCGCCAGTGCCGGCTTGGCATCCTGCCCGCAAATAAGGGAGGAAAATCATGAAGGCGCTGCTGCTCATCGATATCCAGAACGGCTTTTGCCCGGGCGGCAATCTGGCCGTTGCCGAGGGTGACAGGGTCGTGCCGGTCGCCAATGCCCTGATCGACAATGGCGGTTATGACCTGATCGTCGCCTCGCAGGACTGGCACCCGGAAAATCACGGCAGTTTCGCCTCGCAGCATCCCGGCAAGAAACCGTTCGACATGGGCGAACTCTCCGGCAAACCGCAGATGATGTGGCCGGACCATTGCGTGCAGGGCACGCCGGATGCGGAATTCCACCCCGATCTGAAGACAGACGCCTTCGACTACATCCAGCAGAAGGGCGAAAACCCCGCCGTCGACAGCTATTCCGCCTTTCGCGACAATGATCAGGGGGCAACCACCGGCCTTGCCGATTATCTGACCCGCCAGGGCGTAACGCAGCTCGATGTCTGCGGCCTCGCCACCGATTATTGCGTCAGTTTCTCGGTGCTCGATGCGCTCGACATGCTACCCGATGTCAAGGTGCGTTTCATCGAGGATGCGAGCCGCGGCATCGATCCACAGGGCATAAAGGCGTCGATTGCGACCATGCGGGAAAAAGGCGTGGCCATTCTCAGGAGCCGCGACATATTGCGCGACTGAAGCCCGTCACGTTTAATCGAATTCCACCTACACGATCCAAGAATTTCTTGTGACGGCGCATCCCCTCATTCCTGTGCCTGTCACAGGAATCCAGCCGACGCGCGTCTGCGCGACGAGAGGACTCCTTTCACCCCAAGGACTTGGGCTGGCTGGATCCATGTGACAAGCACAGGGATGAGGAAGGGAAGCGCCGTCAGCGCAGCCTCGGCTTCTCCAGCACGTCGATATCGCCCGCCGCATCCTCCAGACGCCTCAGGATCGCGGCATGCGCATCCTTGAGGCCCTGATTGTAAAAGACATATCCAACCTCTTCGGCCAGAAATTCCACGAAGATTTCCGCCTGCAGCAGACCCATCTCGGTTTCCGTTTCCCGGGCAAGATAGTCCTTGATACGCGCGGCCAAGACCACCTTTTCCTGCTTCTCAAGCATTCATCATCCGTCAATTCGTGAGTTGGGCGCCGATGCGCCGGGATGCAGCTAACGTAACGGATGCTTCAAGGGAATCAATCGATCCATTCATGCAATTTGTTTGCCAGCCAGACGGGACGGCGATAGAGCGGCGGCAAGGAGTTCCCAAAAATGTCCAATACAGATTTTCGCGAGGGATTGAAGACCGGCTTTCCGATCGCCCTTTCCGCCGCCCCCTTCGGTGCCTTGTTCGGTGCAGTTGCAGTTGATAACGGCCTAAGCATCGTCGAGGCCACGATCATGAGCGGCACCGTCTATGCTGGCGCCAGCCAGCTTGTCGGCATCGAATTGTTCGGCCAGAAGGTCGCGCCCTGGCTGATCGTCCTGTCGGTCTTCGCCGTCAATTTCCGCCATATCCTCTATTCGGCCGCCATCGCCAGAATGATCACAAACTGGTCTTTCCTGCAGAAAGCGGCGGGCTTCTTCGTGCTGGTGGATCCGCAATTCGCCGAATCGGTCAGGAAATATGAAAATACCGGCACGGTCGGTTTTGCCTGGTATATGGGCTTTGCCACACCGGTCTATGTCCTGTGGCTCGTCATGACGATTGTCGGCGCGTCGCTCGGCAACATGGTCGGCGATCCGAAAGCCATCGGTCTCGATGTGCTGCTGCCGATCTATTTCATGGGTATGGTCCTGAGTTTTCGCCAGCGCGAGAACTTCTACCCGGTGATGCTGGCAAGTGCACTCGGCGCAACGGTCGCCTATCACATCGTCGGCTCGCCCTGGCATGTCAGCCTCGGCGCGCTTGCCGGCATTCTCGTTGCCGTTCTCTACCCGCCGAAACCGAGCGGCGAGGCCAACCCTGAAAGCAAGGTGGAAACGCCATGAGCGATTTTCTGCACGCCGATACACTGATCCTGATCGCGCTCGCCGCCATCGCCACCTATCTTACCCGCATCGGCGGTTATGTTCTGATGACGCGGATGAAATCCATCCCGCCGCGCATGGAGGCGGGACTGAACGCCGTTCCCGTTGCCGTTCTGACCACGCTGGTCGCACCCGCCTTTTTCGAAGGCGGATACGAGGTCAAGGTCAGCATGGTGGCGGCACTTCTGGTCTGCCTGCGTTTCCCCGGCCTGACGATGCTGGCGGTCGGCTGGGCAATCGTCATTGCGATAAGGCACTCGTCGCTGTTTTAAGCCACCCGCGTCAATGGAAGCGTGGCGGCGACGAGCCACGCCTTCACATCCTCGTCTGCGATCAAGGGCGACAGCTTTTCCAGAACGCCGGCGTGATAGGCGTTGAGCCAGTCAAGCTCATCGTCGGTCAGCAGCCCCACCACGATCAGCCTGCGATCAATGGGGCACCAGGTCAGAGTCTCGAAAGAGAACATCGGCTGGTCGCCGCCCGCCACCGCTTCCGCCTCGCGCACATAGATCAAGTTTTCGATGCGAATGCCAAAGGCACCGGGTCGGTAATAACCCGGCTCATTCGACAGGATCATGCCGGGCAGCAGCTCCTGCGTCGAAAGCCTTGCGATACGCTGCGGCCCCTCATGCACCGAAAGATAGGAACCGACACCGTGGCCCGTGCCATGGGCATAATCCGCCCCGGCCTTCCACAGCGCGATGCGCGCCAGCGGATCGAGATCGCAGCCACGCGTACCCTTCGGAAACCGTGCGGCACTGATGGCGATCACGCCCTTCAGCACCAGCGTGAAGAACCGCCGCTGCTCTTCCGGAACATTGCCAATCGCCACGGTACGGGTGATATCCGTGGTGCCGTTGACATATTGCGCGCCGGAATCGACGAGGAACATCTCGCCATCGGCAAGTGTCCGGTCGGTATCGGTGGTGACACGGTAGTGGATAATGGCTGCATGTGCGCCAGCACCCGAAATCGTGTCGAAAGACACGTCTTTCAGCGGGTTTTGCAGCCCCTGCCCCACCTTGGCCCGCGCTGCCTCCAGGGCCTTCACAGCCGCGATTTCGGTGACGCTGCCCGGCTGCTGCTGATCCAGCCAGCAGAGATATTCAACCATGGCCGCACCGTCCTGCACATGGGCGGCAGCAGAGCCGGCAAGCTCCGCTTCGTTCTTGCATGCACGCGGCAGGCGAACGGGATCCGCCTCCTCGATCAACGTGCCGCCCGCCGCCGTGATCGCTCCTGTCAGCGCCACGGGCGCCAGATCGGCATCCACCATGATGCGGCCCTTGGCACTGGCAATGGCGTGCAGACGATCAGCGATCTTCGACGGCGGCAATTGTGTTGCCAGCTGCGCCAGATAAGCCTCTGCCTCGATACCGGTCTTGCGCTTGTCGAGAAAAATATCCGCCTTGCCATCCGCATAGATGATGGCGCGGGCAAGCGGATGTGGCGTGTGCGGCACATCATTGCCGCGAATATTGAAAATCCATGCAATGGATGAAGGATCGGTCACCAGCAGGGCATCCGCGCCCTTGGCCGATACCGTCTCCGCCAGCGAGGCGATCTTGTCCTTCGCCAGCTTGCCGGTGAAGGCCTCCGGCTGGATGACGACGGGTTCCAGCGGTTCGGAAGGGCGATCCTGCCACAGGGCGTCGAGAGGGTTGCTTTCGAGCAGGACGACCGAGCCGCCCTTGGCCGCAACAGCCTTTTCCAGCCGCTTCAATTCAGCTCCGGTATGCAGCCAGGGATCGATGCCCAGCCGAAAGCCCCCGGTCGCGTGCTCGGACAACCAGACAGGGGGCGGCGCACCGACCAGATCACCGCCGCTGAACACCGATTGGTCAACCTGCGACTTGAGCTGCGTGGTATACCGGCCATCGACGAACACCACCGCCTCTGCGCGCGTTATCAGCGCGATACCGGCAGAACCGGTAAATCCGGTCAGCCATGACAGGCGCTCGGAGGATTCCGGTACATATTCTCCCTGATATTCATCAGCGCGCGGCACCAGGAAACCGTCGATGCCGAGGGAGTCGAAACCGGCGCGCAGCGCCTCGACGCGGGCCTTGCCGAATTGCGGCGCGGATTTGTTTTCGAAGGTCTGGAACATGGGCGTCTTTCGGGAACTGTCATGAGGAAAGCTGTTCGGTCACGCCGGCAAATCATTGGCGCGCAAGGACAATGCCATGCGGGCAAACCCGGTTTCAAGCCATATATGACAGAACCGATTGCGGTGATAAATTGTGCATATTTTGCGATTTAAGTAATACTGGAAACAGAGAGCAATGCATTAATCGCATACCTACCCTGAGGCATTCCCTCTAACTAAACAAAAACACATCGCTTATCTTCAGATCAACACAGCGAGAGAAACACTCTCCTGGCAAACAAGGATTTGAAGCAATGGCAAAGTCTTTCCTCCGCAACGCCTTCGATCGCGTCGTTGAAGCACGCGAGCGTCAGGTCAGCCGTCACGTCAACGCCGCACTTTTGAACCTCGACGACAAGTCGCTCGAAGCGCTCGGCATGAACCGCGCCGATCTGCGTCGCAAGGCGAAGTCCAGCTACGTATTCTGATCACGTCGGGCGCGGCGATCCTCCCTCCACCGCGTCTCACCAGGAATACGTCGACCTGCTTGAGCAACTTTCCTCCCATGTGCTCGCGGGTTTCCAGGCGGCGCGAAAGCGCCGCCTTTTCTTTTGCCTGAAAGGAATATTGCCGCTGGTTCAGTCTTTGCGCAGATGCAGCGTGACCCAGCCGTTGCGCCAGATGGTGCGGACATGGGAAAGCCGGGCGCCATTATAGGCGGAAAGCACCTTCCAGCGCTGTGACGCCAAAATGCCGGACAGGATGACGGTGCCGCCGGGTGCCAGATGCGTGACGAGCTGCGGCGCCATCTTGATGAGCGGCCGCGCCAGAATATTGGCGATGATGAGATCGAACGGGCCGTGCTTGCGGAAAGCGTCCGAGTGGAAGCCCGGCGCGGTCTCCAGCGCCATCCCGGAGACGATGCCGTTCAGCCGCACATTCTCCTTCGCCACCTTGACGGCGATGGGGTCGATATCCGTCGCAAGTACGGGAATGGGACGCATCTTGCGCACCGCAATTGCCAGAACGCCGCTGCCGGTGCCGAGATCAAGCGCATTGCGCACGGTCCGCGCCCGCAGAACCTCCTCGATCATCTCAAGGCAACCCGCCGTCGTGCCGTGATGACCGGTGCCGAAAGCCTGTCCCGCCTCGATCTCTATTGCCAGATCGTTCGCCCGCACCTTGTCCCGATCATGCGCCCCATGAACGATGAAGCGTCCTGCCCGCACCGGCTTCAGCCCCTCGAGCGACTTGGCGATCCAGTCCACATCCGGAACGATCTCCTTCTCGATGACGAGACCGGGAAAGGCCGGAGCAAGCAGGGCGCTGACGCGCTCGCGATATTCGTCTTCCTGCTCGGCCATGAGGTAAACCGAGGCTTCCCATATGTCGCGCTTTTCATCCACCTCGGTGGTGGCGATCGCGATATCCTCCTCGCCGAAATAGTCCGACATGAGATCGAGGATTTCACCGGCCTTAATTTCGGTCGTGGTGACATAAAGTCGGATTTCACTCACGGCAGGCTGCCTTCTCTGGCTAGAGCATGCCTCCCAAAAATGTGCAGCGGTTTTGGGAAGAAGGCATGCGTCGAAACAAAAATTAAAGCGTGCCGCATGGCGACGCGCTTTAATGGTCCTGTGCTTGCCTTTGCCACAAAAGCTGCGCCAGTCCAATAAGCCTGGCGCAATTATGCCGCCTCTATCAGCCCTTCAGAAGATTCTGGAGCTTCTGCTCGGCGACTTCGGGGTTTTCGCCATAAGCGATGGTGCCGGAAAACCGGCCATTGGCGTCGAGCAGGATGACGGACGCGGTGTGATCCATGGTGTAGTCGCCATTCGGATCCTTCTCGTCCACCGGCACCTTCTTGGCATAGATGCGGTAGCCCTTCAGCGTTTCGGCAATCTTGTCGGCCGGGCCGGTGATGCCGGTGATGCGCTTCGAAACGTTGGAAACATATTGCTGCATGATCTCAGGCGTATCGCGTTCTGGATCAACGGAGACGAAATAGGCCTGCAGCTTGTCGCCGGCCGGGTCCACCTTCTCCATCCAGCCGTTCAGCTCAAACAGCGTTGTCGGGCAGACTTCCGGGCAATGGGTGAAACCGAAAAACAGCGCGGTCGGTTTGCCCTGAAAGGCCTTTTCGGTGATTGGCTGGCCGTTTTGCGCCGTGAGTTCAAACGGCACGCCATAGGCCGTTTCAATCATTTCCTCACGGGTCTTCGTCATCTCGATCGTCAACCAGCTGACGACACCGGCAAGAACGATCACCACGGCCCACAATACGATGCGAATATTTCTCATTGTCCAATCCTACCCCGAAAGGCCGGCTGGATATTGCGGGCCTTGTCGTCTGATAACGAACGGCAGCGGCGACCGCAAATCAACTGGGCGTTTTTGCGCCTACCGCGCTGATTTGTCACAAAGCCTGGAATGCGAAGAGGCTTACAGGCACCAGGCAATTCCGCTTTGCACGGTGGAGAGGAAAATATCCGTGCTGTGGCGCACCCAGCCATCGAAGGCAAGAAGCACGACGGCAAGCGAAGCCGCAACGGCAAGACTTGCCAGAATAAACTTCAGCGGATTGGAAACGAGCGCGTTCATGTCTCCATCATAACCTTTTTGCGCGGGCGCGAAAACCGCCAAAATACCGGGTTTTGCAGGTTGGAGCGCGGCAATTGTTAGGGAAAGTTTAAAATCTTGCTGTGCATTATGACCATAGCGGTTTTCAAAGCCCCGACATGATGTCTCCCGGTTCATTCCGGCCACCGCATAAAGCTCAATTCATGCAGAGGCCTGGCTCAGAGCCACCAGAGGAAACCTGCCGTCATGTCCAACGCCATCAAGCAATCCGGCGCATATCTCGAAATCGTTTCCTTCCATCTGGGCGATCAGGAATTCTGCATCGACATCATGGCGATCCGCGAAATTCGCGGCTGGGCGCCGGTCACCCCGATGCCGCACACGCCGCCCTATGTTCTCGGTCTCATCAACCTGCGCGGCGCCGTCATTCCCGTCATCGACATGGCCGGCCGCCTCGGCATGAAAATGACCGAGCCTTCCGAACGCTCCGCCATCATCGTCACCGATATCGGCGGCAAGCTGGTCGGACTTCTGGTGGAACAGGTCTCCGACATGATGACCATCCGCTCCGAGGACTTGCAGCCCGCGCCCGATATCATCCCGGAAGAACAGCGCAGCTTCTGCCGCGGCATCGTTGCGCTGGAAAAGAGCATGGTCTGCTTCCTCAACCTCGATACGGTCATCGCCGACGAGCTGGCGCGCGAAGCGGCCTGATCGGGCCGGGCTACCGTTTACGTCAGCGCCGTATAAGCGGCGGGATGTTCAATTTGGCAGTCCCGTTTCAGTAAAGCTCCGTCACCCCGGACTTGATCCGGGGTCCAGTGCGATCAAGTCCTTGATCGCGTAAGACTCTTCACGGCGCAGGCGCGCCGTGACTGGATGCCGGATCAAGTCCGGCATGACGGTTGAGGGTCGGCAACCTCATGGCTTGCCCTTCTCCCACGTCACCTGCTGATTATAAAGCGGCACCGTCGAGATCGCCATCTTGGCCGAACCATCGGTGAGTTCCCGCGCATGGACGAGATAGATCAGCGTGTCATTCGCCTTGTCGTAAACGCGGCTGACGACGAGCTTCTTCCAGACCAGCGACATGCCCTGCCGGAAAACCTCTTCCCCACCCTTGGAGAGATCGATGTCGCCGATTTCGACCGGTCCCGTCTGGCTGCAGGAAATGGCATTGTTCGAAGGGTCTTCGAACCAGTTGCCGTTTTTCAGCCGATCAATGACGCCGCGCGAAAAATAGGTGACATGGCAGGTCACGCCCTTGATCTTGGGATCGGCGATCGCCTCGATGACGATATCATTGCCGATCCAGTCGACGCCAACCTCACCGACGACCTGCGAATGCGCCGCTGTCACCGGAAGCAACGCCAGAAAGCCCGCAAACAAACCCGAGAGAGTTTTCATCGTCATCGCATCTTCTCCGTTACGCTGCTTCAAACATAAGTGCGGGGAAGAGTTACGCAACCCGGGAGACGACGCGTTTTTTCATGCTGCAGGGCTGATAGCCGCTGGATGTGAGACGGCCGGCGACCATGCCGATCTTTTCCGGCAGGTCACGGATATGGGAAACACGCAGCGCCTTCGCCGCCGCAATTGAAGCCGCCGCGCAGACGACGGCATCTTCGGCGGCATTGTGGTGCACGAAACGCAACTGGAGATGATGGGCGATCACATTCAGCTTGTGCGATTCCAGCTGCGGCCAGACATGGCGGGCGATCTTGACGCTGCACAGATAGGAAAGGTCAGGATAGGACTGCCGGTATTTGTCGAAGGAGGCGCGCATGACGCTGAAATCGAAGGCGGCATTGTGGGCGATCATCGTGGCGCCCTGAAAATCGTCGATGAACTCCTCCATCACATCAGGGAATTCCGGCGCGTCCTCGACATCGGCAGGCCGAATCCCATGCACGGCGATGTTGAAGGGCGAAAACCGCATATCCTTCGGCCGGATGAGCCGTTCCTCGACGCGAACGATCTCACCGTCTTCTATCCACGCAAGTCCGACGGAGCAGGCGCTGCCCCTTTCCTCATTGGCGGTCTCAAAATCGATGGCGATAGTTTTCAAAAGTGATTCCCGTTGTTTCATTCCGGCATAAACCGGATTGGCGTCAAAGAGAACCGACTTCGCCCGAACCTGCTTCCGAAAGCATCCAGTCCATGAGCGTCACGAGATCGGGATTATCCAGCATTCGTCGTGGGTAGACGAGGAAGTAGGCAAGCGTGCTGGCAATATCCGTGCCGAAGGGTGCAATCAGCGCGCCCTCGGCAAGCTCACGGGAAACAAGCGAGCGCCGTGTCAGGGCGACACCATGTCCGGCCTTGGCCGCATCCAGCGCGCCATTGCTGTCGATAAACACGGTGCCACCAGAAGCGTCGACCTCTCTCGCCCCCGCCGTTTCGAGCCAGCGCCGCCATTCGTTACGGTTTTCGTCGTGCAGCAGGGGAACGGATTGCAGATCGCCCGCCACCCGAAGCGGCCCGTATTTTTCAAAAAGCTGCGGCGAGCAGACGGGCAAGGTGCTGTCATCTATGAAGCGGATGCTCTCCAGCCCCTCATATCGGCCGAAACCATGCCGCACGGCCAGATCGACATCGTCCCTTGAAAAATCCACCAGCCGGTTGGTGACGCTGATGCGGACATCCACATGCGGGTGTCGCTGCTGGAAACCGGGCAGCCTCGGCATCAGCCATTGCACGGCAAATGTCGGCGTGCAGCTCAGCGTCAACACCGTAATCTCGGATCGCGCCGTCAGTTCCGCCGTCGCCTCGCGCATCATCCGGAATGCGGTGCGAAGGGAGCCGTAATAACGCTCGCCCTCACGCGTCAGCTGGATGCTGCGTGGTTTGCGGACAAACAGCTGTACGCCAAGCCGGGCTTCGAGCTCCCTGATCTGCAGGCTGACCGCGCCGGGGGTGACATTCAACTCGTTGGAAGCAAGCGTGACGCTGCGATATCGCGCGGCAGCTTCGAAGGCCTGCAATCCTTTCAGGGACGGAAGCTCCATTGCCATGATTTAGCTCAGCTCAATTATCTGACGAGAAACTATCGTTTGAAAACACCATAAAACGGGGAGTAAATAGAAGCAACAGGACGCGAAGCGACCGGAAACCGCGAATATCCAATTGAGGTGAACTCAACCCATATCGGGTGGATGGCGGCGATCCGATCTGCAAAAATGTCAGAATTCATGCCCTTGGGAGACGAAGATGGCGATACAGAAACAGATGGATGCCGGCGAATGGGGGATGCTCGTCGCGCTCTCGCTCCTGTGGGGCGGATCGTTCTTTTTCATCGGCATCGCCGTCAAGGAACTGCCGCCCGTCACCATCGTCACGCTGCGCGTCAGCATGGCGGCCGTGGCGCTTCTTATCGTCTGCCGCATCATGGGTCTTCACCTGCCGCGCCAATGGGCCGTATGGCGCGCCTTTTTCGGCATGGGGCTGCTCAACAACATCATTCCCTTCTGCCTGATCGTCTGGGGCCAGACCCATATTGCCAGCGGGCTGGCCTCGATCCTCAATGCGACGACGCCGCTCTTTACCGTCATCGTCGCCCATTTTCTGACCGCCGACGAGAAGATGACCGGTAACAAGCTGGCCGGCGTTCTCATCGGTTTTGTCGGTGTGGCCACCATGATCGGCCCGGCAGCCTTCGGCGGCGCGGCCTCCAGTCTTTGGGGTCAGATCGCCATTCTCGGCGCGGCCATCTCCTATTCCTTCGCGGGCATATTCGGCCGCCGCTTCAAGGCCATGGGCGTGCCGCCGCTGATGACCGCCACCGGCCAGATATCCTCTTCGACGCTGATGCTGATCCCGGCTGCTCTCCTCATCGACAAGCCATGGACGCTTGCCATGCCGAGCCTTGGCACCTGGGGGGCGCTCATCGGCATCGCCCTGCTGTCGACGGCACTCGCCTATCTCATCTTCTTCCGCATTCTCGCCACAGCCGGCGCCACCAACCTCGCGCTCGTCACTTTCCTCATCCCCGTCAGCGCCATCCTGCTCGGTTCGCTCATTCTCGGCGAACAGCTGGAAATCAAGCATTTCGCAGGCATGGCGATGATCGCGGCCGGCCTTGCGGCAATCGACGGCAGGCTGCCGGCAAAACTAAGAGATTTCCTGCGCAAGGCACCCGCTTGACAGTGACAGATCGTAAAAGCATTCTCCCCTTCATGATCGCTATCAAGACGACAACCACCCGCCACATGACGATTACCGGTCAACCGGCAGGGAGAGGCATGTCCGCGCACTGAGCGATCAACATCCACCCCTGCCGATAAGAGCAGGGGTGTCACGCCTGCTCCGAACGCGCCACAAGGAGACAGGCATGAACATGAAACCAGCGGATATTACAAACAAGCCATTTGATCTGAAGGACGTTGTCCTGCGCGCGACCCGGCTTGAAGACGTCGAAGCCTTGACCGAAATGCTCAACCTGCCCGGCGTCCGGCACGGTACCCTTCGGCAACCTTTTCAGACGGTTGAAAAGACGAGAAAATCAATAGAGAACCGAGCTCCCACCGATATTGCCATCGTCGCGGACTGGCATGGGAAACTCATCGGAAACGCCGGATTATACCGCAGAGCCGGCCGACAGTACCATGTCGCCGATCTTGCGATGTCCGTTCACGACGATTTCGCCGGAAAGGGTGTTGGTTCAAGGCTTCTGGCGGCGCTCATCGATGCGGCCGACAATTGGCACGACATCCGCCGCATCGAACTGAACGTCTTCACCGACAACCCCGCCGCCATACGGCTTTATGAGAAATTCGGTTTCGAACGTGAAGGCACCTTGCGCAACGATGCGTATCGCGACGGCAAATATGTCGACGCCTATGTGATGGCGCGTCTGCGTTGATGTTTCAGGCAGATAGATGATCCGCAAACACCTCCCGAATGGTCCGGCGCGACCATTCGGCCATTTGTTCGTTGCGGCCGCGCTGCGCTTCAAGCGTGATCAGCGCCTTCCACAGCGCCCAGCCACGTCCGCGCTGCCAGGTGGCATCATCCAGATCCAGTGCCCGGCGAAACACGGCTCGGCTTTCCGTATCGAGCACATTCCATGCGAGAATGAGATCGGAAGACGGGTCGCCAACGCCGGAGCTGCCGAAATCGATGACCGCTGAAAGGCGGCCATCTTTGACGAGCAGATTGCCCTCTGCAATATCGCCATGCACCCAGACGCCCGGCCTCTGCCAGCGGCTGGAAAGGGCAAGCTGCCATATCTCCATGGCCAGCGCGCGATCGATCTCATCGTCAAGACGCGCCGCCGCCGCCCTCGCCTCGCCGTCATAGACTGCAAGCGACCCGCCGCGGTGGAAATTGTGCTCACCCGCAAGCGGGCCATCGGAGGCATCGATGCCATGCAGGACTTTCAAAAACGCCGCCACATCAACGGCTATGGTTGGAAGATCGATATGCCCGAGATGCTGGGCGAGAGGCTCGCCTTCAAGCCAGCCATAGACTGACCAGCAAAACGGATAATCCTCTCCGGGCTTGCCGAGCGCCAGTGGCTCCGGGATCGGAAGAGGCAAAAGAGGCGCAAGTTCCGGTAGCCACCGGTGCTCCTTCTCCACCTGCGCCACATAACGCTCAGCGCTTGGCAGGCGAACGAGCATATCCTCACCGAGGCGGAAGCTGCGATTATCCCAGCCGCTCAGTTCTACCGGCCTGACATCGAGCGCCGCCCATTGCGGAAACTGGCCTGCGATCAGCGCTCGAACCTGCTGCGTAGAGATGACGATGCGATCATCCATGTCCCGTTCCCCGTTTCAGGATGAGACCAGTAGCGGTGCAGAACAACGCGGCGATGACGGTGCCTCAGCCGCCGATCAGCGCCAGCCACTCGTCCTCGTCCATGGTCTGCACACCCAGCTCCGCCGCCTTGGCAAGCTTTGAACCTGCCCCCGGCCCGGCTACCAGAATATCCGTCTTCTTCGATACGGAACCGGCCACCTTGGCGCCCAGACTTTCCGCGCGAGCCTTCGCCTCGTCACGCGTGAATTTTTCGAGCGAGCCGGTGAATACCACCGTCTTGCCGGCCACTGGGCTGCCTTCCGTCGAGGGCTTCTCGGCCTCCTTCGGCTGCAACTCCCGTATCAACCGGTCGATGACATCGAGATTGCGCGGCTCCTTGTAGAATTCGATGATGGCGCGGGCCACGACCTCGCCGATGCCATCGATGCTGTTGAGCTCGGCCCAGGCATCGCTCGCCGGATCGGCGGCCGCCTTCATGGCCTCCTCGAAATGCTCATAGGTGCCGTAGGAGCGCGCCAGAAGCTTCGCCGTGGTTTCGCCCACATGACGAATGCCGAGCGCGAAGATCAGCCGGTGAAGATCGATCTCGCGGCGGGCATCGATGGCATCGAACAGTTTCTTGACGCTGACCTTGCCGAAACCGTCGATATTTTCGAGCTTGGTAAGATGAGACGCCTCCTGCCGCGCCTTCAGCGTGAAGATATCAGGCGCGGTCTTGATCGACAGTGCGGGATCCTCACTCTCGAAGAAGAAGTCGATCTGCTTGGTGCCCAACCCTTCTATGTCAAAGGCATTGCGCGAGACGAAATGTTTCAGATGCTCCACCGCCTGCGCCCGGCAGACGAAACCGCCGGTGCAGCGCGTGACCGAATCGAGTTTGCCGGTCTTCTCATTGCGCTCCCGCACCGCATGGCTGCCACAAACCGGACACTTCTCCGGAAACGCATACTTCACCGCCTCGGCCGGGCGCTTCTCCAGAAGCACATCCAGCACCTGCGGAATGACATCACCTGCACGCTGCACGATGACGGTATCGCCGATGCGGATGTCATGATCTTCAGGACGGATGCGCTCGCCGCTATTGCCTATACCCTCGATGTAATCGGCATTATGCAACGTCGCATTGGTGACGACGACACCGCCGACGGTGATCGGCGTCAGACGCGCAACCGGCGTCAGCGCGCCGGTGCGCCCTACCTGGATTTCAATATTCTCGACCGTGGTGAAGGCCTGTTCGGCCGGAAACTTGTGCGCGGTGGCCCAGCGCGGGCTGCGCGAACGGAAGCCAAGCCGTTCCTGAAGGTCCAGCCGGTCGACCTTGTAGACCACACCGTCGATATCGTAATCGAGGTCGGGTCGCGCAACGCCGATTTCATTATAATGTTCAAGCAATTGCTCGGCCGAAGTGAATCGCTTCATCAGCGGATTGACCGGAAAACCCCAGTCCCGGAACTTCTCGACTATGCCATATTGTGTGTCGGCAATCCGCGCCGGCTGGCCGCCATTCGAGACTTCGCCGAGCGCATAGGCGAAGAACCGCAGCTTGCGTTTCGCCGTCACATTGGCGTCAAGCTGGCGTAGCGAACCGGAGGCCGTGTTGCGCGGGTTCACATAGGTCTGCTTGCCGTCGGCCTCCATCTGCGCATTGAGCGCCATGAAGTCGCTCTTGGCCATATAGACCTCACCGCGCACCTCCACCACATCGGGCGCATCGGCAGGCAGTTCGTTCGGAATTTCCTTGATGGTCTTGATATTGGCGGTGACATTCTCGCCCGTCGTGCCGTCGCCACGCGTCGCGGCCGTCTTCAGCTTGCCCTTCTCGTAGCGGATGGACATGGAAAGGCCGTCGATCTTCGGCTCGGCGGTAAAAGCGATGGAATCATCCGGCAGATGTCCGAGGAAGCGATAGACGGAGCTGACGAAATCCCGCAGATCTTCTTCGGAAAACGTATTGTCGAGCGAGAGCATTGGCCGCGCATGCACGATCGGCGCAAAGGTCGGAAGCGGTGTGAAGCCGACTTTCTTCGACGGGCTGTCGGCCCGCACCAGCGCCGGAAACGCCGCCTCGATGGCATCGTTGCGCCGCTTCAGCGCATCATAGTCCGCGTCCGAAATCTCCGGCGCATCCTTGCCATGGTAGAGCGCATCATGGCGAGCAAGCTCGGCCGCCAGAAACGCAAGTTCGGAAGAGGCCTCAAGCTCGGTCAGGTTTTCGACGGGTGTCTGGTCTTTCGACATGGAAGAAGCCTCACGGATGAATCTGCAATGCTTTTAGCGAATTATTGGCAAACACAAAACCATCCTCGCTTTTCAACAGGGGGGAATCCGCTATTCTGAACATCCGGATGAAACGGATGCCGGAGCCCCCATGGAACTCACCACCCTCATTGCCTTTGCAGCAGCCTTCTTCGTGTTCGCGGCCAGCCCCGGACCAGACAATATGACCATCGTCGCCCGCACCATCACCCATGGCGCCGCCTCCGGCCTCGCCTATGGGGCCGGGACTGTCGCTGGGATCTTGATTTTCCTCACACTTGCAGCCTTCGGCCTGTCCATCCTCGCCGCCGAAATGGGGACGGTTATGGCGGTGCTACGCTATGGCGGCGCGGCCTATCTGATCTGGATGGGCTTTAAGCTCTGGACAGCGGAACCTGTCGTTCCCGATCTGCAACCCATGAATGGCGGCCGTAGTCTCATCTCGATATTCGCGACCGGAACCGCACTTAACCTCGGCAATCCAAAGATGCCGCTCTTTTACGTGGCATTGCTGCCAAACGTCGTCGGCGCTTCGCTGACCGTCGATCACCTTCTGGCGCTGGCGTCCGTCATCGTCGCGGTGGAGGCGATTGTTATCGGCGGTCATGTTGTTCTTGCCGTGCGGGCAAGAAAGCTGCTGCGGGAGCCGAGAATCGTCCGCAGGGTGAACCGGGCAGCTGGCGGGGTCATGATCGGCTCCGGCGTGGCGGTGGCCGTCAGCCGTTAATCCTTGGCGGCAAGCAGGCGGGCGGCCGCAGCCCTCGCCTCATCGGTCACCGAAGCGCCGGCAAGCATGCGGGCGATTTCTTCCGTGCGGTGGTTTGGCTCCATCGTCGCCACGCGTGTGGCGATACGCTCGCTTCCGTCGCCGGAAGGACCCTTGGAAATGAGGAGATGCGTCGCCGCCCGCGCGGCCACCTGCGGCGCGTGGGTGACTGACAGAACCTGCACGGTCTTCGACAGGCGACGCAGCCGCTGGCCGATGGCATCCGCCACAGCCCCGCCGACGCCCGTGTCGATTTCGTCGAAAACCAGCGTCGGTGCGGAACCGCGATCCGCCAGCGCCACTTTCAGCGCCAAGAGGAAACGGGACAGTTCGCCGCCCGAGGCAACCTTCATAATCGGGCCGGGACGCGTTCCCGGATTGGTCTGGACGTGAAATTCGACAATGTCGATACCATCAGCCGTCGCCTGCTCCGGATCGGAGCTGACTTCGACGGTGAAGCGTGCCCGCTCCAGCTTGAGCGCCGGAAGCTCGGCCATGACAGCCTCGGAAAGTGCATTTGCCGCATGGCGTCGCTTTTCGGAAAGCGACTTCGCCTCACGGTCAAAATCGGCTTTCACGACGCCGAGATTGGCTTCGAGTTTGCCGAGCTTTTCCTCGCCCGCATCGAGATCTGCAAGATCCGCGACCATTTTTTCCGCAAGCGCCGGCAGATCAGGCACCGGGACATTATATTTGCGTCCGGCGGCGCGCAGCGCAAACAGCCGCTCCTCCACCCGTTCCAGCTCACGCGGATCGAACTCGGTGCGGCGCAGCGCCGCCTCCACTTCCATCTGCGCGTTGGAAAGACTGTCGAGCGCGGCATCCAGCAATTGCACGGTGTCTTCCAGCAATCCCGGTGCCTCGTGGCTCTTGCGCTCCAGACGCCGCATCATCGAAGCAATCATCGGCACAGGCGAAGCGTTGCCGTTCAGGAACTCGCTTGCTTCGGCGATATCGCCAGCAATACGTTCGGATTTCTGCATGATCGCCCGGCGGTCGGCAAGCTCGTCCTCCTCGCCGTCACGTGGCGAAAGCACTTCAAGCTCTTCGACGGAGGAACGCAGATAATCAGCCTCGCGGGCAGCAGCCTCCACCTTGGCGCGGTGGGTCTTCAACGCCCGCTCGGCGTCCTTCCATGTCCGGTAGAAACCCTGCACGGCACGGGCATCGTCGCTGAGCCCGGCAAAGGCATCCAGCAGCGTGCGGTGCGCATCGGTATCGACAAGGGCGCGATCATCATGCTGCCCGTGAATTTCGACCAGCAATTGCCCGAGCTGGCGCATCATCTGCACGCTGATGGCCTGATCGTTGATATAGGCCTTGGTCCGCCCGTCGGCGGATTGCACGCGGCGGAAGATCAGGTCGCCATCATCATCGAGACCGTTTTCACGCAGGAGAAGCCGCGTGGGATGACTGTTCGGGACTTCGAAAGTGGCGGTAACCTGCCCCTTCTCCTCCCCATGGCGCACCAGGCCGCCATCGCCGCGGCCACCGAGTGCGAGTGACAGGCTGTCGAGCAGAATGGATTTGCCCGCGCCGGTCTCACCCGTCAACACGGAAAGGCCCGCCTCAAAGCCGAGGTCGAGCCTTTCAATCAGAACGATATCGCGTATCGAGAGCTGGACCAGCATGGCCTATGCCCTGTCTCAGGCGCCGATAAGCTTCTTGCCGGCACGCGAAATCCAGGACCCCTTGTTTTCACGCGGCTCCAGCCCGCCGCCCTTCAGCAGCTTGTAGGAATCCGCATACCATTGGCTGTCGGGATAGTTGTTACCGAGAACGGCGGCCGCAGTCTGCGCCTCGTCGGAAAGACCCATTGCGTAATAGGCTTCCGTCAGACGCGCCAGCGCTTCTTCGATCTGGTTGGTGTTCTGGTACTGCTCGACGACGATGCGGAAACGCGAGACGGCGGCGAGATATTCCTTGCGCTCAAGATAATAACGACCGACCTGCATTTCGCGGCCGGCGAGCTGGTCGCGCGCGAAACGGATCTTGGCCTGCGCGTCGGCGACATATTCCGAATCAGGATAGTCGTTGACCACCTTGTTCATCGCCTCGACCGTGCGCTGCGCGGCGCGCTGGTCCTGCGTTACGTCGGAAATCTGCTTCGAATAGGCAAGACCGATCATGTACTGAACGTAGGCAGCATCCTTGGAGCGCGGATATTGGCGCAGGAAGCGGCTGCCCGATGCGATGGCCACGTCGTTCTTGCTGGTGCGCGTGGCGATGAAAGTCTGCATCACCAGAGCCTTCTGGCCCCATTCGGTAAAGGGATATTGCTTGTCGATCGCCTCGAACTTGCGTGAGGCTTCGGTCATGTTGCCGGCGTTCATGTTGGCAAGCCCCTGCTTGTACAGAACGTCAGGCGGATCGGTCTCAACGCCGAGCTTGGTAATGTCGATATCCGGATCGGACTGGCAGGCCGTGACGGCGACACTCGCACCGACCAACATCAACGAAACGGCGATCCCCCGCATCGTACCCTTCATTGCACCAGACCCTACATGCTTCATTCGACAGTTCCCACTTCCCGCGCAAATACATAAGCATCGGCTTTGCACTGGCGTTTCTAGCCATAAAAGCATCCGCAGGGCAACGCAATGATGACGCATTAACGCATTTTTATGGCATCCGCCCGCGCAATCGCATGAATATCAGGCGATATTGGGAAACATCTCGCCCGCATTACGAAAAAGCCGCCCCGAAGCGGAGCGGCTTTTCCTGTCAATCAATAGCCTGCAAACAAACTCAGGCCGACCAGGGGGCAAATTCCGGCATGTTGACCGGAACGAATTCGCGGGCACGTACCTGATTGCGGGCGGCCGGAGCCTCGACGATCTCATAGGCCGTGCGGTCGCTCAGGAGAGCCTTCAGCGCGTTCGCATTGACCTTGTGGCCGCCGCGATAGGAGCGGTAGCAGCCGATGAACTGTGCGCCGGCAAGCGCCAGGTCGCCCACGGCGTCCAGCGTCTTGTGGCGGACGAATTCATCCTTGGCGTAACGCAGGCCTTCCATGTTGATGACGCTGTTGTCGTCGGAAATGACAACCGAATTTTCAAGCGAGGAGCCGAGTGCATAACCGGCGGCCCACAGGCGCTCCACGTCACGCATGAAACCGAAGGTACGGGCGCGCGAAAGCTCGTTCTTGAACGTATCCGCCGTCAGGTCGCCCTTCCAGGACTGCTTGCCGATCAGCGGCGTGTCGAAATCGATATCGACCTCGAACCGCGTGCCGTCATAGGGACGGAACTCTGCCCAGGATGCACCCGAATCAATGCGAACCGGCTTGATGACGCGAATATAGCGGCGCTTTGCACCGAGATTCTTGATGCCGGCCGATTCGATCGCCTCAATGAAAGGTGCGGAGCTGCCATCCATGATCGGCGCTTCCGGACCGTCAACTTCAACGACGAGGTTATCGAGGCCCATGGCGTAGATGGCGGCCATGACGTGCTCGATCGTTGCCACTGACTGGGATAGCGAACGGCCGAGCACGGTGCACAGGTCGGTATTGCCGACATTGGCAGACACCGCCTTCAACTCGGTTACACTGCCATTCTCGTGAAGGCGATGGAACACGATGCCCGTTCCGGCTTCTGCAGGCTGGAAGGTCATCGAAACCGGATTGCCGGAATGCACGCCAATGCCCTTGAGCTGAACAGCATTTGCGATAGTCGTTTGAAATCCGAGCAGTCCGATAGTCATGCGTATGTGCCTTGTTTTGCAAACCGCGCCGCTTCATGAAGCGCCGTTCAAGTTTTTCAAGCCGGTTTTAAGGACCGGCAAAGTCAATGTTTTCCTCTACCCAGCCTCATACATACGCACATGTACGTGCCACGACAAATCACTGTTCGTTTCGGATTGTTACACGCGTAAATCATTGAAAACGTGAATTAATTTACTGTTAATAACGCAAAATAAACAAAACGCCCGGATCGTGTGATCCGGGCGTTTCAGGAGGCGTGTGGAATCGCTCTTAGTTGGACTGGCGGCGCAGGAAGGCCGGGATTTCCAGCTGGTCGTCGTCGTGGTGGCTGGCCGAAGAAGGCGTCGCACGACCGTGATCGTCAAGCTGGCCACGACGCGGTGCGTAGAGGCTGGCTTCCGGCGAAAGCGGGGCGCGGCGCTGCTGCGGTGCCATGCTCGGCGCATCCATCATGTCGGAGGGAACTTCTTCCTCTTCGCGGCGACCAAGCGAGTTGGTGATGCGCTTCAGAAGACCCATCGGGCCACGCTCTTCCTGGGCAGCAGGAGCGGCGTGGGTGCGGTGGTCCAGCTCGGCCTTGACGACCGGCGGGAAGTCTTCGACCTTCGGCATGCGCACAGGCTCGGGCTGGCGGGCAACCGGGGCGGGTTCCTGGTAGACAGGAGCCTGCGGCTGCTGCAGGCGCGGAGCCGGAGCGGCAACCTGTTCCGGGGCATGGTAGACCGGTGCCTGAGCAACCGGAGCCGGAGCGGCCTGCTGAACCGGCTGGGCCGGACGGAGAACCGGTGCTTCAGCCGGGGACGATGCGAACAGCTTGCTCTGCGGACGGAAATCCTGAGCCGGCTGCTGGTGTGCCGCGAAACCGAGTTCACGTTCCATTTCGGCTTCCGCCGAACGGATGGTCTGGGCGATCTGGTCTACGGTCTTGGGTGCCTGCGATGCTGTCTGGGCAGGCTGAACTGCGGCCGGAGCCGAAGCAACGGCCGCGGAAGGACGGATAAGCGGCTTGGCGGCAGCAGCGCGCATTTCGGCAACGTTCTGTTCGCCGATACCCGCAACGCGGTCGATGCCGGTGGCAACGACGGAGACGCGGATGAGACCTTCCAGAGCCTCGTCGAAGGTTGCGCCGAGGATGATGTTCGCATCCGGATCGACTTCTTCGCGGATACGGGTTGCAGCCTCGTCGACTTCGAACAGGGTAAGGTCGCGACCGCCGGTGATGGAGATCAGCAGGCCCTGTGCACCCTTCATCGAGGTTTCGTCGAGCAGCGGGTTGGCGATGGCCGCTTCCGCAGCCTGCATCGCACGGCCCGGACCGGAAGCTTCGCCGGTACCCATCATTGCACGGCCCATTTCACGCATGACCGAGCGAACGTCGGCGAAGTCGAGGTTGATGAGACCTTCCTTCACCATCAGATCGGTAATGCAGGCAACGCCGGAATAGAGAACCTGGTCAGCCATGGCGAAGGCGTCGGCAAAGGTCGTCTTGTCATTGGCAATGCGGAAGAGGTTCTGGTTCGGAATGACGATCAGCGTATCGACGGACTTCTGCAGTTCCTCGATGCCCTGTTCGGCAAGACGCATGCGGCGGCCGCCTTCGAAGTGGAAAGGCTTGGTGACGACGCCGACCGTCAGGATGCCCTTGTTGCGGGCCGCCTGCGCGACAACGGGTGCTGCACCCGTGCCGGTGCCGCCGCCCATGCCGGCGGTGACGAAGCACATGTGAGTACCGTTCAGGTGATCGATGATCTCATCGATGCATTCTTCAGCGGCGGCGCGGCCGACTTCCGGCTGGGAACCGGCACCGAGACCCTCGGTGACGTTGACGCCGAGCTGGATGACCCGGTCTGCCTTCGTCATGGTCAGTGCCTGCGCATCCGTGTTGGCGACGACGAAATCGACGCCCTGGAGGCCGGCCGTGATCATGTTGTTGACAGCGTTACCACCGCCACCGCCGACACCGAAAACGGTGATGCGTGGCTTCAACTCGGTGATATCAGGCTTTTGCAGCTGTATCGTCATTTTACCATTCCTTCTTTCTCTGGCCGCATCGCCCCGCTGGCCGATTCTTGAAAACTCAACTCTGAAACCTCCGGCTTACGCCACAAGGCCACTCAAAAACTCTCTTTCAGCCATTGCCCTACCCGGGCTATCCGGCCGCTACCCGTACCAAACGGCGAGAACATTCCGCCTTGCGCCGCATGAATTTCGATATCCGCCACCTGCGGATAGATCATCAGTCCGCAGGCGGTTGAAAACGCCGGTCCCTTCGCCGCAACCGGAAGACCCGCAACCCCCATGGGGCGGCCGATACGAACGTTGCGGGCAAGAATGCGCCGTGCCGTTTCCGGCAGCCCCGTCAGCTGGCTTGCGCCGCCGGTCAGGACAACACGCTTGCCGACGATGGGGCTGAAGCCGGACTTCTGGATACGATCACGGATCAATTCCAGCGTCTCTTCGATACGCGCCCGCACGATGCGGGTTACAAGTGCTCTTGAAACTTGCGATGGTTGATCGCGATCATCTTCGCCAATCGGCGGGATCGAAATCATGTCGCGCTCATCCGCGCCATTCAGCAAAGCCGAACCATGCACCACCTTCAGTCTCTCCGCATCTTCGATTCGTGTCGAGAGGCCACGTGCAAGATCTGTCGTAACGTGATGGCCGCCAAGGCCGATCGCGTCGGTGTGAATGAGACGGCCTTCGGCGAAAACCGAAATCGTCGTGGTGCCGCCGCCCATGTCGATGGCCGCACAGCCAAGTTCGACCTCGTCATCCACCAGCGCCGCAAGACCGCTGGCATAAGGCGTCGCCACCATGCCTTCGACCGAAAGATGCGCGCGGTTAACGCAAAGTTCGAGGTTCTTCAGCGCCGTGCGCTCGACCGTCACGACATGCATGTCGACGCCGAGAAGGTCGCCATACATCGACAGCGGATCGCGGATACCGCGCTCGCCATCCAGCGAATAGCCCGTCGGCAGCGAATGCAGGATCGCCCGATCCTGACGCATGGACTGCTGGCTTGCCGCCACCAGAACCTTGCGCAGATCGCTTGCTTCCACTTCCTGGCCGCCGAGATCGATGCTCGCAGTATAGATGTCGCTCGCCAGTCTTCCTGCCGAAACATTGACGATCAGGCTGTCGACGGTAAGCCCCGCCATGCGTTCGGCCGCATCGACCGAAAGACGGATAACGCCTTCCAGCGCGTCCAGATCGGCGATCACACCGGATTTCACGCCGCGCGAACGCTGGTGGCCAATACCGATGATTTCGACCTTGTGGGTGCGGCCGGGCAAGATTTCGCTTTCCTGGCGCGGCGTCAGCCGTCCGATCATGCAGACGACCTTGGTCGAACCGATGTCCAGCACCGAAACGATATGGCTGCGCTTGGAGGAAAGCGGCTTCAGACGAGGCAGGCCGAAATGGGAAGAACCAAAAAAGCTCATGTGTTCTTCTCCGCTTTCTTGAGTGCCTTCGTGCGTGCATCTACCGCGGTCTGGCGACGGGCTGTCGCGCCTTCGGTCAACTGGATCGTCGTGCGATCCGCCAGCCGCAGATCGACGGCGGCGACATCACGGGACAGGACTTTTTCCTCGAGATCGAGCCGCGCCAGCAATTGCAGCGCCTGCGGCAGGTTTTCTTCCGGCAGCTTGACGACGATGCCGTTATCGAGATGCAGATCCCAGCGGCGCCCGGCAATGCGCACATAGGCGCGGACACGGGTGCGGATTTCCGGCCAGTCGGCCAGCTGCTGAACAAAGCCGGCAGCGCCCGTTTCCGCATCACGTCCGACGAAAAGCGGCAGGGCGGCGAATTTATTGTCGCGTAGCGGCGCAATCACGCTGCCGCTTTTTTCGATCAGCGAAAGTTCCGAACCGTGCTGCCAGATACCGAAGGCCTCACGCTCCTTCAGCCGGACTTCCACGGTCTTGGGGTACACCTTGCGGATATCGACATCTTCCACCCAGGGAAGCTGGACGAGCTTGCGACGCGCCGCATCGATATCGAGCGCAATCAGCGAGGTGCTGCCGTCGAGGCCGAGAAGCTGGAAGACTTCGATTTCGGAAGTCTGCAAATTGCCGGAAACCTTGACGTCTTCAACGGCAAAACCAGCGGCCGATGTTGTGGTCTGGGTAACGATATTGGTGTGTCCACCGAGCGACATGCCGTAAAGCCCGGTCACCGCGTAGAAGGCGACGGCAGAAATGGTGCCGGTATGGGCCGGAATGTGAATGCGCCCGGTCGCCAGGCTGACGCAGAAGCGCACGACGCGACGCATCGGACGCGGCAGCACCCTGCGATCGTCGGCATTGGCCGCCGCCGCATATTGCTCGCGCTTTTTTGCCGTCGACTTTTTGCCGATCACCGCAAACACGAAGCGTCCTCCACCATCCAGCTGACAAGGTTACCAAAGGAGCGGCCAGCATGTGCCGCCATTTCCGGCACCAGGGAGGTCGGCGTCATGCCCGGCTGCGTATTCACTTCAAGCCAGATAACTTCGCCATCTTCTGAGAAGCGGTCGTCGTAACGAAAGTCTGAACGGCTTACGCCACGGCACCCGATCGCCTGATGTGCCATAACCGCCAGTGTTTGAATTTTTTGGTAAATTTTCGGTGAAATTTCTGCCGGAATGACATGCTTTGAGCCACCGGCAGCGTATTTAGCGTCATAATCATAGAAATTGTGACCGAGCGGCACCACTTCCGTGACGCCAAGCGCCTCGCCGTCAAGCACACCGCAGGTCAGTTCGCGGCCATGAATATAGCGCTCGACCATCACCTGATCGCCGTAACGCCATTCCGACGAGGTAAGAATCTGCGGCGGATGCGACTGGTCTTCCTTGACGATGACAACACCGAAACTCGAACCTTCGCGCACCGGCTTCACCACATAGGGAGGCGAAAGCGGATGCTCGCTGGTGAAATCGAAACGGTTCATGACGCGCTCGACGGCAACCGGAACACCGGCAGCCGCGGCCACTTTCTTCGCCTGCGCCTTGTCCATGGCGAGCGCCGAAGCAAGCACGCCGGAATGGGTATAGGGAATGGCAAGATATTCGAGAATGCCCTGAATGGTGCCATCTTCACCGAAAGGCCCATGCAGGGCATTGAAGGCGACGTCGGGACGCAATTCATCGAGCACGGCGGCGACATCGCGGCCCACGTCGACACGGGTAACCTTGTACCCCTCACCCTCAAGGGCGAGCGCGCAAGCGTTCCCCGACGACAGACTAACCGGCCGCTCCGAAGAAAACCCACCCATAAGAACAGCTACGTGCTTGCCGCTCATCGATACCTCTGACACCAACTCTCCGTTACAAACCACGCCCAGACCGACCGAATTTACGAACGGTGATTCTGGCACATGATCCTTGAGATCAGTTAAACGCCATTAAGGTTAATGAATCGTTTACTTTCGTTAACCGCCGCGCCCAACATGCCGAGTTCCGTTAAAGAATCAGCATCGATCCGGATTCCCTCCTTGGAATCAGAGAGTTGCACGGATTGCAACATGCAGCTTTTCAATGATCGGAAATAAAATGGCAGCACTGCGCCCGCTTTTACCCGATGAAGGCAAGACCGAAACGTTAACGGGAGGCGCTTTTCCCCAGCGAAAATAATCTGCCGTTTCAGCGTTTTAAAACGATGGCCTGAATCAGTCTCTCAATCGCCGGATCGCGCTTCAGGAAGGCACAACAGCAACTGTCGCATTCATAGATCACATTATTTGCAATATTTCTTTTTTAGCATTCCATAGGAACAAAAATTGCGTTAACGCAGTCATCGCCTCCCAAGGCACTACATTCCACTCCTCTGAAATGGAACCAAACCATGACTGACGCGATATCTTCGGTATCGTCGACAGCTGGCAATTCGAACGTTGTAAAGACAAATTCGCCTGCACGAGTTCTCACTGCCAGCCTGGTCGGCACGACCATCGAGTTTTTCGATTTCTACGTTTATGCCACGGCCGCAGTGCTCGTGTTCCCGGCATTGTTCTTCCCGAACAACGATCCGATGACGGCGCTTCTGGCCTCCTTCGCCACCTTCTCCATCGCCTTTTTTGCCCGTCCGCTCGGCGCGGTCGTCTTTGGCCATTATGGCGACCGTGTCGGCCGCAAGACCACGCTTGTCGCAGCCCTTCTGACGATGGGCGTGTCGACGGTCGTGATCGGCCTTCTGCCGACCTACGAGACGGCAGGCGTTCTGGCGCCGCTGTTCCTGGCGCTTTGCCGCTTCGGTCAGGGCTTCGGCCTTGGCGGCGAATGGGGCGGTGCAGTTCTTCTCGCTACGGAAAACGCTCCTCCCGGCAAACGCAGCTGGTACGGCATGTTCCCGCAGCTCGGCGCACCTGTCGGCCTGTTCCTCTCCTCGGGCGTCTTCTGGATCCTCCTGCACTTCATGTCGCAGGAAGCCCTTTTGAGCTGGGGCTGGCGCATTCCCTTCGTCGCCTCGATCATCCTGATCGCAGTCGGTATGTGGGTTCGCCTGTCGATCACCGAAACGCCCGACTTCCAGAAGGCTATCGAAAAGGAAGAGCGTGTGGCCGTGCCGGTCGCGGAACTGTTCCGCAACCACAAGCGCAGCCTCGTGCTCGGCACTTTCGTGGCGCTGGCCACCTTCGTTCTGTTCTATATCGGCACTGCCTATCTGCTTTCCTACAACGTCAAGGTTCTGAAAATTCCGTTCCTCGACGCACTGGAAGTGCAGATCCTCGGCTCCATCGTCTTCGGTATCTTCATCCCGATCGCCGGCAAGCTCGCCGAGAAATTCGGCCGTCGTGAGATCCTGATCCTGACGACGGTGCTGATCGGCCTGTTCTCCTTCCTGCTGCCCAGCCTGATGACTGGCGGCGAGGGCTCGATCTTCATCTTCGCGGCCCTTGCCATGACGCTGATGGGCATGACCTACGGTCTGATCGGAACGGCGCTCGCCGCGCCCTTCCCGACCCGCGTGCGTTACACCGGCTCGTCCATCACCTTCAACATGGCCGGCATCTTCGGCGCATCGCTGGCGCCCTACATCGCCACATGGCTGCAGGTGAATTACGGCATGGGATATGTTGGTTATTACCTCTGCGTCTCCGCCATCATCACGCTGGCGTGCATCCTGCTTTCCCGCAAGGACGAAGTCTGAACCAAATAAAATCTCGACAGCAAAAGGCCCGCGAAACACCTGTTTCGCGGGCCTTTTGCATTTCGATATCAAAACCTAGGCAACGGTCTGGCGGCTGACTTTATGGCCCGCAAGACAGACGCGATTGCGCCCTGTTCGTTTCGCTTCGTAAAGCGCCGTATCGGCATTGTGCAATACCCTCTCGAAAATCTCCCAGTTTTCCCGGAAAGCCACTCCAATCGAGACCGTGGTATTGATCCGCATGCCCTGGAAATCCACAGCCGAGGCAGCAATCCTTGCACGTACCCTTTCGCACTCTTCCAGAAAGTACTGCGGAGCAAGCGCCTGCACCACGACAAATTCTTCACCACCCAACCGCGCGACATGCGCGGTTTCGTCGAAGCTATCGCGTATGATGGTGGCGACACTGGAAATAACCATGTCGCCGGCCAGATGACCGTACCTGTCATTCACCGACTTGAAATGGTCGATATCGAAGAACGCGACGCAGTATTGCGTATCGAGATTGACGCAATTGGCGTAAAGTCCCAGCCTGTTGTTGAGACCGGTCAGGGCGTCGGTGTGGCTGAGATGCAGAAACCGCTCATGCGACTGGGCAAGGAGCTTCACCTCACGGGCATTGAGCCAGCAGACCAGCAAGGTTATCGAAAATGCGGTCGTCACCGTCAGGGTCACGCCGAGCATCAGCCCGTTCACAAGATCGGTCACCAGCCCGAACTTCGACAGAATGAACAGCCCCGCCATATCGATGATGACAGCAATAGCGGTAACCAGAACGGCGACACGCAGCGCAAAGTCGAGCGGTTCCAGCCGCTGGCGGCCTTCAGGCGTCGCAACCGAAAAACTTATGCTTTGGATCAGTTTATGCCAGAGACCCAACTTAACCCCCAACGGGTTTGGATGTCGCGTGAGTTAAAATCGCCTAAAATACCAAAAAATCTGGAGAATGAACCCAGCTATTCTTGTCGCCTGACAATAAAACATAAGTGTTGACCGGGCGTTACGATAAACACCCGGCCGGAAAAGCAAACATCAGCTCCCTAGAAACGGCTCCACCTCACGGCCCGGCATGAAAAGCCCCAGCCGCTTGATTTCCCACTCCAGCCGGATGCCCGACTTCTCGAACACCCGCTTGCGGATGGTCTCACCAAGATATTCCAGATCATAACCGGTCGCATGGCCGGTATTGATCATGAAATTGCAGTGCAGCGACGACATTTGCGCGCCGCCAATGACCAGACCACGGCCACCGGCCTCGTCGATCAATTCCCAGGCGGAATGACCTTCGGGGTTCTTGAAGGTCGATCCGCCGGTCTGTTCACGGATCGGCTGAACGGTTTCGCGGTGATGGCGCACGGCATCCATATCCGCGCGGATCTTCGCACGGTCTTCGGGATAACCCTCAAACAGCGCGCCGGTGAAAATCAGGCCCGCATCCGCGCCGGAATGGCGATAGCTGTAACCCATGTCGGCATTGGAAAGCACATGCTGGTTGCCCTGACGGTCGACCGCATAGACCTCCACGACACGCTCGCGCGTCTCGCCACCATTGGCGCCCGCATTCATGCGCAGCGCACCGCCGATGGAGCCGGGAATGCCGTAATAGAAATGGAAGCCGCCGATGCCATTATCCATGGCCATGGCCGCAATATGCTTGTCCGGGCAGATCGCGCCCGCCTTGATGCGGTTCTCACCGGCAAGCTCCACCTGGCCAAAACCCTTGGCGGAGAGGCGAACGACGACGCCGGGAATGCCGCCATCGCGCACCAGAAGGTTCGAGCCGACGCCGACCACGGTCAACGGCACGTCTTCCGGCAGAATTTTCAGGAAGGTAATCAGATCGTCGGCATCGTGCGGCTGGAACATCACCTCCGCAAGACCGCCGGCTCTGAACCACGTCACGCGGTCCATGGGCGCATCCGGTGTCAGACGTCCCCGCAATTCATTTACCCCGTCGCCGAGCCTCCCCAGCAATTTAACCCCATCGACCTGTCTCATTCAGACTTTCCTGATATGCTCTTCAATTCCGAAGGCAGCGCTGCCGCCCATTGCGTGATATTCCCAGCCCCCAAGAGAACCACGAAATCACCCGGATTCGCAATGCCTGCAACCACCGAGGCGAGATCTTCCCGTTTTTCGAGAAAACGGGCGTCGCGGTGGCCGGCGGCCTTGATGGCCGAAACCAGCGCTTCCGAACTCGCGCCTTCGATCGGATCTTCGCCCGCAGCATAGACGGGAGCAAGGATAATCGTGTCGGCATCGTTAAAACAATGCGCGAAATCATCAAACAGGCTGGAAAGCCGGCTGTAGCGGTGCGGCTGGTGCACGGCGACGATGCGGCCCTTGCAGGCTTCGCGCGCCGCCGCCAGCACGGCCTTGATCTCGACCGGATGGTGGCCGTAATCATCGAAGACCTGTACGCCGTTGGCTTCGCCCGTCAGCGTGAAGCGGCGCTTGACGCCGGCAAAGGAGGCAAGCCCCTTCTTGATGTCGGCTTCCGAAATGCCGAGACGATTGGCGACCGCAATCGCGGCCGTCGCATTCGACACATTGTGGCGGCCGGGCATCGGCAGGACGAGGTCCTTGAAGGAGAATATCTTGCCGGTGCGGCGGCGGCGGATCTCCACGTCGAAGATCGACCGCGTGCCGTCGATGCGCACATTCGAAAAACGCACGTCGGCCTGGGGGTTCTCGCCATAGGTGATGACCTTGCGGTCCTCGATCCGGCCGACCAGTGCCTGCACTTCCGGGTGGTCGAGGCACATGACGCCAAAACCGTAGAACGGCACATTCTCGACAAACTGGCGGAAAGCGGCGCGCACGGCATCGAAATTGCCGTAATGGTCCAGATGCTCGGGATCGATATTGGTGATGACGGCCACATCGGCCGGCAGCTTCAGGAAGGTGCCGTCGGATTCATCGGCCTCGACCACCATCCACTCGCCCTCGCCCATCCGGGCATTGGTGCCGTAGGCGTTGATGATGCCGCCATTGATGACGGTCGGGTCAAGATTGCCGGCTTCCAGCAGCGTCGCGACCATGGAGGTGGTCGTGGTCTTGCCGTGGGTGCCGCCGATGGCGATGGCATTGCGGAAACGCATCAGCTCGGCCAGCATTTCGGCACGGCGAACGATCGGCAGGTGTTTTTCCCGCGCGGCGATGAGTTCCGGATTGCTCTTCTTGATGGCGGTGGAAACCACCACGACCTCGGCATCACCGATATTATCCGCCGTATGGCCGACAAAAACCTCGATACCCTTTTCGCGCAGGCGCTGCACATTGGCGCTATCGGCCTGATCCGACCCCTGAACGCGATGGCCGAGATTGTGAAGCACTTCGGCAATGCCGCTCATGCCGATCCCGCCTATGCCGATGAAATGGACAAGGCCTATGGCTTTCGGCATCTTCATGCCCCAACTCCTTCATTCTTCTTCTTGAATTCCTGTACGGACTGGCCGGAAGCAATCGCTTCTACCAGATCGGCCAGCACATCCGCCGCATGCGGTTTGCCGGTGGCCTTTGCCGCTGCCGCCGTCGCGCTCAAACGGTCAGGCTCGGAAAGCGCCGAGGACAGAAGGCTGGAAAGCTTCTGCGGCGATAGTTCGGCCTGCTTGATGACGCTTGCGCCGCCCGCTGCTGAAAGCGCTGCGGCATTGGCGGCCTGATCGTGATCGAGCGCATGCGGATAGGGCACAAGGATCGACGGACGGCCGATCACTGACAGTTCCGACACCGTCGAAGCGCCGGAACGGCTGATGACCAGATCGGCCTCGCCAATACGTGAGGCCATATCGCCGAAGAAGGGCGAAACATCCGCTTTCACGCCGAGCTTCTGATAGGAGGCGATCACGCTGTCCTTGTCTTCGGGGCGAGCCTGCTGAGTGACGACGATGCGCTTGCGTTGCTCGTTCTTCAACAGGCAGATCGCTGCCGGCACGGCGCTGGAAAAGAATTGCGCGCCCTGGCTGCCGCCGAAAACGACGAGCTGGAACGGTTCATCCGTCTGCGAGGGCGTATAGGGTATCTCCGACGCAGCCAGCACCGCCGGGCGAACGGGATTGCCGGTGGCCACCGTCTTGTCGGAATATTGGCCGTTGGCGGGCGGCAGGAAACCGCCGGCGATTGCTTTCACCCGGCCGGCCAGCGCCTTGTTGGCGCGGCCCATAACCGCATTCTGCTCGTGAATGATCGACGGCACGCCAAGCCCGGTCGATGCCAGAAGCGGCGGCACGGTGGGATAACCACCGAAGCCGACAACCGCAACCGGCTTCAGCTTCGTGACCAGCCGGCGGGCTGAACGCAGCCCTGTCCATAGTTTCCACAGCGAACGCGCCACGGAAATCGGGTTCTTCGAACCGATCGTGGCAGACGGCACCACATGAATTTCATCCGCCGGGAACTTGCCGGCATAACGCTCGGCGCGGCTGTCGGTGACGAGATGCACCTGATAACCGCGCTCCTTCAGCGTATGCGCCAGGGCCTCGGCTGGAAAGACATGGCCGCCGGTTCCCCCGGCGGCAAGAAGAACAATACCCTTGCTCATGATACTTTACTCCGCGGGAACGCCGGAACCGACGCGGAAGAAACTCCGCTCCTGCGCCCGCTTTTCGGGTCTGTGGCGTGTCAGCGCCAAAAGGAAGCCGGCGGTCACGCAGATCGCCATCATCGACGAACCGCCATAGGAAATCAGCGGCAGCGTCATACCCTTGGCGGGCATCAGTTCCAGATTGACGCCGATATTGATCATCGACTGCATGCCGATCTGCAAAACGAGGCCGGCCACGGCAAAGCGGCAGAAGTCGTCCTTTTCCTTGAAGGCGTGCGAAAGGCCGCGCAGCACGATGAAGGCGAAGATCGCCACCAGGAACATGCAGAAGACGATGCCGAATTCTTCCGCCGCCACCGAGAAGATGAAGTCGGTATGGCTGTCGGGAATGATACGCTTGACGATACCCTCGCCCGGTCCCCGACCAAACCAGTCGCCGCGAATGATCGCCTCGCGCGCCGTATCCACCTGGAACGTATCGCCTTCGCCCGTCCAGAAACGGTCGATACGCCCGGCAACGTGCGGCAGCAGCAGATAGGCGGAGATGATGCCGCCGACGCCGAGACCGCCGAGCATGATGATCCAGAACCACGGCACGCCGGCCATGAAGAACATGCCGCCCCAGACCACGGAGGTGAGGATCGTCTGACCAAAGTCCGGCTGGGCGATGAGCAGTGCGGCCACGATACCGAAGGTGATGATGGCGAAGAGATTGCCGGGAATTTCAGGATGACGCGCCCGTTCGGCGAAAAGCCATGCGCAGACGATCACGAAGGCCGGCTTCATGAATTCCGATGGCTGGATGGAAAAGGTCCCGATGGAAATCCAGCGCCGCGCACCCTTGACCTCGATGCCGAAGAATAGCGCGAAGATCATCATCAGCAGCGAAGCAATCAGCATGATGACCGCCACGCGCCGCACCTGACGCGGCGACAGGAAGGACAGGCCGACCATGATCGCCAGCGACGGCACCATGAACATCGCCTGACGCTCGACGAAGAAGAAGCTGTTGAGACCGATACGCTCGGCAACCGCCGGTGACGCCGCAAAGGACAGCATCAGTCCGATGCCCATCAATGCGATGAACGCCGCCAGAAAGAAACGGTCGATGGTCCAGAACCATTCCGCGACCGGACCGCGATCAACTCGGCTTACCATGGCCTTCAGCCCCCTTTTCCAGAGTCAACCAGCATCGTCACGCCATCGAGCGCCGCAACCTGCGCGACGAACGAATCACCTCTGATTTCAAAGTTCTTATATTGATCGAAGCTTGCGCAAGCCGGGGATAACATCACGATATTGCCGGCCGTCGCATCTTTTTCCGCATCCGCGGCCGCATGCTGGATGGCTTTGTCCAGCGTACCGGATATTTCATAAGGCACGGCCTCGCCCAGCGTCGCCGCAAATTCGGCTGCCGCTTCGCCGATCAGATAGGCTTTGGCGATGCGCGAAAAGAGCGGCGAAAGGCTGGTGATGCCGCCCGCTTTTGGCAGGCCGCCGG
This sequence comes from Agrobacterium sp. BT-220-3, assembly GCF_025910175.1. Lineage (NCBI taxonomy): Bacteria > Pseudomonadati > Pseudomonadota > Alphaproteobacteria > Hyphomicrobiales > Rhizobiaceae > Agrobacterium > Agrobacterium sp. BT-220-3. The sequence continues at coordinate 120,159 of NZ_JAPAIX010000003.1, forward strand.
CGATCCAGTAGATGCGGTCGAAGCTTGAAAGCGCCGGTGCAGCAGCATCGGCATTGGTGGCCTTGCTGTCGTTGACGAAGGTGACGTTGCCACGCCGTCCGACGGGCTGCATGCGATGCTTGAGGCCGGGGAAAGATTTGAGCCCGGCCCGAATGTCATCTTCGGAAACACCGACCGCAAGGCAGGCGGCGATTGCCGCCGCCGCGTTCTGGGCATTGTGGCTGCCGCGAAGCGTCTGGATGCCATCGAGATCGACCAACAGCGAGGACTTACCGCCATGCGCCCGCAGGATACGGCTGCCTTCGGCATAAAGACCTTCGGAAACGACGTTGCGCTTGGAAATGCGCTCCACCTTCACGCCGGCACGCTCGATACGGTCGGCGATCAATGTCGAATGGCTGTCATCGACACCGACAATTGCCGTGCCGCTGCCCGCCACCAGCCTCTCCTTGACGTCGGCATAATGTTGCATCGTGCCATGCCGGTCGAGATGATCGGGCGTCAGGTTAAGAAGAATTCCGGCGGTCGGATTGATCGTCGGCGCGAGATCGATCTGGTAGGACGAGCACTCGACCACGTAGAAACGTTGCGCCTTCGGCGGATCGAGGCTCAGCACCGCCGTTCCGATATTGCCGCCCAGCTGCGTATCGCGGCCGGATGCCTTGAGAATATGCGCGATCAGCGCCGTCGTCGTGGACTTGCCGTTGGTGCCGGTAATGGCGATGAAAGGGCAATCCGGCGCATGAGCACGGCGCTCACGGATGAAAAGCTCGATATCGCCGATGATCTCGACACCCGCTGCCTTCGCAAGATCCACCGACCAGTGCGGTTTCGGATGCGTCAAGGGCACGCCGGGCGCCAGCACGAAGGAGGAAAAGGAGGGCCAGTCTATCGTCCGCAGGTCCGCCGTCGTAATGCCTTCGGCTTCAGCCTTGGCGACGCTATCGGGATTGTCGTCGAAGGCGACAACCTCCGCCCCACCCGCGACCAGTGCGCGGGCGGTGACGAGACCCGAACCGCCAAGCCCGAAAAGCGCGACCTTCTTACCTCTGAACGACGTGACCGGGATCATCGCTCACCTCAGCTTCAGGGTGGCGAGGCCGAGCAGCGCGAGGCCAACGGAGATGATCCAGAAACGGATCACCACCTGGCTTTCCGTCCAGCCCTTTTTCTCGAAATGGTGGTGGATCGGCGCCATCAGGAACACACGCCTGCCGGTGCGCTTGAACCAGAAGACCTGGATGATGACCGACAGCGTTTCCATGACGAAGAGACCGCCGACGATGACCATGACGATCTCGTGCTTGGTGGCGACAGCGATGGAGCCGATGAGGCCGCCAAGCGCCAGCGAACCCGTATCGCCCATGAAGATGGCGGCGGGCGGCGCGTTGAACCACAGGAAGCCGAGGCCCGCGCCAATGACCGCGCCGACAATGACGGCGAGTTCACCCGTACCGGGCACGAAGTTGATCTGCAGGTAATTGGCGAAAACCGCGTTACCGGCAAGATAGGCGATCACCCCGAAGGTAGCAGCCGCGATCATAACGGGCACGATGGCGAGACCATCGAGACCATCCGTCAGGTTCACGGCATTACCCGCGCCAACGATGACAAAAGCACCGAAGAGCACAAAGAAATAACCGAGATTGATCACGAATTCCTTGAAGAACGGAAACGCGATGGAGCTGCCGAGCGTGCCGCCATGCGGCGCGGAAGCGAGCGCCATCTTCATCATGAAGAACACGGCAATCGCCGCGATCAGGAATTCGATGCCAAGACGCGCCTTGCCGGAAAAGCCCTTGTCGCTCTGCTTCGTTACCTTCAGGTAATCATCGTAAAAGCCGATGGCTCCGAAACCGAGTGTCACCATCAGCACGGCAACGACATAGACGTTCGACAGGTCACCCCACAGCAGCGAGCCGCCGAGAATGCCGGCAAGGATCATGAGGCCACCCATGGTCGGCGTGCCGGCCTTCTTGAAATGGGTCTGCGGCCCGTCGGCGCGGATCGGCTGGCCCTTGCCCTGGCGCACGCGCAACGAGTTGATGATCGCCGGTCCAAACAGGAAAACGATCAACGCAGAGGTGAACATCGCCGCACCCGCCCGGAAGGTGATGTAGCGGAAGAGGTTGAAGACTTGAACTTTATCCGACAGTTCGACGAGCCAGATCAGCATAATTGCCCTTTCAAAAGGCTATTTCAGACTTGGCGTTCCGTCTCGGGGAATGCCGGATACTTGTCAAGCAGGGCGGCGACAATCTTGCCGAAACCGAGGCCAAGTGACGATTTTACCATCAGCGCGTCTCCCGGTTGCACCCATTGCAGGGCAAAATCGGTGAGTTCCGCCGTCGTCGGGAACCAGATGACGGTGACACTGTCCGGCAGCGCATCGCGCAGCGCCGCCATCGCCTCCCCCGCCAGCCAGACATGCTCGATGCCGGCCGCAAGCAGCGGCCCGGCCAGCTCTTCATGCAGCTGCGCGGAAAATTCGCCCATCTCAAGCATGTCGCCAAGAACGGCAACGCGCCGGCCGTGGCCCTGCGTTTCCGTTTCCGCCAGCACGGCAATCGCCGCGCGCATGGAGGCCGGGTTGGCGTTGTAGCTTTCATCGATCAGCAGGAAAGATCCGCTTTCAATCGTCAGGCGGTGACGCTGGCCGCGTCCTTTCACCGCCTCGAGCGTTCCAAGCGCCTCGAAGGCCCGGTCGAGATTGGCGCCGGTGATGGCAACCGCACCGAGCACCGCCATGGCGTTGTCGGCAATGTGGCGGCCGGGAACGTTGAGATGCAATTCGCTGGTCTCGCCGTTCAGGATCGCCCAGATGGTCGACCCTGTCGGCGTGCTCTCGAAATCGGCAAGCCGGAAATCGGCCTTGGCGTGCTGCCCGAAGGTCAGGATGTGCTCTATACCCTGCTCCTGCGCCGCCTCTTCAAGCTGCTCGAACTGGGCATTGTCACGGTTGAGGATGACCGAACCGCCCTCCTCCAGTCCTTCGAATATCTCCGCCTTGGCGCTCGCGATCTCTTCAATATTCTTGAAATTGCCGAGATGGGCCGGTGCGATCGTCGTGATGATCGCCACATGCGGCCGCACCATCTTGACCAGCGGGCGAATTTCGCCGGAATGGTTCATGCCGATTTCGAACACGCCGAATTCGGTGTCGGCTGGCATGCGCGCCAGCGTCAACGGCACACCCCAATGGTTGTTGAAGGAGGCAACCGCCGCATGCACCCGGCCCGAAGGGGCCAAAGCCTGCCGCAACATTTCCTTCGTCGTCGTCTTGCCGACCGACCCCGTGACCGCGATGATCCGGGCCGACGTTCTCTCGCGTGCGGCGATGGCAAGTTTGCCGAGTGCGGCCAGAACATCTTCCACGACGATCATCGGAACGGTCAGGCGGCCAAGAGCCGGCAGCTTGCCTTCAGCCACGACCAGAAGACTGGCCCCGTTCGCGACGGCAAAACTCGCATAGTCATGGCCGTCGACCCGGTCGCCCTTGATGGCGAAAAAGGCCTCGCCGGCTTTGACAGTCCGGCTGTCGATGGAAATGCCGGTGATTCCGGTCGACAGGTTGCCCACGGGGCGTCCTGCCGTAATGGCGATCATGTCGGCGACTGTCCATAACCAGCTCAAATCTTCAATCCTTCCAGCCCTGCGAGTGCCGCGCGCACCTGTTCATGATCGGAAAACGGCAGCGTCACGGAACCGACGATCTGCCCCTCTTCATGCCCCTTGCCCGCGACGATGAGCGTATCGCCGTTGGAAAGCAGCGATACCGCATGGCGGATCGCCTCTGCCCTGTCGCCGATCTCCAATGCACCCGGTGCCGCCACTATCACCTCGGAACGGATCGTTGCGGCATCTTCCGAGCGCGGATTGTCGTCGGTGACGATGACGATGTCGGAAAGGCGCGTCGCCACCTCGCCCATGATCGGGCGTTTGCCCTTGTCACGGTCGCCGCCGCAACCGAACACGGTGATGATGCGGCCGGAGGTGAAAGGCCTGACCGAGGTGAGCACATTTTCCAGTGCATCCGGCTTATGGGCATAGTCGACATAGGCAAGCGCGCCGTTTTTCGTCTGGCCGACAAGCTCCAGACGGCCGGCAGCGCCGATCAGCTTTTCGAGCGCCTTCATTGCTGTGGCAGCGGGAACGCCGGTGGACATGGCAAGACCGGCGGCAACCAGGGCATTGGCCACCTGAAAATCGCCGGCGAGCGGAATGTCGACTTCGTGGATCACGCCGTCATGATGCACTTCGATCATCTGCCTGTGACGGAAATGCTCCACCCGCTTCAGCGTCAGATAGTCGCCCTTGCGGCCAACGGTGCGCACATTGAGGCCAGCATCTGCGGCAGCGCGGATGGCCTTATACGACCACGGGTCGTCGGCAAAAATCACAGCCGGCGCACCCTTTTCCATCAGCGTGTCGAACAGCCGCATCTTCGCGGCCATATAGTCCTCGACGGTCGGATGATAATCCATGTGGTCGCGGCCGAGATTGGTGAAACCGGCCGCTGCAAGCTTCACGCCGTCGAGGCGGCGCTGATCGAGGCCGTGGCTCGAAGCCTCCATGGCCGCATGGGTCACGCCTTCGGCCGCAAGCTCGGCCAGAAGCGCATGCAGCGTTACCGGATCGGGTGTCGTCAGTGCGCCATAATCTTCGCGGCCGGGTGCAATCACGCCCGTCGTGCCGATCTGTGCTGCGGCATGGCCCGCGAAAGCCCAGATTTGCCGTACGAAGGAGGCAACGGAGGTCTTTCCCGCCGTGCCGGTAACGGCAACCATGGTCTCGGGCTGTTTTCCGTAAAAACGGGAAGCGGCAAGGGAGAGATAAAGGCGCGGGTCAGTAACCGAAAGCACCGGCACATCGGCGTCCACCGCATGTCCGGAAACCACGGCAACCGCACCCCTGGCAACCGCGTCCTCCACATAGGCTGCGCCATCCGCCTTGGTTCCCGCAACCGCCACGAACAGGCTGCCGGGCTGCGCCCTGCGGCTGTCTGCGGTTATCCCCCCGATTTCGATCGCCCCGATCTCAGACAGGAGCAATTCATTCAATTCCGGAAACGCGTTTCCGGATATATCTCGCAAATTCATCGACTGTGTCCGTCTTGTCCCCCCGGCGCGAATCGCCGGAACATCATAAGCTCTAACAATCAATAAGACACGAGCAAGGCCGAGCCATCCTTGCCGAACTTCGGCTTCACGCCCAGCACCGCCGCCGTGCGGGTGATGATATCGTGCACCATCGGCGCCGCAGACGTACCAGCAAGAGCCGCACCATTACCCTTGTCCGTCTTCGGTTCGTCAATGAAGGTCAGCACCACATATTGCGGGTCGTCGATCGGGAAGGCCGACAGGAAGGCGTTGAAGTTCTTGTCACGCACATAACGGCCGTTGACGACCTTGTCCGCCGTGCCGGTCTTGCCGCCGACGTTGAAACCATCGACACGCGCATTACGGCCGGAGCCATTGACCCCGTTCCATTCGAACAGGAAGCGCATATCCTTACTTGTGGTGGGCTTCAGAACCTGCTTGGCCACCAGATCCGCCTGCTCGCGGGTGCGTGGCAGGAAGGTCGGCTCGATCAGCTTGCCGCCATTGACAAGCGCCGCACCGGCAACCGCCGTCTGCAGCGGTGTCGTCGAAACGCCGTGACCGAAGGAAATGGTGATGGAGTTGATCTTCTTCCATTCGCGCGGCTGCGACGGTAGTGCAACTTCGGGCAGTTCCGTCTGCATGCGGGTCAGAAGCCCGAGCTTCGTCAGAAACTCCTTGTGGCCTTCGGTGCCTACCGTATCGGCGATCTTGGCGGTACCGATGTTGGACGAATACTGGAAGATTTCCGGCACCGACAGAACGCGGTTCTTGCCGTGGAAATCCTTGATGGTGAAACCGCCGATCCGGATCGGATAACGGGCATCGAAACTGTCGCTCAGACGCACGCGGCCCGAATCGAGGCCCATGGCAATTGTGAAGGACTTGAAGGTGGAGCCCATTTCGAACGTGCCGTTCGACATGCGGTTGAGCCAGCCCTCTTTCGCACCCTCGGCCGGATTGTTCGGATCGTAATCCGGAACCGAGGCCATGGCGAGAATTTCACCGGTATGCACATCCATCACCACGGCGCCGGCGCCGATCGCCTGGAATTTGGCGATCGCTGAGGTCACGACTTCGCGCACGATGGACTGCACACGCAGATCGATCGAAAGCTTCACCGGCTCAAGCGGCTGGTCGCTGGTCATGCCCAGCGCCGTGAGATCGGCAAGCCCCTGACTGTCGACGTAACGCTCCATGCCGGCAACGCCGCGATTGTCGATGTTGACGTGACCGACAATATGGGCCGCTGTCGGCCCACCGGGATAAAAGCGCCGCTTTTCCGGGCGGAAACCGACGCCGGGAATGCCAAGCGCCAGAATCTGGCTCTGCTGTTTCGGTGTCAGCTGGCGGCGCAGCCACTGGAAGCGCGAATTGGAGGAAAGCTTCTGATAGGTGGCGCGCTGATCGAGGTCGGGCAGCACGGTGCGCAGTTTTTCGATGGCTTCGTCAATATCAACGATGCGATGCGGCTCAGCAAACAGCGAAACGGTGCGAATATCGGTGGCCAGAACCTCGCCGTTACGGTCGAGAAGGTCCGGGCGCGATGCCATCAGCCGGTCTGCGGGCGCGATGCTCGAAACCGTTTCCTGTTCAGCCATGCCATATTGTACGAGACGCCCGCCGACGACGCCATAAAAGGCGACGAAACCGAAGATGATGAGGCCGACCCGGCTTTTCGCCTGGGCCGCCCTTTTCTTGCGCGCGCCCTCAAAGGCGGCATGATCCGTATAGACACCGGTGGTGCTGGCGGAAAAGTGAGCCTTGCTCTTCAAAACCATGACACGGGAGAGAAAAGACATCAGCGGTTCACCGATCCTGTTATCGTGTCATCCATATCGTCGGCTTCATCGCCCGCGACGGCGGAGACGGCTGGAGCCGCTGGGGGACGGGAAACACGCGCCCTGGGTGTCGGTATCGGCGCACCATTGGCGGCGATCTGGCCGGCCGGCGGCGATTTCGGCTTGGATGCTCCACCAAGCGTGGCGCCCGGCTTCGACCCGTTGACAGCCGCAGCGATGACGTCCTCCACGCTCATGCCTTCCGGCTCGGGCGGCTGCGGCAACTGCGACCGCAGCATCGGAAGCTCGCGCGGCTGCGCCAGTTGCGTGGGCATCGTCGGCGAAAGGCCGAGCTCATTCTGATAGGCATTGACGAGACGATGGAGGCGGTTGGGCTGCGTCAGCAGCGCCCAGTCGGCCCGCAGAAGATCGATCGTGTCCTTCTCGAGCTTGATTTCAGCCTCGAGCTTGCGGACCTCTTCCAGCTTCAGATCGGCCTTGTGCTTGATCGAATAGGTCACGACAGCCGCCGCGACCATGACCCCCACCAAGACGATATCGAATGTACGCAGCATATCAGCCTCCCATCTTTTCAAGGCTGGCGAGATCAGGAAGCTCGAAAATCGAAAAATCCGCAGCACGCGCCGGCGCTGAGGTCCGCAGACCGGCGCGCAGCTTGGCTGAACGGGCACGCGGATTGAGGTCCGCCTCCTCGTCACTGGCAGCGATCATCGGCTTGCCGATAGTGTCGAAAATGGCGGGCCTGTCTTCCACCATCGGCAGGTGCCGGGAACCGGCGGCTTTACCCGACCGATCGGCGAAAAATTTCTTGACGATACGGTCTTCGAGCGAATGGAACGTGACGACGACAAGCCGGCCGCCGGGTTTCAAGGCCTGCTCGGCAGCGAACAGGGCCTGCGCCAGCTCACCCAGTTCGTCATTGACGAAAACGCGAAGGGCCTGAAACACGCGGGTTGCGGGATGGATCTTGTCCTTCGCCTTGCGCGGCGTGACGATCTCGATCAGGCCTGCCAGATCGCGCGTGGTGCGGAAAGGCTCTTCCGCCCTTTTCTTCTCGATGGCGCGGGCGATGCGGCCCGGCTGTTTTTCCTCACCGAGAAAGCCGAAGATGCGGATGAGATCGCCGACCTTGGCGCGATTGACGACATCCGCCGCCGAAACGCCCGAACTCGACATACGCATGTCGAGAGGGCCGTTCTTCTGGAAGGAAAAACCGCGTTCGGCCTCGTCGATCTGCATGGAGGAGACGCCAATATCGAGAACAACACCGTCAAGGCCACCTTGCGGCGCGTGTTTGGCCAGATCGGAAAATTGCGACTGAATAAGCGAAAGCCTGCCGCCATTGGCGGCCACCATGGCCTGACCGCCGGCAATCGCTGTCGGATCGCGGTCAAGCGCGATCACGCTCGCGCCCTGGTCAAGAATGGCCTGGGTATAGCCGCCGGCCCCGAAGGTGCCGTCAAGAATGATCTTTCCGGATGCGGGCTCAAGCGCGGCGATCACTTCGCGAAGAAGAACCGGGATGTGGCGTTGAGGTCCGCCACCGGCATCAGAAGATCGTCCGCCAGAATTCGCCGCCATCCCGTGTCCCCGTCCTATGCGGGGCGAGCAGCCGAAAAACCGCGCCCCGCTCTTGCTTCCGCCTGCGCCGCCAAAAACGCATTCGGTTGCCAAAGCTGAAAATGATCCGCCCGTCCAACGAAGGTGACGTCGGTGGATATGCCGGTAAATTCCCGCACGAAATCCGTCACCATCAACCGACCTTCCTGGTCGAGCTTCATGAAAACGCCGCCGCCGTGAACCAGCAGCGACATTGCGTTCGCCTCCGGCGAGAAGGCATCCATGGACGCTATCTGCCGCTCGTAGCGCTCCAGCAAATCCGGACCGCCGACGCTGATTGCCGGAAACGCGAAATCCTGAAGGCAATAAAGCTCCTGAATGCCGCGCCTGGCCAGCACCGAACGAAACGGAGACGGAACCGAAACGCGCCCCTTGGCGTCGATCCTGTTCGTCACGTTCGATAAAAAGCGGTCCATTACTCAACTCGCCAAAACCGCACTCTGCAAAGCGAAACATCCGCCCTGCAGACAACACCGGTACGCACGACACATCGCCAAGCGCCAGGGCGACATGCCCTGCAGCAGCCCCTCGCAGGCTCCTCACTCGTTTCAGCGATTGCGGGTCAAAAACACGACCCAATATGGTGTGCATTTGGGATACCATGGGACACTATGGGCGTCAATGGGAGAAGCCCGCACGATGCCGACTTCGCATCGGAAATTCATAAGCCGTTAAGTTTAACGAATGGTTTACTTCACACAGCATGATGCTTTTTCACCGCACGGGAAGGCACGGTGAGACTGCGGTTTTTCTGTTTTAAAACAATGAAATGATTGCACGATACCGTGGCACCCGCCTACGGATCGGAAGGAAAATTCGCCAGTTGGCCTGTAAGCCGGGTTCTGTATGGCCCCGGTTTGACCCGGAACGTGGCAGCCATTCATCTGGGACGGCATTTGCATGCCGCCTCTCGCAACCCACCCGGATGACGGGCCCGGAAACCGGCTGTAAACGGGCTTTCGCCCGTTCCATGTCATCCCTATTCGGTCTTGCTCCCGGTGGGGTTTACCTTGCCGCCACTGTCACCAGCGGCGCGGTGGGCTCTTACCCCACCCTTTCACCCTTACCATGCAAAGCATGGCGGTTTGCTCTCTGTGGCACTTTCCCTGGGGTCGCCCCCGCCGGACGTTATCCGGCACCGTATTTCCGTGGAGCCCGGACTTTCCTCACCTTACCGTCTTTCGACATTGGTAAAGCGCGGCTGCCCGGCCAACTGGCTTGGGCTGCATAACCATGTTCCGGGGCGAAAGCCACCGAAAAGCGCAGGCAAGGATCAAAGAAATGCCGGTTTGAAATCCGTGGCATAGGCTTCGTCGCCAATTTCTCCATCAAGCAGCAGCGCGGCACCCAGCCGCCCGATCTCGTCGGAACTCTTGGCCGCCGTGCCGTTGCCACCGGTCAGAACCGCAATGCGCGGTGACGTCGTAAAGCCGATGGCCGGATAACCGCCCGGCGTTTTGGAAACCACGCAGGCAGCCATAGAAATGCGCGAGCGGTCGATGGACGGCACCAAAGTCGCGACGATGTCCGAGAGATGGTCACGCGCGCTTTCGCGCCCGCCGGAGCGGAACCATGCGCGGATCTCGGGATCGCTGCCGACGAGCTTGTCGTCGGGATCGCCGCCGATCTTCAGGTAGAACTTGCCGTCGGGATACCGCACGGGCGGCAGCAGATAGATATGTTTCGTCGTGTCGTGAGGCTCATAGATCAGCGACGGCATGCCCGCATATTGCTCCAGATCCGCTTCATCGATCTCGAAGAAAGCGACAGTGCGCGCATACACATTGAGAGCAACCGGCTGCGGCAGAAGATCCTTCGTGATCGAAAAACCGCCAGCCGCGACCAGCACCCGGTCCGCCGCGTAGACCGCACCCGAGGCCGTCTCCACTATTGCCCTGCCAGCCTCTTCCCGCGTCGATACGACGATATCGTCGATGAGCGTGACACCGGCTTTGTTCGCCAGAATGCTCTGCGCCTTCACCAGCGCGCGCGGATTGACGTAACCCGCATTGTCCTTTTCGAACACGCCCTCGCTGCCCGGCTCGAAGGAGAAATAGGGAAAGTCATTTCTCAGGCTCTCGTCATTCATGAGCTCCGTGGAGACGCCAAGCCGTTCCGCAGCCTTGAGGACATTGTCGATAAAGGGATTGTCGCCTCCCCGTTCCGGCCCGACGATCAGGCAGCCGACAGGCGCGTAAAACTCCACTCCGCTCCTTGCCGTTATATCGGCGTAGCGTGCAATCGAGCGATTGGCGAGCAGGGCCCAATCGGCATCGCTGTCGATGGTGCGGGTAATACGCGCTTCGTCGTAGTGGCTGGCGAAAACGCCCTGATGCGATTTGATGTCGGCAGGCTCACCGGGGCCGATCAGCGCGACACCATCCACCTTTTCCGCCAGATGACGGGCGGCGGCGGCACCCATCATGCCGCGACCGACGACGATATATTTGAAATGCCCCGACATGCCGCCCTCTTCATCCGCTCTGTTCAGTCGCAACCTTGTAGCGGCTCCACAGAAGGATGTCAGATAAAAACCGGCGACATTTCGGCGGCAAAATCATTCTCGGTCAGCTGGCCGTCCAGAAGCAGCACCGCACCCAGCCGTCCGATCTCGTCCGACGATTTGGCGGAAACGAAATTGCCGCCGGTCAGCACCGCAATATTGGAGGATTGCGTATAGCCGATATAGGGATAGCCGCTGCGGGTGATGGAGGCGACGCAGGAGCCCGATGTCACCGGGCAACCCGCAAGTTCCGGCATCAACGACAGCGCCCGCTTTTTCAGGAACTCGACCTCGCCGGGTGTGCCGTCCGAATGGAACCAGTCGATAGCCTCGGCAAGCGTTTCGAGTCTGCCCTTTTCGCTTTCGCCGCCGATCTTAAGATAGACCTTGCCGTCGGGGTAACGCACGGGCGGAAGAATATAGACGATATCGTCCTCAGTCTCCGCCAGCACGATGGTCGAGGGCATGGCGCTGAAAAGAGCCTGCCTTGCGTCATCAAGCTCGAAAAAGGCAATGGTGCGGCCCGTCGCCGCCATATCGACCGGCGACGGCAGAAGATCGGCCATGTTGGTGAAACCGCCCGCTGCGACGATGACCTTTTCAGCTGTGTGCACGGCCCCTTCCCGGGTCGAAACCTCCACACCGTTGGAGGTATCGCGAATATGCGCCGCCGTCTCGCGCACCAGCCGCGCGCCCTGCGCCGCGGCAACGGTGCATTGCGCCTTCACCAGGGCGCGTGGATTGACGTGCCCGGCATTGCGCGCCTCGAAATAACCGTTGTGATCGGCAGGCAGGGAAAACATCGGGAAGCGGCCGACAAGCCCGTCGCTGCCGATCGTTTCCACGCCGAGATCAAGACGGCCCGCTGAGGAAAGCGCGCGCGACACATAGTCTCCGGCAAGCCCCTTGCCGTTTCCGGTAAACAGGCAGCCCGCTTCGGTGAAGAAACGAATGCCGCTTTTTGCCTCGATCTCCGCATAGCGCCGGATGGAGCGTTGCGCCAATTCCGCCCAGACGGGATCGCCGTCCAAACCACGGGTGATGCGCGCTTCATCGTAGTGGCTTGAAAACACGCCGGTATGGGTTTTGCGATCGGCGGGTTCGTCCGGTCCGATCAGCGCCACGCCATCCGTTTGCGCCGAAAGGTGCCGCGCCGCCGCCGCACCCATCATTCCAGCCCCGACGACGATATATTTGAAATCCGGCATGCCATGCTCCGTATCAGATTTATTCCTGACTACAGCATGCGGGCATGAACCGGAATCGATTTCCGCAGGTACGAACCATGTGGCGCGCGAATCTGAAAGATTGCGGCGAGCTTTGGCAAAGACCTCAGCTGGCCAGAAGCGCCTGCACCTTGCCGCAATAACGCTTGGACACCGGGTTCATCCGCGTGGCGCCATGGCCGGCATTGTAACGCAGGATCGTGCTGCAAACCTCGCCGCCGCCAAGCTGATGGGCGGTCGCCAGATATTGCATGCCCCAGCGAATATTGGTCTCGGGATCATAAAGAGCCTTGGTCGTGCCGCGAAAGCCCATCATGCGCGCCGTTGCCGGCTTGATCTGCATCAGCCCGACCTCGCCTGCGCTGCCGCGGGCCCGGGGATTGAACTTGCTTTCCACCGAAACGACCGCATGCGCCAGATTGGTGGGAACGCCGTAACGCTTGGCATATTTGACGATCAGATCGGAATAATCATTCTTGAGCGACGAAGGCAGACTCTTTTCCGGAATGGGATAACCGGGTTTGCGGAAGAAGGTCTCCAGCGTCACGGTCTTGGTCTTGACGTCCTCGTCTTTGGCAAAAGCAATCCCCGCCTGCGAAACGAGCATAGCAACGCCCGCTGCGACAGCAACAAAAACTCTGTTCATATGCTGAAAAAGTCTCCAGATCGGATAACCGGAACAATGAAACGATACAAATGTCCAGCGCGTGGAAAGTCGATCACGACCTTCCACAGTCCAGTCTCCTTGATTGATATTGACGGTAAGTTCCCCTGAAGAACAGCACCGCGTCCAGTGCCGTTCTTAGACTTCCTCAATGCGGATTAACTGTGGCACATCAAAAAAAGCGACTTGAACACCCCCGAAAACGGGGAACTATTTTCCAGAATTCGCGTTTAAGCGGCCGAAAATTTCGGCAGGCTGGCAATCAGTCGATGCAGCGTGTCAATCGTGGAGAAATCCGCTATGCCATCCACCAGCGCCGGGCGGAAATGCCGCTGGAAGGCAGCGACCGCACCCTCCGTCTTCTCGCAATAAGCGCCTGTTATTTCAACGCCGTATCCGTATATGGAAAGCATCGATTGCAACGCCTCAACCGGCTGGCCATGGTCGCCGCGCTGGAAAAAGCGTCCGCCGCGTATCGGCGCGGGTTCAACCCAATGGCCGACACCGTGCTGCGACAGGATGTCCCACGGGAATTTTTCACCCGGATCGACCTTGCGGATAGGGGCCACATCCGAATGCGCAAGCACCCTTTCAGGGGCGATATTCCAGCGCTGGCCGCAATCGCGACACAATTCGATGACGGCGGCCACCTGTTTTTCCGGAAATTCCGGCAGGCCGCCGGGATGCCCCTGATTGGCGATTTCGATGCCGATGGAGCGGGAATTGATGTCTTCATCGCCCGCCCAGGTGCTTTTGCCCGCATGCCAGGCGCGGCGGGTTTCAGGAACCATCTGAATGACGCGCCCGTCCTCGAAGACGAAGTAATGGCTGGAAACCTGGCTTTCGGGATTGCAGAGCCACGAAAGCGCGCCATCGGCGGTCGTCATGCCGGTATAATGCAGGAGAATGATATCCGGGCCTGCCACGCCCTGTCTTTCGCCATGGTTGGGCGAAGGCGCAACGGCTGCGCCCTTGAAGTCCGGCAGAAATTCACTCATGCGACGCGGCGTTCTTTCTCGATGGCCGCATAGGCGGCATTGAGAGCCGCCATACGCTCATTCGCGGCGGCATGCAATTCCATCGGCACACCGCGTGCGATGAGCTTGTCCGGATGGTGTTCGGCAACCAGCGAACGGTAACGCTTGCGAATATCCAGAAAGTCGTCCGAGGGCGAAACGCCGAGCACGCGGTAGGGATCGCGCCCATCCATGTGAACGTGTCGCGCCATGATCGTTTCGAAGTGATCTTCGGTGATATGGAAGATTTCCGCGATACGGCCGAGGAAAGCCAGTTCCCGCTCGTGGATCAACCCGTCAGCCTTGGCGATGTGGAACAGACCGTCAATGACGCTTTCCAGCATCTCGCAATTGTCATGGCCGGAACCGCAAAGACCGGCAAGACGCTCGGCATAGGCCTCAAAACCGGCAACGTCCTGACGCGCAAGGTTATAAAGACGGGCGACATTTCTCGCTTCTTCTTCGGGAAAATCGAAAATCTGCCGGAAGGCGCGAACCTCGGCATCGTTGACGACACCATCGGCCTTGGCCATCTTGGCGGACAGCGCGATGATCGCAACCGAAAAGGAAACCTTGCGGCGGGTTTCCGGATCTCCCTCGAACAGCGTGCGGATTGCTTCCACCACGCGCCCGAGCGCACCGCCTGCCGCGTCGCCGATTGCGCCGAGCAGCCGCTCCCACAGGGATGAAATTTGCAGACAGGCGAAATCGAACATCATGCAGCAAGCATGACGGGATATTGCCGCGAATGCAATATGCCCGGCAACGCTGCGGCATTAACTTTTATTCATCTTTGCGACAGTTTTGCTTCAGGAACAAGAGCGCGGCAACCGACACGACTGCAGTTTTCCACAGGCTGCGCGAACACGGGACAGACGATACGGATTGAAACGATTATATTCGGACTCCTTCCTCAAGCCGCTGAAAAACCGCGAGAAATCGGCGTTTTTCTTGATAAATTCACTTTACACCTACACGTGGCTGTCGCATCCATTTGCCAGACATGTCTTTGAATATACGCAAAAGGAGAGCCACGATGGCCAAACAGAAAGTCGCAATGCTGACCGCGGGTGGCCTTGCGCCCTGTCTCTCTTCCGCCGTTGGCGGCCTGATCGAACGCTACAGCGACATTGCGCCTGAGATCGACATCGTGGCCTATCGCTCCGGTTACCAGGGCGTGCTTCTGGGTGACCGCATCGAGATCACCAAGGACATGCGTGAAAAGGCCCCGCTGCTGCACCGTTACGGCGGATCGCCGATCGGCAACAGCCGCGTCAAGCTCACCAATGCCGCCGATTGCGCCAAGCGCGGACTGGTGAAAGAGGGTGACAACCCGCTGCGCGTCGCCGCCGAACGGCTGGCCGCAGACGGCATCACCATTCTCCACACCATCGGTGGCGATGACACCAACACGACGGCCGCCGACCTTGCCGCCTATCTCGGCGCGAACGGCTATGACCTGACCGTCGTCGGCCTGCCGAAGACGGTGGACAATGACGTCGTACCGATCAAGCAGTCGCTGGGCGCCTGGACCGCCGCCGAAGTCGGCGCTTCCTTCTTCGACAATGTCAGCAACGAACAGAGCGCTGCCCCGAAGACCTTTGTCATCCACGAAGTCATGGGCCGTCACTGCGGCTGGCTGACGGCCGCGACCGCGCGCGCCTATATCCAGAAGACCAGCGGCAATGAATATGTCGAAGGCCTGATGATGAACACGCAGATGAAGAATATCGACGGCATCTACCTGCCGGAAATGGCCTTCGACATCGAGGCGGAAGCCGAGCGCCTGAAGGCCATCATGGACAGGCACGGTTATGTCACGCTGTTCGTTTCCGAAGGTGCTGGCCTCGATTCCATCGTTGCCGAGCGTGAAGCCTCCGGCGAGGCCGTCAAGCGCGATGCCTTCGGGCATGTGAAGATCGACACCATCAATGTCGGCGGCTGGTTCCAGAAGCAGTTTGCCGGCCTCATTGGCGCCGAACGCTCCATGGTGCAGAAGTCTGGCTATTTCGCCCGCTCCGCGCCCGCCAATGGCGACGATCTGCGCCTCATCCAGGGCATGGTCGATCTCGCCGTCGAAAGCGCGCTCAACAAGGTCTCGGGCGTCACCGGCCATGACGAAGATCAGAACGGCAAATTGCGGACCATCGAGTTTCCGCGTATCAAGGGCGGAAAGCATTTCGACCTTTCTGCAAAATGGTTTACCGAAGTGATGGAACACGTCGGTCAACCGTTCACAGCGGCCTAATTTTACGATAGGCTAATTAATGCGGTGACAGGGAGGGCAAGGAGGAAGAGAATGTCTGGACAGGCCTGGCTGATTTTTTGTGCAGCATGTGCCGTTGTGTTCGCACTTCCCTCTCCCCTTGTATTCTCCGTGGCTTCCTATGCCGGCATTCGCGGCAGGAAAACGGTCTTCGCCTCCGTCAGCGGCGGAGCGCTCGGTATTGTCACGGCCATGACGATTTCGGCCATTCCGGTGGCCGGGCTCACCTATTTGCCGCAATCCTTCGTGGAGATCGTTCAATGGGCCGGCCTTGGCTGGCTCATGCTGTTCCTGCTCTGGACCTTTGCCACGCCCGCAGCCCAGGCGGCCAATGCGGATAACGACAATCTGCCGGGCAAGTCCTGGAGCGGCATTTTCCGCGACTGCTACGCCATGGCCGCGTTGCGCCCGCGCTATTTCGCGTTCTTCCTGGCGCTGTTACCGCAGTTTGTTTCCGCCTCCGGCAATGCCATCGAAACATTCGCCACGGCTCAGGCCGCAATCATGCTGGTGGCGCTTGCCGTTCTCACCCTGCAGGCGCTGTTTTTCAGCTCCACGCTTTCGCTGGTGCGCCGCATGTCCGGCAACAAAAAAATCCGGCCGAAATACCGCACCCACTTCATTTCCGGCCGCGCCGTCAGCGCCGGCTACAGGCGCATCGCGGCCTGAAAAACCGCCTGAAAGCCGGGGAGCCACGTCCCGGCTTGCCGCTATCCTTACAATAGGTTAATGAAGGCTCGACGGGACACTGCCTGCTTCGCTTGACGCGGGGGTATCGAGAGACAGGCATAACGAAGGCGGCAACATGCGAAATTCGGGCAAATTCCGCGGAAGAAGTGCAGTTCTTCTGTCTTCCACCGTGGGCCTCGCACTGGCATTGGCTGGATGCACAAGTGTCGAATATACCGCCAAGGAAGGGCCGGACGGCCCGAAAATTGCGGCAGTCAACCCCACTGCCGCTCCTGCGCAGGCATCGACACAGCCGGCAACGGCTGAAACCGCAGCAGGCGTAACGCCGGCCGCACCGGCGACAGACGCCGCCACCGCTTCGCAACCTGCAACGCTTCCTACCGCCGTCGCCGTCAAGGGTGGCCGTGTGGCCCTGCCGCCAGCCTCTGAAATCGCAGCAGCAGCGGCGATCAGCGCCCAGATGCAGCAACCGGCAGAGATGGCGCTGGCGACCGTGACGACGTCCGCGCCGGCCACAGCGGCTGCTCTCGCACCCCATGCCGCAACGCCGGCAGCAACCGCGATCGAGACAGCTGGAGCCGCAGCACAATCGTCCACCCACAACGCCGCCGCCGATCTGCCGCAGGTGGTTGCCGTCAAGGGCAGCTTCCCGCCCGCGCCGCCGCCACCTGGCACCCCATCGATCGGCACCGAACTGACGGCCGAGCGCAAGGTCATTCCGCTGCCGAAGCCTGACAGCACGGTTCTCGCCTATGCCGCGGGCCCGACCAACGCCGCCCTTGCCGCCATCCGGCAGAATGAAACCGTGACGGCTCCTCTCAAGTCGGCACCGGCCGGGCGCGAAAAGCTGAGTGGGCTGATTTCGAAATATGCGGTCATGTATAATGTGCCGGAAGATCTGGTGCACCGCGTTGTCCAGCGTGAAAGCATGTACAATCCCGGCGCCTATAATGGCGGCCACTTCGGTCTGATGCAGATCAAGCACGCCACTGCCCGCTCCATGGGCTTTGATGGCCCCGCCTCCGGCCTGTTCGACGCCGAAACAAACCTCAAATACGCCGTCAAATATCTGCGTGGCGCATGGCTTGTGGCCGATAGCAACCGTGACAACGCAGTCCGTCTTTATGCACGCGGTTATTACTACGACGCCAAGCGCAAGGGCATGCTGCACGTTCTGCGCAAGTGATTGCTTCGAGGCTGCATCGGGAACACCATCCAGATCAGGCTGGTTTCTTGAGACTGGTGGCGAAAAGCGCCGAAAAACCTGTCCGTCATCCTCGGACTTGACCCGAGGATGACGATTTCGACGTACTCATGGATTCTCGGGTCAAGCCCGAGGATGACGTCACGACCGGTGAGAACACCCTCAGCGCACTGCAAAGTCGATCCGTTTCATGCGTCTTTTCGATTCGTTGCTTCCGCCCACAGCCCCTGTCATCAAACTGTAGCGTCACGGCTGTAGACGCCTCTCAATCGACTGAGAGGTGAACATATGACGAGTGCGGCACCCAAGACCGGCTTCAGCAAAAACACAAAACTGAAGTCCGCGCTGCTCCAGCACAAGGCACTCTCGAAAAGCGGTCTTTCCGAACGGTTCTTCGGCGTCCTGTTTTCCGGCCTCGTTTATCCGCAGATCTGGGAAGACCCGGAAATCGACATGGAAGCGATGGAGCTTGGCGAAGGCCACCGCATCGTCACCATCGGCTCGGGCGGCTGCAACATGCTGGCCTATCTCTCCCGCAATCCGGCCAGCATCGATGTGGTGGATTTGAACCCGCATCACATCGCCCTCAACAAGCTGAAGCTCGCCGCCTTCCGCCACCTTCCCGCCCATCAGGACGTCGTGCGCCAGTTCGGCCGCGCCAATACGCGCAGCAACAGCCGTGGTTATGACCGTTTCATCGCCGAGCATCTCGACGACACCACCAAAGCCTACTGGTCGAAGCGCACGTTGTCTGGCCGTCGCCGCATCACGGTCTTCGACAGGAATATCTACCGTACCGGCCTGCTTGGCCGTTTCATCGGCGCCGGCCACCTCATGGCGCGCCTGCACGGCGTCAAGCTGACGGAAATGGCCCAGAGCCGCTCGATTGCCGAACAGCGCCAGTTTTTCGACAGCAAGGTCGCGCCGCTATTCGACAAGCCCGTGGTACGCTGGCTGACGAAGCGCAAAAGCTCGCTTTTCGGCCTTGGCATTCCGCCCCGGCAATATGACGAACTGGCAAGCCTTTCGAACGACGGCACGGTTGCCTCCGTGCTCAAGGAGCGGCTGGAAAAGCTCGCCTGCAACTTCCCGCTCAGCGACAATTATTTCGCCTGGCAGGCCTTCGCGCGCCGTTATCCCGAGCCGCACGAGGGTGCCCTGCCCGCCTATCTCAAGCCGGAATATTACGAGACGATCCGCAACAACACCGCCCGCGTCGCCGTGCATCACGCCACCTATACCGAGCTTCTTTCCAAGAAGCCGGCAAACGGCGTCGACCGTTATATCCTCCTCGACGCGCAGGACTGGATGACGGATGTGCAGCTCAACGAATTGTGGTCGCAGATCAGCCGCACCGCCGCTCCCGGTGCGCGTGTCATCTTCCGCACCGCCGCCGAAAAGAGCGTCATCGAAGGCAGGCTCTCCACTGACATCCGCAACCAGTGGGTCTATCTCGAGGAGCGTTCCCAGGAACTGAACGCCATGGATCGCTCAGCCATCTATGGTGGCTTCCATATCTATCAGAGGGCTATGGCATGAAAACCGTCGGCGAGAATGTGGGTCTTGCAGATGAAGCCCATGCGGGCCTGATGGACCGCATGTATCGCCACCAGCGGCACATCTACGATATTACCCGCAAATATTACCTTCTCGGCCGTGACAGGACCATTTCCGGCCTGGACGTGCCGAAAGACGGCACGCTGCTTGAAATCGGCTGCGGCACCGGCCGCAACCTGCTTCTGGCCAGCCGGAAGTTTCCGCAGGCAAGATTGTTCGGCCTCGATATCTCCTCCGAAATGTTGCTGACCGCGTCCGAGAATTTTGCCGGCAAGGCAGAGCGACCCATTCTTCGTGTGGCCGACGCCACCGCTTTCCGCGCCGCCGAATTCGGCCAGCCCGACGGTTTCGACCGCGTCATGATCCCCTATGCGCTGTCGATGATACCGGATTGGGAAAAGGCGATCGAACAGGCCCTTTCCGCGCTCAAGCCCGGCGGCTCCCTGCATATTGTCGATTTCGGCCAGCAGGAACAATTGCCGAAGTGGTTCCGCACACTTCTGCAGGCATGGCTCACCCGTTTTCACGTCACGCCCCGTGCCAATCTTCGCTACGTCCTCGCCAATATGGCCGGCCGCTTTGATGGCAATCTCGAATTCGAAGAGATCGCTCGGGGTTATGCCTGGCGTGCCGTCATCACGCTCCCGGTAACCGAAACACAGCCGAAAATCAGTCGCATCCTCGCCGACGCCTGATCCTCGAAGAGCTTCCGGCGTCTCGGCAAAGGCAGGTGTGGTGCTGCGACCAGGGCTTTCCACTCGGGAATTCTTGCCGTCATCCCAGCCTTATGACTGCAAATCGCTTCAAATACAGCGGCTTGCGCGGTCGAAAAAAGCGGTTACCCCTTGCCATAACCGCTTGTTTACCATGTTATGGGTAAATCGGGAGATGCAGCGCGCCATTTGCGGCTGCGGGATGGGCAACACTTTCATTCAGGGTTCCAATGCGGCTGCGTTTATCGGCACTACTGTCGGCTTTGCTGTTGATCGGCGGCTGCACGTCCACGAGTTACGACCTGCTTGAAACCGCGTCCGTGTCCAAGCCGAAATTTTCCGATACCGATCCGCAGGATTTCGGCATGAACAACCCGCATCGCCACGAGGTGCACGGCATCGACGTGTCCAAGTGGAACGGTGATGTCGATTGGCGTACCGTGCGCAAATCCGGCGTTTCCTTCGTCTTCATCAAGGCGACGGAAGGGTCAGACCGCATCGATCCCAAATTCGGCGACCATTGGCGCAGCGCGGCAGCTGCAGATATTCTGCACGCGCCCTATCATTTCTATTATTTCTGCTCGACGGCAGACGCTCAGGCCGACTGGTTCATTCGCAACGTGCCGAAAGATGCCGTCACCCTGCCCCCGGTTCTAGACGTGGAGTGGAACCCCTCCTCGCCCACCTGCAAGACGCGCCCGGCACCTGGCATCGTTCGCGCGGAGATGCAGCGTTTCCTCGACCGCATCGAAGCCCACTACGGCAAGCGCCCGATCATCTATACCTCGGTCGACTTCCACCGCGACAATCTGGTCGGCCAGTTCCAGGATTACCATTTCTGGGTGCGCTCCGTCGCCGCCCATCCGGCCAAGATTTACGAGGACCGGAAATGGGCCTTCTGGCAATATACGGCAACCGGCGTCGTGCCCGGCGTCAACGGCCCAACGGACATCAATGTCTTTGCCGGTACGGAGAAAAATTGGCGTCAATGGATCGCTTCCGCCAAATAAGACGGCCAAGAAGCAACACTTTCGAAAAATCGGCGTTGTTCTGCAACGTCAGATCGCTCGGTCCGTTTTTTTGTCGCAAACATATGGGTAAAGCGGGCCAACAACCTATTGAGGAAATTCCCATGCCCACGTTCCGGTCGCGCAGCATCCTTTTTGCCGCCGCTCTCTCCCTTTTGTCTTCCAGCTCGGCTTTCGCCACGCCACCCGTTGCCTCGCCTGAGGATCCCAAGCAGGTGGCCTGCGGCGGCGATCTCGGCGCATTTCTTGAGGGCGTGAAAGCCGATGCCGCAGCCAAGGGCGTTCCAGCCGATGCGATCCAGAAGGCGCTCGCCGGCGCGCAGATCGACCCCAAGGTGCTGTCGCGTGACCGCGCCCAGGGCGTCTTCCGCCAGACCTTCCTGGAATTCTCCCAGCGTACCGTCAGCCAGGCCCGTCTCGATATCGGCCGCAAGAAGCTTCAGGAACTGTCCTCCACCTTTACCCGCGCTGAAAATGAATTCGGCGTACCGGCTGGCGTCATCGCCGCCTTCTGGGCCATGGAAACCGATTTCGGCGCCGTCCAGGGTGATTTCAACACCCGCAACGCGCTGGTGACCCTCTCCCATGATTGCCGCCGCCCGGAACTCTTCCGGCCGCAATTGCTGGCGCTCATCGAAATGGTCCAGCACGGCGATCTCGACCCCGCCGCCAATACTGGCGCATGGGCCGGTGAAATCGGCCAGGTACAGATGCTGCCGAAAGATATCATCGCTTTCGGCGTAGATGGCGACGGCGATGGCCATATCAACGTCAAGAGCAGCGGCCCGGATGCGATCCTGACGGCTGCAAAGTTCATCCAGCATCTCGGCTTCAAGAAGGGCGAACCCTGGATCCAGGAAGTCTCCGTGCCGGAAAACCTGCCGTGGGAAAAATCCGGCCTCGGTGGCTCGCTCACCGCCGGCGACTGGTTTGCGCTTGGCGTGACGCCGCGCGACGGCAACAGGAATTTCGCTTCCCTGCCCGCAGCCCTCATCATGCCGCAGGGCCGCAAGGGACCGACCTTCATCACCTACCCCAACTTCAACATCTATCTGGAATGGAACCAGTCGTTCATCTACACGACCTCGGCCGCCTATTTCGCCACCCGCCTGATGGGCGCCCCCGTCTATAACAAGGGGAACCCCGAGCCGGGCTTCGATGACGCGACCATGAAGGAACTTCAGACCAAGCTTGAAGCGCGCGGACACAATGTCGGCAAGGTGGATGGCATTCTCGGTTCCGGCACCCGCGTCGCTATCCAGAAGGAACAGCAGCGTCTCGGAATACCCGCAGATGGCTGGCCGTCTGCAGCACTTCTGCAGGCGCTTTAAGCAATCTTAACGGCGCTGTCAGGCCTTTAATCTATGGGCCGGAATCAAGGCGGAAATCGTTAATCTCGACCGGATGACTGGGGATAACACCCCGGTCATTTACTTTTTTTAAAGATATGAAGCACTGCGTGATAAGAAAATAATCATTTAATTTCAATTTGTTACGCGAGTATCCTTTTTACGCTGGGCCAAAGCGTGCTGCACTGCGTCACAGAAACCGCTTTTCAACTGCCACAAAACGGTCATATTATCGAACCTGTCAACAACAGGAGGCACCCATGGGACTTACAAAATCTCTCAATGCCTTGGCAGTCGGTTTGGCGTTTTTGTTCGTAGCGATGATGCTTTTCATCTGACGAGACGTGAAGACCAAACGCAATTAAGAACCGTAGATGACACGAATTTAAAAAGCGCAGGCCCCACGGGACCTGCGCTTTTTTCATGTCGGTAATCTGCTGGGTGAAGTCAGGCTGCGCTGCGGCGCAGACGCTCCAGACCGAGATTTTCAAGCACCGCATCGACCAGCGGCGCACGGTTCATGGTGTAGAGATGGAATTCGTTGACACCGCGCCGCTGAAGATCGGCGATCTGCTCGGCAGCGACCTCAGCGGCCACACGGGCGCGCCCTTCAATGTCATCGTCATAGCCTTCGAAACGCTCATCCAGGAAGCCGGGAACACTCGTACCGCAGCGGCCGGCGAAACGCTTGAGCTGGGTGAGGTTCTGGATCGGCATGATGCCAGGAACCACCGGAATGGTGATGCCAGCCGCTGTCACCCGCTCCATATAACGCTCGAACACGTCATTATCGAAGAAGAACTGTGTCAGCGCACGGGTAGCGCCATTATCCGCCTTGCGCTTCAGCATATCGATATCGACTGCCTCGCTCGCGCTTTCAGGGTGCTTTTCCGGATAGGCGGAAACGGAGACCTCGAAATCGCCGATCTCGCGCAGCCCCTTCACCAATGCGGCAGCGTTCTCATAACCTTCAGGATGCGGCTTGTAGGCCGTGCCGATGCCGGTCGAGGGATCGCCGCGCAGCGCCACGAAATGGCGAACGCCGGCATTGCGAAACTCCTCGACGACCTGATGCACATCGTCACGGCTGGCATCCACGCAGGTCAGATGCGCGGCGGTCGGCAGATGGCTGTCCCCGATCATCCGACGCACCGCATCCAGCGTCGGCGCCTTGGTGGATCCGCCAGCGCCATAGGTGACGGAGACGAAATCCGGGTTCCATTTTTTCAGCTCTTCAACCGTCTCCCAGAGGTGGGTTTCCATCTCGGGATTCTTGGGCGGGAAAAATTCGAAAGATAACCGGATATCGCCATCGCGGCGCGCGGTTTCCGACCTCAACATATCATGCCCTCCCGGAGCCAAGTAAAACCACCTCTTGCACCACATCGTCTGCCATCAGCAGCCGCTGGTCGCGGGCAACCCATATTGTCACGTCCAGAGATTCATCGGACGCTCGTTCAGAATGAAGATCGACGGCGCGCTCCAGAGAAAGCCCGGCCTTTTTCAGCCATTCTTCCATCAATGGATGCGAAAAGCCGAGCCGAACATGCGCATGTTCATCGCGCAGATATTCGAAGGAATGCGGCGCAAGATCGATGACGATCAGCCGGCCACCGGGACGCAGCATGCGTGCTGCCTCGGAAAGCGCGATCTCCGGCTGGTCGAGAAAATGCAGAACCTGATGGATGACGATAAGATCGAAATCCTGGCCCTCCAGCGGCAGGTTGAGAATATCGCCATGGCGAACGGATGCATTGATCACGCCCGCCTTGTCGAGATTGGCGCGCGCCACCGACAGCATGTCACGGCTGGCATCCACGCCGATTGCCCGGCGATAGATGCCGCTCAGAAGCTGGAGGATGCGGCCGGTGCCGGTGCCGAGATCGAGAAGCGAATCGATGGGCGTGGTGCCCACCAGCTTCAAGAGCGCGCC
The DNA here is from genome assembly GCF_025910175.1 of Agrobacterium sp. BT-220-3. Classification (NCBI taxonomy): domain Bacteria; kingdom Pseudomonadati; phylum Pseudomonadota; class Alphaproteobacteria; order Hyphomicrobiales; family Rhizobiaceae; genus Agrobacterium; species Agrobacterium sp. BT-220-3. Next base: position 144,829 of record NZ_JAPAIX010000003.1, read on the forward strand.
TTCCACGGCTTCGTCGCTCACATGCAGGCGGCGCAGCTCGTCCCAGGCGGATGCATTGCGGCTGAAATAATCCTGCGCCCGCTCCGCCCGCACCCGCTTGACGGCAGCAAGGCGCTCGCCATCGCGCTGGAGCACGGCGTCGGAGGGCGATGTAGCGCCAAGCAGCTGCCTGACGACGACGGCTGGCTCGCCATCCTGCCGCAAGCGGAAGTACGCCCAGGCCCCTTCCTGATAACGCTCGATCAGCCCTTCTTCCGTCAAGAGCTTGAGATGACGGGAGATGCGCGGCTGCGACTGGCCGAGAATTTCGGTAAGATCGGTGACTGTCAGATCGCCGGCCGCCAGAAGCGCCAGCAAGCGAAAGCGCGTCGGCTCTCCGGCCGCCTTCAAGAGATCCACCAATTTGTCCAAACCGAACGCCACGTCTGCCGCACCTCGCAAGCTAATCAACATATAAAGATATCTTTATGTCGATGCGACTTCGGATGCAAGCGCATTTTGCTGCTCGCTTTCCTTCGGTCCCATTTATTGCATGAGAAAAGGCCCGCTTTGGGGCGGGCCTTTTTTGATCGAATGCGTAAAAGGGATCAGCGCGTCAGGCGCTTGTAGCTCACGCGGCCGGGCTTGATGCTTTCCGGGCCGAGGCGGCGGACCTTGTCCTTTTCGTAGTCTTCGAAGTTGCCTTCGAACCATTCCACGTGGCTGTCACCCTCGAAAGAAAGGATGTGGGTTGCCAGACGGTCGAGGAACATGCGGTCGTGGCTGATGATAACGGCGCAGCCGGCGAAGGCTTCCAGCGCTTCTTCGAGCGCTGCCAGCGTTTCCGTATCAAGGTCGTTGGTCGGTTCGTCGAGCAGCAGAACGTTGCCGCCGGCCTTCAGCATCTTGGCGAGGTGCACGCGGTTACGCTGACCACCCGAGAGGTTGCCGACCTTCTGCTGCTGATCGCCGCCCTTGAAGTTGAAGGCGCCGCAATAGGCGCGCGAATTCACTTCGAACTTGCCGAGCTTGATGATGTCGTTGCCGCCGGAGATTTCCTCCCAGACGGTCTTGTCACCCGCCAGCGTATCGCGGCTCTGGTCGACATAACCGAGCTGCACCGTCTCACCAACCGTGACCGAACCGCTATCCGGCTGTTCCTGACCCGTGATCATCTTGAACAGCGTGGACTTACCCGCACCGTTCGGACCGATGACGCCGACGATGCCGCCGGGCGGCAGCTTGAAGGAAAGGTTTTCGATCAGCACGCGGTCGCCATAGGACTTGGTGAGGTTCTCGGCCTCGATAACCACGCGGCCGAGACGCTCTGCAACCGGAATGACGATCTGCGCATCGCCGGGACGGCGGTTTTCCGCCGCTTCAACGAGCTCGTCATAGGCCTTGATACGAGCCTTGGACTTCGTCTGGCGGGCCTTGGGGCTGGAGGCGATCCACTCGCTTTCGCGGCTGATGGCCTTCTGGCGGGAGGCATCTTCACGGGCTTCCTGCTGCATGCGCTTGGCTTTCGCCTGCAGGTAAGCGGAGTAGTTGCCTTCGTAAGGGATGCCGCGGCCACGGTCGAGCTCGAGAATCCAGCCCGTGACGTTGTCGAGGAAGTAGCGGTCGTGGGTGATCATCATCACGGCGCCGGGATAATCGCGCAGGTGCTTTTCAAGCCAGGCGATGGTTTCCGCGTCGAGGTGGTTGGTCGGTTCGTCGAGCAGCAGCAGGTCCGGCTGCGACAGCAGCAGACGGCAGAGCGCCACACGGCGGCGTTCACCGCCCGAAAGACCTGTAACGGCCGAGTCGCCGGGCGGGCAACGCAGGGCGTCCATGGCCATTTCAACCTGGTTTTCCAGATCCCACAGGTTCTGGCTGTCGATGATGTCCTGAAGCTTCGCGCCCTCATCCGCCGTTTCGTCGGAATAGTTCATCATCAATTCGTTGTAGCGGTCGACGATCGCCGTCTTGCTGGCCACGCCTTCCATGACGTTTTCCATCACGGTCTTGTTTTCGTCGAGCTTCGGCTCCTGCTCGAGATAACCGAGCGTAGCACCTTCGGCGAGCCAGGCCTCGCCGGTATATTCCTTGTCGAGGCCGGCCATGATTTTCAGAACAGTCGACTTACCGGCGCCGTTAGGGCCGAGGATACCGATCTTGGCGTCGGGGTAGAAGGAGAGATGAACGTTCTCCAGAACCTTCTTCGCGCCATAGGCCTTGTTCAGCCCGGCCATGTGATAGATGAATTGACGTGCCATTGTAGCGAATGCTCCACATCGGATTTTTAAGAGTACGTATCGGGAAATTTGCCGCTATGTAGGGTAAATAGGACCTTGGGGCAACCTCTGGCACGATTATGACCCCATGATTATGACAAGGGACATTATGGCAGGCGCGATAACGAACGACACGACGGACGACTTCGCCTTCGGCCGGATTGAAAGGCTGGAGGCCCCCTCCGGCGCATCCATCGCCTTTCGCCACCAGCCCTCCCTTCTTTCCCCGGCGCGCGGCGTGCTGATGATCTGCCATGGCCTTGTCGACCATGCCGGACGTTATCGCCGTCTTGCCGACGTCATGTCGAAGCAGGGTTTCGAAGTCTATGCGCACGATCACCGCGGCCATGGCCGCACGAAGGCTGCCGACGCGCCTCTCGGTCGCTTCGCCTGGAAAGACGGAGCCGGCAAGGTCGTCGCCGATGTCATGGCGATGCGGCGGATGGTCGGCGAAAGACATCCCGGCCTGCCGGTAATCCTGTTCGGCCATTCCATGGGCGGCCTCGTGGCCCTTAACACCGCCGTCAGCCACCCGGATGCCTTCGATGGTCTCTCCATCTGGAATTCCAACCTCAATCCCGGCTTCATGGGCCGTGTCGCGCAGGTTCTGCTGCGTCTCGAAAAGATGCTGAAAGGCTCGGATGTGCCGAGCGCCATTCTGCCGAAGGCAACCTTCCGCGCATGGAATGCCCGAATGCCGGAAAAACGCACCCATGCGGACTGGCTGAGCCACGACAAGGCGGCGGTGGACGCCTATGCGGAGGATCCACTTTGCCAGTTCGAGGCCAGCGTCTCTCTCTGGCAGGATGTTTTCCAACTTTCCTATCGCGGGCCAAGACTCATCGAGCGCCTGCCGAAAACCCTGCCGCTGCTGCTCGTCAGCGGTGATCAGGACGCCGCCACCAATGATGGCAGGGAAATCGTCTGGCTTGCCGAGCGCTTTCGCCAGGCGGGTTTCAGCCATGTCGAACATACGATCTATCGGGGCATGCGGCACGAGACGCTGAACGAGATCGGCTGGCAGGCCGTCGCGGCGGACTTTGCCGCCTGGTGCGGCCGCATCGTCGGCGATTGAGGGGCCTTTGCCGAAACGGAATAAGTCCATGAGATAAAATCACATGCGACGCGGCAAGCAGCGGTCTATAAACCGGCAGACACAAAATACCGGGGGACCGATGACCGACATGCCGAACAGGAAACCGCCGCTATCAGGCATTCGCGTCATCGAGCTGGCGCGGGTTCTGGCCGGTCCCTGGGCAGGGCAGGTGCTGGCCGATATGGGTGCCGACGTCATCAAGGTCGAAAACCCCGAGGGTGGCGACGACACCCGCACATGGGGACCGCCCTTTGTCGAAAGTACGGATGGCGAGAACCTCTCCGCCGCCTATTATCACGCCACCAATCGCGGCAAACGCTCCATCGTCGCCGATCTGAAGACACCGGAAGGCTGCGAGCTGGTGCGTCGGCTCGTGCGCACAGCCGATGTCGTCATCGAGAACTTCAAGCGCGGCGGACTTGCCAAATACGGCCTCGATTATGAGAGCCTGAGAGCGCTCAATCCGAAGCTGATCTATTGCTCGATCACCGGCTTCGGCCAGACCGGGCCCTATGCCGATTTCGCCGGATACGATTACATTGTGCAGGGCATGTCCGGTTTCATGTCGATCACCGGCGAGCCCGACGGCCAGCCGATGAAGGCAGGTGTGGCGGTTGCCGATATCTTCACCGGCATCTATTCCGTGTCAGCCATTCAGGCCGCACTGATCCACGCCATCCGTACCGGCGAAGGCCAGCATATCGATATGGCGCTTCTCGATGTGCAATCGGCCGTGCTCGCCAATCAGAACATGAATTACCTGATTTCCGGCAAGGCCCCGGTGAGGCTCGGCAACGCCCACCCGAACATCTCACCCTATGAAGTGGTGCCGACGGCCGATGGTTTTCTCATCCTTGCGGTCGGCAATGACGGCCAGTTCCGGCGTCTCTGCAACATTCTTGGCATCGGCGCGATTGCCGATGACGAGCGTTTTGCAACCAACAAGGCCCGCGTGGCGCACAAGCAGGACGTGCGACAGATCGTGTCCACCGAGACGCTGAAATGGCAGAAGCGCGATCTTCTGACCGCCTGCGAGAAAAATGCCGTGCCGGCCGGACCAATCAATTCCATCGAGGAAATGTTCGCCGACCCACAGGTGAAGGCCCGCGGCCTTCGCGTCGATCTCGAGGCACAGGATGGCACCGTCATCCCCGGCGTGCGGACACCCATTATCATGTCCCAGACCCCGTTGCATTACGAACGCCCGAGCCCGAAGCTCGGTGAGCATCAGGCACAGGTGCTGGCCGAACTGGAAAACATCGAAAGGACCACGACGCCATGAAAGGAACCGGAATGAAAAGAACCGGCGGAGAACTGATCGTCGAAGCGCTGAAAGCCAATGGCGTCTCCCGCGTTTCCTGCGTTCCGGGCGAAAGCTATCTGGCCGTGCTGGATGCGCTTTATGAAAGCGGCATCGAAACCGTGGTCTGCCGCCAGGAAGGCGGCGCCGCCATGATGGCCGACACCTGGGGTCGGCTGACCGGCGAACCCGGCATCTGCATGGTGACCCGCGGCCCGGGCGCGACCAACGCCTCGGCCGGGCTGCATATCGCAAGGCAGGATTCCATTCCGATGATCCTGTTCATCGGCCAGGTGCAGCGCGAGGCCCGCGAGCGCGAGGCGTTTCAGGAAGTGGAATATCGCCGCGCCTTCACCGAATTTGCCAAATGGGTGGGTGAAATCGATGATGCGCGCCGCATTCCGGAATTCGTTACCCGCGCCTTTGCCGTCGCCACCTCCGGCCGCCCCGGCCCCGTGGTGCTGACGCTGCCCGAAGACATGCTGGTGGAAGAGGTCGAGGCGCCGGAAGCAAAGCCCTATACGCCTGTGGAAGCGCATCCCGGTCCGTCGCAGATCGCCGCCTTCTCGAAAATGCTGGGCGAGGCCAAGCGGCCCATCTTCATCATCGGCGGCACGCGCTGGTCCGAGGAAAGCGTCGCAGGCTTCAAGGCATTTGTGGAAAAGAACAAACTGCCCGTTGGCTGTTCCTTCCGCCGCCAGATGCTGTTCGATCATTTGAGCCCATCATATGCGGGCGATGTCGGCATCGGCATCAACCCTGCCTTGGCGAAGGAGATCAAGGAAGCCGATCTCGTGGTGCTGCTCGGCGGCCGCCTCTCGGAAATGCCCTCCTCCGGCTATACGCTGCTCGACATTCCTTACCCGTCGCAGAAACTCGTCCACATTTATCCGGAAGCCGAAGAACTCGGCCACGTCTATCGTCCCGATCTCGCAATCTGCGCCTCGCCCGATGATTTCGTCGCCGCCCTTTCCTCCGTCACGCTTTCGGCCAATGCCGCCTGGGCGGACCGCACGGCCAGCATGCATTCGGCTTACCTCGCCTGGTCAACCCCACCGCAGACCGGCCCCGGCGCGGTGCAGATGGGTCCGATCATGGACTGGATCGAGGCCAATGTGCCCGATGATGCGATCTTCACCAACGGCGCGGGCAACTATGCCACCTGGGTCCATCGCTTCCACCGCTTCCGTCGCTTCAACACGCAATCGGCCCCGACATCAGGCTCGATGGGTTACGGCCTGCCGGCGGCGGTCGCCGCCAAGCATCTGTTCCCCGAGCGTGAGGTGATCTGCTTTGCCGGCGACGGCTGTTTCATGATGCATGGGCAGGAATTCATCACCGCCGTGCGGTACGGCCTGCCGATCATCACGGTACTGGTCAATAACGGCACTTACGGCACGATCCGTATGCATCAGGAGCGGGAATATCCCGGCCGTGTCAGCGGCACCGATCTTGTCAATCCGGATTTCAACGCCTTTGCCAAAGCCTATGGCGGCCACGGCGAAACGGTGGAAAGAACGCAAGACTTCGCCGCCGCCTTCGAACGGGCGCGGGCCAGCGGCAAGCCGGCCATCATCGAGGTGAAGCTGGATGCGGAAGCGATCACGCCGACGCGTACCCTGACGCAGATCAGGACCGGAAGCTGATATTACGCATGGACACGGCTCCGGCATGGTGTAAATCCTGACTGAAACTTACAGCTTAGGAAACGACATGTCGGATGCAGCCCCTCCCGTCATCACCCCGCGCGGCGCGAAAATCGAACCCTCGGCCGGTGCGCCTTTCGAGGCCGTGCGCGTGGCACGGGATGTGCTGCACACTTCCCGCACGGCAGCGCTTGCGACCCTCGATCCCGTCAGTGGTTATCCCTATACGACCGCCACCAATATCGGCATCGAACCGGATGGCACGCCGTTCTTCTTCGCGGCAGGGCTGACGCTGCATGCCCGCAACATGGAGGCGGACGCGCGCATCTCGCTGACGCTCGCCCCCTTCGGCAAGGGTGACGCGCTGACGCTGCCGCGGCTGACACTGGTGGGCAAGGCGGAACAAATCGGCCCGGATGAAGTGCCGCTCGCCATCGCGCGCTACATTGCCCGCTACCCCAAAGCGAAACTTTATCTCTCCCTTCCCGATACGAGGCTTTACCGGCTGCGGACGGAAGGTGTGCAGATCAATGGCGGCCCGGCCCGCAATGCCAGCAACATCACCCCAACCGATCTGCGCAGTGACCTTTCCGGCGCGGAACAGCTGATGGCGGTGGCATCGGATGAGGCGGCACGCCTCAACGCCATCAAGGGCGAGGCATCACGGCTGGCCACTCTAGCGGGCGCTAAAACCGGACGCTGGAAAATCACATCCATCGACCCCGATGGCATCGACCTCGCATCGAGCAGCGATCTGGCGAGGCTGTGGTTCGCGGAAAGGGTGAAGACGTTGAATCAGCTTGAGAAGGCACTCGCCCAACCGTTGAAGTGAAGGGCACAAGCGATTCATACGGAAAGAAAATCTGGTAAACGCAATCCCTCTCTTCCGTCATCCTCGCCCTTGAGGCGAGGATCCACGGCCGCGTTGTATCGTGTGGATCCTCGGGGCAAGCCCGAGGATGACGACCGTGGGCAGATGGGGCTTTTTCATCAAAAAAAGGCCGGGCCGCATTCCGCGACCCGGCCTTTTGTCACAAATCAAACCGTCGCTCAGAGAGCCGCGGTAACGATGAACTCAACCTTGTAGTCCGGGGTCGCAAGCGCTGCTTCGCTGGTGGCGCGGGCTGGCGGGTTTGCCGGGTCGATCCAGCCTTCCCAGACGGCGTTCATTTCGCCGAAGGTAGACATGTCGGAGAGATAGATGATCGTCTGCAGGATCTTCGACTTGTCCGAACCGGCAGCGGCCAGCAGGCGGTCGACTTCAGCGAGAGCAGACTTGCTCTGTTCCGTAACGCTCGTGCCTTCGCCAACCTGGCCGGCCAGATAAACGGTGTTGCCGTGAACGACGGCGCCGCTCATGCGCTTGCCGGGCTCGATACGCTTGATGGTCATGGAAAACTCCTGTTGATTGGCATTTGAAAATCGAAGAATGCGCGGAAAATCAGCCGCGCAGGTGATGGGTCTTTTCGTAGATCGCCGTTGAGCGGGCGCCGGAACGGCAATAGCCGAGCATCGGGCGCTGCAATTCGTCCAGCGCATCCACCATGCCGGTAACGGCATCGGCATCGACGCCATAGCGGCCGACCGGCACATGCATGATGGTGAGGCCCAGCTGTTCGGCACGCTCGGCAATATCGGCAAAAAGCGGCTGGCCCTCTTCTTCGCCATCCGGGCGATGGCAGACGATCGACTTGAAGCCGAGTGCCTTCACCTCGTCGAGATCGGCAACGCTGATCTGTCCCGTGACCGAATATTCGTCGTCTATACGCCTGATATCCATCTTAATGCCTCCGCTGAAACCGGCGCCTGCGCGCCGCTGGCACGCTCTCGCCACCGTCTGAAATCCGCATCCGATGTAAGCGGTCAAAACCCCTGCGTCAATGATACGGCGTCTTCATTCGGTACGCCATTCAGAGGATGGAAAAGCGCAGCCCATAGGAGCGGCTTTCGCCCGGCTGCAGCATGTTGAACTCGCCGGAAGCCTCCAGCTCCCCGCGCCCGACCCAGCGATGCGAAACCGGCTCGATGCCGAGGACATTGGCCGGCTCCTTCTGGTTGCGCCACATCTGAAGATAGGGCAGCGTCTCCGTGCGAAAACGCACGGTCAGCGTCCTGCCGCCAATGGCCGCAATCGGACCAAGCGTAAGTGACGCCCACTCGTCCTTGCCGGCGGGCACGCAGAATACCGTGCCCGGCTCCTCGCCGAAACGCCAGCCATGGCCACCGTCATCGAGCATCGCACCTTCAAGGCGAACGGCGTCGTCAAAAAGGCGTGCGCCGACATTCATGTGGTACATGAGAAAGACCGGCATCGGCCGCGCACTCGTGTTGACGATCCGGTCATCGAGGCTGACTTCGCCGCTTTCCCCGTCGATACGCCATGTCCGTTCCAGAAGGGCGGTGCCGCCATCGGCAAGGTTCACGGGAACCTCGGCCCGTGCCAGCGCATTGGACTCGTTGAGTTCAAAGACCGTTATCTTTGCGGGATGTGAGGAGAAAGACCCATGCAACGGATATCGACGCCCCTCTCCGTCACCGTCAATCGGCTCGGGGTGGCGGATATGATCGGGACCGCAGGTGAAGAGAAAGCCTTCCAGCGAGTGGTCGATGCGCGCATCGCCATCGTCGGGAATGGCGCGGCCGGGCGCGATATCGATGCCGTCGACGAAACAGGAGCCAATATCGAAAACGGAGGTTTCATCGAGGAAAATGCGTGGCGATTTGCCAGCCTGAAACGAGCGCAAGACAACCTCCCTGTGGCAGTAAAAACGCATAACTCACGGAAACGCTACTAACCGTGACGGAAATTAAGATTGCATTAACCGCGAATTCACCTTTTTCACAATAGGGTCAAGATTGCGGTGTGTTTATCGGTGAACGAAGTAAGGGATAGCAGAATCGTGAAACAGTTTCTTAACGCAGCTCTGGGTCTGACGGTCGCCGTTGCGTCGGTTTTCGCCCCGCTACAGGCTGGTGCGCAGCAGCGTTATGGTTATGAGCAGCCGGTTCTGGTGACGCCGGATGGCCGCGTTCTCGATTTCGTTCCCGAACGCGGTGATATCGTCATCAGCCGCGACGCGATGGGCCGTACTGTCTTCTACGACCAGTACGGCAATCTGCTGGCCACCGAAATGCCATCGGGTTACCAGCAGCAACGGCGCCAGCAGGCGCGCCAGCGCGACACTACCTATTATCCCCCCGCCCCCGGCGGCCAGTATCGTGAGCCGCAACGTGATTACGGTTATCAGGACAATGGCAGCGTACGCGACTACCGAGAATATCGCGGCAATGGTTCCGACGACAATGTCTACACCGGCTCCGTTCCCGCACCCGGTGCGGTGGAAAGCGGCCCGCTCGGCCAGCCGATGCCCGGCGAAAGCACCACGGCCGCCGTTCCGCAGCCGGAGCACCTGATCGAGCGCCACACACCGGTGACCACGCCGGTCAACCGTTCCCGCCAGGAAATCGTCGCGCTCCAGACCTTCCTCGATCGCGAGGGCATCTCGCCCGGCGTCATCGACGGCAAGATGGGTGACAACGTCAACAAGGCCATTGCCGCCTGGCAGGACATGACGGGCGAAAAGCTCGACCCCAACAATTCCGATGACATTCTGGAGCGCCTGCGCGCCTCCGGCGGCATGCCGATCGTGGACTACACGATCACCGCGGCCGATGCCGCAGGTCCCTATGTCGCCTCCATTCCGGATGACTATGCCGAGAAATCGCAGCTGCCCGCCCTCTCCTTCACGAAGACCTCGGAGGCGCTCGCCGAACGTTTCCATATGGACGAAAACTATCTGAAGGAACTGAACCCCGGCATAGATTTCTCCGTGCCCGGCACCATCATCAAGGTCGTCAATCCGGGTGAGGCGAAAAAAGGCCAGGTCGCCCGCATCGTCGCCCACAAGGGCATCAAGCAGGTCTTCGCTTACGGGCAGGACGGCAACCTGATCGCCGCCTACCCGGCCACCATTGGTTCCACGGATACGCCCTCGCCGAGCGGCACGCACACGGTCGAGCGCATCGCGCTCAATCCGGGCTACACGTATAATCCGAAGATCAACTTCAAGCAGGGTCAGAACGACAAGATCCTGCAGATCCCGCCGGGTCCGAACGGCCCGGTCGGTACGGTCTGGATCGCGCTGTCGAAGCCGACCTACGGCATCCATGGAACGCCTGAGCCGTCCAAGATCGGCAAGACCAATAGCCACGGCTGTATCCGCCTCACCAACTGGGACGCGACGGAGCTGGCAAAAATGGTCCGCCCCGGCGTTGTGGTCGAATTCGCGGAATAGGATCGACCAGAGTAAAAAAGAAAAAGCCCGGCGGTTGGGTCCGCCTGGCTTTTTCTTTGTTGGAATTTCAGCCGCGCTTTTCCGTGAGAAAATATAGAAGGGCGGCCACCGGCAAGGCGAAACCGATCCACGAGGCGGCTTGCCACTCGCCGACCGCATAGGCCCAGCCGCCCACGGCGGAGCCGATCGCCCCGCCCATGAAGAATGTCGCCATATAGATGCCGTTCAGGCGGCTGCGGAATTCTGCTCCGAGCGTGAAGATGGCGCGCTGACCGAGCACCAGATTGGTGGTCACGCCGAAATCCAGAACGATGGCCGCAATCACCAATATCCCAAGCGCAAGATGTGATCCTTCGGGCGCAAGATGGGTGACGGCAAATGACAGCGCCACCGCCACCAATGCCAGGAACGTGGCCGCATAGGTCCAGCCCCGGTCGGCCATGCGCCCCGCAATCGGCGCGGCGACGGTGCCCGCCGCACCGGCAAGCGCAAACAGCGCGATCTCACCCTGGCTGAGATTGAAATGCGGCCCGCTCAGATAAAGCGGCGTCGTGGTCCAGAACAGGCTGAAGGCGGCGAACAGGAAGGCGTGATAGATTGCCCGCCGCCGCAGGATCGGCGTGTGGAGGGCAAGCCTGCCCATGGAGGCCATCAGGGAACCATAACCCAGCCTCGCCTCAGGCACACGAGCCGGCAAAAGCCGGAAGAGCACGACGGCAAGGACGGCCATGACGCCAGCCGATATCATGAAGACACCGCGCCAGGACACCACTTCGGACAAAAGACTGGAAACCGGCCTCGCCAGCATGATGCCGGCCATCAGCCCGCTCATGACATTGCCGACCACCCGCCCGCGAATGGCATGCGGCGCCATGTGTGCTGCATAGGGAACAATGACCTGCACCGCCACGGAACTGACGCCGACCAGAAATGCGGCAATCAGAAACGGCGCGGCATGCGGGGCAAATGCCGCCGCCACAAGCGAAAGCACAGCCATGGAGACAGCACTGACGACCAGTTTGCGATTTTCCACGAGATCGCCAAGCGGCACCACGAACAGCAGGCCGACACCGTAACCGATCTGCGTCAGGGTCACGATCAGACCGGTCGCGCCGGCAGAAAGGCCGAGCTCCCCGCCGATGATGCCGGCAAGCGGCTGGCCATAATAAAGATTGGCCGCAATCAATCCGCAGGCGGTTGCCAGCAAAAAAGTAAGGGCCGGGGAAATGGATGTTTCGTAAACATCCTCCCCATCAACGACACGCGACGTCATCATTTTCTCCAATATGGAAACGAATGTTTCCTAAATAATCACAAAATCATTCGGCGAGCTTCATGGCGATATTCACCACGGCCGTCATTTCTTCCAGGCTCCGCCCGGTCTTTCCCACAACGCGCATGCCGTACATCATGCACAACATCGCTCTGGCAAGATCTTCGGAATCGGCTTTTGACTGCACAGAACCGTCCTTTTGCCCCTCAGCCACAAGCCGGGCGACGATCTGCTCCCTCGCCCTCACCGCCCGATCAACCACGACCGCGATGTCATCGTCCAGAGCAGCAAGATCGGCGGCAGCGCCGACCACAAGACACCCCTCGGAACCCGAACCGCCATGCGACCGCTCCGCATAGAACATCAGGCCGGCCCTAAGTCGCTCACGACCAGTCGCGTAACCGGCAACGGCAGCTTCGAAGCGCTCGGTCTGTATGATCCGGTAACGCTCCATCGTGGCGATGAACACGGCCTTCTTGTCCTTGAAAGCCTTGTAAAGACTGCCCTGCGCCAGTTCCATCGCATCGGTGAGATCACCGACGGAGGTGGCGTGATACCCTCGCCTCGAAAAAATGCGGATCGCGCCGTCGAGCGCACGATCAATGTCAAATTCGCGCGGCCTGCCGCGATGGCGCTGTTCCGGGGCGTTGGGCTGGTGAATATTGGTCATGGCGGCAATATAGGAAACGATCATTTCCAAATCAAGCGAAAATAATGCCCGCACCGCAAAGGGCCCGGGCATTGGGAATGTCGTTCAAGCCGCCTTGCGGGTCAGAAGGCGCGCGGGTTGCGTGCCGAGCCTCGACAGGCGTTTCGGCAGGAGGCCGATGACTTCGCCGGCGAATGTCTTCGCATTCTCCACGGCCTTGTCGATATTGCTGACCTTGTCCTTATCGAGACAGAGAAGCGTGCCGCCGTAGTCGAAAATATCGCGATAGGCCGCCCTCTCGACAATCGGCGTATTCAGAACCGAAACATTCTTCTCAGCCAGCAGCATCTTGACGAGCAGCAGTGAGCGCGTCGCCACCATGGCGTTGACCCGTGTCAGCACGATGGAGTGGGCGATCGCCTTGCCCATCTTGCGGTTCAGGAATTCTATATGGTCCAGAACCTCGGCGGCCCCGCGCGCATCCATGGCACAGCCCTGCACGGGGATCAGCACATGATCGGAAATACCAAGCGCCATGGTCAGCAGCGGGCTTTTCGCACCCGGCAGATCAATGATGAAACAGTCGGTATTGGTTTTATTCTCGCGAATATGGCCTTCAAGCGAAGCCATCGTTACATGCGAAATCACCGAGAGATTTTCGATCTCGCCTGATAATTCGTGCCAGCGGGAAATCCACAATTGCGGATCGGCATCCAGAACCGTCACGCGGTGGCCGCTGCGGGCCAGTTCGGTTGCCAGGAGCAATACCGCAGTGGTTTTTCCCGCGCCACCCTTGGTGTTGGCGAAAGTGATGACTGACATGATACCCCCTGTTGGTCAGAGCCGTTTCATGCTCATTCACACACCGAGCCGATCATGGTGCTTTCTATAACCTTAACGAACATGGTTAAGAAAAGACTAAGATCGTTTTTGGGGACAACAAAAAAGCCCGCGATAAATCGCGGGCTTCTGACATCTGATTGATCACACCAGCTTTCGGCACGACCCCACATCATCCGTCCTAAGGCGGCCGGCTTTGAGATCTTCGTACTTCGGCAAATTCAGGGAGCTGCCCAGCCTTTTCTCAACGGTTGCACGATCAAGCGTGATCATGCGTCCGGCACTGGTGAAGGACACCATGCCATTCTTTCCGGAATACGCCATAGTCGCGCGCATTTCACAGAAATAGCGGTCTGAGCCCTTGGACAAATTCCATCCCCGGATTCCTGCTTTATTGCTCGACAGAGCTCCGACTTTGTAACCCTGACCGGAAAGCTCCTTGAAAGAAGCGGCCTGCGCCACAAGGGGTAGGCTTAAAAACGCCACTGCAAGCAATGGCGAAAAGACTGAAACTCTCATCGTTGCCATAACGACCCTTTAAAAGCAGTCCTCAAACAATTTCCTGGTATTCTCCAGCGTCATCGGCACCGGATTGCCGCCGCAGCTCGGATCCTTGATAGCTTCCGCCGTCAGTTCGTCGATACGATCAGGCTTGATGCCCATGGCGGTCAGGTTTTCCGGCACGCCGAGTTCCTTGCGAAGCTCGAGCACATAGTCATAGAAGCCGTCGAAACCGCCCGAGATGCCGAGATAGGCGGCCGCACGGGCAATCTTGTCTTCGATGGCCGGGCGGTTGAAGCGCAGCACCGCCGGCATGACGACGGCATTGGTCATGCCGTGATGGGTGTTGTAGACTGCCCCGATTGGGTGCGACAGCGAGTGAATGGCCCCGAGACCCTTCTGGAAGGCAACCGCCCCCATCGCCGCCGCTGCCATCATATTGGTGCGCGCTTCAATATCCGTGCCGTCCTTATAGGCGCGCGGCAGGAATTCCTTGACGAGACGCAGGCCCTCCAGCGCCACGCCGGCGCTCATCGGGTGATAGAAGGGCGACGAATAGGCTTCCAGGCAATGGGCAAAGGCATCCATGCCCGTGCCCGCCGTGATGACCTTCGGCATGCCGACCGTCAGCTCCGGATCGCAGATGACGACGCCGGGCAAGAGCTTTGGATGGAAGATGATCTTCTTCACATGGGTCTGCGAATTGGTAATGACACTGGCGCGGCCGACTTCCGAACCGGTGCCCGCTGTCGTTGGAACGGCGACGATCGGTGCGATCTTCGAGGCATCCGCCCGCGTCCACCAGTCGCCGATATCCTCGAAATCCCAGACCGGGCGCGTCTGCCCGGCCATGAAGGCGATGGTTTTGCCCAGATCAAGGCCAGAGCCGCCGCCGAAGGCGACGACGCCGTCATGGCCGCCATCGCGATAGGCCTTCACGCCAGCTTCCATGTTGATCTCGTTGGGGTTCGGATCGACCTCGGCGAAAATTGCACGGCCAAGGCCAGCCTCTTCCAGCACATCGAGCGCATGCGCGGTGATCGCCATATTGGCAAGGCCGCGATCCGTGACAAGCAGCGGCTTCCTGATGCCGAGCGTCTTGCAGGCTTCCGCCAGTTCCTTGATCCGGCCACGGCCAAGCTTGACGGCGGTGGGGTAGCTCCAGTTGGCGACGATATTCATTTCGTGACTTTCTTCAGATGGTAGGATTTCGGTCGGGTCAGGTTCTGGAAACCAAGGACGGAAAGCGAACCGCCACGGCCGGTTTCCTTCACACCGGTCCAGCAAAGGGCGGGGTCGAGATAATCGGCGCGGTTCATGAACACGGTGCCGGTTTCGATCTCGCGACCGATGCGCCCGGCGCGGGCGGCATCCTGCGTCCACAGCGAGGCGGTGAGGCCATATTTGCTGTCATTCATCAGCGCGATGGCTTCATCGTCATTCTTCACTTTCATGATGCCGACGGCCGGGCCGAAGGTTTCTTCGGTCATGAACTCCATCGAATGATCGACATTGACGAGAACTTGCGGCGCGACATAAGCGCTCTCACCGTCATCGGCAGGGAAAAGCTTGGGATCGACCAATGCCTTCGCACCTTTGGCAACGGCGTCGGCAATCTGCGCCCGCACCACCTTGGCAAACCGCTTGTTGGCCATCGGCCCGAGCGTCGTTTCCTGCTCCAGCGGATTACCAAGCTTGTAGTTGGAAACCCACGCCACGGACTTCTCGACGAATGCGTCATAGAGGTTCTCGTTGACGTAGATACGTTCGATACCGCAGCAGCACTGCCCGGAATTGTAGGTGGCGCCATCCATCAACGTGTCGACGGCGGCGTCGAGATCGGCGTCTTCCATCACGTAGCCGGGATCCTTGCCGCCGAGTTCAAGCCCGAGACCGGTGAAGGTACCGGCAGCGGCGCGCTCGATGGCGCGGCCGCCTTCCACCGAACCGGTGAAGTTGACGAAATTGAACAGACCTTCGGAAATCAGCGCCGAAGTCGTGCCGTGGTCGAGGAAGACGTTGATGAAGACATCGTCAGGCACGCCGGCCTCAACGAAAGCCCGCACCATCCGCTCGCCCACCAGCAGCGTCTGCGCCGCATGTTTGATGACAACCGTATTTCCCGCCATCAGAGCAGGCGCGACGGTGTTGATCGCCGTCATGTAAGGATAGTTCCACGGCGCAATGACGAAGACCACGCCATGCGCCTCGCGCTCGATGCGGCGTTCGAAATTGCCGCTTTCCTCGATGACGAGCGGCGCCAGCGCATCGGCCGCGATGGAGGCGACATAGTTGGAGCGTTCGTTGAATCCCTTGAACTCGCCGCCGTAACGAACCGGACGGCCCATCATATGCGCCAGTTCCGGCACGACTTCCGCCACCATTTCATTGAGGCGGGCGACACCCTTCAGAACCAGCTGAACGCGGTCCTCAAGCGGACGCCGCGCCCAGTCCTTTTGCGCCTTGCGCGCCTTCGAAACGGCGGCCCGCGCCGCCTCCAGCGACATCGCCTCCCGCTCGGCATAAACCGAGCCGTCGATGGGCGAGATATTCTGGATCATGGTCATACTGAAAAACTCCGGTTCTAGCAGGTCAACGTCTTCACATGGCCGGCCTCGCCATAAGCCAATATGGCGCGATCTCGCGTGATGATCGTCAGGTCGTGTTCTCGCGCAGTCGTAATTAAAATACGATCGATCGGATCTTTGTGAGCAAGCATGGGAAGAAAACAGGATGCGATAAAAATATCCGCAGTCACCGGTTGCTCGACAACTTCTGCCTCCCTTCGGAAATCGTCGTACCAGCGCTTCGGACTTTTGGTCTCGCTGATGCGTCCCTTCGCAACCAGCATGCCCATTTCCCATGCGGTGGCGGCGGAAACGCAAACAGGCTCGCCCGTCTTGTAGGATCGGCTCAAGGCATTAACCGCGTCATCCGAAACCGGCTCACCTTGCGACATCCAGATCACAGCACACGTATCGAGAAGAAAGCCGTCACTCATTGTAGAGCTTTTCTCCCCATTCAAAATCAACGGGTTCGGTCAGGTCCACATCCGGCATGACGGTGATCGTGCCTTTCATGCAGCCGAAAATCGGATGTCGACGCTCAGCCGCACCGACGTTACGCACGTCGCGACCTGCTCCTCCGGACGAAGCAGGCCCGGCATAGGTCGACTGGCTGTTTTCCGAAAAACCGGCGGCACCGCCCCGACGATGAAGAGCGACGTCGCCGACGGGAACGTTGAGATATTCGGCAATCCGGTCCTGCTCCTCAACGCTCATATTTCGTTCCCCATTCAACATGCGCGTCACCGCGCTTCGGTCCAGCATCAGGAAGCGAGCCAGGTCAGCCTGACTCCCGCCCCTTTTTTTCAACTGTTGTGAAAACCACGCCTTATCAATCCGATCACCGATCATTGTCACGCCTCCATTGAGGTAATAGCAACAATCTACTCTAAAATTGAGATTTCAACAACGCCATGATCTCACGCTCTCTCAAAACCGCGCGCCACTTCCCAGTCGGTCACGCGGCGGTCGTATTCTTCCTGTTCCCACCGTCCGGCATGGACGTAATGATCGATCACATCGTCACCAAAGGCGTTGCGCAGCATTTTCGATCCGTCCAGAAAGGCAGTGGCGTCACGCAGGGTCTTGGGTATCTCGCGCACGTCCTTGCCGCCATAGGCATCACCGACAAAAGCGGGCTCAAGTTCGAGTTTATTTTCGATGCCGTCAATGCCTGCCGCGAGCAAAGCCGCCATGGCGAGATAGGGATTGAGGTCGGAGCCGCCGACGCGGCATTCGATGCGGATGCCCTTGGTGCCTTCGCCGCAGAGGCGGTATCCGGCCGTGCGGTTGTCGAGGCTCCAGATCGCCTTGGTGGGCGCAAAGGTGCCGGCCATGAACCGCTTGTAGGAATTGATATAGGGCGCGAGGAAATAGGTGATCTCGCTGGCATGGGCAAGAAGCCCGGCAACATAATGCCGCATCAGTTCCGACATGCCGTGCTTGGCGTCCTTGTCGAGGAAAGCAGGCGTCTTGCCATCGGCACTCCACAGCGACTGGTGAATATGCGAGGAACTGCCGGCGGCGTTGTAATTCCACTTGGCGAGGAACGTCACCGCCTTGCCCTTTGACCAGGCGATCTCCTTGGTGGCATTCTTGATGATGGCGTGCCGGTCGGCCATGGTCAGCGCATCGGCATAACGCACGTTGATTTCCGCCTGACCTGCGGATGCTTCGCCCTTGGAATTTTCGACCGGAATGCCTGCGCCCTGCAGGCCCTTGCGCAGCGCCCGCATGACATCCTCTTCCTTGGTCGTCTGGAAGATATGGTAATCCTCATTATAACCGCTGGCGAGGTTCAGGCCCTTGTAACCGTTGGCGCGCGCCGCATCGAAAGTCTGGTCGAACAGGAAGAATTCCAGTTCGGTCGCCATATAGGCCTTTAGCCCCATGGCCTCCAGCCGCGCCACCTGTTTTTTCAAGAGCGCGCGCGGTGAATGCGGCACTTCTTCATGGGTGTGATGATCGAGCACATCGCACAGCACCAGCGCCGTGCCTTCCAGCCACGGCACGCGCCGCAGCGTCGAAAGATCGGGCTTCAGCACATAGTCACCATAGCCCTTTTCCCAACTGGAGGATTTGTAGCCGGGAACGGTTTCCATCTCCATGTCGGTGGCAAGCACATAATTGCAGCTATGGGTTTCCTCAAAGGCGCTTTCAACGAAGAATTCCGCCTGGAACCGTTTGCCCATCAGACGCCCCTGCATGTCGACAAGGCAGGCCAGAACCGTGTCGATGCGCCCCTCGGCGACATCCATTTTAAGCGCGTCGAATGTGTAGCTCGTCATTTTGTCCGTTCCCTCTTATTGTGGCGACCGGGCGGCCGGGATACGGCCGCCCGTTTCGTTTGAGCATCAGGCCTTTGCAGCCGCTGCGGCAACCGCAGCCTGCTTGTGCTCCAGCGCGAACTCCTCTTCCGGCGACAGGATGAGGCGATGGCGTCCGACAAAGGCGAAATAGGCGATCGCCACGGCGAACCATACGGCGACCCAGAGCACGCCCTTGGTGAAGTTCGGATCCTGGATCTGGTAAAGCAGCGTGACGATGGCGATGATGACCGTCAGCACCGCGCCCGGAATGCCGAAGGGCGAGCGGAACGGCCGCTCGATATGCGGCAGGTTTTTCCTGAGCAGAATGAAGGAAATCGCCTGCATGATGTAGGAGAACATGGCGCCGAACACGGCCATGTTCAAAAGCACGCTGCCGATGATGCTGCCGCCCTCTTCCGCACCCAGCGAGAACCAGATAACGAGCATGACCGCGAGACCGACAATCGCGCCGGTGATATTGGCAACGTATGGCGTGCGGTATTTGGAATGGGTGATCGACAGCACGGTCGGGAAGTAACCGGCACGCGACAGCGAATAGATCTGCCGGCCCTGTGCATAGAGGATCGTATGGAAGCTGGCGATCAGGCCGGTCAAGGCAACGAGACCCAGCACCACCACGCCGCCATCGCCATAGATCGCCTTGAAGCCATCAAGCAGCGGCTCGAGCGAGGAGCTGAGATGGAAGGCGCCGACGCCCGGCAGGGACGGGTTGAGCAATACGATCATGAAGGCCGAGACCATCAGCGTCACCATGCCGAGAATGATGCCCTTCGGCATGTCACGTTTCGGATCGACCGATTCTTCCGCCGCCAGCGGCAGCTGCTCGATGGCAAGGAACAGCCAGACCGCAAAGGGCAGCGTGGCGAGAACGCCCGAAAAACCGAAGGGGAAGAAGGAACCGCCGCCTTCCGGCAGCTCCACCGCCTTGCCGTCAGGGCCGACACCGATATTGAGCGCAAAACGCGAAAAATCGATATTGGGAATGGCGCTGATCCAGAAGAACACCAGAACCGTGAGCGAAATCAGCGTGATGACCAGCGTGACCTTGAAGGAAAGCTCAAGCCCGAAGACGTTGAGCGCAAGGAAAATTGCATAAAAGACTATCCACACGAAAGGTGAATAGGCCGGATCGAGCCCGAGAATGGAGTTCACATACGCCGTGATGAAGGTGACGACGACCGCCGGCGTCAGCACATATTCGACATTCTCGCAAAGCCCGGTAATGAAGCCGCCCCAGGGGCCCATGGCCGTGCGGGCGAAGGAATAGGCCGCACCGGTATGCGGCAATGCCGGGCTCATTTCCGCGATCGAAAATGTCAGCCCGAGATACATGATGGCGATGATGATGCCCGCCACCAGCATGCCGCCCCAGCCGCCAGTGGAAAAGCCGAAATTCCATCCGGAAAAATGCCCGGAAATAACCGCGCCGACGCCCAGCGACCAGAGCGACCACACGCCCGCATAACGGGAAAGTCCGCGTTTTTCGAAATAGGATGCATCAGCCTTCTTGTAGCTGACGCCTGATGATGAACTGTCCATGCCCTTCTCTCCTGAATAAGAAAAAAACAAGCCAGTCAGCCATTATTGGCCGATTGTGCCCCAGTTTTCAGCACCTTCGCGAGGTTTCCCGCCCTGTGCCGCACGCACTTGCTGTTCCCTTGCCGCTGCATGTCTTTTCGGCTTCATGGCCGGCTTTTATTCGATGGCGGCAGTCTCGTTTTGACGGCCGGCCGCGGTGTTTTCACCGTCGGCCGGCCCTTGCTCCCTCACTCATCGATTGATGAGAGCGCCTTCCCCATAAGTTCGTTTAGGAAGCCGGCAATGGCCGACTGGTCCTGCTCATTGGCGACCAGATCGTTGCGGATCTCGATCATCACATTCAAAAGTCCGTCCGGCAGCGCGTGCAACCGCAGCGTATGCGTCACCCCGTCTTCCGGACCATAGGGATCATTGCGCCGGACCGTGAGCGCGGAGCCTTCAGCATCCGAAAGCATCGCATCGGCCAGACGGCTGTCGGTATCGTGCAGGATGCCGATTTGCACCTCGCGGAATTTACCGTGATAGACCGGCGTAAAACTATGAATGGTCACCACCACCACTCGGCGACCGGTCGCCTGCCGTTCGGCGATGATCTCGCTCACACGGTCGTGAAACGGCACGTAAAGCGCGGAGGTACGGGCGAAACGCTCCGCTTCGCTCAGATCGAAATTACCGGGAATGTCATAGATTTCGCTTTTCACCGGCATGGCGGAAGGTGATTCGGGCGGACGGTTGCAATCATAGACAAGCCGCGAAAACCGCTGATGGATAAGCGTCGCGTCGAGGCTCTGCGAAAGCAGCCTCGCAACGGCCAGCGCCCCCGGATCCCATGCCGCATGGCTGGAAAGAACCTCTTGCGAAAGACCGAGCGTGCCGAACTTTTCCGGGATGGTGGCGGAAGCGTGTTCGCAGACAAGAAGGACGTCGCCCTTCGCTGCGGCGTTCTCGACGTCAACCGCCTGCCCTTCCGCTTCTGTGAAAAACCGTGAACGCACCGTCATGCACGAACCCCACCCGGCAACCCGCCGTCCCGCCAATGACGAAAAGAATTCTTCACATTATTGCGAGTGTCAAATGGAATTTTGAAATTTTCTCTTCATTTTGCCATTGACTCGATAGCTGGCGCAGATGTTTATTTTAGCGGTTACACCGGCAGAAAGACCGGAAGGGGAAAGATTTGCGCAGCACGACGGCGACCGTGTCGGATGTCATCCATGCCCATTACGACGCGCTGACCCGTTCGGAAAAACGGCTGGCGGAGAGCCTGCTCGGCAACTACCCCGTCTCCGGCCTTGGCAGCATTACCACCATCGCGGAAAATGCCGGCGTCTCGACGCCGACAGTGGCGCGCATGGTGCAGAAGCTCGGCTACAAGGGTTACCCGGAGTTTCAGGCGCATCTGCACCAGGAACTGGAAGCAACGATATCGGGCCCGATTGCGAAACATGACCGCTGGGCCACCAATGCCCCCGGCCTCCACATTCTCAACCGCTTCGCCGACGCCATCACCGGCAATCTGCGCGATACGCTTGGTGATCTCGACACCGCCGTCTTCGACAATGCCGCGGCACTGCTTTCTGACCGCAAGCGCAGCATCTATTTCGTCGGCGGGCGCATCACCGGCGCGCTCGCCGAATATTTCTTCACCCATATGCAGGTGATCCGCCCGAAAACGACGTTGATGTCGTCGAATTCCAGCGCCTGGCCGCAATATATGCTGAATATGAGCGCTGGCGACGTGCTGGTCATCTTCGACATCCGCCGCTACGAACACGACATGACGACGCTCGCCGAAGTGGCGAAAGCAAACGGCGTGCAGATCATCCTCTTCACCGATCAATGGACGTCGCCCGTCGCGCGTCACGCGCTCCACACATTCCGTGTGAAGATCGAAGCGCCCTCGGCATGGGATTCCTCTGTTGTCACCTTGTTTGTCGTCGAAGCGCTGATCGAAGCGGTGCAGAGCGGCACGTGGGATGAAACGAAGGAGCGTATGAATGCGCTGGAGGGTCTGTTTGAGCAGACACGCCTGTTTCGCAGACCTGACCGGACTTGAAAACTATATAGCCGGCATCTTGCTTGACGCGGATGCCACTCGCTGATTGGATACCTGTAATCGCTACCAGCACGATAAAACAGGATAAATGACCAAGCTGGGGAACATATCTGACCAATGGATGATGAGGGGATTCTCCCGCAATTGCAGGCATAAAGCCTGACGATGGCGGAAAATGGGCGTAAAGTGACGGAATCCGGATAAATAAATTGCAATCCAACCGTCACATTAGCTTCATCTACAATCCGTATCAGCGTCCGCAATATGAGAACACGAAGAGGAGAAAAAAGTGATCTCTCACTGCCGCCGACTGCTTGCTACCACCACCGCACTGGTCATCGCCTCCACCGCGATCGCTGCTGCTGAGCCGAGCGCCGAACTGATCGCTGCCGCCAAGAAGGAAGGCATGCTGACGACCATCGCGCTGCCGCACGACTGGTGCGGTTACGGTGACGTGATCGCCTCCTTCAAGGCGAAGTATCCGGAAATCACCGTCAATGAGCTGAACCCCGACGCCGGCTCCGCCGACGAAGTGGAAGCGGTGAAGGCCAACAAGGACAACAAGGGCCCGCAGGCTCCTGACGTGATCGACGTCGGTCTTGCCTTCGGCCCGCAGATGAAGGCCGAAGGCCTGCTGCAGCCCTACAAGGTCTCCACCTGGTCCGAAATTCCTGACAACGTCAAGGATGCCGACGGTTACTGGTACGGCGACTATTACGGCGTCATGTCGATGTTCGTGAACAAGGACCTCGTCAAGAACACACCGAAGGACTGGGCCGACCTGCTGAAGCCGGAATATTCCGGTCAGGTAGCGCTCGCCGGTGACCCGCGCGCTTCCAACCAGGCTATCCTCGGCGTTCTCGCCGCCGGTCTTGCCACGGGCGCGAAGTCCGGCAAGGAAGCCGGTGAAGCTGGCCTGAAATATTTTGCCGATCTCAACAAGGCTGGCAACTTCCTGCCTGTTATCGGCAAAGCCGGCACGCTGGCGCAGGGCGCGACCCCGATCATCGTTGCCTGGGACTATAACGCGCTGTCCTGGAAGAAGACGCTGAACGACAACCCGCCGACAGAAGTTGTCGTTCCTGAAAAGGGCGTTCTGGCCGGCGTTTATGTTCAGGGCATCTCCGCTTACGCCCCGCATCCGAACGCTGCCAAGCTCTGGATGGAACACCTCTACTCCGACGACGGTCAGCTTGGCTGGCTGAAGGGCTATTGCCACCCGATCCGCTTCAACGCCATGGTCAAGGCCGGCAAGGTTCCGCAGGAACTGATCGACAGCCTGCCGCCGGCAGCAGCCTATGAAAAGGCAATCTTCCCGACGCTCGAGGAAGTTGATGCCAACAAGGCTGCCGTTACCGGCGGCTGGGACAGCGTCGTCGGCGCAAACGTGAAGTAAACTGTTGAAAACGCACCCCGGCCGGTCAAAAGCCGGGGTGCTTTCTTTAAAAGCATTTCCAGTAAAAGTGCGTAGCGGTTTTACGTCCGGAAAATGCGCAAGACAAAAATCGAGAGCGCGTCCGACATTTCCGTTTTGACCGGACGAGCTCGAGAAAAGACCTTAATAGACAGACCGTTTTAAAAACGGCGTTTGGGGACAAGGCATGCCATCAACCAACACCGGCGGACCATCCGATGCGGGCAGGAAGTTGCCGCTTCACTGGATAGGCGTCCTGCCTTTTGCCGTTTTTGTTCTGCTGTTTCTGATCATGCCGACGATGAAGATCGTCATCGGCGCATTTCAGCGTACCGATGGCAGCTTCACGCTGGAAAACATTGCCGGACTTTTCACCTCTTCCATTCTCGCGGCCTACTGGATTTCGATCAAGATCAGCCTCGCCTCGGCGGCTCTCGGCTGCCTGATCGGCTTTGCCGTCGCCGCCGCCGTGGTGCTGGGCGGATTGCCGCAGCGCATTCGCGGACCGCTTCTGACCTTTTCGGGCGTCGCCTCGCAATTCGCCGGCGTGCCGCTCGCCTTCGCCTTTATCGCGACGCTCGGCCCGGTCGGCCTGCTCACCGTGTTTCTGAAGACGCAGATCGGCATCGATCTGAGGCTCCTCGGCTTCAACATCCTGTCCTTCTGGGGCCTGACCGTCACCTATCTGTTCTTCCAGATACCGCTGATGATCCTCATCATCACGCCGGCGCTGGACGGGCTGAAGCGCGAATGGCGCGAGGCTGCGGAAATCCTTGGCGCCACCGGCCTGCAATATTGGCGCATGGTGGCCTTCCCCATCCTGCTGCCGTCGCTGCTCGGCACCATGTCGCTGCTGTTTGCCAATGCCTTCGGCGCGGTGGCCACCGCAATCGCGCTCACCGGCTCCTCGCTCAACATCGTGCCTATCCTGCTCTTCGCGCAGATCCGTGGTGACGTTCTCGGCAATCCGCATCTCGGTTAC
Source organism: Agrobacterium sp. BT-220-3 (assembly GCF_025910175.1). NCBI lineage: Bacteria > Pseudomonadati > Pseudomonadota > Alphaproteobacteria > Hyphomicrobiales > Rhizobiaceae > Agrobacterium > Agrobacterium sp. BT-220-3. The sequence goes on from NZ_JAPAIX010000003.1 coordinate 169,569, forward strand.
GCGCTTGCCTTCGGCATGATCGTCGTCACCGGCATTGCCAATGCGCTTTATATCTGGCTGCGAGCCCGCAGCGAAAGGTGGCTGAAATGAAGCGTTTCTTCGCCTGGGGCGCGCTGGTCTTCGGCCTTCTTTATTTCGCTCTGCCGCTGATCGGCATGACCAACTTCTCGCTGAAGATGCGGCGCGGAGAATATTCCTTCGACGCCTATGGCAAGGTGCTCACCGACCCGCGTTTTCAGGAAACCTTCAGCTATTCGGTGGTGATGGCGCTGTTCACCATCGTTTTCGGGGTTCTGCTGGTCGTGCCCACCGCCTATTGGGTACGCCTGAAACTGCCGCACCTGCGCCCCTATATCGAATTCATCACGCTCCTGCCGCTGGTCATCCCGGCCATCGTCATCGTCTTCGGTTACATCAGGCTTTACAACACCTCCAGCTGGCTGCCGCTGACCGGCACGACCTTCGGCACCAACCTGCTTCTGATGTTCGGTTATGCCACGCTCGCCTTGCCCTACATGTACCGCGCCGTCGATACCGGTCTCCGAACCATCGACGTAGCGACGCTGACGGAAGCGGCGCAGAGCCTCGGCGCGGGCTGGACCACCATCCTGTCGCGCATCATCCTGCCGAATGTTCTGGTCGCCGTGCTGTCAGGCGCATTTTTGACCTTCGCCATCGTCATCGGTGAATTCACCATGGCAGCCCTTTTGAACCGCCCGGCCTTCGGCCCCTACATGCAGCTGCTCGGCGCCAACCGCGCCTATGAACCGGCCGCACTTGCCGTGATTTCCTTCGGCATCACCTGGGGTTGCCTCGGTCTGATCCAACTCGTTTCACGCTACCAGAAGGGCGCGCCTCCCAAGGCCTGAGGACAAGATTTTCATGAGCTTTTTGACACTTAGCAACATCAAGAAATCCTTCGGTTCCGTGCAGGTCGTGCATGATTTCGACATGGCCATCGAAAAGGGCGAGTTCGTCTCCTTTCTCGGGCCGTCGGGTTGCGGTAAGACCACCGTGCTGCGCATGATCGCCGGTTTTGAAATCCCGACCGGCGGATCAATCGTCATCAATGGCAAGGACCAGACGACGCTCAGACCAAACCAGCGCAATATCGGCATGGTCTTTCAGGCCTATGCGCTGTTCCCCAACATGAATGTCTACGAGAACGTCGCCTTCGGGCTCAAAGTCGCCGGCAAGCCGAAAGCCGAGATCGATGCGCGCGTGAAGGAAATGCTCCAGCTTATCCATCTGGAGCATCTCGCGGACCGCTACCCCTATCAGATGTCGGGCGGCCAGCAGCAGCGCGTGGCGCTTGCCCGCGCGCTTGCCCCGAAGCCGGAAGTGCTTCTGCTTGACGAGCCCCTCTCCGCGCTCGACGCCAAGATCCGCGTGTCGCTGCGCGAGGAAATCCGCCAGATTCAGCAGAAGCTCGGCATCACCACCATTTTCGTGACCCACGATCAGGAAGAGGCCCTGTCGATCTCCGACCGCATCGTCGTCATGAATTCCGGCCGCGCCGACCAGATCGGTTCGCCCTTTGAAATCTACAACAAACCCGCAACCCGCTTTGTCGCTTCCTTCGTCGGCACGCTGAACCTGATCGACGCCACAGTCATCGATTCCTCGACCAACGCCATCCGTGTCGGAGAGCAGCAGATCACCCTCCACAAACCTGTCGATGCGGCAAACGGTGAAAAAATCACCCTCGCGCTTCGCCCGGAAGCAGGCGCGCTCGGAGCCGATGCGAAGGGCGATGTCGCTATTTCGGGCGTCGTCACCTCAAGCCAGTTCCTCGGCTCCGTCATCCGCACCCGTCTTGATCTCGGTGGTTCGACCCTGTCTTTCGACATGTTCAATGATCCCGGCACAGCACCACCCGCCCTTGGCGAACAGGTGACGCTCAAATTCGCAGCGGGCGATCTTATGGTGATCAAGGACTAAAGCGCTTTTCCAGACGCAAAACCGCTCCGCCCATTTGCGGGACATGGTAGAGCAGGTATGACTTCGAACCTGCATACCAACTATGTGAGGCCATGATGCGTGCGCTTTTTTACGAACTGTTCGGCGAGACCCCAATTGTCGCATCCCTGCCCGATCCGGAACCGACCGATGGCGGCGTGGTCATCGAAGTAAAGGCAACCGGCCTCTGCCGGAGCGACTGGCACGGCTGGATGGGGCATGACACGGATATCCGCCTTCCGCATGTCCCCGGCCACGAATTTGCCGGCGTCATCGCCGCAGTCGGCAAAAACGTCACCCGCTTCAAGACCGGCGACCGCGTTACCGTGCCCTTCGTTTCCGGCTGCGGCCATTGCCATGAATGCCGCTCCGGCAACCAGCAGGTCTGCGAAACGCAGTTCCAGCCCGGCTTCACCCATTGGGGCTCCTTCGCCGAATATGTCGCGATCGATTATGCCGATCAGAATCTCGTGCATCTGCCTGATACGATGAGCTATGCCACCGCCGCCGGTCTCGGCTGCCGTTTCGCCACCTCCTTCCGCGCCGTCACCGCTCAGGGCCGCCTGAAGGGCGGCGAATGGCTGGCGGTGCACGGCTGTGGCGGCGTCGGCCTCTCCGCCATCATGATCGGTGCTGGCCTTGGCGCGCAGGTCGTCGCCATCGACATTGCCGAAGACAAGCTCGAACTTGCACGCCAACTCGGCGCGACCGCCACCATCAACAGCCGCTCCGTTGCCGATGTTTCCGAGGCGGTGCGTGAGGTGACGGGCGGCGGCGCGCACGTGTCGATTGATGCGCTTGGTCACCCGCAGACCTGCTGCAATTCCATCAGCAATCTGCGCCGGCGTGGGCGCCATGTGCAGGTGGGGCTGATGCTGGCCGATCACGCCATGCCCGCCATCCCCATGGCTAGGGTGATTGCCCACGAACTGGAGATTTACGGCAGCCACGGCATGCAGGCATGGCGCTACGAAGACATGCTGGCGATGATCGAAAGCGGCAAGCTTGCGCCCGAAAAACTGATCGGCCGCCACATCTCCCTGACAGAAGCCGCCACCGCCCTGCCCGCCATGAACAGCTTCCAGGAAAGTGGCATCAGCATTATTGATCGGTTCGAGTAACCGTCAGATCTTCGCGGCGATTTCGGATTCCGGAGTCTCGGCGCAGGTCACCCGCTCCTGCGTCCGAAAGTCTTGACCACAGTGCCTGCGTGAGAAGATGCGGAAGCCGCCAAGGTGCGCCCATCGTGATTGGTCTGGGTATCGCTCCAGTGACGATTGACCAGTTGCTTCTTGCGGATCTCAAGCGGCGTATCAACCGCCTCCGTTGAGCCATTTCCAGTAATCGCGGGGCTCGTCAATGATCGCACAACCCATCGGTAGATAAGCAGGGCCAGACGGAGAAGCGCAAAAAGACCGCCAATCCACACCAATATCAAAATCACGAAGCCCCAGCGAGTATTTTCGGCATCACGTTCCACCCGTTCCATGCGGTGTTTGGTCGTTGGGTCGAAACCCAGCGTCGCCTTCAGCTTCGCAATGTCCGCGTCGCTGAGCTTCGTGTAGCGGTCACCGTTATAAAGAACATAAGAGTTGCCATTGCTGCTGTTCAGATAGCCGAGATCAAACGCTTTTCCATCTCGAAGGAACATCGGAGTGTCCGGTAGATCATAGACGAGATCGATCGTTTCACCGCTACCAAATCCGGGAATGGCAAATAGTCTGGCTTTTCGAGCCTGCGCATGCGTGGATGCCATCGAAGAAAATAGAGCAACGGCAAAAAACAATGCAATGTAATTCATCCACAACTCGCAACAATAACGATAATGAATAACAATTGCCATGTCTATATTAATACAAAGTTTATATCGAAAATATATTTGTAAATACTTTAAGTAATAAACGAATCTTACAAAAATAAAAATCGACACGAAAAATACAGAAGAATAATTATATTATAATATTCAAAATTAATATTCATGATTTATACATAAGAATGGCGACTTTCATTGTGCATTGATACAGCGCCGCGTCGCACTCCAAACACAGGCAGCCGCACCAGGCTCAAACATGGCCGCTCCGCCAAGGTGCCACTCTTCACACCGGGATTGGAAAAGCGTAAGCGGTTTTTGCTCGAAACCCTCGTCTCAAATCAACGACGAAGCAAGGAACGCGACATGCTGTTTCTCGACAGCGTCACCATGAAGGAAGCGCCGGACCGAAGGGACGAATATCCCTTTTCCGTTCCGGCGCTGCGCAAGCTGGAACGCCTCGAATTCAAAACACCGATCACCTTTTTTGCCGGCAATAACGGCTCCGGCAAATCGACGCTGCTGGAAGGGCTGGCAGCGGGAATGACGGCCTATGCCATCGGCAATCATGGCCAGGTTGCCGGCGACCTCTACCTCCAGCACGCGGAAACGGTGGCGAAGGCATTCTATTTTGCCCGCAAGAAATATCCGAAAATCCGCATGTTCATGCGTGCGGAAGATGTGCTTGGCTACATCCGCAAGCAGAATGAAGAGACCTTGGACGACTTTCGCTGGGAGCGGGAAAAAGCCCTAAAAAGAGGCGAGGATTTTCCGGAGGAAACGCCGGACACTTTCAGGCATATCGTCAGAAACAACGTCATAGACCGGCGTTCGCATGGCGAGGGATTTCTCGACATCATGCAGCAGCGGCTGCATGGCGCAGGCCTCTATTTTCTCGACGAACCCGAAAGCCCGCTTTCGCCGCAAAAGCAGCTGGAGCTCGCGGCAATCGTCCGTCACACGGCTGATAGTGGCGGTCAACTGATCATCGCCACCCACTCACCGGTCCTCCTGGCCATTCCCGAGGCGACGATTTATTATTTCGACGAGGATGGCGTCACCGAGCGCCTCTATGACGAGCTGGAGAACATCACCTTCCTTCGCCGCTTCCTCGATCGTCCGTCGAAATACCTCAGCGATTGAACATCGATAAGGCTTGAAATCGCGCCGCGCTTGCCGCATTCCCATTAGCAACATGTGAATTAGAAAAAGAAGCAGGCTTATGTCTCCCACCACTACGCCGGCGGCAGCCCGGCCCCTGAACAGCCAGGATTACAGAACTCTTGGCCTTTCGGCCCTCGGCGGCGCGCTGGAATTTTACGATTTCATCATTTTCGTGTTTTTCGCCACCGTCATCGGCCATCTGTTCTTCCCGCCGGAAATGCCTGACTGGCTGGTGATGATCCAGACCTTCGGCATCTTCGCCGCCGGTTATCTGGTGCGGCCGCTCGGCGGCATCATTCTTGCGCATTATGGCGACCGTTACGGCCGCAAACGCGTCTTCGCATTCTCCATCCTCCTGATGGCGCTATCGACCCTCGGCATGGCGCTGATGCCGACCTATGCCATGATCGGCGTGGCGGCACCCATCCTGCTCATCATCCTGCGTATGCTCCAGGGCGCGGCCATCGGCGGCGAAGTGCCGGGGGCCTGGACCTTCGTTGCAGAGCACGTGCCCTTTCGCCGCGTCGGGCTCGCCTGCGGTTTTCTGACGTCGGGCCTCTCCTTCGGCATCATGCTCGGCTCGCTGATCGCTTTCGCCATCAATTCCCTCTTCTCGGCAGAAGATGTGGCGGCCTATGCATGGCGCATTCCCTTCCTGCTCGGCGGCATCTTCGGCCTGATCGCCGTCTATCTGCGCCGGTGGCTGGAAGAAACACCGATCTTCATGGAGATGAAGAAGTCGAAATCGCTGACAGACAAGCTGCCGCTCGGGCTGGTGCTTAAACACCATATGCGCGGCGTGGTCATTTCCGCCCTGCTGACCTGGGTTCTCTCGGCCGCCATCGTCGTCACGACGCTGATGACGGCCACCTTCCTGCAGAAGCTCTACGGTTATACCCCGACACAGGCGCTGGCCGGCACCAGCTTCGGCACGCTGTTCCTGATCTTCGGCGTCATCATCGCCGGCGCATTGATCGATCGTGTCGGCTCCGGCATCTTCTTCATGGCCGCCAGCATCTTCTTCGGCATCGCCACCTTCACCTTCTACAGCTATGCCGGCGAATCGCTCGAGACCATGTTCGTGCTTTATGGCGTCATGGGCCTGTCGGTCGGCATGGCGGGTGCGGTGCCCTATGTCATGGTGCGCGCCTTCCCGGCATCGGTCCGCTTCTCGGGCCTCTCCTTCGCCTACAATGTCTCCTACGCCATCTTCGGCGGGCTGACGCCGATTGCGGTGACGACGGCGCTCGCGGTCAATCCGATGGCGCAAGCATGGTATCTGGTGTTCATCGCCGTCCTCGCCTTTTGCATCGGCCTCTATCTCTATCTGCGCGGCAGCGAGATCGAAAGCCATGTCGGCATCGAGGAACTGGCGGCGTTGAGGTCGTAAGCCCAACGACGAAATAAAAAAAGCGCGGGCAAGACCCGCGCTTTTTTATTGCAACAACGGTGGCCGGAACATCACGCCGCGCTGTCTATTTCCTCGGCGCCATTCGTCGGCACATAGTTCAGCACCGGCCCAAGCCAGCGCTCCACCTCTTCCACCGGCATGTCCTTGCGCCGCGCATAATCGAGAACCTGATCGCGCTCCACCTTGGCGACACCGAAATAATAACTCTCGGGATGGCCGATATAGAGGCCGGAGACGGAGGAGCCCGGCCACATGGCGTAGCTCTCCGTCAGTTCCACGCCCGCCGCATTGGTGGCGTCAAGCAGGGAGAACAGGGTTTTCTTCTCAGTGTGATCAGGCTGCGCGGGATAGCCCGGCGCAGGGCGGATACCGGCATAGGCCTCGCCAATCAGCTCTTCGCCGGCAAGAGACTCGTCCGGCGCGTAACCCCAGAATTCCTTGCGCACCCGCTCATGCATGCGCTCGGCAAAGGCTTCCGCGAAACGGTCGGCCAGCGCTTTCACGAGAATGGACGAGTAGTCGTCATTGGCCCGCTCGAAGCGCTCGGCAATCGCCACCTCCTCGATGCCCGCCGTCACGACAAAGCCACCGACATAATCGGCAACGCCGCTATCGACCGGCGCCACGAAATCGGAAAGCGCCACATTCGGGCGTCCATCGCGCTTGGAAAGCTGTTGGCGAAGCGTGAAGAAGGTCGCAAGCTCTTCCTTGCGGCTCTCATCCGTAAACAGCCGGATATCATCGCCCACCGCATTGGCAGGCCAGAAGCCGATCACCGCACGCGGCCGGAACCACTTTTCGTCGATGATCTTCTTCAGCATCGCCTGCGCGTCGCTGTAAAGCTGCCGCGCGGCCTCGCCCTGTTTCTCGTCTTCGAGGATCGCCGGGTAGCGGCCCTTCAGCTCCCAGGTCTGGAAGAATGGCGTCCAGTCGATGTAACGGGACAGCTCCTCAAGATCATAGGTCTCGAAAACCTTGGTGCCGAAGAATTGCGGCTTGACGACGCTATAGCTCGACCAGTCGATCTTGTGCGCATTCTCACGGGCACGGGAAAGCGGCAGGCGCTGCTTTTCGCGCTCGTTGCGGGCATGGGCTTCCGCCACCTTGGCATATTCGCTGCGAATACCATCGATATAAGCGGGCTTCTGCTCGGCGGAGAGAAGTGCTGACACGACGCCCACCGCGCGCGAGGCATCGGTGACATAGATCGCCTGCCCCTGCTCGTAACGCGGATGGATTTTCACCGCCGTATGCACACGGCTCGTCGTTGCGCCACCGATCAGCAGCGGAATGTTGAAACCCTGCCGCTCCATTTCCGCCGCCACATGCACCATCTCGTCAAGCGAAGGCGTGATGAGACCGGAAAGACCGATAACATCGACCTTTTCAGCAATCGCCGTTTCAAGGATTTTCGTCGTCGGCACCATCACGCCGAGATCGATAATCTCGTAATTGTTGCAGGCGAGAACAACGCCTACGATGTTCTTGCCGATATCGTGCACGTCACCCTTCACGGTCGCCATCAGCACCTTGCCGGCAGCACTCCGCTCGGACCCGCCATTCAGGCGCTTTTCCTCTTCCATGTAGGGCAGCAGCACGGCAACGGCCTGCTTCATCACCCGGGCGGATTTCACCACCTGCGGCAGGAACATCTTGCCCGAGCCGAACAGGTCGCCAACCACGTTCATGCCCGCCATCAGCGGCCCTTCGATAACGTGCAGCGGACGGGCGGCCTTCTGGCGCGCCTCTTCCGTATCGGCGTCGATGAATTCGGTAATGCCGTTGACCAATGCATGCTCCAGCCGCTTTTCAACGGGAAACTCGCGCCAGGAGAGATCCTGCACCTTCGCCTGTTTTTCACCCGTTCCACGGAAACGCTCGGCCACCTCAAGCAGCCGCTCCGTCGCGTCGTCACGGCGGTTCAGCACCACGTCTTCGCAGGCCTCGCGCAGTTCGGCATCGATGTTGTCGTAAACGGCAAGCTGCCCGGCATTGACGATGCCCATATCCATGCCGACCTGAATGGCATGGTAGAGGAACACGGCATGCATCGCCTCACGCACCGGTTCATTGCCGCGGAAGGAGAAGGACAGGTTGGAAACGCCGCCGGAAATATGCGTCAGCGGCATGGTTTCGCGGATGGTCTTGGTGGCTTCGATGAAGTCCACCCCGTAATTATTGTGCTCCTCGATACCCGTCGCAACGGCAAAGACGTTCGGATCGAAGATGATGTCTTCCGGCGACAGGCCCGCCTTCTCGGTCAAAAGCTTGTAGGCGCGCGAGCAGATCTCCACCTTGCGCTGATAGGTGTCCGCCTGCCCGACCTCGTCAAAGGCCATGACCACGACCGCCGCACCATAATTGTGGACGAGCCGCGCCTGCTGGAGAAACTTCTCCTCGCCTTCCTTCAGCGAAATCGAATTGACGATCGACTTGCCCTGAACGCATTTCAGACCGGCTTCGATGATCTCGAACTTGGATGAGTCGATCATCACAGGCACGCGGGCAATATCCGGCTCGGCGGCGATGAGGTTCAGGAACTCGACCATCGCCTTTTGCGAATCGATCAGGCCCTCATCCATGTTGATGTCGATAATCTGCGCGCCGTTTTCCACCTGATCGCGGGCAACAGCCAGCGCCGCCGTGTAATCGCCGGCGGTGATGAGCTTGCGGAAGCGGGCCGAGCCGGTGACGTTGGTACGTTCGCCCACGTTGACGAAGGGAATGTCCTTGGTCAGCACGAAAGGCTCGAGGCCCGAAAGCGACATGAAGGGCTTGTGCTCGGGAATTTCGCGCGGCTTGTAGCCTTTGACAGCCTCCGCAATCGCCCGGATATGCTCCGGCGTGGAGCCGCAGCAGCCACCGACGATGTTGACGAGACCATCGCGGACAAAACCCTGCACCTGACGCGCCATCATCTCCGGCGTTTCGTCATATTGGCCGAATTCATTCGGCAGGCCGGCATTCGGATAGGCGCAGACGAAGGTATCGGCTACATCCGAAAGCTCCTGCAGATGCGGACGCATGGCGTCGGCACCCAGCGCGCAGTTCAGGCCGATGGTGAAGGGATTGGCGTGGCGCACCGAGTTCCAGAACGCCGAAGGCGTCTGGCCGGAAAGCGTGCGGCCGGAAAGATCGGTAATCGTGCCCGAGATCATCACCGGCAGGCGGATGCCCTTGGCCTCGAAACGCTCCTCGCAGGCGAAGATCGCCGCCTTGGCGTTCAGCGTATCGAAGATCGTCTCGATCAGGATGATATCGGCGCCGCCGTCGATCAGGCCGTCGATCTGCTCGCCATAAGCGATACGCAGATCGTCAAAGGTGACGGCGCGATAACCGGGGTTGTTGACGTCAGGCGAAATGGAGGCCGTGCGATTGGTCGGGCCGATGGCGCCCGCCACGAAACGGCGGCGGCCATCTTCCCGCTCGGCGCGCTGGGCCGCACGGCGAACAATCGCCGCGCCCTCGCGGTTGAGGTCGTAGACGGCATTCTCCATCTCGTAATCGGCCTGCGCGATACGCGTCGACGAAAACGTGTTGGTTTCGAGAATATCCGCACCCGCCATAGCGTAGCGGTAATGGATATCCTCGATAGCATCCGGCTGGGTCAGGATCAGAAGGTCGTTATTGCCCTTCTGGTGACAGGCGCAGCCGATAAAACGATCGCCACGAAAATGGTCTTCGTCAAAACCGAGACCCTGGATCTGCGTGCCCATGGCACCGTCGAGAATGAGGATGCGTTCGCTCGCGGCGGCGCGCAGCGCTTGCAAGATTTCCGCGCCGTCGCGCTTTGCCCCTTCAGGGCCAAACAGATCGTCAAACACGGGCACACTCCTCATTTCGATTTGCAAGATCGCAAACCGTCAAGTCACATAAAGATATGTTTATGTCAATATATCTTCAAGGGACAGACATGGCTTTGCGTCGTTGCGGCAGACTACGAAATTTCACTGACAGATGACAGGTTTATACGGCAAGGATATAAGCCGAAGCAGCAAACCGTATGGAGGACGAAATGCCCGAGGACGACCATAACAACCGGAACTGGAATGCCCTGCCGTGGCATCGCCAATGGCTGGTCAAACAGGCCGAGGGCCTTTTCGATTTCTTCCAGTACCGCGCCGTTAATGCCGCCGGCGGCTTCTTCGATCTCGACGCCAGGGGCGCACCGTTGCAAAGAAAAGATCCCGTGCGCGGCATCCACGCCTCGGCGCGCATGGTGCACTGCTTCTCCATCGGCCACCTGCTCGGCCGGCCCGGCTGCGGCGATATTGTCGACCATGGCATGACCTATCTCTGGAACAAACATCGCGACAGCGAGCACGGCGGCTATTTCTGGCAGGTCAATGATGGCGGCCCGTTCGATTCCACCAAGCAGGGTTACGGCCACGCCTTCGTGCTTCTGGCCGCCTCTTCCGCCAAGACCGTCGGCCACCCCCTTGCCGACAAGATGCTGGCCGACATCACCGAGGTGCTCGAAACCCGTTTCTGGGAAGAAAAACACGGCGCGATTGCCGAGGAATTCAATCGCGACTGGTCGCCCATCGACAATTATCGCGGCCAGAACTCCAACATGCACCTGACAGAGGCGCTGATGGCCGCCTATGAGGCGACGGGCGACAGCAATTATCTGACCAAGGCCGAACGCATCGCCGACCTCGTCATCCGCCGCCGCGCCGGTGAACTGGATTTCCGCGTGCCGGAGCACTTCGACGAAAACTGGACGCTCGACAAGGACTATCGCGGCAACGAAATGTTCCGCCCCTCCGGCTCCACCCCCGGCCACTGGCTGGAATGGGCGCGTCTCATCCTGCAATTATGGGTGCTGGGTGAACGTCGCCACGACTGGATGCCGGTGGCGGCCAAATCGCTCTTCGTGCAATCCATGACGCTCGGCTGGGACCGGGAAAAGGGCGGCTTCTTTTACACGCTCGACTGGAACGACAATCCGGACAAGACGGCAAAGCTCTGGTGGCCCATGTGCGAGGCGGCGGGTGCAGCCCACTTCCTCAACGAAAACCTGCCGGCGGACGAATTCTACGAGGACAGCTACCGTCGTATCTGGAGCACGATCGCCAACAACTTCATCGATCACGACAATGGCGGGTGGCATGAGGAACTGACGGAAGATCTGGTTCCCGCCCATACGCTGTTCCCCGGCAAGGGCGATATCTACCACGCGCTTCAGGCGTGCCTTATCCCGCTTTTCCCGGCAACGGGAAGTCTGACGAAGGTGATCAAGGAAAGTGGCGGGGCTTATTGAAGCGCCTGACGCCTCCGTCATGCCGGACTTGATCCGGCATCCAGCCACGGCGCGTCTGCGCCGTGAAAAAAAGCCTTACGTAATCAAATACTTGATCACGCTGGACCCCGGATCAAGTCCGGGGTGACGGGGTAAGCAGGCGTATCGCAAAACCCTCAAAAACCGATGGTTTCCTCGAAATCGTCCCACGACTGGTACATTTCATAACGCCCGATGCCGGGGATCGGCACATGGCCGTAATAGGGCGAAAGCTGAAACTCGGCGGCGGCCTCGCTCTTTCCGGCAACGGCACCCACATAGATCGCCGACGCAAGTCCGGTGCGGTTGGCGCCGTGTTCGCAGTGAATGAGGATCGGCTTTTCCGCGTTGCGCAGCACGGCCGCCAGCGTTTCGGAATCTTCCACCGAGACCTTTTCGCTTGAACTCAGCGGATAATCCACCAGCCGGATGCCGTTGTTCTTTGCCGCCTGGCTTTCAGCGTCATACCAGCCTTCGCGTTTCTCATCGCGCAGATTGATAATGGTCTTGATGCCATAGGCCTTGGCATAGGCCGTGATGTCCTTGCCGCTCGGCTGAGCCGAACGGTAGAGCTCACCGGGTATGACTTCGTGAAAATTTCCGGTCAGCTGACCGATGCCCATATGCGCGCCCGCCAGAACCGGCAGGGCGACAAGGCCGATGGCCGTGATTTTCAAAAACTTCAGAACAATACGCAAAACGTCAACCCGCGATATTCATCGGACGGGGTGGCAGATGGCATCGCAAACGGGCGAAAACAAGTCAGGCAGCGGCCACCACCGCCCTGACGCGGCAGACAGGAGATCCGCCTGCCGCATGAACCCTTTGCATTGCAAGCCTTTTCAGAAGGCTGCGCGACAGCGCGGAAATTCTCAAAATACCGTGATGGCCGGAAGCCGGGTGGCCCCGCTCAATCGAACTCGGCGGAAATGACGGTGACGCGCCATTCCAGACGTTGCGGTTCCACCCTTTCATTGTTGCGCAGCCGGAATGCGCGGCATGCGGCAAATGTTTCGCCAGCCTCGATCCGCCTTTCGCTTACCTGATAGGGATCGAAGGCGACGGAAGCGCGGAAGGCCGGTTCGAACCCTTCCAGCGTGTAAGTTAGGCGCTGCACGGCGACATCATTGTCATTGCGAAAGCTGACGCGAATGGGCAACGCCGCATCCGGGCAAGCCGCATCGAAACTGGCTGTTGCAACGACATGATCGAGCCGCTGGCTGCCGCGCCACCAGTCATAAATGACGAAAGCGGCCGTGGTCGCCCAGATCAGCAGCAGGCAGATGACGACGGGTTTGAGATGCCGCGGAAATGCGATGAGAGTAAGAAGAAGAATGGCACTGAGAACGGCTCCGACGATCACGTCGTCCCTCCCCGGTAAAAACTAACCCTCATGCGATCCCGTCCTCCCTTGCGCGTCTGCCCGGCAAAAATACCGTTTCGGGCGCGGCGCAATTGCCGCGCCGAAGCAACCGCATCGCGGCAGACATGCACAACTCTATGGTCGTGCCCCCCTCTGTCAAGACAACCAAGCGTGACACCAACTCACTGCGCAGCCGGATATTCGGCGAAACCGCAAAGGGAACCAAACACCGCTCAACACGTTCGCCGCATCAGAACACCATGGCGGGGCGATAAAAAACGCCGCGATCACGGTGGGATTGGCCGGCATTCAACGAGGACAGGACACCTCTTGGAACCGCTGAACCCCAACCCATATTAAATGCACCTAATATATGCTATGAAGGTCAATCAGCTCAGGGAGAAACACAATGAAAACGCTGATCGTAACGTCACTCTTGGCCCTTTCGGCCAGCACCGCAATGGCTGCGGATGCCGTCTACGAAACGCCGGCGCCTCCGGTCGCGCAGGAAACCCTGCCGGTCTTCACCTGGTCTGGTCCCTATCTTGGTATCCAGGGCGGCGCGGGCTGGGCGAATGGCGATTTTTCGGCGGGCGGCCCCGTCGCGTCGGATAGTTTCGACGGCGGCGTTCTGGGCGCTTTTGCCGGTTACAATTACCAGTTCGACAATAATCTGGTCCTCGGCATCGAGGGTGACGTCGATTATAACTGGAACGATAATGACTATGCCGGCGTGCAGATCGGCACCGACTGGCAGGGCTCCGTCCGCGGCCGCGTCGGTTATGCTTTCGACCGTGCCCTGCTCTATGGTACCGCCGGCTGGACAGCCACGCGCGGTTTCATCGAAACGCCCGGCGCCGGCAAGGACAGCACCACGTTCAACGGCTATACGGTCGGCGCGGGTCTGGACTATGCCTTCACCGACAATGTGTTCGGCAGGCTGGAATATCGCTACAATGACTATGGCGACAAGGACATCTTCGGCGTCAACACCGATTTCGACCAGCATACCGTCAAGGTGGGTCTCGGCGTGAAATTCTGATCCCGACCAAGCAATATCATCCCCAAAAGCCCGGCCATTCGCCGGGCTTTTTCACGCCTGGAAGCTCGTATTGTTTCAGACATATTGATTTTAGCGGGACGAAAAATATGAACCCCGCAGAAATGAAACATTCACGGACCGTTCAGCAGGCCCATGCCATCATGCGGGCATAATGAGCCTCTATTCCCAAGGCAGGCTTATGGAGTAGCCCTCGATGAAAAAGATAATTCTTTCCACCATTGCCGCGCTGGTCGCCACCGGCAGCGTCTTCGCATCCTACGGCACAGCCTCGGCTCAGGACTATCCCTATCGTCCGCGCTATGACCGTGGTTACGACCGTGGCGGCCCACCCCCGCCGCCCTACCGCGAACATCGCCGCCACAATGATGGCGCAGCGATTGCCGGCGGCCTCGCCGCAGGCGTCATCGGCGGCCTGATCGGCGGCGCCATCGCCAACAGCAATAACGGCCCCCGCTACTACGAGCCGCCACCGCCGCCCCGCCCGCGCTGCTGGTTCGAAGATCGCCGCGTTCCCAATTCCTATGACGGCGGCTGGCACACCGAAAGCATGCGGGTCTGCAACTGACCGCATAGCTGAAAATTCGCACGTGATGATCCGATCAGTCGAAGGCTGGTCGGATTTTTTATGGGATACGCGAAAGAGAAATCCCGAATACGGCAATGATCGGAGCACCGGCTTGCCGTGCCGAATCGCCCTAATTCACTCGAAATATGAGGAAAATGGTGGGCCCGGAGAGACTCGAACTCCCAACCAAGCGGTTATGAGCCGCCGGCTCTAACCATTGAGCTACAGGCCCCTATCGGAACAAGGTGATCCGAAATACCGGCTTCGCAATGGTTCGAATCCGGTGGGTCACGCTCTAACGTAATTTTTTGAGCCCGACAAGCCATTGATGCTATCGCGAGTGGGCGCTGCCGTATTAGCTACACAATCTAAGGCAATACCCTCTAAAGGGACACAATCAACGAGGAAACACCATGAAGACAAAACAGGCCCGCCTTTTCGCACTCACAGCTTTGGCCGCAGCAGCAATCATGCCGCTTTCCAGCCAGGTGCTTGCGCAGGACGCCAACCCGCGCGAAGCCACCATCAGCGTTACCGGTGAAGGCCAGGCGGCCATCGCGCCGGACATGGCGATCCTGTCCTTCAGCGTTGTCAAGCAGGCGGAAACGGCGGCTGCGGCTCTGACCGAAAATTCAAAGGCGCTCGCCGATGTTCTGAAGGCGCTGAAAGAGGCCGCCATCGAAGACCGGGATCTGCAGACCAGCAATTTCTCCGTGCAGCCGCTTTACAAGCACTATGAGCCAAAGGACGGTGTCTATGTCGCGCCTGAGATCACCGGCTATCAGGTTTCCAACGGCCTGACCGTGCGCGTGCGCGACCTGAAAAAGCTCGGCACGATCCTCGATACATCCGTCAAGCTCGGAATCAACCAGGGCGGCGATATCAGCTTCACCAATGACAAGCCGGAAGCAACCGTCACCGAAGCCCGCAAGCAGGCCGTGGCCGATGCGCTGGCCAAGGCGAAAACGCTGACGGAAGCAGCAGGCGTGAAGCTTGGCCGCGTCATCCAGATCAGCGAGAACATGCAGCGCCCGATGCCGGTGCCGCAGGGCATGATGCGCGCCGCAATGGCGAAGGAAGCCGACAGCGTTCCAATCGCCTCTGGCGAAAACAGCTACAGCGTGGTCGTTAACGTCACCTTCGCGCTCGGCGAATAAATCGCAGCGGGCGGCGGCATTACCCGTCGCCCGCCATTTGCCGCCAAGGTGGCGTAAAGCTGCCGTGGGCAATGCACAAAAAGAAACGCCCCTCGCCTGTCCTTCCGGACGAGCGAGGGGCATTTTTTTGATCCGCCCGAAGGGCGGGGGATTTCGGCGGATCAATATCGGCCGTTTTTAGCGGCGGATTACCGGGCAGCCGCGCTCATTGGCGAAAACGATGCGGTCACGGCCGTGACGATCGAAACCCGCTACCACGACACGGCGCGGCGATACGTCAACCACGCGCGCACGGCGAAGACCCATGCGGCTTGCCTTTTCTTCCGCAAACCGCGGCGAGCAACCGAAACGCGGGCGATCCGGGCGTCCCCAGCCGGGACGGTGGCCGTGGCCATATCCATCCTGAACCTGAACTCTGAACTGAACATCCGAGCCGGCTGATGCGGCGGGAGCCGTGACCGAAATTCCACCAAGGGCGATGAGGGCAGCCAGGCCGGCTTTTGCAAAGGTGCTGAACATGAACTCACTCCGTTTGTTTCTGCGCCGGCAGGGAATGTCCCCCGGCGATTGACGAGACCCTAGACCCGCCCGCCTGAACGCGGACCGAACCGCATATTCAGCATACGTTCATGGATGTTAACGGGAAATCAGGCGGAGATATGCAGCACGACTTCACGGCGATGCGGTTGATCGCGGTGTTCGAAAAGATAAAGGCCCTGCCAGGTGCCAAGTGTGAGCCTGCCACCACTGATCGGCACGCCGATGGAAACTGCCGTGAGCGCCGATTTAATATGGGCGGGCATATCGTCGGGACCCTCAAGCGTATGGACCACCCAGCGCATGGAGGCATCATCCGATGGCGGCACGAGGCGGGAGAAGAACATTGTGAGATCGCGCCTTACATCCGGATCGGCATTTTCCTGGATAAGCAGAGAGCAGGATGTGTGGCGGACAAAGATGGTGAGCAAGCCTTCATCCATACCGGTGTCCCTTACGAAACGACTGGCTTCGGCTGTAAATTCGTAGAGGCCCTGCCCTTGCGTGGCGATGGTCATTTTCTTCTGCGGCACATTTTTTCCTTCAAATAATTTGGAACAAAATCGTCACTGAGAACGTTGTGCCATGTCAAATTGTGTCCGATGACGATAGGAATACGACAATCAAATGACTGCGGCCTATAACAGCAGAACGGAAAACCGACGTCACGGTTGCAAGAAACGGGGAAGGGTTGGCAATATCATAATGAATTATTCAGGCTTGCTCATCTTTCCGCGGACACGAAATATCCATCGCAAGACAGGCACAGGGTGCGAAAGACTGATTCATGGCACCCACTGACTATAATGTCGACCTGACGAATTGCGACCGCGAACCCATTCATATTCCAGGCTATATCCAGCCGCATGGCTGTCTGATCGCGTGTGATAACGCCTTGCGCATGATCGTGCGGCATTCGGAAAACTGCCTCGATCTTTTAGGCTTCGATGGCGATATCAACGGCAAGACCGCCGAAGAGGTGCTGGGCAAAGACGTCGTCCATGATCTTCGCAACGCCCTCACGGTGACAGGCAGGACCACGCGTCCCGCCATGTTGCCGAACATGGAAATGCGCGATGGGCGCAATTTTGATATTTCCCTCCACCGCTACAAATCCACCACGATCATCGAATTCGAACCATCCCGCAGCGAGACGCAGCCGCTCGGCACGGCACGCAAAATGGTGGACCGCATCCGCGAGGCGGACAGCGTCGAAAGCCTGATTTCACGAACGACCCGGCTGATAAAGGCGACCTTGGGTTACGACCGGGTGATGATCTACCGTTTCGAGGAAGACGGCGCCGGCAAGGTGGTGTCGGAGGCGAAGCAGCCGGAACTGGAAAGCTTTCTCGGGCAATATTTTCCCGCCAGCGACATACCGCAGCAGGCCCGCGCGCTCTATCTCAAGAATACGCTGCGCATCATCTCAGACGCCAGCGGGGCGCGGGTGCCGGTGCTGCCTGCGCTCGATGCCTCCGGTGAACCGCTCGATCTGTCCTTCGCGCATCTGCGCAGCGTTTCGCCCATCCATTGCGAATATTTGCGCAATATGGGCGTTGGCGCCTCCATGTCGATTTCGGTGATTGTCGATGGCGCGCTCTGGGGCCTCATCGCCTGCCACCACTATTCACCGCGCGTTCTGACAATGCCGGTCAGGATCGCCGCCGAAATGTTTGGAGAGTTCTTCTCCATGCATTTGCAGGTGCTGAAACAGAAACGCAGGCTCGATACGGTCAACCAGGCTCATGCCGCGCTGGACCGTTTTCTGCGGCTTGCCGCGCATCATTCCCACATAGAAGAACTGCTCGTCGACAGTTTCCAGGATTTTGCCGATCTGATGCCGTGCGACGGTGTTGGGCTCTGGGTTGGCAACAATTGGCACAGCCACGGCGCGACGCCCCCGCATGAGGCAATTCCAAGACTGGCGCGCTTTGTCGCCTCGGCTTCGGAAGGAAAGGTCTGGGCCACCCATGCGCTGTCCCAAGCCATTCCTGAAGCGGAAATCTATGCGGATACCGCGGCCGGAATGCTCGCCATTCCGCTATCGCAGGTGAAGAACGACTATCTCCTGTTTTTCCGCAAGGAGATCGTGCAAAACCTCAACTGGGCCGGAAATCCGGAAAAATCCTATGAGACCGGCCCGATGGGCGATCGTCTCACCCCGCGCAAGAGTTTTGCTATCTGGAAGGAAACCGTTCGCCTGCAGGCGCAGCCATGGTCGGAAGCGGACCGGGAAATAGCCGAAGCGGCGAGAATTGCGCTCGTCGAGGTCGCGTTCCATCATAGCGAGCTGATGGCCGGCGAAAGGGAGCGTGCAGAAGTACGCCAGCGCATGCTGAACGAGGAACTCAACCACCGCGTCAAGAACGTTCTCGCCATCATCAAGTCGCTGGTCGGCAATCCCTCGCAGGAAGGCAAGACCCTGCAGGAATATGTCGGTGCGCTGAAGGGCCGCATTCAGGCATTGTCCTTTGCCCATGACCAGATCATTCGCGGTGAAGGCGGCGGCTCGCTGCGCGATCTGCTGGATGCCGAACTGTCGCCGCATCGTTCGCCCGAAACCGTGGTGAAGCTTGCCGGACCACAGGTAACGCTCGATTCGCGCGCATTTTCCGTCATGGCTCTGGTCCTGCATGAGCTGGCGACGAATGCGGCCAAATACGGCGCGCTGGCGCAGACCGGAGGCCAATTGCATGTGCACTGGGAAATCAACGAGAACCGCGACTGCACCATGCAATGGCGCGAAATTCTGCCCACCAAACTCCCGACACCGTCGCGCGCCGGTTTCGGCACCGCACTCATCAGCCGCAGCATCCCTTACGATCTCGGCGGGCGCAGCACGATGCGATATCTGCCGGATGGGCTGGAGGCGGAAATTCTCCTGCCATCCCGCCACGTTTCGGCAACGATGACAGCCTCCGACGCGAAAACCGAGGACGAAACCGCGCCGCAGCCCAGACGCTACAACCGGGAGGAAAGTTTGAAAATATTACTTGTCGAAGACCAGATGCTGATCGCCATGGATGTCGAGAACATGCTGGAAGACAACGGCATCAAGACGATCGAAACGGCAACCTCCTCCGCCATGGCCATTGAAAAGCTGAAGAACTACGTGCCGGATGTGGCCATCCTCGACATCAATCTCGGTTCCGACACCTCCATTCCCGTTGCCCGCGAGCTCCACCGCCGCGGCATCCCCTTCCTCTTCGCCACCGGTTATGCGGATGGCAGCATGGTGCCGGATGAATTCGGCAACGTGCCGGTTATCAGGGAGCCCTATGATGAGGATGCGCTGATGGCGGGCATTGGGTTGCTGGTGGGCGATACGGAGCGGGCTTAAAGGCGCGGGCGTCGGTAACAAAACGTTCGCTAAACGCCTCCCCATACTGGACGTCATCCTCGGGCTTGACCCGAGGATCCACAACCCAGCACGATCATGGATCCTCGGGTCAAGCCCGAGGATAACGTCGGAGAGATTGGAAGCCATGCGGACGCAGCACTTAATCCCTCACTGAAATCTCGTGAAACCCCGCTTTTTCGCATCCTCCGCGCTGATGGCGTTCCCGATTTTAAACCTGAATTCCGTGACCGCGTAGTTTTCAAGATCGACGTCACACTGGAACGACACATCATACCAGGTTCCACCAACGTTGAATGCACCACCAGTCGCGTCGATCGAACTTCCGGAAATCTTACGGCCGGTATCCGATGTCGGTATCATGCCTCTGGCAGCAAAACCCGCATTTTGAATTTGGGCCAGAGCTTCTGTGCTGCAAAGATTAACAATACGGCGGCGGGGCGGCAGATCACCGAACATCTGACGTCTCTGGGCGGGGGAAAGCAGCGACGAGGAAAGCAGACTTTTGGCAGCAGGAAGTTTAGCGGGCTTTTCTTCCGCCACGTCAGCTGGCTTTTCCTCTGTGGGCTTCGCTTGCGGCACGGGTGCTTGATCCGGCTCAGCCTCTTGCCTGACGGGCGAAACCGCAATTTCCCCCTGATCGGCGGAGGCCTGAAGATCGCTGTTGGCGGCAGCGGGCGCGGGCTTCTCATCTGCCGTTTTTTCCGGCTGGCTTTCCGGTTGCTCGGAGGGCTCGGTCTTTTCCGCTTCTTCCGCCTTTCCGGGCTTGTCCTCGGGGTCCGACTGCGCCTCTTCCGGCCTCATGGCGATGGCGGGCAACGTTGCCGGCATGGGCGGCAAAGGTTTTGATTCCTCGGCCGGCGGTGGTGGCGGAGGTTGCGGCTTCTCCTCCTGCTTTGCCTCTTCCGCACCGGGCGGTTTGCCTTCCTCCGCTTTCTTCTCCTCGGGCGGCGGCACCAGATCGACGCTGATGCTTTCCGGCTCCTGCGGCTCGGCTATCCGCTCGGGCAGTTCGAAAAGGAAAATCGCAACAACGGCAAGATGCAGCAGCACGGAGACGGGCACTGCCCATCCTTTCCCACGCCATCTACTTACAGACACCTGTTGCATCTCATCGAACCAAATCGAACCGGAGCATTTCCGATAAAAGCGGAATCCCTGTTTTCACACATAAGGCTTGTCGCAGAGTTCGCCAGTGCGTGAAACAAAAAACCCGGCCAGAGGTGACTGACCGGGTTCAATTTTAAAAGAAGCAAAAGCTTAGCTGTCGAGGAAGCTGCGAAGCTTTCTCGAGCGGCTCGGATGCTTCAGCTTGCGCAGCGCCTTCGCCTCGATCTGACGGATACGTTCGCGCGTAACCGAGAACTGCTGGCCGACTTCTTCCAGCGTATGGTCGGTGTTCATGCCGATGCCGAAACGCATGCGCAGAACGCGCTCTTCACGCGGCGTCAGCGAGGCAAGAACGCGGGTGGTCGTTTCGCGCAGGTTCGCCTGAATGGCGGCGTCGATCGGCAACAGCGCGTTCTTGTCCTCGATGAAGTCACCGAGATGCGAATCCTCTTCGTCACCCACGGGGGTTTCGAGCGAAATCGGCTCCTTGGCAATTTTCAGAACCTTGCGCACCTTTTCAAGCGGCATGGCCAGCTTTTCCGCCAGTTCTTCCGGGGTCGGCTCACGGCCGATCTCGTGCAGCATCTGGCGCGAAGTGCGAACGATCTTGTTGATCGTCTCGATCATGTGCACCGGAATACGGATCGTGCGGGCCTGGTCGGCGATCGAGCGGGTAATCGCCTGCCTGATCCACCAGGTCGCATAGGTCGAGAACTTGTAACCGCGGCGATATTCGAATTTGTCCACCGCCTTCATCAGGCCGATATTGCCTTCCTGAATGAGATCAAGGAACTGCAGGCCACGGTTGGTGTATTTCTTCGCAATCGAGATCACCAGACGCAGGTTGGCCTCGACCATCTCCTTCTTGGCGATACGCGCTTCACGCTCGCCCTTCTGCACCATCGATACGATGCGGCGGAATTCGGCGATGGAAATGCCGGTTTCCGTGGAGAGGTTCTGGATTTCCTGACGGATTTCGCGGATCGTGTTGCTTTCTTCGCGGGCGAATTCCTTCCAGCCGCGCGCGGCCAGATTGGCGATGGACTTCATCCAGTTCGGATCGAGTTCCGCACCGTGATACTGCTCGAGGAAGCTGTCGCGCTTGACGCCGTAGGATTCGGCAAGGCGCAGCAGACGGCCTTCGTTCTGCATCAGACGCTTGGAAATATCGTAGAGCTGCTCGACGAGGCTGTCGATACGGTTCTGGTTCAGCGACAGCGACTTGACGGCCGTGATCAGCTGATCCTTCAGTTCCTTGTAACGACGCTCCTGGCCGGAAGACAGGGTACCCGTGCAGGCAAGGCGCGCCTCAACCTGCTGGTCCTGAAGCTTGCGCAGCTTCTTGTAGGTGTCGGCAATGGTGTCGAGCGTTTCCATGACCTGCGGACGCAGTTCGGCTTCCATCGCGGCAAGCGAAAGATTGGACTCGTCGTCGTCCTCTTCTTCCTCTTCCGGCGGAAGGCCGTCGCCGCCCACGTCAGTCACATCCTCGTCGCCGGTCGGCGCACGCAGCTTGCGGGTCTTTTCCTTCTCTTCGGCAGCCTTGCGATCCGCCTCGATCTTTTCCGGGCTCTGGAACTGCGGCGCAGCCTTCGCTTCCGGGCCGGAATAGGTGGTTTCGAGATCGATGATCTCGCGCAGCAGCGTCGTGCCTTCGTTGAGTTCGTCGCGCCAGATGATCAACGCCTGGAACGTCAGCGGGCTTTCGCACAGGCCCGAAATCATTGTTTCGCGGCCGGCCTCGATACGCTTGGCGATGGCGATTTCGCCTTCGCGAGACAGAAGCTCGACGGACCCCATTTCGCGCAGATACATGCGCACCGGGTCATCGGTACGGTCGGTCGGTTCTTTCTTCTTTGCGGTCGCAAGTGCGGTGCCGCCGGAGGGGGCCAGTTCGCCGCCTTCGGACTCTTCACCGTCGGAATCGCTGTCGTCGTCGCTGGCGGTTGCTTCCTCGGCATCCTCGTCCTCGATGACATTGATGCCCATATCGGACAGCATCGCCATCGTGTCTTCGATCTGCTCGGACGTTACCTCTTCGGACGGAAGAACGGAATTCAGCTCGTCCATCGTCACATAGCCGCGCTTCTTGGCGGCCTTGATCATTTTCTTGACCGCGTCATCCGAAAGATCGAGAAGCGGACCGTCCGTCGCACCGTCGCGTTCGTTTTCTGCTTCTTCGTTTTCTTTGACTTTGGTTGCCATCTATCTCGTCGCTTTCCCTGACGCTAACACCTGTTCCGCCGCATCGCCGTCCGCCCCTTGAGCATCCGGCGGATTGCCGCGAATCACTGTCAGACACCTAACGGAGTGATCTTTAATTGCCGATTAACCACGGCAGCCTCAGGCAGAATGCAAAGACAGTGCACCCGGAAATGCTTGCTCATGCAATTTCTATCCGCCAAGGCCCATTCCACCTTACTTTTCCTGAAATGGTGATTCCCGCTATTTCCCGTCGCGTCAAGCCTTTGCGGGCGAGACAGCCAAGGAAATTCGTAAAAAAGGCCGCATTTTGCGGGTTATCACCAGACTACCCCCTATTTAGGACGCCTGCCGCAAAAGGCAACCCCACACGTCTTTCAATTATTCCCGACCGCCCCTACCCATGGCCGAAGGCAGGCCCCTTCACCCGCCCGGACATGACCCCGAAACCGTCGATAATCGCCTCCTGATTTTCCATGCGGCCGATTTCCAGCTGAACTTCGGCCAGCGCCCGCACCAGAAGTGTACCGCGCTCGTCATCCGTCGCCTCGGCTATTTCCCGCTCCAGCTCCCTTTTCTGCCAGAGCAGGGACTTCGTCCTTTTATGCAGCGAAAGCGCCTGCACATATCCTTCCCGCGCATCTTCCATTGCGGCCTGTTCGGTGGCCGTCCAAAGGCGGGCATTGCGCACCTGCTGATCCATGGTCTTCAAAAGCACCTCGAAGCCCTGCAGCGACAGGCGTTCGATCAGGCCTGCCCGAGATATGTCGGCCGCACTTTCCGCCGCAAAGGTCAGCACCGTGGACCACAGCCGCTGCAAATCGCGGTTTTCGTAATCGATCGCGGCGATCTCGTCATATTCCTCGAGCAGCAGCTCGGGGTGATTGACGATGGTGATGGCGAGAACGCTTTCCCTGAGCGAGGGTTTGGTCTGATGTCCCTTGACGAGACCAGACTGCGCCAGCCGGTCCGAGATGCTGCTCGCCGGCGCGGCCATCGCCCCACCCCTGCCAGACGTGTTGCGCTGAAAACCGCGACCGGCTCCCTGAGCGCCATCGCGGCGGAAATTTCCACCCTGCGACCCGGATGACTGGAAACGCGGCTGGAAGAAACCATTCAGCCTGTCGCGCATATCCTGCTGGTAAAACCGCCGCACGGCCTCATCGCCGATCACGGCCACGATCTGCCGCAGGCGGCTTTCAAGCTGGGCGCGTTTTTCCGGCGTATCGAAGCTGACACCGGAGGTCTCGCGGCTCCAGATCATCGCGGCGAGCGGCTTTGCCTCGGAAAGCACTCTGTCGAAAGGCGCGCGGCCTTCCAGCCGCACGAGATCGTCCGGGTCCTTGCCATCAGGCAGAAGCGCGAAGCTGACGGAGCGATCAGGCTTGATATGCGGCAGGGCGAGATCCGCCGCGCGATTGGCGGCGCGAATGCCGGCACCGTCGCCATCAAAGCAGAGGATCGGCTGCGGCGACATTTTCCAGAGGAGATCGAGCTGGCTTTCCGTCAGCGCCGTGCCGAGCGGCGCAACGGCATTTTCAACGCCCGCCTGATAGAGCGCGATGACATCCATATAGCCTTCAACGGCGATGACCGTGCCGCCGGCGGCCTGCGAGGCACGCCGCGCCCGGGCGAAATTATAAAGGACGTTGCCCTTGTGAAAAAGCTCGGTCTCGTTGGAGTTCAGATATTTGGCCACCGCATCCGCCGCCATGGCGCGGCCGCCGAAAGCGATCACCTTTTCGCGTGACGACAGGATCGGAAACATGATGCGGTCACGAAACCGGTCGTAGGAGACCGGCACGTTCTCATGCACCACCAGTCCGCAGGCTTCCATCTGTTCGCGCGCCACACCCTTGCTCGCCAGATGTTCTTTGAGAGCGTTGCGGCTATCAGGTGCAAAGCCGAGCCGGAATGTTTCGATGGTGCGCCCGGTCAGCCCGCGATCGCGCAGATAGGCCCGCGCCCGCGCGCCAAGTGCCGTCTGCAACTGGTCCTGAAAGAACAGCGTCGCCATTTCCATGACGTCCTGCAAGGACGTGCGTTCGCGTTCTCGCTTTTCAGCCTGCGGATCGGGCTGCGGCATGGAGATGCCGGCCATATCGGCGATCTGCTGAACGGCTTCTGGAAAACTCAGGCCCTCAAGATCAGTCAAAAACCGGAAATGATCCCCGGAAACGCCACAGCCGAAGCAATGGTAGCGCCCCTTACGGTCCTCACAGTGAAAGCTCGGGCTCTTCTCGCCATGGAACGGGCAGCAGGCCCAATAATCGCCCCGCGGCGTGTTGGTCTTCTTCTTGTCCCAGGACACACGTCGGCCGATCACATCGGAGATGTTCACGCGGTCGCGTATCTCATCGAGAAAAGAATTGGAAAAGCGCATGGGTTACCTGTTCGAGGCCAGTCTTTCATATAAGCGCAGAAAGGCGTGAGCACCAACCCAAAGAAAGACAATACCCGATATTCACAGGCCATGACGATGAAACCCTAGCCGCCATTGCCGCCGCTTTCGGCAAATTTGTGGCAGCGCACCATCACTAAAAATTATGTTTTTGTAATTTGAGCCGCCCGCTGCGGCAATGTAAAAACATACCTGAAGGCAGCGCTTGAACCTCCGCATAAATCTGCCGACGCCCGCAGGCACGTCCCCCGAAAAAAGCCTGTGAAGGACCGCATTTTGATCCGCCGGAATGCGCTTTCGTCGGCAGAAAAAAGGCAGGGTAGCCATGGCTACCCTGCCTTTACTTTTCTCAACATGCGGAAGCATCCGTTTGCAGTCCTTCGGTGCCAGACTAGCAATGCTCCGTCCTATGCCGCGACATGAAATCGGATGATGGCGCCATTCCATTCGGGACGATCCCAGTCCAACTCGGACATGCTGTTTTCAACCGCACTTTTGCGGATCGCACCTTGCCAGAATCTCAGTGCAGCAACGTTCTTTCTGGCGACAGCGACCTCCCAGGCTCCCGGATGCTGTTGAAAAAGTCTTTGCGCCGCAATCAGCCCAAATCCCTGACCACGATACTTACGCACGATGAAGAACTCGGCGACGGAATAGTCGGTAGGCAACGTCGAATGGCTCGCGTCATTTATGAGTGCAAAGCCAACAGGTCTTTCATCTGCCTTTAACAAGAAGGCCGACCAGTGAGGACGATCGAAATAAGCATCGAGTGGATAGTCGGGAAATCGGCCATTTTGCTCAAGTTCCCCACGCGGCGTCCCCGCCCAGAACTGGGAAAAATCATGCGTATATAACTGCATCAGGTTTTGGAAAACGGATGCATCGGCTGGCGATGCTACATCGAGGCTGAAATTCAAAAAAAGTGCTCCGTTATTGATGTCCTGCGCCGAGGAGGCCTTACGGGATGTGACAGGCAGAAGGCGCTATCGCGATGCCCCTTTGACGCGTCCGGACCGGGTTCTACGCGGCCCTTGATACCTGCGCATGACAGCATTTGATCTGCCGCGATATATCGTCGTCAGCACAAAAAAGGCGGGGCACCTGTGGCTGCCCCGCCTTTAATTCTTCTGAATGGCAAAAGCCCGCTTCAGCAAATCCTTACTTCAACAGATCCTTGACGACGCCGGAGGCCTTCGCGAAGTCGATCTGGCCGGGATAGCGTTCCTTCAGCGCATTCATGCATTTGCCCATGTCACGCAGGCCGGACGCGCCGGTCTCGCTGATGACGGCCTGGCACAGTTCGCGCACCTTCTCGGCCGGAATCTCTTCCGGCATGAATTCCTTGATGATGACGATTTCCTCGCGTTCCTGAGCGGCAAGCTCGGGCCGGCCGGCGCCGTCATAGATGCTGGCGGACTCTTCCCGCTGCTTCACCATCTTGGTCAGGATCTGCATGATATCCTCATCGCTGACGGGATCCTTGCCCACGCCGCGATTGGCAATGTCACGGTCCTTGATGGCCGTCTGGATGAGGCGCACAGTCGATGTGCGGCGCGCATCACGAGCCTTCAGCGATTCCTTCAAAGTATTAGCGAACACGTCGCGCAGCATTTCTTCTTCTCCTTGGGAAAGCACGTTCCGCAGCTTCTTGATACGGAAACTTTCCACCTTATTTTTCGAAACGACATATCCGAGCAAACCCGCTCAAGCAAATCAAATGCATAAGCCCTTGAATGTACGAAGGTTTAATTCCGCGTAAATCTTGAGCCTGCGGTTGACCGCCAAAGCAGCTTTCGTTATTTTCCGGCACCTGCACGAGATTTTAACGAAGGGTCGGAACGCGAGCTTTATCGCGCGCCCCTTTATGTCACGAAGCCTGCGACAAAAATGGCCCCTTACCCCCTGCCTTTCAAGAGGCGGGGTGCGAAGCGGCAGAAACGGAACGAGATGACCGAGACAGCGCCCTGGACTACCCGCAAACCGACCGCAATGCTTGTTCTTGCCGATGGCACAGTGATCGAGGGAACAGGTATCGGCGCAACCGGCAAGGTACAGGCCGAAGTCTGCTTCAACACGGCGCTCACCGGCTATGAGGAAATCCTGACCGATCCCTCCTATCTCGGCCAGATCGTCACCTTCACCTTCCCCCACATCGGCAATGTCGGCACCAATGAAGAAGACATCGAAGACCTGACGCCCGCAGCCCGCCGCGGCGCCGTCGGCGTCATCTTCAAGGCCGACATCACCGACCCTTCGAACTTCCGCGCCGTCAAGCATCTGGACGCCTGGTTGAAGGCCCGCGGCGTCATCGGCCTTTGTGGCATCGACACGCGCGCGCTTACGGCATGGATCCGCGAAAACGGCGCGCCGAACGCGGTGATCGCCCATGACCCGAACGGCGTCTTCGACATCGAGGCGCTGAAGGCGGAAGCAAAGGCATGGAGCGGCCTCGTCGGTCTCGACCTCGCCATTGAAGCGACCTCCGGCCAGTCCTCCACCTGGACGGAAACGCCCTGGGTCTGGAACAAGGGTTACGGCACGCTCGGCGAAGCCGATGCGAAATATCACGTCGTCTGCGTGGATTTCGGCGTCAAGCGCAACATCCTGCGCCTCTTCGCCGGTCTCGACTGTAAGGTGACGGTGGTTCCGGCGCAGACTTCGGCCGAAGACATTCTGGCGCTGAAGCCGGATGGCGTGTTCCTCTCCAACGGCCCGGGAGACCCAGCCGCGACAGGCGAATACGCCGTTCCGGTCATCAAGAACCTCATCGAGAGCGAATTGCCGATCTTCGGCATCTGCCTCGGCCACCAGATGCTCGGCCTCGCCGTCGGCGCAAAGACCGAAAAGATGCACCAGGGCCACCACGGTGCCAACCATCCGGTCAAGGACTTCACCACCGGCAAGGTGGAAATCGTCTCGATGAACCACGGTTTTGCAGTCGACACCAAGTCGCTGCCTGATGGCGTCGAGGAAACCCACATCTCGCTGTTCGACGGCACGAATTGCGGTCTGCGCATCGTCGGCAAGCCGGTCTTCTCCGTCCAGCATCACCCGGAAGCATCGCCCGGCCCGCAGGACAGCCACTATCTCTTCCGCCGCTTCGTCAACCTGCTGCGCGAGAGACAAGGCGAGGCAGCGCTCGCCGAGCGCTGATAGACCATCCCCATACTCCGCGTCATCTCGGGCTTGACCCGAGGATCCATCGGGACCCGGAGGGAATGGATCCTCGCCTCAAGGGCGAGTATGACGACACAGAGTTACATGCAGAACGATCACGGCCCGCTAAAAGCGGGCCGTTTTCATTTCACGCTTCACCAGAATGACGAAGCGCACGGTCAACAGAACCGCCGCCGTGGAAAGTCCGATCACGAAGCCGAACCAGACGCCGCGCCCGCCAAACCCGAGCGGAAAGGCCATGGTCCAGGCAAGCGCCAGCCCGATCGGCCAATAGGAAATCAGCGCCAGCATCGCGGGAATGCGCGCATCCTTCAATCCGCGCAGCAAGCCTGCCGTCACGGCCTGAATGCCGTCAACCAGCTGGAATATGCCGGCAATGACAACGAGGCTGCTGGCATAGGCGAGCACTTCCGCCGCTTCCGGCAATTTCGCATCCAGAAACCAGCTCGCCAGAAATTCCGGAACGGCCGCAAACAGGATGCCGCCGCAGATCGCGATGCCGCAGGCAATCGCGTAAATCATGATGGAGGCGCGAATGAGGTTTTTGAAATCCCCCTGACCGCGCGCTATGCCCACGCGAACGGTTGCCGCCTGGGCGAGACCAAGCGGGATCATGAAGGCAATGGACGCAAGCTGGAGCGCGATACCGTGTGCCGCCAGCTGCACGGTGCCGATCTGCCCCATCAGGATGGAGGCGGCGGCAAACAGCGTCACTTCAGCGAGGATCGTGATGCCGATAGGCAGGCCAAGGCGCAGCACTTCGAACAGCGCATGCCAGTCCGGCCGCCAGAAGCGCACGAACAACTCGTATTTCTTCGTTTCCTCACGCGTCTGGACATAAGCGACAATGAAGATGAAGCTGAAAGCATTGACGATGACGGCAACGACGGCCGCACCATTCATGCCCATCGCCGGCAATCCGAAATGGCCGAACACCAGCGCATAGGCGAGCACGCCATTCATCAACAGCATGATGATGGTGACATAAAGAATGATGCCGGCACGCCCGATGGCGCTGACAAGGCCGCGCAGCACATAGAAAAGCAGCGCCGGCAGCAGGCCGAATTTGGCGATGGCGAGATAGTGGCCGGTCAGCGCCGCGACATTGGGGTTCTGCCCGAGATAGATCAGAATGCGCTCGGCATTGAAGAATATCGGCAGAGCGAGGACCCAGTAGGCGATTGCCACCCACATGCCCATGCGCAGCGAACGGCGGGCCGCCGTCGCATCCCCCTGCCCGTAAGCCTGCGCCACCATCGGCACGACGGCCACGGAAAAGCCCGAGCCGAAAATGAAGACGACGAAGAAGAACTGCCCGGCCAGCACCATGGCCGCCAGTTTTTCCGCCCCCAGCTGGCCGACGATGACCATGTCAGTGGTATGGATGCCAAGCTGCGCGAGCTGCGCACCGATAAGCGGAATTCCAAGAGCAAGCGTAGCCTTGAAATGCGAAAGCCACGACCCCGATCCGGAGGGAACGGTTTCTGCAACAACCGACGAAGACATTGTAATTCACCTGAATTTTGGCCGTTGCCCGCGAATTGCGCAACGGCAGCAGGCTGATGAATAAAATATTCCCTTCCTGCACGCAACCTTTGCGGATCAATGATCAAAATTTACGCAAACCGGAACCTTGAGCCCGCCATCGGCTCAAGATCAGCTGAAATGACATGACATAAAACAAATTTAGCCGAATTTTACCATTTCACTTTACCCATTAGAATATCGCGAAGTTCTTTCAAACCATAAGCTGCATGACGCAGAATATTCCCGCCATTGAGGCATGTCTTTCCCACCATTTTCCAAGATGAGCCGAATGGGCGCATCTGGCCCCAAGGACGTGTAGCTTGCCCAAAAAAACCAATCTCATGACGCGCATCCTGTTTGCGGCGTCATCGCTCGTCGTCGCCGCCTTTGCAGGTTTTTCCTTCTACATCGACAGTCTTCAGCACCGGGTAACAACGGAAGCCGTGGCGGAAAACATCGATTCGTCTGGCAAGCAGGCGGCGCAGAGCATCGCCAACTGGCTGAACGGCCGTATCATGCTGACAGACACGGTGGCGAAGACATTTGCCAAGCTTTCCGACGACGATGCCAAGGTGCAGTTCCTGCAGAACGATGTTCTGACGGCGCAATTCATGTCCACCTATTTCGGCAATGCCGAAAGCGGCAGCTTCACCACCTTCCCGAAAACATCGCTGCCGGAAGGTTATGATCCGCGCAAGCGCCCCTGGTATCTGGATGCCGTCAAGGCCGGAAAGCCGGTGCTGACCGAGCCCTATAGCGACGCATCGACCGGTGGTCTCATCATCACCGCCGCCATTCCCGTTTCCGTCGACGGCAAGCTGGCCGGCGTGACGGGGAGCGACTTTTCGCTGGATTCGCTGGTAACCATGATCAAGGCCGTGGATGCCGGCACGGACGGATACGCCTTCCTCGTCAGCAAGGACGGCAAGATCCTCATTCATCCCGATCCGAAATTTGTCGACAAGCCGCTCACCGATCTCTTCAAGGTCAACACGCCGGCGATTTCCTCCGCGATTTCGCAAACCGAGATCGACGGCAAGGGCAAGATCACCAGCTTCATCCCCGTCGCCGGCCTGCCTTCGGTCGACTGGTATCTCGGTTTCGTCGTCGATTCCGATATTGCCTATAGCGCAATCGGCCAATTTCGCCTTGCAGCAACCATCGCCACGATTCTCGCCGCTGCGATCATGATCGGCCTGCTCGCGACCGTTCTCAGCCGTTTCATCGTTCGCCCCGTCACGCAGATGACCGCCGCCATGGAAGGTCTGGCCGCCGGCAATCTCAATGTTGCCATTCCGGGCCAGGAACGCAGCGATCAGATCGGCTCGATGGCCGCGGCAGTTGCTGTTTTCAGGTCGAACGCCGTGGAACGCCTGCGCCTCGAAGGGGACGCCGAACAGAACCGCACGCTTTCCGAACAGGAGCGCAACGACCGCGAAAGACTGGCTGCGAAAGATGCGGCAGACATCCAGTTCGCGGTGGATTCGCTCGCCAAGGGACTGACACATCTTTCGAATGGCGATCTGAATTACCGCATCGACACACCTTTCGTGACCCGTATCGACCGGCTGCGCGACGATTTCAACAATTCCGTCGCCAAGCTGAATGCGGCCTTGAGCACCGTCGGCCAGAATGCGCGGGCAATCGATGCCGGCGCTGGAGAAATCCGCCAGTCCGCCGATGATCTCGCTCGACGCACCGAGCAGCAGGCAGCCTCGGTGGAGGAGACTGCGGCGGCACTTGAGGAAATCACCACGACGGTGAAGGATTCTGCCCGCCGGGCCGAGGAAGTCGGTCGTCTCGTTGACCGCACGCGAAACAATGCGGAACAGTCGGGTGTCATCGTTGGAGACGCCGTCCGCGCGATGGAAGGTATCGAAAAATCATCGTCCGAGATCAGCAACATCATCGGCGTCATCGACGAAATCGCTTTCCAGACCAACCTTCTGGCCCTGAACGCCGGTGTGGAAGCCGCGCGCGCCGGTGAAGCGGGCAAGGGTTTTGCCGTCGTCGCACAGGAAGTGCGCGAACTCGCCCAGCGCTCCGCCAATGCGGCGAAGGAGATCAAGACGCTGATCAACGCCTCGACATCGCAGGTGCAGTCCGGCGTCGATCTCGTCGGAAATGCCGGCAAGGCGCTGGAAACCATCGTTCGCGAAGTCCAGGAGATCAACCGCCACATCGACGCCATTGTGACATCGTCGCGCGAACAGTCGACCGGCCTTCAGGAAATCAACACCGCCATCAACACCATCGATCAGGGCACACAGCAGAATGCCGCCATGGTCGAGGAACAGACGGCGGCAAGCCATGGCCTCGCCTCGGAAGCGGCGGCGCTCAACGATCTGCTTGCGCAATTCCAGCTCGCCACGGCAACGCGGCGGCAGGCGGAATATGGGCGCGCGGCTTGATAGCAAGGACAGAGATGGCCGGGAGCAATCCCGGCCATCCGTGCATTGACCGCGTCTCTGCACACTCGACGTCATCCTCGGGCTTGACCCGAGGATCCAGAGTGCCGCCGGGAGATGGATCCTCGGGTCACGCCCGAGGATGACGGAGGAGAGGTTTCAACCTCTCTTATGGCCGGAGCGATCCGGCCATTTTTATTTGCCGCGCGAACAATACGCGGTTCTCTCTACCGGCTCGATCCGATAGAGCTTGATCGATCATGATTTTCGGAGGGATCTATGCTGGAACTGATTTGGCGCGGCATTGCCATGGGCATTGGCGGCACCGTGTTTATGGATATATGGGCAATCGTGCTGCACCGCTTTTTCGGCCAGTCTGCGCCCAACTGGGCGCCGGTCGGTCGCTGGTTCTGGCACGTGCCGAAGGGCAGGATATTTCACGACAGCATCGCGACAGCCGCGCCTTACGAGCATGAACTGGCGCTCGGCTGGATTTCGCATTATGCCGTCGGCATTCTCTACGGCATCCTTCTGGCACTGATAGTGCCGGCCGCATGGTTTGCCGAACCATCCTTCATTCAGCCATGGATCGTCGGCATCGTGACGGTCGGCGCGGGCTGGTTCCTGCTGCAGCCGGGTCTCGGCATCGGCTGGGCAGCGTCGAAAACGCCCAATCCCACCAAGGTTCGTGTTCTCAACCTCGTTGCACACACGATCTTCGCACTCGGCATGTATGCCGTGGCGTTGCTGATGCGCTGAACAAATAAGGGGGCTGAAAGCCCCCTTTTCGTATGCTCAGATATTCGCCGAGAAGGTGTCGCAATCCTCGACACGTCCGTTCTGGAAGCCACGCTTGAACCATTCCATGCGCTGCGCCGAGGTACCGTGGTTGAAACTGTCAGGCACCACATATCCTTGGGTCTGCTTCTGCAGGGTGTCGTCGCCGATCTGGTGAGCGGCGTTCAGCGCTTCCTCGAGGTCGCCGGTTTCCAGAATACCCTTCTGTTCGGTGAACTTGCCCCAGATGCCGGCATAACAATCCGCCTGAAGCTCCACACGCACCGACATCTTGTTGGCATCCACCTGGCTCATCGACTGGCGGCGGCGGTTGAACTCCGGCAGGACGCCGGTCAGGTTCTGGATGTGGTGGCCCACCTCATGCGCAATCACGTAAGCCTGCGCAAAATCGCCGGCCGCGCCGAAACGCTGGTCCAATTCCTTGAAGAAGCTGGTGTCGAGATAAACCTTCCGGTCACCCGGGCAATAGAACGGACCGCTGGCGGCCGAAGCATAACCGCAGGCGGAAGATACCTGGCCCGAAAACAGCACCAGCGTCGGTTTCTGATAGGTCTCGCCGGCGGACTGGAAAATGCCGCTCCAGGTATCTTCGGTCTCAGCCAGCACGGTCCGCACGAACGCCGTCGTCTCATCGGTCGATTGACCCTGCGGGCGCGTACCGGATTGCTGGGTGCCGGATTGCTGCGTCGTGCCGCCGCCATCCAGTGAAATATCGCCGCCGGAAAGCAGCGTCAGCGGGTTGATGCCAAGCACCCAGCTGATCACCAGAATGACCAGAATACCACCGATGCCAATGCCGCCACCGCGACGCCCGATCGGCACGCGCATCCCGCCACGGGAAAAAGGATCGTTACCCGAAGGTCCCGATCCCGCTGACATGCCGCGCCGGTCCTCGATATTGTCCGACTGGCGACGCCCTCTCCATTCCATGCTTTTCTCCCGGCGAACGTCGCCTCAACAAGCTGCCTTATAACGGCACTATAATACATCTTGTTCCGGAAGAAAGCTTGGCCTGTCTCAGGCGGCGCGCCGCCTTTGCCTGAAAACCACAACGAACAGGAAAACAAACAGCAGCAGCCCAAGTGATAGCGTCAGAAAATCCTGCCCGCCATTGCCGAAAACAACGCCATTCATGATACGCCCGGGAAGGAAGGTAAAGCCGCCCGCAATGACGATGCCACCGAGATAGACACCCTGCATGATCCGCATATGGCGCTTGATGTCACCCCGGCGTGCGAAATACACCGATTGCAGACAGCCATATATGGTGAAAAGCGACATGAGGTGGATCGGGCTGAAGCCGTAGAAAACATTCAGCTCATGTATGAAGAATGTCGAGAACGACGTGACAACCATCAGCACCACCCAGATCTTGCCGAGCAGCCGGTGTAGAGGCGTGCCTTTCGGAAAAAACAAAACCACCGCGCCGATGATGGCGGCGGGGGTGACTGTCGCCACATGCAGCTGAACGGCGAAGGGCGCGTCAAGAAGAGGTTGAAGGGACATTTTTCTCACCCGGTTGAACTCGGCGGCAATTTCAGCGAAACATGACGCGGCTCAACCGGAATGGCGCAAACAGCGGGAGAATTTCGTGAACGGCACTGTCGTGCAATCCACGCTTCGCCAATTGCGGGCAAAGGTGCGCTCCCGCTCGCTGTGGAGCACCTTTTTTGCCATCGTCGTTCTCTTTATTTTGACCGGCCCATACGGCACGGGCCAGAAAATGACCTTCTGGCCAAGGGCTGCCTATTGGACGCTGTTGCTTGGCACTGGCTGGATCATCACCACCGTCTTTTCCGCCTTCGCCAATGCCGCGTTGACACGAACGCTTTCAAGTTCCCTGGCGCGGGCAATGGTGGGGGCAATCGTCGCTGCCTTGCCGATCGGCGCCATGATAACTCTTGCCAACTATCTATTTCTCGAACAATCCGTCGATATCGCCTCGATTGGTGAAGATGCGCAGGCTGCCTTGCCGCTTTGCCTGATATTCTGTTTCCTCGGCTACCTGACAGCCGGCACCGCAAACACGGCCGATGCGACGCAAGTGACGGGAGCGGAAACCGCGTCACTGCCGTCCGAAAAGGAGCGTCCCGCCATTCTTGATCGCCTCGGGCCGGAACGGCGCGGAAATCTGCTGCGTCTTTCCGTGCGGGATCACTACACCGAGGTGGTGACGACGCGGGGACGTCAGCTGGTTCTGTTGCGTTTTGCCGATGCGATGAACGAAATTGGCCAGACGCAAGGCTTGCAGGTGCATCGGTCCCACTGGATTGCCGATGCCGACGTCGTCTCATTGCGTAAACAGGCGGGTCGTCTGCATGTCATGACAAGGGATGGTTCGGAAATCCCCGTCAGCCGCTCCCATAGTGCTGCAGTCCAGGCCCGTTTCGCCGCGCATGCCCCTGCCGGTTAAGAGTTTCTGTCGATTCCGGAATTTATGGGGTTCCGTTCTCAAAAACATTTGCCTATAAGCCGCTTCTAGCCTGAAAACTTTGAATTGCGCGCCCCGGCCGGTGATCTTTCACCCTGGCTGGTGTTTTGCGCAACCAAAACGCGGAACGAGAGAGCCATGCCGAAGCGCCAAGATATCAAGTCCATCCTCATCATTGGCGCGGGACCGATCGTCATCGGTCAGGCATGTGAATTCGACTATTCCGGCACACAGGCCTGCAAGGCGCTGAAGGAAGAAGGTTACCGGGTCATCCTGGTCAACTCCAACCCGGCCACCATCATGACCGATCCGGGCCTTGCCGACGCTACCTACGTCGAGCCTATCACCCCGGAAGTCGTAGCCAAGATCATCGCCAAAGAACGCCCGGACGCGCTGTTGCCGACCATGGGCGGCCAGACGGCGCTCAACACCGCGCTTTCCCTGAAGCGCATGGGCGTTCTCGACCGCTACAATGTGGAAATGATCGGCGCGAAGCCCGAAGCCATCGATATGGCTGAAGACCGCGCCCTCTTCCGCGAAGCCATGGCCCGCATCGGCCTCGAAACGCCGAAGTCCATGCTCGCCAATGCGACCGAAATCAAGGACGCCGACCGCAAGAAGCACGAAGCCGCGCGTGCCGAACTCAAGGCGAAACTTTCCGGCGCGGAGCTGGACAAGGCGCTGGACGATCTGGAAAACCAGTGGAACCTCGGCGAGACCGACCGCAAGCAGCGTTACATGGCGCATGCTATTGCGATTGCCGCTCAGGCCATTGACCATGTCGGTCTGCCCGCCATCATTCGCCCGTCCTTCACGCTCGGCGGCACCGGCGGCGGCATTGCCTATAACCGCTCGGAATTCTTCGACATCGTCTCCGGCGGCCTCGACGCTTCGCCGACCACCGAAGTGCTGGTGGAAGAGTCTGTTCTCGGCTGGAAGGAATATGAGATGGAAGTGGTCCGCGACACCGCGGACAATTGCATCATCATCTGCTCCATCGAAAACATCGATCCGATGGGCGTCCACACGGGCGACTCGATCACGGTTGCGCCGGCGCTGACGCTGACCGACAAAGAATACCAGATCATGCGCAACGCCTCGATCGCGGTGCTGCGTGAGATCGGCGTGGAAACCGGCGGCTCGAACGTGCAGTTCGCCGTCAACCCCAAGGACGGCCGTCTCGTCGTCATCGAAATGAACCCGCGCGTTTCGCGCTCGTCCGCTCTCGCCTCCAAGGCGACCGGCTTCCCTATCGCCAAGATCGCCGCCAAGCTTGCCATCGGCTACACGCTGGACGAGCTGGAAAACGACATCACCGGCGGCGCGACACCTGCCTCGTTCGAACCGTCGATCGACTACGTCGTCACCAAGATCCCGCGTTTTGCCTTCGAGAAATTCCCCGGCGCCTCGCCGATCCTCACCACCGCCATGAAGTCGGTCGGTGAAGTCATGGCCATCGGCCGCACCTTCGCGGAATCGCTGCAGAAGGCCCTGCGCGGCATGGAAACCGGCCTCACCGGTCTCGATGAAATCGAAATCCCCGGCTTTGAAGAAGGCGAAGGCTCCAAGAACGCCATCCGCGCCGCCATCGGCACGCCGACCCCGGATCGCCTGCGCATGGTCGCACAGGCTCTGCGCATGGGCATGACGGCGGAAGAAGTTCACGAAAACAGCAAGATCGACCCCTGGTTCATTGACCAGTTCAAGGCCATCGTGGATACGGAAGCCCGCATCCGCGAACATGGCCTGCCGAAGGATGCCGAAAACCTGCGTATGCTGAAAGCCATGGGCTTCTCGGACGCCCGCCTCGCAAGTCTCACCGGCAAGCGCCCGAAGGAAGTGGCGGAACTGCGCAACAGCCTGAACGTCCGTCCGGTCTTCAAGCGCATCGACACCTGCGCGGCCGAATTCGCTTCGCCGACCGCCTATATGTATTCGACCTACGAAATTCCCTTCGTCGGTGCTGCCCGCTCTGAAGCGCAGGTTTCCGACCGCAAGAAGGTCGTCATCCTCGGTGGCGGTCCAAACCGCATCGGCCAGGGCATCGAGTTCGATTATTGCTGCTGCCACGCCGCTTTCGCGCTGAAGGACGCCGGCTTCGAAGCGATCATGATCAACTGCAACCCGGAAACCGTCTCCACCGACTACGACACCTCCGACCGCCTCTATTTCGAACCTCTGACGGCCGAAGACGTGATCGAGATCATGCGCGCAGAGCAGGAAAAGGGTGAATTGGTCGGCGTCATCGTGCAGTTCGGCGGCCAGACCCCGCTGAAGCTCGCCGAAGCGCTGGAAAAGAACGGTATCCCGATCCTCGGTACTGCGCCTGACATGATCGACCTTGCCGAAGACCGCGACCGCTTCCAGAAGCTCCTGATGAAGCTCGATCTCGCCCAGCCGAACAACGGCATCGCCTATTCGGTCGAGCAGGCACGCCTCGTCGCGTCCGAAATCGGCTTCCCGCTGGTCGTGCGTCCTTCCTACGTTCTGGGTGGCCGCGCCATGCAGATCATCCATTCGGAAGGCCAGCTCCAGACTTATCTGCTCGACACGGTTCCGGGCCTGGTGCCCGAGGACATCAAGCAGCGTTATCCGAACGACAAGACCGGCCAGATCAACACCCTGCTCGGCAAGAACCCGCTGCTGTTCGACAGCTACCTGACCAACGCCGTCGAAGTGGACGTCGATGCGCTGTGCGACGGCGAAAACGTCTTCGTCTCCGGCATCATGGAACATATCGAAGAGGCCGGCATCCATTCGGGCGACTCGGCCTGCTCGCTGCCGTCGCGTTCGCTCAGCAAGGAAACCCTCGACGAGCTGGAGCGCCAGACGACGGCGCTGGCCAAGGCGCTCAATGTCGGCGGCCTGATGAACGTTCAATACGCCATCAAGGACGGCACCATCTACGTTCTCGAAGTCAATCCGCGCGCCTCGCGTACCGTGCCTTTCGTCGCCAAGACCATCGGCGCGCCGATTGCCAAGATCGCCGCGCGCGTCATGGCCGGCGAGAAGCTTGAGCCGGCGATTGCCGCCTATGGCCAGAAGCCCGATCCGCGCAACCTGAAGCACATCGCCGTCAAGGAAGCGGTCTTCCCCTTCGCCCGCTTCCCCGGCGTCGACATTCTGCTCGGACCGGAAATGCGCTCGACCGGCGAAGTCATCGGCCTCGACACGGATTTCGCGCTGGCCTTTGCCAAGAGCCAGCTTGGCGCCGGCGTCGACCTGCCGCGCTCCGGCACGGTCTTCGTCTCCGTGCGTGACGACGACAAGGAAGGCGTTCTGCCGGCCATCCGCATTCTGGTGGAAAGCGGCTTCAAGGTGCTGGCAACCGGCGGCACCCAGCGTTTCCTCGCCGAAAAGGGCATCAACGCCGAAAAGATCAACAAGGTGCAGGAAGGCCGTCCGCACATTGAGGACGCCATCCGCAACCGTCAGGTCCAGCTCGTCATCAACACCACCGACAGCAACAAGGCGATTTCCGACTCGAAGTCGCTTCGCCGCGCAACGCTGATGCAGAAGGTGCCCTATTACACCACGATGGCCGGTGCGGAAGCCGCAGCCCTTGCCATCAAGGCGCTGAAGGCCGGCAATCTGGAAGTGAAGCCGCTGCAGAGCTATTTCCAGTAAGCTGATCGCAAGAGAACAAAACAAACGCCGCAGGTCATTCAAATGCCTGCGGCGTTTTTGTTTTGCGTAATCGGGCTGCAATCCCGGTCCGTTAGCAAAAAGACATCATCCTTCAGCGAGACCCATGATGTCCTTATCCATAACCGACAAACCGTCCTCAGCCATTGGTAGCCATGGCGATGTGCGCGAAATCACCGGCGCCCTCCTGCCGCGGCCAGACACCGCCGTGATCTCGGACCTGCTGATCATGCCAACGGGCGACGGGAACGCTCCGTCGGTGGTCAACATCGCTCGGCGGAGTTGAGCGATGGCAGGGCGCCCCCCGGGACCGGAGCGGGTGGCCTTTCCGCTGCGGATCGAACCCGCTCTATTGAACAGGATCAGGCACGCGGCGAGCGATGAATTGCGCAGTATCAACGCGCTGATCGAGATTCTGCTGAAAGAAGCCCTCTGCCAGCGCGCCACGGCGAATGAAGCGAACGATCCGCCAACCCGACCTGACGGAGCTGCCAGCGGCTGAGGAGACGCCGGTGTATGCGATGCGCCGCTGCAGCTTGTGCTAGGCCGCGAGCGCCTCGCGAACGCAATTGCGCCCCTCGGTCTTTGCCCGATAAAGCGCGCGATCCGCCATCTCCGCCAATGTCTGGAGATCGCAGCGCATTTCGCCGGTGGTTGCGACGCCGATGCTGATGGTCACGCCCACACGCAAACCACCGCAATCGACCTCGGTTACAGACACCGCATCGCGAATGCGTTCGCCGATCATGCAGGCCTTCTGGACGCCCGCACCGGGCAGGAAGATGATGAATTCCTCGCCGCCATAACGCGCCAGCACATCGCCGCCGCGAATGCTGCCGCCAATGCGCTTTGCCACTTCCTGAAGAACGCTGTCGCCGACGGCGTGTCCGAAGCGATCGTTGATCGACTTGAAGTGATCGACGTCGAGCAACATGGCCGCATCGGTGGGATCGGGCACCGCCGGCATGGCCTGGAAGAAGAAGCGGCGGTTCTTCACGCCCGTCAGCGGATCGGTGTTGGCGAGAACCAGCAATTTCCGCTCGGACCGCTCGGCCACCAGCATCATCACGAACAGGGCGATCGCGAAGTTCAACATGATGATGAAGAAAAACGCATCGACCAGATTGATGGTGGCGTAGTCGGGGAAAAGCACGCTCTTCACCACCGACAGCGAAATCAGGCCCGAAACACCGGTGATCGCACCAAGCGCCAGACGGGACAGGAGCGGCTCCTTGCGCCACCTTGCGAAAAGCCCGCCCGCCCCGGCAAGATAGGCCAGAGCGGCACAACCGTTGAACAGGGCCGCACGATATGTGTTGTTGTCAGCCACCTGCTGCGCAAGGACAATCGCCAGCAGGGCAATGAGGCAGACGACAAATATGGTCCTCCTGCCGGCAGAGCGTCCGTTACTCAGGATTTTAAGGCCGAGCCAGATCAGTGCATAACCCAAAATACCGAAGATGATGCTGCCGAGTTGCCATAAGGCCGGCGACATGATGCCCCACTCACCGTAACCGGCGAGCGTCGAGCCGATCGTCATGGCTGCAAAACCCGCAGCAAGCGCCGTCGGACCGCGCAAACCGCGGTTTGTGAGCTTCAGATATATAAAACTCAGCATCCCAACAATGTAAGAACACTTTTGCATCAGTATCACTGTTGCAAGATCCAGTTCGCCAAGCATCATACGCCCACACAATAAATAAATAGAACGGATGCAATTATAGTATTAAGTATAAAATTTCAATAAAAATAACCAATAAACAAAAAGTAAATTACATTCACGCAAATTAAAATGATCATCTATAATAATATACGAACATACAAAATAATCTATTCAAATAACCTTATAAACTCAATTTCTTTCCTGAAATTCTGCATTTCCGCATCCTTTTGCTGTGAATCGGGAAGGCGAAGAAGATAGGATGGGTGCACCGTGACAAAGAGCGTCCGCTCCTCCTGCATCGGTATCGGGCGGCCCC
Organism: Agrobacterium sp. BT-220-3; assembly: GCF_025910175.1. Taxonomy (NCBI): domain Bacteria; kingdom Pseudomonadati; phylum Pseudomonadota; class Alphaproteobacteria; order Hyphomicrobiales; family Rhizobiaceae; genus Agrobacterium; species Agrobacterium sp. BT-220-3. The sequence goes on from NZ_JAPAIX010000003.1 coordinate 210,915, forward strand.
GGACATCAGAGACCTTTTCCTTGCCGCCGGTCAGCGCGTAAAGCGCCGTGGCGCCCATGGCAACGATGAGCTTCGGTCGCACCAGCGCAATTTCCTGGTTAAGCCACCAGCGACATTGCTGCACTTCGCCCGCATCCGGCCGCTGGTGAATGCGCCGTTTGCCGCGGGCCTCATATTTGAAGTGTTTGACGGCATTGGTGACATAAAGCTTTTTGCGGTCAATGCCGGTTTCAGCCAGCGTCCGGTCGAACAGCTGGCCGGCGGGACCGACGAAAGGTTTTCCGGCCAGATCCTCGTGATCCCCCGGCTGTTCGCCGACGATCATGACCTTCGCATTCTCCGGCCCCTGACCGAAAACCGTCTGCGTTGCCTTGCAATGCAGGGCGCACCGCGTGCATTGGCCAGCCTCCCGCGCCAGCGAGGCGAGCGTGCCGTCCGGCACCGGTTGCGGCTCTTCCCGCGCCGAGGCTGCAGCCTGCAGGCGATGGTGAAACGGTTGCGGCTGGCTTGCCGCCTTTGCCGCCATTTCCAGCACCCGCGCCTCGGCCCCCAGAACGAGACCGGGAATAAGGTCGGCTTCGGGCAGGTTCTTCCAGTATTTCTTCGGCATCTCCGCCGTCATCGCCTTTATCTTCAGACGCGCCGGATTGAATATATTGGCATAGTAGGTCCGCCAGAGCTCGTCCGTCTCATCCGTCAGATCGGGTTTTACCGCAGCCTCGCGGGATGTTTGCAACACGCGCCCGTCCCACCGCGCGGACCCGTTCGGTGTGGCGATCAGCCAGTCCATATCTGTAAACCGGCGCTGGAAAAACGGCGCTGTGCGCTCGACGATGAAGTGATCCGGCTCAAACCATGCGACGAAACGCCGCCGCCCGCCCTGCCCCTGCGGCAAGGGTATTTCCTTGAAGCGAACGAAGGCCGTCATCTTGTGACAATCGCGGCGAACGGATTTTTCAAGCCGCCGGGCTTCGGAAACATCCGCATCGGACTTGAACTGCAAGAGCGCGCGATCCCGCTTCAGCCGCCACAGCAGCCGGTAAAGCAGTGCGAAACGGCCTGGATCACTGTGACAGATAATGGCTTGCGCCAAAGCCACGAAAGAGGCCGGAACGGACACCTGCGCGCGCCCTGTACCGGACACGGGCAACGGCTCTCCGGCAAAATCGAGAAACCCGCCCCCCTCATCTCGCAGCCGCCAGTCAATCGCTTCCGGCGGCACATCGGCAGCGAGCGCCGCGCGTGCCGCATCACGCCACTCGCCGAAATCGCCCCGCCCTTCCAGAACCGGGCCATACATCACAACAGCGATAATTGTTCGGGCTGCGGGGCAAACATCGCCCGCAGATCGGGCCGCTCGGTCAGTTTGCCCGGCGTCCAGCCTTCGGCGACAATGAAGGCCTTCACCTTTTTCAGCGAAACGCCGAAGCGGGCGATATCCTCCAGCCGCAACCGCCGAAACCGGCGCGATGACAGGACTGAAGCGACCGTCTTGGTGCCGAAGCCGGGCACGCGCAGCAACATTTCGCGATCCCCAGCATTGACGTCCACCGGAAAACGGTCGCGATTTTTGAGCGCCCAGGCAAGCTTCGGGTCGATATCGAGATCGAGCATGCCGTCGCCGCCGATCGCGGTTATTTCACCAATGTCGAAGCCGTAAAAACGATAGAGCCAGTCCGCCTGATAAAGCCTGTGCTCGCGCATCAAGGGCGGCTTGATAAGCGGCAGGTTTTTGGAGGAATCCGGAATGGGGCTGAACGCCGAATAATAGACACGCCGCAAACCATAGCTGCCATAAAGCCGGGCGCTGGTGGAAAGAATGGTGCTGTCATCAGCCCCATCCGCCCCCACGATCATCTGCGTGCTTTGTCCGGCAGGCGCAAAGCGTTTGGTCTTTCGCGTTCTGACGGTCGGTTCCCCCGCCTCCTCAATCTTCAAGCGGATATCGGCCATCGAGCGGCGAATATTGGCGGGTTGCTTTTCCGGCGCAAAACGGCTGACGCCGCTATCGGTCGGCAATTCGATGTTGATCGACAGCCGGTCGGCGTAAAGCCCCGCTTCCTCAATCAGCTTTGGCGATGCTTCCGGAATGGATTTCAGATGTATATAGCCGCGAAAACCATGCGTGACACGCAGTTCCCGCGCCACCCGCACCATCTCTTCCATTGTGTGATCAGACGAGCGGATGATGCCGGAGGAGAGAAACAGCCCTTCGATATAATTGCGCCGGTAGAACTCCAGCGTCAGCCACACCACCTCCTCGGCGGTAAACCGCGCCCGCTCCACATTGCTGGAGGAACGGTTGATGCAATAGGCGCAATCATAGATGCAGAAATTGGTGAGCAGGATCTTCAGGAGCGAAATGCAGCGCCCATCCGGTGCATAGGCATGGCAGATGCCGGACCCCTCTGTGGACCCAAGTCCGCCCGATGCGGCAGAGCTGCGTTTCGTCGTGCCGCTGGAGGCACAGGACGCATCGTATTTGGCCGCATCGGAGAGAATGGCCAGCCGTTGCCTGATTGACTTCTTCATGACAATGTTCACTATATGTTCTATTGAAAAATGTCAATCTTATCGGTTAAAGTCCTGAATGAATGGAGAAATATGCCCGTCTCAAATTTGCTGGCATTTCGCTGTCGTCTTCTGATATAGTCGGCTCAGTTCTGATTTTGGCATGGTTCCGGAGTTCCTCTCCGGAACCTGTTTCTTTTTGTGTCTGCAAGTAAAGCGACCGGAATGCGAAGGATAAAAAAATGGTAGAAAAAGTACCGATGACTCAGGGTGGATTCGTCAAGCTGCAGGAGGAGCTGCGCTTTCGCCAGCAGGAGGAACGTCCCCGTATCATCGAGGCGATTGCCGAAGCGCGCGCCCATGGCGACCTTTCGGAAAACGCCGAATACCACGCTGCCAAGGAAGCTCAGAGCCATAATGAAGGCCGCATCACCGAGCTCGAAGACCTGACCGCGCGCGCGGAAGTCATCGACCTTTCCAAGATGTCCGGTTCCAAGATCAAGTTCGGTGCCACGGTAAAGCTGATCGACGAGGATAGCGACGAGGAAAAGACCTACCAGATCGTCGGCGACCAGGAGGCCGATGTGAAGGCAGGCCGCATTTCCATTTCCTCACCCATCGCCCGTGCCCTCATCGGCAAGGAAGTTGGCGACAGTATCGAAGTCAACGCGCCGGGCGGCGCAAAGGGCTATGAAATTCTCGCGGTACAGTGGGGCTGATTGCCCTGACATGCGGTGCGCCCTTGCGGGCGCATTGCTTTCTGACGTGTTGAATTTCCAAATACGCTCCAGCCGTAAAGACGGAAGCCCATCTTGCCCCATGCCAGTCTGAAAGATGTGCAGGTGCTTGCGCCGAACTTCAAGCGCAGGCTTTCCGGCGTCACCTCCACCATCGTGCAGCTTATTCCGGTGCAGAACCGGCTGGGCCAGAAGGTGGCGGTCATCGGGCCCGGCCTGCCGCAGCACCTGCCACATGTGCGCTTCCGTGATCTGTGGCAACTCTGGCAAAACGGCCCTCTGGGCACCCCCCGCATCTGGCACGCCCGTCGCAATCTTGAAATGTTGCCCGGCATTCTCATGCGTGACGTGCTGCGCATGAAGGTCAAGCTGCTGTTTACTTCGGCAGCACAGAGGCGGCATTCCGCCTATACCCGCTTTCTGATTTCGAAGATGGATGCGGTTGTCGCGACAAACGGCCGCTCCGGCTCGTTTCTGCAGGTTCCCCATCGCGTCGTCATGCATGGCGTCGACACCGACCTGTTTCATCCGGCAACCGGCCCCGAGGATACGATCGCTTCGACCGGTCTGCCGGGGCAATATCTGATCGGCTGCTTCGGCCGAGTACGCCACCAGAAGGGCACTGACCTCTTCGTGCGGGCCATGATCGAGCTTTTGCCTGACTATCCCGAATGGACAGCAGTCGTTTCGGGCCGCGTGACAGCGGAGCACAAGGCTTTCGCCGACAAGCTCATCGCCGATGTTGCGGCGGCCGGCCTTTCGGACCGGATCGTGTTTCAGGGCGAAGTCGACGACATCAAGCCGTGGTATCGGCGGTTGACGCTTTATGTCGCACCGTCGCGCAACGAGGGTTTCGGATTGACACCGCTCGAAGCCATGGCGTCCGAAACCGCCGTCGTTGCCAGCAATGCCGGCGCATACGAGGAAATGATCGTTCAAGGCGAGACCGGCGCGGTCGTCGAAGCCGGTGACTACACGTCCCTGCAGGATGCGATAAAGACCTACCTTGCCAATCCGGCTCTGGCCAAAAGCCACGCAAATGCCGGACTTGTGCATGTGCGCAGCACTTTTCCCCTGGAAAAAGAGGCGACAAGCCTCGGCGAAGTCTATGAAGCGCTGCGGCTCGGATAAAACGCCGTGCGCGCTTTTGAGCGCCACGATACCCAACAAAATTCCATATGCAGGCATCTCCCTCCTTCCGTCATTCCGGCCCTGAGCCGGAATCCAGCCGACGCGCGTCTGCGCGGCGGAGAGAGTCTTTTCAGCCCAAGGACTTGGGCTGGCTGGATTCCGGCTCAAGGCCGGAATGACGGAAGGGTCAGATTTCCACGAGACCGACGCGCTTGACCTGGCGGATGGTGAGCATGGTGCGCACCGTATCGACATTCTCGTCGGCCGTCAGAACCTCGATCACGAAATCCTGGAACTCGGTCAGGTTTCTCGCAACGCAATGCAGCAGGAAATCGCTTTCGCCTGATACCATCCAGGCCTGACGCACCAGCGACCACCCGGCTGTCGCCGCCGCAAACGCCTTCAGATTGCTGTCCGACTGGCGCTTGAGGCCGACCATGCAGAAGGCCACGAGATCGAAACCGAGCTTCGGCGCGTTCAACATGGCGTGATAACCCTCGATCACGCCGGCTTCTTCCAGCTTGCGGACGCGCCTGAGGCACGGCGGAGCCGAAATTCCGACCCTTTCGGCCAGCTCCACATTGGTCATGCGCCCGTCGCGCTGCAATTCGCGCAGGATTTTCAGATCGATGGCATCGAGTTCGACGCTGGTCACGGAGACGTTCCTCGTTAAGCTGGGGAACTTCCTTGTACTATTCGGCGCAGGATTCGCAACAATATGCCGCCGGCCGGTCACAAAATTGCGCGCGCATCCACAACTGCCTTGTTGGTAACGCAAGGCTGCCCTTGAATAAAGACACTAGACAACCTTAAATACCGGGCAATGAAGGGGTTGTGGCCTGTCCGCCGTCTTGCGGCTGGAAGGCCTGGTGCCGAAAGGCACCGTTACGCAAAGTCCCCGCTGTTGAAAGGAATGTTTCCATGTCTGCCCGCCATACGAAGGTATTGATCATAGGCTCTGGTCCCGCCGGTTATACCGCGGCGATCTACGCGGCCCGCGCAATGCTGAAACCCGTGCTGATCGCCGGCATGGAACAGGGCGGCCAGCTGATGATCACCACCGATGTCGAAAATTACCCCGGTTTCGCCGATCCCATCCAGGGTCCGTGGCTGATGGACCAGATGCTGAAGCAGGCGACCCATGTGGGCGCGGAAATCGTCAGCGACCTCGTCACCGAAGTTGAGACCGATGTACGGCCTTTCGTGGTCAAGACCGATTCCGGTGAGGTCTGGACTGCCGACACGCTGATCATCGCCACTGGCGCCAAGGCGAAATGGCTCGGCATCGAAAGCGAACAACATTTCCAGGGCTTCGGCGTTTCGGCCTGCGCTACCTGCGACGGTTTCTTCTATCGCAACAAGGATGTGATCGTAGTCGGCGGTGGAAACTCCGCCGTGGAGGAAGCGCTCTATCTCGCCCATATCGCCAAGTCCGTGACCGTCGTGCACCGCCGCGACAGCTTCCGCTCGGAGAAGATCCTCCAGGAACGGCTTTTCGCCAAGGAAAACGTCAAGATTCTCTGGAACACGGAAATCGCCGAAATCACCGGCGCTCCGGCCAAGCCGCCGATGCCGCCCTCCGTCTCGGGTGTGCGGCTGCGTGACACCAAGACCGGTGTGATCAGCGATACGCCCATCGACGGCGTCTTTGTCGCCATCGGCCATGCTCCGGCTGTCGAATTGTTCAAGGGCAAGGTGAAGCTCAAGGACAACGGTTACATGTGGACCGCGCCCGATTCCACGGCAACGGACGTGGAAGGTATTTTCGCGGCCGGCGACGTCACCGACGACATTTACCGTCAGGCGATCACCGCCGCCGGCATGGGCTGCATGGCCGCCCTGGAGGCCGAACGTTATCTCACCGCGCAACAACCGCTCGCGGTCGCAGCGGAATAACCGAAAGGCAGGATAGGCATGGCAATGCCATTGGACTGGGATAAACTGCGCATTTTTCATGCCGCAGCCGAAGCGGGGTCTTTTACCCACGCTGCCGACAAGCTGCATTTGTCCCAGTCGGCCATCAGCCGCCAGGTCAGCGCGCTGGAACAGGATGTCGGTGTGAAGCTGTTTCACCGCCACGCCAGAGGTCTCATCCTCACCGAGCAGGGCGAACTGCTGTATCGCACCGCCCATGACGTGCTGCTGAAGCTCGAAACCGTCAAGATGCAACTGACCGAGACGACGGAGAAGCCGAGCGGCAAGCTGCGCGTGACGACGACCGTTGGTCTCGGCCAGGGCTGGCTCACGGACAAGGTGCAGGAATTCCTGCAACTCTATCCGGAAATGTCGATCCAGCTCATCCTCGACAACGAGGAGCTGGATGTGAACATGCGGCACGCCGATTGCGCCATCCGCCTGCGTCAGCCGCAGCAATCGGACCTCATCCAGCGCAAGCTGTTCACGGTCCACATGCACGTCTATGCCGCACCGTCCTACATCAACCGCCATGGCGAGCCGCAGTCGATCGAGGATCTGGACAACCACCGCATCATCTCCTTCGGCGAACCCGCGCCCAACTATCTGCTTGATGTCAACTGGCTGGAAAATGCCGGGCGTTCCTCCGACAATACGCGCACGCCGCATCTGCAGATCAACAGCCAGACGTCGATCAAGCGCGCCTGCCTGCTGGGAATCGGTATAGCCTGTTTGCCGGATTACATCGTCGGGCGCGATCCGGGATTGATTCAGTTGTCCCTCGCCGCAGATATTCCCTCGTTCGATACCTACTTCTGTTACCCGGACGAGATGAAAAACGCAGCGAAACTGAAAGCCTTCAGGGACTTCGTCGTGGCAAAAGCACGAAACTGGAATTTCTGACGTTTAAATAGGCCAACGCCACAAAACATCATACTAATTCATGGAGTTGGCCTGTCTGGCGCAGCCATGCGCCGGGGGCGCTCCACGCCAGCTTTGCACAGAAAATATACCGGAAATATGCAGACCTGCGCGGTGCGCATGCCTGACCTGCACAAAAAAGAGTTGTTTCGTGCACAAAAAAGCACCATATCGCACTCAGCTGATGCACACGGTGGCTTTTCCTCCCAGTTCCACCGCATCAGCTGTTCCCCTCTGGAGGTTTTTGACCTTCACACTTAAAGGGCCCTGGATCTATCCGGCGGCCCTCTTTTTTTACCCGCAAGAATTTTCCCCAATTTGGCGAAATATCGCATGATGCAACCTTGTTTTGCATTATTGCTACTCCCATATTTCAATCAGCTGTCACGCTTGCCTATGCACGCGACAGCTGTTCCCCTCTGGAGGTTTTGACCTTCAAACTTGTCAGGCCGCGGAGAAATCCAGCGGCCTTCTTTTTTGGAAGCTGTAAGGCGGCAACAGACCGGCCTTCACGGATACGTGAATTGTATATCGAAAAACATCGATATACATATCGATCACACCAGATATTAGAGAAGCGTAGATGAACCCGGAGGAAATCCTCAAAGCCCTTTCCCACCCTGCAAGGCTGAAGTTCCTTGAATGGCTGAAGTGTCCGGAAAATCACTTCTGCCAGGATCATCCGCTCAGCATGGGTGTATGCGCCAACCAGTTTCAGATCAGCGGCCTGTCGCAATCGACCGTGTCGTCGCATCTGGCGGTTCTGCAGGCGGCTGGCCTGATAAGGTCGAAGAAAGTTGGGCAATGGGTGTTTTTCGAACGCAACGAGGAAACCATCGACGACTTCCGCAATTATCTGCAAGCCAATCTTTGAGCCTCCCAAGCTTCAAGACCTGGGCATCGAACCGAAAACTGTCATTCGGTTTTCTAAAGGTTCGATGCCCGCACCAAATAGAGAGCGCGTCCCCCGCGCAATTCGCCAACCGACAAGAAAGTGAAGTCGCATGACAAGTCTTTTCGAACCGGCACAGGCCGGCGATATCGCACTCGCCAACCGTATCGTCATGGCTCCCCTCACCCGCAACCGTTCGCCGGGGGCAATTCCCAACAACCTCAACGCCACCTATTACGAACAGCGCGCGACAGCCGGGCTGATCGTCACGGAAGGCACACCGATTTCCCAGCAGGGTCAGGGTTATGCGGATGTTCCGGGCCTCTACAAGCAGGAAGCAGTCGAAGGCTGGAAAAAGATCACCGACGGCGTGCATTCGGCAGGCGGCAAGATTGTCGCGCAGATCTGGCACGTAGGGCGCATTTCCCACACGTCGCTCCAGCCGCATGGCGGCCAGCCTGTCGCCCCTTCGGCCATCCCCGCCAAATCAAAGACCTATATCATCAATGATGACGGCACCGGCGCCTTTGCGGAAACCTCCGAGCCGCGTGCACTGACCATCGACGATATCGGCCTTATCCTTGAAGATTACCGCACCGGCGCGCGCGCAGCACTTGAGGCCGGTTTTGACGGCGTCGAAATCCATGCCGCCAACGGTTATCTGATCGAGCAGTTCCTGAAATCCAGCACCAACCAGCGCACCGACGAATATGGCGGTTCGATCGAAAATCGCGCCCGTTTCCTGCTCGAAGTCGTCGACGCGGTAGCGGAAGAGATTGGCGCTGGCCGCACCGGCATCCGCCTTTCTCCCGTCACCCCGGCCAACGACATTTTCGAGGCCGATCCGCAGCCGCTTTATAACTATGTGGCGGAAGAGCTTGGCAAGCGGGGCCTCGCCTTCATCCATGTCGTTGAAGGTGCAACCGGTGGTCCCCGCGACTTCAAGCAGGGCGACAAACCCTTCGATTACGCCGCCTTCAAGGCCGCCTATCGCAATGCCGGCGGCAAGGGCCTCTGGATCGCCAACAACGGCTACGACCGCCAGAGCGCCATCGAGGCGGTGGAAAGCGGCAGGGTGGATGCCGTGGCCTTCGGCAAGGCCTTTATTGCCAATCCGGATCTGGTGCGCCGCCTGAAGGACGACGCGCCGCTGAACGAGCCCAATCAGCCGACCTTCTATGGTGGCGGGGCTGAAGGCTATACCGACTATCCGGCTCTTGGCTGATAATCATCGACAAATCCAAAACGCCGCACTGCTTCAAAGCAGTGCGGCGTTTGCCGTTTCAGGACAGGCTGCGCGCCTGCCGCGCCGCAAAATCAGAAAACGCACCCATGACGAAGGCGTTGGCCACATGCAGCGCCTGCAGCAGGCCATTTCCGGTTTCCTGCCCGATGCTCATCAGTGCCACCTGGAGGCAGTAGAGAGCCAGCAGCGCGACCGCACGGGCAAGGTTCGGCCGCACCTCGTCGTAACGCAGGGCAAGAACCACCAGCGACATGATGGGAATGGCGATCAACATGCCAAGCCCTTTGTGCAGCGAAATCAGCGATCCGTCATAATAGATCGACAGTCCGGCCAGCAGCACCTGCGCAAAAATCAGCACCGGCACGATCGTCGAAATCACGGCGAATAGCCGGCGCCGAGCGGACATCCCGTTCACTGCGGTCGCCATCACACCCTGCCCCTGGCATCGACCGGATGGTGAAGGCCCGCCGCTTTCGGCGCCTCTTCAAGGCAGCCGAGGCTCGCCAATGTCGTGGATACCGCTATATCGATGGGTGTTTTCGGTTCCGTTCCGAGAAAATCCGTAAGCTTGCGGTTGCTCATCCGGATCGGCATCTGCCAGAGATATTGCATTTCCAGCACCTCCCGGAACAGGGGAACGAAGGGCGCCGCCAGCTTTATGCCCAACCAGGATAGTCGCCGCCACTTGACCGGATGGCCAACGGCCCGTTCGATCGCACCGGTCAATTGCATCCCGTCGAAATCCCAGAAACCCTCCATGTGATAGACCGCAAAGGTCGAAAGCTCCTCGGCGCGGTCAAGCAGCCGCCCGATCGTCTCGGCCACATCAGGCAGGTACGCCCATTGATGCCCGGCATGGGGCGCTGCGGGATTCTGGACGCTGCGAACCGGCTTGCCCGGCCGCACCAGCATCTGCGAAAACCAGTTGTTTTTCGCGTCCGGGCCGAAAAAATCACCCGCGCGGACGATCAGAACGGGAATGCCGCGCATTGACGCCATTTTCAGCCGCCGCTCCATTTCGACACGTAAGGTGCCCTTGCGGGTAAATGGCTTTTGCGGGCTGTCTTCCGTCAGAAGCGGAAAGGCGTCCGGGCCGAAATTATAGACGCTGCCGGGAAATACGATCCTCGCACCGCTGGCCTCGGCGGCGGCAATGGTATTGTCGAGCATTGGCAGCACCTGCCTGTCCCAGTTGCGATATCCGGGAGGATTGACCGCATGGACGATAAGTTTCGCGTCCTTTGCGGCCCCCACCACGTCCTGCCTGTTCATGGCATCGCCAGTCACGCGCTCCACACCGTCCGCCGAAGCAGTCTGTGCCGGCTGACGTGTCATCGCCCTCACCCGCCAGCCGCGCTGCAGCAGCATCTTCGAAATCTGGCTGCCGACACCGCCATTCGCCCCGACGATCAGGGCCAGTGGCGTGGCATTCTCAGCCGCATTTGCCTGGTTTTCATATATCATCGCCGTACTCCTTGTTATGGGCTGGAGTATCGTCCCGTTCCGCGGTATACGAAATTATCGAAATCAGTGGAGCGGCTATACAAAATATTATGACCAGAAGCCGTGACATCAGCTGGGATTTCTATCGCACCTTCCTCAGCGTGCTAAGCGACGGTTCGCTTTCCGCCGCCGCCCGCGAACTCGGCATCACCCAGCCGACGGCGGGACGCCATATCGGCGCGCTGGAAGAGGCTGTCGGCTTTCCGCTCTTCATCCGCTCGCCGCACGGCCTGATGCCGACGGAAGCAGCGCTGGCACTGCGGCCCTATGCGGAAAATCTGGCAGCGACGACCGCAGCCCTCATGCGCGCGGCCTCGGGCGAGGTGGGCAAGATCGAAGGCACCGTGCGTATCAGCGCATCGGATATTATCGGTGTGGAAATGCTGCCGCCGATCATCGCAGCCATGCAGGAAGTTCATCCGCGGCTTGAAATCGAGCTTTCGCTCTCCGATACGCTGGAAGACCTTTTACGGCGTGAGGCCGATATAGCCATTCGTATGACCGAACCGCAGCAGGATGCGATCGTCATGCGCTACATCGGCAATTTTCGTCTGGGATTTCATGCGACGCGCGATTATCTGGCAAAAGCCGGCGCCCCGGAAAGCATGGAAGACCTCAACCACCACCGCATGGTCGGTTTCGACCGCAAGACGCCCTTTATCCGGGCGGCTATTCAGCGGATGCGTTCGCTCGATCCGGAAATACCCGATATTGAAGAGATTTCCTTCGAAATCCGCGCCGACAGCAACCTCGCCCAGCTTGCCATGATCCGCGCCAGTGCAGGCATCGGCGTCTGCCAGATCGGTCTGGCGCGCAAGGATCCGCGTCTCGTCCAGGTCCTTCCGAAAATCGACATTCCACTGCACACCTGGGTCGCGATGCACGAAAATCTCAAGACCTCGCCGCGATGCCGTGCCGTGTTCAGCGCCCTTGTCGATGGCCTCAAGGCCCATCTCAAGGAAACCGATCCGGGCGCTCCGCCGCAACGGCGCTAGCACCGTTCCACGCATCAAAACGGTCTGGCGGGGGGTGAAGTCTTGTCGACCACCTCTGCTTCCGGCCGGTCGCCGCCCTGGCTGTATTCCTCATGCCAGTGGCCACGCTCGTCCTGATAGCTGATTTCCTCGTCATCGCCCCCCACCTGCTGCTCGGCAGCGACGATGCGCGCCGCCTCGACGGCATCGGCATAAGAAGGGAAGGTTTCTGAATAAGCGCCGTTCATGCGGTAGGCGAAGCCTCCGTCATGCTCAACGATTTCATAGACCACTTTGGTCATGCATGTTCCTCCTGTTTTGGTAGGTGACATGGCAACCACAACCGCGTTTCAAGCATTGCATCCGACGGGGACACCACGGCATGAGCAGCATGTCCTGCAACACCACTATCCTACCAAAAGCACTCAAGCGCAAATCCTGCTTGATCTGAAAGACGATACGTCACAGCCTGGGACTGGCACGGGGAAGGGAAATCGATGGCGGGTTCTATTCTGAAACAGGAGCGCATGCTGCTCCTGGCAATACCGGCGGCAATCGTCGCCTATATGGCCGAACATGCAATATTCGAGGCCGGCAAAACGGCGTCTCTCATAGCCGCCATCGCACTCATCGGGATGATCATACTGGTGTCGATGCGGGTTGCCCATCACGCCGAAATTCTTGCCGCCAAGGTCGGCGATCCCTATGGCACCATGATCCTGACGTTGTCGGCGGTGGCGGTGGAAGTGCTGATCCTCGCCATCATCATGAGCGAATCCAGCTCACCAACCCTGGTGCGCGACACGATCTATTCCGCCGTGATGATCGACATCAACGGCATTCTGGGCCTCGCCGCCCTGCTCGGGGGCCTGCGCCACGGCGAGCAGCCCTATAATGACGATTCCGGCAAGACCTATGGCGTCATGATCCTGACTGCCATGGGTATTTCGATGATCGTGCCGGAGTTCATTCCCGATGAAAGCTGGCATGTCTATTCCGCCTTCACCATCGTCGCCATGATCGCGCTCTATGCACTGTTCCTGAAAATGCAGGTCGGCCCGCACAGCTATTTCTTCAGCTACGCCTATCCCCGCAAGGCGCACCCGACCGGCCAACCGTCCGACAGCCATGCGGATGAGGAGGAAGAAGGCAGCGTCTCCCTCTCCATCGGCCTCATCATCGCCGGCGTGGTGCTGATCGGTGTTCTGGCGGAATTCATGGCGGCCTTCCTGAGCCAGAGCCTCGAAGGCACGAGCGCGCCACCGGCATTGATGGCGGTCGTGGTAGCGACGATCTCCGCCTCACCGGAAATCCTGACCGCCCTCCGGTCCGCATTGCGCAACCGCATGCAGGCCGTCGTCAATATCGCCATGGGCGCGTCATTGTCGACGGTCATCCTCACCGTCCCGGTCATGGAAGGCATCGCGCTTTACACCGGCCAGCCCTTCATCATGGCGATGACGCCGGTTCAGACCGTCATGGTCTTCATCACCCTCATCGCCGCCGCGATCAATCTCAATGACGGTGAAACCAACGCGATCGAGGGAATGACCCATTTCATTCTCTTCGCCACGTTCATCATGCTGCTGTTTCTCGGGCTTTAAACGAAAAGAAGCCAGGCATTGCCGCCGGAATTTCAAGCATATGACCGAGGCGTCGAAACCTATCCTCCGTCATCCTCGGGCTTGACCCGAAGATCCATCGCCGCGGGTTGTGGATCCTCGGGTCAAGCCCGAGGATGACGTCGAATGTGCGGGCATCTATCAGAAACAAAAAAGCCCGGCGTCGCTGCCGGGCTTCCGTCAAAATCGCAACGACCGATCAGCGGCAATCGGCGCAGAAACGCTGGATGCGTTTGCAGGCCTCTTCCAGCAGCGCTTCCGACGTGGCGTAAGAAATGCGGAAGTTCGGGCCAAGGCCGAAGGCCGATCCCTGCACGACGGCAACGCCTTCGGCTTCCAGAAGCTCGGAGACGAAATCCACATCCGACTCGATGACCTTGCCCGACGGCGCGGTCTTGCCGATCATACCGGCGCAGGACGGATAGACGTAGAACGCGCCTTCCGGTGCCGGGCAATTGATGCCCTTGGCCTGGTTGAGCATGGAGACGACGAGGTCACGACGGCCTTCGAAGATCTTCTTGTTGGTCGGAATGAAATCCTGCGTGCCGTTCAGCGCTTCAACAGCCGCCCATTGCGCGATGGAGCTGGCGCCCGAGGTCTGCTGGCCCTGGATCATGTCCATGGCCTTGATCAGCGGCAGCGGGCCGGCCGCATAGCCGATACGCCAGCCGGTCATGGCATAGGCCTTGGAGACGCCGTTCATCGTCAGCGTGCGGTCATAGAGCGAAGGCTCCACTTCGACCGGCGTGACGAATTTGAAATCGCCATAGGTCAGGTGCTCATACATGTCGTCCGTCAGCACCCAGACATGCGGATGCTTGACCAGCACGTCCGTCAGCGCCTTCAGCTCGTCATGCGAATAGGCAGCACCCGAGGGGTTGGACGGAGAGTTGAACACGAACCACTTGGTCTTCGGCGTGATCGCCTTTTCAAGCGCTTCCGGCTTCAGCTTGAAATTGTCTTCGAGCGTGGTGTCGACGAATACGGGCGTACCGCCGCAGATCGCCACCATTTCCGGATAGCTGACCCAGTAAGGGGCGGGAATGACGACTTCATCACCCGGGTTGAGCGTGGCCATGAAGGCGTTGAAAAGGATCTGTTTGCCGCCCGTGCCGACAATCGTCTGCTCCGGCTTGTAGTCCAGGCCGTTTTCGCGCTTGAACTTGTCGGCAATGGCCTTGCGCAGTTCCGGAATGCCGGAAACAGGCGTGTATTTCGTTTCGCCGCGCTTGATGGCGTCGATGGCCGCTTCCTTGATGTTTTCGGGCGTATCGAAATCCGGCTCGCCCGCGCCAAGGCTGATTACATCACGGCCCTTCGCTTTAAGCTCACGGGCTTTCTGGGTAACAGCGATGGTGGCGGATGGCTTTACGCGGGAGAGAATGTCGGCAAGGAAGGCCATTTTTAATCGGTCCTGTTGTGGTTGACATCGGCAGAGGCAGAAAATCCCATCTTCTGTGGCATTTTCTATGTCGAAAGACAGACGCTCTTTCAAGGCCAAAAGCGGCATATGTGACATAGCGGAGAATTTAAACCCTGCTTAACCCGGAAGTAACGCTTAATGCTCTACAATCGCGAGCTTAGAGGACGTGTCTCTAGAGCTGGTTGAAAAATGGCGCCCAAAAGCATCTTTTCCAGTCTTGTCCGCGAGGTCGATGGCACATGGTCCACGGCCTATAGCCCCTTCAACCTGAAATCGGCCCTGCAGCCCATTTTTCGCCGAACGACAAGTGGCGCGCTCGACATCGATTCCTTCGAAGGTCTGGTGCGACCCCACCGCAACGGCGAGCCGGTGACGCCGGGTGAATTCTTCTCCCTGGTGGCGCCTGACGATATCGAAAATATCGACAGCATCCTGCGCACCATCCACATCCTCAATACCGGCAGGCTCAACCGGTCCCGCGCCCGCATCTTCGTCAATTTCCATCCGGGCCTGTTCCAGACCCCGGCCAAGATGCGGCAGGAGGTGGAACGCATGCGGCTGGCCGCCCACGAAGCCGGCATGACGGCGGACCGCATCGTCTGCGAAATCTCCGAGAAAAAGGCGTCTGACACGCAGATAGTCGCCGATTTCGCCTACCACATGCATGATATCGGCTTTCGCGTGGCGCTGGACGACTACGGCGCCGGCGATTCCGACATCGACCGGGTGAAACTCATCAAGCCGGACTATGTGAAATTCGAAGCGGGCTGGGTGCGCGATTTCATGCAGAATTCGGCGGGCGCCGCCCTTCTGCGCGTCATCGTCAGCCAGTTCCGCAACGATGGAATAGAGCCAGTCTTCGAAGGGCTGGAAACCAGCTGGCAGGTCGAACTGTGCGAGGAACTGGGCGTCCTGCTGATGCAGGGTTACGTTCTGGCGAAACCCGAGCTCGCGCCGACAACATTCGACGCACGCTTTCCCGAACTCGGCAGCGAGTATTTTTCCCCTTCGCCGAGAGCGGACAGGAACGCGGCCGCACCGGCATTTTCCCGGGAAGAACGCACGCCTGAAGCGCATCCGCTGCGCCAGACCCGGACCTTCGGAAAACGTGGCCTCTGACGCCATTGGCGGCGGCAACGGCCCCATAATCGGCCTTGCCGCAATATCGCCACAATAAATACTCTGGAACGCCAGAATTCGGTCTCCAAGCCGTCCATTTCGAAGCCTCTTTTATCCTTCAGGAACAGGGACAAGAGGCAATCGCCATGTTTACCAACGATCGGACTTCCGTTGAAAGGTTGAGGGCGCAGAGAACGCTGTTCTCGCTCTGGATGGCGGTCGCGGCGTTTCTTGTCATTGTCACCATGGCAGCCGGCATTGCAACCTCGGCAAATGCAGCGGCTCAGGCGGTCGATACCCTGCACACATCCGCTATCCCGCAGGTGGCGACAACATCGCAGGCCGGTCCTCACATGCTGCTTATGATTCTGTCGGCCGCAGCCTTCATCGGCCTCGGCATAGGCGGCCTGACACTCACCCGGCGAAGCCTGAAGGATGAAGCCCGCCGCTTCAAATAGGCCGCCACCATAAAGGGCGGCATCAGCTCCCGCACCCGCTACGGCCATCTCCCCTGACTTGCGGCATCGGCAGCTTGCTGCTAAAGCACCAGCGAAACCGTCGGATAGACATTTCAAAAAATCCCCGAATTTCCAAGGCCGTGACTGAATGATCTTCCGGCCCCTGCTGTGCTGGTGCCAATCATGACGCGTATTCAGGCCAATATGCTGCTTCTGCTCGCCGCAGCGATCTGGGGAGGTGGTTTCGTCGCCCAGTCCTCCGCCATGGCCTCGATCGGCCCGTTCTGGTTCGTCGGCCTGCGTTTCGCCATTGCCGCCATCGCCGTTTTGCCATTTGCGATGATGGAGACCCGTTCGAAAAAATCGCCGCCGCGCCGCAGGGAGATTGGCAGCTTCATTCTCGTGGGCCTCGCGCTGTTCGGCGGCGCCACCACCCAGCAGGTCGGGCTTTTGACCACGACCGTCACCAATTCCAGCTTCCTGACCGGGCTTTACGTCATCTTCGTTCCGGTCATCGCCGTCGTCCTTTACCGGCGCCACCCCCACTGGATCGTCTGGCCCTGCGCCCTGATGATGCTGGGTGGCATTTTCCTGCTCTCCGGCGGCGCGTTCGAAACGCTGACGCGCGGCGATATTCTCAGCATCATCTGCGCCTTCTTCTGGGCGATCCAGATCACGCTCGCCGGCCGTTTCGTCTCCGAAAGCGAGCGGCCTCTGGCGCTTTCCTGCACCCAGTTTGCAGTTTGCTCCCTTTTGAGTTGCATGATCGGGGTGGTCTTCGAACCCATCAGCATGGCATCCATCGAGGCATCGCTGGCGGAAATTCTCTATGTCGGCCTCGTTTCCTCCGGCCTCGCCTTTGTGCTGCAGGTCATCGGCCAGCGTTACACGACGGCGCCGCAGGCGGCGATATTCCTGTCCTCGGAGGCGCTTTTCGGCGCTTTGCTGGCCTCGGTTTTCCTGAAGGAAACCATTTCCAACGCAGGTTATGTCGGCTGCCTGATCATTTTCGTCGCCATATTGATCGTCGAACTGGTGCCGGAACTGACGCGAAAGCGGCAAAAATCCATGGCTGGAACGGCGTGACGCCAAAAGAACGTATTTTTCTCATTCGCTGAAAAATCGAGGCTGGATATTCAAATCTTGCCGGGAAAACCAAAGGTGAACGGCAATTATTTCATCAACAATCGATTATGCGGAAAAAATATGCGATTCCACGCAGTAATTCTACCGCAGGTTTTTTATCTGACAAAAAGCCCGTGAAAACTTTTGCTTGCCAATTTTAAATAAACGCATCACTCTACCGCGGTTCGGGCAATTTGCGAGCATGGGAAGGCCTATAAATTTGCGCACTGGGGACGCTATAAACCTCGGGCGGTGGGACGAAAAACGTTGGATGAGAACGCCATTACTTCCCGCTGTGAAGGTCCTTTTTCTCAATAGTCAAGAACTGCCTGCCAACGCCCTCGCGGGGCAAAACTGTAATGCTGCCTGTAGCTGAACGCGGGCAGAGCGAAAAGGACCTGATGCATGGCCGAAACTGGCACCGTAAAATTCTTCAATACAGACAAAGGCTTCGGCTTCATCAAGCCAGACAATGGTGGCGCTGATATCTTTGTTCACATCTCTGCTGTACAGGCTTCCGGCCTGTCCGGACTTTCAGAAAATCAGAAAGTGAGCTTCGACACGGAACCGGATCGTCGCGGCAAGGGCCCGAAGGCAGTCAATCTGCAGATTGCTGGCTGACCCTAAAACGGCTTTCTTTTCTAGTTGAAGCCCGGCAGGAATGCCGGGTTTTTTTGCGCGCAGCTGACAGGCACCAAGATGCCGTAACTCAGATACCCTTGAGATAGGGATTGGTGCGCCTCTCCTCACCCAGCCGCCCGCCCGGCCCATGCCCGCAGATAAAACCGACATCATCGCCGAGCGGCAGCAGCTTGTCGCGAATGGATGCCATCAATTGCTCATGGTTTCCACCCGGCAGATCCGTGCGGCCGACCGATCCCGCAAACAGCACGTCACCGACATGGGCAAATTGCTGGTCGCGATTGTAATAGATGACGTGGCCCGGAGCGTGACCCGGGCAATGATAGACCTCGAACACATGATCGCCGAAGGAAACCTTGTCGCCCTCTTTCAGCCATTGGTCCGGCAAAACATTGCGAAGGCCGCTGATGCCGTATTTTTCGGCCTGCGCCTCGACCCTCTCGAGCAGCGGTCGATCGTCCTCATGCGGACCGATCACCGGCAAGGAGAGCTTTTCACGCAATTCATCGGCGCCGCCGGCATGGTCGAGATGCCCGTGCGTCAGCCAGATTTCCTTGAGGGTGATGCCGTTTTCGGAGACCACCTGAAGGATAACGTCCACGTCCCCGCCGGGATCAACCACGACCCCTTCCTTGGTATCCTGATCGAAGAGAATGGTGCAGTTCTGTTCGAACGGGGTGACCGGAATAATGCCCGCCTGCAACTTTCCCATTTCTCGCATCTCCTTGTCTGACAAATCCTGCTTCCTATAGCCTGCGGCTGGTTTCGGCACAATGGCGACGGAAACCCATTGCTTTCCAGCAACCTTTATCTCTCCAAAAATATTAATATAATTCAATTATATACCGGAAATTCCCAGGATGCTTTGATGAGTTTCCGACGAAAAACGTGGAACGCGCGAGTGGCTTCGACGTTGTAGCTCCAGTCTTAAAAGGAGTGAGACACATGGACAAGACGCTTAAAATGCTCATGGCTGGCGGCGCTTTCGCCCTCATGGCCGGTTATGCAAACGCCGCCATGGTCGCCACCACCGCATCGGATATTTCCGTTCGCTCAGGCCCGGGTGAAGACTATCCCGAACTCGGCCTTGCCACCCGTGGCAGCAATGCGGTTCTGGACGGCTGCATGGAAGGCAGCAGCTGGTGCCGCATCGAAGTCAACGGCCTGCGCGGCTGGGCCCATGCCGATTATCTGAATGTCATGTATGAGGGCTCGCCCGTCGTTCTCGAACAGCGCCGCTCGGAACTCAGCGTGCCGGTCGTGACATATGAGAAAACCTCGAGCGTGCAGGCGGAACCCAATCCCGGCGACCCGAACCTCGGCCGTGTTGGCGATGTGGACATTACCCCGCCCGAAGCCGTCATCACCTATATGGACGAGCACCCTGCGGACACCGTCACCTTCGATGGCGACGTCGTCGTCGGCACGACCCTGCCCTCCGACACCCGGCTGGTCGAAGTCCCCGACTACCAGTATCGTTATGTCCGGGTGAACGACGTGCCGGTTCTGGTCGAACCATCAACGCACCGGATCGTCTACGTCTATCAGTAGAACCGGCCGGCACTCACGAAGCCGGATAGATGGTATCCAACCAATGAAGAGCGCGGGCTTTCCGCGCTCTTTTCTATTTCCGGTAGGCCGCTCAGGATTCCAGTTGCACCTGCACCCGCAGCATATTATCCACCGCAACAGAAAATGATCGGCGGCATTCTCCCGAGCGGACGCATTTTCGGCTATGTTTACAGAATATTGGCGCATCGACGCATGTCAGCCGCAGAATATGAAGGAACCGCAGTGCCACCGCAATCGCTCAAAACCGCAGCCACCAGGCAGACACCGGCACTCCCGAAGGTTGACGACGGCAAGATTGACTTCGACACGATCGAGGCGCTGTTCTTCGCCTATCGCGATTTCGTCTCCGATCCCGACGTCATTCTGTCGAAACTGGAATATGGCCGGGCGCATCACCGGGTGGTCTATTTCGTCAGCAGACAGCCCGGCATGACGGTGGCGGATTTGCTCGACACACTGCAGATCACCAAGCAAAGCCTTGCCCGCGTGCTGAAACAACTGATCGACGACGGTTACATCCGCCAGATGGCAGGCCCGGAAGACCGTCGCCAGCGCAGGCTCTATCCGACGCTGACGGGCCGCGAACTGGCTCTGGCGCTGAGCGAGCCGCAATCGCGCCGCATCGACCGGGCGCTGGAAGGGCTTGGACCCGAGGCCCGCGCCTGCGTGCGCAAGTTCCTGGCGCAGATGCGAAGCCCGGTACCAGGGGAAGGCGATTGACAATGGCGACAGCACAGACAAAACGCCCGCCGGCTGATGACGACGCCGCTCACCTCCTGATCGTCGATGACGACGCCCGCATCCGCGATCTCCTGCAGCGTTTTCTCGGCGACAAGGGATACCGCATCTCCGTTGCGGCGGATGCCGCCGAAGCCCGGCGCAAGATGATGGGCATCCGTTTCGACCTGCTCATCCTCGATGTGATGATGCCGGGGGAAAACGGGCTGTCACTGACCCGCTCGCTGAACGAAAACAAATCCGTACCGGTCATTCTTCTGACAGCCCGCTCGGAAGCGGATTCCCGCATCGCGGGACTGGAGGCAGGCGCGGATGATTATCTCGCCAAGCCCTTCGATCCCCGTGAACTGGTCCTGCGCATCAACAACATCCTGCGGCGCAACACCTCGCCCGATACGCCCAAGATCGAACAGATCATGTTCGGCCCCTACAGCTTCTCCATTCCCAAAAAGGAATTGCGGCGTGGCCCGGAAACCATCCGCCTGACGGACCGCGAACAGGAGATCATGCTGCTTTTTGCGCTCCGCGCCGGTGACACCATTCCACGGCATGAACTGGTCGAGGCGGAGTCGGAAGTGGGTGAAAGAACCATCGACGTGCAGATCAACCGTCTTCGCCGCAAGATCGAGGACGACCCTGCAAACCCGGTCTATCTGCAAACTGTGCGCGGCATCGGCTACCGCCTGAGCGTGGACTGACGAGCACCAAACGAAAGGCGGGCTGACGGCATGGCGAGCCTCGATTTTCTCAGCACGGTCAGGAAAAGCGGCATAGCGAAAGCGTGGCGCCTGTCCGGCAGATGGCTGCGTCATTGGCTGCCGACCGGGCTTTACACGCGTTCGCTGCTGATCATTATCCTGCCGATGATCCTGCTTCAGGCCGTGGTCGCGGCCGTCTTCATGGAGCGTCACTGGCAGCTTGTGACAGAACGCCTCTCCGCCGCGGTGACGCGCGATATCGCCGCGATCATCGAGCTTCTGCAAACCGATCCGGAAGAAGACGATTATCAGCGCGTCATCCGCATCGCGCGCGAAAGACTGGATCTCAGCGTCTATATCGAACCGAAGGCGGATCTGCCGGCTCCGAGACCCGAGCCGCTGTTTTCCATCCTGGATACAATCCTCGCCAATCAACTGACCCAGCAGATCGGCAGACCGTTCTGGATCGATACCTATGGCAACGGTTCGCTGGTCGAGATCCGCGTCCAGCTGGAAGACAAGACCCTGCGCGTCTTTACCAGCCGCAGTGCTGCCTATGCCTCCAACACCCATATCTTCCTCGTCTGGATGGTCGGCGCATCGCTGGTCCTGATCGCCATTTCCATCCTGTTCCTGCGCGGGCAAATCAAGCCCATCGAAGCGCTGGCCAAGGCGGCCGAGAATTTCGGCAGGGGCCAGAAGGTCAGCGCCTATTCACCGCGCGGCGCAGACGAGGTCCGGCGGGCGGGCCTTGCCTTCATATTGATGCGTGAACGCATCGAGCGGCAGATGGAACAGCGAACGGCGATGCTGAACGGCGTCAGCCATGACCTGCGCACCATCCTCACCCGTTTCAAGCTGCAACTGGCTTTGGCAGGCGATAATCCCGACCTCGAGGGCCTCGACAAGGATGTCGAGGACATGCAGTCGATGCTGGAGGCCTATCTCACCTTTGCCCGTACAGATGTCGAGGAGGATGTCGGCACGCTCGAACTTCCAGCGCTTCTGGAAAAGATCGGCCATGATTTCGAGCTTCACGGCAAGAAATTCAGCTACGAGCTCTATAACGTCGAAAACATCATCGCGCGGCCGAATGCCCTCTCCCGCCTTGTTGCCAACCTGGCGGAGAATGCACGCCGTTACGCCAGCAATCTCCATATCGACATACGCAGGGCGCCGCGCTCGATCATCATGACCTTCGATGATGATGGGCCGGGCATTCCGGAAGCGTCACGGGAGGATGTTTTCAAGCCCTTCTTCCGGCTGGATGAAGCGCGCAACCTCAATGCCTCGGGAACGGGACTTGGCCTCTCCATCGTGCGCGACATCGCCCGCGGCCATGGCGGCGACGTGTCGCTGGATGAAAGCCCGATGGGCGGATTGCGGGTAATCGTCAAAATTCCGGCGTAGAGAAGCGAAGCAAAACGCTCACGCGGTTTACCTCTTCGCCCATTTTCGTCACTCCGGTTCAAGGCCGGAATGGCCGAAGAAAACCCCGTCTGTGTAATATCTGTGTTGCGTGCTATTGTGCTGTCTCAGCACATTTTCTCGCCGTTCGGCACCGGCTGCTCGACGGCGGCAAGAACGATGTCGCCATTGCCATCGGCAAAACCCAGCGTCAAAACCTCTGAGCGGAACGGGCCGATCTGGCGTGGCGGAAAATTCACCACCCCCAGCACCTGCCGGCCAATCAGGCTTTCCGGCGTATAATGCACCGTGATCTGCGCGGAAGATTTCTTGATGCCGATTTCCGGACCGAAATCGATCTTCACCTTGATCGCCGGCTTGCGCGCTTCGGGAAAAGGCTCTGCCTCGACGATTGTGCCGACACGAATATCGACCTTCTCGAAATCGGCATAGGAAATTTCACCGCTCATGCCCTGCCCCTTCAACCCGCCAGTTCTTCAGCGCGTGTTTTTGCGGCAGCAACAGCCTTGTCGAACAAGGGCTGCATGCCGTCTTCGGCCATCAGCACGGAAAGCGCCGCCGCCGTGGTGCCGCCCGGTGATGTCACGTTCTGGCGCAGCCGCGCGGCCTCATCGGAAGACTGGTGCAGCAGTTCGCCCGCACCGGCCACGGTTTCGCGCGCCAGACGCATGGCCACATCCGCCGGCAGACCAGCCTTGCGACCGGCTTCCGCCATGCATTCCACCAGATAGAATACATAGGCAGGGCCGCTTCCTGAAACGGCGGTCACCGCGTCGATATCGCCTTCGGTTTCCACCCATTCGACCGGACCGCTGACCTTCAGCAATCCATCCACCACGATTTTAAGCTCCGGCGTCACCAGTTCGTTCGCATAGGCCCCGGTCACACCGCGACCGACCATGGCCGGCGTGTTGGGCATGGCCCGCACGGCGGCAACCGGGCCGAAATGCGCGACGAAAGTACCGATTGTGGTACCGGCTGCGATCGACACGACGACCGTATCCGGCCCCAGCAGAGGTTTCAGAGACGGCAGCACGGCGTCCATCATCTGCGGCTTTACGGCCACGAACAGGATGCCGGCCTTGACGCCCTCAGGCACGCTTTCCTTATGGGTGGCACCGGCTTCGGCAATCGTCGTCCGCATGGCATCGGAAGGGCGAGGATCGATGACAATGACCTGGGATCCCGGCACGCCCTTTTTCAGCCAGCCCGAAAGCAGAGCGCCGCCCATATTGCCCGCGCCTACGAGGACAAGCGGACCGGAAGCCTTGTACACCATCTTCAAGCTTCTCCGACGGTCTCGAACATGACCGCTTCGATTGCACTTTTCGCATCCAGCCCCGACCAGACGACGAACTGGAATGCCTGGTAATATTGTTCGCAAGCCTCCAGCGCGCTGGAAAGCAGCACTTCAACCTGCTGATTGTTCGGTTCGGCGCCGCCTGCCAGAAGCAGGGACTGGCGGAAGATCACGACGTCTTCCTGCCGCCACAGATCGAAATGACCCATCAAGACCTGACCATTGACCTGCGACAGCAGGCGAATGACTTCGTTGACGCGCTGATCGGGTACCTTGATGTCGAAGGCGCAGGCAAGATGCAGCGCCTCGAATTCCTCCATCCAGGAGAAGGAAACGTGGTAATCGGCCCAGTGACCAGCCACCGTCATGGCGATCTCGTCTTCGCCGGAACGCTCGAACGACCAGTCGTTCGAGGCGGCGACAATCTCGATCATGTCCACTGGATTGGACTGACGCTCAATTTCAAATTCCATCAGGCTCATGCGGCACCTTCTCAGCCAGTACTGAATGTTCTGTTTTGAACGCCGGGCACAAAACGCACACACAAACCGGATTCAACACTTGAGACGATTGCCCGACACCATAAGAGTTACACATTCACCCTGTCTGGAGCTTACCAGGTTCGTTTCGAATCATCATTTAAAATCAGTGTATAATGGCCGAGTCCTGCTGCCACCCCTCGGTCGCCATTTTTGCTTTTTGAGCAGTGGATATCTTCTCCCCCATCACCTCAGGCGAGATACATAAACGACTCTGGCAATTGCGTTTTTTGGAAGTGTCCACAGGCCTCAAAAAATTCGCGGGCGCAGGCATATTTGGACAACCGGGAACCATTCCGGGTTGCATCACTCCACAAACAAAAAGTCCCGGTATCGCAGGCGATCCGGGACCCATCAGGAAAAAGCGCTTAAAAAATCAGTTGTTAGTGGCAGAAAGCTTTGCTTCCAGAGCCTCGATGCGCGCACGCAGCGCGTCGTTTTCGTCACGCGCCTTGATGGCCATTTCGCGCACCGCGTCGAATTCCTCGCGCCGCACCACATCGAGACTGTTCAGCCAGCGGTCTGCCTGCGCATGGAAGGCGGCCTCCGCTTCCTTGCGCACGCCCTGCGCCGCGCCTGCCGCATCGGTCATCAGCTTTGCGAATTCATCCAGAAAACGATTGGTGCCTGTCGTGCTCATGGCGCTGTTCCTTCGTCGGTTCAGGGAGCATTCCGCTCCCCGCTGTTGATGCCTTTCAGGTAGGCACTCGACAGCCGCCTTGCAAGCGAAATCGAAAAATGACGGCCTTTCGGCAGGGGCTCGGGCATTGCAATCCGCTCACGAAGATTAGCCTTGACCACCGCCTCGGCAATCGCCATTTTCCTTGGCGTCAGGGAGACCGGTGAGCATCATCGCCCGGCCCCTTGAGGCAATGGATCATTCTGTTGTCCGCCCAGCAACGATGACGGAATATACGGATTGATAGCCGCTCCCACCCAACTAGCCATCATGCCATTTCCAAATATCGACCCCGTCGCCCTGTCAATCGGGCCTCTGGCGATCCATTGGTATGGCATTGCCTATGTCGCCGGCATCATGCTCGGCTGGTTTTATGCCCGCCGCCTTGCCCGTACGGATCGCCTCTGGCCAAATGATACCTCGCCCATCTCCGCGCAGCATCTTGACGACTTCATCCTGTGGGCGGCCGGCGGCATCGTGCTCGGCGGGCGCATTGGCTATATCCTGTTTTACGATCTTGGCGCCGTCGCCGCCAATCCCATAAGGGCGCTGGAGATATGGAACGGCGGCATGTCGTTCCATGGCGGCCTCATCGGCACGACCATCGCCATGATCCTGTTTGCCCGCAGGAACGGCATCCCGGTCTGGAGCATGTTCGACGTCATTGCCGCCGTCGCGCCCATCGGCCTGCTGTTCGGCCGCATCGCGAATTTCATCAATGGCGAATTGTGGGGCCGCATCGCCGACGTTCCGTGGGCGGTCGTATTCCCGACCGGTGGCCCGTTTGCCCGGCACCCGAGCCAGCTTTACGAAGCCGCCCTTGAGGGCCTCGTGCTCGTCGCCGTTCTGGCGGTCGCCATCTATGCCTTCAGGGCGCTGAAGACACCCGGCATCGTCACCGGCATCTTCGTCTGTGGTTATGCGCTCTCGCGCATCTTCGTGGAGTTCTTCCGCGAGCCGGACGCCCAGATCGGTTATCTCGCCGGCAACTGGCTGACCATGGGCATGGTGCTTTCCACGCCGATGTTCCTTCTGGGCCTCTGGGCAGTCCTGCGCGCACGCAGCGCGAAAATAAGCGCCTAAGCGGTATGGCCTGCCATGACGACACCGCTTGCGCAACGTATCAAATCCCTTATCCGGCTCAACGGTCCGCTCAGCGTCACCGATTACTTCTCGCTTTGCCTCGCCGATCCTGAACACGGTTATTACAAGAGCCGCGAACCCTTCGGCCGCTCAGGTGATTTCATCACCGCGCCGGAGGTAAGCCAGCTTTTTGGCGAGATGCTCGGCGTTTTCGTGGTTCATGCCTGGCAGCGGCATGGTGCGCCCGCAGGGACCCAACTGGTGGAAATCGGCCCCGGTCGCGGCACGATGATGTCCGACATGCTGCGCGTCATCCGCCGCATAGCGCCACCGCTCTACGAGACGATGCGAGTCCATCTGGTGGAGACCAGCCCTCGCCTTTCCACCATCCAGAAGGAAACGCTTACCGCCCACGCCGACCGGCTGGCATGGTATGAAAGCTTCGACGATGTGCCGGAAGGCTTCCTGCTCGTCGTCGCAAACGAGCTTTTCGATGCCATCCCGATCCGGCAATTCGTCAGGACGCCGCAGGGTTTTCGCGAACGCGTCGTCAGCCTCGATGTTAATGACGAACTCGTCTTCTCCACAGGCCTCGCCGGCATCGATCCGACGCTGCTGCCGCCCCTGCCAGAGCGGCAGCCGATCGGTACCATATTCGAGATTTCTCCCGCCCGCGAAGCCGTCATGACGGCGATCTGCCAGCGCCTGTCGATCCATGGCGGCACGGCGCTCGCCATCGATTACGGCCATCTGGTTGCCGGATTTGGTGACACATTGCAGGCCATGCGCGACCATGCCTTTGATCCGCCACTTGCCCATCCGGGACAAGCGGATCTCACCAGCCATGTCGATTTCGAAAGTCTCGTCAGGACTGCCGAGGCAACCGGCGTGCATGTCAATGGCACCTTGAGACAGGGCGACTTTCTTTATGGGCTCGGCCTCAAGGAGCGGGCAGCCGCTCTGGCCGCAAAGGCGACGCCCGACCAGACGCTTGAAATCGCCGAAGCCGTGAACCGTCTCGCCGGCGAAGGCGCGGGCAAGATGGGGGAACTTTTCAAGGTCATCGCCGTTTCAAGTCCCGCGCTCCATCTCCTGCCGTTTCGCGCGGTGGATTGACAGCGCAATCACCTCTGGGCCAACATCGCCGCGACACACGAAGCAGGCACACTGCATCACACGCGCCGCGCAACGAAGCGGCAACAGGAAACATCTCGCTTGACCCATCCCACTGGCCAAAGGCGATATTCTCCAAGGAACTCCCGCACTATGCAGAACGACACGTTGCCGCTCCCGATCCAGAGCCCCCTGCTCGCCGCCTTCAGTGAAAACCGCGTCCGTCACGGTTTTTTCACCCGGCAGGGCGGCGTCTCGGAAGGTCTCTATCAGGGTCTCAATGTCGGCCTCGGCTCCCATGACGAGCCGGAGCTGGTGCAGGAAAACCGCCGGCGCGTCACGCAATGGTTCGGCCTGTCGCCGGAACGTCTCGCGACCGTGCATCAGGTCCATTCCCCGGATGTCCTCGTGGTCGATGAAAGCTATGACGGCAGCCGCCCGCAGGCCGATGCGATGGTGACGACGACACCGGGCTTCGTGCTTGGCGTGCTGAGCGCCGATTGTGGCCCGATCCTTTTTGCCGATCCGCAAGCGGGCGTTGTGGGGGCCGCCCATGCCGGCTGGAAGGGCGCCCTGTTCGGCGTGCTCGAAAACACCATCGAGACCATGGTAAAGCTGGGCGCGAACCGCGACCGCATCGCCGCATCGCTGGGTCCTTCTATCAGCCAAGCCAATTACGAGGTCGGACCGGAATATATGGCCCGCTTCACCGATTTCGATCCCGCCTATGCTGCCTACTTCACCGCCTCGGAAAAAGACGGCCACGCACTGTTCGACCTCAAGCAGTTTACAATTGACCGTCTGGTCAAGACGGGTGTGCGGGCGGAAAATCTCGGCCTCTGCACCTATCCAGATGAAGACCGTTTCTATTCCTACCGCCGCACGACCCACCGGGCCGAGCCCGATTACGGGCGGCAAATTTCCGCAATCGCAATTCTGGAGGACTAAATGGCCCTGCACTTCGAGCTCTCGGAATTCGATGCCCGCCGCGAACGGCTGATTGCGAAGATGGCGGAAGAGAAGCTGGACGCCGTGCTGCTTTTCGCACAGGAAAGCATGTACTGGCTGACCGGTTACGACACTTTCGGCTACTGCTTCTTCCAGACGCTGGTGGTCAAGTCGGACGGTTCGATGACGCTTCTGACCCGTTCGGCGGATCTGCGCCAGGCGCGCAATACATCTACCATCGAAAATATTCTCGTCTGGGTCGACCGGCCCAATGCCGACCCCACGCTCGATCTCAAAAACCTCCTGAGCGATCTTGACCTGCTCGGTGCCAAGATCGGCGTGGAATACGACACCCACGGCATGACCGGGCGCGTCGCCCGCCTGCTGGACAACCAGCTTGCCAGCTTCTGCCAGATGATCGACGCCTCCTATCTGGTCAGCACGCTTCGGCTGGTTAAAAGTCCCGCCGAAATCGCCCATGCCAGGAGAGCCGGCCAATTGGCCGATGAGGCACTGGATGCGGCGCTGGAACTCATCAAGCCGGGTGCGGATGAGGCCGCTATCCTTGCAGCGATGCAGGGCGCGGTTCTGGCGGGCGGCGGCGATTATCCCGCCAATGAATTCATCATCGGCTCCGGGGCCGACGCGCTGCTGTGCCGTTACAAGGCCGGACGACGCAGGCTCGACGACAAGGATCAGCTGACGCTGGAATGGGCGGGTGTCAGCGCCCATTACCATGCCGCCATGATGCGCACCGTGGTGATCGGTGAACAGGATTTCCGGCAGAAGGAGCTTTACAGCGCCTGCCTGCAAAACCTCACCGCCATCGAGGACGTATTGCAGTCGGGCAAGACCTTCGGCGACGTCTTCGACGTACATGCCCGTGTCATGGATGAACGCGGGCTGACCCGCCACCGGCTGAATTCCTGCGGTTATTCGCTTGGCGCACGTTTTTCCCCGTCCTGGATGGAGCACCAAATGTTCCACGCCGGCAATCCGCAGGAGATAACCAGCGACATGACGCTGTTCGTGCACATGATCGTGATGGATTCCGATTCAGGCACCGCCATGACGCTCGGCCAGACCTATCTGACCACGGACGGCGCTCCGGAGCCGCTCTCGCGTCATAGCCTCGATCTTCTCACAGCTTAAATCGCCACCGGGTTTGACAGAGCGGGAAAACCGGCCCTACATTGCCGCCACCTTGGGCAAGAAGGAGCGGAACATGAGAGGGAACGTCGCATGAGCCGGACACGGCTCACCCCCTTTTTCCCAGCCCTCGTCGTTCCGGCGCTGGTGCTGGCCCTGTCGGGCTGCAACACGACTGAGGCGCTGACGCCGCAGGTTGATGTCGGCCACAATGGCTCACAATCGAGCCCGGTGACGCAGGGCGATCTCGACCAGATGGCCGCCGCCGCCGACCGCGCGCCTGTGGGCGCTCCGGCAACAGCCTCTTCCGTGCCCGCTTATGCGCCGCAGAATTCCCTGCAGGCGCAGGCACAGGCGCTTTCCAACGGCAACCAATATGGCGAGCCTCTCGGCCAAGGCCAGCCACCCGCCCAATCCCTGCCTGCCAGCCAGCCACAGCCGGCACAGCAGACGGCGGCTCTTGCCCCCGCCACTTCCGGCAACACCATCCGCTTCCTGCCGATCATCGGCGCGCCCGTTCAGGCCGTCACGCCGCTTTCGCGCCAGCTGGGCGCCGAGGCACGGGCAAAGGGGCTGACCATCCGCGCTTCCAACGACAATTCGGCTGAAAACATCCTGAAGGGATATTTCTCCGCCTTCGCCGACGGCAGCAAGGTTAATGTCATTTACGTCTGGGATGTGCTGGATGCCAATGGTGTCAGGCTTCACCGCCTGCAGGGGCAGGAAACGGTAGCAGCCAAAGGCAGCGATCCATGGGCCGCCGTGACCGACAGGGTCATGCAGGATATCGCGGCAAAAACACTCAACGACTATACATCATGGAAGCAGTCTCAACGCGGATGAGGTGAAACGACGGGAGAAGTCACAGAGATTTCACGAAAATCATTGCGAAAGCGCGGAGTCCTCTTGCAATCGGAAGCAACAGCGCTATTAAGGCGCGCATGGCAACAAGGCGTATCCGGCAAAGGCTTTTCGGCCGGATGTTCCTCCCCTTGAACGACGCTTGGTTACGGCAAACACTTTTCCGTGGCGCAAGGCGATGGCATGGAAACAGGCGGCCGCAATGAAGGTTTTCGCAGGCAATTCGAACCGGCACCTTGCCGAAGCGATCTGCAAGTATCTCAACGTTCCCTTGGGAAATGCCACCGTAAAGCGGTTTGCTGACCAGGAAATTTTCGTAGAAATCAGTGAAAACGTGCGCGGCGAGGACGTTTTTCTCGTCCAGTCCACATCGTTTCCGGCAAACGATCATCTGATGGAACTGCTCATCATGATCGATGCCATGCGCCGCTCCTCGGCAAAGCGCATCACGGCGGTGCTTCCTTACTTCGGTTACGCCCGCCAGGACCGCAAGGCCGGCCCCCGCACCCCGATTTCCGCCAAGCTCGTTGCCAATCTGATTACCGAAGCCGGCGCCGACCGCGTCCTGACGCTCGATCTCCATGCCGGTCAGATTCAGGGTTTCTTCGATATCCCCACCGACAACCTCTTCGCAGCGCCCATCCTCGCCCGCGACGTGAAGGACCACTACGACACCAACAACGTCATGGTCGTTTCACCCGATGTCGGCGGCGTTGTCCGCGCCCGTGCACTGGCCAAGCGCCTCGACTGTCTGCTGGCGATCGTCGACAAGCGTCGTGACCGTCCGGGCGAATCCGAAGTCATGAACGTCATCGGTGACGTTTCCGGCAAAGATTGCATTCTCATCGACGACATCGTCGATTCCGGTGGTACGCTCTGCAATGCCGCGGAAGCACTTCTCAAGAAGGGCGCGACCAGCGTCACCGCCTATATCACCCACGGCGTGCTTTCCGGCGGCGCAGTTGCCCGCGTGGCCTCCTCGAAGCTGCGCGAACTCGTCATCACCGACAGCATCCAGCCCACCACTGCCGTCCAGTCCGCGCATAATATCCGCGTGGTCAGCACCGCAGGTCTGCTCGGCGAAGCGATCAACCGCACAGCGCAGGAACAGTCGGTTTCCGGCCTGTTCGACTGAAGCAGCGTTTCTCTCGCGCATCTGCAAAATCAATGCATCCGCACCGTCACCCCGGATTTAATCCGGGGTCCAGCGCGATCAAGTCCTTGATCGCAAAAGACTGGTTTCTCGCGGCTCAGATGCGCCATGGCTGAATGCCGGTTCGAGACCGGCATGACGAGAAGAGAGCCTATCAACTTTACCAGCAATCTCGGCCCCCGCAGAGATAGCACAATTCATTCCGCACCGCTCAGGATGACGCCGTACCCGCATCCGGTGGCCGTTGCAGGCGTGTGGCGGCAGCCTTGATTTTCGGCCACCAGCGCCGGGCGCGGGCACGCACGGCATGGCTGCCATTGCGCCACAGGCTGATCGCATCGGCCGTGACCGCATCGCCAGTAAACACCTGGCGGTGACGGGAGATCGCCAGCGCCTTGTAAAGAAACAGCGTCGTCAGGGCGGAAAACAGAACCGACATTACCACATCGCTGAGGAAATGCCCGCCGGCCGCGATACGCAAGCCGGACATGAGGATGATGGCGCCAGCAGCGCTACCGCCCATGACGACACGCCCGCGCCATTGCAGGCGGTGCCAGAGAAGCACGCAGAGCGGCAGGAAAAAACTCGCGATGAGCGCGGTTTCGCCTGAAGAAAACGAACAGTTCGAATAACACTGCGTGCTGAACTGGAAAGGCGGCGTGAAAAGCTGCTGCCCGCCGAAATCGCTGACGCTGAATGGCCTCGCGCGGCCGATATTGGCTTTCAACACCCCGTTCACCAGCAGTCCGGCGCAGAGAACCACAGGCCCGCAGAGGAAGGCCCAGACGCGCCAGCCGGTGCGCTGCAAGGAGCCCAGCCGGATGTTGCCGATAAAGACGATGAAGGCAAGCAGAGTGGCCAGTTCCGTCAACTCGCGCAATGTGTCGCGCAGCCATTCGGGAAGCGGCTCCCGGCCCGACCACAAACGCCCCTCGGGGGAAAAAAACAGCGAGGAAACCCAGAGATCGACGGAGGGGAAGGTCGCAAACAGGATGACGAGCGCCAATGTGGCGAATGTCACCCAGATCGTGATCCGCATATGCGCAAGATCATTGTCCATTGGCGCCCCCCGGAATGCATTGCGGCGGCAGGCGCCAGATCCCGATTTCCCTGCCCTCCAGAAAGCCCGGCCCGGCGACCCAGCGGGAAAGCGGCGTTTCGCCGGCAAGGCAGGACGGCAGGGCATCCGCAATTGCCAAATACACCGGGTTTTTCGCCTCGCCTGATTTCAGCGGATAAAGAAGCGCATAGTGGCTGGAAGGAACGCCGGTTTCCGGCAGCGCCCGCAGCAAGACCTGCTTCTCGTCCCGCAACTGATAAAAAAGCTCGGCCAGAATGGAACGATCGGAAGCGACGATGGCATCTGCACCAGCTTCCTGCGCCCGCGCAAAGCCTGTCGACACCAGCTCCGAGCGGCCAAGATAACGCTTCATCGCCAACTCGCCGCTCGGCAGACGCAGTTCCGTTCCGGCAATCGTCATCATGGGCAGGGCGATGGCAACGATGCCGCCGAGCACAAGGGTGGAAACGGTGAGCCAGCGCCGGGATGCCAGCACCGGCACCGCCAGAAGCACGCCCGCCGCATAGGCTCCCACCGCCCAATTGGCGAGTGCCCGCGACATCAGCCCCTGCGCCGTGATCAGCAGCACGATCGGTACCGACAGCGCGACCAGAGCCCGGGCTTCGGCGGTTTTCGCACGGAACGTCGCGATGATCATGGCGACAAAAACGAAGGGGCCGACAACGCCCGCCTGCGAGAAGAAGAACTCGAGCGCCGGACCGATTTTCAGTTGGATACCATGCCAATTCGCATTATCGGCCGTGTGCCGGGCCGTCATGAAATCATGCGCCGCGTTCCACCACAGATTGGGAGCAATGACGGCGGCACAGACCACGAGGGCGATCGCGGCGTCACGCAGGCGTATGCGCCAGCCCACGCAAAGCCAGCCGGCGGCGATGAAGCAGGGCAGAAAATAGATCATCGCATATTTCGACATCAGCCCGAGGCCGAAACAGAGACCGAGCGCAACGCTCCATAGCACCGCCGCCTTGCCTTCGGCGCGTGCCAGCGCCAGTTTGCGCACTGAGATCATCGAGAGCGCGATGAACAGCATCATCGGCGTATCGGTCGAGATCAGCAGGCTGCCAAGCGTCACGGCGGGCAACGTCAAATAGATGACGGCGGCCAGTGCGGCGAGCCTGCTATCATAGATCATGCGCCCGAGAGCAAGGATTGCCACCGCTGCTGCGCCATGCACCACGGGTGCTGCCAGCCGCACCTGAAAGGTGCCCTCGCCGCCGCCCAGAATGCTGGCGGCGCGAATGAGCCAGCCGATCAGCGGCGGTTTGGAATAGGCGCCGAAGGCCATCTCCCGGCCCCATAGCCAATATTGCGCCTCATCTACAAAAAGATCGGTTCGGTTGAAGGCAAGCCCAAGGATGCGCAGCAGCGTCACAAGCACGATTGCCGCAAGCGCAAGTGTCATCCACTGGCGCTGCTCGCTTGCCTGCACATGGGGCAACGCCGCCGCATCATGCATGCTGGCGGCGTTCTGCATGGATCAACCAGAGATTACGGGCATAGATGAAGAGGCCGGACGCCTGCCCCATGACGAAAACCGGGTCACGGCGCCAGATGGCATAGGACAAGAGCACCAGACCGCCGAGAACGGAGAAATACCAGAAGGCCACTGGTATGACCGAACGGTTCGCCCGTTCCGACGAAATCCATTGAACCAGAAACCGCATGGTGAACAGCATCTGACCCATGAAGCCGATGCAGACCCAGAGAAATTCCTTCCAGCTGTCCACATGCAGCATGGACCATAAGGCCGGTGTATTCACGGCGATGTCTCCGTTTTGAAGGTTTCAGCCCAGCTTGCCCGCTTGCGCCGGCGCAACAGCCAGGCAACGCCGATCAGATCGTGGATGCCGACAAGCGCGCGGCCGATATTGGTGTAATGGGAATTGCCATGCAGGCGCGCCCGATGCGTGACGTCGACATGGGCCACCTGCCAGCCGTCGCGGTTGAACAGCGCCGGGAAATAGCGGTGGTGATGATCGAAATAGGGCAAGGCAAGATAGGCGTCGCGACGGAAGGCCTTGAGGCCGCAGCCGGTGTCCCGCGTGCCGTCCTTCAATATCCGCGCCCTCAAACCATTGGCGAAGCGGGAGGAAAGACGTTTTCCAAGCGTATCGCGCCGGCCGACGCGCTGGCCGGCCACCAGTCCGAGGCGGCCCGGGGCACCAGCGGCCAGAAGGGGCGCGAGAAGCACCGGCAGATTGTCCGGCGGGTTCTGGCCGTCGCCATCCAGCATGCAGATGATCGGCGCCCGCGCCGCCTGCACACCGCTATGGATTGCCGCCGATTGCCCGCCCTGACGGTCGTGCCTGACCAGCCGCAGCATGGGATAACGCCCGCCAAGCGAAAGTGCGACATCCGCCGTACGGTCGGAGGAGGCGTCGTCCACCACGATGATCTCAAACCGGCCAACGGGCTGACAGGCCGCAACGATCTCCGCGACAAGCGTTTCGACGCTCGCTTCTTCATTGTGCATGGGCACGACAACGGCGAAATCCGGGGTCGATCTCACAGGGGCTCCGTCATATCCGTCTGCGCGTGTGCCGCAAACATCGTCGATAGTGGCAGGAGAAGGAGCGCGAAAAGCTTGCATGAATATGAACAGCCGTTGAACTTCGCACGGTATGCGCCCGTTCTATTGCAGTTTTATTACGGTTTACTGTGCGGCAGCGAGGGGCGATTTTCTCGCGGTATGCGGGAAATAATCATACAATTCTCAAGCGCTTTAACGCGACCGTAAACAATTGTTGCGAACCTGCGGCCACGTTTTTTTTGGGGGGAGGAAACAGGATGCCGGGTGTAAATCCGACTGCTGTCAAAGCTAAAGCATTGTCAATCAAGGCCAAATTTGCAGCGCTCGTCACGGGCGCAACGCTGGTTTCATGCCTGGCCGTGGGGCTGTTGTCCTATGAGATGGGCAAGTCTGGCCTGATCGACGCAAGCGAAATCAGGCTCGAAACGGTTGCGGGAAACCAGTCCAAGCAGCTTGATGCCTATACGCTGCGCGTAGAACAAAGCATTTCAGAACTGTCGCAAAATGCCGCGATCGCACAGGCGCTGGAAACCATGACCAACGTCGTGCCGACGGAAAAGGATGCGATCATCCAGGCTTTCCGCCGCGAAGGCGTATCCGAGGAAGAGCGCGCCTCCTTCAACGGCGAAGGATTACGGCTGCTCTACGCCATCCGCCACGCGACGATCAACGCGGCCATTGCCAGCGTCTGGCGCAACACCCGGGTCAGCGACATCTATGTGATCGACAAGACCGGTCTCATTATCTATTCCGTGACCAAGGGCAAAAACTTCCTGACCAATGTGACGGAACCGCAAAACAGCGCGATCAAGGAATTGTTCGATCGCATCGAAGCCGGCAAGGACGGCGTCGTCAGCAACACCGGGTTCAGCAGTGGCAATGATTCGGCCATGATCGGCATGCCGCTCGCGGTCTCGAACTGGGGCCAGCTGCAGCGCAAGGGCGCTGTCATCATGCGCATTTCGCCCGACCGCATTGGCGCGGTGGTGACGCCCGAGGAGACAGGCAAGTCCATCGACGACGCCGTTCTTCTGAGCGCCGAGGGCAAACTCAGGGCGGGCGTGCTCTCGGGCGGGACGGATGCCGCCGTTTCCGAAAGCCTCGTGGCCCTTTCGAACACCAGCGAAGCCGGAACGGTTATGGCGCAGACGCCTGCCGGCAACATCTTTTACGCCTATCGCCCGGTCTCCGTCTTCGGACAGAAGCATCTTCTCGCGATCGGCCAGCAGGAGAGCAAGGTTCTCGCCGCCGCCAACGATCTGGCCTTCTGGGCAACGCTTGCGACACTGGCGGTCCTTGCCATCATGACGCTCATCGGTATTTTCGTTTCCGCCAGCCTGACCAAGCCGCTGACCGGCCTTGCCGGGCTGATGGAACGTCTGAACGGCGGTGAAAACGATATCGAGATCAAGGCGGTTTCCCGCGGCGACGAGATCGGCACCATGGCCCGCGCGCTGGAATCCTTCCGCCAGGGCATTCTCGACAAGCAGCACATGGAAGCCGAGTCCCATCGCAAGAGCGAGGAACTGGACGAAGAACGCGCCCAGCGTGAAATGGAAAAGGCCAGAAGCGCTCAGGAGCTGGAAGAGGCCGTCGACGCCCTTGCAACCGGTCTTGCCAATCTTGCGGCCGGCAGGCTCGATCTGCGCATCGAAAAGTCCTTCGTGCCGTCGCTCGACCATCTGCGCATCGACTTCAACAACTCCATCGCGGGGCTGGATGCAACGATCTCCAGCATCGGCGAGAGCGCCAATGCCATCCGCTCCGGCTCCGGTGAGCTGAAAAGCGCATCGGAAGATCTGTCGCGGCGCACGGAACGCCAGGCTGCGGCACTTGAGGAGGCGGCTGCCGCACTCGGAGACATGACGCAGGCCGTCAATGTCTCCCTCTCACGCTGCAACGTCGCCGTCGAGGCAACGGCGGGCACGATGCAGGACGCCCATAAATCCACGGCCGTCGTGAAAGAAGCGATCGTCGCCATGGAGCGCATCGAAACGTCGTCGGCGAAGATCCGCCAGATCATCGACGTCATCGACCAGATCGCCTTCCAGACCAATCTTTTGGCGCTGAATGCCGGTGTGGAAGCCGCCCGCGCCGGCGAAGCCGGAAAGGGCTTTGCGGTGGTGGCGCAGGAAGTGCGCGAACTCGCCCAGAAATCGGCGGCCGCCGCGCGTGACATCACGACGCTGATCGCCACGTCCGCAGGCGACGTGGAAAGCGGCGTGGCGCTGGTGCTAAAGACCGGCGAAAGCCTCGAGCAGATCCAGAAGCGCATCCAGTCGGTCAACGACCAGATCGGCGAAATCGCCACCGCGTCGCGCGAGCAGTCCGGCCGCCTTAGCGAAATCAATGCCTCCGTCAACGAACTCGACCATGTGACCCAGCAGAATGCGGCCATGGTTGAGGAAACGACGGCTGCGGCCTTCTCGCTGGCGAACGAGGCGGATGGCCTGACCGAGCAGGTGGGACAATTCTCGGTGGGTGAAGCCCGACAGCGGGACCAGCGCTACGCGGCCTGATCGGCACAAAAAGAGCGAGGATGACGGAGGAGAAGTTTTCCGCTCCCCGTCATCAAAAAGGCCGGAGGCAAAACCTCCGGCCTTTTATTTTGCCTGAAAACCCGATCCGGGCTCCCAGGGGCCGAAGCCCCTGGGAACACGCCGGCTTGATCATGATGATCCGTCGCCGGCTTCCGGGGAGGAACTCAGAAGAAGCCGACCTTGTTCGGGCTGTAGGATACGAGCAGGTTCTTGGTCTGCTGGTAGTGATCGAGCATCATCTTGTGGGTCTCACGACCGATGCCCGACTGCTTGTAACCGCCGAAAGCGGCACCCGCCGGATAGACGTGATAGCAATTGGTCCACACGCGGCCCGCCTCGATGCCCCTGCCCGCCCGATAGGCGACATTGGTATCGCGGCTCCACACGCCTGCACCCAGACCGTAAACCGTGTCATTGGCGATTTCGAGCGCTTCCTCCACCGTCTTGAAGGTGGTGACGGAAACAACCGGGCCGAAGATTTCCTCCTGGAAAATCCGCATCTTGTTGTTGCCTTCGAACACCGTCGGCTGGATGTAATAGCCATCCTTCAGGTCGCCCGTGAGCGTCTTGCGGTCGCCGCCGGTCAGAACCTTGGCACCTTCCTTCTTGCCGATATCGAGATAGCTCATGATCTTGTCGAACTGTTCCTGCGAGGCCTGTGCGCCAAGCATGGTCGACGGATTGAGCGGGTCGTCCTGGCTGATGGCCTGAACGCGCTTGATGGCCTTTTCCATGAAGCGGTCGTAGATCGATTCATGCACCAGCGCACGTGACGGGCATGTGCAGACCTCGCCCTGGTTGAGCGCGAAGAAGGCGAAACCTTCGAGCGCCTTGTCGAGGAAGGCATCGTCTTCGTTCATCACATCGGCAAAGAAGATGTTTGGCGATTTGCCGCCCAGCTCCAGCGTGATGTTGGTGACGTTGTCAGCCGCATAACGCATGATTTCCTTGCCGACCGAGGTAGAGCCGGTGAAGGCGATCTTGGCGATGCGATTGCTCTGCGCCAGCGGCTTGCCGGCTTCAAGGCCGGTACCGTTGACGATGTTGAGAACGCCGGGCGGCAGGAGATCTTCGATAAGCTCCATGACGACCAGAATGGAGGCAGGCGTCTGTTCGGCCGGCTTCAGCACGACGCAATTGCCGGCGGCAAGAGCGGGCGCGAGTTTCCAGGCGGCCATCAGGATCGGGAAGTTCCACGGTATGATCTGGCCGACAACGCCGAGCGGTTCATGGAAATGATAGGCAACCGTGTCGTTGTCGATTTCACCGATCGTGCCTTCCTGTGCGCGGATGCAGCCCGCGAAATAACGGAAATGATCGATCGTCAGCGGAATATCCGCATTGGTGGTTTCACGCAGCGGCTTGCCGTTATCCCAGGTTTCGGCCCGCGCGATGAGGTCGAGATTGTCCTCGATGCGCTGGGCGATCCTGAGCAGGATGTTGGAGCGTTCCGTTACGCTCGTCTTGCCCCATTTTTCGCGTGCCTTGTGGGCCGCATCCAGTGCTAGCTCGATATCGGCCGCATCGGAACGCGGAACCTCGCAGATCTTGTGACCCGTCACCGGTGAAAGATTGTCCATGTAGCGGCCGGATTTCGGCTCCACCCACTTGCCGCCGATGTAGTTGCCGTATTTCAGCTTGAAGGGCGCTTCGCCGGCTTTCTGCTGAACCTGAATATTCATGATTTCATCCTCCCTGATGAAAACGGTCCGCGACGGACCGCATGGGAGGAAGGTGGGCCTAGATGGCAACGGCGGGTAGTGGGGCGGCGTGGTTCCGCATCGCACATTGTCTCACATCTGCGACAAACCCGCGCGACAGATCGGTCTGGCAGCCAATCGAGCCGTTTTTCGCCTGAAATGATGCTCGAATTCGGCCAGAGCCCTCTATTTCAAGGGTTCTGCACTCTCAATGCACGGCAAGCTTCTTCATCTTGCGGTGAAGTGTGGCCCGGCTGATGCCGAGCAGGGATGCGGCCTGCGTGACATTGCCATTCGTGCGCGAAAGAACGCGGCGCAACGCCGAACGCTCCGCTTCCGCAAGGTCGGAACCGCCGTCGTGGCGCTGTTCCTGCAAAATATCGGCGGCAGGTACCCCTTGCGCGATGGCATGATCATCGAGCTTCAGCGCAAGACGTGCCGCACGTGTTGCCCCTAGAACGAGATCGTCCTGATCCACGGCAAGCAGCGAAAGGGCAGCACCAAAGCTCGTCGGCACCACGACGATGCGCGCACCGGGAAAGGCTCGGCGGAAAAGATTGCCCTCGATGCGTTGTGCCGCATCCCTCACCGCCTGGGTGACGAAGGAGAAGGTCATCTCGTTGATGTCGTCACGGCACGTGGAAATATCGAGCGCGCCCGTCACTCTGCCGGTATGGTCGCGGATAGGTGCGGTGGTGCAGCAAAGCTCGGTATTCGATGTGAAGAAGTGCTGATCGCGATAGACCACCACCGAGCGCTCGTCGACGAGCGCCGTGCCGATACCGTTGGTGCCGACGCTCGCCTCGCTCCAGACAGCGCCGGACCAGAGGCCGAGCGCGCGAAAATCACGGTCGTCGCCGGCGGCACCCCGGCGTTCCAGCGCAACGCCCTGCGCATCGGTCAAAAGCAGGCAGCAGCCGGACTTGCCGACGCTGTGAAAAATACGGTCGAGTTCATCAGTGCTTTCGGCAATCAGGCCGGCTGCACTTTCGCGGGCGCGGCGAAATTCGAACTCGCTCAAGAAGATGGGCTTGCGATTTTCTTCGGGCGCAAGACGATGCTTGACCATGCAACGGCGCCATGAAGCGATAATCGGTGAACTTGCGGCTGCGGAACGCTGTCGCGCGGTCTCATACACGCGTTCTGCATGGGCGATGTCTGTCGGCATTCGCTCCTCCCAAAGCTTTTCGGCGATGGTGCGCTGGAAGCGTTCACGTTTCAACTAAAAACTTCGCGACCGTTACTCCCCGGCGCAACCGCGGGCTGCGCCGGACGATCAGACAGCCTTGAAGTAACGCCGGCCGGCTGCGATTTCCGGCTCGTCATCCACCGTCAGGAAGGTGTCGTCAACGAGATTGGCGATAGAGGTCAAAGGCCTCGGCCGGCCAAAGAAGAAGCCCTGCACTTGCAGGCAACCTTCGCGACGCAGGAATTCGATATGGGCCTTGGTCTCCACCCCTTCCGCCAGCACCGGGATATTGAGGCTGTGCGCGAGAATGAGCGTCGAGCGGACAATTGCCTCCGACTGCACGTTGGTCGACAGGCCATCGATGAAGGCACGGTCGATCTTGATCTTGTCGAAAGGGAAGCTTTGCAGGGTGGACAGGGAAGAATAGCCTGTGCCGTAGTCATCCATGGCGATCTTGACGCCGAGCGCCTTGAGTTTGCGGATGGTGACGAGCGCGTGGCGATGGTCGGCGATAATGCTGCCTTCCGTGATTTCCAGTTCGAGCCTTTCCGGCGCAAGCCCCGTATCAACGAGAATTCTCTCGACCTTTTCGGGGAAATCATTGTCCGCAAGCTGCTGCGGCGCGACATTGACGGCAATGGAAAGCGATTTCTTCCAGAGAGCCGCCTGCGCGCAGGCTTCCCGCAGAACCCATTCGCCCAGGTCTACGATGAATCCGGTCTGCTCGGCGATCGGAATGAATTCGGCAGGTGATACCATGCCGCGCTCCGGTCGGTTCCAGCGCAAAAGCGCCTCGAAACCGACAATGCTGCCGCTTCTGGTGTCGTTCTGCTGCTGATAATAAAGCTCGAATTCGTTATTGGCGAGGCCGCTGCGCATGGCGATCGCAAGGACGTTGCGCTCGCGGGCGGCCTCATCCATGGATTTGTCGTAAAAGCAGATCGTATCCGACGTCCCGCTTTTTGCGCGGTACATGGCGACGTCGGCCTGCGCCATCAGCGTATCGGCGTCAATGGCGCTGGTATTGCGCACCGATATGCCAACGCTCGCACCCACGCAGAATGTCTGCCCGCTCCATTCGACCGGCCTGCTGATCTGCTCGATCAGACGTTGCGCAAATTCCGCACCGTCGGCGCGGGTATAATAGGAATGGGTCATCGCCACGAACTCGTCGCCGCCCATGCGCGCCAGAAATTCTCCGGCTTTCAGGACGGAACTCGCCCGGTCGGCAATGGCGCGCAGCACGGCATCGCCCGCCGCATGACCATGCACGTCGTTGATCTCCTTGAAACGATCGAGATCGATCGACAGAAGTGCGGTATGCGCACCCATGGAAACATGACGCGTGCGGCGATTGAGATGCTCGATAAAGGCCGCCCGGTTGGGAATGCCCGTCAGCGGATCATGCAGCGAAAGGTGGCGATAGCGGGCAACAGCCTGCTGGGTGGACTGGGCATCGATGACATAGGTGGAAAGTCCGAGCGCCAGTAACAGCAGCGTGACTGCAATGGCCCCCCCGCCCATGACGGCCGGCGGCAGAAGATTTTCCGAAATAACGATGCGCGGATCAAACGCGAACGACATCGAGGCCATGCCGGTATAATGCATCGAGGCGATGGCGAGGATGAGGAAGGTGACCGCGCTGTACTGGCAGAACCAGTTGACCGGGCGGGCGACACGATTGATCGCGACAGCGCCCAGCACCGCACCCAGCACCAGCGAGGCGATGACATAGGCCTGGCTCCAGAAAATCATGCCCTGAACATTGTAGGCAGCCATGCCGGTATAATGCATGGCGGCAATGCCAAGACCGAGTATCATCCCGCCCGCTTCCACCAGCACGCTACGCCCGCCATAGGCGGAAATGCCGAAACCGGCGGTCGTGGTCACAATGGCGATGAGCAGCGACAGCCCCGTCAGATAGGGGTCGTAACCCACGTCACCGGCAGCGACATAACCCAGCATCGCCACGAAATGGGTCGTCCATATCGCCGCGCCGCCATTCACACCCGCCAGAAACAGCCAGTTGATCTTCTGTACCCCCGTTGCCAGACGCGCCCTCGAAAAAAGACGCATTGTAACGAAGCTTCCGAGCATGCAGACGAAGACCGCTGCGGCGGTATATCGATAGTCGTGATCGACGGCGAGGCATTGCAGAACTTTGAGCATTGTCATCTACACAATTGGAATTCCGGAACGCTTTATCATTTGCCAAGTTTGCAGCCGGTTTATATGCATGGATAAGCATAGATTAAAACTTTCACCACATGCTTGAATTAGAATAATCTAATTAAATCAAAGCATGATATTCCGGTGAAGACGCGGCCCTTGTCTTTATGTCCCGTTTGTATTATAGCGCCCGCACCCGTGTAGACACCCTTGGAGGCAACGCGGGCGGGATGGCTTTCAAGCCTCTCCAGTTCAGGCCGCTCTGTTTGGCGTGAACTCTCCATATAACCTCGAAAGGAATTGCCATGAGCAAAGAATCGTATGAGCTCAAGGCCGAGGCGCGCGAACGAGTTGGTAAGGGGTCCTCTCGTGAACTTCGCCGCAACGGTTTGATTCCCGCTGTCATCTATGGTGACAAGCAGGCCCCCATTTCCATCGCCCTGTCGACCAACGAAGTCACCAAGCGTATCCACGCCGGCGGTTTCATGACGACGGTTGCGATCATCGACGTCGACGGCAAGAAGATCAAGGTTCTCCCGAAGGACTACCAGCTTGATCCGGTCCGCGACTTCACCATGCATGTCGACTTCCTGCGCGTTTCGGGCAACACGCTCGTCAACGTTGAAGTTCCGGTTCACTTCGTCAACGAAGAAAAGTCGGACATCAAGATCGGCGGCGTTCTGAACATCGTTCGCCACACGGTGGAATTCCACTGCCCGGCCAACGACATTCCGGAGTTCATCACGGTTGATCTCGCTGGCCTGAAGATCGGCGACAACGTTCACATTTCGAATGTGAAGCTGCCGAAGAACATCACGCCTGTCATCGCTGACCGTGACTTCACGATCGCAACGATCGTCGCTCCGGCTGGCGGCGTTGCAGAAGAAACGACCGAAGAAGCTTCCGAGGAATAATCGGCGGCCGCAAGGCCCGACAGCTTTGAATATTGAAGCCCGTTCCGTTTTCGGAACGGGCTTTTTAGTTTTTATGAACTTTAAAGACAGAAACCCTTCTGCCCCGCACATGATGCCGGGCCTGTTTCAGCGTCGATTAACAATTCCATGAAACGATGCCCCTGCGTTTTCGTAAAACCACCGGACGGGTGGAAAAACGGGACGCAGCAATTCAGGGGCAAAGGGTAACTGCAGTCGAACATGGCTCATTCCGTCGAAAGCCGCTTCATCGCGATTGTTTCCGGCGCACTTCTTACAGTGGTCGCTCCGCTATTCACGCTTTTGCTCACGCTCTCCTATCATGAGGCCGTTCGCAGCCAGCGTAATCATCTTGAAATCCTGCTGTCGACAAATTCTCAGGCGCTTGCCCGTCCTCTATGGGATCTCGACGACGACACGATAAACCAGATTACCGGAACCCTCGTTTCCGACCCCATGATCAAGATGGTCGAGGTCAAGGATACCTCCGGCCAGCTCGATATCGTCCAGACAGCCGGCAGCGACATCATTCAGGATGCCTCGTCGACGATACGCGAAGTGACCTACAAGACCACGAAGGGGTCCGTTACGGTCGGGCAACTGACGATCTATTATGACGACGTCAGCCTGCTGACATCCCTCAGCCGCACCGAATTGTCCTTCATCACGATTTTCATCCTCGCCATTGTCACCATGGTTCTTGCGGCCATCGCCGGCAACCGTTTCATGGTCATCCGCCCGCTTATGCGACTCACGGCCGCCATAGAGGCGACACGACGTCTAGGCTCGCGCCACCATGTCGACTGGCGGTCCAAGGACGAGATCGGTCGGCTGGCGAAAAGCTTCAACGAGAT
Organism: Agrobacterium sp. BT-220-3; assembly: GCF_025910175.1. Classification (NCBI taxonomy): domain Bacteria; kingdom Pseudomonadati; phylum Pseudomonadota; class Alphaproteobacteria; order Hyphomicrobiales; family Rhizobiaceae; genus Agrobacterium; species Agrobacterium sp. BT-220-3. The sequence continues at coordinate 255,392 of NZ_JAPAIX010000003.1, forward strand.
GCAGACCCAGCTCGAAAAGGAAGAGCTGGAGATCAAGAACGCCCATGAGCGGAAGACCGAAATCTACAACCGCACGCCCGCCATGCTGTTCTCGCTCGACAGGCACGACCGGATTGCCGCCGTCAGCGACTACTGGGTGCAGGCGACCGGTTACGACCGGGCGAAAATACTCGGCCTGAATTTCGTCGATCTCATCCACCCGGATGATCGCCCCCTGTTCCAGAGGCGCAAGGCAGCCCAGCAGTCGCCGGACGCGCCGCATACGGGCATCACCGTTCGCTTCCATTGCATGGATGGCGATGCCATGGACGCCCTCATCCTCGAAAAAGCCCTCGATTCCGGCGATGCCACGCAGCAGAGCACCTGCCTCTGCGTCATGACGGATGTGACCGAACTGCGCCAGTCGGAGAAACGTAACCGTCAGCAGGCCATTTCCGACCATCTGACCGGTCTTTTCAATCGCCAGGGCTTCGAGGCAATCCTCGATCTGCAGATCCGCGACGCGGACAAAAACGGCAGCGAACTGGCGTGCCTGTTCATCGACCTCGACCGGTTCAAGGCCATCAACGACAATCTCGGCCATGCGGCGGGCGATGCGGTACTCCGCGAATTCACGATGAAACTCGAACCCCTGCTGACGCCGCTGGACAGCGCGTCACGTCTGGGCGGCGATGAATTCGCCATTCTGCTTGCCGGCGACAAGGTGGAAGAGCGCGCCCTGCAATTCTGCGAGCGCATCTGCACCATGCTGGACACGCCCTTCGAGATCGAAAACAACAGCATCCGTCTCAGCGCCAGCATCGGCATGGCGATCTACCCTCTGCACGCCTCCAGTGCCTCCGAACTGCTGCAGAATGCCGACATGGCCATGTATAGCCGCAAAAGAACGGGCAGGAACGGCTCACAGATTTTCGACAGTTCGATCATGGACCGGGCACGCGAACATGCGGAGCTGGAACGGGATATCGCGCAGGCGCTTTCCGAAAACTGGTTCGAGGCGTATTTCCAGCCTATTCAGGATCTTGCAAGCGGCAGGACGGCCGGTTTCGAGGCGCTTTTGCGTCTCAACCATCCGGAAAAAGGTCTGCTCTCCCCCGCCGCCATCATCAGCCTTGCGGAAGAAAACGGCACCATCAATCGCATCGGCAATATCATCCTCGATCAGTCGATTGCCAATCTTGCCAGGTTGTCGCTCCTGCCCGGCATGGAGCACACCTATGTGGCGGTGAATTTTTCGCCGCTGCAGTTCGAACCGGGATTGCCGACGCGGATCGCCGGCGTGCTGCATCGACACGGCATTCTTCCCAAACGGCTGGTCATCGAGATAACCGAAGCCGTCATCATGAAGGACGACCCGCAAATCCGGGCGATCCTCAACGCCATTCATCAGCTAGGCTGCCGCATCGCGCTGGACGATTTCGGCACGGGTTATTCCTCGCTCAGCTATCTCAGCCGTTTTCCGGTCGATATCGTCAAGATCGACCAGTCCTTCACCCGCTCCATCTGCGACGACGCGATTGAGATAAGGCAGCGCAACCGCATGCTGGTCGAGGGCATTGCCGCCATTTCCCACAAGATGAACTGCGCAGTCATTGCCGAGGGCGTCGAGACGGCAGAGCAGAAGGAACTTCTGACGGAGATCGGTGCGGATTACGGACAGGGCTATCTCTTTGCACGCCCGCAACCCATCGAAAGACTGATGGACGCATTGGACGCGGCTTCGGAAGCAAGCCGCCCCGTGGCGCGGCAAGCGTGAGCCGGTGGGAGCGATGATGGGATTGATCCGCTTTTGTCTGGTCTTTCTTGCTTTCGCTAATCCGGCCTGTGCGGCCAAGCTTTTCCTGACGACCGAGGTCTACCCGCCCTACAATCTGCAGGCGAGCGACGGCAGCGTACGGGGCGTCTATATTGAACAGCTCAAGATCGTGCTTGAGGAAAGCGGCACCGACTACGAGGTCACCGTCATGCCCTGGGCGCGGGCAATCGCCATGGCGACGACGCAGCCCATGCATTGCGTCTTCGCCACGGCAAGAACCGCCGAACGCGAAAAGCTCTTCAAATGGGTCTCGCCGATCCACAGCGACCGCAACATCCTCGTGGCGCGTCGCGAGGCGGATATCGATGTTTCAAGCCTTGAGGACGCCAAGAAATACCGGGTCGGCACCCAGCGCGGCGACTATACCGAAGCCCTTCTGGAAAGGCTCGGTTTCCCGCAGGTGGATGTCGGTGCGGACTTCCAGATCACGCTTCACAAGCTGAGGGCGGGAAGAATCGACCTGATGCCCATGTCGGAGAGCACCTTCAAAAGCCTGCCCGCCGACACATTCAAGGAAGTGATAACCTTCACGCGCCAGCAGCTGGGTCTTGCCTGCAACAAAAGCGTACCCGACGCGGTCATTGCGAAATTGCAGGCCCGGCTGGACAGGCTGATCGCCGATGGAACACAACAGCGCATATTCGACCGCTACAAACTCGTCAGCCCCTGAACACCTTTCAGTGTCTCCATAAACTCATAAAATGATTGACAGCCGACCGATTTCGGGGTGGTGACAACAGCATCGTCAGGCAAAACGCGGACATGCTCCATGAAGATCATCGCAGGACTCGGTAATCCCGGCTCGCAATATGCGGGAAACCGCCACAATATCGGTTTCATGGCCGTCGATGCGCTGCAGCGCCTGCCCTCCTTCTCGCCCTGGGCGAGAAAGTTCAAGGCGGAGATTTCCGAAGGCGAGATTGGCGGCGAAAAGGTCCTGCTGATGAAGCCGCTCACCTATATGAACCTTTCCGGCGAATCCGTCGGCGAGGCCATGCGCTTCTTCAAGCTCACCCCGGCGGAAATCATCGCCATCCATGACGAACTCGATCTCCCCGCCGGCCGCGCGCGCATCAAGACGGGTGGTGGCCATGGCGGCCATAACGGCCTGAAGTCGCTCGATGCCCATTGCGGCAAGGAATACCGCCGTCTGCGTCTCGGCATTGGCCATCCCGGCGACAAGGAGCGCGTGCATGGCCATGTGCTCGGCGATTTTGCCAAGTCCGACCGGGTCTGGCTGGAGCCGCTGCTGGACGCCATCGCCGACAACGCCGCCATGCTGGTGAAATCAGAGGATTCCCAGCTAATGAACAAGCTGGCGCTTGCCACCGGCAGCAAGCCGGAAGCGGAAAAACCGGCGAAGGCTGCCAAGCCCGCCGCGCAATCCCACATCCATCAGGCACGCAACAACGCCCAGCCGAAAAAGCTGCCTGAAACCGGACCCATGGCCGAAATGCTGAAGCGGATGTTCGGCAAGAAGGACTAGGTTTCTCATGTCTTCAGCAACCGTCGTCCTGCGCGAAGCCGGCTCCGCCGATCTGCCCGGCCTGCTTGAACTTTACCAGGCGCTCAATCCGTCTGACCCGCAATTGACGGCACAAGAGGCAAGAGCCGCTTTCACCGCAATGCTCGGCCAACCCGGCCTCACCGTGTTTCTGGCGACGGAGGGCGGAGAACCCGTCGCGACGGCCACGCTTCTGGTGGTTCCGAACCTGACGCGCTCCGCCCGCCCCTATGCCCTCATCGAAAATGTGGTGACATTGGCGAGCCATCGCGGCCGGGGATATGGCCGCGCGGTCGTACGCCATGCCATCGAGGTGGCCTTTGCCGCAAATTGCTACAAGGTAATGCTGCTGACCGGTCGCCAGCGTCCCGAGGTTCAGGCCTTTTACGAAAGCTGCGGCTTTGTGCAGAACAAGACGGGCTTTCAGGTGCGGCAGGACTAGGCCGTAGCACTGCATATTAATTGACCTGCAATTGCTTCTCACTCCCTCATTCCTGTGCTTGTCACAGGAATCCAGTCGACGCACGTCTGTGCGGTGGGGCGACTCTTTTCAGCCCAAAGACTTGGGCTGGCTGGATTCCTGTGACAAGCACAGGAATGAGGATCGACCGGGAGTGCGGTGAACAGGGAACACATCAGCCTGCCGCTGCGCCATAAAAGAGTTCACTCCTCCGGCTCCGTGGTAAACATCAGCGGAAAGCCCGCCTCCTTGCCAAGATCGGTCGCCTCCTTGGCCTTGGTCTCGGCAATATCGCGCTCGCAGACCACGACGACCGCGCTGCCGAAACGATGCGCCGTCATCATCACGCGATGGCCGGTGTCCTCGCTCATGCGGAACACGGCCTTCAGCACCACGGTCACGAATTCGCGTGGCGTATAATCGTCATTCAGCAGGATGACCTTGTAAAGTTTCGGCCGTTCCAGCTTGGGTTTGACTTTCGGTTTCGGTTTGAGATCGACAGGACTGTCACTCATCATTGTCGCCCGTGATTGTCACTCAATTGTAGCCCATGGGGAAAATCCCCGTTGATGACGAAAGATCGGTTGCTCGACCGATACATATTGCGCCGCAACCGCAGCATCGACAACCCCGGCGCCGCATCCGCGCGAAATTCCGCACCATTCGCAGGGCTTTGCCCGCCCAAATCGGCCCACGGGCTTGACCTTGCCCGGCCCTTTCCGCAAAAGGCTCCTCAACGAATTCTTTCAAACGGACAGGTTTCAAGCCATGGGCTTCAAATGCGGTATCGTCGGGCTGCCGAATGTCGGCAAGTCCACCCTCTTCAACGCGCTGACGAAAACGGCGGCCGCACAGGCCGCCAACTATCCCTTCTGCACCATCGAGCCCAACACCGGCGAAGTGGCCGTGCCGGACCCGCGCATGCAGCAGCTTGCAGCCATCGCCGGATCGAAGGAAATCATTCCGACCCGCATTTCCTTCGTGGACATTGCCGGCCTGGTGCGCGGCGCGTCGAAGGGTGAAGGTCTCGGCAACAAGTTCCTGGCCAATATCCGCGAAGTCGATGCCGTCGTGCACGTTCTGCGCTGCTTCGAGGACGACGACATCACCCATGTGGAAGGCCGCATCAATCCGGTCGGCGATGCCGACACGATCGAGACGGAGCTGATGCTCGCCGATCTTGAAAGCCTGGAACGCCGCGTCGAGCAGACCCGCAAGCGCGCCAGCAGCAAGGACAAGGAATCCCTCGCCCAGCTGCCTGTCATGGAAGCCGTCATCGCGCTGCTCAACGACGGAAAGCCGGCACGCCTGCTTTTGAAGACGCTGGCGGCCGAGGAGATCGAAATCCTCAAGGGCCTCAACCTTCTGACGTCGCACCCGGTGCTTTATGTCTGCAACGTCTCGGAAGCCGATGCATCGTCCGGCAACGAGCACACGGCAGCCGTCGCGGCGATGGCAAAGGAACAGGGCGCGGAATGCGTGATCATCTCGGCGGCGATCGAGGCCGAAGTCGCGCAGCTTCCTGCCGATGAAGCCGAAGAATTCCTCTCGGCGCTGGGGCTTACCGAAGCAGGTCTCGACCGGCTGATCCGCGCCGGCTATCACCTGCTTGACCTCATCACCTATTTCACCGTCGGCCCGAAGGAAACCCGCGCCTGGACGATCGTCCGCGGCACCAAGGCTCCCGCCGCCGCCGGCGTCATCCATACCGATTTCGAACGCGGCTTCATCCGCGCCTTCACCATCGGCTTTGACGACTACATCGCCTACAAAGGCGAAGTCGGCGCCAAGGAAGCCGGCAAGGGACGCGACGAAGGCAAGGAATATGTCGTTCAGGACGGCGACGTCATCCATTTCCGCTTCAATACCTGATCTGAAACGCAGCCTGCTTGCGGTCAGGTCAATTCCTTTGAAGGCGATCAGTGGGCGCAGATCTGGCCGCTTGTTTCTTCTCCCCGGCGGGGAGAAGGCGAAAGACGCACCCACTCGCGTCACGGTATGTCCCTGCTCCGCATCGCGCCCTAGATTTGACCTTTACGTAAAGGGAAAAATCATTTTAGATGCCGGCGATATTGACTGTACGAAGGGAGGAAACCATGGCGCCGGTCGCGACATATGCCTATGAGGATTTTTCCGCCGGGCGGGAATTTCCGCTTGGACCGCAATCACTTTCCGCAGAGCAGATCATCGCTTTTGCCAGCGAGTTCGACCCCCAGCCCATGCATCTTTCCGAAGAGGCGGGCCGGCAGAGCATTCTTGGTGGACTGGCGGCTTCCGGCTGGCACACCTGCAGCCTGCTGATGCGGATGATGGCAGACAGCTACATCACCCATTCCACCTCGCAGGGCAGCCCAGGGATCGATTATGTCGATTGGAAGAAGCCGGTTCTGGCGGGCGACACGCTTTCTGGAAAATCAATCGTGCTGGAGCAGCGGCCTTCGGGCTCACGGCCCGGCATCGGCCTCGTAAAATTCCGCCACGAGCTTTATAACCAGCGCGGCGTTCTGGTATCGCACGGAGAGAACACCGTGATGTTCCGCATGCGCGCGGATGGAGGCGTTGCAGCATGAGACTGGCAGAACTCTCTCCCATCGGCGAACGCGTCACCCTCGACACGCTGCATTTTTCCGCCGAAGACATCATCCGTTTCGCCCGCGATTTCGATCCGCAGCCCTTCCACCTCGATGCGGAAGCCGCAAAGAACAGCGTTTTCGGCGCGCTCTGCGCTTCAGGCTGGCATACCGGAGCGGGCTGGATGAAATGTTTCCTCTCCCACTGGGCAAAAGAGGTGAAGAGGCTGAAACAACAGGGCCTAGAACCGCCGAAACTCGGCCCCTCTCCCGGCTTTCGCGAGTTGAAGTGGAAAAAACCGGTCTTTGCCGGAGACGACGTGACCTATTTCGTCACCCTGCTCGATGCCCGCCCGCTGGAATCAAGGGCCGGTGTCTGGCTGAACACCACCTTCAATGAAGGCGTGAACCAGTCGGGCCAAACCGTGATGACCTTTCAGAGCGGAGTTCTGGAGTTCGAATAAACCCACCGGGGCAAAATGGCTGCTGCCGATTGCCCCGGACCGACCCCAGAGCGTTTTCCCGATCCGAAAAAGCGAGAGCGCTCTGAGGCGTGCGGGGGCGTTACCCCCCTCTGCCCTGCCGGGCATCTCCCCCTCAAGGGGGGAGATCGATATGCGGCGACGTTTCGCCCATCTCAGCCTTTGCGAATAAAGTGGTGGAAGAGCGTCTTGCCGATCTCCCCCCTTGAGGGGGAGATGCCCGGCAGGGCAGAGGGGGGTAGCGCCCCACACGCCTCAATGCCCCGAAAATTCCACCAGTGTCCGCACCTCGACACCGAGGTCTTCCAGCTTCTTGCGCCCACCAAGATCGGGCAGATCGATGACGAAGCAGGCGGAGACGATTTCCGCACCCATCTGCCGCAACAGCTTCACCGCGCCTTCGGCAGTGCCGCCGGTCGCGATCAGATCATCGACAAGAATGACCTTCTCGCCCGGCTGCACGGCGTCCACATGCATTTCCATTTCATCGACGCCGTATTCAAGGCTATAGGCCACGCGCACGGTGGTATGTGGCAGCTTGCCCTTCTTGCGGATCGGCACGAAACCGGCCGAAAGCTGATGCGCCACGGCCCCACCCAGAATGAAGCCGCGTGCTTCCATGCCGGCGATCTTGTCGATCTTCGTGCCCGCATAGGGCTGCACAAGCTCGTCCACCGCCCGGCGGAAAGCGCGCGGATTGCCGAGCAGCGTCGTGATGTCCCGGAAGATGATGCCCGGCTTCGGATAGTCGGGAATGGAGCGGATGGCAGCGGAAAGCTCCGAAGCGATAACGGTCATGGTATTTCCAGTTACAATGGGAAATGGATCAGAAGGTTCGGGGCACCCTATCAACTTGACGGCTGCGGACCAACTAAAAAGGACCAACGACCGTCAGCGCGCGATGCCACTGGCGGATAGCGGGATACGGATCACCGTCATGACATCCCTCAACACATGAAAAGGCCCCCAGGGTAAGACCATGGGGGCCAGTGATTGCAGCCATTTAAAACCGGCTCAATGCTCCTTGCGGGCGTAAACCGATTTCTTGGTGAGATAGATCAGCGCCGTGAAGATGAACAGGAACACCATGACCATGAAGCCGGTGCGCTTGCGCTGTTCCAGATGCGGCTCTGCGGCCCACATCAGGAATGCCGACACGTCCTTGGAATATTGGTCCACCGTCTGCGGCGCGCCATCGTCATAGGTCACCTGATCGGCACTGATCGGGGGCGCCATCTTCAGCGCCACGGCGCTGACGAAATACGGGTTGAAATGCGTGCCTTCCGACACTTCAACGCCGGCAGGTGCATCCTGATATCCGGTCAGCAGCGCATGGATGTAGTCCGGTCCGCCTTCCTGATAACCGCCGATGATCGGGATCATGTCGATGATGAATTGCGGGAACCCGCGTTCAACGCCGCGTGCCTTGGCAAGCAGCGACATGTCGGGAGGAGCCGCCCCGCCATTGGCGGCTGCCGCCGCCTCATGGTTCGGGAACGGCGAGGGGAAATGATCGGAAGGCACGGCCTTGCGATTATACATTTCGCCTTCAGCATTCGGCCCGTCCTGCACTTCATATTCAGCGGCGAAAGCCTTCACCTGCTCTTCCGAATAACCGAGATCCCCGAGCGTGCGGAAGGAAACAAGGCTCATCGAATGGCAGGCGGAGCAGACTTCCTTGTAGACCTTGAGGCCGCGCTGCAGCTGGCCCTTGTCATATTTGCCGAATGGTCCGGCAAAGGACCAGCTCTGCTCCTCGGGCTTGATGACCGGGAAGTGACCGCCGGCGATCGCGTGTTCCGTCTTGGTGGCAAGATCATGGCTCTCCTCCGCCGCAAAAGCGGCGGCGGAACAGCCAATGGCAGCGATAAGCGCGATGCTCGTGAGAAGCGTCTTCATTGTCGTCATCCTTCCTTCGCGCTCAGATCTGGGCGGCCGCTGGCGCGGCACCCTTCTTGGCGGCGTTCTTTTCAAGAACGGCCTCGGTAATCGAATTCGGAATACGCCGCGGCGTTTCGACCAGACCGAGGATCGGCATGATGACGAGGAAGAAGCCGAAATAGTAGAGCGTGCCGATCTGCGACATGACGACATAGAGGCCTTCCGCAGGGCGCGAACCCAGCCAGCCGAGCAGGATGGCGTTGACCACGAACAGCCAGAAGAACATCTTGTACCAGGGACGATAGACGGCGGAGCGAACCTTCGACGTATCGAGCCAGGGCAGGAAGAACAGCACGATGATCGCGCCGAACATCACGAGAACGCCACCGAGCTTGGAATCAATCGGCCCGATGTTGAAGGTGATGGCGCGCAGCATCGCGTAGAACGGCAGGTAATACCATTCCGGCACAATATGCGCCGGCGTCTTCAGCGGGTCCGCCATGATGTAGTTATCAGGGTGGCCGAGGAAGTTCGGCATGTAGAAGATGAACCACGCATAAGCGATCAGGAACACCGAAACGCCGAGCGCATCCTTCAGCGTCGCATAGGGCGTGAAGGGAACCGTGTCGGTCTTGCTCTTCACTTCCACACCGGTCGGGTTGGTCTGGCCGGTCACATGCAGCGCCCAGATATGCAGGATGACGACACCCGCGATCATGAAGGGCAGCAGGTAATGCAGCGCAAAGAAGCGGTTGAGCGTCGGATTGTCCACCGCAAAGCCGCCGAGCAGGAACTGCTGGATCCATTCGCCCACGAGCGGGAAAGCCGTGAAGAAGCCGGTGATGACGGTCGCGCCCCAGAAGGACATCTGACCCCAGGGCAGAACGTAGCCCATGAAACCCGTCGCCATCATCAAAAGATAGATCACACAGCCGAGAATCCAGAGGATTTCGCGCGGCGCCTTGTAGGAGCCGTAATAGAGGCCACGGGCGATGTGCAGGTAAACCGCGATGAAGAAGAAGGACGCACCGTTGGCATGCATGTAGCGCAGCAGCCAGCCGTGGTTGACGTCACGCATGATCTTTTCGACGGAATTGAAGGCAACCGTCGTTTCAGCGGCATAATGCATGGCAAGCACGACGCCGGTGAGGATCTGCACGATCAGCATCACCGAAAGCATCGCACCGAAGGTATAGGCGTAGTTCAGGTTACGCGGGACAGGATAGGCAACGAAGCTGTCATAGATCAAGCGCGGCAAGGGAAGCCGCGAATCGATCCACCTCTCGATGCCGGTGGACGGCTGATAACTGGAATGGCCACTCATGAATATCTGTCCCCTTATCCGATCTTGATCACGGTATCGGATGTGAATGCAAATGTCGGGATGGCGAGGTTCTGCGGCGCCGGACCCTTACGTATGCGGCCCGCCGTATCGTAGTGCGAGCCATGGCAGGGACAGAACCATCCGCCGAAATCGCCGGCCTGGCCGAGCGGAACGCAACCGAGATGGGTGCAGGAACCGATCATGACGATCCAATTTTCCTTGCCCTGACCGGCGGAGCGGTCAATATCCGTCGCCTGCGCGTCGGCCGCGATATTGGCATTGCGTGCCACCGGATCCTTGAGATCGCCAAGAGCGACGGCCTTGGCTTCCTCGATTTCCTTTTCCGTGCGGTTGCGGATGAAGATCGGCTTGCCGCGCCACTTGACGGTGAGCGACATGCCCGGCTCGACCGCCGCGACATCTACCTCGATGGAGGCAAGCGCCAGCGTCGATGCGTCTGGGCGCATCTGGTCGATGAAGGGCCATGCGACGGCGGCGGCACCAACGGCGCCCGCCATTCCGGTTACTAGATATAGAAAATCGCGACGGGTCGGTTCACCCGAGGCGTCGTGATTGGTTACGTGCTCGCTCACCGCTACACCATCCTCTGCGCTGTTTTTGCCGTAAATCGCATGAGTCCTCCCGCTATGATTTGATCCAGGACAAACTCCGTCCCATCGTCCTGGACACACCTGCGGCATAAAGAAACCGCGTCATTCTGTTTGATCGCAAAATATTGACTGACTTGGCAAGAGCAAAGCACACAAAGCTGCCGTAATTCTGCCTGAGGGGCCCGATTTGTTTCTCATTTTTCGCGGGCCTTGGCAGGCGGGCAACATTGTGCGCACCCTTGCGCCATGTTAGGAGACGCGAAGGGAGAGCTTGGAAAGCAGGGATTCGGATGACGGCGAAGCTCGCTTGCATGGTCTCCACCGTGGTGGCTGCCGTTCTTTTCATTGCCAGCCTGCGTTATGTGACCGATTTCTGGCTTTTAGCCTTCGTCACAAGCTTTCAGCTTCACATCGCCATTGTCTGTATCCTGCTGTCGTGCCTGATATTCTGGCTCACGCGTGACGCGATTTCCGCTGTTCTGGTCGTCTGGTCACTTGCGCTCGCCATCCATGGCGTCGCCATGCTTATGGAATTTTCCACCTCCGCCACCGCTGCACCCGGGGCCAAGCCCTTTCGACTATTGTCCTTCAACGTGCTGATGGACAATGCCGCCAATGCGGATGCGATTGCCGATACGATCCTCGAATCGGACGCCGACGCGGTTTATCTGTTCGAGGCGACGGCGCTGCAATCGGTTCTGCCGCGCCTGCAGCAAACCTACCCATACAGGCTCGGCTGCTTTTCCGGCACGCCGACCTGCGACCTGCTGATCCTGTCAAAGCGGCCTTTGCTGGAAGGCCGTTTCCACAGCCTCAGCGATCTGCGCCGAGACCGGTTCGCCATCGCCAGCATCGATTTCGACGGCACGGAACTGACGCTCGCCGCCGGACATATCACCAAACCCTATTTCGACGATTATCACCGCGACGAGCTGGACGAAGTCAGCGAGATTCTGTTTCGCGTCACCGGGCCGCTCATTCTGGCCGGAGACTTCAATTCGGCAAGCATCGCCCCCGACATGCGTGATTTTCTTGCCGCCAACGACTTGAAGAAAGCCGCCTGGGAGCCTGCCACATGGCCAACCAGAGCAGGCCACTTCGGCATCGCCATCGACCACATCTTCGCCCGCGAACCGGCGACGCTGATGAAAACCACCCGCCTGCCCAACCGCCTCGGCTCCAATCACTATGGGCTGATGGCCGATTTCATGATCGTAAAATAATCGCCGGTCTTATTGGGCGGCCTCATCGGCGGCAAGAAAACCGCCCGACTGTCGTGCCCAAAGCTCCGAATATAGACCGCCCTTCGAGACCAGATCGGAATGGTTGCCCTGTTCGACGATCCGGCCCTGATCCATCACGATCAGCCGGTCGAGAGCGGCGATCGTCGATAGCCGGTGGGCGATGGCCAGCACCGTCTTGCCATGCATCAATTCGTCGAGATTGCTCTGAATCGCGGCTTCCACCTCCGAATCGAGTGCCGAGGTTGCCTCGTCGAGCACGAGAATCGGGGCGTCCTTCAGCATCACGCGGGCGATGGCGATGCGCTGCCGCTGACCGCCGGACAGTTTCACGCCACGTTCGCCGACATGCGCGTCGAAGCCTAAGCGGCCGCGCTGGTCCACCAGTTTTGTGATGAAATCATCCGCCTTGGCCCGGCGCGTCGCCTCCAGCAATTGCGCTTCGGTGGCGTCCGTGCGGCCGAACATGATGTTGTCGCGGATAGAACGATGCAGCAGCGACGTATCCTGCGTGACCATGCCGATATGAGCGCGCAGCGATTCCTGCGTCACTCCGGCGATATCCTGCCCGTCAATCAGGATGCGGCCTTTCTCGACATCGTAAAACCGCAGGATCAGGTTGACGAGCGTGGATTTGCCAGCACCGGAGCGCCCGACGATGCCGACCTTTTCCCCCGCCTTGATATCGAGATTGAGATGATCGATGACGCCATTCGCCCGCCCGTAATGGAAGCTGACATTCTCAAAGCGAATGCTCGGTTTCTTCACTTCCAGCACCGTCGCATCCGGCGTATCGACGAGACCAATCGGCTGCGAAATCAGCTCCGCGGCATTCTGCACGGTGCCGAAATTGCGCATGATGCCGTTGAACTGCGTCATCAACCGCCCGAGCAGGAAGTTGAGGCGCAGCACCAGAGCCAGCGTAAAGGCGACCGCACCGGAACTGATCCTGCCGGACAGCCACAGGTCGATGCAGAGGGCGGCCATTGACGTGATCATCACGCCCGACAGCAGCGCCATGGAGGCGCGCACGCCGGTGATGAAGCGCGTAAACGTCATGGTGGCGTTCTGGAAAATATCGAAGCCCTGCCGCATGTAGCGGTCATTGGCGTCGTCGCGCCCAAATAACCGAAGCGTCTGGATATTGCTGTAGGCGTCCACCATGCGGCCGGAGAGCATGGAGGCCGCTTCCGCCGTCTCTTTCGAATGGTAGCGAATGCGCGGCACGAAATAACGCGCCAGCGCCGAAAAGATCAGCACCCAGACAAGCACGACAACGGCAAGCCGCCAGTCCAGCCCGCCGATCAGAAACAGCATCGAGACGGAATAAATCCCGACGAACCAGACGCTTTCCATAAGCGAGGTGACGAGATCACCCGCCGCCTGCCCGCCCGACCAGACCTTGGTGACGATGCGGCCGGAAAAATCGTTCTGGAAGAAGGTCAGCGATTGCCGCGCCACATGCATGTAGGATTGCCAGCGCACCAGATTGTAAAAACCGGGCGTGATGATCTGCTGGTCCACCAACGCGGTGATCATCGTGACGATGAAGCGCACGACACCGATCAATACCAGCATACCGACCAGCTCGCCGCCATGGGCGGCAAGCAACCCGGCCCAGCCTTCATCCGGCTTCACGGTCGAGAGAATATCCACCAGCCGCCCGACGAACCAGAACAGCGCCGCCTCAATGGCGGCCGTCAGCCCGCCCAGCACCAGCATCGCAAAAAACGGCGCCTTGGCCTGGGAGATATAGAACCAGATGAAAGCGAATGTGCTTTCAGGCGGCCGCAGGTCGTCCTTGCGGGCGAAGGGCTTGATCCAGTTCTCGAAGAACTCGAAGATGCGCGTAATGACCATGATCCGGATATAGGCGGATTCCCGTTGACGGAACAGCCGCAGAGCCTTGGGGAAGAGATTATATTTCGGTAACGTTGGGGGAATGAGAAAGGGCGGGAAATGTTCCCCGTCCTTAAATCAACCTATCGATATTTTACGCATCGGCAGCATCCTCACACCGTCACCCCGGACTGGATCCGGGGTCCAGCGTGATCAAGTCCTTGATCGCAAAAGATTCTTCTCACGGCGCAGACGCGCCATGGCTGGATGCCGGCTCAAGGCCGGCATGACGGGAGAGAGGCTTTAAGCCCTCAACGAAAAGGGCGGGGAATACCCCCGCCCTCACATTATCCTTACTCCGCGGCCACTTCAGCCTCATGGTCGGCGATGAAGCCACCGGACTGGCGCCGCCACAGATCGGCATAGATGCCGCCCATCGCCGCCAGTTCCGCATGGCTGCCCGATTCCACGATCTGGCCCTTGTCGAGGATGATCAGCCGGTCCATCTCGGTCAGCGTCGACAGGCGGTGGGCGATCGCGATCACCGTCTTGCCTTCCATCAGCGAGAACAGGTTTTCCTGGATCGCCGCCTCGACTTCACTGTCGAGCGCCGAGGTCGCCTCGTCCAGCACCAGGATCGGCGCATTCTTGAGAAATACACGGGCAATCGCGATGCGCTGACGCTGGCCGCCGGAAAGCTTCACGCCGCGTTCGCCAACCTGCGCATCGAGGCCCTGCCGACCATGCATGTCGACAAGCGTTTCGATGAAGTCCCAGGCATTCGCCCGCTTTGCCGCCGCGATCACCTGCTCGTCCGTGGCCTCGGGATGGCCATAGGCGATGTTGTCGCGGATCGAACGGTGCAGCAGCGAAGTATCCTGCGTCACGACGCCGATCAGCTCACGCAGGCTGTCCTGCGACACCTTGGAGATGTCCTGCCCGTCGATGGTAATCCTGCCCGCCTCCAGATCGTAGAAGCGCAGAAGCAGGTTCATCAGCGTCGTTTTGCCCGCACCCGAACGCCCGACGAGGCCAACCTTCTCGCCCGGCTTGATGTCGAGCGTCAGACCGTCGATCACGCCCTTGTTCTTGCCGTAGTGGAAGCGGACGTTGTCATAACGGATGGCGCCCTGGGGTGCCGCAAGCTCCGGAGCCTTCGCGACATCGACGATATCGTGCGGCTTCGTCATCATCGACATGCCGTCATAGACCGTGCCGATGTTTTCAAACAGCGAGGTGACTTCCCACATGATCCACTGCGACATGCCGTTGACGCGCATGGCAAGGCTGATGGCGATGGCAACCGAGCCGGCCGTGACCGAACCCTGCATCCAGAAATAGAGACCAAGTGCTGCCGTGGAAAACAGAACCACGGCATTGTTGAGGTCGATCAGGATGTTGAAGCCGGAAATCTTGCGCATCTGGCGGTGAACGGTTCCGAGAAACACGTTCATGCCCTCACGCGCATATCTTTCCTCACGCCCCGCATGCGAAAACAGCTTGATCGTCGAGATGTTGGTGTAGCTGTCGACGATACGCCCCGTCATCATCGAGCGCGCATCGGCCTGCTCCTGCGCCAGCCGGCCGAGTTTCGGCACGAAATAGGCGAGAATGCACATATAGATGCCGAGCCACGCCAGAAGCGGAATGACCAGCCGCCAGTCGGCCGCCGCAACCATGAACAGCATCGAGACGACGAAGCTGATGGCGTAGACGAAGACGTCGATCACCTTCAGCGCCACTTCGCGGATCGCCAGCGCCGTCTGCATCACCTTGGTCGAAACCCGGCCCGCAAACTCGTTGGCGAAAAAGTTCATGGAGTGGCGCAGCAGGAAGCGATGCATCTTCCAGCGTGCGATCATGCCGAAATTGCCGGCAAGCGTCTGGTGCATGGTCATGGTATGGACCGCACCCATCAAGGGCAGCACGATCAGCACCAGTCCGGCCATGACGATCAGATGCCAGCCCTCATCGGCAAAAAACGTCTCGCGATTGGCCGTGGAAAGCCAGTCGACGATGTTGCCGAGGAATTTGTAGAGCATGGCTTCCGCAACCGCGATACCCATGGACATCAGGCCGAGCAGCAGCAGCCATGGCCATGCGGGCTTCACATAGTGCCACAGGAACGGCAAAAGCGTGTTCGGCGGCACGGACGGCGTCGAAGAGGGAAAAGGATCAAGGCGTTTTTCAAACCAGCCAAACATAGGCCAAGCTCCGGCAATCAATCGCCCCATCGTGACAGGTGAGCAAACACAAATATGGCTCACGACGGAACGGAAAAGTCTTTGGATATGGCCGTGACAGCCACATGACGAATCGAAGTATGGGAAACGCGGTCGAACCGCGGAGTAACACCTAGGCCAGCAGCAGCACTACTGGGGCCGGGAGGTGAATACGAATGTCATTTTGCATGAGAACCTCCCTAGCTGGTGTTGAAGATGTGGCCTTGTAGCGCAAAAATTAATCGTTGACCAGCCGGAAAGA
The DNA here is from genome assembly GCF_025910175.1 of Agrobacterium sp. BT-220-3. Taxonomy (NCBI): domain Bacteria; kingdom Pseudomonadati; phylum Pseudomonadota; class Alphaproteobacteria; order Hyphomicrobiales; family Rhizobiaceae; genus Agrobacterium; species Agrobacterium sp. BT-220-3. Next base: position 271,604 of record NZ_JAPAIX010000003.1, read on the forward strand.
TACCAGATGCGCCAGAAAAACGCCAGAATGCGACCGACGAAGCCGGACGGGCGGAGATTGCCGTGCAAGGTCCCCGCCGGCCGAAATATGCGGGTAGATTGACCTACTCGGCAGCGTCCTGCGCCTGCCCCTCTTCATATTCGGCGATCAGTTCGGCCATGGCATCCTGCGTGTGGCGCTTCAGTTCCCGCCGATCGCTGGGCTGCGGTGCGAAAGTGACGCTCAACCCCGTATCCCGCAGCGTGCCGATGATGAAAGACGCGCCGGACAACATGCGCACACCCTCATGCAGCCACAGCGGATCGGTGGCGAAATGCTGGCCGATGCCGACGACGACGGGGATGCCCTGCCAGTGAGCCATGCGGTCATAGTGGATATGACCCGCCAGGATGCCCATGACATCGTATTCGAACAGCACCTCGTCCAGAGCCTCGGTGTCGACGAAGGAAAGAGATTCCCACTCTGCGTCGGCACGATCAAAATCGAGCGCCGGCGCATGGTGCATCACCAGAAGCTTCGGCAGGTCGGGATGGTTTTCGAGTTCCTCCTCAAGCCACTCGATCTGCCCGGGTTCGAAAGCCCCGCCGACTTTACCGGGAACGCTGGTGTCCATGACGATGATATGAATGCCGGCGACAACCTCCGCATGGTCGTAAGGTTCATCCAGATCCTCATGACGGCCGAGCATCACGGGATAAAATCCGTCGCGGCGGTCATGATTGCCGAGCGCAAAAAGCACCGGGACATCCAGTTCCGCCTCGGCCATCAACCGCTTCAGCTCCTCATAGCTGCCGGCATCGCCCCGATTGGTCAGGTCGCCGCTGACGACGATGAATTCGGGCGGCGGCATAAGCGCCTTGATTTGCGAAAGTGTCGCAGACAGCGTGGCCGACGTATCGGAATAAAGATCATCATCCTGCACCTGCGGATTGCCAATATGCAGATCGGTCAGATGGACGAAATTCACCCGTTCGGACATGATATCTTCCTGTTTTTGCGGCGCGCAGAAATCCGGCTCGATAACGCCATCACGGCCCAAGCGAACGTTCCGATCAGCCTGATGACACATTGGTTAATGGGTAGCCTGCCTGTGTGTCACGCGAATGAATATCCGTTGTGCCAAGCCCGTCGAACCGGCGTTTTCATGCTGCATCTGTCGCGCACCGCCTGCCCGTGATAATCGGTCCGACATTCCAATTGCGACGAGAAAACCATGCAAGAGACCAGGCCCAACATCAGGATCGCCCTTTATCAGCCCGATATTCCCGGTAATACCGGCACTATCCTGCGGCTGGCGGCCTGTCTCGGTCTCGGCGTCGATATCATCGAACCGGCCGGCTTCGATATTTCCGACCGCAACCTGAAACGGGCGGGCATGGACTACATTGCGGCGGCGGCGCTGACGCGCCACGTTAGCTGGGACCGTTTCGAGAAGTGGCGCGCAACCACCGGCCGCCGCCTCGTTCTCGCCTCCACCAAGGCCGCCCTGCCCTATACGCAGATCGCCTATCGCGGCGATGATGTCCTGCTTTTCGGCCGTGAAAGTGCGGGTGTGCCCGACCACGTGCATGAGAAGGCGCAGGAGCGAATCATCATCCCGATGATGACAGGGCAGCGTTCCATCAACGTCGCCATGTCGGCGGCAATGATCACCGGCGAGGCCCTGCGCCAGACCATATGGTCGTGAGCGCCTTTTTTAACGCCATTTTTTCGTGCAAATACAAAAATTGACCGTTTTTGCTTCAAAACTGTCGCAACCCGGCCTGTACCGAAGGCGTTCAGGCTCCTATACTTATTAGCCGGACAACAAAAATCGCCCTCGCCGGAACCATCCGCCGGCGGGTGTGAGGAGACGTCGCATGCAATCCACCATTGTCATCGTCAACCTTCTCGGCGCAGTCGCGCTGCTGCTCTTTGGTCTTGCCCAGGTCAAGGACGGGGTGACCCGCGCCTTCGGCATGAAACTGCGAAGTGTACTGGCGACCGGCACCCAGAACGGGCCGCGTTCCTTCTTTTCCGGCTTCTTCGCCACCGTCGCCCTGCAAAGCTCGACGGCGACGGCACTCACCGTCGCCTCTTTCGCCGAACGCGATCTCATCAGGCCGCGCATGGCGCAGGTCGTGCTGCTTGGCGCCAATGTCGGCACCGCCGTCACGGCCTGGATTGTCGCCGCCGGTGTGGAATGGCTGTCGCCGCTTCTCATCCTGTCGGGCATCGTGCTCAAAAAAGGCAGCTCCAATGCGAGACAGGGCGGCGGAACCGCGGTCATCGGCATCGGCCTGATGCTTCTGTCGCTGCATCTCTTGAGCGGCGCGACCGAACCGATGCGCGCCTCGCCCGCTCTCGGCGTCTTCATCGGCCTGCTGGATGGCGCGTGGCCCGTCGCGTTGATCTTCTCCGCCGTGCTGGCCTTCGTGTCTTCCTCCAGCCTCGCCGTCGTGGTGCTTATCCTGTCGCTGGCCGCAACCGGCACGCTTTCCGCCGGCCTCATCATCGTTCTCATTCTCGGCGCCAATCTCGGCGGCGCCATTCCGCCCGTCATCGCCACGCTCTCCGGCCCCGCCTCGGCGCGGCGCATCACCATCGGCAACCTTGTCGTGCGCACCATCGGTTGCCTTATCGCCATGCCCCTCGCCTCCTACGGCGCGGCGATGCTGCAGCAATTGCCGCTTTCGCCGGCCAAATTGCCTGTTGATGCGCATCTCATCTTCAACGTCATTCTGGCGGCGCTGGCCTGGCCCTTCTCCGGCCTCATATCCGATCTGATGGCCAAACTGGTACCGGGCGATCCGAAAACCGAAGACGGCCCGAATTTCCTCGACCAGCAGGCGCTTGATATGCCGGTCGTAGCGCTTGCCAATGCCACCCGTGAGGTCTTGAGCGTCGGCGACAGCATCGAACGCATGCTGATCCGCGCCGAAAACGCCTTCAAGCACAATGATCTGGCGCCCCTTCAGGAAGTTTCCCTGCTCGAAAAGAAGGTCGATCGCCGCCAGCAGGAGGTGAAGGTCTATCTTTCGCAACTGGGGCGAAAGGGGCTAACCGACGAAGAAGCGCGCCGTTCGATCGCCATCATCGATTACGCGATCAATCTCGAGCACATCGGCGACATCATCGAAAAAGGCATTTGCGAGCAGATCCGCAAGAAGGTGCTGAACAGCTTCAAATTTTCCGACGACGGTTATGAGGAGCTGAAGACGCTGTTCGACATGACAATCGAAAACCTGCGGGCCGCCCAGAGCATTCTGGTGACCGGCGATTTCGATCTTGCCCGCCGGCTGATGGAAAGCAAGGTGGATATACGCCGCCTCGAAAAACAGTCCTCCAACCGCCACCTGGAGCGGCTGCGCGACGGCCTGACGGAAAGCATGCAGACCAGTTCGCTGCATCTCGACATGCTCAGGGATCTGAAGCGCATCAACGCCCATATCGTCTCGGTGGCCCACCCCATTCTGGATGAAAGCGGCGTGCTGATCGAAAGCCGCCTGCGTTACGCAGAACCGCGCGCCTAGAGCATTTCCAGGGAAAGTGGTCCGTTTTCCGTCCGGAAATACGACAAACAAAGAGTTGGAGCGTTTTCGCCATTCGAAGAACAGCGAAGACGCTCTAAAACTCAATCGGCGGAAGGAAGCCGCCGCATGGTGAATTCGATGCGGTCGCCTTCCAGCTGCCGCCAGCTTTCCACTTCCGTCCAGTAGGCGGCTTTCGGGAAGCTGTCGAACCATTCGCGCGCCTTGGCGCGGGCCTCTTCACGGCCAAGACAGAAGGTCTGTCGCACGAACATGCCATTGCGCGTCTGGTCGCCGCCTGAGCCTTCACGCGCCTTGCGGTGATTGGCGATCCTGCGCTTCAGCCCATCAAGGGGCGGCGGTCCGGCAAATTTCGTCATGATATTCACCTCTGGCACCTACATCGATAAAGATAGTGTCCGCATGTGAACTTGGCGAGTCGAATTTGTGCATGAAGCCGGCACCTGCTAGACGCGACAGGGAATCGACTTCACCCAAGGAGACTATGCATGGAACGGCCAATCTTGCCGAAGGGCTTGCCCGAGGACATCGAAGACAAGAAGGCCGTTGCCCAAGCCTGGTTCCAGCATCTGCGCGACACCATCGTCACCTCCTTTGAAACCCTCGAAAACGATCTGACCGGCCCTCTGTCCGACCAGGAGCCCGGACGATTCGTGCAGAAGGACTGGCTGCGCGACAATGGCGAGGGCGGCGGCGGCAAGATGTCGATGATGGAAGGCCGTGTCTTCGAAAAGGTCGGCGTGCACACTTCCACCGTCTATGGCGAATTCTCGCCGGAATTCCGCAAGCAGATACCGGGAGCGGAAGAAGACCCGCGTTTCTGGGCCTCGGGCATTTCGCTGATCGCCCACCCCGTCAATCCCAATGTGCCGGCGGTGCACATGAACACCCGTATGGTCGTCACCACCAGCCACTGGTTCGGCGGCGGCGCGGATCTGACGCCGGTGCTGGGGCGCAGACGTGACGAACAGGACCCGGACACCCAGCTTTTCCACCGCGCCTTCCAGATCACCTGCAACCGCCATCCGGTCGCCGATTATCCGCGCTACAAGGCGTGGTGCGACGATTATTTCTTCCTGAAGCACCGCAACGAACCGCGCGGCACCGGCGGCATCTTTTTCGACTGGCTGCACCCGGAGGAAGAGAAAGGCGGCTGGGACGCCAATTTCGCCTTCGTGCAGGATGTCGGCCGCGCCTTCAATCTGGTCTACCCGAAAATCGTGCGGTCCAATTTCAACCAGCCCTGGACGGAAGAGGATCGCGACGAGCAGCTCATCCGCCGCGGCCGTTACGTGGAATTCAACCTGCTTTACGATCGCGGCACGATCTTCGGCCTCAAGACCGGCGGCAACGTCGAATCGATCCTGTCCTCCCTGCCGCCCGTGGTGCGCTGGCCTTAAAAAACCTCACGCAAATTTGACGCTCGTCAGCCATTTCGTCGCAAATAGCGCAAATTAGGACTTATGGAAAAATCAAGGCAATGGTAGTCTCCTCCCGCAGACGTACTGGAGGAGCTATCGTCATGATTACTTCGAACAGCATGCCTATATCTGCTTCCGCCGAGGAGGCTCCGCATTCCATCGATACCCCTGATCTGATCGACCGCCTGGCCGCGGAAATGCGTGCCACGGGTGATCGCGAACTGCCACATTCCTTTTATGTCGAACAGGTAAAACGCACGCTTGCCGGAAAAACGGTGAAGCGCGCCGACAATGACGAAATGCCTCGTACAAAAATCCCGGCAGCCGGCACATCCTCTGTTTTCCAGTGCTGGGCTATGCCCGAATAGGGCCCGTAATAGGGTCGGCGGACGCCGCTCTGGAACATAAGCGGCGAACGTTCGTTTCTTGTCAGAGGGACAGCAGGCATTTGCACGCTGTCCCTCTGTCTAAAACAGGGAGGCAAGACCATGAGACTGTTTGAATGTGGAACGCTTGTGCCCGGCTGCGCCTGGCACACCCGCGCGGACGACGACGCGGAAGTCGTGCGGCGCACGGTGGAGCATATGCGATCGGCCCACGGCGAAACCATCATCCGCGAGAACATGATCGAAAACATCAAATCCCGCATCCGCGACGAGGCAAATGCGGCCTGAGCCGCAATGACTTCATCGCTGCGATCTCAATTCTCCAGCATATCCTTCAGCCGGGCGGTCAGCGCTGCCCGGTCCAGTGAGAAATTGACGTCGATCCACTTTTCCTCTAGGCTTTTCAGCACCTCGCCCACTTTGGGACCCGCCTCGACACCGGCGGCCATTACATCCGCGCCGCTCAGCGGAAAACCGGGCTTGTGGAATTTTTCCGCTCTCGTCAGCAGCGTCGAAAGCCGCGCCACCTTCTGCATCGCCGCGTCACCAGCGGAAATGTCGGCGCGGGCCGAAGCAAGTGCCAGTCTAAGCCGCGTCTTCACACCTTCAACGCCCTGCCGGTAAAGCAGCCGGTCGAGCGCCGTCTCCTTCATTTCGGGATCGATCACGGGGGCGGAAGCCCATTGCGCCAGATATGCAGCTTCGGCCTTGGACAGCCGCAGCCGCACGGCAAGGGCCGCGAGCCTGTCCCTGTCCGGCGGCACGATGGCTGCAAGCCGCAACATCGGGTCCACCACCCAGCCGAGAGCCTGTTCCGTCGCCACCAGCCCGTGAATGGCATCGATGCCCCATTTTTCCGTTTCGGGAAGAATTTCCGTCAGAACGCCCGATTGCCGCATCCATAGAAGCGCGCGGGAGGGGTCGCGGGCGGCAAGCAGCTTTTTCAGTTCGCTCCAGACCCGCTCGGCCGAAAGCGTCGCAAGTTTGTCCTTCGCCCGTGCACTGGCGCGCAAGCCGTCGGCATCAGGGCGGCCTGAACCATAATGGGCAAAAAACCGGAAAAACCGAAGGATCCGCAGATAATCTTCCGAAATCCGCATCGCTGCATCGCCGATGAAGCGTACCGTGCCGGTTTCAATGTCTGGCAGGCCATCGATGAGGTCGATGATTTCGCCCTTCTCGTCGGCGTAAAGCGCGTTGATGGTGAGGTCACGCCGCTCGGCGTCGGTCTGCCAGTCAGTGCCGAAAGCCACCTGTGCGTGGCGGCCATTGGTTTCGACATCTCGGCGCAGCGTCGTCACCTCGAAACCTTCGCCATCGATCACCAGCGTCACCGTGCCGTGTTCGATGCCTGTTGGCACAGACTTGATACCCGCCGCCTTCGCCCGCTCCACCACCACATCGGGTGTGAGCGTCGTCGCCATGTCGACATCGACGACCGGCTGTTCCATCAGCGCATTGCGCACGGCACCGCCGACGATCCGCACCTCGCCGCCATCGGCATTGAGAAGCGCGAATATGCGCTTCAGCGCCGGTTTTTCGAACCAGTCCCGCCCGGCAAGGCTGCTCATGAATAAAACCTCTCGTAAATCGTCCTGACGATGCCCGCCGTAATGCCCCAAATGTAGCGCTCGCCATAGGGCATTTCGTAGAAAAACCGCTCCTTCCCCTGAAAGATACGGCTGCCGCGCCCGTGATTGGCCGGGTCCATCAGGAAAGACAGCGGCACCTCGAAAACCTCATCCACTTCCGTTGGATTGAGCGTCAGATCGAAACCGGGACGAACGACCGACAGTACCGGCTTGATGCGAAAGCCCGTCCCGGAAATATAGTCCGGCAGACGCCCGACCGTTTCGACGAATGACCGGGAAAGGCCGATCTCCTCTTCAGTCTCGCGCAGCGCCGCTTCTTCCGGTGTGCGGTCTTCGGCATCGATGCCACCGCCCGGAAAGGAAATCTGGCCGGAATGCTTGCGCAGGGTTGCGGTGCGCTGGGTGAAGATCACCCGCGCTTCGTTACCGTCGTCGATGACAGGCACCAGTACGGCGGCATCCTTCAGCCTTATGCCGTTTCCCGAGAGAACCACGCCCGGATTGAGCACATGGTCGCCATTCTCCCGCTCTGCCACGCCCTCGCCATCCTGCAGTACCCGGCGGCGGAAATCGGCAGCGGTGAAAGCCTTGAAATCTGTTGTCGTCATGGTCATTGCGAAAGACGTTCCAGTTCATTGGCGGGCATCACGGGAAAGACAATCCCGCCAGAGCGCACGGCGAACATATCGACGCCGTCCACTTCGGTCACTTCGCCGAGTGCTGCGAGATCATACATCACCGCCCGCGAGACCAGCGCTTCCAGCCTGCCGCGCACCAGAAGATAGGGTTTCAATTCGCGGTTCTCACCGAAAATTTCGAACCGCAGCGGGTGCTCGGGCCCCGCCTCCACGATATCGCCGACATTGGTGCGGAAGGTGAGCAGCGGCTCGCCATCCTTTTCTGCCGCAGTTACCTTCATCTCGACGGCCACGAAAGGTGCATCGACCACCCGGATGCCGACTTTTTCCACAGGAGTTACGAGATAGGTCCTGCCGTCTTCGTCCTTGCGCAGAACCGTCGAAAACAGCCGCACCAGCGGTGCCCGACCGATGGGCGTACCGAGGTAAAACCAGGTGCCGTCGGCGCGGATTTCCATGTCGAGATCGCCGCAAAAGGGCGGATTCCAGCGATCCACCGGAGCCGGTCCGCGCTTGGCGTCGCCGGTCTGTTCGGCAGCGCGGGAAATCATCGCCGCCAGCCCCGCCGCATCGCCTGCCGAATTTATCGTCTCCGCTGCCATATTCGAGTCTCGCTTTGCCGATAAGGAAATACTAAGTCACGACATAGTCATTCGAATGGCGCTTGTCAGCGGCCAAGAGAGCAATAAGCTATATGCAGCGCAAAATCCGTCCCGGCTGATAACCAGCAGCACCCGGGTGGGGATCAGAGAGCGGCGAAGGTATGAGGAGAGCGACATGGGCGTGATGAATACCGGCGAAACCCTCGACGAAAAAGCCATCGTCGCCTCGGCCGAAAAGGCGCTTTCGGATATTGCAGCCATCCGCGCGGAGGTGTCCAAGGTCATCTTCGGCCAGGAAAAAGTGGTGCAGAACACGCTTCTCGCCATCCTGTCGGGCGGCCATGCGCTGCTCGTCGGCGTTCCCGGCCTTGCCAAGACCAAGCTGGTCACCACGCTTGGAACGGTTCTCGGCCTCGATGCCAACCGTATCCAGTTCACGCCGGACCTTATGCCGTCCGATATTCTCGGCTCCGAAGTCATGGATCAGGATGAAAACGGGCGTCGCTCGTTCCGCTTCATCAAGGGTCCGGTTTTCGCGCAATTGCTGATGGCCGACGAAATCAACCGCGCCAGCCCGCGCACGCAGTCCGCGCTCTTGCAGGCCATGCAGGAATACCACATCACCATGGCGGGCCAGCATTATGAGCTGCCGAAACCCTTCCACGTCCTTGCTACCCAGAACCCGCTGGAGCAGGAAGGCACCTATCCGCTGCCCGAAGCCCAGCTCGACCGCTTCCTGCTGCAGGTGGATGTCGACTATCCCGAGCTTGCCGCCGAACGCCAGATCCTGCTCGACACCACCGGCATCGCATCCGGTGAGGCACGCAAGGTGATCGACGCGGAGCGCATGATGGAAATCCAGGCGCTCATCCGCCAGATGCCGGTCAGCGACAAGGTTGTGGACGCCATTCTGTCACTCGTGCGCTCCGCCCGCCCCGGCCATGGCAACAAATTGACCGACAAACACGTTGTCTGGGGACCGGGTCCCCGCGCCGGCCAGTCACTGATGCTGACGGCACGCGCCCGTGCGCTTTACGAAGGCAGGCTCGCGCCGTCGCTCGACGATGTCTACGCGCTGGCGGAGCCCGTGCTGGAACACCGCATGGCGCTGACATTCGTGGCCCGCGCCGAAGGCATGTCGGTGCGCGATGTCATCGCAGCCCTCGTGGAGCAGGCGAAGAACTAAAAAGACGGCCCGGAGCATGTCTTCCAAAAATGTGAGCAGTTTTGGGACAAGGACATGCGTAAAACCAGAAGAGCGTCGCGAAAGGAGTGCATGTGGCATCCATCGGCCAGATCGTAGACAAGACGCCCGGTAGCGAAGTTCTGGCGCGCGCGCGCCAGCGTGCCGCCCTGGTGCCGGACTGCATGGTCGAGGCAAAGCGCATCGCCAATACCGTTACCGCCGGCTGGCACGGCCGCCGCAAGCGCGGCATCGGCGAGAATTTCTGGCAGTTCCGCCCCTATGCCGAAGGCGAGAGCCTCTCGCGCATCGACTGGCGGCGCTCGGCCCGCGATGACCATACCTATGTGCGTGACCGCGAATGGGAAGCCGCCCACACCATCTGGCTCTGGGCCGACATGTCGCCGTCGATGATGTTCAAATCCACGCTTGGCTCGGTCTCAAAGGAAAGCCGCGCATTGGTGCTGATGCTGGCGCTGGCCGAAATCCTGGCGCGCTCTGGCGAGCGCATCGGTTGTCCGGGCGTCATGGAGCCGGTCTCGGCCAGAAACGCCGCCGAACGGCTGGCTGCCGCCATCATGCACGCGCCGCTCACGACAGGCATGCCGGAAACAGGCATGATCCGTGGTGCAAGCGATATCGTCCTCATCGGTGATTTTCTCGATGATGCGAAAAATGTGATGGAGCGGATTTCGCCGCTCGCGCGGCGGGGCTTACGCGGCCATGTGGTGGAAATCGCCGACCCGGCCGAGGAAACCTTCCCCTATTCCGGCCGCACCGAATTCACCGATCCGGAAACCGGTGAAAAACTGGTGTCCGGCCGTGCCGAAACCATTCGCGAGGATTACACCCGCGCCTATCTCGCCCGGCGCGAGGCGCTGTCTTCGTCCCTGCGCCGTCTCGGCTGGAACTTCGTGTTCCACCGCACCGATCATCTCGCCTCCGAGGCGCTCGTCGCCGTTCACATGTATTTGTCCGGCGCGCCCGCGCAAGGCGGTGGCCGTCGATGAGCGCATTGCCCTTCGTTTTCACCAGCCCCTATATTCTCTTCGGCCTTCTGGCGCTGCCTGCCATCTGGTGGCTGCTGCGGCTCACCCCGCCGCGCCCCAAGGCGGAAGTGTTTCCGCCGCTGAAAATTCTGGCAACTGTGCTGAAGCGCGAGGAAACGCCCTCCAAAAGCCCGTGGTGGCTGACATTGCTGCGCATGGCGCTGGCCGCTGCCGTCATTTTTGCGCTTGCTGACCCCGTGGTGAACCCGCGCAACAACAGCATTGCCGGCACCGGCCCGCTGGTGCTCGTGGTCGATAATAGCTGGGCCTCCGCAACCGATTGGGAGCGACGCGTGGCGACGGCGCAGGCCCTGATCGGCGATGCGGAAAGGGCCGACCGTCCCGTCTCCATCAGCTTCACCGCCGATGTCGAACATGACGCCGTGCCGGCAACGACCGCAGTGGCGCTGGACAAGCTTGCCGCCGCCAAGCCGAAGCCGCTTGTGCCCGACCGCGTGCGCACGGCCGAAGCGATCACCGAAGCGCTGAACGGCGCGGCCCCCGGCACGCTCGCCTATATTGCCGACGGCGTTGCCACCGCGCAGGATGAAAACGCGATGAGAACGCTCGCCAGCCTCTCCCCTGCCGAATTCCGCATCGTCAAGGGCGACGGAAAATCCATCGCCGCCATTACCGGCGCCACCAACAATGCCGATGCGATGAGCGTCACACTCTCGCGGCTCGACACAACGGAAGCCGCCCGGCTGACCGTCAATGCGCAGGACAGCCAGGGCCGCATCCTCGCCAACGGCATCGCGAACTTCGCGCCCGGCGCGGCCGAAACCACGGCGACGGTGGAAGCACCTTTCGAACTGCGCAATGATTTCGCCCGCCTCTCCCTCGACGGAGTGTCGACGGCGGGTGCGGTGCATCTTCTGGATGACGGTTTCCGCCGCCGCCGCGTGGCCCTGCTCGCCGGTGAAACCGGCAATGATTTCCAGCCGCTGCTGCAGCCGCTTTATTATATCAGCCGCGCGCTTCAGCCGTTTGCCGATCTCATCCCGCAGCGGCAGGCCGATCTGGCGCAGGCGATCCCGGAAATCCTGCAATCCAACCCGTCGGTCATCGTCATGGCCGATATCGGCCGTCTGCCGCAGGAAACCTATGAGCCGATGCAGCGTTGGCTCGCCGGTGGCGGCACGCTGATCCGTTTTGCCGGACCGCGCCTTGCCGCAGCCCCCGCAGACGATCCGCTGGTGCCGGTGACGCTCAGGCAGGGCGAACGCGCGCTTGGCGGCGCGCTCTCATGGGCCGAACCGCAGCCGCTTGCCGATTTCCCGAATTTCGGCGCTTTCGCAGGCATGCCGAAAGCCGATGGCGTACTCGTAAAACGGCAGGTTCTCGCCGAGCCGACACCGGACCTCGCTGAACGCACCTGGGCAAGCCTTGCCGACGGCACACCGCTCGTCACCACCCGCAATGTCGAGGCCGGCCGCATCGTGCTCTTCCATGTCAGCGCCGAGGCAAGCTGGTCCGATCTGCCGATATCAGGCCATTTTGTCGATATGCTGCGCCGTATCGTGCAATTGTCGAAGGCGGGCGGCGCTTCCGCCAACGCCAATGCTCCGGCCGCCGCCCTGCCGCCCTTCCGGCTGCTGACGGCTGAAGGCGCCCTGTCGGCCGAAATCGGTTCTGCCCGCCCGCTGGAAATGCGCGCCGGCCAGCCGCCCCACACCGGTTTCGACAATCCCCCCGGCCTTTACGGCACTGAGGATGGCTTCGTGGCTCTCAATCTTTTGCCGGCTGGCGCCACGCTTCGCCCGCTCGACACATCGGTCGCCGGTGTCAGCACCACCAGCGAAGCCCTGATCGGCGAAACGGCGAAATCGCTGCGCCCCGCGCTCTTCATCGCCGCCTTCCTGATGCTGATCGCAGACAGCCTCATCGTGCTCTTCATGAACGGCGCCTTCGCCCGCCTGCCGAAAGCCCGCAGCGCCACCGCTGCCACCGTGCTGTTGGCGCTTGGCGCCTTTGCCGCGATGTCCCCAACGGATGCGCGCGCCGACGATCCGAAACCCGGCGACGAGCAGATTTTCGAGCGGCTGGACACGACCCATCTCGCCTATGTCCGCACCGGCGAAGACGATGTCGACCGCATTTCAGAGCAGGGTCTGCAGGGCCTCAGCGAATTCCTGACCTGGCGCACGACGCTGGAGCCCGGCCAGCCGGTCGGCCTCGATATTTCCAAGGATGAATTGTCCTTCTATCCCATCATCTACTGGCCGGTATCGGCTTCCGCGCCGATGCCGTCGAGCGCCGCCATCTCGCGCATCGACGCCTATATGCGCGCCGGCGGCACCGTGCTGTTCGATACGCGCGACCAGTTCTCTTCGCTCGATACCGGTGCGACCAGCCCTAACGGCGAACGCCTGCAGGCGATCCTCGCCAATATCGATATACCACCGCTGGAGCCCGTGCCGGAAGACCACGTTCTGACACGCTCCTTCTACCTGCTCACCAATTTTCCCGGCCGTTACAACGGCTCGCCGCTCTGGGTGGAATCGCGCCAGGGGGCGGCCAAGACCACATCCGGCCTCTCCTCCTCCGGCGATGGCGTGACGCCGATCATGATAACGGGCAATGATTTCGCCGGCGCATGGGCCGTTGACCCGCAGGGCGCGCCGGTTCTGCCAACGGTGCCGCCGGACGAGATGCAGCGCGAGCATGCCTTCCGCTCCGGCGTCAACATCATGATGTATATGCTGACCGGCAACTACAAGGCCGATCAGGTTCACGTCCCCGCACTTCTCGAACGGCTGGGGCAGTGACATGACATTAACCTTCTCCCCATTCCTGCCGTGGATCGTGATTGCCGTTCTGGCCGTCGCCGCCCTTCTCCTCTCCTTCATCGGCCTCTGGCGCGGCGTGCGCGGCGCATGGCTGCGCGGACTGGCGCTTGCCGCTTTGCTTGCGGCCATCGCCAATCCGCTTCTGACGCAGGAGGAGCGCGAGCCGCTCTCCACCATCGTGCCCGTCATCGTCGACCGTTCGCAGAGCCAGGACGTGCAGGACCGGCCGCAAATGACCGATACGGCGCTGGAGACGCTGAAAGACCGGCTGTCCCGCTTCCCGCGCATCGAGCCGCGCATCGTGGAAGTGCGCGACAATGGCGAGAGCGATTCACCCTCGACGCAACTGTTCTCCGCACTTTCCTCGGCCGTCTCGGATGTATCGCCGTCGCGTGTCGGCGGCGCGATCTTTCTCAGCGACGGACAAATCCACGATATTCCAAATGCGCTGCCCAATGCCGAACAGGCGCTCGGTTTCCGCGCCCCCGTTCATGGGCTGATCACCGGCAAGGCCAATGAATTTGACCGCCGCATCGAAATCGTCCGCGCCCCGCGCTTCGGCATCGTCAATGAGGAACAGCAGCTGACACTGCGCGTCTTCGATGATGGCCGCCCCGCCGGTGGCGGTTCGGCGGAAGTGACAGTGAAGATGAACGGGCAGGAAATCGCCACGCTTCAAGCCACACCTGGCCAGCCGACCCCCTTCAACTTCAAGGTTCCGCGTGGCGGCAACAATGTCATGGAATTTTCCGTCGCCGAGCTTCCCGGTGAAGTGACGGCCGCCAACAACCGCGCGGTTCACTTGATCGAAGGCATCCGCCAGAACCTGCGCGTGCTTCTGGTGTCCGGAGAACCGCATGCGGGCGAGCGCGCCTGGCGCAACCTCCTGAAATCCGACGCCTCGGTCGATCTGGTGCATTTCACCATTCTGCGGCCGCCGGAAAAACAGGATGGCACGCCGATCAACGAACTCTCGCTGATAGCCTTCCCAACCCGTGAATTGTTCGTCGAAAAGATCGAGGATTTCGACCTCATCATCTTCGACCGCTACCAGCATCGCGGCGTACTGCCGATCCTCTATTACGATTACATCGCTCAATATGTCGAAAAGGGCGGCGCGCTTTTGATCGCCGCCGGGCCGGAACATGCCGGTCAGGATTCGATCGCCATGACGCCGCTTGCCTCCGTGCTGCCGGCGCAGCCGACGGGTCAGGTGCATCAGGCCGCCTTTTACCCCCGCCTTTCGGAAGCCGGCAAGAAACATCCCGTGACCCGCGGGCTGGATGGATCGGGCGTCGAGCCACCACAATGGGGCCGCTGGTTCCGCACAATCAGCGTCGACCCGCCGCAGGGCCAGACCGTGATGCTGGGCGACGGGCAGGACCCTCTGCTCGTGCTGAACCGTCAGGGCGAAGGCCGCGTCGCCATGCTGCTGTCCGATCAGGGCTGGCTGTGGGCACGCGGATTCGAGGGCGGTGGCCCGCATGTGGCGCTTTACCGCCGCATCGCCCACTGGCTGATGAAGGAACCCGAGCTTGAGGAAGAGGCGCTGACGGCGCGGGCGAACGGCCGCACATTGCAGATCACCCGCCAGACCATCGGCGACGATCCCGGTCAGGCAACCGTGCGTTTCCCTTCCGGCAAGACCGAAAACATGGCTTTCACCACCACGGAGCCGGGTCTTTACAAGATCGAGCGCCGCATGGATGAAACCGGCCTCTTCGAAATCAGGAACGGCGATTTCACCACCCTCGTCCATGTTGGCGCGGTGGATGCGCCGGAATTCAAGGCGATGATTTCGACGACCGAAACGCTGAAGCCGCTTTCCGACGCCACCCGTGGCAGCGTCCACCGTGTCGCCGATAATTCCGGCCGCGTGGCGCTGCCCGATATCCTGCCTGTCAGAGGCGATATCAGGGTTGCCGATGAGGATCGCATGCTGATACGCATGACCGACGAGACGGTGCTGAAAGGTGTCAACACCCTGCCGCTGTTTGCCGGTTTTGCCGGGCTGGCCGCCCTGCTGCTTGCCTTCTCCGCGCTGTGGTGGCGTGAAGGCCGGTAGGAATTTTCCGGTGAGGGCTTAACGCGCTTTCACGTCTCGGATTGGAAAACGAGAAACGGCCGCCGTTGGCGGCCCGGGAAAGATGATCATGAATTTCGTTCTGAGCGATATCGCGGATGCAGAGGCTGAAAAGGCCATCCGCGATCCGCTGGTGGCCTATAATCTCGCCCGTTTCGGCCAAAGCGGCAAACGCGACCTCACCATCACCATCCGTAATGACGAGAACGCCGTGACCGGCGGCCTCGTAGGCTATACGGCTCGTGGATGGCTTTACGTGCAGCTACTTTTCGTGCCGGAAACCATGCGCGGCCAGGGCACCGGCCCGAAGCTGCTGGCAATGGCGGAGGAGGAAGCCAAGAAACGCGGCTGCATGGGCGCTTATATCGACACGATGAACCCGGATGCCCTGCGGCTCTATGAACGCTGCGGTTTCACGAAGATTGGCTCGCTTGCGCCGCTTTCCACGGGCCAGTCGATCACATGGCTGGAGAAACGCTTCTAGGCCGCGATCCCGGATAGGCCACAATCAACGGTCCGGCCCATAGCGTCGCGGATTTGCTGGCGAAGCCACACGGCTCCGGCATCCGCATCGGTCTGCAATGTCCAGACCATGGCGACGGGCGGGAACTTCAACGTCACCGGCACCGGGCTTATCTCAAGTCCGAGCATCGGCGCATAACGCAGCGCGATGCGTGAGGACACGGTCGCCAGCACCGCCGAGGATCGCGCCGTTGCCAGAACCGAGAGAAAATCCGGCGCAGCCGCGACGACGTCGATCTCGACGCCGGTCAGTTCCAACGCATCCTTGATGCAGCCATGCAGGCTGTCCGTCTGCGATATGACCGCATGTTTGGCTTCCATATAGGCATCCAGTCCGACGGGATTTGGCAGATCAAGCAAAGCCGGATTGAAGCAGCAGAGCACACTGGAGGAATAAAGCGGCTCGCAATGGTGGCGCTGCTCTTTCGAATAGGTGCACCCCACAGCCATGTCTATCACGCCGGTATCCAGCATCGCCGTAATTTCCTGCTCCTGCCCGCTGCGCGCCAAGATGCGGATACCGGGCGCAATCTCGCGCAGCCTCGCGGTCAGATCCGGCAGCAGCAACAGCTCCACCTCGCTCGACATTCCGAGCCGGAATGTGCGGCGCTCCGTCGCCGGATCGAACACATCCGCCGTCAAAACCGCTGCCTGCGCCTGCCGCAATGCCAGCCTCACGGGACCGGCCAGATTGATGGCCCGTGCCGTCGGTTTCATCTCCTGCCCCACTCGAATGAAAAGCTCATCCTGAAACAGGGTCCGCAATGTCGAAATATTGTGACTCATGGCCGGCTGCTGGATTTTGAGCCGGCGTGCAGCCCGCGTGACGCTCATCTCCTCCATCATCGCATCGAAAGCGATGAGAAGATTGAGGTCGAAGGAACGAAGATTGAAATGATCGATACTTTGCATAAGTCACATCGATTTGATTGCTGGCCTCACTACACTTAGCTGGAGTTAGGAAACTTTCAAGGCTTCCCCAAAACTCAGGAGCTCAAAATGCCATCACGTCGCTCGCTTCTCAAAGGTGCCGCCAGCGCCATCTTCGCCGCCCCCTTCGTTGCACCCTCCCTCGCATTTGCCAGGGCACCGCTCGCCGCCACTCAAGCACCCGGCTTTTATCGCCTGATGGTCGGCAAGGTGGAGGTTACGGCCCTGTCGGACGGCGTCATCGCCCTGCCGCTTGCCAAAATCTACACCAACACAACACCGGAACATGCGGGCAAAGCCCTGCAGGATGCCTTCCTGCCAGAACAGACGCCCACCTCCGTCAATGCCTATCTCGTCAACACCGGAGACAGGCTGGTGCTCATCGATGCCGGAACGGGCACCTATCTCGGCCCGTCCCTCGGCAAGCTCGTCGCCAACATAGAGGCATCCGGCTACAAGGCCGGCGATATAGACGACGTTATTCTCACCCACATCCATACTGACCATTCCGGTGGGCTGTCAGCGAAGGGCAAACGTGTATTTGCAAATGCGACGCTGCACGTCAACGAGCGCGAGGCCGCCTTCTGGCTTGACGAGGCAAAGGCCAAAGCAGCACCCGAAGCACTGAAGAAGGGTTATGTCGAGGCTAAGGAAAGCGTCCAGCCCTATATCGACGCCGGGAAGTTCCAGACATTTGCGGATAATGCCACACCCGTTCCCGGCCTTGGCTCAATCCTCTATGCCGGCCATACGCCGGGCCATAGCGGTATCGTGGTTGAAAGCGAAGGGGAAAAAATCGTCTTCTGGGGCGATATCACCCATGGCGACATCCTCCAGTTCGATGAGCCGGATGTCGCCATCGAGTTCGATGTCGACCAGAAGGCCGCCATCATTGCGCGCGATCTGGCATTCCGGCAGGCGGTCGAAGGCAGATATCTGGTGGCCGGCGCCCATATCGCCTTCCCCGGCATAGGCCATGTGCGCACCGACAGCACCAATTACGATTGGCTGCCTGTCAACTACACGACCCTATAGAGCAAAAAGCAGGACGGTCTGAACTGAAAGGGTCAGGCCGTCCTCCACATTACCGCAGCCTATGTCAGTGCCACCTGCCGTGTTTCGGCATTGATCATGGTTGCTGCAACGGCGGCCAGTACCAAAAGCCCGGCAAAAATGCCGATTGCGACGCCGAAGCCCTGCGCGATCGCATAGCCCAGCAATGACGGCGCCAGCAGGCCGCCGAGTCTTGCCATGGCGCCTGCCGCCCCCATGCCGGTCGCCCGCGACTCCGTCGGGTAAAGCTCCGGCGTAAAGGCATAAAGCGCGCCCCAGGTGCCAAGCAGCGCAAAGCTCATGATGAGAAGCGAGGCGGCGATCATCGCGCCGCCGGTGGCAAGCGTGAAGAGAAGGCAACCGAGTGCTGACAGCAGGCAGAAACCGATCAGCGTCGGCTTGCGGCCCCATTTTTCAACGCCATAGGCGGCAAGCGCATAACCGGGGATCTGCGCCAGAGCCACCAGCACGAGGAAACCGTAACCGCGCACGAAGCCGAAACCGTCACCCGCCAGTTTCGCCGGCATCCAGGTAAATACGCCGTAGTAGGAGACGGAAACGAGGAACCAGATGGCTAGGATCATGATGCTGCGCTGTCTGAGCGCCGGTGAAAATATCCCCTGTCCCTTGGTGACATCGGGCTGGAAAAGCCCGGTTCCGGCATCGAGCGGCGCGCGACCATTCACCACCAGCATGCGGTTGACGACCGCCTTTGCTTCCTCCGACCGACCCGAGCGCATCAGGAAAAGCGGCGATTCCGGCACAAGGAACCGTAGGCCGAGGCCGAGAACGGCAGGAAAGGCCGTGACCGCAAAGATGTAGCGCCAGGCATCAGCAACGCCGGCAAGGCTCGCGCCCCAGGCGGCGAGCGCCACGATCAGGGTGCCGATCGCCCAGAAACCTTCCAGAAAGACCAGCCAGCGCCCACGATTTTTCGCCGGCAGGAATTCGGCCATCATCGCGTAGTCCACCGGCAGAGTACCGCCCACGGCCGCCCCGGTCAGAAAGCGCAGGACAAGGAGAATGGCGAAATCCGGCGCAAAGACGGAAAGCACGCCGAACACAGCGTCGCAGGCAACGGTGATGATCAGCACACGTCGACGGCCATAACGATCCGCCAGACGCCCGAAACCGGCAGCGCCCAGAAGCATACCAAAAAAGAAAGCCGTTCCGGTCTGCAGGGCCTGCGGCACCGTCAGGCCAAAACTCGCGGCAATCGAAGCGGCAGTGAAGCCGACCGCCAGAACCTGCATCGCGTCCGCAGCCCAGACGAGGCCGAAAATACCCATCAGCCGTCGCTGATAGGCGCCTGCGCCCGCGCGCTCCAGCGCATCGTTCATGGTAATTGCCGTCATATGCCTGCCCCCTTCGTCGAAATCGACTTCCGAGTGCTATCGCATGGGGGAGAGAAACGGAATTGAATTTTGCGGAGTGCGATGCATGGTTTCAAGACAGAATGCCATCGCCTCGTCTTAGCGACATAACCGGCCCGTGCTGATATGGGGCGACTCCATGCCCAACGCCCTCATTCCCGTGCTTGTCACAGGAATCCAGTCGACGCGGCTCTCGCGCGGCGAGAGGAGTCCTTTCAGCCCAAGGACTTAGGCTGGCTGGATTCCTGTGACAAGCACAGGAATGAGGGAAATAGAGCGCACTGGCAAGAAACGGCAAATCCGCCGCAAATGAAATCCGTCAGGCGTAAACCCGAAGAGGCTCCTCGAAGCCATCCTCTTCCGCTGTGGCAGCAGGCACGCTGGCCTCGCATTTGTGCCAGCCGATCTTGCCCTTCAGCCGCTGGTGCACGTCGTCACCAAGAGGCACGACCAGCACCCGGTTCATATCCACCGGGCCGGGAAAATCGAGCGCCGCGTAAGCCACCTTCTCGAAACCGAGCGGCATGTAATAGGGCGGATCGCCGATCAGGATCACGGCCTCGGAGCCTTTCCGCCGGGCGGCGGCAATCGCAATCCGGACGAGTTCCCGGCCGATGCCCATATTCTTGTGCGAAGGCCTAACCGCAAGCGGGCCGAGCATATGGCCCTGCACGCCGCCCGCCAGAACCGGCGTCATGCGCACCGAAGCAATCGTCTCGCCATCGTCGGCGCAGACGAAGGAGAGCGACCGGTCATGCGGACCCTGCTCGCGGATGCGCGCGGCTGCCCTTGTGTGACGGCCGGGACCGAATGCTTCTTCGTTGATGACTTCGATGATGGCGTCGTGCGACGCGTCCTCGGTGAGGTAGACAAGATCGTGCTTGGACATGAAGAGACCGAAACTTCCAGAATGCGGATGCGACAATAGATGACGGCTGCGCCGGTAAGGGCGTTCAGGAGCGTCAGCGTCGTCGGAGCATCCGTGTTTCGATCATAATCGACAATTTCCTCAGATTTGTGAAAATCGCAATTATCAGGAAAATCCGCACCCGTCCAGAACAAATCTCGACCCTGTCCCATTCAGCTGATGCAAGACCGGAAACGCATTGTTCAACGCGTCGCGGGTTCGCGGAACGATGCGGAACGGTTAGGATCGGCGCCAACAGGGAAACAACCAAGGAGATCGTCATGGGCATGCTGGTGGAAGGCGTATGGAAAGACGTCTGGTACGACACCAAGGAAACCAAGGGGCACTTCAAGCGCAGCGCCTCGCAATTCCGCAACTGGATAACATCGGACGGCGAGCCCGGTCCTTCCGGAACGGGCGGCTTCAAGGCCGAGAAGGATCGCTACCATCTCTATGTCTCCTTTGCCTGCCCCTGGGCGCATCGCACCCTCATTTTCCGCAGGCTGAAAAAGCTGGAAGACCTGATCTCCGTCTCCGTCGTCGATCCGCTGATGCTGGAAAACGGCTGGGAATTCAGACCGGAAGACGAGCGCACGCCGGGGGCGACCGAGGATCACCTCTTCGACTTCTCCACGCTGTGGCAGGTTTATACGAAGGCAGACGCCAATTATTCCGGCCGGGTCACCGTTCCGGTCTTGTGGGACAAGCAGCGCGGCACCATCGTTTCCAATGAATCCGCCGAAATCATCCGCATGTTCAACGTGGCCTTCAACGATCTCACCGGATCAGAAGCGGATTACTATCCCGAGCCGCTGCGCGCAGAGATCGACGCGCTGAACGACGTCATCTACGATACCGTCAATAACGGCGTCTACAAGGCCGGTTTCGCCACCACCCAGGATGCCTATCAGCAGAATGCCGTGAAGGTGTTCGAAACGCTTGATATGCTGGAGGGCCGGTTAAAGGAGCAACGTTTCCTGTTCGGCTCAGAGCAGACGGAGGCCGATTGGCGTCTGTTCACCACGCTGGTGCGGTTCGACCCGGTTTATGTCGGCCATTTCAAATGCAACATCCGCCGCATTCACGATTACCCGCATCTGACGGGTTATCTTCGCGATCTCTACCAGACATCAGGCGTGCCGGAGACGGTCGACATGCGCCACATCAAGGAACATTATTACCGCAGCCACCTCACCATCAACCCGACCGGCATCGTGCCCATCGGCCCGGAACTGGACCTCACCATGGCGCACGGCCGCGAGGTGCTCGCCTGACGGAAAGCCGTTACTACCAGTGGTCGGCGATCGCCGCTTCGCCGGAAAGCTCGGCAAGGCGGCGGAGGGTGGCGGGCGTCACGTTTTTCGGCAGGTCCGAGAGATCGAAAAAGCCGCTTTCGGAAATTTCATGATCCGGCTTTTTCAGCGTGGTCTGGGCGACCTCCAGCCGGTAGAGCGCCACATGATCGCGGTTGCTGCCTTCCAGATTGAGGTAGACATGGAAAAGCTCCGGCTTTGAGGCCGCCTCGAGATTGCCTTCCTCGCGGATTTCCTTGTGGAGCGCCATCAGCAGGGTTTCACCACGCTCCACCCCGCCGCCCGGCAGATACCAGCCCGGCAGATATGTGTGTCGCACCAGAAAAATCCTGCCCCTGTCATCAAAACAGGCCGCACGCACGCCAAGCGTTGCACCCCGGGTGAACAGAAAAACGAAATGAAGCAGACGGATGAGGACGCGTGTGTGGAACGGACGGGCCCGCCGCTCGGTTGTCTCGTCATTCACCCTGGTATCTCCCCTTCGGCAGGCTTTTATTGGACGTGCCGCATATCATAGGTTATCTCTGCCGCCATGTTCAAACTTGCGCATATTTCAGACGTCCATTTGGGGCCACTGCCGAAACTCACTTTCCGGGAACTTGCATCCAAGCGTATCACCGGTTTCGTCAACTGGCACCGCAACCGCCGCAAGCACCTGTTCACAGACACGCTGGAAAAGCTGCTCGACGATCTGGAGACAAAGTCGCCGGATCATCTGGCTATTACCGGCGATCTCGTCAATCTTGCGACCGGCATTGAAATTCGCGCCGCCGCCGACTGGCTGGAAGAAGTGGGCGATCCGGAAAGAACCTCCGTTGTTCCCGGTAACCACGACGCCTATGTTTCCGGCGCGCACGACAAGGCCATGCGGGCCTGGTACCCTTATGTGCGCGGCGATGGCGATCCGGCGGAATGGGACGACGACCGCAAGATCTTTCCCTATATGCGGGTGCGCGGTCCCGTCGCGCTGATCGGCTGCTCAACCTCGATTGCAACGCCGCCCTTTTCGGCCACCGGCTATTTCGGCAACCGGCAGGCGCGCGCAACGGCGGAGCTTTTGAAAAAAGCCGGTGAACAGGGCCTGTTCCGCGTCGTGATGATCCATCATCCACCGATCCGGGGCGCCACTGCCGCCCATAAACGCATGTTCGGCGTTCGCCGCTTTGCCGCCGCTCTCGGCGTCGGCGGCGCGGAACTCGTGCTGCATGGCCACACCCATCTCAACACCGTCTACTGGCTGAACACCCATCACGGGGAAGATCACATCCCGGTTGTCGGCATTTCCTCTGCCAGCCAGGGACCCGGCGGCGAAAAACCGCGCGCGGCCTATAATCTCTTCCACATTTCCGGCGGACCCGGCACCTGGAATGTCGCGTGTGAACGCCATAGCCTCAATGAGACGGGGACGGGTATCGCACTTGAGGATGTGCGGGTGTTTTATGAAAATGGCAGGCCGCTGGGGTTTTCTTTGCCGAAGGAATAGAGGCCGGAGCGCTTGTGTCAGTGGGTGTAGTTCACCCTCCTCTGCCCTGCCGGGCATCTCCCCCTCAAGGGGGGAGATCGACTCGTGGTTGGGTCTCGCCCATCTCAACGTTTGCGAATGGAGCGATGGTAGGGCCTCCTGCCGATCTCCCCCCTTGAGGGGGAGATGCCCGGCAGGGCAGAGGGGGGGTAAGCCCCACCCTTCGAACCCCGCTTACCTAGCCCGCTCTTCCAGCACCCGATTGGCCGCCGAAACAATCGCCTCCAGCGACGCCGCCACGATGTTCGTATTGACGCCTGCCCCGAACAGCTTGCCGCCCGGATGCTCCATCTCGACATAGGCGATGGCCGAAGCATTCGAGCCATGCTGCAGCGAATGTTCGGAATAGTCATTCACCGACAGATCGATCCCGAGATAGACCGACAGCGCGTTGATGAACCCGTCGATCGGACCCGTTCCCTTGCCCTCGATGCGCTTCACCTCGCCATTATCGGTGATTTCGGCAGCCACGATGCGCACGCCCTTGAAATCGCCTGCCGGATAGGTGTGGTGATCGACGAACTTGATGCGCGCATTGGGCTGCGTCACGTAGCGCTCGATAAAGCGCTCATAGATGCGCTTGGCCGGCAGCTCGACACCCTCTTCATCGGTAATGCGCTGGATCTCCTCGCGGAACTCCACCTGCAGGTTACGCGGCAGGTTGATGCCGTAATCCTGCTGGAGAATATAGGCGATGCCGCCCTTGCCGGATTGCGAGTTGATGCGGATGATCGCCTCGTAGGAGCGGCCGACATCCTTCGGATCGATCGGCAGATAAGGCACTTCCCAGACGGGATGATTGGCGACCTTGATCGCCTTCATGCCCTTGTTGATCGCATCCTGATGCGAGCCGGAAAACGCCGTATAGACCAGTTCGCCGACATAAGGGTGACGCTCGGGGATCGTCATCTCGTTGGAATATTCGTAGACCGCCTTGATGCGCTCGATATCGCGGCAATCCAGCTCAGGATCGACGCCCTGCGTATACATGTTCAGCGCCAGCGTCACGACGTCGACATTGCCGGTGCGCTCGCCATTGCCGAACAGCGTGCCCTCGACGCGGTCCGCACCCGCCATCAGGCCGAGTTCGGTCGCGGCGATGCCCGTGCCGCGATCATTATGCGGGTGCAGCGAGATGATGACGTTTTCGCGATTGTCGATATTGCGGCACATCCATTCGATCTGGTCGGCATAGATGTTCGGCGTCGCCATTTCCACCGTCGAAGGCAGGTTCAGGATCAGCTTGTTGTCCGCCGTCGGCTTCACCACCTCGACCACGGCATTGCAGATTTCCAGCGCCACTTCCAGCTCGGTGCCAGTGAAGCTCTCAGGCGAATATTCGAAGCGGTAACCGCCGCCGGCCTTGGCCGCCATGTCGGTGATCATCTTGGCCGCATCGACGGCGATCTGCTTGATGCCGTGCACATCCTTGCCGAACACCACGCGGCGCTGCAATTCGGAAGTGGAATTGTAGAAGTGAATGATCGGCTTGTTGGCGCCTTCCAGCGCCTCGAACGTGCGGGTAATCAGCTCCGGGCGGCATTGCACCAGCACCTGCAGGGAAACATCGTCAGGCACATTGCCCTCTTCCACGCACCAGCGGGCGAAATCGAAATCCGTCTGCGAGGCGGAAGGGAAACCGATCTCGATTTCCTTGAAACCCATTTCGAGCAGCAGCTTGAACATGCGGGCCTTGCGGTCGTGGCCCATGGGGTTGACCAGCGACTGGTTGCCGTCGCGCAGGTCCACCGAACACCAGATTGGCGCCTTGTCGATGGTATTGCCCGGCCATGTGCGGTCAGGGATATTGATGGTGGGGTATGGGCGATACTTCACGCTCGCGTCGGTCATGCCCTTGGAAATATTGGTAATCTTGGCGTCCATTTCGCTTCCTCCTTGCGCAGTCCGCGGGCTTCTTCAAGCCATCGGCGGATGCGCGGCCCTTTAGGGCCTAAATCCAGTATAAAATGAGATTTCGAGATGAGGAGCGTTAGCGCCAGCGGGCTTTCGGCCGCCGGGCGCTCCTCACTGGACCCGGCAACCGCGTGTAAGGTCGAGGCTAAGAAGCGAGAGTGCACCGCACGGCGAGGCCTTCGCAGAAATCTGCGCGCTCATGCCGGAAATGGTTGCGATGCTGTTGCTCATGGCCAAGCTTATAATCGGCGAAATATTTTGATGCAAGGGCTATTGTCTCTTCATTCCTTTTACAAAACCGGTCAACGCCATCATCAGCCCGCCACCGATCAGCCCCCAGAAGGCACCCGAAATACCGGCGAAGGAAAGGCCGGAAGCGGTGACGAGAAAGGTGATCGCCGCTGCCTCACGCGTTTCCGGCTCCCTGAAGGCCGCAACGGCTGAGCCGGAAAAGGCGCCGACCAGTGCAAGCCCGGCCACCGCCTGAATGAGGATGGGTGGCGCAAGCGCCACGAAGGCGGTCACCACGCCCGCCAGGAGGCCGAAGATGATGTAACCGACACCGCCGATGATCGCCGCCCAGTAACGTCGCTTTGGATCAGGATGGGCGTCCTCGCCAGCGCACATCGCCGCCGTGATGGCCGCAAGATTGACCGCATGGCCGCCGAAGGGCGCGGAAAGCAGAGAAAAAAAGCCGGTGGCAGCGAAAAGCGGTCCGGGCTGGGGATCGTAATGATTGACCTTCAGCACGGCGATGCCGGGAATATTCTGCGAGGCCATGGTGACGATGAAGAGCGGCAGCGCGATGGAAACAACCGCGTGGAGACTGAAGACGGGCGTGACCCATTCCATCGGCGGTGTCAGCGATTGCGCCACGCTGTCCAGCGCGCCCGCCGGAATATCGACGCCGAAGATCATCACCAGCACGAAGGCGGCAAGGGCGGCGGGCACCGCGAAAAGCCGCCGGAAGGCTCCCACCACGATCCACGCGAGAATGATCGGCAGACCAAGCATCGGGTTGAAACCGATCGCCTTGATCGGCGCGAAACACAGGCCGATGATGACCCCTGACAGCATGGCATTGGCAAGTGGCGCGGGAATGGAGGCAACCGCCCTTCCGAGCGGCCTGAACAGGCCGGCAATGATGATCAATATCGCGCAGATGATGAACCCGCCCACGGCGGCTTGAAAGCCGCCCTCGATCACGCCGGTGGTTGCCAGAAGCGCTGCTCCGGGCGTCGACCATGCAATGCTGATGGGAAGCCGGGTGGCGACGGAAAGTGCGATGGCGCAAACCCCCATCGCCACCGAAAGCGCCATCAGCCCGGAGGCCGCTTCGAAATCCGTCGCGCCGACAGCCTTGAGGCCCTGCAACACGACAGCGAAGGAACTGGCGAAGCCGACAAAGGCGGTCAGGCATCCCATGAACAGGCTCTGGACGGAAAAATCTCTCAGCATAAAAGCACTCTACGGCCTGCTGGCTGTCGCGGAAGACATAAAGCGCTATGCACTGGCGACAGGCAGAAAACGAAACTCAAAACGTGGAGCGCGAATCCGAAGATGGCGGCACGTTTTGGATGAAGCATTGATATCATTCAGGATCAAAAAAGAAGCTGCTTGGCAAGATGAGGTGCCAGACTTCAGGTACGGCGGCATGGAAAACGTCATCAAAGTTTAGCGGCAGCACGCTAATCCTCTGGGCAGTCGTCACGACAGGGCATTCGCCACAACAGGGGTCGTCTCCATGTTTCGCATCATCACCATCGCCACTTTCTGTTTCGCTGCCCTTCCGGCCGCAGCACAAACCCCGCCGGCACCAAGCTTTTTGGGGCAGATCGTCGTGCCTTCCGGCCTTTCCATCAATGGCGTCACCTTTGGCGGCATTTCCGATCTGACCTTCGACAGCGAAACCGGTCGCTATCTCGCCATCTCCGATGATCGCGTCGAAAAAGGCCCTGCCCGCTATTACGAGCTGGAACTGGCCGTGACGGAAGGCGTCGTCACGCTGAACATCGCCGCCACGCGCGAGTTGAAGGACGAGACCGGGGCGGCCTTCGCACCGCAGGGTATCGATGCGGAAGGCATCGCGCTCGACCGCAAGGGCGGCAAGCTTTACTGGTCCTCGGAACGCGACCTGAAAAACCAGCCGGCAATTTATGTTTCGGACCTCGATGGCGGCAACGTCAAGCGGCTGGAGCTGCCCGATGCCTACCTCGTCAACGACGCGAAGACCAAAGGCGTTCAGAACAATCTCGGCTTCGAAGGGCTGAGCCTCGCATCCGGCAAGCTCATCGCCGCCACGGAAAATGCGCTGACCCAGGACGGTCAGAAGGCGACACCGCAGGCCGGCAGCCCGGCGCGTATTCTCGTCATCGACACCGCGACGCTGAAACCCGTCGCCGAACATGTCTATGTCACCGAAGCGATCTCCAAGACCCCGACGGCCGCCGAGCCGAAATATAACGATAACGGTCTCTCCGCCCTTGCGGCCCTGCCGGATGGCCGTTTCGTCGCCGTGGAGCGCAATTTCGCCTCCGGCGTCGGCAACCATATCCGCTTTTTCATAGTCGATCTGTCCGGCGCCGAAAACATTCTCGGCAAGGACAAGATCGATGCAGCGAATATGCGCCCCGTATCGAAAACACCATGGTTCGAAATCAACGAAGGCGATTTCGGTCTCGATGTGGACAATATCGAGAGCCTCGCATTCGGACCGGTGGTGGACGGCAAACAGCTTTTCGTCATTGCCTCTGACGACAATTTCAATCCGGGCAAGCAGTTCACCCAGTTTGCTGCATTCGCAATCCCCGCCAACCTGGGTCAGTGAAACCCGTGAAAAGACAATGCCGGCTCGGGACGACGTCCGGGCCGGCATCGGCAAACGAGGCGATGTGGCAAAGGATGCGCCCTTCACCAGCGCAGAAGGCGTGAACCGGCAAAGGCGCCGATAAGTCCGGTCAGAAGAATGCCCAGCGAATACCAGATCAGCACGAAGGCCATGCCGTTTTCGGTGCAGAACCACGAATAGACCCAGGCTCCGGCCGCACCCGCCGCAATACCCGCGACAAAACCCGCAAGCGCAGGATCAGCGGGAGCGGAGCGCTTGAGAACCGAAAAATTCGCCAGGAAGATGGGAAGCCCGAAGGCGACGATCAGAAACGGGCAATGCAGCGCGGATGACCCCATAATAAGCGCACCATAATTGCCCGGCAGTGCAAACCCCAGCTGGACCAGCGCTATCGCTGCCATCGCAACGAAAATCACCGCAAGCCAAGCGAACAGCCAGCCGCTTTCACCGTCAGGACGGGCAAGGCGTCTGACAGCGACGAAAGCAATTATAGCCAGCAAGGCGTTGTAGGCGGACTTGATCCAGAACCCCACTTCGGTCAGGGCAGCATCCATATCGCCACGTAGCCCGAGAATGAAGAGCATCAGCAGCAGCGAAACGAAGATCGCCGGCACGGCGGCAAGCGCCAGCCTGCGCTCAAGCGCAAAAGCCGGTACGGGCTTCAGATCCCCCGCCAGCTGGTCAATGATGTCATCCGTCTTTCTCACGTGTCTCCCCGCAACTTTGCCGCCAGGATTTTCAGTGTCCTGTGAATGCCGACCCTTGCCGCAAGCTCGGTCTGGCCGGATTTTTCCGCCGCTTCGGCGATCGACTGCCCCTCGAGCTTCACCCTGCGAATAAGGTCGCGTTGCCGCTCCGGCAGATCATCGAGCAACCGCTCGACATCCATGCGCGCCGTAACCGCATCGACGGACGATTCCGCCTCAAGCGTGTCATCAAGCTCGACTTCGGTCAGCGCACGCGCGCCCCTGCCTCGATAGTGGTCGATGAGCTTGTAGCGCGCTATCGAAAAGAACCAGGCCGTAAACGGCCTCGCACGATCATAGGTCTCCCTTTTGGCGTGAAGCGACAGCAGAGTTTCCTGGACAAGATCCTCCACATCGCCTCTGGATGCCGACGACATGCGATGGCCGTAATAGGCGATCAGCAGCCTGCGCAAGGCATGAAGCAAATGCCTGTAAGCGCTTTCGTCCCCGTCGAGGGAACGCAGCATCAGCATTTTCAATGTTTCTTCCGAAAGGCTGCCTGTCATCGTCACTATCGGGTTATTCGCAGTCCGCAGGATATTGTTACACAATGGCTTGAAAAAAATCTCGCCCAAATATCACGTCACAAGCGCGTGAAGTCGTAACAATGGGCCGTTCCCGACCGAATGGACAATCGTGAGCCCCGGCACAATGCCGGCGGACATACAACGACGTCCAGAGGAGACCCTTCATGACCCGCATTTTTGCCGCCATCGCCACCGCTTCCATGCTGTCCGCACTGTCTTTCGCAGGCATCGCCCACGCCGACAGCATGAAACCCGATGCGATGAAGAAAGACACGATGCACAGCGACACCATGAAGATGGAGCCGATGAAGAAGGACGGCATGTCCATGGCAAGCAAAAAGGACTGCATGCACAAGGCCGGCATGGAAATGGACAAGATGAAAAAGGCCGACATGATGAAGGCCTGCGACATGATGAAATGACGCATACCGGCCTGCATTGAGCATATTTACAGGCCAGAATGGAAAAAGCCCGCACCGGTTTCCACCGATGCGGGCTTTCTCAATTTAAAACTCGAAAGCTCAAACTTCCGACTGGCTCTCGACAATCTTGCCGACGAGGCCGTAATCCTTGGCCTCTTCCGCGCCCAGCCAGTAATCGCGATCGATATCCTTGGCGATCTTTTCTTCGCTCTGGCCGGTGGCCTTGGAGAAGATCTTGATCAGGCGCTGGTTCATCTTGATGATTTCGCGAGCCTGGATTTCGATGTCGGATGCCATGCCGCGCGTACCGCCGGAGGGTTGGTGCAGCAGGAAGCGGGTGTTCGGCAGGCAAAGGCGGCGTTCCTTCGGCACCGATACATAGATCAGCGCGCCGGCGGAGGCGACCCAGCCCGTGCCGATGATATAGACCTTCGGCTTGATGAACTTGATCATGTCATGGATGGAATCACCCGATTCGACATGGCCGCCCGGCGAATTGACGTAAACGCGAATGTCGTCGTCGCTGGCGGCGGCAAGGGCCACGAGCTGCGTGCAGACCTTCTGCGCCAGTTCCTGCGTGATGCCACCATAGATGAAGATCGAACGCGACTTGAAAAGATTCGCTTCCGTTTCCTTGCCGATCGGCAGTTCCTTGCTCTTGTCGTCTTCGTCTTCGTTCATCAACGGCTCTCTCCAGCGTAATTCGTGCATGCCCTTCGGACATAGTGCGACTTGTTACGTAAGGCAATGAGAGAAAAAGGCAAGGTTTGCGCCTGAACAATAAACATTACCCCCGGCAGATGACGCATGGACAGCGTCTCGCCATTCGCGATATCGTCGGCTCCTCATTGCAGTGCCGCTGTTGCTGGAAACCCCAAGATTCCCATACCGGCGGCGACAATCAAAAGAGGGAACCATGCTGAAAAGACTAAGCCTCACTGCCGCCGCACTGGGCGTTACCACCCTGCCCGCTTTCGCCCATCTGAACCCGGAAGAACACGGTTCCTTCATGGCCGGTGTTTCCCACCCCTTTTTCGGCGCGGACCACATTCTGGCGATGGTCGCCGTCGGCATCTGGGCCTCGCAGATCGCCGTGGCCCAGGGCGACCGCAAGGCGCTGTGGATCGTGCCATCCGCCTTCGTCGGCACCATGGCCGTGGGCTTCCTGATGGCGGTTTATGGGGTAGGCCTTCCCTTTGTCGAACCCGCAATTCTGGCCTCCGTCATCGGCCTTGGTCTGCTGGTTGCCATGGCGGCAAGGCTTCCCACCGCAGCAGCAGCCGCGGTCGTTGGTGCCTTCGCACTTTTCCATGGCCACGCCCATGGTGGTGAGCTCGGCAGCGCGGGCGCCTGGCAATTCGGCATCGGCTTCATGATCGCCACAGCCCTCCTGCATCTGGCTGGCATCGCACTCGGCCTCGGCATTGCCCGTTTCGGTTCGGTGGCAAGCCGCACCGTCGGCGCTCTGACGGCGATTGCGGGCCTGTCGCTCGCCTTCGGCGGCTGACGATCATTACCGAAATTTAAAATTCGGACCGCTTTGAAAAGCCGGAATTGAGGCCTACCTCCTTATCGTGGATTTTCGCTTCACGGTAAGGAGGCATCATATGTCACCGGAAGAAAGCCAGCTTCTCAAAAGCCTGTTCGACAGGACCAGAACCGCATCCGCCACCCCGCGTGACCGCGAGGCGGAAACATTGATCGCAGACGCCGTGCGCGATCAGCCCGCAGCCCCCTATTATCTCGCCCAGGCGGTCATCGTTCAGGAAAAGGGTCTGGAAGCGGCGGCAGCCCACATCAAGCAGCTCGAAGATCGCATCCATGCGCTGGAAAGCGGCAATGCCGCCCCGCAGGCGGCCGCACAGGGCGGTTTTCTGAGTTCCATCTTCGGCACCGGCCAGCCGCAGCCACCTGCACCGACGCCCGCCGCGCCGACCACGCAAACTTCCTGGCGTAACGACACCGCCGGCCAGACGGCTGGTCCCTGGGGCTCACCCGCCGGTCAGCAACCGGCCGGCCCCTGGAGCCAGCAGCCGGCAGCATTCGGACGCTCGTCCGGTGGCGGCTTTCTGCAGGGCGCACTCGGCACCGCAGCCGGCGTTGCCGGCGGCATGCTGCTTGCCAACTCGTTGAGCGGAATTTTCGGCAGCCACATGTCGTCGCTTGGGCTCGGCTCTCCCTTTGGCGGGAGCAATGCCGCGGGCAATGCCCCGGTCGAGGAAACCGTCATCAATAATTATTATGGCGACGGCGCGAGCCCGCAGAACAACAATGATGACGATATCCAGCAGGCCGATGCCGACGACAGCGCCGACGATGCGGATTTCGATTCAGGCGACGACGGTTCGTTCGCCTGAACGTTAAGCTTTCTGAAAAGCCGGATCAGCCACGGCCGCGATAGGTCGGGACACCCTGATCCGGCAGCCACACGCCCTCGGGCACCGGTCCGGTCTGCCAGAAGACGTCGATCGGAATGCCGCCGCGCGGATACCAGTAGGCGCCGATCCGCAGCCATTTCGGCTGCAACAGCTCCACTAGCCGCCTCGCAATATAGACCGAGCAATCCTCGTGGAATGCGCCGTGATTGCGGAAGGATTGCAGGAAAAGCTTCAGCGACTTCGATTCCACCAGAAAATCGCCGGCAATATAGTCGATGACGATATGGGCGAAATCCGGCTGGCCGGTCATCGGGCAAAGCGAGGTGAATTCGGGCGCGGTGAAACGCACCACGTAATCGGTGCCGGCATTGCCGTTCGGCACCTTCTCGAGAATGGCCTTTTCCGGGCTCTCGGGCGTATCGACCTTCGTGCCCAGCTGCGACAGGCCGGAAACATCCGTCACGGACATGGAAAACTCCTGCTTATTCAAACAATCACTTTGACGCCATGCGCCTTTTCGCCTTCCGGCTCGACGTGAATGGCAAGGCTTGCGCCCGGTATGACGTCCCTTATGGCATCTTCAAGGCGGTCGCAAATATCGTGCGCCGCCCGCACCGTCATCGTTGCGGGAACAACGACGTGAAAATCGATGAAGGCGGCCGAGCCGGCGCGGCGCGTCCTGAGGTCATGTACGCCAATGACGCCACCCGAATTCTCGGCGATCGCCTTCTTGATCGCCTCGTCCTCCTCCGGCTCCACCGCCCGGTCCATCAGCCCGCCAAGCGAATGCAGAATGACCTTGGAACCCTGAAACAGAATGTTGATGGCCACGAGAATGGCGAGCAGCGGGTCGAGAATGGCATAACCCGTCAGAAGGGCAAGAACGAGGCCGACAAGAACGCCCGCAGACGTCACAACATCCGACATGATGTGATGACCGTCGGCCGCAAGCGCCGGCGAAGCATATTTTCTGCCGACGCGGATCAGGGTCGTGGCCCAGACGGCGTTGATGACGCCCGCCGTCGCGTTGATGGCGAGACCGAGAACCGGCGCTTCCGGCAGCCTTGGATTGAAGAGACCGCCCCAGGCTTCCTGTACGATCAGAAGTGCGGCAACGACGATCAGCACGCCTTCCACGACGGCGGAGATATATTCAGCCTTATGGTGGCCAAACTGGTGATCGTCGTCAGCAGGCTTCTGCGCGTAGCGAATGACGAAATAGGCAATGAAGGCCGCGACCACATTGACGGTCGATTCCAGACCATCGGACAGCAGCGCCACCGACCCCGTGACCCACCAGGCCACGAGCTTGAGACCCAGCACGCCGAAAGAAAGTGGAATGCCCCAGAATGCGAGCTTCCTTACCAGTGCATTGCCTTCACTGTTCATTTTTGCCCCCCGTGCGGATGCGAACGAATTGCAGAACCGACTGCCAAAACGCACGAACCGCGCGCACGGGTTTCCGTGCACGCGGTTCGTTATTTGCGTTTTCTATCGTTCAAACCGCCGCCAAGGTCAAGACCCAGAAGGTCACGTCCCAAGACGTCACTTCTCGCTTTTCTGTTCGCAGAAACGGATGCGGTTGCCGAATGGGTCGGTGACTTCCATCACATCACCCCATGGCAGTTCTTCTACCCCCGGCTTCAGGAAGCGATAGTCTTTTCCAGCCAGTTCCTTCTGAAAGGCGTGAACGCCCTGCATGGTGGCGAAGATGTTGGAACCGGGCGTCGCGTCGCCGTGATGGCCGCTGAGGTGGAGCCCCATTCCAGCCCGGGAAACCTGCATATAGAGCGGAAAGTTCTCACCGAAACGATGTTCCCAGTCCACCTTGAAACCGAGAAAATCGACGTAGAATTCCCGTGCCTTGGCCTCGTCGAAAATCCTGAGGATCGGGAATATCTGCGCAAATCCGATTTCCGGACGGTCTTCGGTGCCCGTTGCGCGCGCATCCGGGGCGTTGTGGTCGTTGCCCATTCTGCATATCCTTTTCCAGGCAGCAGAAACGGTACCGGCCGCAACAGGTGCGGCCGGTACTTATCGCCTTATTCGGCTGCGACGATCTTACCGTCCTGCCACTTGTAGAGCGAGAAGGCCTGCGACGACAGGTCGCCATTCTCGCCATAGGTGACCTTGCCGATTGCCGTTGCGAAAGCATCGCCGCTCTTCAGAGCCGTGGCGACCGCTTCAGAGTCCTTGGCGCTTCCAGCCTTTTCGATGCCGGCCTTCAGCACTTCGACGGCGGCGTAAGCGTTAAGGGTGAAGGCTTCAGCCGGAATGTTGGCAGCCTTCAGCGCCTCGGCGGCAGCCTTGGAATCGTCGTTCTTCAGGGCGTCGGAAGCATTGGTGAAGATCGTGCCTTCGCCAGCCTTCGAACCGATGTTCCAGAACTCGCTGTTCGAGAGGCCGTCACCGCCGATAACGGCAGCCTTCGCGCCGATATCGTTCAGCTGGCGCACCAGAAGACCGGCTTCCGGGTGGTAGCCGCCGAAATAGACGATGTCGACATTTTCGGATTTCAGACGGGCCGTCAGCGCGCCGAGATCCTTTTCACCAGGCGTCAGGGCATCATAGAGAACTTCGGTAACGCCACCGGCATTCAGCGTCGTCTTGAAGGCATCCGCCAGGCCCTTGCCGTAAGCGCCCTTGTCGTGAATGATGGCGATCTTCTTGTCCTTGAGGTTGCCAAGCACGTATTTCGCTGCAACTTCTGCCTGCTGGTCGTCACGGCCGCAGGTGCGGAAGACGTTGGCAAGGCCACGGCTCGTCAGGCCCGGCGCGGTCGCCGTCGGCGTGATCATCAGGACGCCGTTTTCAGCAAAGACATCCGATGCCGGAATGGCAACGCCTGATGTCACCGGACCGACGACGAAATGAATGCCTTCGGCGACGAGCTGGTTGGCAGCGGAAACGCCCTGCTTCGGCTCACCGCCGTCATCGGCAAGCTTCAGGACGACCTGTTCTCCGAGAATGCCGCCCTTCTTGTTGATTTCATTGACTGCCGTCTGAGCGCCGTTCTTGACCTGGTCGCCATAGGCAGCGACAGGACCGGTAAGAGGCGCAATCAGGCCGATGACGATTTCGGCATGGGCAAGTGGTGCGAATGCGAAGGACGCTGCGAGCGTCACGCTGGTCAATGTCTTCAGTTTCATCCTGGTGTCTCCTTGGATAGGGGGTCTCAGCCCCGATGAGCGCCTTGGGCGTCGACCGAGTGAAACTATCGGACGCCTCCCGGCGAAAACCCGTTCCATGTTTGAATTCCGAGCCTTCAACTCAACTCATACGGAAGGTTTGATGATTTATGCAAGTCACCTTTGCTGGATAAGGTCTATTCCCGGTAAATCAATCGCGAAGCCGGCCATGATCGCGTCGTTTGAACGGCGGATCGCCATAGCGTAAATGCGTTGCGTTTGGCCGCCGCTGAGAGATAATACGCCATGATCGCAGCAGACGACGAATTTCTGACGGGCCTGCCCGTCTTCCGGCATTTTGAAGATGTGGCCGACCCGGCGCATTATCGCGCCCTGCCGCCGGGATGGGCGCTGGCGATTGCCGACATCATCGATTCGACTTCGGCGATCGGCACCGGCAGATACAAGGCCGTCAACATGGCGGGCGCCGCCGTCATTTCAAGCATCTCCAACAGCCTTGGGCGCCATGACCTGCCCTTCGTCTTCGGCGGCGATGGCGCCGCCGTTGCGGTGCCGCCAGATGGGCTCCCGGTCGCAGGCGCCGCGCTTTCCAATGTGCAGCGCTGGGTGAAGGATGACCTCAGCCTTGCAATGCGGGTAGCGCTGGTTCCGATAGAGGACATCCGCAAGAACGGCTTCGATATTCGCGTCGCCCGCTTCCAGGCAAGCGAGGACGTCTCCTATGCGATGTTTTCGGGCGGCGGCAACAGCTGGGCGGAAGCACGGATGAAGGAAGGGCAATACACCCTGCCCGCCGCTGCCGCGGGCGGGCGGCCGGACCTGACCGGCCTTTCCTGCCGTTGGAACCCCATTCCGGCGACCCATGGCAAGGTGGTGTCGGTCATTGCCGTGCCGGGCCCCTCGCGGGATATGCCTGCATTCCGCCAACTCGTCATCGATCTTGTCGATCTGGCTGAACAGGATGCAAGACATGGCCATCCCGTGCCGGAGGATGGGCCGAAACTCGGCTTCGTGCGGGAAGGGCTCGGTCTCGAAGCCCGGGCAGGTGCGGCTTATCACGATAGCTGGGGCAAGATGCGCCGCTCGCTTCGCATTCTCGGCGAAAGCTTCCTCGTCAATCTCCTCGGCTTGACGGGATTGTCGCTCGGACGTTTCAACGCGGATCGCTACAGGCGCTCTGTGGCCAGCAACACCGATTTCAGGAAATTCGATGACGGCCTGAAGATGACGGTGGATATAGACGTCACCCGGCTTGAAAAAATCCGCGCGCGGCTGGAATTGGGCCGCCTCTCCGGAACCTGTTATTTTGGCTTGCACGAGCAGGACGCCGCATTGATGACATGCATCGTGCCCTCCCCGCTATCGAAGGACCACATGCATTTCGTGGACGGCGCGGACGGCGGTTATGCCGCAGCGGCGAGCCGGCTCAAGCAGCAGATGCTGGCCGCCTCACAACCCTGAAGACAGCGCCGGCCGAAGGCCCCATCTCTCTTTGTCGTTTGATCATTTTTCCCGGCCCAATGCGGACGGTGGGCCAGAAAACGAAAAACCGGCGTCGTGCGCCGGTTTCAACGGATTGAGGCCGCCGGGCCTTGAAATATGGCCGTGGGATCAGGCGGCGGTCTTGCTGCTCTTCTGCGCCTGGCAATAAATTTCCTCGAGGGAAGCGAGGATCTTTTTGACGGATTCGGAATTGCTGGAATAATAGATGGTCTGCGCATCCCGTCGTGTCTTCACCAGCCGCTGCGCACGCAATTTCGAAAGATGCTGCGAGAGAGCGGACTGGCTGAGACCAACCTGTGAGGCGAGAACACCGACCGGCACTTCCGTATCCACCAGCGTACATAAGATCATCAGGCGCTTGGGATTCGCCATCGCTGAGAGCAAGTCTGCAGCGGCGATGCTATGTTCCGACAGAGATTGGTTATCCATACGCTCAAGTCTCCTGATGACAGTCAAAAAGACGGTCATGGTGGCTATTATAGGTGTTCCAAAAGGTGTTTTTATAATTCGGTGGATACGTTGTATATACCTAAATCTTGCTTATATCGTGTCCCTTTCAAAGACTATTCTTCACTGGTTATTTACTTAAGACACTGTGACCAAATTATCAGCTTTTTGCCTGT
Organism: Agrobacterium sp. BT-220-3; assembly: GCF_025910175.1. Taxonomy (NCBI): domain Bacteria; kingdom Pseudomonadati; phylum Pseudomonadota; class Alphaproteobacteria; order Hyphomicrobiales; family Rhizobiaceae; genus Agrobacterium; species Agrobacterium sp. BT-220-3. Next base: position 308,607 of record NZ_JAPAIX010000003.1, read on the forward strand.
TTTTTGTCAATCTAGCAATAAAGATATGTATTAGCGGCAGTATTTATAAGCAACAAACGATCAAAAGTTGAGCGTCGAAATCTTGATTCCCAATGCCGGATTTTAGGGCCGCAATCTTTTACCACCTTAAATTTAGCAGCGAGCAACAGAATCTAGATTAACTTTGCGCAATTTTCTCTAAGTTTGCAATATGATTTTTATTAGTAATTATTTTCATGCATAACTTATGATATCAAAAATATTCTTTGCTACCGTAGGAAGGTATAGCTTTTTACGGCAAGAAACACCTGAAACACAAAAAGGGCCCTCCATGTCGGAAGGCCCTTTCTCATTCCCAGACGGATACAATATTATTTTTTACGGTGGCGCGTCAGGCCGGCTACAACTTCATCCGCTGAAATCGTGCCGACGATCGCGCCATTGTCGACGACGCCGATCGCACCGGAATGTTTCGCCAGCGCATCGAGGATGTCGATCAGCGGTGACGACGGGCGGGCGGTGGCGGCCACATTCAGGCGGCCGTTCCGCTCATCCACACCCGGCTTCATCACGTCGGCGGCGGTCAGCATGGAGATCGGGTTCATGTTCTGCACGAAATCCGCGACATATTGCGTGGCCGGCTGCTTGACGATCTGCTGCGGTGTGCCGCACTGGATGATGTGCCCGCCTTCCATCATGGCGATGCGGTTGCCGATGCGGAAGGCCTCGTCCAGATCGTGGCTGACGAAGAGGATGGTCTTCTTCAGCCGGCTTTGAAATTCCAGAAGCTCGTCCTGCAGGCGGCTTCGGATGAGCGGGTCGAGCGCCGAGAACGGCTCGTCCATCAGGAGAATGGGCGCGCCGGTGGCAAAGGCCCGCGCCAGCCCCACGCGCTGCTGCATGCCGCCCGAAAGCTCACCCACCTTCCGGTCGGCCCAGGCGGACAGGTTCACCAGTTCCAGCTGCTCGGCCACCATGCGCTTGCGCTCGGCTTCCGGCACGCCGGAAAGCTCAAGCCCGAAACCGACATTATCGGCAACGTTGCGCCAGGGCAGAAGGCCGAATTGCTGAAACACCATGGACACCGTGTGCATGCGCAGGTCGCGCAGCGCTTTTGCGGTCGAGCGATAGGGGTCGACATAGCCGGACTTGGTCTTCACGCCGACATTGCCGCGCACCACGGGTGCAAGACCGTTTACGGCCCTGAGCAGCGTCGATTTGCCGGAACCGGAAAGCCCCATGAGCACGAGGATTTCGCCTTCCTTCACTGAGAGCGAGGCGTTGGCGACGCCGAGAACCAGCCCGGTCTCGGTGTTGATCTCGTCACGCGTGCTGCCCCGGTCTATCATGGGCAGCGCCGCATCGGGCCGGTCACCAAAGATGATATCGACATTTCCGAAGATGATGGCGTCGCTCATAGGTCATCCTCCGCGCCGGGCAGGCGGAACAGCCGGTCGAGAACGATCGCCAGTATGACGATGCACAACCCGGCTTCGAAGCCCATGGCAATGTTGACGGTGTTCAATGCACGCACCACCGGCACGCCAAGGCCATTGGCGCCGACGAGGGCGGAAATGACCACCATCGACAACGACAGCATGATCGTCTGGGTAAGACCCGCCATGATCTGTGGCGCGGCGAAGGGAAGCTCCACTTTACGCAGCACCTGTGATGGTGTCGCGCCAAAGGCAACGGCCGCTTCCACCAGTGCCGGCGGCGTCGAGACGATGCCAAGACGGGTAAGGCGCACGGGTGCCGGTATGGCGAAGATAACGGTGGCGATCAGCCCCGGAACCATGCCGAGACCGAAAAGTACCAGCGCCGGGATGAGATAGACGAAGGTCGGAATGGTTTGCATCAGGTCCAGTACCGGGCGCATGCCGGCATAAATCCACTTGCGCCGCGCCGCCAATATGCCGAGCGGTATGCCGATGATCATGCACACGGCGCTCGCGGCAATAACCAGCGCCAGCGTTTCCGTCGTCGCTTTCCAGTAGCCGAGATTGATGATGAGCAGAAGGCCGAGCGCCGTGAAGACAGGCATGCCGACCGAGCGGCGCGTCCAGGCCGAAAGAGCCGTCAGGATCGCGACGATGACGAGCGGATGCGGCGCCTGCAAAACAAAAAGCAGGGCATTGATGACGCTTTGGAAAATGAAGGAAAGCCAATCGAAGAAAAAAGCGAGATTGCCGGTCAGCCAGTCAATGGCCTCCTTGGCATATCGGCCGACGGGCAGGCGGTTTTCAAGAGCGCTGAGCCATTCCACGGTAAGAAAATACCTTTCGTCAAACAAATGCAGAAACGACGGCCGGCAGCGGGGCTGCCGGGCGCGGTGCTGGCGCGTGACCTGCGATGCGACAAATTCGCCGGCTGAGATCACGCATGGGCATCGTTATTTCCAGCTGCAGTCCGGCCTGTCGCACAGGCCGGACGCAGTCATGCATAGTCTTGCGGCTTAAAGGCCCAGGGCCTTCTTGACGGCGGGCAAGGCATCAACGCTGCCGTCCTTGGTCTTGACATTGGCGAGCCACGGCTCGATCGCGGCCGGATTTGCCTTCAGCCAGGCGGTTGCGGCAGCTTCGCCTTCCAGACCGTCATTCAGGATCTTGCCCATGATTTCGTTTTCCATGGGCAGGGAAAATTGCAGGTTTTTGAGAAGAACGCCGACATTCGGGCATTCCTCGACGTAACCCTTGCGGACATTGGTGTAGATCGTCGCGCCGCCGAGATTGGGACCGAAGACTTCGTCGCCGCCGGTCAGATAGGTCAGCTTGAAATTCGCATTCATGGGATGCGGCTCCCAGCCGAGGAAGACGATCGGCTCCCCGGATTTTTCCGCCCGCGCGACCTGCGACAGCATGCCCTGCTCGGACGATTCGACAACTTCGAAGGCCTTCAGCCCGAACGTGTCCTTGGCCACCATGTCGAGGATCAGGCGGTTGCCGTCATTGCCGGGCTCGATGCCATAGATCTTGCCGCCGAGATCGCCGCTATGGGCTGCGATGTCCTTGAAATCCTTGATGCCGAGTTCGGCGCCCTTGGCATTGGTCGCAAGCGTATATTTCGCACCCGTCAGGTTTTCACGCAGCGTCTCGACCGACTTGTCCGCACGATAAGGCGCGATATCGCCTTCCATGGTCGGCATCCAGTTGCCGAGGAAGACGTCGATATCCTTGTTCTTCAGCGATGTGTAGGTAACGGGCACCGAGAGAAGTTTGACGTCGGTTTCATAGCCCAGGCTTTTCAGGAGCACCGTGGCGGTTGCCGTCGTCGCGGTGATGTCGGTCCAGCCCACATCGGAGAAACGCACCGTGCCGCAACTTGCCGGCTCCGCGGCACCGGCCGCGCTGAACGTCATGGAGGAGATTGCTGCGGCCAAGGCCAGACAGCGACTTCTATTTGCAAACATTCGCTTGCTCCCTGTTTTTTCGTTCCCTTGCCATTATCAATATCTGCCGGACACAATCAACTCGCGTGCATTTGCGTGCTTTGGCGCACCGTTTGCGACACAACGGTGAAAATAGGCGGTTTCAGCCGTGCAGCGCCGGAAATGACGGGTTGCGGAAATCTGTGTTTTTCCTGCTCCGGCACTTTTCAACCCGCTTCTTCGCCGTCAAAAGACGCACAATGCAGCATCCGCTCATAGACCGGAATCGATTCCGTGAGGCGCGATGTGCCGATTCAATAGGTTGGAGCATTGCTGCAAGGCGTCGAAAAGACGCGAAAGCGCTCCGGGAGTGGATAATGGCAAAACTCTATTTCAATTATGCAGCGATGAACGCCGGCAAATCGACCATGCTGCTGCAGGCTTCCTACAATTATCAGGAGCGCGGCATGCGCACGCTGATTTTCACGGCCGCCTTCGATGACCGGGCCGGCGTTGGCCGGGTCGCCTCGCGCATCGGCCTGTCTTCCGACGCGCGAACCTTCGATGACACCACCGATATTTTCGCCGAAGTATCGGCCCTGCACGCCGAAGCGCCGGTCGCCTGTGTTTTTGTCGATGAAGCCAACTTCCTGTCCGAACACCATGTCTGGCAGCTTGCCGGAATTGCCGACCGGTTGAACATTCCGGTCATGACCTACGGCCTGCGAACGGATTTTCAGGGCAAGCTCTTTCCGGCCTCCAGGGAACTGCTCGCCATTGCCGACGAGCTTCGCGAAATCCGCACCATCTGCCATTGCGGCCGCAAGGCGACGATGGTCGCCCGTTTCGACAACCAGGGCAATGTCGTCAGGGAAGGCGCGCAGATCGATGTCGGCGGCAATGAAAAATATGTGTCCTTCTGCCGCCACCACTGGGTGGAAACCGTCAAGGGCGAATAGAGTATTTCCAGGAAGCCCCCGGTTCCGTCCGGAAACACTCTAACCCTGCGTCCGGTTGCCGCATTTGATTTTTCGCAAGGATGGTCTTCTGGCTCCTGCGCTAAGACCGCGAAGACACATTCGCGTGGATGTGCTTTCTCCCAGGAGCAAAAGATATGCACAACAAAACTGCCAGAATTGCCAGCCTCGCCATAGCAGCCGGCCTCTTTGCCTTTCCCGCCTTGTCGGCCGAAATCGAGGTGAAGATGCTCAACAAGGGCAGCGACGGCCAGGCGATGGTCTTTGAACCGGCAACCGTCAAGGCAGCCATCGGCGATGTCATCACCTTCGTCCCGGTGGACAAGGGCCATGATGCGGCAGCCGTCAAGGAAATGATCCCGGAGGGTGTCGCCGACTTCAAGGGCAAGATGAACGAGACGGTGAAGGTGACCGTCGACAAGGAAGGCGCCTACGTCATCAAATGCACGCCGCATCTCGGCATGGGCATGGTCGCGCTCGTCGTTGTCGGTGATGCCGCGCCGGCCAATCTGGACGCCGTCAGGAACGGCAAGCTGCCGAAAAAGGCGCGGGACCGGCTGGACGCAGAGATCGCCAAGCTCGGCCTCTAGCAACATCCTGAAGTGTCCGCGGCCGGTGATGTTCGGTTAAGCCTGCTGCAAATACCGGAACGCCCGGCGCGGACCACAGGTTGAGAAAAGTTTCGCAATCATGTTGTATCCCGGGTAAGCGGGACATATCTGCAGGACAGTAGATGACCGCGGATTGATGAAGTGCCGGGGACGAGTGGCGCAGCCACGGGTTCCTTCCGGCATCCAGCCCCACGGGCAGAGGAGACCATGACGACATGATCGACCGGATCACCGCTTTGATTCAGGCAGCCTTCAGCGCCATCGGCAGGGCCGCCGGTCTCGTCGTCGCCTGGCTTTTGTGGCCTTTCATGGCCGCCCACGGCTGGTACAGCGGCCGCAACTGGATCATCAAGGGCCCGATCGCTCTGGTGCTCATTCTCCTTGCCGGCTTCTACGGATATTTCGTCTGGCAGACGCAGGTCTGGAGCAATTTCGACCCGGATTACATTTCCCGGTACAAGCTTGCCGAACGCACCGTGCCGCCCGGACAGGAATTGCCGGCCGCGACCCCGGCTGCCGCCGCCGGGGCAACCGGTGCTGCCGCAAACACCTCCGCGCCGGTGTGCCAGCGCTCTGCCATCGTTGATGCCGCTGCCGATCTTACCGATTTCAACGTCAATCAGAACGCGTGGATTTCCTCCATGCTGCTCTATCGTCTCGGCCTCTTCGGCATGGACTGGGACAGCACGCCGTTTCTCGACAACAAGGCGTCCTTCCAGCGCGGCGTGAACCAGGCGGTGCGCCGTACCTCGGTGGAACTGGTGGATACGCTCGGCCGTGTTCGCGGAACCTCCGGCATCAACAACAATCTCCAGGAAGCGCGTGGCAACATGCAGTTCAGCGAATATTCCTGGTATTTCGGCCTTGATCCCTTCGGCCCGAAGACGCCGACACCAAGCTATTATCGCGCCGCCATTCGCAGCCTCCAGGCCTTCAACGGCGAACTTGTCGCCTGCAAGGCCGTCTTCGATACCCGTGCCGACAACCTCATCCAGTTCATCGACCGCATTGCCGGCGATATCGGTTCAACATCCGCCATCCTGCGCGAGCGTTCGGAAAACTATAATGGCGGCTGGTTCGATACCCGTGCTGACGACCGTTTCTGGTTCGCCTATGGCCAGCTCTATGGCTATTACGGCGTGCTTTCCGCCGCAGGATCGGACTTCGCGCAGGTCATCCGCGAACGCAACCTGACCAATCTGTGGAACGACACGCTGCTTCAGACCCGCGCTGCCCTGCGCATCCAGCCGGCGATCATTTCCAACGGCGAGGAAAGCGGCTGGATCATGCCGTCGCACCTTGCCACCATGGGGTTTTACGTTCTGCGGGTGCGCTCGAACCTCGTCGAACTCCGCTCCGTACTCGACCGATAGGTAACGGAGCCGGCCTTGCCGCCGGCTCAGTCTATCAGGCGCTGGCGTATGGCCTTGGCCACCAGTTGCGTTCGGTTGACGCAATCGAGCTTGCGCATGGCGTTGTTCATGTAGGCGTTGACGGTGTGCTCAGAGATGGACAGGAGCTCGGCGATCTCCACCGACGTCTTTCCCTGCGCCGTCCAGCGCACCACCTCGAGTTCGCGTTTCGTCAGGGGCGACGGGCCTTTGGAGCCTGTGCGGCAAAGGCGGTCATAGGCCTCCAGCGCATGCAGCGCGATCATGCCCAATTCGTTCAGCGACGCCTGCGACAGGGCGTCGCGATCACCTGCGAAATTCATCAGATGGCGGTACCCGTTCATGCCGTTTACCGGCACCATGAGACCGGAGGTGACGCCGATGCTGCTGAGCGATGACCCCGCCTCCACCAGCGTTTCGCAGGCGAGTTCCGCATCGTCGAGCGACCAATATTGCGGCATCATCGATGAAGCGCCGCGCTTGATGACCGGACAGTCGCCGAGCGCACCGTTCTTGGTCATCGCGTTCACGACCCAGACCGGCAGGCTGCTTTCCACAACCGTCGGCAGGGCATGGGCGTTGCCGAAACCCGGCAACCTCAGAAGGGTCACGTGGGAATAACCGAAAGCCTGCATGACCGCCTGCAGCGCCACCAGCCATTGCTGCCTGTCGGCGGCAGCCGACAGATCACGGCAAAGGCTGTCCTGGCGCTCCGTCTTCAGCATTCAGGCGCCGCCACCGAGTGGGGGCGAGATACCCCGGAGCAGGGAACATACGGCTTCGGCAGACACGGTTTCGACCTTCATAACAAGCGGACCACCCTCATCAAAGCACAGGCTTTTCAGACTTTTCCTTTGGCTTCGCCATCAGTTTTTCCAGAAAACCGAGCATGACCGCCGAGACGACAAAGGCCAGATGAATGATGGTGAACCACATCAGCTGGCTGTCCGTATACTGGCTGGCGTTGAGGAATATCTGCAGCAGGTGGATCGACGAAATCGCCACGATCGACGACGCGACCTTGATTTTCAGACTGCCCGAGTCAAGCTTGCCCAGAAACGAAACCTCGTCATCCGCCTGATCGAAGCGGCTGACGAAATTCTCGTAGCCGGAGATCATCACCATCACGATGAGGCTCGCAACCAGCGCAGCATCAATCAGCCCGAGCATGGCAAGGATCATGTCCGCTTCATCGTAAGTGAAAACGTTTTTCGCAACCTTCAGGAACTTGAGCGTGAAGGAGAAGGCGTAAACCGCCAGCGCCGCCACGAGCCCGAGATAAAATACAACGAGCAGCCAGCGGCTGGAGAGAATGATCCGCTCGACGAGCAGTTCAAGAGACTTCATTTCCGTATCCGATTAATGATCTGTTTATTGTTGGGCATTCTTTCTTTCGCCATGTAAACTGGCTGCGAATATCCTAGCAAGCGGCAATGTCGGGACTTTGGCCGCATGGCGGCGTTTTCGCCCCCTATCCAGCGCTTTGCATGCGGCATGGTGAAGCGTCACATTTTTGCAACGCACTGTTATGCTTTAAAACATGATGTAAAAAGTCATATATAATATGTTGACAGTTATCGTCATGTTTTTTAGTCCTCCCTTATCGGCTCGCCCGTAACAATTCAAAACAGTTTCAGCCGCGACAGCAAGCGCGGCGCGTTTTTGCGCGCCGTGGTTTATGCGCGCGCCTACCCGGGGGTACTTTATGTCCATCTCGCGCACACATTCCGCGCTGCTCTTGTGCACTGCCATGTCTCTTCTGCCCCTTGCCGGGCCAGCGCGGGCGCAGGACGCCGCGTCGCAGGCGAACGGCACCACCACGCTCGAGAAGATCGTGGTCAAGGGCAAGCGTGTGAAGGGTGGCAGCGCTGTAGCCGACACCCCCCTTGCAACGGAAACGACGGCCGCGACGATCGAGAAGAAACAGATCACGAGCATCGAAGATCTGGGCCGCGTCGCACAGCCCGGCGTCTCGTTCAACCGCAGCACGGGTGCCGTCAACATTCGCGGCCTCGAAGGCGACCGTGTTCTGACCACCATTGACGGAATTCCCGTGCGGTATCTGTCCGACGCCACGCGCGGCGCGACCGGCGGCCTGGACTCCTTCAACTTCTCGTCGCTGTCCGCAGTCGACGTTCTGCGCGGTGCAGATTCAAGCCGCGCCGGTTCCGGCGCTCTCGGTGGCGTTCTCGGGTTGCAGACACTGGAGCCCGAAGACCTTATTCAGGAAGGCCGCGATTGGGGCGGCGTAGCCAAATTCACATTCGACAGCGCCGACACCAGCTATGAGCCATCCGTCGCAGTAGCAAAGAAAATCGAGAATACCTCGATCATGTTCCAGGGCGGCTACAAGAAGGGCAAGGAGCGTAAAACCAACGGCAGTGTGGATTCCTACGGTCCGACGCGCACGAAAGCCGATCCCTCGGATTACGATCAGCACAACCTTCTGTTCAAGCTGCGCCAGGATCTGGAAGGCGGCCATCGCATCGGCGTGACGGCCGAAAGTTTCCGCCGCGACCGGGACACCAACTCGAAAATCAACCAGGTTGCCGTGCTGGGTCCCCGCGACAACTACCTGCCCGGTGCTTATTTCACCAACAACGCAACGGCCCGCGACCGCATCTCGCTTGACTATTCCTATGATGCGACCGGCACGGATGGTCTATTCGACAGCTCCTGGGCGTCGCTTTACTGGCAGAAACAGTCCCGCGAAACTGGCTACAATGGCTACCGCTCGACAACCGTCGTCGGCAATATCAGCCGCCTCAACGACTACGACGAAAACAGCTTCGGCCTTGTCGGCGCTCTGCAGAAGAAATTCGAGACCGGCCAGCTTAATCACGACGTGACGTTTGGCTTCGACCTTTCGAGAAGCACCTCTGAACAATATTCCTCCGGCGTCGACAATTGCCGACTGCCTTATACCGGCGCTTTTGCGGCATGCGCGAACCTCCACACCAACCAGGCCGATACGCCGAAGGTGGATAGCAGCCGGATCGGTTTTTATATCGATGACGAGATCGGCTTCGGCCAAAGCGGCTTCACGCTGACCCCCGGCCTGCGTTTCGACTGGGTGCAGCACACACCCAAAATGACATCGGAATATGCCCGCAACACCAACCGCCCTGCACTCCCGGGCGAGTTCGACGACGTGGCCGTTTCCCCGAAGCTGCGTGCAGGTTATGACGTTTCCGACAAGGTGGAACTGTACGCGCAATGGGCAATGGGTTTCCGCGCACCGAACGCCGGCGAATTGTATAGCGTTTTCGGCGGCCCCGGCACCTACCTGCGGCTCGGCAATCCCAATCTTGAATCGGAAACCAGCAACGGTTTCGAAATTGGCGCCAACCTGGGTGATGAGGACCTCGGCGGTCGCATCAACCTCTTCTACAACCGCTATAAGAACTTCATCGAAACCACCAGCCTCACCGCAAGCCAGGCGGCAGCGCTCGGTTATGATCTGAACAACTACCGTCAAGGCGGCATTACGCGCGGCGTCAATTTGGACCGTGCCCGTATTTACGGTGCCGAACTCTCGGCGCATGTGCGTTTCGACAATGGCTTCAGCCTGCGCGGGGGCCTCGCCTATGCCAATGGCAAGAACCTCGACAATGACACCTTCCTCCAGTCGGTCTCACCGCTGAAGGGTGTCATCAGCGCTGCTTACGACACCGAAACCTGGGGTGTCGGCATCGATTGGATCGCGGCTAACGGCGGACGCGGCAAGGACATCCTCACCAACGGTCAAAGAACATATTTTGCGACGCCGGGTTACGGCATCGTAGACCTGACGGCATGGTACGAACCCGAACAGGTCAAGGGTCTCCGCATCAACGCAGGCATCTACAACGTCTTTGACAAGACGTATTACGACTATGCCACTGCGCGCACCGCCGGTTCGCAAGCGAATGAATATTACTCCGAGCCGGGCCGCACCTTCAAAATCTCTCTGACCCAGAGGTTCTAACAAGGTCTCAAACAAGAACTCCAGTCGGGGCGGCCTTCGGGTCGCCCTTTTTTGTCAGCGGCAATAAAGATAGTCACCCTTTCGTTCCAGCACGTCGAGATGCAGGTGATCCTGATGGGTGGCGTCGCTGCCGGGGGACAGAACGGTGCGGAAAAACAGGCAGGCGGTGGCTGTAATCGCACGCTGAAAGGCACCCTCCGGCGTTCCATCCTCGCCGCGCGGCTTCATCACCAATGGCTCGCCCTTGTCGAAGGCTATGGTGGAAATATCCACGGCATTGCCCTTGGCGTGTTCGGAAATCTTGCCGTTTTCCGCACTATTGCGGTTGCGGCAGATATAGGTCGAAGCATTGGCGATCGCCGTGACCTTTTTCTCCGGCAGGGCAAGGGCCGCCGCGGGCAGCATCATCTCCCTGGTCCAGCGCGATAGCGCAAGCGCGGTCTCGCAGCGCATGGTGCCGGATGGTTCAAGCTTGATGGCCGGCAGAACCACGGAAAGCTCGATCGGCGCTTCAATGCCGCAGCCCTGCTCCTCATCCCGGATCGGTTCAAGCTGCTTGAATTCCGCACCGATCTCTTTCAAGGCGCCAAGGCAAGCCTGCAAAGCGGCCGGGTCTTCCGGCTTCACCGGCTCCACCTGTTTCTCTTCAGGCTTTGCGGCCTCGTCAGCCGGTTTCGGTTGCTCTCCCTCCCTGCTTTCGCCTTCCTTGCGCTCTCCCTCTTTCGTTGCGCCATCGCCGCCTTTACCGGCTGGCAGCTGCTTGCCATCGGGTTGCGGCTCTTTCGGCACCTCGGGTTTGGGAGTGGGCTTTGGCGTTTCGCCCGGCTTTTGCATATCCTTGTCCGCCGGCTTTTCTGCCCCGGCGGGGGCTTGCCCCTCAACCGGTTTCGGTTGCGGCACAGGCACCTGCTGCGGCGGTTCGGAAGCGGAAATCAATGCGAGGCTGATCACCAGAAGACACAGACGATGAAGCATTTTGCGGGGCACTCCTGACCGTTTCGGCAGGGCAGGAACGCGGCGGCGGCTGGTAAGGTTCATTCCGCCTTCGGAATCCCCTTGCCAAGGCCAATTGTGCACGCTAACAATTTTCCCATGAACATCGTGTCTATGAACATTGCTAACTGGTGGTGGAGCAGCTTTACGCGGCCTTGACCAGTCATGTCTTCAGACAAAGTCCAAGCCGCCCGAATTTTCAGGCGGCTTTTTTGTTATTCTGCCGCCTGTCATCGGGCCTGAAAAACGGGAAGTGCGAAAGAAATGGTAACGATTATTCAGGATGACGGAGCGGAAACCTACGAGACGAAAGGCGGCATCAAGGTCAGCCGAAAGCGCAGGCCTGCCGATTACGCCAGCGCCATCGACAATTACATCGAGAAGCTCGATTCCCATCGCGGCGCGGTTTTTTCATCCAACTACGAATATCCGGGCCGCTACACGCGCTGGGATACAGCCATTGTCGATCCGCCGCTCGGCATCTCCTGTTTCGGCCGCAAGATGTGGATCGAGGCCTATAATGGTCGCGGTGAAGTGCTGCTTTCCTTCATCACCGAGAAGCTGAAGGCGACGCCCGATCTTACCCTCGGTGCCTCCACCACGCGCCGTCTCGATCTCACCGTCAATGAGCCGGACCGCGTCTTCACCGAAGAAGAACGCTCGAAAATCCCGACCGTCTTCACGGCCCTGCGCGCTATCGTCGACCTCTTCTATTCGAATGCGGATTCGGCCATCGGCCTGTTCGGCGCCTTCGGTTACGACCTTGCCTTCCAGTTCGATGCGATCAAGCTGTCGCTGGCGCGCCCGGAAGACCAGCGCGACATGGTTCTGTTCCTGCCCGACGAAATCCTCGTCGTTGACCACTATTCCGCCAAGGCCTGGATCGACCGTTACGATTTCGAAAAGGCCGGCGTGACCACGGACGGCAAGTCTTCGGAGATCACACCCGACCCGTTCAAAACCACCGATACGATCCCGCCCAAGGGCGATCATCGTCCCGGCGAATATTCCGAACTGGTGGTGAAGGCCAAGGAAAGCTTCCGCCGCGGCGATCTGTTCGAAGTCGTCCCCGGCCAGAAATTCATGGAGCGTTGCGAGAGCAATCCGTCGGCCATCTCCCGCCGCCTGAAGGCGATCAATCCCTCGCCCTATTCCTTCTTCATCAATCTCGGCCATCAGGAGTATCTGGTCGGCGCCTCGCCGGAAATGTTCGTACGCGTCTCCGGCCGCCGTATCGAGACCTGCCCGATTTCAGGCACCATCAAGCGCGGTGACGACCCGATTGCCGATAGCGAGCAGATCCTGAAACTGCTGAATTCGAAGAAGGACGAATCCGAACTCACCATGTGTTCGGATGTGGATCGGAACGACAAGAGCCGCGTCTGCGAGCCGGGTTCGGTGAAGGTCATCGGCCGCCGCCAGATCGAGATGTATTCGCGCCTCATCCACACGGTGGACCACATCGAAGGCCGCCTGCGCGATGACATGGACGCCTTTGACGGTTTCCTCAGCCACGCCTGGGCCGTCACCGTCACCGGTGCGCCGAAGCTGTGGGCCATGCGCTTCATCGAAGGCCACGAGAAGAGCCCGCGCGCCTGGTATGGCGGCGCGATCGGCATGGTCGGTTTCAACGGCGACATGAATACGGGGCTGACGCTGCGCACCATCCGCATCAAGGACGGCATTGCCGAGGTGCGTGCGGGTGCGACGCTGCTCAACGATTCCAATCCGCAGGAAGAAGAAGCCGAAACCGAGCTGAAGGCATCCGCCATGATCGCCGCCATTCGTGACGCAAAAGGCACCAACGCCGCCGCCACCAAGCGTGACGCCGCCAAGGTGGGTAACGGCGTCAAGATCCTGCTGGTCGATCACGAGGACAGCTTCGTTCACACGCTGGCGAATTATTTCCGCCAGACCGGCGCAACGGTGTCGACAGTCAGAACGCCGGTTGCGGCAGAGGTCTTCGATCGCTTCCAGCCCGATCTTGTCGTGCTTTCGCCCGGACCCGGCAGCCCGACGGATTTCGACTGCAAGGCGACGATCAAGGCCGCCCGCGCCCGGGACCTGCCGATCTTCGGCGTCTGCCTCGGCCTTCAGGCTTTGGCGGAAGCCTATGGTGGCGAGCTTCGCCAGCTTGCGGTGCCGATGCACGGCAAACCTTCGCGCATCCGCGTGCTGGAACCGGGCCTCGTCTTCTCCGGTCTCGGCAAGGAAGTGACTGTCGGTCGCTACCACTCGATCTTCGCCGACCCCGCCACCCTTCCGCGTGATTTCATCATCACGGCGGAAAGCGAGGACGGCACGATCATGGGTATCGAACACGCCAAGGAACCGGTGGCCGCCGTTCAGTTTCACCCCGAATCGATCATGACGCTCGGCCAGGACGCCGGCATGCGCATGATCGAAAATGTCGTGGTGCATCTGACCCGCAAGGCGAAAACGAAAGCGGCGTGATGACGGGCGATGGCGTCGTCACAATCGAGCCGATCCGCGCGGAGCACGTTGAAAGCTTTCACCGTGCTCTCGACACGGTGTCGCGCGAACGCAAATATCTGAGCTTTCTGGAGGCGCCGCCGCTTGAAGCGGTGCGCGCTTTCGTTCTCGACATGATCGAAAACGACCATCCGCAATTCGTGGCGATTGCGGATGGCGAAGTGATCGGCTGGTGCGATATTCGCCGTGAAAGCAGACCGACCCATGCTCATCGCGGCGCGCTGGGCATCGGCATTCTGCCGCCGCACCGTGACAGGGGGCTTGGCGCACGGCTTATGGGGCGCGCACTCGATGCGGCCCGCGAACTCGGCCTGCACCGCGTCGAACTCTGCGTGCATGCCGACAATGTAAGGGCGATTGCGCTCTATGAAAAGATCGGCTTCGTGCATGAAGGCCGGGCACGCGACGCCGTTCTGATCGACGGGCACTACACCGACAGCCTGCAGATGGCGGTCATCCTCGGCGATTAACCCCTCGGCAGCGAAGCCGAAATGCACAGTGCGAACTTCTTCAGAAGCTGCGTGTCGAAATGACCTTCCCGGCGCAGCATCCAGGTCAGGGCGTCATTTGCTGTCCACGGCTTCTTGTAGGGACGCACCGAGGTGACCGCGTCATAGACATCGCAGATTGCCGCGATCCGCGCGTAAAGGCTGATTTCGTTTCCGACGCGCCCGCTTGGATAACCGCCGCCATCTATCCGTTCGTGATGATTGAAGCAGACGTCGAGAACCATGGCCGGCATCTGTTCATTGCGTGACAATATATCCCGGCCGAAAGCCGGGTGAAGATTGATGATTTCCCGCTCGCTGGCGCTCAGCCCTTCTGCCTTGTTGAGGATCGACGAGGGAATTTCCACCTTGCCGATATCGTGCAGCAACCCGCTGATGCCGAGCAGATCGACCGTTCCCCTGTCCAGTCCGAGATAATGACCGAAATGGATCATCAATCCACTGACGGAAACCGAATGCACGAAAGTCGTTTCGTCCTTCGATTTCAATCGGGTGACACCGATGAAAATCGCCGGGTTCGACTGGACCGCGTCGGAAATCTTGCCCGCGGCTGAAGCCATGCCCTTCAACGACACACAGCCGCCGGCTTCGGCAACCGCGAATGTCTCGGCGATCGCATCGGCGGCAGAGCGCACGGCATGGGTGACGGCAGCGATCGTTTCGGGGCAATTATCCGGGTTTGACGCACCGGCTCCGGCCGAACGCGGCCTGCCATCAATGTCGCTACCCTTGGCGGTGTTGATGATGATGCTCTCAGCGCCGCTCAGTTTTAATTGACGCATCAATTCCTCATGCCGCAAAAGGAAACGGTGCCGCCGTAAAAAATCATTGTTCGAAAACGCTCCTTCGACCGCTTCGATAAACATGCCAACAGTCAATTGCTGGGTGGAAATTCGTTTGAGCATCAGACGCTTTTATTTTCCTTCCCGGGGATGGTAACCTCAACCGCTATCTTGGAAACGCCAGCACAGGACCGGCCCGCCCTTAAAGATGAAGTTACACTTTCCCAAAATTATTCAAATGCTGAACTTTAAATATAAGATAACACAAATATGAAAATTTTTTACTCCCGTTATATTTAAAACACAAAGAATCAACATGAATAACTCAAGAAACAACCCAAGAATGTAAATACTGTAAATTCTCGCATACGACGTAAACCAGGAGCCGAAGAAAACCCGCATGAATTCGAAACTTGAAACGCGCATCGATCAAGGTACAGGCCGTGAACCGGCAGATATGGTCCTCAAAGGCGGACGATTCTTCGATCTCGTGACGGGAGAACTAGTTGCCTCTGATATCGCCATCTGCGGCGATACCATCGTTGGAACCAGCGAAAGCTATAATGGCCGCCGGGAAATCGATATTTCCGGAAAAATCGTCGTTCCGGGCTTCATCGATACGCATCTTCATATCGAATCATCGCTCGTCACGCCGCACGAATTCGACCGCTGCGTCTTGCCCTATGGCGTCACCACGGCCATCTGCGACCCGCATGAGATCGCCAACGTACTCGGCGAGGAAGGGCTTCAGTTCTTCCTCGACAGCGCCATGGAAACCATCATGGACATTCGGGTGCAGCTCTCCTCCTGCGTGCCCGCAACGCATCTGGAAACCTCCGGCGCCGATCTGCCGATCGAAAAACTGCTGCCGTTTCGCAATCATCCGAAGGTCATCGGGCTTGCCGAATTCATGAATTTTCCCGGCGTCATCCACAAGGACCCGGTATGCATGGCGAAGCTGGAAGCCTTTCAGGGCCAGCATATAGACGGGCATGCGCCGCTGCTGTCGGGAACGGCGTTGAACGGCTATCTTGCGGCCGGCATCCGCACCGAACATGAATGTACGAGCGCTGCCGAGGCGCTGGAGAAAATCCGCAAGGGCATGCATATTCTGGTGCGCGAAGGCTCGGTCTCGAAAGACCTGCATGCCCTGATGCCAGTCATCACCGAGCGCCTTTCGCCTTATCTCGCGCTCTGCACGGATGACCGCAACCCGCTCGATATCGCCGAACAGGGCCATCTCGATTATATGATCCGAACGGCCATCGCCAGCGGCGTGGAACCGCTCGCCATCTACCGTGCTGCCTCGATTTCCGCCGCTAAGGCCTTCGGCCTGCGCGATCGCGGTCTCATCGCGCCCGGCTGGCGCGCCGACCTCGTGGTGATCGACAGCCTGCAGAACTGCAAGGCCGGCATGGTGCTTTCCGGCGGCCGTATCGTCGATGACGCCCTGTTTGCCACCCGGAAGCCGGTCGCTCCCGTCGGCCTTGACAGCGTCAAGGCAAGACCGGTGCTGGCCTCCCATTTCGGCGTACCGGTTACCGAAGGCGAGACCCCCGTCATGGGTGTGCTTCCCGGCAAGATCATCACCGAACATCGCCGCTATGTTCTGCCGACGGACGGCAACCAGACGACCGTCGATCTCGAAAACGATATCATCAAGGTCGCCGTCATCGAGCGCCACGGCAAGAATGGCAACCACGCCAACGGCTTCGTGCAGGGCTTCGGCCTGAAAAAAGGCGCCATCGCCTCCACCGTCGGCCATGACAGCCACAATATCTGCGTTGTCGGCGTGAACGAGGACGACATGGCGCTGGCCGCCAACCGGCTCGGTGAAATCAAAGGCGGTTTCGTGGTGGTCGAAGACGGCAAGGTAACCGGCGAAATCCCGCTCCCCGTCGCCGGTCTGATGAGCCTCGAACCTTACGAAACGGTGCGCGATACGCTTCACACCCTACGAAAGGCCGCCTATGCGCTCGGCACGACGCTGGAGGAACCCTTCCTGCAGGTTGCCTTCCTGCCCCTGCCGGTCATCCCGCATCTCAAGATTTCAGACATGGGCATGGTGGATGTGGATCGGTTTGCGCTGATCTGACGATGAAGCTTATCGGCCGGAAGCAGCGGAATACGCCTGATCTAGGTATCTAAGGCGGCGAGAGCAGACTTAGGTTTTCGTTTCTACGGGCCAGGTCACGTAATAATATTTGCCCGCGACCCTGCCAAAATAGGCGTGATTTCCCGTTGCCTTGTCGACATAGCTGCCACTTCCGTCCGATGCAAATTCCCGGAATGAGCATAAAAGAGCCGGAGTGACCTCACGGACAACGTTGGCGTGAAAACACCCGTTCAGGCAACGCGAAGCGGAAAGATTGCTAAAATGGCTGGCTTAAAAGCATCGACAAGTTATGACCCCGATGGCAGCAGCTTGCGGAAGTAAACCACCCGTTCGGTCTCCTCAAACCCCAGCGCCGCATGCATGCGGTGTGAATCGACATTGGCGATATCGGCATCGGAGGCAAGCTCGCTTACACCCTTGCCGACCGCCCAGCGGGTCACCGCGGCGATCAACGCGGCGGCGACGCCCTGGCCGCGAAAGGCCCCCTCCACATAGACGCCTTCAAGAAAGGCCACGGGCGAGGTGTCGCATCCATTGACATAATCCTGCCGCAGGCTGACGTCGGCAAAACCGATGGCCACTCCGGCCAGATTATAGGCAATAAATCCGGCCTCGTTGTCGGAGAGGTCCTGCAATTCTTCGCTGTGTTCGGCAGGCGAGGCATCGGGCCATAAGCGGTGCCGCAGGAGGGACCAATCGTCCAACGATGCCGCGTCGGCTGCCTTGATGACGAATTGCCCGCTCATGCGACGACCCCGCAAAACACATCCAGCGCCTCAAGCTTCACGATACCGGCGTCGAACAACGGCTCGAAGCCCGGCATCGGCAGGATATCGGTGACCCGCATGCCCTTCGGCACCGGAAACTCTATCGCCTCGCGGGTCAGGTTGAAGACGAAGAGCAGTTTTTCATCACCCTTGTGGCGCGTGAAGGCCAGCACGTCGAGGTTGGTCTTGATGAAATTCATATCGCCGTCGCGCAGGGCACCATGGGTTTTGCGGAAGGACAAGACCGCGCGGTAGTGGTTCAGAACCGAGTCGGACTTCCGCTCCTGTGCATCCGCCGCCTGCATGGCGTGGGCATAGGGCACCGGCAACCACGGCTTTTCAGCGCTCGAAAAACCGGCATTCGGTTTACCGGTCTCCCACACCATCGGCGTGCGGCACCCGTCGCGGCCCTTGAATGCTGGCCAGAAACGAATGCCGTAAGGGTCGCGCAAATCCTCGAAGGCGAGTTCCGCCTCCGTCAGACCCAGCTCCTCCCCCTGATAAAGACATATCGAGCCGCGCAGGCTGGCGAGAACGCAGATGGCGAGCTTCGCAACCCGGGTCTGCTCCTCCGTGCCTTCAGAAAAACGGCTGAGGTGGCGCACCACATCGTGGTTGGAAAAGGCCCAGCACACCCATCCATCCGTCACCACCTTGCCGAAAGTCTCGACCGAGCCGCGCAGGTGTTTTGCGCTGAAATCCGGCCCCAGGAGATCGAAGGTATAGCACATGTTGAGCTTGTCGTTGCCGGACGTATAGGCCGCAACCGTCTTCAGCGATCGCGCGCCGTCCCCCACCTCTCCCACGGTGGCGCGGCCCACATATTCGTCGAGAAGCGCGCGGAAACGCTGGAGAAACGCCACGTTTTCCGGCCGCGTCTTGTCGTAGAGATGATCCTGCATGCCATAGGGATTGACGTCGGATGCGTCGAGACCAAAACTCTCTTCGTCGAAAAGCGGCGGGTTGTCGCGCAAAAGCTTGTCGTGGAAATAGTGATTGACGGTATCGAGACGAAAACCGTCCACGCCGCGATCAAGCCAGAACCGCACGGTTTCCAGAAGGGCATCCTGAACATCCGGATTGTGGAAATTGAGGTCCGGCTGCGAGGCGAGAAAGCTGTGCATGTAATATTGCTTGCGCACGCCGTCCCATTCCCAGGCCGGCCCGCCGAACACGGAGAGCCAGTTGGTGGGTGCGGTCCCATCCGGCTTGGGGTTGGCCCAGACATACCAGTCGGCCTTGCTGTTGCTGCGGCTTGCACGGCTGTCCACGAACCAGGGATGCTGGTCGGACGTGTGCGAAATCACCTGGTCGATGATGACCTTCAACCCCAGCCGATGCGCCTCGGCCATCAGCGCGTCGAAATCCGCAAGCGTGCCGAACATCGGATCGACATTGCAATAATCGGAAACGTCATAACCCATGTCGGCCATGGGCGAGGTGAAGAAAGGCGAGAGCCAGATGGCGTCTACGCCGAGCGAGGCAATATAGGACAGCCGCTTCGTCACCCCGGCAAGATCACCGTATCCGTCGCCCGTGGTATCCTGAAAGGATCGTGGATAGACCTGATAGATCACCGCTCCCTTCCACCAGTCCGATTGCGCTTGGGATTTGAGGACCGGGGCATGGGGTGTCGGCATGAGTGATCTCCTGGTGAGGGTTGGCGCGAGAATATAAAGCAGCTGCCCTTGCGTAAACCGGAACTTCGCAAATGCCCAAAATCACCTCGAAGCGGGCTTGTCAGGCACCGCCTGTCGTCGTAATCCCGAAGATGCAGCAAGAGGAGGACGATGGCGTGGGCGGACGGTTTCTGTCGATTGGCGAATGCATGGTGGAACTGTCGCAGGCCGGAAACGGGCTTCTGCGCAAGGGTTTTGCTGGCGATACCTTCAATACGGCCTGGTATGCGCGTGCCTGCCTGCCGGAAGACTGGTCCGTGGATTATTTCACAGCGCTCGGCGACGATCCTCTTTCGGAAGACATGCTGGCCTTCATCGCGGACGCCGACATCGGCACGGAAAAAATCCGCCGCATCAAGGGTGGCACGCCCGGTCTCTACCTGATCAACCTCAAAGATGGTGAACGCACCTTCAGCTACTGGCGCAACGCCGCTGCCGCAAGACAGCTTGCCGCCGATGCGGATCACCTGCGCAGGACGGTGGAAAGCGCCGACGTCATCTATTTCTCGGGCATCACGCTTGCCATTCTCGCCTCGCCCCACGATGTCGATACCTTCCTGGCCGAACTGCGCCGGGCGAAAGCCGCCGGCAAACCCGTGGTCTTCGACCCGAACATCCGCCCGCGCCTCTGGTCCGACAAGGATGCGATGCTGGAGACGATCACCAACGGCGCGCGCGCCGCGACGCTTGTCATGCCGAGCTTTGACGATGAAGCCAGCCACTTCGGTGACGGCTCCGTGGAAGTGACCATCGACCGCTACCGCGGGCTCGGCGTCGCCAATGTCGTCGTCAAGGACGGCGCAAAGGGCGCGACGCTCGATTTCGGCGGCAACCGCAGCCATGCGTCGGCCGTGGAGGCCGTGGAGGTGGTGGACACGACAAGCGCCGGCGACAGTTTCAACGGCGCGTTCCTCGCCCGTTATGTGACGGGCAGCTCACCGCAAGAGGCGGCCGTCTTTGCTGCAAGAGCGGCCGCAACCGTCATCGGCCACCACGGCGCGCTGATCAGCCCCGAGCTTCTTCCGCTGGTGGGATAACGTTCAGCCAAACTGAGCGAACGCGGATTTTCGGGGTGGGCTACCCCACGCTCCCTCATTCCTGTGCTTGTCACAGGAATCCAGCCGACGCGCGTCTGCGCGGCGAGAGGAGTCTTTTCAGCCCAAGGACTTGGCCTGGCTGGATCTCTGTGACAGGCACAGGGATGAGGACAAAAGAGAACATTGCGGACAACCGCAAGCTTCAAATATACCGCGCTGAAACCAATAACTACGTCACCCGCCGTGTGCCTTGAAACTACACACAGAGGCCGCTTCTCTACCCTCATTCACCCTGACATGATCCTGTAACACGCACGCCGCATATACGGGCGGAAGCCGGGTGGTGGGGAATCGCCCGTGCGCAGATGAGCAGGATCAGTGTTTCATGACGAGAATCACGATTGTCACAGATGCCTGGCACCCGCAGGTCAACGGCGTGGTTCGCTCGATAGAAAACACCAATACCGAACTTGCGCGGCTGGGCGTGGATGTGCGCATGGTCACGCCGCAGAGCTTTTACAGCATCCCCTGCCCGACCTATCCGGAAATCCGCCTGTCGGTCGCAGGCTATCGCCGTGTCGCGGCGGAGATTGAAAAGAGCCAGCCCTCCTTCGTGCATATCGCCACCGAAGGGCCGCTGGGTTTCATGGCGCGGCGCTGGTGCGTGAAGAACCACATGCGTTTTTCCACCAGCTATCACACCCGCTTTCCCGAATATGTGGCGGCGCGCTTCCCCGTCCCGGAAAGCTGGCTTTATGCTTTCGTGCGCTGGTTCCACAATGGCGGCAACACCTGCATGGTGGCCACCCCGAGCCTTGAGACAGAGCTGGAAGCCCGTGGCGTCAAGAACCTGAAGCGCTGGAGCCGCGGCATCGATGCCGAACTCTTCCATCCCCGCCCGAAATCCACGCTGCCTTTTGATCTGCCGAGACCGATCTTCATGACGGTCGGACGCGTGGCTGTGGAAAAGAACCTGCCGGATTTCCTCGAGCTCGACTTGCCCGGATCGAAGGTCGTCATCGGTGATGGCCCTGCCCGCCACGAATTGCAGGAAAAATATCCCGGCGTGCTGTTTACCGGCGTCAAGACCGGCGAAGAGCTGGCCGATGCCTATGCGCAGGCCGATGTTTTCGTTTTCCCCTCGAAGACCGATACATTCGGCAACACCATTCTCGAAGCGCTGGCGAGCGGCGTGCCGGTGGCCGCCTTTCCGGTGACCGGCCCGATCGATATTCTCGGCGGCAACCCTGCCGCCGGCGCGCTGGACAATAATCTTCGCGATGCCTGTCTTGCAGCACTCAATTGCTCGCCCCAGGAGGCACTGGCGCTTTCCAGAAGCTACAGCTGGGAGAAGGCGTCACGGCAATTCCTCGACAATGTCATCCACGCCGCCGGAAAATCGCTGCCGCTCCTGTCGCGTTCGCAGCTTGCCTGACACGAATACGCGTCGATCCCCGACATTTTATCGGCGGACGGTAGACGAAACGGAGCGGCGGTGTCACAAGACGGTCAGGACGCGACCGCCGTTATCTATAGAACGGGGTCGGGCTGCTGATTGACGTCAGGCGGCTGCCGCGAGGACACGCTGGCCGTCCTGTTTCCTGATGATATCCCGCCATACCCTTCGAAACGCCGCTTCAGGGCAAGGGAAGAAGCTCTTTTTGTTGGGCTGCGCTCCAATGATTAATCTTCTCGACAATGTCCTTGGCAGCCATCGGCAAGGCGCTGTTGGGTATGACAACCACCGTTCCGTGGAAAACCAGCACCAGACTGTCCGGCGGCGTGATTGCGAGATGATAGCGTGCCCAGCTCAGCTGCACGGTATCCAGTCGTGTGACCTGCTTGTAGCCGTCAGGTCCGATCTCGATCTGCGAGTGAGGCGAATACATTCGCTCATTTGCGATATTCCAGTGCGCCAGAACCTCGTAATAGGATTTCGCTTCCCTTTTTGCGCCCTGCCAGATGATGTACCAGATGACAAGAGCCACAAACGGCGCGGGCGCGAAGACCCAATAACCGACAACCGGCCAGACGCCCGGGAACCACGGCAGGCTCACGGAATAGATAAATCCGGCGGCCAGTCCCGCAAACAATGACAGCTTGACCCTTGCCGAGGCAAAGTGGCGCGCCCAGGCCTTGTCGAAAATCATGCTGTAATTTTCATAGGCCTGATTTTGGTAGCCGTAGACATAAGCGGGGACATGTTTCGGGTCGGGCGTGAAGCTAATTGAAATGGTGTCATCGGCCATAGGAGCACATCAATCCCGTCGCTGTTGAAACTCAGTCTTGTAGCAACGATTGCCCTTATAAATCAAAAGGCCTTTTGCTGCCAAAACCTTCGGGATCGACACTGCGCGGCGTAACCTGCCTTCACCATGCTCCGGTGAGCATCTGGCCGGAAAGCGGCACGGTCCGCGCCTTGCCGTCGCGATCTGTTACCGAAAGCGAAGCGGCCATCTGTTTCGGCGACTTGCGGAACCAGTTGGCGGCAACGCTCGCCATATCGCCGATCATCGCCTGCCTGTGCCAGTCGGCGAAGCGCTTGGCCGTGGCCTCTGCCTCCGAACGATAGAAAAAATCACCGGATTGCCCGAGATCGTTGATGGACGCCGACATTGCCGACAGAGGACGCTGAAACATTTTCGCCGGCACCGAAAGCGCATCGGACCCTTGTGAAAAAGCGGGCGCCATGAAGTCGATCGCCCATCCATCCGCCTCCACCCAGCAATGGAAATTCTCGCCCGCACCCGTCACATAACCGTCTTCGCGGTGATCGGCGAAAAGCAGGACCGTACCGCCCAGATTATAGGCGGCGAGCCCGCCCTTCGGCACAGCTTTCACCTTGTAGTGCTGCTGCAGGATGAACGCGCCAAAGGTGCTGAA
Source organism: Agrobacterium sp. BT-220-3 (assembly GCF_025910175.1). Lineage (NCBI taxonomy): Bacteria > Pseudomonadati > Pseudomonadota > Alphaproteobacteria > Hyphomicrobiales > Rhizobiaceae > Agrobacterium > Agrobacterium sp. BT-220-3. The sequence continues at coordinate 332,158 of NZ_JAPAIX010000003.1, forward strand.
ATACATGGAGGCCGAAGCGGGATCGGCATTCTGGCTGACGAGCAGGCTGTTGATGACCCGGTAAATCCGGTGATAGTCCGTCTGCTTGATCAACATGATGCCCTATACCTTTTCGCTGATTTGTTATTTTCGCTCGGCGTCATCCTCGGGCTTGACCCGAGGATCCAAGCACGTCAGCAAAATCAGAGAGTTGTGGATCCTCGGGTCAAGCCCGAGGATGACCTTCGATGCGAGGAGACCCAGTAGTCAACGTCTGCCCGCGCGTAAGATTACCGCCTCTTCTTCGCCTTGCTCTCGAACGGATTATCCGAGCCACGATAATGCACGCGGATCGGCACGCCCGGCATGTCGAAATCCTTGCGCAGCCCGTTAACGAGGTAACGCGTATAGCTTTCCGGAATGGCTTCCGGCCTTGTGCAGGAAATCATGAAGGCCGGCGGGCGGGCCTTTACCTGCGTCATGTACTTCAGCTTGAGACGGCGGCCGGAGACGGCCGGCGGCGGATGCTGCGTCGTCTGCGAATCCAGCCAGCGGTTCAGCTTGGCAGTCGAGATACGGCGGTTCCAGATCTTGTCCGTATCGATGATGTTCTGCATCAGCCGGTCTAGGCCGTAGCCCGTCTGACCGGAAATCGGAACGGCACGGATGCCGCGCGCCTGCGGCAGAAGCCGCTCGGTTTTTTCGCGCAGATCGGCAAGAAATGCCTGCGGGTCTTCGACCAGATCCCATTTATTGAAAGCGAGCACGGCGGCGCGCCCTTCGCGGATCACGAGGTCGACCAGTTGCAGATCCTGCTTTTCGAAGGGGATGGTGCTGTCGAACACGATCACCACCGTCTCCGCAAAGCGGATGGAGCGCAGCGAATCCGCCACCGAAAGCTTTTCCAGCTTCTCCGTCACCCTGGCCTTGCGGCGCATGCCGGCCGTATCGAACATCTTGATGGTGCGGCCGCGCCAGTCCCACTCGACGGAGATACTGTCGCGGGTAATGCCGGCTTCCGGGCCGGTCAGCAGGCGGTCTTCGCCAAGGAAACGGTTGATGAGCGTGGACTTGCCCGCATTCGGCCGGCCGATGATGGCGACGCGCAGCGGCTTGGTCTCGTCATAGACGGGCTCTTCGTCTTCCTCTTCCTCGCTGCCGGGCTCAGGGCGCGGAAGAACGATATCGGTTTCCGCCTCGTCCACCTCAGGCGGGAAAGCGACATCTTCACCAATCGCCTCGACGATGGCGTCGCGCAGGTCGATCATGCCCTGCCCGTGTTCGGCAGAGATGGCGCAGGGGTCGCCGAGACCCAGCGTGAAGGCGTCGTAGAAGCCCGCATCCGAACCGCGCGCCTCGGACTTGTTGGCCACCAGAACCACCGGCCGGCCGCGACGGCGCAGCATTTCCGCCAGCGTTTCATCGGCGGGCGTCAGGCCTGCCTTGGCGTCAACGACGAAAAGCGTGACATCGGCTTCGTCAATCGCCGCTTCCGTCTGCGCCCACATGCGGCCCTGAAGCGTTTCCGGCCCGGATTGCTCCAGACCGGCGGTATCGATGATGGTGAAGCGCAGATCGACGAGTTTCGCCTCGCCGGGGCGGCGGTCACGGGTCACGCCCGGCGTGTCGTCCACCAAGGCGAGCTTCTTTCCGACCAGACGGTTGAAAAGCGTGGACTTGCCGACATTGGGGCGCCCGACTATGGCGACGGTGAAGCTCATTGATCTTTGTTCCTTGAAGCAAGTCTGCCCAAAACGTTACCTGTTTTGGGCAAAAGACATGCGTAAAATAAAGAGTTAGATCGCTTTGGCAATGCGGAGAAATGCCGGGGCGATCTCGCGTGGCGAAGCGGCGTTAAGCAGCTTTGCCTGAAGCGGTGATATTGTCGAGCATGATCTGCGCGCGGTTCGTCACGTTGCGCGGTGCCTGCGCATCGCCGACGATCTGCTCGAACCATTGTTTGGCCTTGACGAAATCGCCGGCCTTGTAGGCCGCAAGACCGAGCGCCTCGCGGGCGGATGCGCGCATGGTCTGGCCTTCGGCGCTGAGCGGTTCGGCCAAGGCGACGACCTGATCATAGGTACCGTTGTCGACCAGGAGCCACGCCGCACGCACCTTGGCAGTATCGCGGAAGACCTGCGGTGCGGAGGTATCGTTGCCGATCGCGGTGAAGGCAGCGATGGCGCCGGCCGCATCACCCTTCTGCGACAGCAGCGTGGCGGAACGGAACTTCGCCAGAACAGGATAATTGCCGTGGCCGGACGTTTCGAGATCGGCAAAGGCCTTCAGCGCATCGTCCGTCTTGTTTTCCGAAGCGAGCTTCAGCGCCGCAAGGAACTGGTCGCCGGAATTGGAAGCGCGGCTGGTGTTCCAGTATTCGTAGATGCCGGCGCCGGCAGCGCCCACAACCACGAGAATGGCGGCGCCAACGACCACGATACCGTAACGGCCCCAGAAGCGCGACAGCTGCTCGGAACGGATCTGCTCGTTCACTTCGCGGATAAAGGTATCATTCTCGTTTGCCATCAAATTCTCCGTTACCCGCGCGGAGATCGTCACCGATCCATCCGTCCGCGGACATACCAAGCCGCTTACCCGGGCAAGCAAAAGCGAAATCGACCGGGTCATGGTCGGCCTTCTAGCCTATTTTGCCTGATATGTAAGGGGGAAACGTCGATTTCCTACATGGCGATCGGTTGAACGCCGATCAACCATTCGTGCAGTTTCAGGATGAAAGCCCCCCAGAGAACGATGCCGCCGACAACGGCCACCAGATCATACCGGCTCGAAACGAAGTCCCGCACCACTTTTTCTCCCGCCCTTTCCCGACGCTTCAGCGAAATCCGCATCACAACGCCCCAGGCGAGGAACGACGCAAAAAGGAGGATCGAAGAGGTCTCACCATTGGCCAGAAGATGGGCAAGCGCCCAGATCTTGACCGCAAGAATGAGCGGATGCTTGGTTTTAGTGGCAATGTGGCCAGCCGGTATGAGGCTGGCGATAAGACAGATCATCGCGGGCAGCATCAGGGTCACGGCGAGATGGCTCGTCCAGACCGGCGGCGACCAGAGCATGCCGGTCTCCTGCCGCGCCTCGCCAAAGGCATAGATGACGAGACCAAGCGTAACGAGGCTTGCAAGAGAATACAGGCCCTTGAAAGGCCCCTCTCCCAGCCTCGCGATCATCCGCGCGCGAAATTGCGGCGCAAACACCTTCAGAAGATGCGTCAGGAAAAACAGGGCAAGACAGATTACGAGAAAGAGCATGGAACGTGGTCCCCCGATGGAACGAAAGCGGCGCTGTCACCGCGACGCAGAAACGAATTAGGCTGAAAGACGTAAAAAAGCCAGTTTATTCAAAGCTTCGCCTTATTCCACCCGCAAAAGGCCATGGTGTTTCATATGACGGATGACTGATGTATCGCCCCTTTGCCGCCTTTTCCCTGTCGCTCTGCCTTGCCTTGCCCGCTTTTGCCGAAAATGCGGAGAAGCCGAAGCAGCTCGTCATCGTCTCCTTCGACGGCGCGGGCGACAATACGCTGTGGGAAAGAAGCCGCGCGACGGCGAAAGAGGTCGGCGCGCATTTCACCTATTTCCTCGCCTGCACGCTGGTGATGGACCGCAAGACCAGCGCCAAGACCTATCAGGGCCCCGGCCAGAAGGCCGGCCGCTCCAATGTCGGCTTCGGCCAGTCGCAGGAGGAGGTGGAAGCCCGGCTCAGAAACATCTGGGCGGCCTATCGCGAAGGCCACGAAATCGGCAACCACACCTGCGGCCATTTCGATGGCGGCCAATGGAGCGCCGAGCAATGGGACGGCGAATTCACCACCTTCACCAGCACGCTGGAAAACGCCTGGCAGATGATCGGCAAGAAGGGTGAGGAACCTGAGGGCTGGCGCGACATGGTGAAAAAGATCAACGGTTTTCGCGCGCCCTATCTCTCACAGGGACCGGCGCTGACCGCCGCGCAGAAAAAGCACGGTTTCGTTTATGACGCCACGAGCGTCACCAAGGGGCCGGAATGGCCGGTGGAGCGCGACGGCATCCAGCATTTCGGCCTGCCGCTCATACCCGAAGGTCCCGGCAACCGCCCGATCATCGCCATGGACTATAATCTCTTCATCCGCCACTCCATCGGCGTCGAGACGCCGGACCGGGCGCAGGAATTCGAGGAACGCGCCTATACGGCTTTCCGCAACGCTTTCGACAGGCAATATAATGGCGAACGCATCCCCTTGCAGATGGGCTTCCATTTCGTGAAAATGAACGGCGGCGCATACTGGAACGCCTATGAAAGGCTGCTGCGCGAAGTCTGCCGGAAAGACGATGTCGCTTGCGTGAGTTATGCGCAGGCCATGCCGATGATCGAGGCGCGCAGGAAACAGAAAACTGAGGGCTGAAAGCTCTCGTCATACAAAAAATGGCGACCGGTCGGCCGCCATGAATTTGATGACAATCCCCTCTCCAAACTGGACGGCATCCTCGGGCTCGACCCGAGGATCCATGCTTTCAATCGACTGCGGATCCTCGTCTCAAGGCGAGGATGACGCAGGAAATTTTGCATATTAACTAGAATTAAAAAGGCGGCCAATCGGCCGCCTTTTTTCGTCAGGGTTTGTTGGCCGCCATCTCTCCGGCTTCCGCTTCCCGCTGCAGATAGCGCTCGTCGATATCCGGCAGGGGCTGGTCTTCGATCGCGGATTCGAACGCAACCAGACGTTTGCGGATCGAAAGAAGCTCGATGATCGTAGACCAGGAACTTACCAGATACTGGAAGCTGTCGCTGACCTGTCCAAAGGCGGTGGCAATCTGCTGCCAGATGCCCATCGTGATCTTGGCTGCCACGATGGTGGGGATGAGCATGAATGTTAGAATAAGGGCATCAAGTTGGCCGAACGTGTAGCGGGCAACGTTGAAATAGAGATAGTGGAAATACATGCGGAAGTAATTTTTGCGCACATTCGCAAAGAGTTCCCGCATGGTCGGTGGCTGAGCCCGGTCTTCATGGTCCTCACCATAGACCAGTTCCTTACGAAAAGCCGCCTCGACACGCTGGTTGCGGAATTGCAGCCCCGGCAGCTTCATGCCGACCACGGCGAGCAGCACCGTGCCGAAAACAGACCACAACAGCGCAAGCCAGAAAAGCGAATGCGGAATTGCGCCGAGGAGGGGTAGCTCTGTGACATGCGCTGACATCTGAAACAGAAGAGGCAAGAACACGACCAGCGTCATGACCGAGTTGATCAGGACGACACCGAGCCCCTCGACAATCGAGGCAAATCGCATCGTATCTTCCTGCACACGCTGCGAGGCACCTTCAATATGACGCAGCTTCTCCCACTTCGACAGGTAGAAATCATTCATCGCGGTGCGCCACCGGAACACATAGTGGCTGGTGAAAAAGGCGGTGATGACGTTCATCGCCACGCCAACCATACCGATTTCGAGAAAACGCAACTGAAGTGAATAGAACTGCGACGCTGTGATGCCGGGCTGGCTCTCCAGCGCACGCTGGAACAGGTCGAAGAAAGGACCACGCCAGTTATTTATCGCAACAGAAACCTGAACGGCGAAATAGGCGATGAAAATGATGAACGCCGAACCCCAGATCGACCAGTTTTTCCACGGATGATCTCTGGCAATGATTTGCCAGGTGACGCCGAATATCGCCACGAAGACCGTAAAATAGAGGTAGAACCAGACGTTATCACGGGAGAAGAAATATGCGATGCCAAGCGGCGCGGTTTCCCCGGGCGCCAGGGGCGGCATTCCGAGAGCAGCACCCATTTGCGGTCCAACGCTGTACCACACCGCGATACAGACGACTGTCCACAGCGCAGCCGAGGTAAAAAACAATTTCGGTTTTGGGAAAAAGGAATGAAACACGTTTTGAACTCACGCGCGTTTGAAGTCAGCCATTATTGGCGAAGCACTAGATGGCCCGAACCTAGGGCAGAAATTTGTGCACAGCAACGGAGAAGCGACGACCTTAACAAGATGTAAGGCGCAGATGGCGCCGCAATCCCCGCAAAATACCGTGAATCAGGCCCCGGTGAGGATGCTTAGCGTTGCCGCTCCGTGGCGAGAACCGGCAGCATCAAAAGAATGCTGGCGACAAGCACGGCGGATGCGAGAATGCTTGGCGCGGTAAAACTTCCCGTCACTTCGGCAATCCAGCCGGCGGCGAGTGGCCCGACGATCTGCCCCGTACCGAAGGCCGCCGTCATCAGCGCGAAGGCGCGGCGCGGGCTTGGCCCTGCAAATTCCCGGCCGAGCTGCAGGCCATAGGCGGTAATGACCATGAAGGTCAGCCCCAGAAGCAAGCCGCCCGCCAGCACACCCGGCACCGGCGGCAACATGACGGACGCAAAAACGCCTGCGGCCTCCAGGGCAAGAACGATCACGAAGGCACGCTTCAGCCCCTGCGACTTCAAAACCGGCTTCCAGAGGAAAAGCGAGACGGCGGCGGCGCAGCCCGTGACGAACCAGGCCAGAAACTCCACGAAAGCACCGGCGGCGGCCATGCGGGCAATCGCGACGATGAAGGTGGCGGTAATGACATACCCGAAGCCGAACAGCCCATAGGCAAGCGTCGTCAGAAAGAGCGGCTTCGTCCATTTGAGCGGCGGCTCCGCAAGCGAAGAAGCGTGGCGCGGAGGTCCCGCGGGCAGCACGCGTAAGACAAGAAGGAAGGTGATGAAGGAAAAGACGGCGCCTGCGATCCACTCCTGTCGCCAGGAAGCGCCGCCGCCATCAAAAACGACGCCGATGAGATAGACCACGAGCGAGGAAATCGCGATGCCGGCACCGACACCGCCATAATGCATTGCCTGAATATGGTCCTTGCCCGCCTTCATGGCATGGCCGATGACGATCTGCGACGTGAAGATCATGGTCAGCGCACTGGCGACACCGGCCAGGAATCGGATGACGGTAAAGGCCGCAACGGAGTTGAAGGCGGCCATGGCAAGCAGCAGCGTGGCCGTGGAAAACAGGCCGCAAAGCGCGACCAGCCTTTCCCGTCCCGAGCCCCACGAATAGGCGGCGAGAACCGCACCCGCGAGATAACCGGCGAAATTCCCCGCCGCGACGATACCCGCATCGCCCGCGGAAAGCGGAACATCCGCCATCATGCCGGGAAGAATGGGGGTAAAGGAAAAACGGCCGAAGCCCATGGCGGACGCCATCATCAAGGCTCCGGCGAAACCGAGCGCAGTCAGATGCCTGGCGGGAAGTGGTTTGTCGATGCTCATGCTTGGCTTATCGCAACCGCACCACCCCGGAACAAGCGAGTTATTTTGATCGGCGTTATAAGCGGTGTTTATCGGTACGAGATGCAAGGCCCCCGTCGCCTGTGCATCCTCATCCACCCTCATTCCTGTGCTCGTCACAGGAATCCAGCCGACGCGCGTCTGCGCGGCGAGAGGGGTCTTTTGAGCCGAAGGACTTGGGCTGGCTAGATTCCTGTGACAAGCACAGGAATGAGGGTGAAGAAACGTCGATTAATAGAGCGCAAGCCTCGTGACTGACGCACCAGGCCACGGCATTACGCCGGACACAATGGCGCCTTCACCCCTCACTCAGCCAGCGTCAGCACCAGCGGCCCGTTCTTGGTCGCAACCACGGTGTGTTCATACTGCACGGTCGGGGCGCTCGGGTCGCTGTAGAGCGTCCACGGATCGTCGTCGCCGTCTTCGGCCCAGTAGGCGCCTGTCGACAGGAAAGGCTCGACGGTGAACACCATGCCCTCTTTCATGATGCGCCGTTCGTCCTTGTCCGGCCAGGTTGCCAGTTCCTTCGGCTCCTCATGCAGGGAACGGCCGATGCCGTGGCTCGCCAGATTGGTGATTAGCGTGTAGCGGTTCTTTTTCGCGAAGGAGCCGATGGCATTGCCTATGTCAGCAAAGGGCCGCCCGGTTTTCACCTGCTGCAGGCCCGTCCACATGGCGCGCTTGCCATCGCGGCACAGCCGCTCGATCTCTTTCTTCACCGGCGGCACGGCGAAAGACGAGCCCGTATCGCCGAAGAAACCGTTCTTCACCGCCGAGACATCGATATTGACGAGATCGCCCGCCTTGATGATGCGCGGGCCGGGAATGCCGTGCGCCACTTCCTCGTTGACGCTGATGCAGGTCGCGCCGGGAAACTGGTAGCAGAACTCCGGCGCCGATTGCGCGCCATTGTCCTCCAGCACCTTGCGGCCGATAGCATCCAGCTCGGCGGTGGTGATGCCGGGTTCCAGCGCATCCGCCATGGTCTGCATGGCCACGGCGCAGATGCGGCCGATATCCTTCAGCAAAACCAGTTCTTCGTCGGTGGAGATGACCATGTTTCTGTCCGTCGTTCCGAATGGCGGGTATCGAGATACCCGCCTTGGTAATAATCAGGCCGTGGCTTTCACCGGATCGGCGCTTCCCGTCAATTCTTTTCTGACAATCGGGGCGACTTTCGTACCATAAAGCTCGATACCGCGCATGATCTGGTCATGCGGCATCAGGCCGATGGCCATCTGCAACAGGAAACGGTCGTTCCTGAAAACGCCGTGCGCCTTGATGATCTTTTCCGCCACCAGTTCCGGTTCGCCGAGGAAGAGATTGCCTTCCGGCCCGCGCGACGCATCGAAATGTGCGCGGTTCGTCGGGCCCCAGCCGCGCTCGCGACCGATCCGGTTCATCACCTCCGCCTGCGGCCCGTAAAACTGGTCCGCAGCCGTGTCGGTGGTGTCGGCAATGAAGCCGTGTACGTTGATGCTGGTGCGCAGCTTCGTCTTTTCCTGCCCCGCCCGGCGTGCGGCTTCATGATAGAGATCGAACAGCGGCGCGAAACGGCGATATTCGCCGCCGATGATGGCAAGCGCCACCGGCAGCCCCATGGCCCCTGCCCGCGCCACCGATTGCGGCGTGCCGCCAACCGCGATCCAGACCGGCAGACGCTCCTGAAGGGGACGCGGATAGACCCCGCGCCCATTGATGGCCGGGTGTTTGGTGCCGGACCAGGTGACGATCTCGTTTTCGCGCAGCGCCAAGAGCAGATCGAGCTTTTCGGCAAACAGCACGTCATAATCTTCGAGGTCGTAACCGAACAGCGGGTAGGATTCGATGAAGGAACCGCGCCCGGCCATGATCTCGGCGCGGCCGTTCGACAGCAGATCGACGGTGGAGAACTGCTGGAAGACCCGCACCGGATCATCCGAACTCAGAACCGAGACGGCGCTTGTGAGGCGGATGTTTTTCGTCTTCACTGCCGCCGCCGCAAGCACGGTGGAGGGTGAGGACGCGACATAGTCCGGGCGGTGATGCTCGCCGAGGCCGAAAACATCGAGCCCGACCTGATCGGCAAGCTCGATTTCCTCGATGAGTTCCCGCAGCCGGCGCGCACCTTCCGGCCCACGGCCATCGGCGGGGTTGGGATTGACATCCGCAAATGTGTAAAGACCGAGTTCCATAGACGATACCTCTGTTTGATTGTCTGAGAGATAGGGACGGACGGCCCTTCAGACAAATGCAAAATCTGGCGCAAAATCTGGATGCTTAGCTTCGAAAAAATGGATGGGCGCGGCCACTTTATGTCCCTTGCGGGCATCCCCCAAAATCGCGCCCGAAATGACGATTGCCAGCCCGCCCCGTTTGGGCATAACCTGCTTAAACATGTGCGAAGTAATGCAAAAAGGGGAAAGCATGCATCGGACAGTTATCGTGACAGGCTCCACAAGCGGTATCGGCCTTGGCATCGCACAGCGATTTGCGAGGGAGGGCGCCAATGTCGTGCTGAACGGCTTTGGCGACGAGGACGAAATTGAAAAACTCCGCCTTTTGCTGGAAGCCGAAAGCGGCGGGCGTGTGCTTTACCACCCGGCGGATATGACGAAACCGGACGAGATCGCCGACCTCATCAATTCCGCCAACGAAAAACTCGGTTCGGTCGATGTACTCGTCAACAATGCCGGCATTCAGCATATCGCACCCATCGAGGAATTTCCCCCGGAGAAATGGGACTGGATCATCGCCATCAATCTGACCAGTTCCTTCCATACCATGCGGGCTGCGATACCGCTGATGAAGAAGGCCGGAAAAGGCCGTATCATCAACATCGCATCCGCCCACGGTCTCGTCGCCTCGCCGTTCAAATCAGCCTATGTGGCGGCCAAGCACGGCATCATGGGCCTGACGAAGACGGCAGCGCTTGAACTTGCGCAGACGGGCGTCACCGTCAACGCCATCTGTCCCGGTTATGTGCTGACGCCGCTCGTTGAAAAACAGATACCGGAAATGGCGAAAGTGCGCGGCATCAGCGAAGAAGCGGTGAAGAACGATGTGATGCTGGAATTGCAGGCGACCAAGCAATTCGTCACCGTCGATGACGTGGCCGCCGCCGCGCTGTTTCTGGCAAGCGATGCCGCAAGCAACATCACGGGAACGCATATTTCCGTGGATGGCGGGTGGACGGCGCAATAATTGCCGGATTTTCTTTCCGTTATGGACACAATGAATTGCCAAAACGGAAATCGATATGCGCGCGTGGGCGTGCATATGATGCGCAGGGATAATGACAAGAAACCGGCTCGGCAGCCGGTCAAAAAAGCAGGGCATTGCATGAACGACGCGATCAGCTTCATCCTCAACAGCGAAACCATCTCGCTGAAGGATTTCGGACCGACAGACACGCTTCTCGATTATCTCCGCCTTCAAAGACGGTTGACCGGGACGAAGGAAGGTTGCGCCGAAGGCGACTGCGGCGCCTGCACGGTGCTGGTCGGGCGGCTGCTGGACGGTTCGCTGCGTTATGAAAGCGTCAATGCCTGCATCCGCTTTTTGGGCTCGCTGCACGGCACCCATATCGTGACGGTCGAGCATCTGGCCGCGCGCGACGGTACGCTGCACCCCGTGCAGCAGGCGATGGTGGATTTCCACGGTTCGCAATGCGGTTTCTGCACGCCGGGCTTCATCATGTCGGTTTACGGCCTCTGGCTTTCCAGTGAAAACCCTGCCCGCGCCGATATAGAAAAGGCGCTGCAAGGCAATCTCTGTCGATGCACGGGTTACGAGCCGATCGTGCGGGCCGCCGAAAAGATCGCCGCCGCCCGCCCGAGCGCGCTGTTCGACCCGCTGCAACGGGACCGCACCGATATCATGGCAAGGCTCTGGGCAATCCGCGCCAACGAGACGATCGTGGTGACGCGCGACGAGGATCGGACCATCATTCCGGCGACACTGTCTGACCTCACCGATATCTATGCCGCCGAGCCGAAGGCAACCATCGTCGCCGGCTCCACCGATGTCGGCCTGTGGGTAACGAAGCAGATGCGGGCACTGAACCCCGTCATCTTCATCAACAATCTCGGGGACCTGCAGGGCATTGTCGTGGATGAGAATGGCGTCACGCTCGGTGCCGGTGTCACCTACAGCCAGGCCTTCAAGACCGTGACGGAACATTTCCCGCCGCTTGCCCGGCTGTTCGATCGTCTCGGCGGCGAGCAGGTGCGCAACATGGGAACCATCGGCGGCAATATTGCCAACGGTTCGCCCATCGGCGATACCCCGCCGGCGCTGATCGCACTTGGAGCAACGCTCACCTTGCACTCCTCCTCCGGCAGCCGCACCGTGCCGCTGGAAAGCTACTTCATCGATTATGGCAAACAGGACCGGCTGAGCGGCGAATTCGTCGAAAAACTCTTCATCCCGTTCCAGAAAGCCGAAAGCCACTACGCGGTCTACAAAATCTCCAAGCGGCGCGACGAGGATATTTCCGCGCTCTGCGCCGCCTTTAACCTGACGCTCGATGCCGACGGCACCGTCGAAGATATCCGCATCGCCTTTGGCGGCATGGCCGGCACGCCGAAACGCGCCGCGCATCTTGAGGCGGCACTTCTCGGCAAAGAGTGGTCACAGGAAACGATCGATGCGGCGCGCGATGCGCTGGACGAGGATTTCACCCCGCTCACCGACTGGCGCGCCACCGCCGAATACCGGCAACTGACGGCCAAGAACCTGCTGACGCGGTTCTTCCTCGAGACTTCGGGGCAAAAGCAGGAACTCAGCCGTTTCGCATTGGCGGAGGCGTGACGATGACGATGACGTTGGCGACACCCACAACCTCCCTCATTCCTGTGCTTGTCACAGGAATCCAGCCGGCGCGCGTCTGCGCGACGAGACAACCCTTTCAGCCCAAAGACTTGGGCTGGCTGGATTCCTGTGACAAGCACAGGAATGAGGGTTTATTGTCGATGTCATATGCCGCAATTGATGAAGGGGAGGCTTGAAACATGGACACGACAAGCTTCGACAAGACCAAAACGGAAATCGACGGCCCTGTACACGCCTCGCTCCGGCACGATTCCGCCCATAAGCATGTGACGGGCAGCGCCGAATATATCGACGATATTCCCGAACCCGCCGGCCTCGTTCACGGCGCGCTTGGCCTTTCCGACCGGGCGCATGCGGAAATCGTCTCCGTGGACCTGTCCGAAGTCGAGGCTACACCGGGCGTCCTGTGGGTCATGGTTGGCAAGGATGTGCCTGGCGAAAACGATGTCTCGTCAGGCGGACGTCACGACGAACCTTTGCTGGCCGAGACAAAGGTCGAATTCCACGGCCAGCCGATCTTCGCGGTTTTTGCCGAAACCCGCGATATCGCCAGAAAGGCGGCCCGCAAGGCGAAGATCACCTATAAGGACCTGCCGCATTTCACCGATATCGACACGGCGATTGAAAATGGCGGCGCGCTGGTCATCGATCCGATGACGCTTAAGCGTGGCGATGCCAAAATCGAAATGCATGTCGCACCGCGCCGCCTCACCGGCACCATGCGGATCGGCGGGCAGGAGCATTTTTATCTCGAAAGCCACATCGCCATGGCCGTGCCGGGCGAGGATGACGAGGTGACGCTGTGGAGCTCCACCCAGCATCCGAGCGAAATCCAGCACATTGTCAGCCATATGCTTCAGGTGCCGTCCAATGCCGTCACGGTGCAGGTGCGCCGCATGGGCGGCGGTTTCGGCGGCAAGGAAACGCAGGGCAACCAGTTCGCCGCCCTTTGCGCCATCGCTGCCAAGAAATTGAACCGCGCGGTGAAAATCCGCCCCGACCGCGACGAAGACATGACCGCGACCGGCAAACGCCACGATTTCCGCGTCGATTACGAGCTTGGTTTCGATGAGGAAGGCCGCATTCACGCCGTCGACGCCACCTATGCCGCCCGCTGCGGCTTTTCCTCCGATCTCTCCGGCCCGGTCACGGATCGCGCGCTGTTTCACGCCGATTCCAGCTATTTCTATCCGCATGTGCACCTCACCTCGCGGCCACTGAAAACCCACACGGTCTCCAACACCGCCTTTCGCGGTTTCGGCGGCCCGCAGGGCATGCTCGGGGCCGAGCGCTTCATCGAGGAAATCGCCTATGCCGTCGGCAAGGACCCGCTTGATGTCCGCAAGCTCAATTTCTACGGCGAGACCGGCTCGGGCCGCACCACGACGCCCTATCATCAGGAGGTCGAGGACAATATCATCGCCCGCATCGTCGAGGAGCTGGAAACCTCCAGCGACTATCGCGCGCGACGCGAGGCGATCATCGAGTTCAACAAAACGAGCCCGATCATCCGCAAGGGCATCGCGCTCACCCCCGTCAAATTCGGCATCTCCTTCACCATGACCGCCTTCAACCAGGCGGGTGCGCTGGTGCATATCTATAATGACGGCTCCATCCACCTGAACCATGGCGGCACCGAAATGGGTCAGGGCCTTTATACCAAGGTGGCGCAGGTGGTGGCCGATGCCTTCCAGGTGGATATCGGCCGGGTGAAGATCACCGCAACGACCACCGGCAAGGTGCCGAACACCTCGGCCACCGCCGCCTCATCCGGTACGGACCTGAACGGCATGGCGGCCTATGACGCCGCCCGCCAGATCCGCGAGCGGCTCGTCAAATTCGCCACCGAGAACTGGAATGTGCCGGAAGAAGAAGTCGTCTTCCTGCCGAACCGGGTGCGCATCGGCCTCGAGGAAATCGCCTTCAACGATTTCATCAAGAAGGCCTATTTCGCCCGCGTGCAGCTTTCCGCCGCCGGTTTTTACAAGACGCCGAAAATCCACTGGGACCGCGCCGCCGGCCGTGGCACGCCGTTTTATTATTTCGCCTATGGCGCGGCCTGCTCGGAAGTATCGATCGATACGCTGACCGGCGAATATATGATGGAACGCACCGATATTCTCCACGATGTCGGCAAGTCGCTGAACCCGGCCATCGATATCGGCCAGGTGGAAGGCGCCTTTGTGCAGGGCATGGGCTGGCTGACGACGGAAGAATTGTGGTGGGATGGCAAGGGACGGCTGCGGACCCACGCGCCTTCTACCTACAAGATCCCGCTCGCCTCCGACCGGCCGAAGAGTTTCAACGTCAAGCTGGCGGAATGGGCGGAAAATGCCGAACCCACCATCGGCCGCTCCAAGGCCGTGGGCGAACCGCCCTTCATGCTGGCGATCTCGGTTCTCGAAGCCCTCTCCATGGCGGTCGCCTCCGTCGCCGATTACAAGGTCTGCCCTCGCCTCGATGCGCCGGCAACGCCCGAACGGGTTCTGATGGCGGTGGAACGGCTGAAGAAGGTGTGAGGGGGCCAACAAATGCCTGACACCTCCCTTTCCAACTTCCTTGCCCGCTCCTCCGCCGCGATCCTCGTGGAAATCGAGGCCGTGAAAGGCTCCTCGCCGCGTGAAGCCGGAACCTTCATGCTGGTAAGTCAGGATGCGCTGTGGGCAACAATCGGTGGCGGGCAGTTCGAATATATGGCGATGGACCATGCCCGCGCCATGCTGAGGAACGGTGCGGCCGAGGACCGCATGGATATTCCGCTCGGCCCGGAAATCGGCCAATGCTGCGGCGGCCGCACCCTCATCCGCTTCCGGCGGGTGACGAAGGAGATCGCGCTCGCTCTCGAGACGCGGCTGAAAGGCGAAGCCGAACAGCAGCCCGCCGTCTTCATTTTCGGGGCTGGTCATGTCGGCAAGGCATTGGCGGAAGCGCTGTCGCTGCTGCCCCTGACGCTGACAGTGGTAGAGACCCGGGAAACGGAGTTGCACGATCTTCCAGCCGATGCCACATCCGTGCTCACTCCCATGCCGGAGGCGCTCGTCGCGAAAATTCCCGCAAACGGCGCTGCGATCATCGTCACCCACGACCACGCACTTGATTTCCTGATCGCCAGGGAAGCGCTTGCCCGCGACGATCTCGCCTATGTCGGCATGATCGGTTCAAAGACCAAACGCGCCACCTTTTCCCATTGGCTGGAGCGGGAGGGCGAACCGCCTTCCCGCCTTGCAAAACTCACTTTGCCCATCGGTGGCAATAGCGTCAGGGACAAGCGCCCCGCCGTCATAGCGGCCCTTGTGGCAGCCGAGTTGTTGCAAGCATTTTCCGCTGCCGAAATCCGTCGCAACGAAAATCGACACGGCCATCCTCAAGGCCAAGATCACGCCTGAGCCCGTCGGGCAGGCTTTCATCCGCCAGATTATCCGGTGCAAGGCTTTCAAGGGTAAACCGTTCCGCTGTCCGCAGGCCCGCACGCAGGCGGGACCACGCGCGCATGAGTGCTGTGCGCATGTTCGTCTCCATTCAAAAAATATCAGAAGCTCAGTTGATGAGTTGGACTAAAAATGCTCTGATTTATGAGTAAAAACCAATGAAACCTTTGGCGATTAGCATAAAGAGAACTTATCCATGAAAATGTCTCGCCAGTTCCCCCTGAATGCCTTGCGCGTGTTCGAGGCCGCTGCCAGGCATCTGAGTTTCACCAGGGCTGGCGAGGAATTGGGCATGACGCAGACGGCGGTCAGCTATCAGGTGAAGCTGCTGGAGGAGAATATTGGCGAGCCGCTCTTCATACGCAAAGCGCGCCAGGTTCAGTTGACCGAGGCCGGGCAGAAGCTGGCGCCGAGAGTGGCCGAAGCCTTTAACAGCCTGCGGGAAGCCGTCGACAATGTGCGTGATACGTCAGACACGACGCTGACCATTCATTCCACCGCCACTTTCGCATCACGCTGGCTTTCACGACATCTGGGGGCTTTCCAGCTTGAACATCCTTCGATCGCCGTCCGGCTGGAAACATCCAACGCCTTGATCGATTTTGCGCAGTCCGACTGCGATGTCGCCATCCGCTGGAGCAACGACGATGGCAAGGGGTTGATTTATCACCGGCTTGTCAGGGGCGTTTATACGCCGATGCTGCATCCCGACCTTGCCGAAACCATCGGTGGATTGAAAAAGCCGGAGGATCTTCTGCGCCTGCGCATCATCGATCCCGGCGACATCTGGTGGAGCCAATGGTTTCAGGAAGTAGGTGTCGAAAATCCGGGCCTCGACCGTTATCCGCGCAGCCGCCTTAACGTCCAGGCATTCGAAGCCGCGGCGGCCATCGCCAGCCAGGGCGTGGCCATGCTCACCCCTGAACTCTATGCGGACGAAATTGCACTCGGCCGGCTGTATCAACCCTTCGAGC
This sequence comes from Agrobacterium sp. BT-220-3, assembly GCF_025910175.1. Classification (NCBI taxonomy): domain Bacteria; kingdom Pseudomonadati; phylum Pseudomonadota; class Alphaproteobacteria; order Hyphomicrobiales; family Rhizobiaceae; genus Agrobacterium; species Agrobacterium sp. BT-220-3. The sequence continues at coordinate 348,621 of NZ_JAPAIX010000003.1, forward strand.
ATCTTAGCAGCGAAGGACAGAACTATTGGCTCGTCTATCCTGAAAACCGCAGGAACATTCGCAAGATAAGGCTATTTCGCGACTGGATATTGCAGCGGATCGAGGAAAACCGGCCGCAAACATCTCAATATCCCATATCCGGCGCATAAAAACAGCGCGGCGTGTCTTCATCCGGAAAGAGACAGAGATGATATTCGCCATCCTCCGACCGTCTTGCCTCCCGTTGCGACCAGTTGAAGACATGCCGCCGCGTGACCATGCGATGATCGCCGGGGGCCAGCGACACCTCATAACCATCCGGCGTGACGCGAACGCTTCGCGTGGGGATCATCTGGCAATCTCCCGTCTGGGCGTCACCGTTGCAGCAGTAGCTTTCATATTTGAACCCCTTGTGGGATTCATGGGCAAGCGCCGTGGCGCTCACCGCCAGGAGCAGGAAAAAGACCGTCAGAACAAGGCGCATCGGCATGGTCTCCGTTGAAAACAACGGCGGCAGCCGGAAGGTCATTGCGTCCATTTATTCGAAATCAAAACATCAACGCGACCCGGACGCAACGGCACCGGGAACTGCTACGCCCGCCCCTGATCTGCCCCACCCCGGGGTTCGCAGCGCCCGCTTTCGGAATGAACCGCCAGCGAAAACATGTCATGGGAGCCCTGCGCATCGGCCGGAAAATCGAGACCGATTTTCGACAGGAACGATGCGCCACTTAAAAAGTTAGAGCGTCCTTTGTCGCGTCCTTTCGGACGCAGGGCGCTCCAAAGCTCCGCAGCCTTTTATTTTAGCACATTGGCAGGCTGCACAAAGGATAATAGCTGAGTCGCGTTAGCCAGCTAAGCACAAACTATGCGACAGCAAACCTCCGCTGCAACTTTACCGGGCCTGCCACCAGAGGCGAGCCACTTCGGCTGATGTTGTGGACACAAGCGAACCGGATTGTGAACAATCACCTCCCGCCCTCTGCTTTTCCCTTTCCTAAAGGCCAAATTTCTCGCAAGGTGCGCTGCACAAGGATCAGGGGAACCGCATGTACGAATATGCCATTGCGTGGGAATGGATGGCCTTTGCCGTCCGCTGGCTCCACGTCATCACCGCCATCGCCTGGATCGGCTCATCCTTTTATTTCATCGCGCTCGATCTCGGGCTGGTCAAACGGCCGCATCTGCCGCCGGGAGCCTATGGCGAGGAATGGCAGGTGCATGGCGGTGGCTTTTATCACATCCAGAAATATCTGGTCGCGCCTGCCCAGATGCCCGAGCACCTGACTTGGTTCAAATGGGAAAGCTATGTCACCTGGCTTTCCGGCTTTGCCATGCTTTGCATCGTTTATTACGGCGGCGCCGATCTCTTCCTCATCGACCATTCGGTGCTGGCGCTTACGCAGTTCCAGGCCATCTGTCTGTCGCTCGCTTCGCTTGCCATCGGCTGGCTGTTTTACGATTTCCTGTGCAAATCGCCGCTCGGCAACAATACCTGGGGCCTGATGATCGTGCTCTATGTGGCGCTGGTGGCGATGGCATGGGGTTATACGCAGGTCTTCACCGGCCGCGCCGCCTTCCTGCATCTCGGTGCCTTCACCGCCACCATCATGTCGGCGAATGTGTTCTTCATCATCATCCCCAACCAGAAGATCGTCGTCGCCGACCTGATCGCCGGGCGCACGCCGGACCCGAAATATGGTCGCATCGCCAAGCAGCGCTCGCTGCACAACAACTATCTGACACTGCCCGTCATCTTCTTCATGCTGTCGAACCATTATCCGCTGGCTTTTGCCACGCAGTTTAACTGGATCATCGCCGCACTCGTCTTCCTGATGGGCGTCACCATCCGCCACTGGTTCAACACCACCCATGCCCGCAAGGGCAAGCCGACATGGACCTGGCTACTGACCGCCCTCATCTTCATCGTCATCATGTGGCTTTCCACCGTGCCGAAGGTGCTGACCGGCGAAGAAGAACAGAAGGCCGCGACACTCTCGCCGATGCAGCAGCAATTCGTCGCCGACGCCCATTTCGCCAAGGCGCGCGATGTGGTTCAGGGCCGCTGTTCCATGTGCCATGCGGCCGAGCCGGTGTGGGAAGGCGTACCCTTCACGCCGAAATCGGTGAAGCTGGAAACGGACGAACAGATCGCCGCCCATGCGCGCGAAATCTATTTGCAAGCCGGTCGCAGCCATGCCATGCCTCCCGGCAACATCACCGCCATCACCCCGGATGAGCGCAAGGTGCTGACCGCCTGGTATGAAAGCGCGGTTTCCGGGGCTGGAAAAGCCGAAGGAAAGACTGAATGAGCATGGTTCTGCTGCGTGGCCGCCTGCTGAGCTTCCGCCGCGCGCCGCTCGCAATCGACGATACGCAAAGTTATTTCTATATCGAAGACGGTGGCCTGCTGATCGAAGACGGCCGGATCGCCGCCATCGGCGAATACGCCGATATCCATAAGCAGGCCCCCGAAGACATCGAGGAAAAGGACCACCGGCCGAATCTCATCGTGCCGGGCCTCATCGACATGCACCTGCATTTCCCACAGATGCAGGTCATCGGCTCCTATGCCGCCAATCTGCTGGAATGGCTGAACACCTATACTTTCCCGGAGGAATGCCGCTTCGTCGAAAGCGCCCATGCCCAGCGCATCGCCACGCATTTTTACGACGAGCTTCTGCGCCACGGCACCACCACGGCGGCTGCCTATTGCTCCGTGCACAAGACCTCCGCCGACGCCTTCTTCACTGAGGCCATGACGCGCAACATGCTGATGGTGGGCGGCAAGGTGATGATGGACCGCAACGCCCCGCAGGGCCTGCTGGACACGCCGGAAACCTCCTATGACGAGACGCGCCAGGTCATCGCCGACTGGCACGGCAAAGGCCGCAACCACGTCGCCATCACCCCCCGCTTCGCCATCACCTCCACCCCGAAGCAGATGGAAGCCGCCCAGGCGCTGGCGCAGGAGTTTCCCGATCTCTTCATCCAGACGCATCTTTCCGAAAATCTGGACGAGATCAAATATACCTGCGAGCTCTACCCGGAAGCGACAGATTACACCGACATCTATGTGCGCTACGGCCTGATGGGCAAAAAGACCCTGCTCGGCCACGCCATCCACCTCTCGGAGCGCGAAGCGGACGTGCTGTCGGAAACCGGCGCCGTGGCGGTGCATTGCCCCACATCAAACCTCTTCATCGGCTCCGGCCTGTTCCCGATGAAAAAGCTGCAACGGCGCGAAAAGCCGGTGCGGATCGCGGTTGCGACCGATATCGGCGGCGGATCGAGCTATTCCATGCTGCGCACCATGGATGAGGCCTACAAGATCCAGCAATTGCTGGGCGAGCGCCTGAACCCGCTGGAAAGCTGGTATCTGATGACGCGCGGCAATGCCGAAGCGCTTTCCATGGTCGACCGCATCGGCACGCTCGATGCCGGCACGGATGCCGACATCACCGTGCTCAACGCCTCCTCCACCCCCGCCATGGCGCTGAAGATGGAAGTGGTGAACAGCCTGACGGAAGAACTGTTCCTGATGCTGACCATGGGCGACGACCGCACCGTCGTCGAGACCTACGTGGCCGGCAAGGCGATGAAAAGCACGCTTGCATAGTTCGGCTTGGGCCGAAACATATAGCTGCGACCTCATTTATATCGGTTACATATTGGAGTGAGCGGGTGCCGCGTGTTTCTTCTCCCCGCCGGGGAGAAGTCCGCGGCAGCGGGATGAGGGGGCAAGGGTGGAGGTATTCGGCAACGTTTCCCCCTCATCCGACCCTTCGGGCCACCTTCTCCCCGGCGGGGAGAAGAAACCATGCCGCACCCGCTCGCTTCTAATGACAAGCTGACGCCACACCGGCCGAAACGCGAATGACCTCTGGAGTGCCCCGTGCCGGATTTAGACACAACCACAATGCTCATGGTCCTCGCGACATTCATCATCGCGGGCATCGTCAAGGGCGTAACCGGCATGGGGCTGCCAACCGTCGCCATGGGCGTGCTCGGCCTGTTCATGCCGCCCGTCCTTGCCGCAGGTCTGCTCATCTTGCCCTCCTTCATCACCAATATCTGGCAATTGCTGGCGGGGCCAGATTTCAGGGCCATCGTCGCGCGGCTATGGCCGATGATGATCGCCATCGCCGGCGGCGCCCTCATCGGCATCCGGCTGATGACGGCAGGCACCGGCATCTGGACCACCTCGGCACTCGGATTATGCCTTGCTGCTTATGCGGCCTACAGCCTCTTCGCCAAACCCCTCTCCGTTCCGGCACGGCTGGAATCCAGGCTCTCGCCGGCCATAGGGCTGACAACCGGCCTGCTGACCGGCGGTACCGGAATTTTCGTCGTGCCCGCCGTGCCCTATATCCAGTCGCTCGGTTTCAACCGCGACGATCTCGTGCAGGCGCTCGGCCTTTCCTTCACTGTTTCGACCATTGCACTTGCAGCCGGCCTTGCGTCTCAAGACGCCTTCCGCGTCGAGCATCTATCGCTTTCCGCACTCGCCGTGCTGCCCGCGCTTCTCGGCATGTGGCTCGGCCAGAAGATCCGTAACATCGTCAGCCCGGCCACATTCCGGCGCTGGTTCCTCATCTGCCTGCTTTTATTGGGAGCCGAGCTGTTTTTGCGGGCTTTCTGGTGATCCACCCCGTCGATTTTGATGTTGCAGCCGTCCCATTCGTGTTATGTGAAGCCATCATTCAAATGTGAAGGCTTTATCCATGGGCAAAATCCTCACCATAGCGGACCTGAAGCAACAGGCGCGACGCCGTGTGCCAAAGATGTTTTTCGACTACGCCGATAGCGGCGCGTGGACGGAAAGCACCTACCGCGCCAATGAGGATGATTTTGCAAAGATAAAGCTGCGCCAGCGCGTGCTGGTGGATATGACCGACCGGTCGCTGGCCACCGAAATGGTCGGCGAGAAGGTATCCATGCCGGTAGCCCTCTCCCCCACCGGACTGACGGGCATGCAGCATGCCGATGGCGAAATGCTGGCCGCCAAAGCGGCCGAAGAATTCGGCGTGCCCTTCACGCTCTCCACCATGAGCATCTGCTCCATCGAGGATGTCGCTTCCGTCACCTCGAAACCCTTCTGGTTCCAGCTTTACGTGATGAAGGACCGGGATTTCGTCAACAACCTGATCGACCGGGCGAAGGCCGCCGGATGCTCGGCGCTGGTGCTGACGCTCGACCTGCAAATCCTCGGCCAGCGCCACAAGGATTTGCGCAACGGCCTGTCCGCGCCGCCGAAATTCACCCCGAAACACATCTGGCAGATGGCGACACGCCCGAAATGGTGCCTCGACATGGCTCGCACCAAGCGCCGCAGCTTCGGCAACATCGTCGGCCACGCGAAAAATGTCTCCGACCTCTCCTCGCTCTCCTCCTGGACGGCGGAGCAGTTCGATCCGCGCCTGTCGTGGAAGGATGTCGAATGGATCAAGGAGCGCTGGGGCGGCAAGCTGATCCTCAAGGGTATTCTTGACGAGGAAGACGCCCGCGCCTCGCTCGATACCGGCGCCGACGCCATCATCGTCTCCAACCATGGCGGCCGCCAGCTCGACGGCGCGCATTCCTCCATCGCCATGCTGCCGAAGATCGTCGACGCCGTCGGCGACAGGGTCGAGGTGCATATGGATGGCGGCATCCGCTCCGGTCAGGACGCGCTGAAAGCCGTGGCGCTCGGCGCCAAGGGCACCTATATCGGCCGACCCTTCCTCTATGGCCTCGGTGCCGATGGCAAACAGGGCGTGACCACGGCGCTGGAGATCATCCGCAAGGAGATGGATGTCAGCATGGCGCTTTGCGGCAAGAGGCTGATTACGGATGTGGACCAGAGCATTCTGGCGTGATGGTGAGGACACGGCATACAACGTAAAGATCGAAGCCGATGCTTCGGTAAGAATATCGCCTTTACGCCGCCTCCCTCATCCCTGTGCTTGTCACAGGGATGAGGTGGAGAAGTCCGCTCAATGCCCCACCGTCTTCGAAAACACGTTGACGATCACCACGCCGGTGATGATGAAACCGAGACCAACCACCGCAGCAATATCCAGCGTCTGCCGGAACACGAAATAGCCGATGCCGGAAATCAGCACGATGCCGAGCCCGCTCCAGATCGCATAGGCCACGCCGACGGGCATGGCCCGCAGCGTGAATGACAGCAGATAAAAGGCCGCACCGTAAAACAGCGCCATCAGCACCGTCGGCAAGAGCTTGGTAAATTGCTGCGACTGCTGCAGGAAAGAGGTCGCTATGACCTCGCAGACAATGGCCGCGACAAGCGCCCCATAGGTAAAAACAGCCGCGTTCATCGTTCCATTTCCTTTTTCGTCTGAGCGATCATAAGGGCCTTGAGAGCTGCCCTGTCGCCACCTGCCCTGCCGTCATCGGCCAGAAGATCGGCAAACCAGATACCATCAGCCGCAAGCCGCACGAACTCCAGTACCACCCCGTCATCCGTTTCTTTATGACGGGCAAGACGCGCCTCGAACCAGCTGGTCCACATGCGCCTGAGCGACGGCTCGCCGACCATCGACACGGATAACGCAGCCCACTGCCTGCCTGATTCCCGATCGCGATCGGCAAAAACGGCGTTCACATAGGCCCGCGTGAAGCTCCCATAAGCTTCACAATCCTGTGAGATAAGCGCGTCGATTTCCATGTCCAGTGCCGAAAGAAGGTCCGCCATCACGGCTTCCAGCAAGGCCTGCTTGGAGGCGAAATGGTGGAACAGGCCACCCTTCGTCACCCCAGCCGCATCCGCCACCGCCTGCACGGAAAGTGCGGCAACACCCTGATCAGCAGCGAGTTTCGCCGTGCAATCGAGAAGATTGCGGCGTACGACCTCAGGCTGCTTCTTGCGTTCGTGAGCATTTGTCATGCTTTAAAACATACCGGATGGTTGGTTTCTTTTCAAGGAAATTGTGGAAGCCGCGTGCGGGTTGAAATTCATTCTTAATTAAGCATGAAAGCGATCTCTAAAGTTTTAGCGGTTTTGTTGCCGGAAAGTGTCAGTAAAACTTCGCTCATTGCGGCGATCGAACAAAAGGGGTGGATTATGTCGGGAACGGTCAAACGGGGAATGGCGGGTGCATGGGTCTTCGCACTCACCTTCTTTTGCGCGATCCTCTCATTGCAGGCATCGCCTGCCCAGGCTGGTTACGCCCATTTCATCATGGATGCCAATACCGGCAAGGTGTTGGCCGCCCGCAATGCCGATGTGCTGAACCACCCCGCCTCGTTGACCAAGATGATGACCCTCTACATGACCTTCGAGGCGCTGCACGCCGGCCGGATCCGCTGGGACCAGAAGATAACGATGTCCAAGAATGGCGCAGCCACCATTCCCTCGAAGCTTTATGTGCGCCAGGGCCAGACCTTCACCGTGCGTGAGGCCGTCTATGGCATGATCGTCAAATCCGCCAATGACATGGCGGAAGGCATGGGCGATCATCTCGGCGGCTCCGAAGCAAGGTTCGCCGAGATGATGACCCGCAAGGCACGCCAGCTCGGCATGACGAAGACGGTGTTCCGCAACGCCTCCGGCCTGCCCAGCAAATCGCAGGTGACGACCGCGCGCGACATGGCGAAGCTCGGCCTTGCGCTGCAGCGCGACTTTCCCAAGGAATACGGCCTCTTTGCCATGGAATCCTTCAGCTTCCGGGGCAAGCGCATCCGCGGCCATAACAATCTGATGTACCGCTATCAGGGCATGGACGGCATCAAGACCGGCTACACCAATGCGTCCGGCTTCAACCTTGTCAGCGCCATCAATCACAATGGCCGCCGCGTCGTCGGTGTCGTGCTCGGCGGCAAGACCGCGCGCAGCCGAGATGCGCAGATGGCCGCCCTTCTGGACAAGGCCGTGCCGCAGGCATCGAGAAGCCGCAATACCGAACAGCTCGTCGCCAGCGCCAATGTCAGCCGCACCTTTGATGTGCCGCCTGCAGCGGTACCCTTGCCGATGTTTGCCGAACGCCGCCAGGATCCGGTCGCCATGCAGATTGCCACGGCCAACACCCAGATGGCGGACATGATCCAGGTCTCGGCCATTCCGAAACCCGCACCCGCTGCCGCCATCGGCCAGCGCAGCCGCTGGGAAGTGCAGATCGCCGCCACCGACAGCGAAGCCGCGGCCCGCTCGCTGCTCGCCAATGCCCGCTCCAATATCGCGGGAAGTTATGCCGGTATCGCCCCCTATACCGAAGCGGTGCAAAGCGGCTCGGCAACGCTCTACCGCGCCCGCTTCACCGGTTTCGAAGACCAGTCTTCGGCGGTCTCCGCCTGCAAGGAACTGAAGGCGCAGTCTTATGCCTGTGTGGTGATGACCAGCGAGGGGTGAGGATCAGTAGTGAAAGCGGCATTGGTGAATAATCAGGACAGTCTTTTCCCCTTCACCGCGTAGCTCATAGACAAGCCGATGCTCCTGCGAAATCCGGCGTGACCAGAGACCTTTCAACTGAAAACGTAGCGGCTCGGGTTTTCCGATGCCTTCAAACGGATGCCGCCGACAATCCTTTATGAGTTCATTGATGCGTTCCAGCATCTTGCGATCATATTGCTGCCAGTGAAGATAGTCTTCCCAGCCTTGGTGGCTCCAGCAGAGAGCAATCGTACCCTTTTGCTGCATGAGAGAGTTTCTCCTGATGGAAGCTCGCACTCATGCGCGATGGATTATAAAAAAAATCAGTCGATGAGATCGTGGCTTTCGAAAACCCCAGCGTCCACGTCGGACATCGATTTTCTAAGTCTGGCAAAATTCTCCGGCGACGAGCAGAGATGCAAGGTTTCCATCAAGCCTTCGTATTCGTCCTTATCGATAAGAACGGCTGACGGCTTGTCGCGCCGCACGATTTCCACAGTCACGCGATCCTGCGCCACCTCATCCAGAAGCGATGCAAGGGATTCGCGTGCTTTTGAAAACATCACCGTGCGCATAATTGTAACCTCAATAGGAGTTGTACAATAAATAGTACAACTCCCCGCATAATTCAAGCATCCTTGTGAAGCCAACCGCTCGCCAGCGCATCCGCCAGATAGGGAATGCCGTTGGCCCTCGCCATCTCTGCCATGGCAAGATTGTCGTAGCGTATCTGCCGGAAATAGACCTGCCAGCCGCGCGTGGTCTCTTCCAGCACGGCATAGCTCGCAAGCGGATGCCCGGCCTCGACGTGATGGTCGAAAGGCGTGTCGTCCTTCCAGCCGGGGCAGCCGACGCTGCCGGGATTGACGATCAGCCGGCCATCGGAAAGCTGCACGGTGCGGGCAATATGCGTATGGCCGCACAGCATCAGCGGCTGGGTGATGCCATCAGCCATCGCCTCGATCTCGGCCAGCGGCCGCAACTTCAGCACCCGCTCCGGCGAAAGCGTCTCAAGCCAATATTCCAGATCGCTGCGTGGCGAACCGTGGCAGCAATAGGCGACATCCTTGAAAACCATGCTGAACGGCAGCGTCTGCAGCCAGTCCAGATGTGCGGCGGTCATCTGCGCATGGGCGGGCCTTTCCCAGCTACCCATCTCTTCGGGCGCACGCTCGATCAGTTCCCGGTCATGATTGCCGCGAATGCTGGGTATCCAGTTACCAACAAGCACATCACCGGTAAAACCCGCTTCCAGGGGGCCGCTGAAGCAATCGCCGAGATTGACGATGTCCTTGATGCCAAGCCGGGCGATATCCTCAAGCACCGCCTCCAGCGCGGCACAGTTTCCATGAATATCGGCAATGGCGGCAAAGATCATGGCGGTCAGCTTCCTCGATAGGTGGAATAGCTATAGGGCGAAAGCAGAAGCGGCACGTGGTAATGGCCACTCTCATCGGCAATGCCGAAACGGATGGGTATGATGTCGAGAAAGGCGGGTTTCGCCAGTTCCACACCCTTACTCCGCAGGTAATCGCCGGCATGAAAAATCAACTCATATTCGCCCGCCTTGAAGCTGTCGCCGACAAGCAGCGGCCCGCCATCCACACGGCCGTCGCTATTGGTCTTGACCGTCTTCAGCTTCTCGCGGCGATCACCGGAAAGCCGGTAAAGCTCGATCGTCAGCCCCTCGGCGGGCACGCCATGGGCGGCGTCGAGAACATGGGTAGTCAGACCGGTCATGGCTGGGGCTCCGCGATCATGAAGGTTTCATCGAAAAAATACTCTTCCAGATTGTTGCCCGGCCCCTCGCGGTCGGCAACCAGAAAATCTGAAATGGCCTGCAACGGCATCAGGGGATAGTGCCAGACATTGCGGCGGTAATTCACGCCCTGGTCTCCACGCGCCAGAAACACCTGCGGCCGCGCGGGCCGGCCGCCGTCATCTTCCGCAACGACAACGAGGAAAGGCCTGCCGGAAAGCGGCGAAAAGCTCTGGCTGCCAAGCGGATGCCGCTCCATCATCTCGATTTCATGCGGAAACGCCCGCGCCTGTCCGCGAAAGATATTGAGAATGATACGCGCGCCCTCACCCGCCGCCTCCGGTGCGGCAAGCGCATGATGTCGCTCGGTCTGGCCGCCATTGATGTGGCGCATGGAAGATGGGGTGATTTCGATCACATCGCCGAAGGATGCGAAGGCCTCTTTGGTCAGCGGCTTGATCTCGAGAAAATCAGTCAATGTCATTCACCTTGGGCATGCCAGTTTCGGAGAAGAGAGAGGCGCGCCTGTAAATCGGGAATACTCTCAGTGATCGTTTTCCATACGACTGAAAGTTCCGCCCGAAAATAGTCGTGCACGATCAGATTGCGCATACCCTTCATCTTCAGCCATGGGATTTCCGGATGCTGTTGTAGAAACGCGGGGTAGTGTTTGTCGAGCTTTGCGACAGCCTCGCCAATCAGGGCAAGGCCCATCATCACAGCCATCTGCGTGCGCGTATCGGAAGAAAAAGTTGATTCGTCCATGTCGTGAGTGAAATCGGATATTCGCGAAGCGGCAATATCCATTTCCGTCAGGTAGAGCAGGAGCCGATCTGAACTCATACCGCTTTGGATTCCTTCAGAACACGCGCCCGGATATCCGAACGCAGACCGCCTGAGGTGACGACATCGACTTCGACACCGAGTATGGCTTTAAGTTCCTCCAGCAATCCGCCAAGATCGAACAATGTCGTGCCCGGCAGCGCATCCACCAGAATATCGAGATCGCTGTCCGGCCGGTCCTCGCCGCGGGCGACGGAGCCGAAAACGCGCGGGTTTGCCGCATTGAAGCGCTTTGTCGCTTCGCGGATCGCTTCCCTGTTCTTTTCCAGCACCTCGGAAGGTCTCATGGGGTCAATCTCCAGACAGCGCGAGTATAACGGAACGGCGGCCGCTCGCCAATTCAGCCCTCCGGCAGCATCGAGGAAAGGCGCAGCCAGGCAATCTTTTCCACCTGCGCCGTAGCGGTCGCAAATTCTGTCGCCGCATCATTGTCGATACGCGCCTCGAAGGCGGAAAGAATATCGTGCCTGTTCAGCCCCTTGACGGCAATGATGAAGGGAAAGCCGAATTTTTGCGTATAGGCGGAATTCAGCTCGGTGAAGCGCGCATGCTCCTCCGGCGACAGCCGGTCGAGCCCGGCGCCCGCCTGTTCGTTGCGGCTATCGGCGGTCAATTCGCCAGCAATCGCCAGCTTGCCGGCAAGATCAGGATGCGCCCGCAGAACGCCAAGCCGTTCCGCTTCGGAGGCGGCACGAAACTGCGCGCATAATGCGCCATGAACCGCCTTCGCCGTCAACTCCAGACCTGCGCCTCCGACATCATAGGCGCGCTCGGCTATAAAAGGTGAATGTTCGAACACGCCACCGAAACGGGTGACAAATTCGTCCCGCGCCACCATCACGGAGCCACCGGCTTATGGTTTTCATGCCAGTGACGGGCAATCTCGATCCGCTGCGGGATCCATACCTTGTCGTGGCCCAGTACATATTCGATGAAACGGCGAAGGGCCGCGGCGCGGCCGGGACGGCCAACGAGGCGGCAATGCAGACCGACACTCATCATCTTCGGCGCGCCTTCAAGCCCTTCCTGATAAAGAACGTCGAAGGCGTCCTTTAGATAGGTGAAGAACTGGTCGCCGGAATTGAAACCCTGCGGCGTGGCAAAACGCATATCGTTAGTTTCAAGCGTATAGGGAATGATGAGGAACGGGTCGTCGCCCACGCCCTTCACCCAATAGGGCAGATCGTCGGCATAGGAATCCGACGAATAAAGGAACCCGCCCTCTTCCATGACGAGGCGCAGGGTATTGTCCGAAGGCTTGCCCTGATACATGCCAAAGGGACGTTCGCCCGTCACTTCAGTATGGAGGCGCACGGCTTCGGCAATATGCTTGCGCTCTTCGTCCTCGGAGAAATCCTTGTATTCCAGCCAGCGATAACCGTGGCTGGCGATTTCCCAGCCCGCTTCCTTCATGGCCGCAACGGCTTCGGGATTACGGGCCATGGCGGCGGTCACGCCATAAACAGTGGTGGTGACGCCGAGGCCGGTGAACATGCGCCACAGCCGCCAGAAACCGGCGCGCGAGCCATATTCGTAGATCGATTCCATATTCAGGTTACGCTGCCCGGGCCAGGGCTGCGCGCCGACGATTTCCGACAGCAGCGATTCCGACGCCTTGTCATTGTCGAGAATGCAGCTTTCGCCGCCCTCTTCGTAATTGATGACAAATTGCACGGCGATGCGCGCACCGCCCGGCCATTTCGGATCAGGCACATTGCGGCCGTAGCCCACCAGATTGCGGGAGTAATTTTCGGAAATCATTCAGCCACCCAACATCTCTCCCAAGGCGGAAACCGCTCCTGGGAAGCAAACAAGCCTCTGAAGCGCGCAATCCCGAACGGGAGAACTCCACACGCTTCAGACATGCGATGCGCGGACGGTAGCATCCGCATCCGGAATGTCGAGATGATTTTTGCCGACATTCCGATGCTTTTTTGTGTACGATTCCCGAGCGACGCTTCTCAGGCGATTTTGCGGGCGGAAACGCGGCCCATGGGATGAAGCGAGTGCACACGGAAAGGTGCGCCAGGCTCATCCTCGATAAAAAGCGCAAGGCTCGAAAATGGTAGCGTCCGCGTCAGGAGCGGCTCGAAAACCTTGCGCACGGCGCGCTCGATCCTCTGGCTGCTGGAGGGTTCGACACCGCCCGTCAGCGACATCTGGAACCGGAACTCATCCATCACATGCGGGCTGCCCCAGCGATGCAGATTGGTCAGCTGCGAAGCCGAGAGGCGGTCGGGATCCGCCCGCTCTATTTCCGCTTCGGAGAGCGGTGCACGGTAACGGTCGAATTCCTGCACGACGCGGGCCGCAAAAAAATGCAGCACCTCGCAGGGCCGCTCGGGAACGAGACTGAAAACATTCTCGTGCCGCGCTACCACCAGTTGTGGCAACGTGAAGGGCTCCTGCTTGCCGGAAAAATACATCAGGTCGCGCAAAAGCGCGGCTTCGGAATGGCCTTCGGCAAGCCGGAAAGGCGCCTTTATCGTGCCATGGAAACCATACCGGCGCGGCAGCGCCGTGTGGTATGAAATCTCCTGCATGCCGAGATCGATCATGCCCGGCGGCTCCACCGCCTGACCGGAATAGGCATCGCGCCCCAGCCACGCGGCGGCTGCCAGCGTCAGGGGGTCATTTGGGGAAGGCGTGAAATGAATGGCGTATCGCATGCGCTGGTCACCTCGACGCAAAAGCGGCCAAAACGGCCTCGTTGCAGGCCAGCAGATAAGTGATTTGCGTGACAGATTAACGACGTAAGCCGCCCAGTCAGAACTTTCTAAAGTCCGTAGCGGCAATACTCACGTGTTCTTGAAGACGAAAGCCGGAGGGGATGGCAGGCGTGTGACCGCACACGGTTTGCAAGGCTGCATCGGCAAGAAAATGGGCAAGGCCGAAACTGACCTTGAAGCCGCCTGACAGCGCGACAAGCTTCGGATGGCCGGCGACAGACCCCACCATCGGATCCCTTCCAACCGCCTTCGGCCGCAGCCCCGCCCAGCGCTCTAGTACTGGCGCGCGGGCAAGCGCCGGCACGACCCGACAGGCTTCGCCAAGCAGTTTTTCCAGCTTTTCGTCGGTCCTGAAAGGATCGGAAAAACAATCTTCGCTGGTACTGCCGATGGCGACGGTGCCATCCTCATGCGGCACGATATAAAGGCCGTTCAGGAACACCACCGGCATGGCCGGATCGGCTGCCGCGTCGAGAAGGGCCGCCTGACCCTTCACCGCCTGTCCAAGCCCGATACCTGCGTCGAGACCGAGCGCATCGCGGATCAGGGGAAAGGAATCATGGCCGTTGGCAACGACAGCATGGCCGAAGTGAACATCGTCTCCCGACGACAGCATCGCTCGCCCACCATTCGGATCAAGCGAAAGCACGCGGCACTGTTCCACCACCCGCACATGCCGGGCCTTTTGTAGGAAAGCCGACAGAAGGGCGATCATCGCACGCGGCGAAACCCTTGCCGCCAGCGTATCGAGCACGAAGCCCGCCTCCCCCGCCGCATCATCCACCCATCCGGCAACGGAAGGGCTGTCACCAACATGCCAATGGAACCGGCGTTCACCCGAGACCCAGTTTTCGCCGGCATCCCGCTCATGCCGTTCGGCAATGGTGCGCAGATGCGGTTTCGGCAGGGGAATGATCCGGCCGCACCGCCGGTAACCGGCGGAAAGTCCGGTCTCTGCCTCCAGTTCGGCAATCTCTTTTTCGAGGGCCACCAGCGCGTCGAACTGGAACTGTTTCTTGTCCGACCAGCGGTCCGGCATATGCGGCATCAGCGCGCCCAACAGCCCGCCGCTCGCCCCGCAGCCAAACCGGTCCGCCTCCACCAGCAGGGCGTTTATGCCGAGCCGTTCCGCCTTGACGGCGGCCCATAGCCCCATGATGCCGCCGCCGACGATGAGGAGAGGCACGGAAACCGGCAATCTTGGCGATTGACCAGGTTCAAAAGCGGGATTATCGGCATTGGTCATGACACATTCCAAGGAAAACACCGCAGATGTCGGTTCGGCAGCCGACAACCCGCCCACCGCGCTCGACTGGCGTGAGGGGGATATGCCCTATTCACTGGCCTTTGACGATCATTTTTATTGCCAGACGGATGGCAGGCTGGAATGCGGTCATGTGTTTTTGTCCGGAAACGGCCTGCCGCAACGCTGGCTTGAACGGGAAGGTGTCTTCCGCATCGGCGAGCTCGGCTTCGGCACCGGCCTCAATCTCTGCGAAACCTGGCGTCAATGGAAGGCGGCCCGGAGACAGGTCCGCAACGGCCGCTCCACGCTGCATTTCATGTCCTTCGAACTTTACCCGATGAAGGCGGATGAGATCGACCGGGCGCTGTCCCGCTGGCCGGAAGTGGATGCGGAACGCAAGGCGCTCGTCGCCCGCTGGCCGGAAGAGCCTAAAGGCGAAGTCGAGATCGAACTGGACGACCAGACACGATTGACGGTGGTGTGCGGCGAAGCGCTCGCGGGCATTGCCGGACGCACCGAAAGCTTCGACGCCTGGTTTCTGGATGGTTTCGCGCCTGCCCGCAATCCGGACATGTGGTCGCTGGAAATCATGCAGACGCTGTTCGGCAAGACCGCGCCGGAAGGCACGTTCGCCACCTATGCCGCCGCCGGCTTCGTCCGCCGCAATCTCATCGCCGCCGGTTTTGACCTGGAGCGCCGCAAGGGTTTTGCAGGAAAACGGGAAATGCTCTGCGGCACCAAGCCCGCCCGCTGAGACATCCTGCACAGCCGGCCGGCATCGTCAGGCGGTCGGCACGTCGCGGCGCGACCGGTTGTCCCCCAGCCATTGCGCGATCTTGTCCTCGAGTATTTCAGGACTGATCGGTTTCGACAGATAGTCGTCCATGCCGGCTGCCAGGCATTGCTCGCGGTCCGCGTCCTGCGTATGGGCGGTTACGCCGATGATCGGAACATGCCGGCCGTCGGCAGCCGCCTGTTCGGCGGCGCGGATCGCCAGTGTCGCCTGATGCCCGTTCATGACAGGCATGGAGACGTCCATGAGGATGACCGCGGGATTGTGCTCCTCCCACGCCTGAACGGCCTTCTTGCCATTGCCGACGATCAGGAACCGCAAACCCGCCTGCTGCAAGATCTGGGTGAAGACGATCTGGTTGACGTCGTTGTCTTCGGCGACCAGCACATCGACAAGGCAGGGCCTGCGCCGGTCGGGAGCCGCTGGCGGCGCAGCCCGCTGCGCCTTCTCGGCAGGACCGCCTTCCGTCCGGACCGGCCCATTGCCACCCTCCGCCCCCATTTTGGGCGGGTGCTGCCGGGCGCGCTTCAACCGCACATCCCGCACCACATCGAACAGGGTTGAGCGCAAAAGACGCGCCCGCGCGGGTTTCATCAGATGCGCCTGAATGCTGAGATCGGTAAACAGGGTCTCGTCGCCGACGACATCCATCGAGGTCAGGAAGACAATGGCGATATCGTCGAAACGACTATCCGCCCTTATCCTCTCGACAACATCCAGCCCGTTCATAACAGGCATATGATAATCGAGGATGATGGCGTCGATGGCAAAGCCGAGAGACGCTGCCTCCTGCAGCACGGCAATGCCGGATGGCCCGTCCTCCACCGCATGGCCGTCGATACCCCATGTCCGCAGCTGCTCGGTCAATATGCGGCGATTGACGTCGTTGTCGTCAATGACCAGCACCCGGATATCGTCGATCGCCATGGCGGGCAACGGAACGTCGCGCCGTCTCTCGGTCACCTGAAACGGAATATTGACCTCGAAGGTCGATCCCGTGCCGACCTCGCTCACGACATTGATCACACCGTCGAAAAGACCGATGAGGCCGACGGTGATCGCCAGCCCGAGCCCCGTTCCCTCGTGCCTGCGCGTCGCGGAACCGTCGACCTGGCTGAACTTGTCGAAAATCGTTTCCAGCTTGTCGGCCGGAATGCCGATGCCGCTATCTTCGACACGCAGCGACAGGATCGCCTCGGACGCTTCCGCCGACTGCGCCGAAAGCTCGATCAGCACATGTCCCGTTTCCGTGAACTTGACGGCGTTTCCGACCAGATTGGTGACGATCTGGCGGAACCGTCCGGCGTCACCCATGACCTTGCCGAAAGCGGACGGATCGATCCGGACGACCAGCTCAATGTCCTTTTCCAGCGCCGCCGAGGACAGCAGCGAAACCACGTCCTCCACAGCCTCCGCTGGATCGAACGGCACGCTGCGCAGCCGCATCTGCCCGGCCTCGATCTTGGAGAAATCAAGAATGTCGTTGATGATCGTCAGAAGCGCATTGCCGGATTTGACGATGATATCGGTGAAGGTTTTCTGGCGCGTATCCAGCTTGGACTTGGCCAGAAGCTCCGCCATGCCGAGGACGCCGTTCATCGGCGTGCGGATTTCATGGCTCATATTGGCCAGGAATTCCGATTTGGCCCGATCCGCCGCTTCCGCGCGCGAAAGCAGCCTTTGCAACTCCTCCTCGCGCATCTTCATCTCGGTGACGTCGGTAACGATGATGAGCCAGTAATTGCCGGAACTGTTGGTGGCTTCCAGATTGAGCCAGCTCTTGCCGGCGACGTGGATGAGCCAGGAGAAAGGCCTGTTGGCGGCGATATTCTCTCTCCAGGCGGCGAGCGTCCCGGCCGCCTCCTCGTCGGTGCCGAAATCTCCGCGACCGGCGCAATGGGCAAAGAAACCCGACCAGTTGCAGCCCTTTTCGAGGAGATGCGGCGGCACGTCGAACATCCGCGCCATCGCCTCGTTGGACATGATGATCGTGCCCTGTTCGACAAGCACCAGCCCCTGCGCCATGGCGCGCGTGGCGCCCTGCATATATTCGCCGACACGCTCCAG
The DNA here is from genome assembly GCF_025910175.1 of Agrobacterium sp. BT-220-3. Classification (NCBI taxonomy): domain Bacteria; kingdom Pseudomonadati; phylum Pseudomonadota; class Alphaproteobacteria; order Hyphomicrobiales; family Rhizobiaceae; genus Agrobacterium; species Agrobacterium sp. BT-220-3. The sequence goes on from NZ_JAPAIX010000003.1 coordinate 366,408, forward strand.
CTCGGCCTTCGCCTTGCTGATCTCGGCGTCGCGCATGCGCACATCCGTCACATCGGCATAGGTGCTGAGAATCTTACCGCCATCGAGGCGGGTTTTCGAGATGACGGTGACCTTGCCGCTCTTGCTGCGCACCTCCCGGGGTGCGAAAACCTCTTCGCTGAGAAGCCGCTCCGCCCTCTGGTTATAGAGTTCCTCGAAGGGCATGTCGCCATAGTCATAAAGGCCGCTTTCGAAATTCATCTCCATGAATTCGCGATAGCTCTTGCCGACAAGCGACTTCTCACCGCCTATCTCGCCCCAGACTTCATGGAAGAACGGATTGACATATTCGATGACGAGATCGGGGCTCAGCAGCAGCACACCGACCGGCAGGGCGTGAAGAACCGCCTCCAGCTGGCGATGCAGCGCCTCGGCTTCTGCCTGCGCGGCGATCAGGGCCTTTTCCCGCTCGTGCAGGAGGCTGACATCGGTGATGGAACCGACCAGATAATATTCGTCATCGGGTGTCGCCACCCGGCCGACCCGCGTTATCACCGGAACTGAACCGCCGCCCGGCAGCGGCAGGGTCTCTGCTTTCTCTATCGCCTCGCCGGTTGCAAGGAGCCGCTCGTTTTCAATCCGGAACCGCTCGCTGTCTTCCGGAAACATCTCGCTTTCGGTCATGCCGATATAGCGGCTGAGATCGCCTCCGAGGAATTGTTCGTAAGCCGTATTGGCAAAAGTCAGGCGACGCTCATCGTCGCGCAGGAAGACAGCCACCGGCAACTGCTCCAGCGCTGCGCGCAGCAGCCAGGTCTCGCGAATCTGCGTGCTGAGAAGCGCCTCATGCGCCTTGAACTCCGTCACATCGACGCGCAGGCCGACCAGCATGCCGTTTTCCAGCCGCTTGTTGACCATGCGCACCCAGCGGCCATCGGCGAACTGCTCCACCCTTTCGAGATAGGGCAGTGAAAAATCCCGCAGCTGCTCCCGCATCCAACCTTCAAACGCAGGATCGTCTTCTTTCGCGCCGCTGTAACCGCCCGAAAAATAAACGGCCTCCATCAGCGTCTCAAGTCGCACACCCGGCTTCAGCTCGACGCCGAAGGCGCTGTAGAATTCGGCAAAGCGCGTATTGCAATAGACCAGGCGGTTGTCGCGGTCATAAATCACGATGCCGGCATCGATGAGGTCGATCACGCCGCTGCCGAACAGCAGGTCGAACGCGCTGCCGCCGCCCGGAAAACCTTCCACGATCGCCGCCGGCATGTCCTCGAACACCTCGAACAGGAACAGATTGCCGTCATCGCCGATGAAGCGCTCGCAGCGAAGCGTGTGCGGTGCAGAGGACGCAGCGCCATGACAGGCAATCACCTCGTCCGTGGCAAAGACCAGCGAGCGGCGCTCCCTGTCCTCGCGCTCGGCATCGCGAATGTCGGCGGAAAGGGAAAAGCTGGTATGGCCCTGAAATGACGCGGGCGGACGCCCCATGACCCGGGCATAGGCGGCATTGACCATGAGGTAGCGAAGCTCGCTGTCCTTGATGCACGCGGGCAGGTCCAGGGCGGCAACGGCCCTGTAAGCTTTTTCCAGCAACCCGCTGCCTTCGGTCAATCGATACTCCACACCGTGCAGTTCCATCCCTGTCGAATCAAATATTTCCGGACGTCGTTGCAAAAAACGTTATGTGAGAAAATCGCTCTTTGCTATGTACGACGGGTATCGCTACCCTTTTTTAACCATAATTATTCGCCCCGGCCTCACCATTCCGACCCTAAACGACCGACCTTGCGCATGGCTGCCATGCGCCGCCGGACAGGGGCGTTACAAAACTATCGCTTGACTTTAACGCACAAAACGCCCACATGCCGGTCAAGCTTTCACCTTCGGCAGCCGCGTGAGCTGCAGCGTATGATCAAGATGACTTGGCCCGCATGAAGGAAAAGCGCAACGAATACAGAAGACGGCACTTGCCGCACTGATGCGCAGAAAGTTATTCCAACCCACAAGTTCCCAATTCACGCGGGGTTCTTGACGCCGAAACCACCGGACAGCAGCCCTGTTCCGGTTGAGGTTGTTTTGGCGCCCCGAAAGGCAATATATTGACCAGTTTTAGCGAACTCGGCCTCTCCGAAAAGATCGTGGCCAGCGTTACCCAACTCGGCTACACCACCCCTACCCCCATTCAGGCAAAGGCCATTCCGCTGCTGCTTGAAGGCCGTGACCTGATCGGCCTCGCACAGACCGGCACCGGCAAGACGGCCGCCTTCGGCCTGCCCATCATCGAAATGCTGATGAAGCAAGCCGACCGCCCGGCAAACCGCACCACCCGCACCCTCATCCTTGCGCCGACCCGCGAACTGGTGAACCAGATCGGCGAGAACCTGCGCTCCTTCGTGAAGAAGACGCCGCTGCGCATCAATCAGGTTGTCGGCGGCGCGTCGATCAACAAGCAGCAGCTTCAGCTGGAAAAGGGCACGGACATTCTGGTGGCGACACCCGGCCGCCTGCTGGACCTTATCGCCCGTAACGCCATCTCGCTCTCCAAAGTGACCTATCTGGTGCTGGACGAAGCTGACCAGATGCTCGATCTCGGCTTCATCCACGACCTGCGCAAGATTTCCAGAATGGTCCCGGCCAAGCGCCAGACGCTTCTGTTCTCTGCGACCATGCCGAAGGCGATCGCCGATCTCTCGCACAGCTACCTGACCGATCCGGTCAAGGTGGAAGTGACCCCTCCGGGCAAGGCTGCCGACAAGGTCGAGCAGTACGTGCATTTCGTCGCCGGCAAGAACGACAAGACCGATCTCCTGAAGAAGTCGCTGAACGAGAACCCGGATGGCCGCGCCATCGTTTTCCTGCGCACCAAGCATGGCGCGGAAAAGCTTTACAAGCATCTCGAACATATCGGCTTCAAGGTTGCCTCCATCCACGGCAACAAGAGCCAGGGCCAGCGCGAGCGGGCACTGAAGGGCTTCAAGGACGGTGACATCAAGGTGCTGGTCGCAACCGACGTTGCCGCCCGCGGCATCGACATTCCGGCCGTGACGCACGTCTTCAACTACGACCTGCCGGAAGTGCCTGATGCTTACGTTCACCGCATCGGCCGTACCGCCCGCGCCGGTCGCGACGGTATCGCCATCGCATTTTGTGCGCCGGACGAAACCCGCCTGCTGCACGATATCGAAAAGCTGATGAAGATCGATATCCCGGTTGCCTCCGGCGAACGTCCGGCCGGTCTCGCCAGCCCGACGCGTCCCAACAACAACCGTGGCGGCCGTAACAACAACAATGGCGGCCAGCAGCGCGGCCCGCGTGAAGGTGGACGTCACAACGGCGAATCCCGCCCGTCCCGCAACCACGCACCGCGTGATGCCGATAACGATCTGGAAGTCACTTCAGACTTCAAGCGCGTGAAGCAGGCTGAAGGCGATGCAGGTCGTCCGGCCGGCCCGCGCAAGCACCGCCGCCCCGCCCGCAAGCCCGGCGGCAGCGGCGCAAACCGTCACGCGCCTGCTGGTGGCAACGGCCAGGAAAAGCGCGCTTCCGGCAACGGCAATCGCGGCCGCAACCGTTAATTTGCCCTGCATGGATTGAGGACGCTCGGCATTGCCTAGCGTTTCTTGTCCCAGTGGGGGAGAAGGCGACAAGACGCAATCGCTCACTCACCAATCGAACCCCGCAGGCCACCGCCAGCGGGGTTTTTCTTTGCCTTCAACCACCCTGCACGACAAAGGGCGCAAATCTTTCCGGGCTCGGCGTTGTCGCGCGTTTCTTCTCCCCGCCGGGGAGAAGGTGGCCCGAAGGGTCGGATGAGGGGGCGCCCTCTCCTTATATCTCCACCCTTGCCCCCTCATCCCGCTGCCGCGACCTTCTCCCCCTCGGGGAGAAGGCGACACGCAGCACCCCTTGCAAATCAATCCCCGCAAACCACGGCTAACGGGGCTTTGCTTTCCCCTCACCCACCCTGCGCCACCGGACGACGCCGCGATGGCAAGGTCATGGCCAGCACACCGGCGATCACGCAGACGAGCCCCACCCACATGGCTGATGTCGGCACTTCTCCCAGAAACACCATGCCGATGGCAACACCGATCGGGACCCTGAGATAGGCCTGCGACGTGGTGCCAACCGAGCCGAGCGTCTGCATCAGCCGGAAATAGATCATGAAGGCAAGGGCGGTGGAAAATACGCTCAGGCACACAAGCGCCGTGAGGGAAGCCGCAGACGGAGACAGAGTCCATGGCCGGTCGACGATCAGGCTCAGCGGCAACAGCAGGACTGCACCGCAAATCATTGAGCCGGCAGCCGGCATGATCGGATCAAGCCCTCTGAAGTTCTTGCTGAAAATGGCGGCGCAGGCATAGGAAAAGGCCGCTATCAGCATCGCAAGCTGGCCCCATAGCGCCTCCCCCGCACCACCAAGCGCATCGAGACCGATGATGAGGCACACACCCGTCATGCCCGCAATGGTGCCGAACAGCTTTCGCCCGCTGACCTGTTCATGCCGGATGACGAGTGCCGTGAGAAGAAAGGTGAAGATCGGCGTCGTCGCATTGAGAATGACGGCAAGACCGGCATCGATGCTCTGCTCCGCCCAGGCGATCAGCGTGAAGGGCAACACGCTGTTGATGCAGGCCTGGATGAAGAACAGCCGCCAGGTCGCAAAATCCCTCGGCAAACGCAGTCCGCGCAGCCGGATGACCGAGAGCAGCAGCAGACCGGCTATAAGCGTTCGCGATGCGATGAAGGTGATCGGCGGTATCGTCTCCACCCCGATCTTGATGAATGTATAGGATGCCGCCCACAGCGTGGACAGGAGGGCGAGCAGCAGCAATTCGCGGGCAATGGGATTTTGAGAGGTCACGGATCGATTTTCCAACAGCGTTCAGGATGAACCGTTCCTACTCCGAAAACAACCATCTATGCTTCGGCGGCGGCCGAAGTTTTCATCCTAAAAGAGAAACCCCGCACGGCATGGCCATGCGGAGCCTCAGCGAAAGGATCGATGACCGAGGGTCGGGCAGATCAGACCCGGCGCTCATCCACCGAGAGGGCTCCCGGACCGGCAAAGACCAGATAAAGGAAGACGAAGCAGAACAGGATGGCGGCGTCACCGCCGTTCAGGGCCGGGAAGAAGCTGCTTGGCGCATGCGCCATGAAATAGGCGACAGCCATCTGACCGGAAAGGATGAAGGCGACCGGACGCGTGAACAGGCCGATCAGCACGAGAATGCCGCCGACGAGTTCCAGAAGCGCCGCCACCAACAGCATTGTCGGCAGCGAACCCTGCATCTGCGATGCCGGGAAGCCGAAGAGCTTCTGTGTTCCGTGCTCGATGAAAAGCAGTGCCACGATGATGCGCAACGCCGCAAGGGCGTAAGGTCGGTAGCGGGAGAGATTGTCGAAAGCTGCCATGTAGATGTGTCCCCGTTGAAGTGATGAAGCGCCGGTTAAAGCGCGCTGGCACGTTTATGGATACACGTCCCGAAGAGCGGAAATCACGTTTCCGATATTGCAGGACTACCTAAAATAAGCAAAAGTCGATTTTCTACAAATAGTTGATTTCACCGTATAAAACTCACATTAATCCGGAAAAATCAACTCAAGGCTTCAGACATTTTTTCGTGCGGCAAAGGCGGAAAAATCCGCCTCTCCCTCAAGCCTGCAACACGACGACCTTGGAGCCGACAGGCACGCGGCTATAAAGATCGATAATGTCGTGGTTGAGCATGCGGATGCAGCCGCTGGACATGGCGTGGCCGATGGATTGCGGCTGGTTGGTGCCGTGCAGGCGGAACATGGTGTCGTTGCCGCCGCGATAAAGATAAAGGGCACGCGCGCCGAGCGGATTGTTCGGGCCGCCCGCCATGCCGCCCGCAAATTTCAGATTGCGCGGATCGCGGCGCATCATATTCGCGGTCGGCGTCCAGGAAGGCCATTCGGACTTGCGGCCAATATAGGCGTCGCCCTTGAGCGCAAGCCCCTGCCGGCCGACACCGACGCCGTAACGCATCGCCCGTCCGTCACCCATAACATAATAGAGCCGCCGCGCCGGCGTATCCACAACCACCGTTCCGGCCGGATGCGCGGTATCGTAGGCGACTTCCTGCCGGCGAAGCTCCGGCTTGACCTTGTCCAGATGCATGGCGGGAAGCGGGAATTTCTCTTCCGGCTTCGCCGCATAATTGAGCCTCTGCTGGCCGATGCCGGTATTCGCGCAGCCGGCCAGAAACAGCGGCAATCCGAACAGAACACCACGACGTGAAATAGACATGTAACCCCCGCCAAATCTCTAGATTAACGAGAGGTATAATTTTATGGTTAACAAACCCCTAATATGAGGTTGTGGTAATTAACGTACCGCAACCGCTGCGGCAGGCTTGCGATTGGCGAGGTAAACCCCCGTCACCGCCAGAACCGTGCCGGCGATCATGGCCGGCGTCAGCGTTTCCCCGAAAAGCAGGGCGGCTTCCACGGCGGCAAGCGGCGGCACGAGATAGATCAGCGAGGCCGCGCGCGAGACCTGCCCGCGCCGGATCAGGTAAAGAAGCAGCGCCACGGCGCCGATGGAGATCGCCCCGACAGACCAGGCAAGCGTGGCGGCAAGCCCGAGGCTCCAGTCCACATGCCCGTCCTCCAGCAATAGCGCGAAGGGAATGGTGACCAGCAAAGCGCCGACATATTGCAGCGTGGCGACCGCCATGATGTTTCCGCCATGGACGTATTTCTTCTGGTAGAGCGTGCCATAGGTCACCGAGGTCATGCCAAGGACATTCACCGCAACGGCGTAAAGCGGCACGGACAGGCCGAGCGCGCCTGACGCCATGACCTTGGGGAGAACCGCAATGGCGATGCCCACAAAGCCGATGAGCAGGCCGGCCTTCTGCAAGGGCGAGATTTTTTCGCCGATCATGTAGCGGGCCGCCACCGCCGTCATCAGGGGCTGCAAACCGGCAATGATGCCGCCGATCGCCGCCGGCACGCCCTGCCCTATCGCCCACCAGATCATGCCGAGATAAAGACCATGCAGGAAAACGCCGGACAGGATCGCCCGGAAGACGTCGGTGCGCCGCTCCGGCCACGGAATGGAGGAGAGCCGGCAGATGCCCCACAACAGCGCACCCGCCAATATGTACCGCAGACACAGGAAGGTCAGCGGCCCCGTATAATAAACGGCATATTTGGCGGTGACCCAGCCGGTCGACCACAGAAAGACGAAGATGGCCGGAGCCAGACGGTCAAGCGACATGGGAACATCCCCTGTGCCGCAAGGCGCTGTCACCGGAGATGGGCGACATCAATGCATGCGGCGAATTGATATTTCTGCAGCTTCAGGCAACCGGCGAATGACCAGGCCGGATGACGGCCAATATACGCGGCAAAACCGGAGCCGTTTCGGCAAGGCGGTATCGCCATCCCCTTAAAAGGTCAAAAGCCTTTTCGTGATGCCATCTTTCAGATTTTCTGATGTATGCGGCGCAAGCCATCAACCGAAAGCGAACGAACAAAATTTATGCATTCGCCCAAGGCGCACACAGCACCACCACCCTCATCAGCCCCGCCTCGCCGCGCAACCATTTTGCCGATGCCGCATTTATAGGCTGAAACCGAAAAAACGCTTCTTTTTTAAAACTCTAGGGCGCTGAAAAATCTTCGCGGGGACGCCCGCATAGTTCTTGCATTGCATTTGTCGTTGTATTCATATGGTAAAAAAGGGGACATCGAAGTTGGCATTTGACGAAATGATAAATGCGGACGAAACGCCGCGAAGCCCATATGAAAACTATAACGAGTGGTACAGCCGGCAGGACAGGGCGCACCTGATCCAGAAGTCAAAAGACGCGGAAAACATCTTTCGAAAAACCGGCATTACTTTCGCAGTCTATGGCCACGCCGACAGTTCAGAAAAACTGATCCCCTTCGATATCATCCCGCGCATCATTTCCGGCCGTGAGTGGCGCAAACTGGCCCAGGGTATCGAACAGCGGGTTCTCGCTCTCAACGCTTTCCTCGACGATATCTACCACAAACAGGAAATCATCCGCGCCGGGCGCATTCCCCGCGAAATCATCGAGAAAAACGAAGCCTTCCTGCCGGAAATGATCGGTTTTACTCCGCCCGGCGGCGTCTATACCCATATTGTCGGCACGGATATCGTCCGCACCGGCGAAGACCAGTTCTATGTTCTGGAAGACAATGCCCGCACGCCATCCGGTGTCAGCTACATGCTGGAAAACCGTGAAACGATGATGCAGATGTTCCCGGAACTCTTCCATGAAAACAAGGTCCGGCGGGTGGAGGACTATCCCTACCTCCTGCGCCAGTCCCTCGCCTCGCTCGCCCCTCCCGGCTGCACCGGCAAGCCGCGTGTCGCGGTGCTGACGCCCGGCATCTACAATTCCGCCTATTACGAACATTCCTTCCTCGCGGACATGATGGGCGTGGAACTGGTGGAAGGCTCCGACCTGCGCGTCATGGACGGCAAGGTCAAGATGCGCACCACACGGGGCTATGAAGCCATCGACGTGCTTTACCGCCGCGTCGACGACGATTTCCTTGATCCGCTGACATTCCGGCCGGATTCGGCGCTTGGCGTGCCCGGCATCATGGATGTCTATCGCGCCGGCAACATCACCATCGCCAATGCCCCCGGCACCGGCATTTCCGATGACAAGGCGATCTATTCCTACATGCCTGAGATCGTCGAATTCTATACCGGCCGCAAGCCGCTGCTGGAAAACGTGCCGACATGGCGCTGTTCGGAGCCGGACAGCCTGAGATACGTTCTCGACAACCTTGCCGAACTGGTCGTCAAGGAAGTCCACGGTTCGGGCGGTTACGGCATGCTGGTCGGGCCCACCGCGTCGAAAAAGGAACGAGCGCTTTTTGCCGAAAAGCTGAAAGCCCGCCCCTCCAACTACATTGCGCAGCCGACGCTGTCGCTTTCCACCGTGCCGATCATGGTGAAAAACGGCATCGCGCCGCGCCATGTCGATCTGCGTCCTTATGTGCTGGTTTCAGACAAGGTGAAGATCATTCCTGGCGGACTGACCCGCGTTGCCCTCAAGCAGGGCTCGCTGGTGGTCAATTCCAGCCAGGGCGGCGGCACCAAGGATACATGGGTACTGGAGGACTAAGCCATGCTGGGCAGAACGGCAAACGGGCTCTACTGGATGTTCCGGTATATCGAGCGCGCTGAAAACATCGCCCGGCTTATCGATGCGGGCCTGCGCGTTTCATTGACGCGCAGCGGCAGCGGCGATGAGGACTGGGACGGCGTGTTGCAGAGCGCCGGCGTGCACGACGAATTTCTCGAAACGCGCGAGAAGGTGACGGCGGCGAATGCGATCGATTATCTCCTGCGGGACAAGGCCAACCCTTCCAGCGTCATGTCCTGCATCGAGGCGGGCCGCAACAATGCCCGCATGGTGCGCACGGCGCTGACGCGCGAGACATGGGAAGCCACCAACGAATTCTGGATCGAGCTGAAGAATATCCTCGGCCGCAAGCTCAGCCACGCCGAGCTGCCGCAGACCATCGATGTCATCAAGCATCGCGCCGGTCTGGTGCGCGGCGCTTTTCACGGTTCGATGCTGCGCAACGATCTCTATAACTTCTCCCGCATCGGCACCTTCATCGAGCGCGCCGACAACACCGCCCGCATTCTGGACGTGAAATATTACGTACTGCTGCCGGCCGTCGCCCATGTCGGCTCCTCGCTCGACAATGCGCAATGGGAATCCATACTGCGCTCGGTCTCGGCGCACCGCTCCTATGGCTGGGTCTACGATGCGGAGTACAAGCCGGCCAATATTGCCGACTTCCTCATTCTCAACGGCCGCATGCCGCGCTCGCTCGCCTATTGTTACGAAAAGATCGCCAGCAACCTCAATTACATAGCCGAGGATTACGGCGAAAGGCACAAGGCGCATGAGACGGCGGAAAGCATTCGGGATGGTCTACGCAAAACGACCATCGGCCGTGTCATGGATGAAGGTCTGCACGAGTTTCTGGAGAGATTTGTCAACCGCAACGGTCAGTTGGGCCAGGAAATCGTGGAAGGCTACCGCTTTTATCAGTAAGCGCGTGGACGGGGACATCTTATGCGTCTGAAAATCACCCATACGACGGAATATGTCTATGACGAGCCGATGCCCTATGCATTGCAGCGGCTGCGCCTGACACCGCAGACCGGCCCATGCCAGACGGTCGAAGACTGGGATGTATCGGTCGACGGCGCCACCGTCGAAGTGACCTATGACGACCATTTCGGCAACCGGGTTGCCCTGGTGGAGACGGAAGGCCCGCAACGGAAGGTCAAGGTTCTGGCAAGCGGCCTCGTCATCACCGAGGACAAGGCCGGTGTGTTCGGTACCCATACCGGCAATGCGCCGCTGTGGCTCTTCATGCGCGAGACTCCGCTGACCAAGCCGGGAAAACTGGTGCGTGAACTGGCAAAGACCAGCAACGGTGACAGCGAGCTTGCCCGCCTGCATGACCTCATGGAGAATATTCACCGCAAGGTTCAATATGTGCCGGGCTCGACCGACACTGAAACCACGGCGGAAACGGCACTGGAGGCCGGCAAGGGCGTCTGCCAGGACCACGCCCATATCCTGATTTCGGCCGCACGGCTGATTGGCCTGCCCGCGCGTTATGTCTCCGGTTATCTGATGATGGACGAAGTGGCGCAGCAGACGGCCACCCATGCCTGGGCCGAGGTGCATCTTCAGGGGCTTGGCTGGGTCGGTTTCGACGCCGCCAACAACATCTGCCCGGATGACCATTATGTCCGCATCGCCTCCGGCCTCTGCTACCGTGATTGTGCGCCGATCTCCGGCATGCGCATCGGTCCGGCCGGCGAAACGCTGAGCGTTTCGGTAACGGTGCAGGAAACACAAAGCCAGAGCCAGTCGCAGAGTTGAGACAGTGACCGCCAGAGACGACGATACCATCGGCTTTTATACCGACAACGCCGGAGCCTATACATCAAGGGGACAGGCGCCGGACCGACCGCAACTGGAAGAATTTCTGGCGCGCCTGCCGGACGGCGCGACCGTCCTGGAATTGGGATGCGGCGGTGGGCAGGACAGCGAATTCATGCTGGCTGCGGGTTTCGACGTTCACCCCACCGATGGAACGCCCGACATCGCCAAGGCTGCGGAAGCCCGGCTTGGCATTCCCGTCAAGACATTGCTGTTCGAGGATATCGGCGACAGCGATCGTTATGACGGCGTCTGGGCCAATGCCTGCCTGCTGCATGTGCCCCGCCCCGCCCTTCCCGGCATCATCGGCCGCATCCATGCAGCGCTGAAGCGGGGCGGCGTTTTCTACGCCAGCTTCAAGGCGGGAGAGGCGGAAGGCCGCGACACCTTCGGCCGTTATTACAACTATCCTTCGAAAGTCTGGCTGGAAGACCTGTACGGCCAGCTTGGCTGGACAAGCCTCGAGATAGAAGCCCGGATGGGCAGCGGATATGACAAGCTGCCGACCGACTGGCTGCATGTGACGGCAACGAAGTCCTGATCCTTTTCAGCAACCTGCAGGTTGCGAAAGCGCGTCCCGACCGTTTAAATCGCGGCATCGATTGACATGGCATGGTCCGGCTTCAGCCTGCGGGCAACGAAGTCCGCGAGGAGACGACTTTTGTACAGGATTTCCGACTATCGGGACTGCCAGTCCCATGGCCCCACCATCGCTGAACGGGTCTGGACGGCATGGTGGCAGGATAGCGGCCTGCATGTCGGCGATGTTGCGGAACATCTGAAGGATATGGTGAACCCCCATACACTGCCGACCGGCTTCGTCGCCCATGATGACGACGGTTACGTCGGTTCCGCCTTCCTCATCCATTGCGATCTGGAAGAACGTCCGCAATATCTGCCATGGGTCGCCGCTCTCTGGGTGGAAGAAAACCGTCGGGGGGCGGGCGTCGCCCGGGCGCTGATGCAAGCCGCGACGAAAAGGGCTGCCGAACTCGGTCACCACATCAGCTATCTGTGTTGTGAGCGCGATCTCGAAACCTACTATATCAATTGCGGCTGGACCGTCCTTGAACGCGGTGTCGGCAAACACGATCTGACCGTGCTGACCTACAGCACGAAAACTTGAAGCCGTCTGTCCGCGCCGGACAGCCCATGGACGACCGGAGGAAACCATGCGCCCGCCAGCCGCCATTATGGAAACCGCGATCTACGCGGATGATCTCGACGCCGCCGAGGCCTTTTACCGCGATGTCTTCGGGCTGGAGGTGGTGCGCAGGCTAGCGGGGCAGTTCGTATTCTTCAAATGCGGCCGGCAGATGCTGCTGATCTTCGATCCGCAACAATCACGCAAGGCCACGCCGGACAATCCGATCCCGCGCCATGGCGCAACCGGGCAAGGCCATTTCTGTTTTTATGCGAAAGACAAGGCGGAAGTGGACGGCTGGAAGGCGCGCTTCGAAGAGCTAGGCATCGCCATCGAACACTATCACAATTGGCCGAATGACAGCTATTCCGTCTATATCCGAGACCCGGCGGGTAATTCGGTGGAGGTTGGTGAAGGAAAGCTGTGGGGGTTCGGATAAGGCAAGCGCTTGAAAGTTGCCCGACGCACAAAGGGATAATCGGATGAAAGAGCTATCATCTGGCGTCACCCTCGGGCTTGTCCCGAGGATCTATCCACGTCGAGTAAAATCAATCGGTCGCAGATCCTGGGGACAAGCCCGAGGATGACGTTGAGGGAGGGATGACCCACCCCCGACCATTTTTCACACACAGTCCGCAGATCAGATCTGCCGAACGATGATCTCTTCTTCCGCATCAACGGCCAGCGGGTTCTTCAGCGGCAGGCCGAAACCGGCGGCTTCGATCTCGAACACATCGCCCGCTTCCGGCTTGATGCCGTCTGCGAAGGAGAGCGTGGCCGTACCGAACATGTGCACATGCACATCGCCAGGCGCACGGAACAGGCCGTATTTGAAATGGTGATATTCGAGATTCGCGAAGGTGTGGGACATGTTGTCCTCACCCGAGACGAACGGCTTTTCGAAAATCACCTTGTCACCACGGCGGATGCGCGAGGTGCCGCGAATATCCGACGGCGGTGCGCCGACGCGGATTTCCGGGCCGAAGCTTGCGGGGCGCAGCTTGGAATGGGCGAGGTAGAGGTAATTGATCCGCTCGGTGACGTGATCGGAAAATTCGTTCGAGACGGCGAAGCCGATGCGCACAGCTTCGCCCTTGTCGGAGATCACATAGATGCCGGCCATCTCCGGCTCTTCGCCGCCATCCAGCGCAAAGGACGGAGAGGTGAGCGCGGTACCGGGCGCTGCTGCCACATGGCCGTTGCCCTTGTAGAACCATTCGGGTTGAACGCCCTTTTCGCCAGCCTTCGGCTTGCCGTTTTCGAGACCCATGCGGAACATCTTCATGGAATCCGTGAGGCTCTCCTCGGCGGCTTCCGTGGTCTTCTTGTGCATGCTGTCGCGGGTAGCAGCAGAGCCGAGATGGGTCAGGCCCGTGCCGGTCAGATGCAGATGCGCCGGATCTGGATGGGTGATCGGCGGCAGGAAACGACCTTCGGTATAAGCCTTTTCGAGATCGACGGCATCGCCCAGACCATGGGCGGCAATGACATCGGCAAGGCTCTTGCCGCCATTGGCAGCTTCCATGGCCAGCGCATAAACCGACTCTGCATTGTTGACGGCGCGTGCTTGCCCGCCTTCCTCGCGAACGGCTACGGTGATTTTGCCGCTGGCATCTTTGATCTGTGAAATGAGCACGGGATTTCCTTCCTCCGGCGCAACGCGCCTTATCTTCATCGGCGCATGCGCCTGCATCTTATGAAAGTGGCCGGAAACCGGCCACTTTTTTGACTTGCGATTTGGGTGGGCCGATCAGCCCTTGTTCTTGTTGTAGACGTCGAAGAACACGGCAGCGAGAAGCACGAGACCCTTGACCATCTGCTGGAAATCGATGCCGAGGCCGACGATCGACATGCCGTTGTTCATGACGCCCATGATGAAGGCGCCGATGACCGCGCCGGTGATCTTGCCCACGCCGCCGGATGCCGAAGCACCGCCGATGAAGCAGGCCGCGATGACGTCAAGCTCGAAGCCCACACCAGCCTTCGGCGTCGCCGAATTGAGGCGGGTCGCGATGATCATGCCGGCAAGACCGGCAAGCACGCCCATGTTGACGAAGGTGAGGAAGCTCAGGCGTTCGGTGTTGATACCGGAAAGCTTGGTCGCCTTCTCATTGCCACCCATGGCGTAAACGCGGCGGCCGATGGTCGTGCGGCGCGTCACGAAGCTGTAGAGCGCAATCAGAACCAGCATCACGATCAGAACGTTCGGCAGACCGCGATAGGTGGACAGCTGGTAACCCAGGAAGAGGATAGCACCAGAGATCAGCAGATTCTGCACGATGAAGAAACCGAACGGCTCGACATCGATGCCGTGCTTCACGTTCACCACGCGGCGGCGCCACGCCAGATAGAACAGCACGACCGTAATCAGCAGCGTCAGGATCATCGACGTGGTGTTCAGACCTTCGATACCACCGATGTCAGGCAGGAAGCCGGTGCTGATGATCTGGAAATCGGTGGGGAACGGGCCGATGTTCTTGCCGCCGAGCACAAAAAGGGTCAGCCCGCGGAACACCAGCATGCCCGCCAGCGTCACGATGAAGGACGGGATGCGGTGGTAGGCGATCCAGTAACCTTGGGCCGCACCGATGATGCCGCCGATGACGAGACAAATCAGTGCCGCCAAAAATGGGTTCATGCCCCATTGCACGGTCAAGATGGCCGCGATCGCGCCCACGAAGGCGACGATTGAACCGACCGAAAGGTCGATATGCCCGGCCACGATCACGAGCAGCATGCCAAGCGCCATGATGACGATGAACGAGTTCTGCAGGATGAGGTTGGTCAGGTTGACCGGACGGAACAGGATGCCGCCGGTGTAGAACTGGAAGAAAACCATGATGGCGACGAGCGCGATCAGCATGCCATATTCGCGGATGTTGGAGCGAATATAGGAGGTGACCGAGATGACGTTACTTTCTTCGCTTGTTGTGTTTGCCGAACTCATGAGTTCTTCTCCCCTGAGCGCATGATAGCGCGCATGATGCTTTCCTGGCTCGCCTCTCCCTTCGGCAGTTCAGCGACGATGCGGCCTTCGTTCATGACGTAGATGCGGTCGCAATTGCCGAGCAGTTCGGGCATTTCCGATGATATCATCAGAACGCCTTTGCCGTCGGCAGCGAGCTGGTTGATGATGGTGTAGATTTCATATTTCGCGCCGACGTCGATACCGCGTGTCGGCTCGTCGAGGATCAGCACGTCGGGATCTGAGAACAGCCACTTGGAGAGCACAACCTTCTGCTGGTTGCCACCCGAGAGATTGACCGTTTCCTGAAAGATCCCGGAAGAGCGGATGCGAAGGCGTGTGCGGAAATCGCTCGCCACCTTCATTTCCTTGATGTCATCTATGACGCTGGCCTTCGACACGCCGGCCAGATTGGCAAGCGTGGTGTTGTGCAGAATGTTGTCGTTGAGCACGAGACCGAGATGCTTGCGGTCCTCGGTCACATAGGCAAGACCGGCGTCGATCGCCTTGCGCACGGTGCTGACATCCACCGGCTTGCCATGGATCCGCACTTCACCGCTGATCTTGTGGCCATAGGACTTGCCGAAGACGCTCATCGCGAATTCGGTGCGCCCTGCCCCCATCAGCCCGGCAATGCCGACGACTTCGCCCTTGCGTACCGTGACGTTGATGTCGTGCAGGACCTGCCTGTCGCGGTGCTGCTGGTGATAGGCGTTCCAGTTCTTCACTTCGAGAATGGTCTCGCCGATCGGCACATCGCGCGGCGGATAACGATCTTCCAGATCGCGTCCCACCATGTTGCGGATGATGACATCCTCGCTGATTTCTTCCTGATGACAGTCGAGCGTCTTCACCGTCATGCCGTCGCGCAGCACGGTGATCTGGTCGGCCACCTTGCGCACTTCGTTGAGCTTGTGGGTGATGATGATCGATGTCATGCCCTGCTTGCGGAATTCCATCAACAGGTTGAGCAGCGCCTCGGAATCGCTTTCGTTGAGCGAGGCGGTCGGCTCATCGAGAATGAGCAGCTTCACGCTTTTCGACAGCGCCTTGGCGATTTCGACCAGCTGCTGCTTGCCAACGCCGATATCGGTGATCAGCGTCTCCGGCGATTCCTTCAGGCCCACCTTCTTTAAAAGTTCGCGGGTGCGGTTGAAGGTCTGCTGCCAGCTGATGACGCCGTTCGAGGCGACCTCGTTGCCAAGGAAGATGTTTTCCGCAATCGACAGGAGCGGCACAAGCGCAAGCTCCTGGTGAATGATGATGATACCAATATCTTCGCTGTCGTTGATGGCGCGAAAATTCCGCACTGCGCCTTCATAATGGATTTCGCCCTCATAGGTGCCGGCGGGATAAACACCGGAAAGGACCTTCATCAAGGTCGACTTCCCCGCGCCGTTCTCACCGACGAGTGCGTGGATCTCACCCTCTTTAACCTTGAGGTTGACGTTCTCAAGCGCTTTCACGCCCGGAAACGTCTTGGTGATGTTCCGCATTTCGAGAATGGTATTGGCCATATCGCAATCCAGCGCCCGATTAATTTCGGCGTTTTTATTTTTATGGAAAAACGGGGATGACGCCAAGTCATCCCCGCATGTGTCGTGAAGCTTATTTCAGCTGGTCTTCTTTGTAATAACCGCCGTCAACGAGAACCTGCTTGTAGTTCTCCTTGGTCACGGCAACCGGCTTCAGGAGGTAGGACGGAACGACCTTGACGCCATTTTCATAGGTCTTGGTGTCGTTTACCTCAGGCTCCTTGCCCTGCAGAACGGCGTTCACCATGTTGACGGTCACCTTCGCAAGTTCGCGAGTGTCCTTGAAGATGGTGGAGTACTGTTCGCCGGCAATGATCGACTTGACGGAGGGAACTTCGGCATCCTGACCCGAAACGACCGGCAGCGGCTGATCCTTCGAGCCGTAACCGACGCCCTTCAGCGAGGAGATGATGCCGATGGACAGACCGTCGTAAGGCGACAGAACGGCGTCAACCTTGGCGTCGGTGTAGTAGGCCGACAGCAGGTTATCCATACGGGCCTGGGCCGTTGCCGGGTCCCAGCGCAGCGTACCGACCTTGTCCATGCCGGTCTGGCCGGACTTTACGACCAGCTTGCCGCTGTCGATGTAAGGCTGGAGAACCGACATAGCGCCGTCATAGAAGAAGAAGGCGTTGTTATCATCAGGAGAACCGCCGAACAGCTCGATGTTGAACGGACCCTTGCCGTCCTTCAGGCCAAGCTTGTCGGTGATCGAAGTTGCCTGCAGAACGCCAACCTGGAAGTTGTCGAAGGTTGCGTAGTAGCTGACATCGCCGCTGTTGCGGATAAGACGGTCATAAGCGATGACCTTGATGCCCTGCTCGCCGGCCTGCTTCAGAACGTCCGACAGCGTCGTGCCGTCGATCGATGCGATCACGAGGACCTTGACGCCCTTGGTGACCATGTTTTCGATCTGGGAAAGCTGGTTCGGAATATCGTCATCGGCATATTGCAGGTCGGTCTTGTAACCGGCTTCCTCGAGCTGCTTGACGATGTTGTTGCCGTCATCGATCCAGCGCGCGGAAGATTTTGTCGGCATGGCAATGCCAACGGAACCCTTGTCCTGCGCGAAAGCCGGCGCTGCGAAGGAAGCAGCACCGATGGCACAAGCCGCCATCAGCGAAATAATGGACTTCATTAACTCTCTCCCTTGAACCCTTCTCTGGTGCCGCTTGCTGCGGCGCACCATGAAATTCATGCCGTCAGAGGAAGAAGCCGCATTTAGCCCGTTTCGATCTCGCAGGTGCGAAATGAAACAGATGCCGCTCCTCCCCGGCATTCCGCAAACTGTTCTGAATCCATATAACTGTCAAATAGAATATGTCGCCCAACATATATCAATTATGATATATTAAATCGATACAATAACCATTGAGGGGTATAGGGCGGCGCATGAGCAACCAGAAAGTGTATGAGCAGACGCAAACAACAGATGCGCTTTTCGTCTTTGAGGACAACCCGCTTCTGCGCGCCGGCCTGAAGATGAGCCATCTGCGCATGCTGGTCATGATCGAGGAGCACGGACAGGTCAGCGCGGCGGCCGCCACCATGAACATGACGCAGCCGGCGGCCTCGCGCATGCTCTCGGAAATGGAAGCAATCGTCAAAAGCCCGCTCTGTCAAAGGGCCTCGCGCGGCGTGGTGCTGACGAAATTCGGCGAGGCGCTGGCCCGCCGGGCCCGCACCATATTGCTGGAACTGCGCGAGGCAAGCCGCGAACTGAACCAGATGAAATCCGGCAGCGGCGGATCGGTCTATATCGGCGCCGTCACTGCGCCTGCCGTCAGCCTCGTCGTTCCCGCCATAAAACGGGCGATGGACACCTATCCCGGCATCGAAATCAACGTGCAGGTGGAAAGCAGCAACGTGCTGGCCCGCGAACTGCTGGCCGCGCGGCATGACTTCATCATCGGCCGCATCCCGGATGATTTTGATCCGGGCCTCTTCTCCATCCATGAAATCGGCATCGAGCGTGCCTGTCTTGTGGTGCGCGAAGGCCATCCACTGCTGGGCGGCGAGCCCGTGACCCTTGATGACCTTTCCGCCTATGACTGGGTGTTCCAGCCGCCCGGCGCGCTTTTGCGCAGAACGATGGAAGATGTGTTCCTCACCCATGGCGTCGCCATGCCGCGCAACATCATCAACACACCCTCCATGCTCCTGACGCTCGCCCTGATCTGCAACACCGATGCGATTGCGCCGATCGCCCAGGACATGGCCGAGTTCGTGACGGGCCAGGAGGCCGATATCGGCCGCACGCGCATCCTGCCGACGGATTTCGAGCTCGTGGTGAAGCCCTACAGCATCATCACCACCAAAGGCCGCGTTTTGCCGCCCAGCGCCCGCCTGCTTTACGACCTGGTTCTGGATGAAAGCCGCAAGCTCGCCGGCGTCTGACGCGGCAAGCCAGACGCCACCTTCATTCTATATAAGGCCGGATCTATTCAGGCCGATGCAGGGAAAAGCCGCATGCTCTTCGGACAATCCGTCTTCCAGTCGGTGGTCGAAAGACTGAAACAGGAAAAAGAAGAGGAAAGCGCTGAAGAACAGCCGCCGCCCGCCGGTCACCGCATCGCCGGTTTCAGTTCGGGTTTCGTCGTCGGCACACATCCTGAAGCGCCGCCACCGGCAAACGGCCACCTCGACGCCTATCTCGCTTTTCTGCCGGATCCCGCTCCGCCCCCCGAGCCCGAGCCGGCCCCCCAGCCCGAGCCGATGCCGGCATATCTCGAAAAAACCTCGCTCGCCGATGTTTCGGCGGAACTGGCAATCGATGAAACCGACACGGCTACAACATTGGCGGAGAAACGCCGCGCCTTCGCCCGGCTAAATCACCCCGATGGGGTTAAGCCGGAGTTCCGGCACAATGCGACACTGCGCATGACGGCAGCAAATCTCCTGATCGACCAGGCGATCCGGATGCTGCGAACCCGCGCGCACTTCCGGTAAAAATGCCGCGTATTATACTCTGAAAATGTGCAAAACAGAGATAGGAGCGTCTCAGCCGGCGTCGTTCTTGTCGGCCGGCGCGCTTTCGGCAGCATCATCTGGTGCGGCCTTGCCTGCATCATTTGTGCTGACGCCGCTGCTATTCGCAGGTTTGAACTTCACCAGCAACTCATAAGCCGCATAAGCCGCGATGCCACCGACGATGGTTCCCCAGAAAAACTCGCGATTGACGAATTCGATAACGGCCCATGCGGCGCAAAAGCCGACGATAAGCAATCTGACCCATAGCGGGCGATAAAGCGGATGGCTCGTATCGATATTCAGCATGGCGTCCCCGTCCGGGCCTTTCCATTACATCAGATTGCGATCGCGGCGCGCCAAGGCGCAAACACGTTCACGCGTCTTGGCCGTTTCATAAGAAAATTGCAATGCAAATCGATCCGCGGCCGATCAGGCTGTCGTGAAAGGTTTAATGTCGCCATGCCCTCAATGGACTGAGGGCAGCGCCGTGCAAGGACGCAGCGCCGCACGCCCGTCTGCCTTTTCGATGTTTCAGTCCCGCAGACGGCCAAGCAGGGCCAGCAACTGGTCGCGAGCCTTTTTGCCGCCGATCCTGTCGATCAGCTTTTCCTCACGGTCCCGCCATGCATCGGAAAGACGGTCGAGAAGGCTACTGCCTTCATCGGTCATATCGAGAAAATGAACGCGCCTGTCCTCTTCCGATCTGCGGCGGACGAGCAATCCCTTGTCTTCCATGCTGTCGACGATCGCAACGAAATTGGCGCGCTGAATGCCGAGCGCTTCGGCGACATCGCTCTGCTTGAGCCCCGGATTGCCACCGACGATGACGAGAACGGAAAAATCGGCCGGCCGCAATCCCAGTTCCGCCAGTACATCGGAGAACCCGTTTGCCACGGCAAGTTGAGAGTGCCGCAAATGATAACCGATTGCCGTCGTCAGCAACCCATAGTCGATTGTCGCAGGATGCGCCGTCTCCATGCTGCCGCTTTCGGCTTTTTCCGCCCGCGGCCCGTTGCTATGTGCCAATCGCAAAGCCATCCGATCCCCCGCCTGATTCGTTCCCTTACCCTGCCGAAATCATAACCGACAACGTTCCGAAACTGTATCCCAAATAAATGTAGATGATACTAATATTGTATAATAATTTGACAGTTAATAACCGAATAGCCGAACTTTACAGCCAGATCAACATCTTGGCGACAAGAAAAGTACGACTAATTACCCGCCGATTTTGAGGGGCCCGATCCCCTTTCCGCTCCTTGTTTCAAAGGCGTTGCGCCAATCCGGCCACCTGCGTACGGCAGCGGCGAAATCGCCGCCGGATCGGGTAATAATATACTACTTAAAAGGGAAAACCGTTTTCCACAAAAAACACAATACGTCAAACGACGCACCGCCCCTTTTGCCCGACAGCGGATGCCAACACCCCGCAACAAGCCCCGCCATTGCCACGACAGGAAAACCGGCAAGGTTTCGCAAATCTTTGATTTTTAGACATTGATGCGGAAAGAAAGCTGGGGTATGAACCAACCGCTGCACGCGATTCAAGCGTGACCGCTGCACCCGTAGCTCAGCTGGATAGAGTGTTGGATTCCGATTCCAAAGGTCACAGGTTCGAATCCTGTCGGGTGCGCCAAATACCGCCGATTGCCCTCCACGGTACGCTGTAGCCGCCGAACATACGCTTTCGCATCTGGTAAATGCGCCCGGTACGCAGAAAAAGCGTAGAAGCGGCGGTGGAAAAGTTCGAATCGTTTGCGGTCGATTGATTGCTCTACGGAAATGTCGCCTATGTGGCTTGGAATGGCAGCTATGCGCCTCCACTCCGGCCTTCACGCGGGCCGCAAATTTCTCCAAAGCAACCGCTCGGCCTGTTTGGGCTGAATGGCCCAGTTGGGGAGGATGAAGCGGCCATTCGGCATCGCAAAGGTCGGTCGCGTAGGACCGACTTTTGCACCTGACCTTTGTGACGGATATTCCACTGAAAATTCAGCGCGGCTGGTATGCTCGCAAAACGTGGGAATCGTGCGACAGCTTCGTTCCAGTTTTCGATGCGATTTGTCAGCGCACACTCAGAAGGTACTCTAAGCCCCGCGTGAAGCCACGCGGCGCGACGGTGAGGTGATCCTCGTCGTCCAAGACCGCCGACTTCAATTGCAGGCTCGGATACTTTCGGCTCTGCAACGCTACTTCTAAAGCCCGGTTGTCGGCGACCATATCCACCGTCTGGTTGTAGCGCCGGTCGCCTTTGCGCTGCGCCTCAAAGGCGCCGACATAAAGATAGACCTTCGCCGGCAGGTCCTTGTTCCGCGTGGCGTAATCCGTTTCGAGCTTCAAGGTGTGGCGCTTGTCGTACCAGAGAGAGGGGCTACCGAGGATATAGCCGCTAAACAAGCCAGGTTCGGTGAACAGGATCTGTGCGCCAAGCAAAGCACCGTAGGAGTGGCCAAGGAAGAGCGATCTGGCGGGATCGGTACGATAGCGGGCGGCGATAGATGGTTTCACCTGATCACCCAAATATCGCTGATAGGCCCGTCCCTGCCCATGGATCGCACCAGCAGGTGCGCTCCTTGGACCGTTCGACGTGGGGGTGTAGTCGCGCTGACGGCTGACCTTGCCATCCTCACCCTTTCCATAAGACAAACCGACAAGAATGAACTCCTCGATCCGGGGCCCTTCGACGTTCAGACGGCGGCCAATCTGCCGGATGATCGGGAAAGCGTAATCAGCATCGGTGACGTAAAGCACGGGGTAACGCCGCTGAGGTTCCTTCGCATAGGACGGTGGTAAGGCGACGAAGACTTGGTAAGTGCGACCGGAAACCGGATCGGGCACATCCCAGACTTCGCTATCGATGACCTCGTATGCGCGCCCCTCTCCCAACTGGGCTTTTGGAGTCGACTGAGCGTACGTGTGCGTCGGACCACTCGGGACGCTGAAGCCGGCGATGACAGTTATCAGTAAGGTATTCAGAAAACATCGTCGCATGTGAAGTCTCCGCGCTTGGATTACTATGGTGTCGACCACTAATGGCGTACACGCGCGGCATTATGACTAAGATTTTATCGAATGGATTCGTACTTAACAAAACGTGACGGCTGAGATTGGTGGTTTCGGCTATCAGCCAGCCAAGCTGTAAGGCTGTCCGTAATTTGTCGCAAAAATCCTGAAACCTGCAGCAATATGACAGGGACTTATACGGTCCGCTTTAGCTGTCTTCGTCTCATATCATCGAACGGCCGCAATGGGGTCGGAAGCAGTCATAGAGGTCGCCCGCGCTCTATAGCAGCTATGTCACCCCGCTACCAAGACCGGACGGTCTGCAACCGGCCCAATTTCAGACATTGGTCGTGGCGCAATCGTTCAGAAGTAATATCTTTCCGGATCTCCTTGTGCCCTCAGGATAGGCGGCTGACTTTGCGGGTCGCAGGTGATGCAAGCTGGCCGGGCTATAGCGTAGACGTAGTTCTCATCATCACCCGGCGCGGTGCGCCACTTCAGCTTTTCACCACATGAGCAAACCATCACTCATCAGATAAACGTATCGTGGCGCGATCAGTCGTTTGCCGTCGATGAATAATCGAAAGACAAACACCGCCCTCTCTCGTATGGTGGCCTGTGGACAGCTATATCCGTCACATACTCAATCATCGAATAAAACGTTCAAGACATGCTCCGACCGACAAAATCCCAGATTGAAGCCGAGATCATCGACTGTGCCGCCGGACTGTTTGCGAAGCACGGTTTTTCACATACTTCGGTTCAACAAATCGCGGATACGGTCGGTTATTCGAAAACGGGGCTGTTGCACCATTTTCCAAGCAAACAGGCGATATATGACGCTGTCGTCAAAGCGCTCAGGGAACACGTCCGGGAAGTTCGCGACAACGTCAAATCTCTACCGGTCGGCCGGGCACGTGACCTCGCCGTCGTGGAAGAGGCTGTCGATTTTTCCTTTCGCCAACCGGGAGTCTCTGCACTTTCCAACCGCATAGCGCTGGATCCCAACCCGGAAGATGCGGAGATGAACGAAATCGGCTTCATGATGTACGAAGCACTGGGCATCGACATGGGCAACCTCGATATGGAACGGTTGATCCGGGTGACCAGCGCGTTTTCCGGCCTGGGCGTCTGCGCCGGCTTGGCGACCCGGACAAAGCTGACGCAAGAATGGCGCGGGCTGATCGTCACCGCGGCAATGGATGCATTGGGCCACAGCGCCACATAAGCCCAAGCGTACCCCCCTGACAAAACTGATTTTGCGGTAATATTGCCCGCTCCCGTAACCGCGCAGCCCTGCCCTGCACGGCCGGCCTCATGCGCCTGTTCAACACCGCCTATGCGGAGGAAATGGCGCTGCTTCTCAGCGGAAAAGACCTCCCACAAATATCTACGTAATTGAAAATTTGCGACTTCCATCCCGCGAAAAAGCGTTCGCGCGTCATGCTTGACGGTTTTAAAAAACCACGTTAGACCAATATGGTCCATTACAGATCAATACGGTCTGCAATGGACCATATCATACGGCCTAATGGCCATCCGGTCTCTCGCTCGAAAGTCAATGGAACCTCCAATGGACGTCTTACATGGCCCCTTCGCCGTAATCCGAAAGCACAGGAAAGCTTTTCTCACTCTCAACGTGGCTTTTTACGGCCTGTTCGCCGTCTCGATGGCGATCACGATGCTGCTGCCCGAGATACAGGCCTATTTAAAAACCGGCATTGATGAGGCTTATCTGCGGCCAGGGGTCTTGAAGACGGTCGCCGATGCCTATGGCTCCCAGAACCTTCCCAAGGCGATGGGCATGACCTTCATCATCAACCTGCTGGTTGCCTTTGTCATGACGACTTTGCCGTCACTGATCATTCCCTTCATCGGCATATTGGCGACACTCCATCGGGGAATCCTGTGGGGCATCATGTTCGCACCCCTCGGGGCTCACAAAGCGATGCTCGTGCCGCATTCCATAACTCTCCTGATCGAGGGGCAAGCCTACGTGCTGGCCGCATTCGGCGCCTATGTGCATGGACGCACATTTCTGCGGATAAGCGAATATCGGGTAAGTACCCGCTGGGAGGCCTGGAAAGCCGGGCTTGTGCCCCTCGCCAATATATATTGCCTTGTCATCCTCGCCCTCGCCGTAGCTGCGATCTACGAGGTCCTGGAAGCAATATACATCATTCCCCGCATCATCTGAGCGGGCGGCCGTCGCAGCCACAACATCCACATCCGTCCCACCGGGTGAAAAATGAAGTCGCACACGCAGTGCGCTGCCGATCACCTGCGCCTTCCGCACCGCCGTCGACCTGTGGCGGGGCCTCAGCAACAATCACAACCAAGGATCAAAACCCAAATGGCCAATCTTGAAATGAAGACGCTCTCCCGGACGGCACTCGGCCTGCTCGCCCTCACCCTCGCGCTCACCGGATGCATGTCGCCTGAAGAGCAGCGCCGGGCAAATCTGTACCAGGATGGAAACACATGCGCCAATTTCGGTTCGCACTATGGATCCCAGTCCTATACCCAATGCATGCTCCAGCAGCAGCAGCGCCGGGATCAGGAACAGTTGCTCGCCGTTGAAACCATGCGCGCCACCTCGGAGACGTCACTCAACAACCTCGAAGTGATGCGAAGGCTGCGGGAGGGTAAGAGGTGACCTGAGAAGACTGCCATGCCGACAAGCAATTGCATGCAGCGATAGGCCGCCAATATCCGTGTTTCAGGGTGAGCGACCTTCATCCTTCAGCCGGAAGGCCTGAATAAGCCAACATGCCGCGCAAGAAATCAGGTCTTGCGCGGCGTGTTATCGGTTATCGGCCGGATATCAGGCCCGCCGGGGTCTCATGGCCCTGGCAGGCGGACTTAGAATTCCTGCCAGTCGTCCTTTGAGGTATCGACCGCGGCGTTGCCCGAGAATGCCGAGGCGATCTTGCGGCCGAGTGCGCGCACAGGCGATGCCACATATTTGTCGTTGCTTCCGGCATTGCGAACGGGAGCCGGCTGGCTCCTCTGCTGATAGGCGGTGTCGGCAAGCCTGAACTGCGAGAGCAGCTGGTTGAGCGAGGCAACCTCCTTGGCGAGGTTGTGGCTTGCAGCATTGGTTTCTTCCACCATGGCCGCATTTTTCTGCGTGTCCTGATCCATCTGGTTGACGGCGGTATTGATCTGCTGGAGGCCGGAGGATTGCTCCTGTGCGGATTCCACGATCGAGACGACGTGGCGGTTGATTTCCTGCACTTCGAGCACGATCGTTGCCAGCGCCTTGCCGGTGTCGCCCACCAGCTGGACGCCCTGCTGCACCTGGTCGTTCGAGGTGTTGATCAGCGCCTTGATTTCCTTCGCCGCACTGGCGGAGCGCTGGGCAAGCTCGCGCACTTCCTGTGCGACAACGGCAAAACCCTTGCCGGCCTCACCGGCACGGGCGGCTTCAACACCCGCATTCAGGGCGAGAAGGTTTGTCTGGAAGGCGATCTCGTCGATCACGCCGATGATGTTGCTGATTTCGTTGGCGGATTTGGAGATTTGCTCCATGGCCACCACGGCGCGGCGCACCACCTCGCCGGATTGTTCGGCGCCGGCCTTGGCGCGGCTCACGATCTGGCCGGCCTCCTGCGCGCGCTTGGTGGAATCCCTGACCGTCGTGGTGATTTCCTCCAGAGCGGCAGCGGTTTCCTCAACGGCCGCGGCCTGCTGTTCCGTGCGCTTGGCAAGATCGTCGGCGGCCGACTTGATCTCATTTGCGCCGGCACCAATGCCACCGGCATTCTGTGCAACCTTCGTCAATGCGGCCTGCAGCTTTTCAGCGGACATGTTGAAATCGTTGCGAACGGCATCGAGTGTCGCCGTGAACGGCTGGCCGATGCGATAGGAAACATCGCCTTCCGAAAGCTTCGAGAGACCGGCGGCCAGATTGTCGACGGCGAATTTGACGTCGGCCGATTCCTTTGCCTTTTGCTGCTCGCGCTCGATGCGCTCTTTCTCGGACAGGCTGCGATTGGCTTCGGTTTCCTGTTCAAGACGAATGCGCTCGATGGCGCTTTCGCGGAACACCTGAACCGCATTTGCCATCTGGCCAACCTCGTCCTTGCGGCTGGTGCCGTCGATTTCCGCTGACGTCTCGCCACTGGCGAGCGACACCATGCGCGCGCGCAGGCGGGCGATCGGCGTCGTGATGCCGCGTGATGCGACGAACAGCGCAAGGATGATGCCGATTGAGAAGACAACACCGATTATCGCCAGCGATGTCAGGATCGTCGAATTGGTCTTGTCCGTCAGATCGTCACTTCCCTTGACGACACCCTTGGTCAGCTTGTCCAGAAAGGCCGCCATGTCATTGGCTGTCGGGCGAATGGAGGCGTCGGCCTTCAGCATCTCCGCTGCCGCTTCCGCGTTGCGATCGGCAAGGCCGAATTCAACGGCCTTGTCGGTGATTGCGACGATCTCCTGGGATTTCGCCAGGAAACCATCAATGGTCTGCGCTTCCTCCGGAAACGCCGCCTTTACATTGTTGAGGCGCATCACCAGCAGCCTCTTGCTCTCGGTGTAAAATTCGCGGGCGGTTTTGATATCCGAACCGTTCGCATCATAGGCCGCGACCTGATAGGCGCCATACCCCACTGCTGCAAGGTTTCGGTTTGCGCGCGAAAGTTCCACCAGAGCGGCGTTGTCATTGGCGATGAAGAACGAATAGGCCGTGTCCGCTTCCTTGAAACGGCTGGACATGAATGCGGTAGCGCCCAGACCGACAATGCAAAGCGGCAGAATGAGCGACAGGATTTTGGTGCGGATGCTGGCGTTTTGAAGAAAAGACACGGAAGACCTCACGTCAATGAAAAACCGCTCCTTCCCCGTGCCGGAGGTGTTCGGCGAAACTGACATTGCACGTCGGAACACCTCGATCATCAAGGCTTCGGTGAGCCGCTCATCGGCTTGGTCACGGCTGCATCAAACATGCGCCGAAGACAACGTCCCCCGCCCTTCAAATAATGGCGGGTCACAGTTCCCCATCAGTGCGGCGGCACCGCCAGCAAGCGGAAACGCCGAGCCGAGTTTTGTGAGAGAAAGAGTGCTGCAATGAATCGTCATCCATGTCTTCAATTCATTTCTCTGCAAAATCATTATGATTAAAAACTTTATAATTCCTTCATGTCCGGGCGAGCTGAAAAAATATGATCCGGCAAAGTGAAAGGCACGGCGGCTGCCGCATGCACCTTGCCTTCATGGGAGACGGACATAGCCGAGGGCATAGCTGATCTCTGCGGCATGGAGTTGCGCAAAGGCCGGGCGAAGCTGCCCCGGGTGCGCAGGCCGCCCAGATACCCCTATAGAAAATGAGAGCCGGTGGCTTGGACGCATCCACGCCCGTCAGAATATCACCCGGGGTGAATGACCTCGGAGGGCTGTCGCTGAATATGTTTCGGCAACATATCCGCATGTCCGTCAGTTTGGGGGGGCTCAAGCTCCGCCTCATCCTCGACAAGGCTTGCATTGGCCTGCAAACGCAGCCCCATCACCGCAACGGCAAGGAAAAACCAGACGAAGCCGGTACTGAGAAAGAAAATCGTTTCAAGGAAGCCGAAGAGCAGCACATAAAGCCAGACGCTGACATAAAGCCTCGTCAACGGGCTGTTGCGCGTGGCGTCATCCATTTTGCCGAGATACACAAGTGGCAGCAGATAAAGCCACAGCAGCACCAACACCAGACCCGGCACACCGCCCGCAAGCAGAAGGTCGAAATACCCATTGTGCGAATCCGGCGCCGTCGTCGCCCAGGTATTGTTCTCGGTGAAGCTCGTCATCAGGGCGTCACTTCGCCAGAAGGCCTGATAGCCGTAACCGACCAACGGGCTTTGCCGGATATAATCGATGGCCACGGTCCAGATATCGGTTCTGCCGGTAAAGGTTGCATCGATCTTCATTTTGGTCAGCATCTGCGAAAAAACCGGATCGACGGTGGTGCCGACAGTCACCACGGCGAAGACGGCGAGAAGCGAGGTCACAACCACGTAACGCCATCGGGGCCAGCGCAGGATGAACCATCCCGTCGCGATAATGATCGGCAACAGGCCGAGCGCCGTTTTCCCGCCTGACTTGACAAGGAAGACCAGCGACAGCAGCAGCATCGCCAGACCGCCGACAAAGGACCAGCGCTTGCAAAGATAAATCGCGACGATGATCAACACCGTCATGACCGAGGCGGCCTCGTTCTTGTGGCGGAAAACCCCGCGCCAGTCGCCCGCCAGAAGCGGTTCCAGCGCATCGCTCGCCTGATGAATGGATCGGGACGGCAGAACGATGACGCCGAAATAACACAGGAACAGTATGATCATCGTGCAGACGGCAAGCAGCGTGGTGAAATGCCGTTCCGTGCGCGGCAATTGCAGAAAACAGCCGGCAAGCACGCAGATGATGGCGCACATGAAAAGCCGCCGCAGCGAAAACATCGGCGCTTCGCCCACCAGCGAGGTAAAGACATACCAGCCGAAAATCGCCGCCATCAGCAGACGCGGCGTGAAGATGATGGAGAACGAACGTTCCTTCGCCATGAACGCCGCAAAGCTGAACAGCAGAATGATCGCAGTGAGCTGGTTGAGCAGGTTGGATCCGGCCGCCATCGCGGACCCCATATAGGTCGACGAGAGCGAGACATAGGGCAAAAAACCGACCGTGAAATAAAGGAACGTCACATAAAACAGGACGTCCCGCCAGTAGCCACGCCCCTGCTGTTCGTGCGCTGCATCCATAAGGGGTTTTTCTCTTCCTTTTTCCATGCCCGTCCGCATCGTCTCCGATGCGTCATTTCGATAATGTGAATATCCCGCGAAATCCCTATTTTTTAGTTATGCATAATACACGGAAGAATAGTATTTCCGCAATCCGTATCGATCATGAAGGAAAAAAGCCGAAGAAAATACTTCAAGGTAAACGCATGGAAATACATAGAATTTCCGAAGCGGCCGATCTTCTTTTTCCAAATTTAAGTTGCTGATTTCTCTATTATTTGGTAATAATGCGCCTATATAAAGGGTCGCCTGCATCTGCGTACACGCAGCGGCATTTCAATGTATTGCGAATA
Organism: Agrobacterium sp. BT-220-3; assembly: GCF_025910175.1. Taxonomy (NCBI): domain Bacteria; kingdom Pseudomonadati; phylum Pseudomonadota; class Alphaproteobacteria; order Hyphomicrobiales; family Rhizobiaceae; genus Agrobacterium; species Agrobacterium sp. BT-220-3. The sequence goes on from NZ_JAPAIX010000003.1 coordinate 396,064, forward strand.
TACTAAAGTAATAATCCGAAACTCTGTTTAACGTATATTAACAACTCAGGATATATCTTTGGCTTGTTGATCTCATAAACGCAAAAAGGCTGGAAACCTAAGGTGGACGTTCCGATACACACCAATATGGACGATAGCAATAACGATCAGTCAACACAACGCCCGGTTCAATCGGGTGCAACGGGCGTTCGCCCCATGCTCCGGGAGGACGTCCCGGCTGTCGAGATTGTGCTCGATAGCGCGTTCAGGAAGACCGGTCGCGAGGGAAGCTTCAACTTCCGCTCCTACATCGAGACATTGTTTTTCGGCAGCCCCGTTTTCCATCCCGATCACGGCAGCGTCGTCTACGACGCCGGCGAGAACGGGGTCACCAGCGTTATTCTGGCCGTGCCCATGCGATTTGTCGCGAATGGGAAAACCATAACCGCAAGGTTGCTGTGCGCTTTCGCATCGAAAGGCAAACTCGGCGCTCTTGGAGCAGCCCGCCTGTCCCGCGGCATGCGCGCAACGAAACACGATATGCTGTTTTCGGACACGGCCTCCCCTGTCAGCGCCGATCATTGGATTGCGATCGGCGGCAACATGCTGCCGATGGAGAGCCTGCAATGGCACAAGGCGCTCAAGCCCTTCTGCGCGATTGCCCTGGGCATGCCGCGCCGTTCACAGCTTGCCAAATCCACGCCAGCCCTCATGGCGCTCGGTTTTGCGGACCGTATCCTGCGCTCCTGGAAAAAAGGCATCAGGCCGCACGAGGTCGCCGGCACCAAGGTGAGACCGGTGGATTTCGAGACATTCCGCTGCACGGCGCTTGCGATGATCGAGCGCTTTTCCATTCGGCCGGAATGGTCCCACGAGGAATTCCACTGGCTGATCGAAATGAGCAAAACCAATGACACTCTCGGCGAATTGAGCAGCGTCGCGATTGAAAATGACGACGGCAAGGTCATCGGCGCCGCCCTGTTTTTTGGCCAGGCGGGACGAACTGCCTATGTGCTGAATCTCGTCTGTGACGCCGGTCGCGAAAACGATGCGCTCAACGCCCTGTTCCGCCATTTCGATGATCAAAACTATGCCCATGTCACGGGCATGTCGCAGCCCTTTCTCATGAACGCGCTTTACCGCCAGAACCACATGACCTTCCGTCACCGCGGTTATTTCTGCATGGCCACCCGGGATGAAGCTCTGAGGGACCGGGCGCTTGCCGGCGATATCTATATTGGCGGGCTGAGCTCGGAGAGCTGGAGCAAGCTCATCACCGACTATTGATGCCGCATCAGCGCGTCGGCTGAAGAATGTCTCCTCAAAATGGCCCCGGTTTTGGCCGTTCTCCCCTCATCCCTGTGCTTGTCACAGGGATCCTGCCAGCCCAAGTCCTTGGGCTGAAAAGACTCGTTTTCGCCGCGCAGACGCGCGTCGGCTGGATTCCTGTGACAAGCACAGGAATGAGGGGGCGGCCCGCTGACACCTGGAAAATTTGTCTAGCGTACCGTTAAGCTGAAAGATCGCGTTACGCTCAAAATGGAAACCAAGCCCCTCTAAGCCTTGGTAAAGCGCTGCACATTCGCCGAGAACAGGTGGCGAAGCGCCTTCGCATAACGTTTTGAGCGTGTCTTGGCGGCAAGCGCGCTCGTCCAGTCCACCATCGATCCGTTGATGTCGAAATCGCCAAGCTGGCCTTCGGGAATATCGCCCTTTTCGATACGCTCGACAATGGAGCCGAGCGCCGCGTAAAATTCAGGCGAGCGATAGGGCGGGTGCAGCGAATACATGCCCTTGCCCGTGCCGAGAAAATCGAGCCGGTGAACGCCGATCCGCATCATGTTGTTGCTCAGCACCTCCTCGGCGGGCATCGAGACCGGCTGCTGGTTATAGGCATAGGAGCGGATGCGCCGTTTGACATCCGGCCTCAGCAATTCGAGCGAGCCGATACGTTTCGCGAAACGATCCATGTCGATCATGAAAAGGCGCGTGGAAACGGTGGCGAAGCGCCATGTGGGAATGCGCGACGGCAGCTTGCGCGGCTCGGGGATGTTCCGCACTCCCGGCATGCCGACATGGCGGGAAACATCGAGATCGCCGCGCACGGTCGGCGGCCCGGAAAAGGGTGTGATGCAGAGCGCGTCCGGGTTGGCCTTCTGCAGCGCGATGGCTTCGCCGAACCAGCTCTGGCTGCCGCCGCCGAACATCATATCGCTGTCCATATGCATCACATAACGGGCATTGGCGCGTTTCAGCCCGTGAAAATAGACATGGAAGGGCCCGCCATCGAAGGCTTTGGCGGGATAGGGGGTCGGTGAGCGTGAAAAGAACGTCTCCGTCACGGCGCGGCGCGCCGCATCGCTGTAGTCGACCACATCCACATAGAGATGCGGATAGTTGGCCTGCATTTCCTCCAGCATGTCGAACAGACGTTTGCTTGCCGCCTCAAAACCGTTGCCCTTGTAGCGGCCTGCCCCGACCTGCCCGGTATCCACGGTCAGGAGAATGCGGTCCACCTGCCCGCCCCAGACCCGCAGCTGATGCGGAAGCGTAAGGGCCGCGTGGGGCGCATCAAAAGGATGCAGATTGATTTGCAGCGCCTTTTGTACGGGAGGAAGCGGCATTTCAGCACTCATAGTCACGCACCACGGTTCCGGAATTCGTTGATGATCGCCATCATCGGTTTTTCGTTGAAGCTCCAGTCCAGCGGCAGCGGCCGGTTCACGGTGCCGTCCCTGCGCGGATAGGCCCAGCGGATCCAGGTATACTGATCCGAAATGCCCCATGTGGTGATGGAGGAAAGCGGCCCGCCTTCGCAGGCCGCTTCGAGAAAATCGCGGACCTGGCGGTTTATCAGCATGTCACGTTCGGCTTCCGGCGCGGGCAGCGTCTGGTCCATCACATCCAGTTCCGTCACCAGAACGGCAAGACCGTAGCTGCGCATTTCCTTGGTGAAGGCGGCAAGCTCGTCCTTGGCGATGGGCCAGCCGCCGCGCAGATGCCCCTGCAGGCCGACGGCATTGATCGGCGCGCCCTTTTCAAGCAGTTCGAGAATGAGGTTGCGGAAGGCCGCGCGCTTGGCCGGCGATTTTTCGACCGAAAACTCCACGTCATATTCGTTGAGAACCAGCTGCGCCTTGGGATCGACGGAATGCGCGATCTCGAATGCCTTTTTGATCGCGTCCGGGCCCGCGCCGTAATACCACGCATCGCGCCGCGAACGGACATTGCCGGGCACGTCGGGGATCGGTTCATTGACCACATCCCAGCTATGGACCACATCCTTGTAACGCTCCATCACCTTGACGATGTGGGTTTCCATCAGCTTCTCGACCTTCGCGCCACGGATACCGGACAGCCAGGGCGCATTGGAGGCGTACCAGATGAGCGGATGGCCGTGCATGGAGAGATTGTGCTGGCGCGCAAAGTTGGCGAGCGCATCGGCAGCGGCAAAATCGAAAACATCTTCGGAAGGCCGCATGACCTCCCATTTCATTTCGGTCACGGGCGTGATGCGCGAGCAATATTTGACGACCGCCTCACCAAGGCGGCTGTCGGCGGTCATATCCGGCAGATAGACGGCCGCGCCATAGGGAGCCACCTTCACCGGCGCTTTCTTCTGCGCGGCAAATCCCTGGCCGACCATGCCATGCAACAGGCCGGCACATGCCGCACCACCGAGAAAATTCCGTCGCCCGATCCGCATTTACCCGCCTCCGCAACCCCGGCGCATCGGTCGAAAATCGGAATGGATTCTCGACAGGAACGATACGCAGATCAAAAGTTTCAGAGCGTCCTGATACATCCGAAAGGACGAAGGGCGCTCTAATTCTCAAAACATAACATCTCAATCATGCCAAAAGGATATTAAAGATTTGCAAGGTTAACTGACGCTATACCACGTCACAATTGGCGCAAGCCCGCTTAATCGGGTAGTAACTTCACTGTGCGAATTCTTGGCCCACGCCTTATGGAGTTTAAAGTCTTGGTTTCCGTCTCGATTGTCATTCCCGTTCGCAACGGTGAGCGTTACATCGTGGAAGCGATCGAAAGCGTGTTGTTTCAGGGCGAAACCGTTTGCGAAGTGCTGGTCGTCGATGACGGCTCCACCGATGCCACGGCGCAGAAGGTGCAAAGTTTTGCCGATCCACGCGTGAAACTGCTTGCGCGGCCGCAGGGCCGGCAGGGCGTTTCCGCCGTGCGCAATTTCGGCCTTTCGCAGGCGCGCGGCGAATGGACAATGTTTCTCGATGCGGACGACCGCCTGAAACCGGGCGCGATCGCGGCCCTTTGCGCCGGCGCCTCCGCGCCGGATGTCGTTGCCGTCTACGGCGATTACGAGCGCATTGACGAGAACGGCGCCAAGATTGGCCGGCGCAATCTCATCCGCCGGCGGGAAAAGCCCGGTGGTTTCATTCTGCAGCCGCTTCTGGGCGGAAACTTCATCGTCAATGGCGGCATCATGCTGGTCCGCACCCGCATCTTTCAGGATTTCGGCGGCTTTGACGAAACATTGCGTTATGCGGAAGACTGGTACGGCTGGTGCAGACTGGCCGCCGCCGGCCGCTTCGTCTATCTGCCGGGCCAGCATATTCTAGACTACCGGGTGCACAGGACGAGTGTAATGATGAACCGGCTTTTGACGTTCCGGGATTGTGAACCGGCGATCGAGGCGGTGTTTTCGGACCCCGCCATCGTCGCCGCCATTGCACCGCAGGAGCTGAGGCGGCTCCGTCACAGGTCCGAAAACCACATGAACGCCTATACGGTGGCGCAGGCCTTTCGCGCCCGCCGCTATCGCGAGGCCGTTTCGGCACTTGCCGATACTTTCCTCAATCGCCCGCGCCAAAGCCTGCGCGCCGTCGTTTTTTCCGCCGCAGCGCTTGCCGGTATTTAGGAGTTTCCATGTCCGAGATCATGCCGGAAGCGGTGGTGTGCATTCCAAGTTTTCGCAGGCCGGAAGGCCTGCGCAAGACATTGGCATCGCTCTTGGCCCAGAAGGTCGATTTTCCCTTCGCCATCGTCGTGGTCGATAATGATGGCGCAGGTCAGGCAGGCCTTGCCGTTGCGCGCTCCTTCTTTGCCGAAAATGAAGTGACAGGCCAGGCGCTTGTAGAGCCGACGCAGGGCAATTGTTACGCCATCAACACGGCGTTTCGCACCGCCCGGCAGAGCTACCCTTCCGCTGAGTGGTTCCTGATGATCGATGACGACGAGGCAGCCTCCCCGGTCTGGCTCGCCGAGATGGTCTCGGCTGCAAGGTCTTTCGGCGCTGATATCGTCGGCGGTCCGGTCAACCGCGAATTCGACGCGCCCGCATCGAAGGCGGTGCTGTCACATCCGCTGTTCGGCTCCATCGACGCGCCGACCGGCCCGGTCGATCAAATTCACGGATCGGGTAACTGCCTGATCTCAGGGCGGGTTTTCGAAACGCTGGCAAAACCGGAATTCGACGTGCAGTTCAATTTCCTCGGCGGCGGCGACATGGATTTCTTCACCCGCTGCCGCAAGGCCGGTTTCAAATTCGCCTGGAACGCTCAAGCCCTCATCATCGAATATGTGCCGGAAAACCGCATGGCGCCGCGCTGGATCATGGAGCGCTCGCTCAGAACCGGCATCATCAATTACAGCATCGACCGCGCCCGTCGCCCCGGCCTGAAGGGCGGGCTCACGCTTGCCGCCAAAAACGCCGTCAGCCTCTGCCTGTCGCTGGTCCGCGCCGTCTCCGCATTCTTTAAAACTGGATCGCTGCTGCCCGCCACCCATCCGCCGCTGATGTCCATCGGCCGCGTCATGGCAAGCCTCGGCATCACCCTCACACCTTACAAGGCGCCGGCGAAAAAGGCCTGAACAAAGGGCCGTTCCAGCCGCAGGTCCCGGCTTCTCAGCTCAGGCTTTTTTCCCTGCGCAGAGAAAATGGGCTCATGCGTCGTTTCTGGAAACCGAATGACGAAAACACAGCCGCGAGAATGAGAAGCGGCACCAGAACCGGCCAGAAAAAGCAAAGGATGATACCGGTCACCCGATAAAGGTCCCAGTCCCTGTCGCGGCGGGCGCCTTCGATATAGGTCATGGCAAGAGAGGTAACGGTACCAATTCCATATATGAAAAGAGAAACGGACGTAATAACCATCGCTGTCCTCAAATATCTCTGATTCGAATAAATTTCTAATATCCGCCTAATGTAGCGCCGTTGCGCGCAGTTGCAACGAATTTCGGCGCGGGGACGCATTCATCCAATACGTTAGAATGGCCTTATGTAATGTGCGGGGAGCGGACTGCGGATACCAGACCTTGCCGTGGCAAGACTTACCGGTTCTGACCGGAAGCCATGTAGCGATGTTTCAGCAGCGAGTAGATAGCGATCGGATTGGTCAGCAGATAGCGCTTGCCGAGACGTTTCGGTTCAAGCATGGCCCTGTAGAGCCATTCGAGCCCCATATCCTGCATCCATTGCGGTGCTCTGCTGTTCTTGCCGGCGAGAAAATCGAACAGCCCGCCGCACGTCTTAATGACCGCAATGCCGGAAAGCCTGTCGAGATTGCGCGAAACGAACCGTTGCTCCAGCGGTATGCCAAAGCCGACCCAGAGAATATCGGTCTGTGAGGCGACGATATCGGAAAGAATCGCCTCCTCTTCATCCCGTTTGAAATAGCCGTTGCGCCTGCCCGAGAAGATCAGGCGCGGATAGAGCCTCTGCATTTCCTCAACCGCGGCGCGGTTCACCTCCTCGGAGCCGCCGAGGAAATAAAAACGCGCACCCGTCTCTTCGGCCCTGCGGGCCACCGCATGAACGAGATCCGTGGTCGCGACGCGTTCCCTGAGCGCCTTGCTGCAGAACTTGCGGGAAAAGATCACCAGCGACATGCCGTCGGCGTGAATCTGGTCCGCCTGCCGCAGCATGGCGTCGAATTCCTTGTCCTGATGGCAGAGAGCGATGACCTGGCCATTCGCCGATGTCGAATAAAACGGCCTCGTGCCGGCCACGCGCTCGCCTTCCGCGCGCAGAATGAAATCCTGTGCCGTCTCGTCGATCGTCGCGTCAGTGATGGGTAAAGCCGCAAGCGGAATAACCGGCCAGACTGCGCCAGGTCCTTCCAAATCCGGGATGTCTCTCCCTGTCATATTCTGTCCGGTGTCCAAGATAGGCATCGTTTCATTGTTATATTCACGCAGATGCTAGGCCATAAGGCTTCAAACACTACGAAGAACTATCATTAATATTTTTATAAATCCGTAGCTTGAGGCAAGCAATTTATACGCCTGAAGGTTGAGTGCACGCTCACACATGCCCTCTCCGTCCTATTCCGGTTTTGCTACCGATGGGTTAAGGGACGGCGAAACCAAACCACACAGAAGGTCCCGACCATGGAAACCATATCGATCGACAACCGCGGCGACTTCGGCCTTTGGGCGATAGAGCGGGCGAAGGAAATCGTCGCGAACGAAGCGTCCGATCTTGCCGTCTCCGTCCGCGACGGCGACGAGGCCAGTATTCGCGACGCGGGCAATGCGCTGGGTGCCGCCATCGCCGCCGCCCTGCTTGAGGTTTATGACGGCCTGATTTCCGAGGAATAAGCGGACCCCGGCCATCGTCCTTGGGCTAGCGCGCCGCGATTTCCTCGTGATCGTTGCGGCGCAGATAAGACAGAAGCCCAAGCGCGATGGCGATGCCAAGGCCAAGGAACAGTCCGCCCGCGCCGCCGGCGATCAGGAAGATCAGCTTGCCCGGCGGCCAGCTTCTGGAATTGGGCGCCACCGGCTGCGAAATCACCCGCACATTGGTGGCATCGATTGTCTGCTGCTCGGCGATCTGGCGCGAACGGTTGAGATAGGTCTCGTAGATCGCCGCGGCCGAGTTGGCGTCACGCTCCAGATCGCGCAGGCGCACCTGCGACTCGTTATCGGTGAAGACGTTGGCGCGTTCCGCCACGGCCTTCAGCCTCAGGGCATCGAGCGAGGAGCGGGCCTCCGCGACATTGGTCTTGGCGGCCTGCAGAATGCGCTGCGCCTCATCCGCGATGCCGCGTTCCAGCATGGCGCGTTCCGCTCCCGCCGTTGCGAGGCGCGGATGGCGCGCACCGTAGGTCAGCGTCATCGCACCGATCTGCTGCTGCAAAGTGCTGTATTGCGCGCGGATGGTGTTCATGGTCTGGCTGTCGAAGATGGCGTCGCTCTGCGTGCGGTTCTGGGCGATCGCCGCCTCCATTTGCTTGAGGCGCGATTCCTCCTGAATGACCCGCTGCTGCGCCGCAAGAACCTGCGCATTCAGCTCGCCGGACGCAAGATTGCTGACCAGCTGGCCGTTATTCTCCTGCAGGCCGTTTTCACGGCGAAAATCCGCAACGCGCTTTTCGGCCTCCGTCACATTCTCGCGCATTTCCTCAAGCCGCGTCCTCAGATCGTCGACGATGCGCTGGCTGCTGTCGGAGGTCGTCTGAAACAGCTCGCTTTCGAAAGCCTTGACGATGGCCTTGGAGACCAGCACGGATTTTTCGGCGTCATTGGTCCAGACAGAAAGCGTCACCACGAAGGAACGCGGATCGCGCTCGGCGGCCACCCGGTCTCCAAGCGAACGAAGCGCCCCGACCTTGTTATCGCCATCCTCCGGTTTCGATGAAAAAATCGCCTTCAGCCGCGCAAGCGGTGGCGGCGTTATGAATTCCTGGTCCTGATCGAGCTTCAACTCGTCCACCACCCGCGCCAGCACATTGCGCGACGTGATGGTGCGCAGCTTGCTCTCCACCTCGAGGATCTGGGTGTCACGCTGCTGGTTCGGCGAAAACACCCCGTCGCTGACGACGTTGAGGTTGGAGGGGTTGACGACGATATCCGTATAGGCGGTGTAACGCGGCGGCGTCACATAGGCATAGGAGAGTGCGGCGGCGACGCAGAGAATGATCGCAAGCACGATCCAGACGATGCCGTTGCGCAGCCAGGTGAGCACATCATCCAGGCCAATCCTGTCGATGTATTTCAGGCCCGGCAGCGCATTCGCGAGGCTCCCGGTCGGCGATGCCGCCCTGACGGGTTTATCAGTAGGGGCTGGCTCGGCAACGGCGGCCGCCGGCTTCGGCTCAAGATGCTCCTTCAGCACCGTGCGCTCAAAAACCTCGTCCTCATCCACCAGATCGTCCAGCAGGGAACCGTGGGGTCTGGCGGCGGGCGCCGCTTTTTCATCCAGCGGACGTGCCTGCTTATGTCCCGCCTTTTGAAGCCTGTACATCAGCCAATCCAACTCGAACGAACCACAAAAAGGCCGGCAACAGATGGTTTTCACCGTCGCCAAGGCCGCCATTAGCGGGCAAGTTTAAATATGACGGGTGAATTTTAGGTTACCTGCGTCATTCCCGCCATCATTGCCTATTCCCGGCCGCCATGAAAGAGACGATTGACTTGGATGGATCGATACGGTTCTTTCAGGCGTTATATTTTTGTATTATCCATTTGAACCTCAAAGATTTTATCGAAACGGAGTTTGGCATGAGCCTGAAATTTGGAACGAGCGGCCTTCGCGGCCTCTCTGTCGATCTGAAAGGAAAAGCCTCCGCCGTCTACGCCACGGCATTTGCAAGGCACCTTCTCGCATCGGGCCAGGCAAAGGCGGGAGACCCCATTCTCGTGGCCCGCGATTTTCGCGATTCGAGCCCGGATATTTCCGCAACCTGCATCGCCGCGCTGAAAAAGGCCGGCCTGACACCGCTTGATTGCGGCACGGTGCCGACGCCGGCGCTCGCACTTTACGGACTTTCCCTGAAGGCCGGAGCGCTGATGATCACCGGCTCGCATATTCCAGCCGACCGCAACGGCATCAAGTTCTATCGTCCCGACGGCGAAATCGACAAGCAGGACGAAACGGCGATTGCCGCACTCGCAGCCGAGGTCGAGGCTGAAGGCATCAGCGACGAGGCCGCAACGGCAGAGGATCATTCCGCAATCGCCGCCGAACTTTTCTACGAGCGCAATATCGCGCTGCTGCCGGAAAAGGCGCTGTCGGGCCTGAAGATCGGCGTCTACCAGCACAGCACGGTGGCGCGCGATCTCTTCGTCGACGTTCTCGCCCATTATGGCGCAGAGGTCGTACCGCTCGGCCGTTCCGAGACCTTCATTCCGGTCGATACCGAGGCAGTTTCGCCGGAAACGCTGGAACTTCTTAAGGAGTGGGCGCCGGAACACGGTCTCGACGCCATCGTTTCCGCCGATGGCGACGGCGACCGCCCCCTGCTCGCCGATGAAAACGGCGTGCCTCTGCGCGGCGACCTGATCGGGCTTATTACCGCCAATTTTCTCGACGCCGGCGTGGTTGTCACCCCCGTCACCTCCAATTCCGGCATTGAAGCGAGCGGTTCGTTCGAGGTCGTCCGCACCAGGGTCGGCTCACCTTTCGTGATCGCCGGCATGGGTGAAGCGCTTGCCGAGGGAAAGAACGGCGTCATGGGCTTCGAGGCCAATGGCGGCCTGTTGACCGCCTCTGCCTTCACCCTCAACGGCAGGCCGCTTTCGCCGCTGCCGACGCGCGACAGCTTCCTGCCTGTCCTTGCCGTGTTGCTTCTGTCCGCCGAACAGAAAAAGCCTTTGTCGCAAATCGCAGCCGCCTACAGGCTGCCGGTTGCCGCCGCCGACCGTCTGGAGAACTTCGCGCAGGAAAAGAGCGCCGCCCTGATGGCGCATCTGCGCGCCTCACGCAGCAATCTCGAAACCTTCCTCGCCCCGGTCGGCGCGGTGAAGGCGCTCAGCGACATTGACGGCCTGCGTGTGGCGCTGACCGACGGCAGCACCATCCATTTCCGCCCTTCCGGCAACGCTCCCGAAATGCGCTGCTATGTCGAGGCCGCCAATCAGGATGAAGCCGAAATGCTTCTCAACAAGGGGCTCGATCTCATCCGCAATTTCGGATGAGTGGATGGCGCATGCGGGATGATGTAAGTTGAACGCATGAAGAGAACGGACGCGATCAGAAAGCTCAAACAGCACGCCCAAGCAGTGAAAAGCATGGGCGCGACTTCGCTGTATCTCTTTGGATCGACCGCCCGCAATGAAGCCATGGCCTCAAGCGACTTGGACATCTTCATCGACTATGATCCGGGTCGCCGTTTCTCCTTGATTGATCTCGTCGGTATCAAGCAGTTTCTGGAAGAAGAACTGGAAGTGGAAGTGGACGTGACGACACGCAACAGTCTTCACCCGATGCTTCGAACTGACATCGAGCAATCTGCAGTGCGGATATTCTGATGATCCGGCGCAAAGTCAGGCCCGTTCTCACAGAAATTCTGGAAGCCATAGACGGCATAGAGACCCACACCGCAGGTCTGTCACTTGCTGATTTCCAGCAAAATTGGCTGCTGAAACTTGCCGTGCAGCGCGCATTGGAAATCGTTTCGGAGGCATCCCGCCATATACCGGAAGAATTGCTAAACCTCGCACCAGATGTACCGTGGAAGCAGATTCGCGGTATCGGAAATATTCTTCGTCACGAATATCATAAGATCGCCGACGATGTGGTTTGGGCGGTCGTAACCGAGCATGTAGCTCCGCTCAAAATCGCTGTTCAGACTATTCAATGGTCTATCGAATCCGAAAAGTGAATTTTGCCACCGCGCTGTCGCAAATGTCGCATCCCGCCTTTACCTGTTGCTCTTCCCGCCCCGGAAAGCGATAAGGGCCGCAGGGTTCAAGGAGGCGGGATGTGAGCGGCGAGACCATTACCCTTTATGAAGCGATCGGCGGCGATGCGACGGTCAAAGCCTTGACGCGGCGCTTCTATGAATTGATGGACACGTTGCCCGAGGCGGCGCATTGCCGCGCCATCCATCCCGCCGATCTCTCCGGCAGCGAAAGCAAGTTCTACGATTATCTGACCGGATATCTTGGCGGACCGCCGGTCTATGTCGAAAAACACGGCCATCCGATGCTGCGCCGGCGTCATTTCGTGGCGCCCATCGGGCCCGCCGAACGGGATGAATGGCTGCTCTGCTTCCGCCGCGCGATGGAAGAGACCATCGAAAACCCGAAGCTCCGGGACATCATCTGGGCACCGGTGGAGCGACTGGCCTTTCACATGCAGAATCAGGAAGCGGATAAATCATGACCCACGAAAGACTGCGCGCTTTCATTCTGTTGCTGGGCGGCCTTATGGGTGCTGCCGGCGTCATGCTGGCCGCGGCCGCCACCCATACCGGCGAAACCTATATGCTGGGCAATGCCTCCGCGATGGCGCTCGCGCATGCGCCGGTGCTGGTGGCGCTGCATATCGGCGCGGATCGCATCAGAACCGCCATTCCGGCTGGACTGATCCTCGGCCTCGGCACGGCGGTCTTCGTCGGCGACCTCGTCACGCGGCATTTTTCGGGCCACAGCCTGTTTCCCTACGCAGCGCCTCTCGGTGGCCTCGGCATGATTGCCGGATGGCTGGTGCTCTGCGCCGGCGCGTTTTTAAAGCCGAAGGGCTGATCGTGTTTTAGAGCATCTGCGTCGTGACGCATATTGCGCGCGGAGCTTCCCTCACACTCGGCGAGAGGATTAAACCCTAGCCCCGCGTCCAGCGAAACGACAGGATGTTGCGGCCCTTCTCAGCCGCCTCCCCGATATCGAAGGATGGCGTTTCTCCGGGCTGGCGGGTGCGCAGATGGGGAAAGTTCACCACATTGCCGCCGCCGGCCGCGGCGCGGTTGCGCCGCTCGCGTTCGCCAAGGATTTCATATATGTCCGTCAGGGCCGGATCGGCAGCCTGTTCGGCGATCTTGTGCAGTTCCACGCGGCAGGCTTCAGCCGCCGCGGGCTCTGCATCCTTAAAATTATTGTGCTCGTCGCTCATCGTTGGAGGTCCGTTCATTCATCGTCTGCAGCGCCCGCTCCAGACTGGATTTGCTGCCATTGCGCAGCGGAATGAACGTCTTGCCGAATTTCTTGCAACCGGACTTCACCCGCAGACACGCATCGTGGCTGATACAGTCGATCGGGCAGAAAACGCAGTCGACGGAGGGAAGGACGGTATCGATGCGCGAGACCGCCTCACGCAGTCCGCCATCGTGATGGATGAGCTCGGCACCGAAATTGCTGGCAATCTGGCGAAGATGCGCAACCTGACAGTCACGGCCGCCGACATAAAGAAAGCTCTTCGGGCCGGAAAGCTGCTGTTCGGCCACATCCCTTTCGGTCTGTTGCGCGCCCTTGCCCTGCTTTTCGCCGCGTCCCGCCTTCTTCTTTTCCTTGCGTGCCATTCCCTCACCTGCCGGTTGATTTTTCAATGCCCCGGACGTTCGGGATGTCGGCACCATAATAAAGATGAGTTTTGGAGTAAAGTATAAAGGTGATAATTTTCCTCATGTTTTGACACAAAGAACCGATCACATCATCGCGAGAACCTCACGGCTCAGCCGCTAATCCGCAATCCGCCCATGAAAAGCTGCTCCAGATGCCGGGCCGCATCCTCGAAACGCCCCTCGCCACCGTTCTTGTCGCCCAGCACCGCACGCACCTGCACATCGAAATCCGCATAGTGCTGGGTGGTCGACCAGATCGAGAAAATCAGGTGGTAGGGATCACATTTGGCCATCCGCCCGGCCTTCACCCAGGCGCGGATCACCTCGGCTTTTTCATCCACCAGTTGCTTCAGCGGCCCCTTCAGTTCGTCCTCGATATGCGGCGCGCCCTGCAGGATTTCATTGGCGAACAGGCGGCTCTCACGCGGAAAGTCCCGCGACATCTCCAGCTTGCGGCGAATATAGGAGCGAATTTCACTTTCGGGGTTGCCCTCAGCATCGAAAGCCCTGAGCGGATCAAGCCATGTGTCCAGCACCCGCTCGATCAGCGCGCGATGCATCGCCTCCTTGGTGCGGAAATAATAAAGCACGTTGGGTTTCGACATGCCGGCCGCCTCGGCAATCTGGTCGATGGTGGAACCGCGAAAGCCGTTGGTGGAGAACACACTGAGCGCCGCCTCAAGGATAGCTTCCTGCTTTTCTTCCTGAATGCGGGTCCGCTTCTGTGTTTTCGCTGCTCGCGGTATGGCCATTCTCAGCTCTCTGTTTCTTTTCGATGCAATTGCCGTTACAGTATGCTTAAAAAATAATCGCCGCGTACAGTTTAGGCAAAATTAGTGCGATTCGTCACGAAAATCCCTTGCTGACATCATGGCGAATTTGCAATGTTTACCAGCCGGTCAATTTATCCCCCATCGCCATCACAAGGCAATGGCTGTTATCTTAACCGGCAAAAACGGGAACGGCACAAGCTTTGCTTCGATAAAAACAAAACAGGTGAGGACGACACTTCATGGCGGCGGGTAAGAACTTGACGGTCAATGGCGACCGTCTGTGGGACAGTCTGATGGACATGGCGAAAATCGGCCCCGGCATCGCCGGCGGCAATAATCGCCGCACCCTGACGGATGAGGACGCGCAGGGCCGCAGTCTCTTCCAGCGCTGGTGTGAAGCGGCAGGCCTGACGCTTGGCGTCGACCGCATGGGCACCATGTTCGCCACCCGCCCCGGCGAGGATCCGGACGCGCTTCCCGTTTATATCGGCAGCCACCTCGACACCCAGCCAACCGGCGGCAAATTCGACGGCGTGCTCGGCGTGCTGGCCGGGCTGGAAGTGGTGCGCAGCCTGAACGACCTGAACATCAAGACAAAGCACCCGATCGTCGTCACCAATTGGGCGAACGAGGAAGGCGCACGCTTTGCCCCTGCCATGCTGGCCTCCGGCGTCTTCGCCGGCGTTCACGATCTCGATTACGCCTATGGCCGCACCGATACGGACGGCAAGACCTATGGCGAGGAGCTGAAGCGCATTGGCTGGCTGGGCGAGGAAGAGGTGGGCGCGCGCAAAATGCACGCCTATTTCGAATATCACATCGAACAGGGGCCGATCCTCGAGGCAGAAGGCAAACAGATCGGCGTCGTCACCCATTGCCAGGGCCTGTGGTGGCTGGAAGTGACGCTGACCGGCAAGGAAGCGCATACCGGCTCAACGCCGATGGCGATGCGCGTCAATGCCGGCCTGGCTGCCGCCCGCATTCTCGAAAAGGTGCAGGAAGTGGCGATGGCCCACCAGCCGGGCGCGGTCGCCGGCGTCGGCCAGATGATCTTCACACCCAATTCCCGCAACGTGTTGCCCGGCAAGGTGGTCTTCACCATCGACCTCAGAACTCCCTCACAGGCGAAACTCGACAGCATGCGCGCCATCTTCGAACGCGAGGTGCCTGTTATCGCCGAAGAACTCGGCGTCGGCTGCACGATCGAGGCCATCGGCCATTTCGATCCCGTCACCTTCGATCCGGTGCTGGTCGGCCGCGTGCGCTCTGCCGCGGAAAAACTCGGCTACAGCCACATGGACATCATTTCCGGCGCCGGCCACGATGCCTGCTGGACCGCAAGGGTCGCCCCCTCCACCATGATCTTCTGCCCCTGCGTGGACGGGCTTTCCCACAACGAAGCGGAGGAAATTTCGCCGGAATGGGCCGCCGCGGGCTGCGACGTGCTGCTGCATGCGGTGCTTGAGACTGCGGAGATCGTGGAATGAAAAAAATCTCGCCCTTGGAGCAGAAATTCGAGATGGCGATGTTTGAGATTTATCATCGCGCAAAATCTGAAGCAAAATATAACGCGACGATCTTCTACAACATGCTCCTCAATCGTGGAGGCGTAGCGACAGCCAAAACACTCATCAACGCTGAGCAGCAATCGCAAGGATACACCGCGTTGATGCTCGCGAAGCGTCTTGATTTGACCGTCGAGGCGTTGGTGGTCGAGGACGTCAGATGGCTGGATCTGTTTTCACCCGAAGAAATTAACAAAGCTCGTGACCGCCTACAGGCCAACCAATACGCAGTGAAGATGCGTCGTTCAAAGGTTTAACTCTAAATGGAACGTCAATTATGACCACCATCATCAAGAACGGCACCATCGTCACCGCTGACCTCACCTACAAGGCCGACGTAAAGATCGAAGGCGGCAGGATCACCGAGATCGGACCCGACCTGACCGGCGGGACCGTGCTCGATGCGACGGGATGTTACGTCATGCCCGGCGGCATCGATCCGCATGTGCATCTGGAAATGCCCTTCATGGGCACCTATTCAGCCGATGATTTCGAGAGCGGCACGCGGGCGGCCCTTGCCGGCGGCACGACCATGGTGGTGGATTTCTGCCTGCCCGAGCCCGGCCAGTCGCTGCTCGATGCCCTGCAAAGATGGGACAACAAGGCGACGCGCGCCAATTGCGATTACTCCTTCCATATGGCCGTTACCTGGTGGGGCGAGCAGGTCTTCAACGAGATGAAGACGGTCGTTCAGGAAAAGGGCATCAACTCGTTCAAGCACTTCATGGCCTATAAGGGCGCGCTGATGGTGAATGACGACGAGATGTTCGCCTCCTTCTCGCGCTGCGCCGAACTTGGCGCCATTCCCTTCGTGCATGCGGAAAACGGCGATATCGTCGCGCAGATGCAGGAAAAGCTGATGGCGGAAGGCAATGTCGGCCCCGAGGCGCATGCCTATTCCCGGCCCCCCTCCGTCGAAGGCGAGGCCACCAACCGCGCCATCATCATCGCCGATATGGCGGGTGCGCCGCTTTATGTCGTCCATACGTCGTGTGAACAGGCGCATGAAGCGATCCGCCGCGCGCGTCAGAACGGCATGCGCGTTTATGGCGAACCGCTGATCCAGCACCTGATCCTAGACGAGAGCGAATATGCCAATGCCGACTGGGATCATGCTGCCCGTCGGGTCATGTCGCCACCCTTCCGCAACCGGCAGCATCAGGACAGCCTCTGGGCAGGTCTCGCCTCCGGCTCGCTGCAATGCGTGGCGACCGACCATTGCGCCTTCACCACCGAGCAGAAACGCTTCGGCCTCGGTGATTTCCGCAAGATCCCCAATGGCACCGGTGGGCTGGAAGATCGCATGCCACTGCTCTGGACCCATGGCGTGGCGACCGGCCGCCTGACGATGAACGAATTCGTCGCCGTGACCTCCACCAATATTGCGAAGATCCTGA
Organism: Agrobacterium sp. BT-220-3; assembly: GCF_025910175.1. Classification (NCBI taxonomy): domain Bacteria; kingdom Pseudomonadati; phylum Pseudomonadota; class Alphaproteobacteria; order Hyphomicrobiales; family Rhizobiaceae; genus Agrobacterium; species Agrobacterium sp. BT-220-3. The sequence continues at coordinate 413,040 of NZ_JAPAIX010000003.1, forward strand.
ACATCTATCCCAAAAAGGGCGCGATCCTCGTTGGCAGCGATGCCGATATCGTCGTCTGGGACCCGCAACTGACGAAGACAATCAGCGCAACGAGCCAGCAATCGGCCATCGATTACAACGTGTTCGAAGGGCAAAAGGTCAAGGGCCTGCCGCGCTTCACCCTGTCGCGCGGTCTCGTCAGCATCGAGGAGGCCACCATCGAAACACAGGAAGGCCACGGCCGGTTCGTCGCCCGCGCACCCAACCCCGCGGTCAGCCGGGCGCTTTCCACATGGAAGGAACTTGTCGCACCCCGCAAGGTGGAGCGCACAGGCATTCCGGCATCGGGTGTATGACCGTGAGCACTGATCCGAAACGCGAAATCGTCATCGCCGCGGCCGTTCTCCTGAACGAACGACGACAAATGCTGGTGGTGCGCAAACGCGGCACCACACAATTCATGCAGCCGGGCGGCAAGATCGATCCGGGCGAAACGCCTGAGGAGGCGCTCCACCGCGAACTTGCCGAGGAAATCGGCCTGGCGCTTCCTGAAAATGCCGCGCGATATGAGGGTGTCTTTCGCGAGGAGGCCGCCAATGAAACGGGCGCGGACGTCGTCGCCCATGCCTTCGTCGCCCAGCTGGATACCGATGTCGTCCCGCAGGCGGAGATAGAGGAGGTGCGCTGGCTCGATGTCGATGCGGCCTCCGATCTGCCGATCGCCAAACTCACGGAAACCCGCATGCTGCCGCTGGCGCGCGCGGCCCTGACGGAAAGTGGAAACAAGCCAAGATGAACCAGGCCTCGTCCTATTCCGTCGTTTCCGCCAGAAATCTCGGCCTCACCTTCGAAACGGGCGATGGCCCGGTGCATGCACTCTCCAATGTCGACCTGGAGGTCGGCAAGGGCGATTTCGTCTCCTTCATCGGCCCTTCCGGCTGCGGCAAGACCACCTTTCTGCGGGTCATCGCCGATCTGGAAAAACACACATCCGGCGATATCACCGTCAACGGCACCACGCCGGAAAACGCCCGTAGGGATCGCTCCTACGGTTACGTCTTTCAGGCCGCCGCCCTTTATCCCTGGCGCAGCATCGAAAAGAACATCGCCCTGCCGCTCGAAATCATGGGTTACACGAAGGCCGAACAGAAGGAGCGCATCGAACGCACGCTCGATCTCGTCAATCTCAGCGGTTTCAGCAAGAAATACCCCTGGCAGCTTTCCGGCGGCATGCAGCAGCGCGCCTCCATCGCCCGCGCGCTCGCCTTCGATGCCGACCTGCTGCTGATGGACGAACCTTTCGGCGCGCTGGACGAGATCGTCCGCGACCATCTCAACGAGCAGCTGCTGAAACTCTGGGATACGACCGGCAAGACCATCTGCTTCGTCACCCATTCCATTCCGGAAGCGGTTTATCTCTCGACCAAGATCGTCGTCATGTCGCCGCGCCCCGGCCGGGTGACGGACGTGATCACGTCCACGCTGCCACGGGAAAGGCCGCTTGAGATCAGGGAGACGCCGGAGTTTCTGGCGATTGCGCATCGCGTGCGTGAGGGGCTGAAGGCGGGGCATAGCTATGAGGGGTGAGGTCATCGCCAGCATTACCCCCCTCTGCCCTGCCGGGCATCTCCCCCTCAAGGGGGGAGATCGACCTGCGGCGAGGTCTCGACCATCTCGACACTTGAGAATGAAATGGCGGAATAGCCTCCTGCTGATCTCCCCCCTTGAGGGGGAGATGTCCGGCAGGACAGAGGGGGGTAAGCCGCACCCTCGAAGTGAGCGACGGAGCGAAAACCCATGACCCTCATCCGCCACCGCATCCTCCCCATCGTAACCGTCCTCCTCGCCATCCTCATCCTCTGGCACCTCGCCGTCGTCTACCTCAACATGCCCTTCGCCCGCGACCAGGCCACCCGCGCCGGTCAAACACCGGGCTTCTTCGAACTCCTGCCGCAAACCTTCGCCCAGGAACGCCCTGTCCTCCCCGCCCCGCACCAGATCGTCGCGGAACTGTGGGACACCACCGCCAACAAGGCGATCACTTCCAAGCGCAGCCTCATCTATCACGCCGGCGTCACGCTCTCGGCCACGCTCCTTGGTTTCGCCATCGGCGCGGTACTCGGCATCCTCTTGGCCGTTGCCATCATCCACAACCGCGCCATGGATCGTTCGGTCATGCCGTGGATCATCGCCAGCCAGACCATCCCGATCCTTGCCGTCGCGCCGATGATCATCGTCGTCCTGAACTCCATCGGTATTTCGGGGCTGCTGCCGAAGGCGCTGATCTCCACCTATCTTTCCTTCTTCCCCATCGTCGTCGGCATGGTGAAGGGCCTCAGAAGCCCTGAAACCATCCAGCTGGACCTGATGCACACCTATAATGCCTCACCTAGCCAGATCTTCTGGAAGCTGCGCTGGCCCTCGGCCCTGCCCTATCTCTTCACGTCGCTGAAGATCGCCATCGCCATCGCGCTTGTCGGCGCCATCGTCGGTGAATTGCCGACAGGCGCCGTCGCAGGGCTCGGCGCGCGCCTGCTTTCCGGCTCCTATTACGGCCAGACGGTGCAGATATGGGCGGCGCTGTTCATGGCCGCCGGTGTCGCCGCCATTCTGGTGTCGATCATCGGCATTGCTCACGCGGCCGTCCTCAAGAGAATGGGAGCCCGGCCATGACCCATCCCGGCTGGTTTTTCGGCGCGATCCTGTTCTGGCTTGCCGCCTGGGCCTTCAACGAATGGCTGGTACGTCGCAAATTCTTCTCGCCAGCGATAAAGCGCATCAGCCGCATGGCCGTGCCGCTCCTCTTCGGGCTGGCCATTCTCGCGCTCTGGGAAGGCGTGGTGCGCGGTTTTGCCGTGCCGCCCATCCTGCTGCCGGCACCGAGCGCCATCCTTGCGCGCCTTCTCACGTCCCTGCCGATCCTCTGGGCGGATTTCCGCCAGACCTTCCTCAAATCGGTGCTGACGGGTTATGTGCTCGGCTGCGGTCTTGGCTTTATCGTCGCCATCCTCATCGACCGCTCGCCCTTCCTGCAGCGCGGACTGCTGCCCATCGGCAATTTCGTCTCCGCTCTGCCTGTCGTCGGCATCGCGCCTATCATGGTCATGTGGTTCGGCTTCGACTGGCAGTCAAAAGTGGCCGTCGTCGTCATCATGACCTTTTTCCCGATGCTGGTGAACACGGTTCAGGGGCTTGCCGCCTCCAGCCACATGGAGCGCGATCTCATGCGCACCTATGCCGCCGGCTGGTGGCCGACGCTGATAAAACTGCGTCTGCCCGCCGCCTGGCCCTTCATCTTCAATGCACTGAAGATCAACTCAACGCTCGCGCTGATCGGCGCCATCGTCGCCGAATTCTTCGGCACGCCCATCGTCGGCATGGGTTTCCGCATCTCGGCGGAAATGGGCCGCAGCAATGTCGATATGGTCTGGGCCGAAATCGCGGTCGCCGCGCTCGCGGGCTCAGGCTTTTACGGTCTGGTGGCGCTCGCAGAGCGCGCCGTCACCTTCTGGCATCCGTCCGTCCGTGGGGGACGAACGTAAATAACGAAAAAGGGAACAGCGATGAAAATGAAACTTGCATCCATGCTTCTTGCCGGCGCGTCAGTCCTGACGGCGGTGAGCGCCGAGGCCGCCGACAAGATCACCCTGCAGCTGAAATGGGTGACGCAGGCGCAGTTCGCCGGTTATTACGTCGCCAAGGATAAAGGCTTCTACGAAGCGGAAGGCCTCGATGTCGACATCAAGCCGGGCGGCCCGGATATCGCGCCTGCACAGGTTCTGGCCGGCGGCGGCGCGGATGTCATCGTCGACTGGATGCCCTCGGCACTCGCCACCCGTGAAAAGGGCGTCCCTCTCGTCAACATCGCCCAGCCTTTCAAGACCTCCGGCATGATGCTGACCTGCCTCAAGGAAACCGGCGTCACCAAGCCCGATGACTTCAAGGGCAAGACACTCGGCGTCTGGTTCTTCGGCAATGAGTATCCGTTCCTCTCGTGGATGGCGCATCTGAAAATCCCGACCACCGGCGGCGCGGATGGCGTCACCGTCCTCAAACAGGGCTTCAACGTCGATCCGCTGCTGCAGAAACAGGCCGCCTGCATTTCCACCATGACCTATAATGAATATTGGCAGGTCATTGATGCCGGCATCAAGCCGGAGGAACTCGTCACCTTCAAATACGAGGCGGAAGGCGTGGCGACGCTGGAAGACGGTCTCTACGTTCTGGAAGACAAGCTGAAGGACGCCAAGTTCAAGGAAGACATGGTCAAATTCGTCCGCGCTTCCATGAAGGGCTGGAAATGGGCGGAAGAAAACCCGGACGATGCGGCCGACATCGTGCTGGAAAACGACGCCTCCGGCGCACAGACCGAAAAACACCAGAAGCGCATGATGGGCGAAGTGGCAAAACTGACAGCCGGCTCGAAGGGCGCACTCGACAAGGCGGACTACGAACGGACGGTGAAAACCCTGCTGGGCGGCGGTTCCGATCCGGTCATCACCAAGGAACCTTCCGGCGCTTTCACCACCGAAATCACCGATGCGGCGCTGAAATAGTAAAATCGAACCCGAACGCATGGAACGCGCGGCCCCGTCCGCGCGTTTCTTTTTTCGCTGGTGACGTATTTGACGAATTACAATATCCCAACCTATACAAAAATGTATATCAAGCATCGCAGCTATGCGGATTGATTTGCACGACAACAACAATTAGAGTCCCGCCCACAAGACTGCCAGATTTGATCTTGTAAGAAAAGCACAGGGCAAAGTGCTGAAGATTCGCGTTGAGGGGCGTTCGAATCGGGAGGATCGAAAAGGAAGTATTGTGATCCCTTGTTTCACATTCGTTTCAGCATGACCTTCTAATATACGCCGCAAGGCTGCAGGACATGCGATCGAATATTGCGCGAGCCAAGACACATGCAGCATAGATTTACGTTTAACCGCTTTGTTTTCCTTCTTCTTTCCGCAACGGCCCTGCCCCTTTCGGCAGCCGCCGAAGGCGAAGCACAGGCACCGGTCAAACAGCAGAACCTCCCCTCCATCATCGTCGCACATGCCAAGACACGCGATCTCGTCGACCGTATCATCGCCACGGGCACCATCCGCCCCGTGGACGAAATATACGTCCAGCCGCTGGTCGATGGGCTGTCGATCGATGAGCTGAACGTCGATATTGGTGACAGGGTCGAGGCCAATGCGGTTCTCGCCGTGCTGTCTTCCGACAGTCTTCTTCTGCAAAAGAGCCAGCTTGAGGCCAACAAGGCCAAGGCCGAGGCCTCTGTCACCCAGTCGAAGGCGCAGGTGCTGGAAGCCCAGGCCAATCTGGCCGACGCCCTTCGCCAGCGCGACCGCGCCGCAAAGCTCGGCCAGAGCGGCTCGGGTTCGGTTTCCGAAACGGAAAAGACGGAGGCCGCCGCCCAGGTTGCGCAGGCCCGTCTCGACGCGGCCAAACAGGCCGTTTCCGCCGGAGAGGCTGACAGCAAGGTCGTCGACGCGCAGATAGACGATGTCAATCTGAAGCTGACGCGGACGGGTGTGAAAACCCCTGTCGCCGGCATCGTATCGGCCAAGAATGCCAAGGTCGGGGCCATTGCCAGCGGCGCCGGCGACCCGCTTTTCACCGTCATCAAGGACGGCGCGATCGAACTTGTCGCCGATCTCTCGGAAACCGACATATTGAAGGTCAAGGTCGGCCAGAAAGCCTATTTGACGGTCGCCGGCGGAGCCAAGAAGATAGAGGGCAAGGTGCGCCTTGTTTCGCCCACCGTCGATCCGGCGACGCGCCTCGGTTCCGTACATGTGGTGCTGCCTGTCGGCAGCCCGGCACGGTCGGGCATGTATGCCAGCGCCGAGATCATCGTTGAAGAAACGAACGCGCTTGCCCTGCCGCTTTCGGCCGTCACCTCCGGGCGTGAAGGCTCGACCACCCGCAAGGTGGAAGACGACGTCGTCAAGCAGGTGAAGATCGAGACCGGTATAGAAGACAGCGGTTTCATCGAGATTGTCAGCGGCCTTGCCGCTGGAGACAAGGTTGTCGAGAAAGCTGGAGCATTCGTGCGTGATGGTGACCGGATAAGACCGGTGGAAGCCCCTGCGGCTGTGTCCAACTGATTGAGGGAATGAAATGAACTTCTCCGCATGGTCAATCCGTAACCCGATTGCGCCGCTGCTCGGCTTCGCGCTTTTGATGTTCCTCGGCATGCAGGCGTTTTATGCGCTGCCGATCACCCGTTTTCCGAATATCGACGTTCCCGTCGTCGCCGTCACCGTGACCCAGAGCGGCGCTTCGCCCTCCGAGCTCGAAATGCAGGTGACGAAGGAAATCGAAGACGCCGTCGCCGCCATCAGCGGCGTCGACGAAATCCAGTCCACCGTCGTTGACGGCCAGTCGACGACAACGGTCGTCTTCCGCATCGAAAAGCCGACGGAAGAGGCGGTTCAGGACACCAAGGACGCCATCGACAAGATCCGCAGCGATCTGCCGGCCGATATCGAAGTGCCTGTTGTCAGCAAGATCGACGTCGAAGGCCAGGCTATTCAGACCTTCGCCGTCTCTTCGCCGAACATGACGCTGGAAGAACTGTCCTGGTTCGTGGATGACACCATCAAGCGCGCGCTGCAGGGCAAATCCGGCATCGGCAAGGTCGACCGTTACGGCGGTGCGGACCGCGAGGTGCGCGTTTCGCTCAGCCCCGAAAAGCTCGACGCCTACGGTATCACCGCCACCGAGGTGAACAGCCAGCTGCGCGGCACCAACATCGATCTCGGCTCCGGCCGCGGCCAGGTGGGCGGCAACGAGCAGACGATCCGCACGCTCGGCGATACACGCGACGTCACCCAGCTCGCCAATACCACCATCGCACTCTCCAATGGCCGCTTCGTGAAGCTTTCCGAACTCGGCACGGTCAGTGACACCTATGAGGAGCAGAAGTCCTTCTCGCGGTTCAATGGCAACCCCGCCGTCACCTTCGCGGTGTTCCGCTCCAAGGGCGCCAGCGAGGTTTCGGTTGCCGAAACCGTGGCGGAAAGCCTCGACCAGGTCCGCAAGGATCATCCCGACGTCTCGATCCAGATGGTCGATGACGCCGTCTATTTCACCTATGGCAACTACAAGGCCGCGCTCGACACGCTGATCGAAGGCGCAATCCTCGCCGTCATCGTGGTTCTGCTCTTCCTCAGGAACTGGCGCGCAACCCTGATTGCCGCCGTCGCCCTGCCGCTTTCCGCGATCCCGACCTTCTGGATCATGGACCTGATGGGCTTCTCGCTCAATCTCGTCAGCTTCCTCGCCCTGACGCTCGCCACGGGTATCCTCGTGGACGACGCCATCGTGGAAATCGAGAACATTGCCCGCCACATCAAGATGGGCAAGACACCCTATCGTGCGGCACTCGAAGCGGCGGATGAAATCGGCCTCGCCGTCATCGCCACCAGCTTCACCATCATCGCCGTCTTCGTGCCGGTGTCGTTCATGCCCGGCATTCCCGGCCAGTACTTCATCCAGTTCGGCCTGACGGTCGCCTTCTCGGTGTTCTTCTCGCTGGCGGTGGCCCGCCTCATCACGCCGCTGATGGCGGCCTATCTGATGCGCGCCGAAGATGCGATGGACGACCATGCCGACAATGACGGCTGGCTGATGAAATCCTATACGCGCATGGTTTCCGCCACCACCCGCAAGTGGTGGGCGCGTTACCTGACGCTGCTCGGCGCCATCGGCTTTCTGGTCGCATCCGTCTATCTTCTGAGCCAGGTGCCGGGCAGCTTCCTGCCGCCGGACGACGCCTCACGCGTGACGCTTTCGGTGGAACTGCCACCCAATGCGACGCTGGACGAAACCGACCGGACAACGACCGCGATCAACCACGCCATCCGCGATATCGACGGTGTGGAAAGCGTCTTCATCCTCGGCGGCGCTTCGCCCAAGGGCGATCTGGAGCTTCGCCGCGCCACGGTCAATGTCATCCTCGAGCATATTGATCACTCGCTGCTGAAAACCCTGGTCAACAAGGGTCTCGGCTCCCTTCCGCTTATCGGCGAGTATCTGCCGAAGGTGGAGGAAAAGGGCCGCCTCCGTCCGCAATGGGATGTGGAGCGGGATATTTTCGCCAAGGTCCGCACCATCCCGGATGTGCGCATCATCAAGCTGAACGACCGTGCGGAACGGGAACTGAGCTTCAACTTCCTCTCGTCGAACGAAAAGGATCTGAACGACGCCGTCGGTGTTCTTGAAAGCCGTCTGCGCGCTTCGCCCATCCTCGCCAATGTCAGCTCGGAAGGCGCCCTGCCCCGGCCGGAACTGCAGATCCGCCCGCGCAAGGACGAAATCGCCCGCCTCGGCATCACCCCGCAGCAGATTTCGCAGACCGTGCGTGTCGCCACCATCGGCGATATCGACGCACAGCTGACAAAGATTTCGCTGGATGACCGGCAGATCCCGATCCGCGTGCAGGCATCGCTCGATACCCGCCGCGACCTCGCCACCATCCGCGCGCTGAAGATCAAGACAGCCTCGGGATCGCTGGTGCCGCTCTATAGCGTGGCCGATATCGACTATTCGGAAGGTCCAAGCTCGATCAAGCGCAACGACCGCAACCGCGTCGTCTCCATCGGCTCCGACGTTCCCTTCGGCACGGCGCTCGACACCTCGACGGCCGAGTTCAAGCGGATCGTGGCGGAAACCGAGCTGCCGGCAAGCGTTCGCCTTGCCGAAAGCGGCGATGCCAAGGTGCAGGGCGAAATGCAGCAGGGCTTCGTCAACGCCATGCTGCTCGGCCTGATGCTGGTGCTGGTGGTGCTCATCCTCCTGTTCAAGGATGTCATCCAGCCCTTCACCATCCTGTTCTCGCTGCCGCTTGCTATTGGCGGCGTGGCGGTCGCGCTCATCATCACGCAGAACGCGCTGTCCATGCCCGTTCTCATCGGCATCCTGATGCTGATGGGCATCGTGACGAAAAACGCCATCCTGCTGGTGGACTTCGCCATCGAAATGCGTCGTCATGGCATGGAACGGGTCCATGCCATGGTCGAGGCGGGCCGCAAGCGCGCCCGCCCGATCATCATGACCTCCATCGCCATGTCGGCGGGCATGCTGCCCTCCGCACTCGGCGTCGGCGAAGGCGGCTCCTTCCGCGCACCGATGGCAATCGCGGTGATCGGCGGCATCATCGTCTCGACGGTGTTGTCCCTGATCGTGGTTCCGGCCTTCTTCCTCATCATGGACGACGTGTCGCGCCTGCTCGCCCACCTCTTCGGCCGCTTCGTCGGCAAGAAGGAAGAGGAGGAAGAGGCTCTCTCCAACGAGAAACTCTCGGAGATCGCCCGCGAAAACAGCCTCGCGCTCTCCTCGCTGGAGGCACGGGTCGCCGGCATGGAAAAGGGCACCGGCGAAAAATCCGGCGACAAGGGCAGCAATATATTGCGGCTGCCGCCGCTCGCTGCGGAGTGAAAGTTAAAGCGCCGGGCCTAGTGCCCGGCGTTTCTTTTTATGGTGAGTTTGCTTATCGCAGGGCGTCGCCGCTGGTTTCTTCTCCCCGCCGGGGAGAAGATGGCCCGAAGGGTCAGATTAGGGGGCACCCTCTCCGCATCCCACCGGCGTTGCCCCCCTCATCCCGCTGCCGCGACCTTCTCCCCCCCGGGGAGAAGAAAGTTGCCGCACCCGCTCGCTCCGCATTCCCCCCTGATCTGAAGCACAGATTCCCAGCCCCACCCCCGACCCCACAACACCAACACCCATTTGATCGAAATCAATTCCCTTTTCGGCCCAGCTGCTAATCTCCCTCCTATCGGGAATTGCCGGTCGAAGGATAATGCGATGAGCTCTTTTCAGATAGGCGTGAGGGAAAAGGAACATCCCCGGTTTCGTATCGCTTCGGAAAACCCGGCAAAAGGTTTGAGCGGGAGCCGGATGGACGTGAACAAGACCGTGAAGCTGAGCAACAGGGACAGGAACATTCTGCTGCGCGCACCCCTGATCGGGATAGCGGATGACGCGGCTGCATTGAAGCTGATGGAGGCGGCCAGCGTCATCAATGTGAACGCCCGCCACGTACTCTTCAAGGAAGGCGAGACGGCGCAATATTTCTACTGCGTTCTGTCGGGTTATGTCAGGCTCTACAGGCTGGACCGGCACGGGCGCGAGGCGGATGTGCGCGTCAGCGGCCCGGGCGAAACCTTCAACGAATGCCTGATTTTCGGCAGCGACAGCTATCGTTACAGCGCGCAGGCGGCGGAAAACTGCACCGTGGCGCGTTTCGAACTCACAAGAATCCGAAGCCTGATCGATCAGGAACCGGCAATCGCCAAGGCTGTCATGCGCTGCCTCTCCAATAGCCTGCTCGGCACCATGGATTGCATCGCCAACGACCGGCTGCAGACCGCGCCGCAGCGCGTCGCCCATTACCTCATCAATCAAGGCCCGCGCGACGCGACATCCTTTTCACTGCGGTTGCCGTTTCAGAAAAGCCTGCTCGCCGGCAAGCTCGGCCTTGCGCCGGAAGCCCTGTCGCGCGCTTTCTCGGCGCTGAAAAAGGCAGGCGTCACCGTGCGCGGACGCATCGTGCAGGTCAATGATGTCGCCGCACTGAAGCAGATCTGAAACATTACCGGGGAGAGGAAGAGGACGGGACACCTGCGGGTATTCCGTCCTCGAATTTTGGTACACCCGATATTAGACCGGCTGCGGCACGAAGCGGAAGCTATCGCCCTCCCGCTCCACACGGAAGAACCCGCCGAGATGACCGCCTGAAACCAGCCAGCCGTGATCGGCAACCTCGGCCAGCGCCTTCAAACGTGTCGAATAGGCAGTTTCGGGATCGATATCATAGACGAAACCAATGCCCGGATCGTCGGCCTGCAACGCACTCACATGCAGCGCATCGCCCCACAATAACAGCCGGTGATCGCCATGGCCGATGAGATAGCCGGTATGTCCCGGCGTATGGCCCGGCATGGCGATGGCCTCCACATCATCCGCCATCTTTCCCGTGGGAATCGGCCGCAGCATGGCGCCGCAAATGTCGAGCAGCCGCGCGGCAAGATCGAAACCGCCCTGCCGGGCGGGCGGCAGGGTCTTTCGCGCCGCCTCGCTGGTGAAGAAGCCGAGATCGGCCTCGGGAACCCATATCTCCGCATTGGGAAAATAAGGCCGGTCGCCATCGATGAGGCCAAGCGCATGGTCGCCGTGAATATGGGTGAGGATGACGCGCGTCACATCGGCCGGCTGAATCCCGGCGGCGATCATCGCCGCGCGGGCATTACCATAGGCTGCACCCCAGGCCGTGCCGCAGCCGGCATCGATCAGCGTCATCCCGTCAGGTCCGGAGAGCGCAAAACAGTTGACGTCCATGTCCACCGTTTCACCCGCGTGCCCCGCGAGAGCCGCTTCCAGGGCGGCCTCGCCCTGCCGGTGGATGAGATGGCCAACCGGCGCCTTGTAGACACCGTCGACGAAGCGGGAAACCTCATACGGACCGAAACGGAAAGATGTCGCCATGTCTCAGAGACCGCCCTGCTCTTTCAGGAAACCGACGATGCGATCGACACCGTCGCCGCGTTTCATGTCGGTGAAGACGAAGGGCATGGCGTTGCGCATGCGGGTCGCATCACTGTCCATCACCGTCAGATCAGCGCCGACATAAGGAGCCAGATCCTTCTTGTTGATGACCAGCAGATCGGAGCGGGTGATGCCCGGGCCGCCCTTGCGGGGAATTTCCTCGCCCTGGCAGACGGAAATGACATAGATGGTGATATCGGCCAGATCGGGCGAAAAGGTCGCGGCGAGATTGTCGCCGCCGGATTCGATGAAGACCACATCGAGATCGGGAAACCGCGCATTGAGCCCGGCAATCGCCTGCAGATTGATCGTCGCATCCTCACGAATGGCCGTATGTGGACATCCGCCCGTCTCGACCCCGACGATACGGTCGGACGGCAGCGCCTGCATGCGCACCAGCGCCTCGGCATCTTCCTTGGTGTAGATATCATTGGTGACGACCGCGACCGAATAATCGGCGCTCATCGCCTTGCAGAGCTTTTCCGTCAACGCCGTCTTGCCAGAACCGACCGGCCCGCCAATGCCGACGCGCAGCGGCCCATTACCCGATTTCATCACGCTGTTCCCTTCGATATGCTTCGGTCTTGTTTCACCATAGTCCCTCAACGGGACGCTTCAAGATATGCAAGGATCGTGCCGCGCGTTTCTTCTCCCCGGCGGGGAGAAGAAACAAGTGGCGACCGCTCGCTCATCAAGACCGGAAAAGCCGGGTGCCCTGTGTTTCATGGCGCATGGCTGCCGTGTCGGCGATGATCGTCGCGCTGCCGAGATCGTCGAGCGTGGATTGCATTGCCCGCGCCGCCATCTCCGCGATGATCGCCTCACTTGCGGCCAGAATGGTGACGCCATCCTTCTGTCCCGCAACCCCGAGGCGGATGCCCGCCGAGACGAGCTGCGAAACCCCGGCATGCAAAAAGGCAGCAATCGTTTCCGTGAGCGGCACCGCATGACCGGCAGCCACCGCGCCGACGGCGATGGGATAGGGAACATCCTTCGGCAACAACTCGAGAACCGCATGCGGCCAGGCCCCGGCGGCGGCAACGAAGGCATCACCAAGAAGCACCGTCTCGCGATGGCGCTCCGCCGAACCGGCCAGCGCCCGCGCCAGATCGGCCGTTTCGTTTAAGACAGCGGCGTCCTCACCGTTGCGCCAGGCTTCCGCCAGAAATATCGCGTCGTTCCAGAGACTGCCGTGGCACAGAAGCACCTCCACCCAGCCGAGAAGACCGGCGGCACCGCGAACGCGCCCGTCCTCCACCGCCTTTTCAAGCCCGCCGGAATAGGAAAAACCGCCGACGGGAAAGGCCGGCGACATCCAGGCCATGAGCCGCAGCAGCGCGGCGACGCCGCGATCCTCGCTCACGCCTCAGCCGTGGTCGTGATGGTGGCCATGGCCATGATCATGTCCGTGGGAATGGCCGCCATGGGCGTGATAGGCGCCGCGCGCCGGCTGGAATGGCTCTTCCACCTCACGCACGGTGGCGCCAAGACCTTCCAGCATGGCGCGGATGACGTGGTCGCGAAGGATGAGAATACGCTCTTCCTCGATCTGAGCGGAAAGATGCCGGTTGCCGAGATGCCAGGCAAGTTCGATCAGGTGAAGGCGGTCCTTCGCCTTGATTTCGAACAGCTTTTCATCCGCCGCCCGGACCTCGATCAAATCGCCGTTCTCCACCACCAGAAGATCGCCATGGGCAAACAGCACGGCTTCCTTCAGGTCCAGCATCACCATCTCGTCGTTTTGCAGATGCAGCAGCTTGCGACGCAGATGCCGCTGGTCGTGCGCCAGGGTGACATAACCGGAGGCTTCGTCGGTGGGGGTTCCGGCCGGATGATAGGAGGTGACGCGCAGCATGGAATGATCCGTTTCAGAAACTGTCTTGGGGGTCTGATTTTTGCCGGATAGGCGGGGTGATTTCAAGGTGAATGAATGCAGGGCATGAAAAAGGTCGGCATTGCCGGCGTAAAGACTTGAGGCGTCCGGCAACTTCTCCTCCGTCATGCCGGACTGGATCCGGCATCCAGCCACGGCGCGTCTGCGCCGTGAGAGGAGTCTTTCGCGATCAAGGACTTGATCGCGCTGGACCCCGGATCTAGTCCGGGGTGACGATGTGCGGATGAGGCGGCACCGCGAACGACAATCACGTCCCAGAAAACGAAAAAAGCCCGGCATTGCCGCCGGGCCTTCGCAATAATCTTGAAACCAAAATCAGGCCGCAGCGCGCGCCTTCAGGTTTTCCAGAATGTTCTGCGGCGAGGAAACGCCGTAAGGGTCGGTATCGCAATTGTCCGAATAACCCTCTTCCTCGAACCACTGCTCCACCAGACCGTCGTTGATGACGGCGGCGTAACGCCAGGAGCGCATGCCGAAGCCGAGATTGTCCTTGGCGACCAGCATGCCCATCTTGCGGGTGAACTCGCCCGAACCATCCGGAATAACCTTGACGTTTTCGAGGTTCTGGCCCTTTGCCCAGGCATTCATGACGAAGGCGTCATTGACCGACAGGCAATAGATTTCATCGACGCCGAGCGCGCGGAATTCGCCAGCCAGCTTTTCGAAATCGGGAAGCTGGTAGGTCGAGCATGTCGGCGTGAAGGCGCCGGGCAGCGAGAAGAGAACGACTCGTCTGCCCCCAAAATAATCGTCGGAGGTCATGTCCTGCCAACGGAACGGGTTGGGGCCACCAACGGCCTCGTCGCGAACGCGCGTGCGGAAGGTTACGGCGGGCACTTTTTTGCCGAGCATGTCTTGTCTCCTGATCTGTCTTCAATTTTCTGGCGTTTTGCGCGGATCGCCTGGGATCGCTCCGCGCGGAATTCTTTTGCGGCTTCCATAGCGCAAGATGCATTGCGGTGCAGCATAAAAATCGGATTACCAGACGTCAAATGAACGAAACATCGCCCCGGCCGAAGATCAATTGTGCAGCGCCACCGACCAGCGCAGCAGTGGCGGCAATGGTGTCCACCAGCCTGTGCGAATGCCGGCCTCACGCAACATGGCGGCAGACCATGTGTTGCAGCCGGCCAACGCATTGAACCAGCCATTCGCCTCGAAAAAAGCGTCGTTGAGACCATAGGCGACACCGGGGACAAGCTGAACCTTGCCATCTTTCCGGACGAAACTCGCCCTGACACCGGCGAGAAGGCGCTGATACCCCGCTTCGGAAATGCGAAGTCGTTTCACCCCGGAGAGATCGGCGGGAAAGTCCCCCGTCACATCCACATGCATCACCGAGTGATCCAGCGTCAGCGAGCGCAGGACCGGCATGGGTTTGAGATCCGCCCAGGTGGGCGTCTGCGTATAAAACGACCGGCCGCCCCAGCCGAATATTAGATAGACAGCGGCCGGATGATTGACCGCAATACCGTCCTCCTGCAACTCGGAAAAGACCCGCCGCAGATCCTCATCGACCGGCAGGGCGATATCGGTGTGGATCGGATTGGACAGCAGCAGAATTTCGCGATCCTTCACGCCACCCGTATCGTCAGCGAAAAACGGGCGCGGCACGACGGTACCGAGCACAAGAAGCAGGATGATCAGCAGCAGGCCACCGCCGATCGACCTTGTGATAAATCTCAACACGAAACGCCGTTAAAACAGGAAATAGCGCTGCGCCATCGGCAGCACCGTCGCCGGTTCGCAGGTCAGAAGCTCGCCATCGGCGCGCACTTCGTAGGTTTCGGGATCGACCTCGATATGCGGGGTCAGCGAATTGTGGATCATCGAGGCCTTGGAAATACCGCCGCGCACGTTCTTTACCGCCATCAGCTTCTTGGCAACGCCGAGACGCCCTGCAAGGCCGGCATCGAGCGACGCCTGAGACACGAAAGTCACCGAGGAATTGGTGCGCAGCTTGCCATAGGCGGCGAACATCGGCCGATAATGCATCGGCTGCGGCGTGGGAATGGAGGCATTCGGATCGCCCATCGGCGCTGCGGCAATCGAGCCGCCGAGCAGCACCATTTCGGGCTTCACACCGAAAAAGGCCGGATTCCACAACACCAGATCGGCGCGCTTGCCGACTTCGATGGAGCCGATCTCATGGCTGACGCCCTGGGCGATGGCCGGGTTGATGGTATATTTGGCGATGTAACGGCGGACGCGGAAATTGTCGTTCTCGCCCACCTCTTCCTTCAGACGGCCCCGCTGGCGCTTCATCTTGTCGGCCGTCTGCCAGGTGCGGATCGCCACCTCGCCGACACGGCCCATGGCCTGGCTGTCGGAGGAAATGATCGAAAACGCGCCGATATCGTGGAGAATATCCTCCGCGGCAATGGTTTCCTTGCGGATACGGCTTTCGGCAAAGGCGATATCTTCGGGAATGGACGGCGACAGGTGGTGGCACACCATCAGCATATCCAGATGTTCGGCCAGCGTATTGACGGTATAGGGCCGCGTCGGGTTGGTGGAAGACGGAATGACGTTCGGATTGCCGCAGACCTTGATGATATCTGGCGCATGGCCGCCGCCCGCCCCTTCGGTGTGGAAGGCATGGATGGTGCGTCCCTTGATGGCGGCAACCGTGTCTTCCACAAAACCGCTTTCGTTCAGCGTATCGGTGTGGATCATCACCTGCACGTCATATTCATCGGCCACCGTCAGGCAATTGTCGATGGCGGCCGGTGTCGTGCCCCAGTCCTCGTGCAACTTCAGCGAGGAAGCGCCGGCAAGAATCATCTCTTCCAGCGGCGCCGGCAGCGAGGCGTTGCCCTTGCCGGCGAGCGCCAGATTCATCGGGAAGGCGTCGAAACTCTCGATCATGCGCTCGATATGCCATGCGCCGGTGCAGGTGGTGGCGAGCGTGCCGTGCGCGGGGCCGGAGCCGCCGCCCAGCATGCAGGTGACGCCGCTCATCAGCGCTTCCTCGATCTGCTGCGGGCAGATGAAGTGAATATGCGCATCCATGCCGCCGGCTGTCAGTATCCTGCCCTCGCCGGCAATTGCCTCCGTCGAAGGGCCGACGATGATCGTCACGCCGGGCTGTGTATCGGGATTGCCCGCCTTGCCGATGGCGTGGATGCGCCCGTTCTTCAGGCCCACATCCGCCTTGTAGATACCGCTATGGTCGACGATCACCACATTGGTAATGACGGTATCGACAGCGCCCTCGGCCCGCGTCGCCTGACTCTGGCCCATGCCGTCGCGAATGACCTTGCCGCCGCCGAATTTCACTTCCTCGCCATAGGTCGTGTAGTCCTTCTCGATCTCGATGAAGAGTTCGGTATCGGCAAGACGAACCTTGTCGCCCACGGTCGGGCCGAACATGCCGGCATAGGCGGCGCGGGAAATCTTGTAAGGCATGGGTTCAGGCTCCTTCGGACGCGGAGAAAATCGATGTGGGAGAAATTCGTGTCAGCCGGCCCTGATGTGTCAGGGCTTCGACCAGTTGTTTTTCGGCGGCAAACGGATGCCCGTTCCAGCCTTGATGGCCGAAACCGGTAATCGCCACCTCGTCATCATCGCCGTTCAAGCTTTCGAGAACATGGGCAATGGCGAAGAGACCGGTACTCGGGCACACATAGGGCGCAGGCGAATAAGCCTGCAGGGCACAATCCAGCCGCTCATGCACGCCGCGTGGAATAACGGTATGGCTCTTGCCGGTCTCCTCGGCAATCGCGGCGAAACCCGCAGTATAATCGGCGCAGAAGTCGGTGAGTTCCGGCCAGCGCGCGCGAATATCCGGCTCCATTTCGGAAAATTTCGCGGGATCGCGCACCGACCAGATGGCGGAGGCCTGCCGCACGCCGTCACTATTGCGCCACCCGGTCTCTTCCGCCATCTCGCGGCCGGGCCGTCCGGTGTTGCAGACGGCCACCACATCCGTGCGGCTGCCGCCCGAACCCAGCGAACGGCAATCGTTAAAACGGATGACGATGTCGGAGAGGTCGATGAAGTCCGCAATGCCCTGCGGCAACTCCCCATTTCCGACAATCATGATCCGTCGCCCCATGCCGGTCAGAAACCCTCGGAAAGCTGACGCAATTCGTCGGCGCGCTTGCGGCTCATATCGGCAAGGCAGGAGGAAACCAGCATCGGCTCCATCGTGCCGCCGCGTGCCTGAAAACCGAAGGCATCGCAATTGGCATCGCGAAACGCCACCCAGGCGCGCTGGGCGGCAATCAGCGCCTCGGAGGCGCCCTTGCCGCTCTCATCCGCCGTCCTGTCGCGTTCCGCAAGCTGCTTGCGAACCTTCTGATACTCGGCGTTCAGCTGCTTGTCGGCCTTCTCATAATCCTGTCCGGCACAGATCGTCATATCCGCCTGCGTCTGCGGTTCCTTGCAGTCGGGCGCGTTCTGGGCCAGCGCGGGAAAAGCTGCAAGGGACAGCAGTCCAGCCGCCGCGAAACGGAGTTTTTGCAGGGTCATCGCCATCATTCAGGCCGCCGCGCCATCGAAAGCCTGCGACTTCAGCGCGCGTGGATCGACACCATCAAGACAATTGGCATTCACCGCCACCATCGGCGTCCCGTCCGGTCCGTCGGCATAGGCAAAACTTTCAATGCCGCAGGTGGAGCAGAAAAGATGATGAATGTGGTGCTTGTTGAACAGATATTCCGTCAGCTTGTCCTCGCCGGAAAGCAGCGTGAACTTGTCTCGCGGCGCAAAGGCAAGGGTCGAGCCGAGGCGCTTGCAGCGCGAACAATTGCAGATGACCGTGTGGTCGAGATCGGCATCGACCTCGAAGCTGACATCGCCGCACTGGCAACTTCCGTGATAATGTTCCGTCGTCATTTCACAACCTCCCCATGATCTGTTGACGAAAACCGTAAACCTCGCGTTTGCCGGAAAGCGGCACCAGCGTCACCTCCCGCTTCTGGCCGGGTTCGAAACGAACCGCTGTTCCAGCCGGAATGTCGAGACGCATGCCGCGCACCTTGTCGCGGTCGAAAACGAGACCCGCATTGGTCTCGAAGAAATGGTAATGGCTGCCCACCTGCACCGGCCGGTCGCCGGTATTGGCCACCTCGATCGTCACGGTCGGCTGGCCGGCATTGAGTTCGATGGTGCCCTCAGCGGCAATGATTTCGCCTGGTTTCATGGTGCTCCCCTTTATCTCTCTCAAGCGGCGGTGACTGTCGCGCAGCCTTCGGCCTTTAGCACCCGCGCCGTTGATGCCGGGTTGTTGACGAGTTTGGCCGCCGGGCGGATGGGCCTGCGAACCAGCTCGCCGCCGCAATTCGGGCAGGCGTCGTGAAGCACATCCGTCGCACAATCGACGCAGAAGGTGCATTCGAACGAGCAGATCATCGCATCCCGGCTGTCGGGGGCAAGATCGCGGTCGCAGCATTCGCAATTGGGCCGAAGTTCCAGCGCCATGTTGGTTCCCTCACCGTATCGGTTCGTGAACGGTCACCAGCTTGGTGCCGTCAGGAAACGTCGCTTCCACCTGCACATCATGGATCATTTCGGCGATGCCTTCCATCACCTGATCGCGGGAAATGACATGCGCTCCCGCTTCCATCAGGTCGGCCACGGCGCGGCCATCGCGCGCACCCTCGACCACGAAATCGGTAATCAGCGCAATCGCTTCCGGGTAATTCAGCTTCACGCCACGCTCCAGCCGGCGGCGGGCCACCATGGCGGCCATGGAAATCAGGAGCTTGTCTTTTTCTCTTGGGCTAAGGTTCATCGTCGTCCCGCAGCTTTCGCACCTTAGCCCCGCAAATCAAAGCGTTTACGGAGCCAGATCCGACTTGTTTGACAGACCCCGGAAGGTCGCCTGTCGCGGGCGATCCGGAGATTTACAGATTCCAGACTTTCGGCACTGATGCACCATTTCGCAAGAGCGAAATCACCGGAAAAAGTATTTTTCTCAAGGAGAAACCGTCGACTGCGGAAACGCGCACGACCAGCTTGCCCTGCCATTCGCTGGCGCCGCCGCTTTCCCCGGCAATAGCCCGGATTTTAGGCAAAAGCGCCTCGGCCAAGGGCCCGATGTAAAGAAGGGTGGCGAATGCTACCTGGCCGGCAAGCACCGCCGGTTTGGCGGTCAGCTCCGCCACTTCGCCCGCAAGCAGCAGCTCTTCGGCATGCACCAGCTTGCCGCGATGGCGAATGCGCCAGCGATCCCGGAACAGGCCCTGCACCATCGACTCGCCCATGGCCTGACGCCCGAGCAGCACGGCCTCAACGGCGATGAATTCCGAGGTTGCATCGAGATCGGCTTCCAGCCTGCGGGTCAGGGACGCCCGGTCGAAAAGAATGGTTTCCTGTGGCAGCCAATGCAGCCGCGCACCCGGCCCTGCGGAAACGCGGGCGGTCACAGTGGCGGTGCCGGACGACGCCTTGTAGACCTTCTCGCAGGCCTGCGTCGTCACCACCAGCGAGGTGCCGGCACCGGCAACCGCCTGCCATTCCATCTCGTCTCCGCCGGTCAAACCGCCGGAGGAATTGATGAGAATGGCCTCGATCTCATTGGAAAAAGTATCCGGCAGGCGGATCTTGGCGCAGCCTTCCTGAAAC
Source organism: Agrobacterium sp. BT-220-3 (assembly GCF_025910175.1). NCBI lineage: Bacteria > Pseudomonadati > Pseudomonadota > Alphaproteobacteria > Hyphomicrobiales > Rhizobiaceae > Agrobacterium > Agrobacterium sp. BT-220-3. The sequence goes on from NZ_JAPAIX010000003.1 coordinate 433,036, forward strand.
AGTTGCTCCAGCCGGCTGCGCCCTTCGACTGCCTTGGTTACAATGCGTCCTCTGCCACGGGCGCGCTGCTGCCGGGCAGGTTGACCGTCTTCGCAACCGGAAGGGCGGATGACTTGCTGTTCTGGCTGCACGCGGTCTCCGAAGCTGTTGCGGAAGCGGACCCGGCCTTGGCACCGCAATCTTTTTTGACGACGGCGTCAACGACCATCTGTCCTTCCGTGTTGCGGAAGAAATCCCACATTCTTTCCGCCGCATCAACCGTGCGCGTCACTTCGCCTGTGGGCATCTTGCGCTCCACGGCGGGTTCCGCCTTCGGCGTCTGCTCGCCGCCCGGCTTGCGGGTGACGACCGCGGCCGCTGCCAGCACTTCGGCCTTCATGGTGGCGCGCGGCCAGGCATGGTCCCAATTGTCGATGACATAGGACTGGATGCGTGCGCCGCCCTTGCAAACGTCGTAGGAATTGACGGTGAAGCTCTCGCCCGGCTTGGTTTTCGCGCCGCCCTTGCAGCCATCCATCTCGGCCCAGCGCTTCAGCGCCGTTTCGCCGCCATATTGCCAGTAGGACTTGCCGCCGCCCTGATAGGGATTGGCGGGATCCTTCAGACCCGCAAAGGCGATGATCGACATCGGCCGCGCCGGCTTGCAGCTTGCCGCATCCGGCCCCCATTTGCCTTCGGTCTCCAGCGGATAACCGGCACGCAGCGATGCGACGAAGCCGGCAGCGGTGAAATCCGCGCTGCCGTTGCAGATGAATTGTGACAGCATGCGCCCGCCGCCGGAATAACCGGAGCCGTAAAAGCGCTCTTCATCCACGCAGAACTTGCCCTTCACCATGGCAATGGCATCGCGAATGAAGCTCACCTCATCCAGCCCGCCGGGACGTGTGGTAACACCCGGAACATTCCAGGCATGGGTGCCGGGCATTTCGCCATTGAGGCTGCCCGCCAGCGCCACAACCATCAGGCCGTCGCGCTCGGCAAGCTTGTCCCAGCCGCTGCGGTTCAGCTGGCCATGCGGATTGCTGTTGGAGCCGTGGAAATCGAACACCACCGGCAGCGGCTTTTTTCCGTCATAGGCTGATGGAACAAAATAGACGCCGTCGCGTTTCTGGCCACTGGAGAGAATGGAAAAATCATGCCGGCCCGGCTCCATGCCGGCGCCCTGAAGCTGACCGCAGGTCGATGCCGACGCTGCGACGCCGGCGCTCGCGCACATCGCAAGACCCATAAAGAGGGTGCGGACGGAGCGGAACAGCCGGGCGGCCCGGCCAGGGGCAAAGTCTTGATTCATTGACACGCCTTTATTGGGCACGGTTTCCCCGACGATACGTCGGACGTGCGTGGAATGTAAGGGATCAACTGTCGCGGCGTGCGAATAGACTTTTCCTGTGTCTCGCATGCAGCATTTGCGCTGCCAATATCACAGGCTTTTATTCAATGAAATGCTAAAATTGCGCATGAAAGCCATGCACAGGCGCATAGGCTTTCAAAATATTAATCGGCCGTTTGCACGCCGTGATCGGCGCGCGGCGTTTTTAGTCTCGATCTATACTGTCAGATGACGCCGCGCTTCCGGCGTATCCAGCGTTTCGGCAAGCCCTTGATGCACGATCTCGCCCCGGTCCATGATGTAGACATGGTCGGCAAGCTCGCGGCAGAAATCCAGATATTGCTCGACCAGCAGGATCGCCATGCCGGTGGAGTCGCGCAGGTATTTGATCGCCCGGCCGATATCCTTGATGATCGACGGCTGAATGCCCTCGGTCGGCTCATCAAGGACCAAGATTTTCGGCCGCGTCACCAGCGCCCGGCCGATGGCGAGCTGCTGCTGCTGTCCGCCGGAAAGATCGCCGCCACGCCGTCCCAGCATGGTTTGCAGCACCGGAAACAAGCTGAAAATATCATCCGGAATGAAACGCTCCCTGCGGGCGAGCGGCGCATAACCGCTTTCAAGGTTCTCCTGCACGCTGAGCAGCGGAAAGATTTCCCGCCCCTGCGGCACATAGCCGACACCGCGCTTGGCCCGGTGGTAAGGCGCCAGCCCATCCAGCGCCGCCCCTTCAAAACTGATCGTCCCGCCGCTGATGGCGTGCTGGCCGGTGACCGCGCGCAGCAGCGAGCTTTTGCCCACCCCGTTGCGGCCGAGAACACAGGTGATCTTGCCCATCTCCGCTTTCAGCGACACGCCGCGCAGGGCCTGTGCTGCGCCATAATGGAGGTTGATGTTTTCGACGTTCAGCATGGCGCTACCTGTGATTGCAGGGGAGATTGCGGTGTGGGTCCTCGGGTCAAGCCCGAGGATGACGTGGAGTGAGCTGGACGCAGCGCGACCTTGCCAGATATGAGTTCCGACTTGCTGTTTCGCCCTGCCGGCGGAAAGCCAGGCAGCGAAAATTTTCTCGCAACACTCCCGGAATAATCTCTGGACGTAACCCCCACCCACCCGTCATCCTCGGGCCTGACCCGAGGATCCACCCCCGAGAGACCACCTTGACCGGCTTCGTCTACATTGTTGCGAGCGGCAGGCACGGAACGCTCTATATCGGGGTGACGTCGAACCTCGAGCAACGAATTTACGAACATCGCGAAGGACTGACGAAAGGTTTCACGAGCATCTACGGCTGTACACGGCTCGTCTGGTACGAGGAGCATATGAGCATTGGCACCGCCATCCAGCGGGAAAAATCGCTGAAGCGCTGGTATCGCGACTGGAAGATCAAGCTGATCGAGGATTTTAATCCGGAGTGGCGCGATCTTTATGAGCAATTTGGATGAGGGCTTGGGGGTGGATCCTCGGGTCAAGCCCGAGGATGACGTCAGTGGTTTTGTCGATACCAGTGCCACACTCTCCGCCGTCATCCTCGGGCTTGACCCGAGGATCCATAGCGGCAAGCGCCAAATAACCGAAACAATGAGCCGCCCCATCACCGCCCCAGATAATTCTCGATCACCTTCGGATCGCTGGACACAAAATCGATCGACCCTTCGGCCAGTACCGAGCCTTCGGCAAGACACGTCACCTTCACGCCCAGCTCGCGGATGAAGCCCATGTCGTGCTCCACCACCACCACCGACCGGGTTTTGGCGATTTCCTTCAGAAGCACGGCGGTTTCGGCGGTTTCCGCATCCGTCATGCCGGCCACCGGCTCGTCCACCAACAGCAGCTTCGGCTCCTGCGCCAAGAGCATGCCGATTTCCAGCCATTGTTTCTGGCCGTGCGAGAGGTTGGCGGCGAGATCGCCGCGGCGGTGGCTGAGACGCACGGTGGCGAGGATTTCCTCGATGCGCGCCTTGTCTTCCTCCGTCAGCCGATAGAACAGCGTGGCGAAGACGCCGCGTTTGCGGTTGAGCGCCAGTTCCAGATTGTCCCAGACGGTATGGCTTTCGAACACGGTCGGCTTCTGGAATTTCCGCCCGATGCCGAGCTGGGCAATATCCGCCTCGTCCTTCTTGGTGAGGTCGATACTGTCTTCGAACAGCACCGTGCCCGTATCCGGCCTTGTCTTGCCGGTGATGATATCCATCATCGTCGTCTTGCCAGCACCGTTCGGGCCGATAATGGCGCGCAGCTCGCCCGGTTCCACCACGAAGGAGAGGGAATTGAGCGCCTTGAAACCATCGAAGGAAACCGAGACGCCATCCAGATAAAGCAGGCTTTTGGTTCTGTTTTCGGAAACCGTATTCATGGGCTTACTCCGCCGCCTGTTGCGCAACCGCGCTGTCGTTGCCGGGTTGCTGGGCGTCGCCTGCCGCCCGCGCGCCCCGCTTTTCGCGACGCCCGACGAGATAATGCTGCACGGTGCCGACGATGCCCTTCGGGAAGAACAGCGTCACCGCGATGAACAGGCCACCCAGCGCAAACAGCCAGAATTCCGGAAAAGCGCCGGTGAAATAGCTCTTGCCGCCATTGACCAAGAGCGCACCGATGATCGGCCCGATCAGCGTGCCGCGCCCGCCCACCGCCGTCCACACCACCACTTCGATGGAGTTGGCGGGCGAAAATTCGCCGGGATTGATGATGCCCACCTGCGGCACGAACAACGCGCCGGCAATGCCCGCCATCATGGCTGATACGACGAAGGTGAAGAGCTTGATGTTTTCCACCCTGAAGCCAAGGAAACGCACCCGACTTTCGGCATCACGCACGCCCACCAGCACCTTGCCGAATTTGGAATTGACGATGCCCGATGCGATCAGCAGCGAGATCGCCAGCATCACCGCCGTCATGGCGAACAGCACGGCGCGCGTACCATCCGCCTGCACGGAAAAGCCGAGGATGTCCTTGAAATCGGTCAGCCCATTATTGCCGCCGAAACCCATGTCGTTGCGGAAGAAGGCGAGCAGCAGGGCATAGGTCATGGCCTGCGTGATGATCGAGAGATAAACGCCGTTTACGCGCGAGCGGAAGGCGAACCAGCCGAACACGAAGGCCAGCAGCCCCGGCACCACCAGCACCATCAGTGCTGCAAACCAGAACATGTCGAAGCCGTGCCAGAACCACGGCAATTCCTTCCAGTTGAGGAACACCATGAAATCGGGCAGCACGGGATGACCGTAAACGCCACGCGTGCCGATCTGCCGCATCAGATACATGCCCATGGCATAACCACCGAGCGCAAAGAAGGCGGCGTGGCCAAGCGAGAGAATTCCGCAATAACCCCAGACCAGATCAAGCGCCAGCGCCAGCAGCGCATAGGCCAGATATTTGCCGAGCATCGACATGATGTAGGTGGGGATGCGAAACGCGCTATCGGCAGGCAACAGCAGGTTGGAGGCGGGCACCAGCACGGCAATGGCCAGAATGATGCCGATGGCGATGGAGATGCGGCGGTCGAGCGCGCGCAGGAGGAAGCCGGTAATCATGCTTCGATCGCCCTTCCCTTGAGTGCGAAGAGACCGCGCGGCCGCTTCTGGATGAACAGGATGATGAGAACAAGCACGAGAATCTTGCCGAGCACGGCACCGACCGTCGGCTCGAGGAACTTGTTGAGCACGCCGAGCGACAGCGCGCCGACCAGCGTTCCCCAGAGATTGCCGACGCCGCCGAACACCACCACCATGAAACTGTCGATGATGTAGCTCTGGCCGAGATTGGGCGAGACATTGTCGATCTGCGACAGCGCCACGCCGGCGAGACCGGCAACGCCGGAACCGAGCGCGAAGGTGAAGGCATCCACCCAGGGGGTGCGAATGCCCATGGAAGAGGCCATGCGGCGGTTCTGCGTCACGGCGCGCATCTGCAGGCCGAAGGAAGAGCGCTTCAGGAGAACCAGCAGCGCGAAGAACACCGAAAGCGAGAAACAGACGATCCACACCCGGTTCCAGGTGAAATTGAGATAACCGACGCTGAAGGAGCCGGACATCCAGCCGGGGCTGCCGACTTCCCGGTTGGTCGGGCCGAAGATGGAGCGCACCCCCTGTTGCAGGATGAGCGAAATGCCCCAGGTGGCGAGCAGCGTTTCCAGCGGCCGCCCGTAGAGAAAGCGGATGACGCCGCGCTCCATGACAAGGCCGACGAAGGCCGTGACCAAAAAGGCGACAGGCAGGGCAATTGCAAGCGACCAGTCGAACAGGCCGGGGAAGTTGGAACGGATTACCTCCTGCACCATGAAGGTGGAGTAAGCGCCGATCATCACCATTTCGCCATGGGCCATGTTGATGATGCCCATGACGCCGAAGGTGATGGCAAGACCGATGGCCGCAAGCAGGAGAACGGAACCAAGCGACAGGCCGTACCAGACATTCTGCGCATAATCCCAGAAGGCAAGGGAGCTTTCGATGCTCGATATGGCGCTGTCGATATCCGGTTTCAGGCTTTGATCGACGGAAGCGGAGGCCGCCATCAGAATGCCGATGGCGTCGCGCCCGCCCAGCTTCTTGATGGTGGCGATCGCGTCCTTCTTCTCAGCGAGCGACCGGTCGGAGGAGAGCAGCGAAACGGCTCGCGCCTCCTCCATCCGGGTCCGCACCTCACTGTCGCTTTCCCTGGCGATGGCCGCTTCCAGCAATTCGAGATTTTCCGCGCTCGGCGCTTTCAAGACGGCATCCGCCGCCGAAAGCCGCACGGATTTTTCCGGGCTGAGCAGCGTCAGCCCGCCCATCGCGGCGCGGATGACGCGGCGAAGATTATTGTTGACCCTGATCTTGGAAACGGCCGCCTTCGGCGCTTCGCCCACGGTTTCGCCTGAAAGCGGATCGATCAGCGTGAAGTTGGACCCGGCGGCCCGCGTCATGAACACCAGATTGTCGGCCTTGCGGACGTAAAGCTCGCCCGATGCGAATGCCTCAAGCGCCGGCACCACCCGTGCGTCGCCGGTGGCGGCAATCTGCCCGATCAACGTTTCGGCCTGCTTGAAATCCGCCGTACCGAGCGCATCGATCAGCGCCTTTGGGTCGCTTTGCGCCATGGATTGGGCCGCGATCCCAAGGGTGAGAAAGAAAAAAACAGCTCCGAGAAAAGATCGGATCGTCATGTCGGTTCCTTAGAGCGTTTCCGGTAGAAGTGCCGTCTGCGGGTGCCGCCACCCCCCTCTGCCCTGCCGGGCATCTCCCCCACAAGGAGGGAGATCGGCAAGACGCACTCACGTCGCTCTATCTCGACAGATGAGAAAGGGCGGGGCCTTGCTGCGAGTCGATCTCCCCACCTGTGGGGGAGATGCCCGGCAGGGCAGAGGGGGGCATGCTTGTTCAGTTTCGAACGATAGAAGTTCAAGCCACCGCCCCCAGAGGGGCGGCCCCCCGAACCTCCGCTAATCAGCTACCCTTGCCGCCGCACTTGCCGCTGGCCACATTGAAGTTGCCGCAAGACATCGGCTTCCTCCAGTCCGAGATCAGATCCTTCGAGTCCGGCAGATAATCCGACCACTCGTCACCCACGACCTGCGGCGTCTGCTGCACGATTTCGAACTGGCCGTCAGCCTGGATTTCGCCGATCAGCACCGGCTTGGTGATGTGGTGGTTCGGCATGACGGTGGAGTAACCGCCCGAAAGGTTCGGCACGGAAACGCCGATAATCGAGTCGAGAACCTTGTCCGTATCCGTCGTGCCGGCGGATTCGACGGCCTTTACCCAGGCGTTGAAGCCGATATAGGCGGCTTCCATCGGGTCGTTGGTCACGCGCTTGTCGTTCTTGGTAAAGGCATGCCAGGTCTTGATGAATTCGGCATTGACCGGCGCATCGACGGACTGGAAGTAGTTCCAGGCGGCAAGGTGGCCGACCAGCGGTGCGGTATCGAGACCGGCAAGCTCTTCTTCACCGACGGAGAAGGCAACGACGGGAATGTCTTCAGCCTTGATGCCCTGGTTTGCCAGTTCCTTGTAGAACGGCACATTGGCGTCACCATTGATGGTGGAAACCACGGCGGTCTTCTTGCCGGCCGAGCCGAATTTCTTGATGTCGGACACGATCGTCTGCCAGTCGGAATGACCGAACGGCGTGTAGTTGATCATGATGTCCTCTTCCTTGACGCCCTTCGACATCAGGTAGGCCTTCAGGATCTTGTTGGTGGTCTGCGGATAGACATAGTCCGTGCCGGCCAGAACCCAGCGCTCCACACCTTCGGTATTGGCGAGATAATCGACGGCCGGAATGGCCTGCTGGTTCGGTGCAGCACCCGTGTAGAAGATGTTGCGCGAGGATTCTTCACCCTCGTACTGAACCGGATAGAATAGGATCGAGTTCAGTTCCTCGAAGACCGGCAGAACCGACTTGCGCGAGGAAGACGTCCAGCAGCCGAAAACGGCGGCGACCTTGTCCTGCGAAATAAGCTGGCGGGCCTTTTCGGCGAAAAGCGGCCAGTCGGAGGCCGGGTCGACCACCACGGCTTCGAGTTTCTTGCCAAGCACGCCGCCCTTCTTGTTCTGCTCGTCGATGAGCATCAGCATGGCGTCCTTCAGCGTCGTCTCTGAAATGGCCATGGTGCCGGACAGCGAATGCAGCACGCCGACCTTGATGGTGTCGTCAGCGGCAAAAGCGCCGTGGAAGGCGGTGGTGGACAGGATCGCGCCAAGCAGCGCGGCACTAAGCGTCTTGCGGAATATCATCGGAAGAACCCCTCTCCTTGTTTGGCCTCTCGTGGAGGCTCAGCGGCATCTGCGGCCGCTGCTGGAAGGGACTATCGATCTCGTGAGAGCGAAACCGTATACGTCAATTGACGTAGGCGGGGTGGCGAAAGATGCAGGGGGTGTTTGGGGAGGGAAGGTAGTTGTTGAAACACAATGCGGTTCCACGCCGGACCGTCACCACCTATTCGACGTCATCCTCGCCCTTGAGGCGAGGATCCATGGCCCCTCCAGATAGTGGATCCTCGGGTCAAGCCCGAGGATGACGCAGAGTGGGCAGTTGGTGTTGGAGACACGCAGATAGATAGACCGATTATCTGGCAATCGGCCGCAGTTTACAAATCCCACATCAGGAATGTGGCTTGTCGTTCCGCTCTTCGTCGCGGATCGCATCGTCGTGATACCACGAACCGAAATCGATATGCGGCTCCTGCGCCTGACGCTCGAGGTCGCTGAGGCTGCTGTTGCGGAACTTGGAAAGACCCGCGCGCCCGCCGACCGGGAATTGATAGATCGTTGCCGTCTCGCGATGAATGCCAGTTGCCATTTCGATCATCTCACTTTGTTTGCATCGAAGCACTTTATGTCTGGAGCTAACCCGCAAAGGCCAGATTCGCTCCGTTTGATTAAAAAAAAATCACCTTGCGAAAAATATAGGCATTAATCGGCTCATCTACAAGAAAAACCATTCCGAAAGCGCCGGTTTTTGGGGCAAATGCCAATCCCTCGCGCGCAACCGAAATCATTGCACCGCAGCAGGGCATTCCGCCGGGAGACGCCAGCTATCTATCAGGATTCAATGATGAAACATGAGAGGTGAATTTGCCTGCCGCAGCGCAGCAGAACCAGCCACGCGCGATATCCAGGCTCCTGCGCGACAGGGGGCCTGAAAGATTTTTCGAAAAAATCGCCTGATATCGCCAATCTGGCACGCGGCATGCATCTAAGGGGTCAGCCCTTGAACGCGAATGCGCTTCGGTGGCCAAAGCCACGGGAGGCCTCAAGGCTTCGCATTGTTACCTATGAGAGGTTCGTAATGACTAAGTTCAAACTCGAGTACATCTGGCTGGACGGATACAAGCCGGTCCCCAACCTGCGCGGCAAGACCCAGATCAAGGAATTCGACGAATTCCCCACACTCGAGCAGCTGCCGCTTTGGGGCTTTGATGGCTCGTCCACGCAGCAGGCCGAAGGCCACTCGTCGGATTGCGTGCTGAAGCCCGTCGCGATCTATCCCGACCCGGCCCGCTCCAACGGTGCACTCGTCATGTGCGAAGTCATGATGCCCGATGGCGTCACCCCGCATGCTTCGAACAGCCGCGCAACCATCCTCGACGACGAGGACGCATGGTTCGGTTTCGAACAGGAATATTTCTTCTACCAGGACGGCCGCCCGCTCGGCTTCCCGGAACAGGGTTACCCGGCTCCGCAGGGTCCTTATTACACCGGCGTCGGCTTCAAGAATGTCGGTTCGGTTGCCCGCGAAATCGTTGAAGAGCACCTCGACCTCTGCCTCGAAGCCGGCATCAACCACGAAGGCATCAACGCCGAAGTGGCCAAGGGCCAGTGGGAATTCCAGGTATTCGGCAAGGGCTCCAAGCGCGCCGCCGACCAGATCTGGATCGCCCGTTATCTGCTGCTGCGTCTTTGCGAACAGTACGGCATCGACGTCGAATTCCATTGCAAGCCGCTCGGCGACACCGACTGGAACGGTTCGGGCATGCACTGCAACTTCTCCACCAAGTTCATGCGCGAAGTTGGCGGCAAGGACTATTTCGAAGCCCTCATGGCCGCTTTCGCCAAGAACTGGAAAGAGCACATCGACGTTTACGGTCCGGACAACCACCTGCGCCTGACCGGCAAGCACGAAACCGCTCCGTGGAACAAGTTCTCCTACGGCGTTGCCGACCGTGGCGCCTCGATCCGCGTTCCGCATTCCTTCGTCAACAACGGTTACAAGGGTTACCTTGAAGACCGTCGTCCGAACTCGCAGGGCTGCCCTTACCAGATCGCTTCCGTCGTTCTGAAGACGATCGCAGAAGTGCCGCTCGCAAAGTCGGCTGCTGCCTGATAAGCCAAGACATGGCGTCGCCCGCAACCGGGCGACGCCATTTTTCTGTCCACCGAACGGCCGGGCCGGTCAGGCGACCTTTCGCCGAGCGCCGCACACGGCATAGTCTTCCCATACGCAAGCTCAAACAAGCGGCGTGGCCTTGACCAACAGCCTCGGATTTTCCGAAAACCGCACCGTCGTTTTCGGTCCGACGCTCTAAAGCAAGAAGGTGAGCGATGGGCATTCTCCAGAAATTCTCTCTCGAAAACCGCACGGCCATCATCACCGGCAGCGGCCGCGGCCTCGGTTTTGAAATTGCCAGCGCCTTTGCCGAAGCGGGCGCGCATGTGTGGCTGACCGGCCGCAATGCCGAAACGCTGGAACAGGCGGTCGACACGTTGCGCAAGGCTGGCGGAAAAGCCGATTACGCCGCCTTCGATATTGCCGATACGGCAGCCGGCAGCGCTCTTGTTCGCCGTATGATGGACGAGTTCGGCCATCTCGATATCCTCGTCAACAATGTCGGCGCACGCGACCGCCGCCCGCTTGCCGAATTCAGCGACGAGGACGTGCTGGAGCTCATCCGTACCGACCTCACCTCCTCCATCTCGCTGTCACGCGACGCGGCGGAGGCCATGAACACCAACGGTTACGGCCGCATCATTACCATCACCTCCATTCTCGGCCATATCGTTCGGCCGGGCGATGCGATCTATCCCGTCGCCAAACAGGGGCTGACCGGGCTGATGCGCGCCATTGCCGTGGAATATGGCGCGCGCGGCATCACCAGCAACGCCATCGCACCCGGCATGTTCGCGACAGAAACCAATGCCGCCCTTGCTGAAAACCCTGAGATGGTGGCCTTCGCCAAGCTGCGCGTGCCGCTGGAGCGCTGGGGCCGGCCGGACGAGATCGCCGGTGCGGCGCTGTTTCTGGCCAGCGACGCGGCCTCCTTCGTCAACGGCCATGTGCTGACGGTGGATGGCGGCATGTCGGTGCGGCTGTGAGAGGCCCGTTGCGGAAAGGCGCTAGATAGGCATGGCCGCACGGCAACGCATCATCCCCGTCAGGCGCGAATATAACCGCTGGGTCGCCAACCAGACGCTGGAAGATTATGCGCTGCGCTTCACCGCCAAAAGCGCCCGGCAGTTTTCCTCCAACCGCATTTCCCACACCGCCATCGGCGCAATTTCCTTTCTGGCGCTGGAAGCCATCGGCGGCGCGATCACGCTGTCCTATGGCACCACCAACGCCTTTTACGCCATCCTCGTCGCCGCCATCGCCATGCTCGCGGTCGGCCTGCCGATCAGCCGCTACGCCATCCGCCACGGCGTCGATATCGATCTTCTGACGCGCGGCGCAAGTTTCGGTTACATCGGCTCCACCATCACCTCGCTGATCTACGCCGCCTTCACCTTCATGCTCTTCGCCATCGAGGCGTCGATCATGTCCGGCGCGCTGGAACTGGCGCTCGGCATTCCGCTCTGGATCGGCTATATCATCTCGGCCGTCATGGTCATTCCGCTGGTCACCCATGGCGTGCGGCTCATAAGCCGTTTCCAGATCATCACCCAGCCCTTCTGGATCATCCTCAACGTCCTGCCTTTCGTGTTCATCGCTTTGATGGACTGGGAAAAATACGATCTCTGGCGCGCCTTTGCCGGTATTCATCATGCTTCCGGCCCGCCGGGCACCGTGGCCCACTTCAATCTGGTGGAATTCGGCGCGGCCTCCGCCGTCATTCTCGCGCTGATGTCGCAGATCGGCGAACAGGTGGACTTCCTCCGCTTCCTGCCCGCGGAAGGCCAGAGCCGGCTGCGCCATCGCATCGCGGTCTTTCTGGCGGGAGCGGGCTGGGTGGTCGTCGGTGTGCCGAAGCTGCTGGCCGGCTCCTTCCTCGTGGTCTTGACCTTCAGCTCCGGCGTCTCGGTGGATCGCGCCGCCGATCCGGCCCAGATGTACCTCACCGCCTTCGGTTACATGATCCCCAACGAGACCGCCGCCATGCTGCTGATGGTCGCCTTCGTGGTGGTCTCGCAGCTGAAGATCAACGTCATGAATGCCTATGCGGGTTCGCTCGCATGGTCGAACTTCTTCTCGCGGCTCACCCACAGTCATCCCGGCCGCGTCGTCTGGCTGGTCTTTAATGTGGCGATCGCGCTGCTTCTGATGGAACTCGGTATCTACCGGCTGCTGGAAGAAACCCTCGGCATCTTCTCCATCATCGCCATGGCCTGGCTCTGCACCATCTCGGCCGATCTCTTCATCAACAAGCCGCTCGGCCTTGCTCCATCAGGCATCGAGTTCAAGCGCGCCCATCTCTACGATATCAATCCGGTCGGCGTCGGCTCCATGGCGCTTTCGGCCACCATTGCGCTGATGGCGCATTTCGGCACCTTCGGCGAACTCGCCGCCTCACTTGCGCCCTATCTGACCCTGATCGTCGCCTTCATCGCCTCGCCGCTGATCGCATGGGGCACGAAGGGCAAGTTCTATCTGGCCCGCAAACCGCGCCAGCAATGGCGCGAACTGAGCGCCATCACCTGTTCGATCTGCGAACACCCGTTCGAGCCGGAGGACATGGCGTGGTGCCCGGCCTATGCGGCACCGATCTGTTCGCTCTGCTGCTCGCTGGACAGCCGCTGCCACGACATGTGCAAGCCGAAGGCCAAGCTCAATTATCAGGTCGCCACCGTCGCGAAATCCTTCCTGCCGGATCAGCTGGTGGCCAAACTCGCCACCCGGCTCGGGCGTTACGGCATGGCGGCGGCCATCGCCGTCACCGCCATCGGCGGCATTCTCGCGATGATCGCCCATCAGGTCGGCACCGCCTCGCCTGAAACGGCAGATGTGGTCAACCGCACCATCCTCATCGTGTTCTTCGTCTTCGCCGTCATCGCCGGCATCGTCTGCTGGTTTCTGGTTCTCGCCCATGACAGCCGGGTGGTGGCGGAGGAGGAATCCTCACGCCAGAACACATTGCTCCTCAAAGAAATCGCAGCCCACAAAAAGACCGACGCCGCCCTTCAGGACGCCAAGGAAACGGCCGAAGCCGCCAACCGCGCCAAGAGCCGTTATGTCGTCGGCCTCAGCCACGAGCTGCGCACGCCGCTCAACGCCGTGTTAGGTTACGCCCAGATCCTCGAACGTGACGAGACCATTCCCCCTCCCCGGCAATCGGCCATCAAGGTCATCCGCCGTTCCGCCGACCATCTCTCCGGCCTGATCGACGGGCTTCTGGATATTTCCAAGATCGAGGCCGGCCGTCTGCAGGTCTATTCCAACGAGATCAATATTCAGGATTTCCTCGACCAGATCGTCGATATGTTCCGCCCGCAGGCGCAGGCCAAGGGGCTGGAGTTCCGCCACGACCGGTCGCGGGCCCTGCCGCAATATGTCCGCACCGATGAAAAGCGTCTGCGCCAGATTCTCGTCAACCTGCTCTCAAATGCCATCAAGTTCACCGACGAGGGCAGCGTCACCTTCGATGTCGCCTATCGCAGCCAGGTGGCAAGCTTCACGGTGTCGGATACCGGGCGCGGCATCGCCGAAAAAGACCTCGCCCGCATCTACGAACCCTTCCAGCGCGGCGAGGCCGAAAGCGTGCGCCCCATGCCGGGCCTCGGCCTCGGGCTCACCATTACGAGGCTTCTGACCAACACGCTCGGCGGCGAAATTTCCGTCTCCAGCGAAAAAGATGAGGGCTCCACCTTCCGCGTCCGCCTCATGCTCTCTGCCGTGCATCGGCCAAGCACGGCACCGGCGGCAGAAAAGACCATCCGCTCCTATTCCGGCCCGCGCCGCACCATCGTGGTGGTTGATGACAACGAGGATCACCGCGAGCTGATGCGGCAGGTACTTTCGCCGCTCGATTTCGTGGTGCTGACCGCCCAGAGCGGGCCGGACTGCCTGACACTCATCGAAGGCGTGAAGCCCGATCTTTTCCTCATCGATATTTACATGCCCGGCATGACCGGCTGGCAGCTGGTTACGAAACTGCGCGAAGCCGGGCAGACCGCCCCGCTCATCATGCTCTCGGCCAATATCGGTGATGGCACTGTCGCGGGTGCCGGAGAAGACAATCACAACGACGCCATCGCCAAGCCGGTCGATATCCGCCACCTGTGCGACAGGCTTGCGGTGCATCTCGGCCTGAAATGGATTTACGATACCGACCTTCCCCCTGCACCCATCCCCCAGCCGCCGGCGCAGATCGTTCATCCCGGCGCAATTCATATCAAGGATTTGCAGAGGCTCGGCGAAATAGGCTACATACGCGGCATAGAGGCGAAACTCGCCGATCTTGCCCGCAACACGGAAAACCTGCCCTTCACGCAAGAGCTTGGCACCTATGTGCAGGCCTTCGATCTGGCCGGTTACGCGCATTTTCTCAAACGGTTTGCGGATAGCGACATGGGAGACGGCAAGGCATGAGCGGGCCAGGGACGGCACTGCCGAGAGACATCGTATTGCTGGTGGATGACAGCCCGGAGGCATTGGGGTTCCTCACCGATGCGCTGGAACAGTCAGGCTTTTCGGCGCTGATCGCCACATCCGGGCAGGCCGCGCTCAACATTGCCGAACGCATCACGCCCGATATCATCCTGCTCGACGCCGTCATGCCGGCCATGGACGGTTTCGAGACCTGCCGCCGCCTGAAGGCCAATGCGGCGGTGGCGCAGGTGCCCGTCATCTTCATGACCGGGCTGACCGAGACCGAACATGTGGTGCGGGCGCTCGAATCCGGCGGTGTCGATTATCTGACCAAGCCGATCAACATCGACGAGCTGCGCGCCCGCATCCGCGTCCATCTCTCCAATGCCCGTTCGGCGCAAAGCGCCCGCGTCGCGCTCGATGCTGCCGGCCGCCACCTGCTTGCGGTGCGCGCCAATGGCGCCATCCACTGGTCGACGCCGCAGGCGACCCGGCTGGTCAATGCCGCCACCGGCCGTGATGATGGGCTGGAGATCGTCGTTGCCCATATTTCCGGCTGGCTTTCGGACAGGGCGACGGTGGATGCCGCCCGCGATTCGCCGCTGACGATCACTGAGGCCGGGCGGCCCGCTTTGCAACTCTCCTTCCTCGGCGCCATGGGACCGGACGAATATCTCTTCCGCCTGACCGCCGCCAACGAGAAATCGGACGACCATCTGCTGAAAAGCCATTTCGCCCTGACGACGCGGGAATCGGAAGTGCTGCTGTGGATCGCCAAGGGCAAATCCAACCGCGATATCGGCGATATTCTCGGCCTTTCCGCCAGAACCGTGAACAAGCATCTGGAACAGATCTATGTAAAGCTCGGCGTCGAAAACCGCGCTTCGGCGGCTGTGAAGGCGGCGCATATATTGCATCAGGGGTGACGACAGCGCTGAGTGTGGTATGGTTCGGCCAACATATATTTTCTGCTTGAGCGTAGCGTCCGCTAACTAGTCGAGCGGCGGCCCCTTGTTTCTTCTCCCCGAGGGGGAGAAGTCCGCGGCAGCGGGATGAGGGGGCAAGCTCTCCGAAATCCGGCAACGTTGCCCCCTCATCCGACCCTTCGGGCCACCTTCTCCCCCTCGGGGAGAAGAAACAAACGGCAACGCCGCAACCCATTCCCCCAAACATATCTCGCATCCCCAACAAGGAGGACGTTCCCATGGACCGTTTCATCATTCTTTCCGGCTGCTCCGGCGGCGGAAAATCCACGCTTCTCGCCGAGCTTGCCCGACGCGGTTTCGCCACCGTGGGAGAGCCCGGCCGCCGCATCGTCATCGAAGAAACCCGCAATGGCGGCACGGCCCTGCCGTGGATCGACATCGAAGCCTTCGCCCGCCGCGCCATCGCCATGGCGCTCGGAGACCGGCAAAAGGCCCCGCCGAATGGCCTTCTCTTTTTCGATCGCGGCCTGATCGACGCCGCCTCGGCACTTCACCATGTCAGCGGTGACGGATTTATCGATACGCTGCAAAACACGCATCGCTATAACCAGCTGGTTTTCCTCACCCCACCCTGGCCGGAAATTTACCGGGGAGACAGCGAGCGCAAACACGGTTTGGATGCGGCGGTGGTAGAGTATCAACGCCTGCTGCGTGATTACGCCCGGCTGGATTATGAAACGGTGGTGCTGCCGAAAGCTCCGGTTTCGGAGCGCGCCGATATGGTACTGGAGAGGCTGGCGGCGAAAGTGGGCTGAAGTACAGCAACTCAGGCTGTGTGTGTGCTCTCACACTCGACGTCATCCTCGGGCCTGACCCGAGGATCCATTCCTCGCGCGGCGGTGGATCCTCGGGTCAAGCCCGAGGATGACACCAGAAGAGTTCAGCCGCTCACCAAAAAAAAGCCCGGCATCGCTGCCGGGCTTCGATAGAAAATTATCCAGTAGGACTCACGTCCCCTGCTGGAAGTAGCTGAACTTGCCGTCCGGGCCCTTCTTCCACTCGTACATGACGTAACCGGGAAGCTTCGGGTCGCCCTTCTCGTCGAAGGAGATATCGCCGAGCGCGGTCGGGAAGGTGCCCTTCTTCAGAGCTTCGGCAACCTTTTCCGGCTCAACCGAACCGGCAGCCTTGGCAGCGCCGGCAATCGCCTGCAGGGCGGCGTAGGAGTAGAGGGTGTAGGCTTCCGGGTTGAAGCCAGCGGCCTTGAACTTCTCTACCAGTTCTTTGTTTTCAGGACGCAGCGTCGGATCGGGACCGAAGGTGTTGAGCGTGCCTTCGACAGCGTCGCCGGCGATGGAGGCAAGTTCGTTCGAGACGATGCCGTCACCCGAGATGAGCTTCGCCTTCAGGCCCTGATCGGCCGCCTGGCGGATGATCAGACCGGCTTCCGTGTGCAGGCCACCCCAATAGATAACCGTGACGCCGGCTTCCTTCATCTTCGAGATCAGCGCGGAGAAGTCCTTGTCGCCGACATTGACGCCTTCATACATGGCTTCCGTCAGGCCGGCCGCATTGGCTGCCTTCTTGGTTTCGTCGGCAAGGCCCTGACCATAGGGGGTCTTGTCGTGAATGATGGCGATCTTGGCGTCCTTGTAGTGGTCGGCCAGATACTTGCCGGCGATGCCGCCCTGCTGGTCGTCACGACCGCAGGTGCGGAAGGTGTTCCACAGGCCACGCTCGGTGAATACGGGGTTGGTCGCAGCAGGCGTTACTTCGAGAATGCCGTTTTCGGCATAAACTTCGGAAGCAGGAATGGAAACGCCAGAGTTGAAGTGGCCGACGACGAATTTCACGCCATCAGCAACGAATTTGTTGGCAACCGAGATGCCCTGCTTGGGGTCGGAAACGTCATCGCCCAGCACGATCTTGATCTGTTCGCCGTTGATGCCGCCGGCAGCGTTGATGTCTTTCGCAGCCTGCTCGGCACCCTTCTGAAGCTGAGCACCGAAAGCAGCGTTCGGGCCGGTCAGCGGGCCACCGACAGCGATCAGGACATCGGCCCAGGCCGAACCGCTGAAGGCGACCATGGCGGTCAGCGCAACGGCGGAAAGAAGAGACTTCTTCATTACTTTACTCCCAGTTCCTTTGGATGGGTTGGTTACTAGGGCCTGTTCAGTACCCACCTTCACTGAACAGGAAACTGTTCCACTCTGACGAGCATTGTGCAGTCGGACGAATCCGGCTGTCAATCCTTCTTCTTATAGGAGAATGCCGACGTGCGATCGTAAAGCCAATAGTAGTTATTGACCATCTGGTTCGTCCGGCGCATGCGGAAACCGATGCTGGAAAAGACCAGAAGAAGAACGACGTCAAACACATAGTAAAAACCGTTTATGAACGGTCCGTTGAAGAGCGCGTGATGCAGAAACCGCATGACGAGCCCCAATGCCAGCGTGTAGATGACCACACGCGGGTAACCACCCCAGCCATCGGCGACGGATTTTCCCGCGCGCCAGGCGGTCCAGAAACCCAGAAGAACAACCAGTGCGCGCAGAATATAACGCACGCCGCTATCGGTCTCGAAAAAAAGGCCCTGCATCTCTTTCCCCATCAGTGCCGGGCGCGATGCGCCAGCCCTGCCTTGTCTGTCGTCCCGCCGTTTTTCCGGAGGGCATTTTATTGTTTACATCCCGCCGCTTGCCCGAAGGCCCGGCGGGACGCCTTTTGCAATCTTGCGCCGCAAAATTTTCGGCGCAAGTAAAATCTTTCAGTGCCGGCCACCTTCCAGATAGGCGGCGCGCACCTGCGGATCGGCGAGCAGTTCCCTGCCCGAACCGCTCATCGTCACCTTGCCGTTGACCATCACATAGGCGCGGTCGGAAAGCTTGAGCGCGGCAAAGGCGTTCTGCTCCACGAGGAAGACCGTCAGCCCCTCCTCCTGGTTGAGTTTTTTGATCGCTTCGAAGATGCCCTTGACGATCAGCGGCGCGAGACCCAGCGACGGTTCGTCAAGAAGCAGAAGCTTCGGCCTTGCCATCAGTGCGCGACCGATGGAAAGCATCTGCTGCTCGCCGCCGGAAAGCGTGCCGCCGCGCTGGCTCTGGCGTTCCTTGAGACGCGGGAACATCACGAAGATCTTCTCGACGTCCTCTTTGAAATATTTGAGGTTGTCGAGATTGGCGCCCATCTGCAGGTTTTCCAGCACCGTCATGCGCGGGAAAATCCGGCGGCCTTCAGGCGACTGGGCAATGCGTTTGCGGGCGATCAGATGGGTCGGTAGACGGGTAATATCCTCGCCGTCGAAAGTCACCTGGCCGACACGCGCCTGCGGGCTGCCGCAGATGGTCATCATCAGCGTCGACTTGCCGGCGCCGTTGGCACCGATCAGGCTGACGATCTCACCCTTGTTGACTTCGACATCGACACCCGCCAGAGCGCGGATATTGCCATAATAGGTTTCGACACCCTGAACTTTAAGAAGCGGTTCACCAGACATCAGGCCGCTCCTCCGTCGAGTTCTTCCGCAATCACGTCTTCCACTTCATCATCCTCGACACCCAGATAGGCGGCGATGACCTTGGGGTCGTTCTTCACATGGTCAGGCGAACCGTCGGAAATCTTCTGGCCATATTCGAGAACCACGACATGGTCGGAGATCTGCATCACCACGGACATGTCGTGCTCGATCAGCAGCAGAGACGTGCCTTCATCACGGATACCGCGCAGCAGCGCGTTGAGCGCCAGCGATTCCTTGGGGTTGAGACCCGCCGCCGGTTCGTCGAGGCAGAGAAGTTCCGGCCCCGTGCACATGGCGCGGGCGATTTCCAGACGGCGCTGCGCGCCATAGGGCAGGTCGCCGGCCGGATCGTCGGCGCGGTCGGTGAGGTCAGCCTTGTCCAGCCAGTATTTGGCTTTCTCGATCGAACTGTTGACCGCCTTTTTGTAGGCAGGCAGGCCAAGAAGGCCGAGAATGGTGTAACCCGAGGCCTTCATCAGCGCATTGTGCTGCGCCACGAGAAGGTTTTCCAGAACCGTCAGACCCGAGAACAGGCGGATGTTCTGGAAGGTACGCGCCACCTTCGCCTTCTTGGTGATCTCGAAATCCGGCAGGCGCTCCAGAAGATGCGCCTCGCCATTTTGCTGACGCATGGTGATCATGCCCATCGTCGGCTTGTAGAAGCCGGTGATGCAGTTGAAAACCGTGGTCTTTCCGGCACCGTTGGGGCCGATAAGCGCCGTGATCTCTCCGCGCTTCGCCTCGAAGGAGAAGTCGTTGATGGCCATCAGGCCGCCGAAGCGCATCGAGAGATGTTCGACCTTGAGGATCGTATCATTTGCCATTGTTGTCGTTCCGGAAGCCATCAACCGTGACCTTCCTTGGTAAAGCTGCCGGAGACGGCCTTGCGTTCTTTGAGGAAGGCCGTGGGTTCACGTGAGCCGACGAAGCCGCGTGGCTTGAACAGCATGACGATGACCATGGCGAGACCGAACAGCAGCATGCGGTAGAGTTCCGGCGTGAAATCCGGCCCGAAGACATGCTTCAGGAATTCCATCTCGCGCAGGAGCTCCGTGCCGCCGACCATAACCAGCGCCGCAATGGCGATACCCGTGAGCGACCCCATGCCGCCGAGAACGACGATGGCAAGGATGACGGCCGATTCCAGGAAGACGAAGCTTTCCGGTGACACGAAACCCTGACGCGCGGCGAAGAACGAACCGGCGAAACCGCCGAACATCGCGCCCGTCGCAAAGGCGGTGAGCTTGGTGATGACGGTATCGATACCGAGCGAACGGCAGGCGATCTCATCCTCACGCAGCGCTTCCCATGCACGGCCGATCGGCATGCGGCGCAGCTTGATGGTGACGTAAGCCGTCAGCATGCACAGAAGGAGGATCACGTAGAACAGGAAGATCTTGTAATAGGCGGACGACATCGACAGGCCGAAGGCCTTGGCGAAATTGTTCGGCGCGCCGACATCGAAGGACCAGATGCCGAAGACGGACGCCTTGGCGATGCCGGAAATGCCGAAGGTGCCCTTGGTCACATCCGTCCAGTTCAGGAGCACGAGACGGATGATCTCACCGAAGGCGAGCGTGACGATCGCCAGATAGTCGCCGCGAAGCCGCAGGACCGGGAAGCCGAGAATGATGCCCCAGAAGCCCGCAAGAATGCCGGCAACGGGCAGAAGCACCCAGAAGGACAGGCCGAAATGGCTGGAGAGCAGCGCATAGGAATAGGCGCCGACCGCATAAAAGGCCACGTAACCGAGATCGAGCAGGCCGGCGAGACCGACGACGATATTGAGACCCCAGGCCAGCATCACGTAGATCAGGATCTGGATGCCGAAATTGTCGACGAATTTCAGCGAACCCTGAAAGCCGAACAATTGCACGGCGATCACAGGATAAAGCAGCAGCAGAACCAGCGCCAGCTTCAGGAAATGCTTGTGAAAAAAGCCTTTTTCCTCGGAAATTTCCAGAATGCCGCTTTTGGCCTTGGCGAGCTTGCGGCGATCCAGCGACGGCTTGATGAAGCCCACCATCAGGAAACGGCCGACGGCGGCAACGCCGACGAAGACCGCCAGCAGGCCCCAGCGTGTGCCCCAGATAAGCTGGTTGTTGATGTCCTGATAGGTGACGATGCCGACGTAGAGAATGAACATGCCAAGCGAGACGATGCCCGCAAAGATGCCTTCCTTCACCGCCGTCGCCATCAGGCTCGGGTTGGAAGTGTCGTGTTCGGAAGCGATATTGGTCATGGGATCACACCTTCTCGACTTCCGGACGACCGAGAATACCGGTCGGCTTGAAGATCAGCACGAAAGCAAGGATGCCGAATGCCGCGACGTCCTTGTAGGCGATGGAGAAATAGGCCGACCAGAGCGACTCGATGAGGCCGATCAGCAGACCGCCGAGAACAGCGCCCGGAAGCGAGCCGATACCGCCCAGAACCGCCGCGGTGAACGCCTTGACGCCCGGAATGAAGCCGTCATTGAACGAGGCGACGCCGTAATACATCAGATACATCGTACCTGCGACCGAAGCGAGCGCAGCACCCATGATGAAGGTGATGGAGATCGTCTTGTCGACATCAACGCCCAGAAGCGCCGCCATCTTGCGGTCCTGTTCGGTGGCGCGCTGCGCCCGCCCGAGCGGTGTCTTGTTGACGATATACCAGAAGGCGAAGAGCAGCACCGACGTCACCACCATGATGATGAGCTGCTTCAGCGAAACCGTTATGGAGCCGAGATGATAGCTTTCCGTCACCAGAGACGGGATCGGCTTGTTGCGCGGACCCTGCGTGACCTGGATGAAGTTGGACAGCGCGATCGACATGCCGATGGCAGTGATCAGGGGCGCAAGGCGGAAAGAGCCGCGCAGAGGCCGGTAGGCGACGCGCTCGATGACCCAGTTCCACAATCCGGTCATCAGCATGGCGATGACCATCATCAAAAGCAGAAGAAGCACCACCGGAATGCCGGCGACAAAAGATGTCACGACCAGAAAAACGATCAGCGCGGCGAAACCGCCGAGCATGAAAATATCGCCATGGGCGAAGTTGATCATGCCGATGATGCCGTAGACCATCGTATAGCCAATTGCGATGAGGCCGTAGATAGATCCAAGAGTCAGCCCGTTTATGAGCTGCTGGATAAAATACTCCATGTCTTTCCCCTGGGCATGACCTCTGATGAGCCACGCCTCGTTATGTTAATTATAGGGGAGCCCTCGCAAACTTACCCCCAACACCAAAATGCATATCGTGTTCGTTAAAAATGTGAAGTCAAAAACGGGCGATCCTGCACAAAATTTGGAATTTCCACATCAGTTGCCCTTTTCCCGATCAAAAGAGCCATGATTTCGGCAGGAAGTGCTAAAAAAACGGCGACGGAATGCCTATTTTAGCCTTGTCGGCCGCCATTGTTTGACGGGCGGCGGCCAAAGGAGTAGCCAAGTTGTATCGCAAGATCCCGCCACGGGATGGCGATGGAATGGCAACGGCAAAGAGATGATCGACATATTGACGAAAGCGGCGCTGGACGCCGGACAGGCGATCATGGCGGTCCACCGCGCGGGCCCGAACGTGTCCTACAAGGATGACTGCTCGCCGGTGACCGAGGCCGACCAGCGCGCCGAGACGATCATTCTTCAGGCGCTGGCCGCCAATTTTCCCGAAATTCCCGTTATCGCCGAAGAGGCCGTCTCGAACGGCATCCTGCCGGAGACAGGCAGGGAGTTCTTTCTGGTCGACCCGCTGGATGGAACCAAGGAATTCATTTCCGGCAAGGACGATTTCACCGTCAATATCGCCCTCATCAGGAACGGCGTTCCCGTCGCAGGCGTGGTTTACGCCCCCTGCCGCGGCCAGGCATGGACGGGCAAGGACAACGGTGCCGAAAAGCTCGCCATATCAGGCGAAGGCGCGATCCTGGCGCGCCATCCCATCCGCGCCCGCCAGCGCGGCGCATCGCCCGTGGCGCTGATCAGCCGCTCGCACTGCACGGCGAAAACGGAAGCCTTCGTCGCCGAACACGGGCTCAAGGACTGTATTTCCGTCGGTTCCTCGCTGAAATTCTGCATGCTGGCGGAAGGCGCGGCCGACATCTACCCCCGCTTCAGCCGCACCATGATGTGGGATACGGCCGCCGGCGATGCCGTGCTGCGCGCCGCCGGCGGCAGAACGCTGGATTGCGACGGCCAGCCGCTTGCCTATGAGGTGAGAGGTGACGGTGAGGATGCGCTGGCCAATCCAGATTTCATTGCGGAGGGTGCGATGGCAGTGACGGTGGAAGCGGCGACATAGACGGGCGGGTAGACCGCTGCGCTTTCGTGGGTAATTAAACTTTCGCTTCGGTGTATGGGGCTTACCCCCCTCTGCCCTGCCGGGCATCTCCCCCTCAAGGGGGGAGATCGGCAAGGAGCTTTACCACCATTTTAGCCTCGAACGTCGAGATGGGCGAAACGTCACCGCGAGTCGATCTCCCCCCTTGAGGGGGAGATGCCCGGCAGGGCAGAAGGGGGTAAGCCCCATACGCCGAAGCCAAGAGGCCGTCTCGCCCATAGACGCCATTCGCTGCAAACACACCCACCCCCCATCAACAAAAATAATCTCTTCCCCGCTCATCCCCGCACCGCCCCGCCGCATCACAATCGCTGGTGAACGGCAATCCAGCGCGGAAGAGACATCATGACGGAACAGACGGCGAGACTTCGGCTTCCCTATATCCTGCCCTCTCAGGCACAGAAACACGTGACCCACAATGAGGCGCTGCAACGGCTGGATGCGATCGTCCAGCTGGTCGTCAAGGCCGTGGTCGCCGCACCGCCCGAAAACGCGTCGGAGGGCGAGTGTTTCCTTCTCCTCCCGGACGCCACCGGCGATTGGGTCGGCAAGGGCGGAAAGCTTGCCTTCCGGCAGGATGGCGCATGGCTGTCGATAACGCCGCAGCCCGGCTGGACGGCATGGTTTGCAAGCGAGGGGAAATATCGGGTGCTACGGCAGGGCGCATGGCAGGACATGCCGCTGCCCGCCACCGGCACGTTTCAAAGGCTGGGCATCGGCGCGGAAGCTGACGGCGCCAACCGTCTGGCGCTCGCCGCTCCCGCCAGCCTTTTCACCCACAGCCAGGAGGATGGCAGCCACCGCATGGCGATCAACAAGGCAGCGAAGACCGATACGGCATCGGTGTTGTTCCAGTCCGGCTGGAGCGGCCGCGCGGAAATGGGCCTTGCCGGCAATGACGGTTTTTCGATCAAGACCAGCGCCGATGGCGCTATTTGGCGCACCGCGCTCCTGTGCAGCGGCGATGGCCGCGTCTCGATGCCCAATCGCGCACTCGCCGCCGCAGGCCTGCCGGCGGGCACGACGAAGCCGGCCAATGGATCGGCTGCGGGTTTCTCCATGCTCTTCATCGATGAGGGCGGTTTTACGCTCGGCGATCCGGTTGGTACCGGCGGCGGAAGGGAACTCGTCGTTCCTGCCAAGGGTCTTTATCTCGCCATTCTGTCGCTTGCCGTGGTCTCCTCCGCCGGCCACCGGGTTTCGCTGTCGGTGAACGGCGCGGCGGGCGGCTTCGGCATTGCCGGAAACGCCTCCAGCGCCGGCACCTCGCAATCGGCCACCTTCATTCTTCCGCTCAATGCCGGAGACCGCCTGCGGCTGCAGCATGAAGGATCGGCGGAATTTACCCAGGGCAGCGGGAAAACGTGCCTTTCGCTTGCGGCCCTATGAGGGAAACAACCGATGGACGATAAAAAATGCAATTTTTGGAAAAATTTTTCCCCTGCAAAATAAGGCGACTCGAACAAATCAGGCGAAACCGTTCAAATTCTTAATAAATTGTCTAGAGCTGCTTAGGCAATTTTTAAAGGTACGGGGCTAAAGTTCCCGGCATATGGTCTTGAGTTTGTATAGAGTGTCCAATGACCGAAATGATACGCCCACGAGTTAAATATGTCATCGGCCCCGATGGCAGCCCTCTGACGATTGCGGATCTTCCGCCTGCCAATACCCGTCGCTGGGTCATTCGCAGAAAGGCGGAGGTGGTTGCAGCGGTTCGCGGAGGACTTTTGAGCCTCGAGGAAGCCTGCGAGCGTTATACGCTTACCGTTGAAGAATTCCTCTCCTGGCAGTCCTCAATTGCCGATCATGGCCTTGCAGGCCTGCGCACCACGCGCATTCAGCAATATCGCCACTGATATTGCGCCCGCGCGGAAACGCGCCAAAGCCGAATTCTCAAAAACACCCCGCCGGATTATCGACGGGGTTTTCGGTTTGATTTCGGGTTTCTCCCCGCAAGGCCTGTCCTGCTTCGGTAGAGCCCCTCCTTCGGTAAAACCATTGTCGCCGGTTTGTGTCCGCTGCGTTCTCTTTCCCGCTGTTTCAATTCGGGCGCGAGCCGTTACAGTGGAAACAACGAACGCAACAGGAGGCGAAAACCATGGACATCCTCAGCACCGAAACCGGATCGCACGGCGAATATTCGGCAACCGTCGAAGGCCACAAGGCCGAGATGACCTATTCCCGCACCTCCCCTTCGCTGATCATTATCGATCATACCGGCGTGCCCGATGCCCTGCGCGGCAAGGGCGTCGGTCAGGCGCTCGCCGCCCATGCGATCGACGAGGCCCGCAAGGGCGGCTGGAAAATCATTCCGCTCTGCCCGTTCTTCAAGGCCCAGACGCTGCGCCATCCTGAATGGGCGGATGTTATAAACGGGTAAGGGCGCTTAATTCTGTAAAAGGGCAGAATATTCGCAAACGTCGCGGCATATTTCTTCTCCCCGAGGGGGAGAAGGTGGCCCGAAGGGTCGGATGAGGGGGCGTTGCCGAATCCCTCTACCCTCGCCCCCTCATCCCGCTGCCGCGGACTTCTCCCCGGCGGGGAGAAGAAGCAAGCGGCATACGCCCCGGTCTCTCGCAACCCCTTCCCATCTTGCGTCATTCATAAGTACGCGTCGATCCTCCCGTCACGCCACCTTCAGCGGCGGCGTCCCTGCATGCATGCTCCTGCGGACTTCCTCGCGGAATTCGCGTGTGTCCTTGGCGCCATGCACCGCCACGGCATGCTGAACGGCCGCTTCCATCAGCTCCTCCGGCGTATCGGCGGAGATGGCGATGGTGCATTTGCTGTCACTGGGGAATTCGCGGCAATCGATATATTGGCGAGCCATTTCTTTCTCCCTGCTGTTACCGCCCGCGCCCACCCTCGCAGGGGTTATGCAGGACGCGCGCGTAAAACCTCCGGTTCATGATCGGAACCCCGTTAAATTACGCCTTTCCCCCGTTCCGGACAATTGAAAACACCGAAATGCCCGCCAGTGGTCGCTGGGAGGAAACCGGATCGAAAAGGACCGACACCCGGCAACGCAAAAGGCCGCCAAAGGTGGCGGCCTTTCGAAAAAATGCATGGCGTCCCGTCATTGAAAGCCGCCTCCTGATCCACCGGCAGCCGTCAATGAGGACGATCGTTCATCGAATTTGCGCCGGTCGTCAGGCGCGGGCGCGGATCGCTCCGTCGCGGTTTTCCAGTGCCGCGGCCTTTTCATATTCGGCCTGCACCTCTTCCAGCGAAGCTTCGGCAGCTTCCTGCTGGGCCTTCAGCTCCCGGATCGAGACCTGAAGATTATCGGCCCGCTGGCGCGCGGCCTTGGCGAAGGTCGGATAGGCGAAATGCGTCGGATCGGTAATGCCCGACTTGCTCTCTTCCAGAGATATCTGATGCACCAGTTCCTTTGCCATCCGCTCGAACTCGGACATCATCTGCTGCAGCTGGTTAAGCTGCCGGCGTTTTTCATTAACCTGAAATTCCTTCAGGCGAACCAGGCTGTCACGCGACTTCATACGCAATACTCCATGGATAGCGAGACCCGGATCAAAAAGGCACTATGCCCCCCTGATCGGCCCGTTTAACCCGCCCGTTCAACCGGCCGGGTTAACCCGTTGTGCCGGAATGATTCCCAAAAGTTACCCGGCGTTAATAAAAAACCACCGCCGTTAACCTTTCGTTTACGGGCATCGTTAATGATAAACACGATCATTTAAGGGTCGGTAAATGCCAGGTCCAAAAAAGCGGACCAGACGATGTAAGAGTCGATTGAATCACTTAGCGGGAAATCCTCACGTTAAGATTCAATTATGGCGATGGTGGATTCACGTGCAAAAACAGAGAAATGCCTACTTTGCTTAATAAATTCGATACACCTTGCCAAAGGCAATTAGAATTTGTTAACCATTTGGTGGCAGCCTGCAAATCAGGCAACGTCTGGATCCGCATCGCGCGAGGCAATGATTTACCGGTTCGCGGGCGGCAAAGGGGATAATTATGCGGGTTCTACTTATTGAAGACGACAGCGCAACAGCGCAGAGCATCGAACTGATGCTCAAGTCGGAAAGCTTTAACGTCTACACGACCGACCTCGGCGAGGAAGGCGTGGACCTCGGTAAGCTCTACGATTACGACATTATTCTTCTCGATCTCAACCTGCCCGACATGTCGGGTTACGAAGTCTTGAGAACTTTGCGCCTTTCCAAGGTCAAGACGCCGATCCTCATCCTCTCCGGCATGGCCGGCATCGAGGACAAGGTTCGCGGTCTGGGCTTCGGTGCAGACGATTACATGACAAAGCCCTTCCACAAGGATGAGCTTGTTGCCCGCATTCACGCAATCGTCCGCCGTTCCAAGGGCCATGCGCAGTCGGTCATTTCCACCGGCGAGCTGATCGTCAATCTCGATGCCAAGACGGTTGAAGTGGGTGGCCAGCGCGTTCACCTGACCGGCAAGGAATATCAGATGCTCGAGCTGCTTTCGCTGCGCAAGGGCACGACGCTGACCAAGGAAATGTTCCTGAACCACCTCTATGGCGGCATGGACGAACCGGAACTGAAGATCATCGACGTCTTCATCTGCAAGCTGCGCAAGAAGCTTGCAAATGCCGCAGGCGGCGCAAACTACATCGAAACCGTCTGGGGCCGCGGCTATGTTCTGCGCGAGCCTGACGGAGCCACGGAATTCCTTGAAACCGCCTGACCCCTCAAGGACAGGACAGTTTTTAAAAGACCCGCTGGCGACAGCGGGTTTTTTGTTGTGATTTCAAGGGAGAAGCGACAACGTCATCGGCATGTAATGACAAGGGCCTAGCTACGCTCCCAAAAAGGACGACGGCACATGAACCACCCTATCCCCACGCTTAAGACTGAACGCCTGACGCTGCGCCCGCTGCTCATCGCGGACTTTCCCGCCTATCAGCACTTCATGGCGTCGCCGCGCTCCATTGGCGTCGGCGGGCCGTATGATCTCTGGAAAACATGGGGCGTGTTCTGCCACGATCTGGCCAACTGGTACTTTTTCGGCCATGGCGCGCTGATGATCGACCTTGGTGAGACGGGTGAATGCATCGGCCAGATCGGTATCAATCACGGCCCGCTATTTCCCGAAAAGGAACTCGGCTGGCTGCTTTATGACGGCCATGAAGGGCGCGGTTATGCTGCCGAAGCCGCTGTGGCAATGCGCGACTGGGCCTTTGAGACGCTGAGCTTGCCCACACTTGTCAGCTACGTCTCGCCGGAAAACAGCAAATCCGCAGCCGTTGCCGAGCGCATCGGCGGCACACTCGATCCGTCAGCGCCACGCTCCGACCCCGAAGACCTCGTTTATCGCTATCACCCGTCCAACGCGGCGTGAAAAAATCGGGACGCCTCAGGACAACCAGGATCCCCGAGACGTCCCGAACTGTCCTAACGCATTTCCACTTTCAGGAAGCCGGTGATTGCCTCCGCGATTTGTGCATGGATGGCTGTGCGGTCCCGGCCTCCCCCGTCGCGGCAGACGAAACCTTCGCCCGGTGAAAGCTCCTCCACGATTTTTTCGCCGTTCGGCTTACAAATCTGCATAAAGCTGAAATGGCTGGCATCGGGTATTTCCCGATAGACGGTCGTCGCCTTTGGCAGATGCCGGGCGATATAGTCGGAATCGGCCTTGATGGCGGCAATCTCCGGCGTCTCCACACCTGCGGCCAGAACCAGAACCGGCACCTCCACCCTTTGCAGCGTCTCCGGCAGAAAACCGGAAGCAGGCCCAAGATCGAGTGCGATCGCCGCCCGGATGCGAACATCGCTCAAATCCATCGAAAGACGCCGATCAGCCTTGCCGTCACCGACGATCCCGACCTTGGCCAGCAGCCGGGGAGCCTTGCATTGCGGCGGCGCTTTTTCCCTATTGCAGTCCTTCAAGGCGAGTTCGGCGCTATAGCGTGCACCCACCAGCTCCATCGCAGTCCAGCCTCCCAGAGAATGGCCGATGACGGCGATACGCTTGCTGTCGATCTGGCCGGCGAGTTGGTCATTCTCGATGAGCGCGGTCAGCGTCCTGCTGATGTCGCGCGGCCGCTCCCACAGGGGAACGATCTCCGTCGCATTCTTTTCGGTAAATGATTCGCCGCCATGATCCGGTGCGGCCACCACATAACCCTGCTGAGCAAGTGCGCCGGCAATCCAGTTCAGATTGCGCCAGCTTCCGCCGAAACCATGCGACAACAGCACGAGGGGACGAGACCCGGTGAGAAAAGAAGCGGCCGGTTGCACCTCAAGACCATAAAAAGCCGCGTTCTCACCCACGACCTCGCTTTTTCCAGAGGGCGCGGCCGGATACCATAATGAGACGGCAAGCGCCCTCGCACCCGCCGCATCCGGCAATTCGATCTGTCTAAAGCCGATGGCGCCTTGCGCCATCGCGGCCTGAGCGGTGGAGAAAACGACGAATGCCGCCAGAAGAAAATTGCGCATGGGATGCTCCAGGAGTTGCGATGGACCAACTCCTCACCCAAACCGCCCCCGCCTGAGACCTGAAACAGGTTTCAGGACGTTCTGAAACGCGATCGAGGCAACATCTTCATCAGACGATCCGTATGAGCGCCTTAACTAGATCGCGGATATCCGCTCGAAAAGCCGCACGGGGTTTTTCCGGAACATCGCATCGCGAAACGGCTGAAAGCCGAATCGGGCGGCAATGGCTAAAGACGGGCTATTCAGGGGATCGATCATACAGACGGTCCGCTGCGAAATTCCGCTACTGTCGAACCACTTCGTCGCGGCCTCCACAGCTTCTGTCGCGACACCTTTGCCGACCAGCTGCCTGTCGATTTTCCACATCGCCTCGGGCACACCATCAAAATCCGCCCCGTTTCCGCGGCGCATATGGGCAAAACCCACCTCGCCCACGATGCGTCCCGTGTCCGCCTCCTCGACGACAAAGGGGCCGAAACCGAAGGCTGACCAATGGCCGATGAAGCGCAGGAGGCGGGCAAAAGCGAGTTCTGCATCCAGCGGTGCAATCGATTTGACCCCCTCGATAGGCAGGACATCCGCTCCCCAGAATGCGCAATAAAGCGTTTCATCCCCGATGGCATGCGGCCGCAGGATGAGGCGGGCGGTTGTCAGGCGTGTCATGAACGTGCTCCCCAAAACGGAAAAAAGGCCGGAGCGTCGGCAGACGCAGCCCGGCCCTTTCCTGAAAAATCATGCCCGCAATCGAACGGTCACTCGGCAATCGTTTTCGCGGTAAAGACGATGCGATCTTCATGCACCTTGTATTCCACCGCCATATTGGCCTCTTCCGCCAGAAGCAGCGTGTAATAGGGCTGCACGGAATGGGCGTCGACGGCCTCTTCCAGCCTGCCTTCGTAAATCTCCGCAAATTTGGCCGGCACGCGCATCATCCGGCCCTTGACGGTGATTTCGAACTTGGCTTCACCGTCGGGGCTTTCCAGCAGCACATCCACATTGCCGCCGCGCGGGATCGCGCCATAAGCGACGAGGAAGAGGTTGAGCAAGAGTTTGACACGATTCTTCGCGACGATGGCGCGCGGGCCGTTCCAGCTGACTTCGGCCTTCTTTTCGGCGGCGGCGAAATCCTTGGCGGCTTTTTCGGCCTCGCCCGTATCGATCGAAGCGCCGGCGGAACCCGACGCACCGAAAGCAAGGCGGGCGAACTTCAGCCGCACGGATGCGTTAAGAGCGGACGTGCGGATGAGGTCAAGCGCATCGTCGTCGGTGCCGCCCTCGTCCAGCAATTCAAGGCCGTTATTGATGGCGCCAACAGGAGAGATCACGTCATGGCACACACGACTGCACAGAAGAGACGCCAGATCGGGACCGGACAGCGTGATATTGAGTTTGCTCGTCATAAAATTCTCTCCTGCGCAAGGGATGCGCGGACGGTGTGGAAATTGTTAAGCCATAATGACACCATATTTGGTAAACCGATTGTTAATAGGATGGTTTCAAAATGCCAAATGCCTTAACAGGCCACACTGGAGCCCCGTGTATCCGCCAGGATGCACGAAACATGCTGTAGAACTTTGAATCTGCACATCGGCCCTTTCGGAAATCGATTCGGATTTTCGGGCTGATGCGCTAACGAAACAGACGGACGGACATGACGATGCGCCTTACGAAAACCCGCACCATTGCACGCCTCGGACTGGGAAAGATTATTGCGCTCCTTGCGAGCCTCTTGATGTGGGTCGCACCGGCCTCGGCCCAGACCAGCGATCAATATTCTATCCAGGAAGTCGTGGATGCAGGCCACGGATTCTTCGGTGAAACCACCGGCGGCCTCGCCAAGGTGGTGGAGCGCGCCTTCCAGCAATACGGTCTTCCGAACGGTTATATTCTCGGCCAGGAAGGCTCCGGCGCCTTCGTCGCCGGCCTCACCTATGGCGAAGGCACGCTTTATACCAAGAATGCCGGCCAGCACCCGGTCTTCTGGCAGGGCCCCTCGCTCGGCCTCGATTATGGCGGCCAGGGCACCCGCGCCATGATGCTGGTCTATAACCTGCCTTCGGTCGATGCGCTTTACCGCCGTTACGGCGGCGTCAGCGGCTCCGCCTTCATCGTCGCCGGCGTCGGCATGACCTATCTCAAGAGCAGCGATGTCACGCTGGCGCCCATCCGCACCGGCATCGGTGCGCGCCTCGGCATCAATGTCGGTTACCTGAAGCTCACCCAGCAGCCGACGTGGAACCCTTTCTGATTATGCGAGGGTGCCGCGTCTTTCTTCTCCCCGAGGGGGAGAAGGTGGCCCGAAGGGTCGGATGAGGGGGCAAGCTCTCCTGATATCTCTACCCTCGCCCCCTCATCCCGCTGCCGCGGACTTCTCCCCTAGGGGAGAAGAAACAAGTGGGACGAACACCGCCTCGGCAATTGCCGGAAAGACCCCTCCCCACGGTTGCAATAATAGCGTAACGTGCCTTCGCGCCCCTCTTTCCGAATGCGCGCGTATCTGAGTTTCGGAGACTGTCCCGCGTGATTGAATATGCCATTCTTTTCGGATTGGGTTTTCTCACCGCTACCCTGCTGGCCCTGATGATCGCGCCCGCGATCCATCGCCGCATCGTCGCCTATACGGAAAACCGCCTGCGCGCGACGATGCCCATCAGCCCGCAGGAAGTCCGCGCCCAGAAGGACATGGCGCGTGCGCTTTATGCCGCCGAAAACGCCAAGGTCCGCCAGGAACTGGATACGGAACGGGAAAAAAACACCTCCCTGCGCCTCGCCAACGAAGCCGCTTCCAGCGATGCCTATCGCCTCGGCGAGCAGAACCGCGGCTTTTCGCTGAAAATCGAGGAGTTGACGCTGGAGATTACCGAATTGCGCGCCGCCCTCGACGCCAGCGAGGAACGCGCCGGTGCCATTGGGGCGAACCTCCTGCAGCAGGAACAGGCCGCAAACGAGCGCGCCGCGCAGATGTCTGATCTCACCGCCCGCCTCACCAACCTGACGCGCGAACTGGATGATTCGAAAATCACCGCCGCGACCCGCGACCTTGAGGCGGAACAGGCCAAGCAGAGCGCCACGCGTTTCCGCAAGGAAGGCGAGACCGCGACCCGCGAATTGCAGGATGTGGCGGCCCGCAACAAGGAAGCCATGACGGCGGTTGCGCGCGAAAGCCGCAAGGTCACCCGGCTGGAAGAACAGATCGCCACGGTCATGGCGAAAAATGCCGATCTCGACACCATGCTGACGCTGCGCAATCAGGAGGTCGCACGCCTGAAGGAACAGCTTGCCACAACGGGCGGCCGCAGCGACGACATGATCATTCGCCTGCCGAACCCGGCCGTGCCGGTGGAGAAGGCCGTGAGCCCGCAGCAACCGGCCGTATCTGCGCCTGAAATCGCCCCCGCCGTTGCGGCAGAGACTCCAGAGGTCGAAACCGCCGGGGCCGCACCAGTCTTGCCGGTTGCAGAAGAGCCGACGGCAACGCCGCCGGAGGGGCTGGCGCAGGAGATCGAGGATATCCGCAACCAGGGAACGGCGCTCACCGAACGCCTTCTGAATGCGCGCGGCACCGGCAACGACGAACCGATCCGCCGAGAAATCGCCCGCATCGCCGCCCAGATGATTGCGCTCACGGCCGCGCAGGAAGGCGAAAAATCGCCGATCCCGGTGCTGCTTGCCAAGGCTTCCGCTTCATCGGGGCGTGAGAGCCTTGCGAAGCAGGCGAGTGCGTTGGTGGAGAAGCGGAAGGGGTGATATCTACGCCCTTGAGTATGCTGCTCACCCCCCTCTGCCCTGCCGGGCATCTCCCCCACAAGGGGGGAGATTGGCAAGACGCACTACCGCCTCTTCATTCTCAAATGCCGAGATAACCGAGACGTCGCTTCGGGTCGATCTCCCCCCTTGTGGGGGAGATGCCCGGCAGGGCAGAGGGGGGTGAGCCGCATATGCGAGGGTAATAAACCCCACACGCAACGCCGCGCCCCTAAACCCGCCCTATCGCGCTCGCCATCTGATAAAGCGCCAGCCCCGAAGCCGTCCCCGCATTCAAACTGTCCAGCTGCGGCGATTGTGCGATCCGTGCGGTGTGAAAACGCGAGAGCACCGATTGCGGCAATCCCTCGCCTTCCGTGCCGATGACCAGCGCCATGCGCTCGGAACGGGGAATGTCGCGTATCTCGGTCTCGCCATTGGGCGAAAGGCTCCAGATCGCAAAACCGGCCGCAGAGAGACGCTCCAGCATCTGCACCGCGCCCCCACCGCGATGATAGGGAACCGAGAGGACCGAACCGACCGAAACACGCAATGCCTTGCGATAGAGCGGATCGCAGCAGGTCTCGTCCAGAAACACCGCATCGGCATAAAACGCCGCCGCGTTACGGAACATCGCACCGAGATTGTCGTGGTTAGAAATGCCGCAGCCCACGAGCACCAGCGAAGAGGCGGGAAGCGCCGCCGTCATCTCCTCCAGTCCGCGATCCTCAACCCGCCGTCCGAGCGCCAGAATGCCGCGATGCAGGTGAAAACCGACGATGCCGTCCAGCACCGGTGCTTCCGCCACATAGACCGGAACATCGGCTGGAAAATCAGCAAGGATATCGGCGACACCCGCAAGCCGGTTGCGAAGGATGAGGATGCTCTCCGCCGCAAAGGCGCCGCCCGCTTTGTGGGCGGCGGCGAGCATGCGCAGCACGACCGTGCCTTCGGCGATGAAGCGGCCTTGCCTACCGGTAAGGTCACGCTCGCGAATGTCGCGAAAGGCGGCGATGCGCGGATCGGCCGGGTCGTCGACCGGGATCAGCGCCCGTCCGTCCAAGAGCGTATGATCGCTGCCCTCACTGGGCATCGACCGTCACATCGGCGAGGAACCGGCCGGCCGCGACGTTGAAGACCAGCGCCTTGCGGGTGCCGTTGGCAAGCCTGCCGTAAAACAGCATGTCACCGCCGGAATAGCTGACATTGTCGATCACGAAGCCCTGCGGCAGGCTGGCGGTGACGGCCAGCGGCCCGTTGCCGGTGGGAACAGCCAGATTTTGCGGTTCGCTCTGCGTCGCAACCGTTTTCGACGGCCCCATCGCCTTGTAGACAACCGCTCCGAAGACGGCCATAAGGCTGATAAACATCACGGAGCCCGACACGATCTGCAAACGGATCATCTTGCGGCGAACTTTTTCCATGGCCGGATCAAGCGGCTTGTCTTCCTGTTCGTCTTGCTCGATCTGCGTCATCGGGTTCCCTGAAATGCTGATGGATCGGAAAAATAAGAATGAACGACCCCTTTAAACAAGGCGGAGACTCAAGGAAAGTCCTGATTGCCGGGGAAGACGCCGAAGGCCGCCTCGATTCCTGGCTGGCGACCGAAGTCGGTGGCGATCTGTCACGCAGCCGTCTGAAGGCGCTGATCGAGCAGGGCGCGGTTTTCCTGAATGGCAAACCGGTGACGGAGCCTAAAAAGCAGGTGCATCCGCAGGACCGCATCGAGATCGTGATGCCGGAACCGGAAGACCCCGAACCCAAGGGCGAGGATATTCCGCTCGACGTTGAATATGAGGACGAAGACCTGATCGTGCTCGTCAAGCCGGCCGGTCTCGTCGTGCATCCGGGCGCCGGCAACTGGACCGGAACGCTGGTCAATGCCCTCATTCACCATTGCGGCGACAGCCTCTCCGGCATTGGCGGCGTGAAGCGCCCGGGCATCGTGCACCGGCTGGACAAGGAAACCTCCGGCGTCATGGTGGTGGCGAAAAACGACAATGCCCACCGCCATCTCGCCGCGCAATTTGCCGACCACGGCCGCACCGGCCCACTGGAGCGGGCCTACAAGGCCGTCGTCTGGGGCCGCCCGCGCACCCTTCGCGGCACCATCGATGCCGCACTCGGCCGTGGCGCCGATCGCACCAAACGCGCTGTCAAGCATGAGGACAGGGACGACGCCCGCGAGGCGATCACCCATTACGAGGTGATGGAGCGCTTCCATGAAAGGCCGGATGCATCCTGCCTCGCCTCCATGGTGGAGTGCCGCCTGGAAACCGGCCGCACCCACCAGATCCGCGTGCACATGGCCCATATCGGCCATCCGCTGATCGGCGATCCCGAATATGGCGCGGCCTTCCGCACCAAGGCGAACCTGCTGGAAGAACCGGCCAGAAGCACCGTCAACCGCTTTCCGCGACAGGCGCTGCATGCCTATCTGCTCGCCTTCGAACACCCCCGCACCGGCGAGGTGATGGAGTTCGAAACCGACATGCCGGATGACATGGAAGAACTGATCACCGCCCTGCGCGGCTGAAAATGCTGTACGGCGCGGTCAAAAAAACCGCGCCGTAAATTCTGCCCGAAGCCACGGATAATAAAAAAAGATTAGCGGATCGCGATATTCCGCAGTCGGTCCTTTTTATAGACCGCCCCAATTTCGCTTCAATCGTCGCACCTCCTCGACCCCTGCAAGGCTTGAAATCACCCCCATTTCGGTGACGCAAACCAAGCTTGCCGAATGACGGACGCCGCAGGGGACGCCTTTCGTTCGATCCGCATATCCTGAACGGAACCGGCATGATGACGGGATCTATCGCGCATGAACATCGATGAACGCCGGTTTATATTTCAGGATCTGCGCAGCGTCGAAGGCTATATCGACCCGCCCGACGCGCTCGTCTTCAAGGCGCTGCTGCAGGCCCAGACGAGAAACCACCTTCAAGGCGGCATGGCTGAAATCGGCGTTTATTATGGTCGCTCCTATTTTCTGCTGCGCAGGTTTGCGCAGACGAAGGAAAAGGTGCTGGGCGTCGACCTGTTCGAAATGGACCCGCCCGAGGATGGCAGCCTGGACCAATATGACCGCTTGATGGAAAATGGCCGGCGGCTGGGTTTTGCGATGGATGAGGACCTGATCATCAAGGGTGACAGTACCCGGCTCGCCCCCTCCGACATCACCTCGCGGATCGGCCCTGCGCGGTTCTTCAGCATCGATGGCGGGCACCACCTGCACCATGTTCTGGCAGATGCGAAGCTGGCGATGGAGGTGATCGCCCCGCATGGCGTCATCGTCTTTGACGACACTTTCAATCCCGCCTGGCCGGAAGTGACGGTGGGGGTTGCCGATTTTCTGCGCACGCACGGCCACAGCCTCGCCTGCTTCGCAATGACCAAATATAAGACCTATGTCTGCCGCCGCGAATTTCACGCGCTTTACGCAGGCGCGATCGCCGAAGAACCCGACTTGCAGACCCTTGGCCATGTCGAAACGCAGTTTCTTGGCTCCACCGTCGTGCGCCTGCATAATCCCATGCGCAGACGGGTAATGTATGAGCTGATGGTACGCTCCGGCCTTGGCGGATTTTCGGAACGAATCTACCGTTCAAAAGTTAGACAGGTGAGAG
Organism: Agrobacterium sp. BT-220-3; assembly: GCF_025910175.1. Classification (NCBI taxonomy): domain Bacteria; kingdom Pseudomonadati; phylum Pseudomonadota; class Alphaproteobacteria; order Hyphomicrobiales; family Rhizobiaceae; genus Agrobacterium; species Agrobacterium sp. BT-220-3. Next base: position 470,163 of record NZ_JAPAIX010000003.1, read on the forward strand.
ACAGTGTCGCCGGAACATAACATATGTGTGAACGCAGCGTTCGCTTGAAACGCGGCGGGCGCATACATATCTGTCACATGGGTTCGTGCGGGGTCGGTAACGACCCGCCACTAGCGGTGTGCCTCAGGCGAGTAATCGTCAATCCATGAGGGTGCCGTTCCAGACCATAGATAAGGGGGTGCTTTATGGCCCGCAATAGTTTGCCTACGATTACGGCCGGCGAAGCCGGTCTCAATAGATATCTCGACGAAATCCGTAAATTTCCGATGCTGGAGCCGCAGGAAGAATACATGCTTGGCAAGCGTTACGCCGAGCATGGTGACCGCGACGCCGCCCATAAGCTTGTCACCAGCCACCTGCGCCTCGTCGCCAAGATTGCCATGGGTTACCGCGGTTACGGCCTGCCGATTGGCGAAGTCGTGTCCGAAGGCAATGTCGGCCTGATGCAGGCGGTGAAGAAGTTCGATCCGGAACGCGGTTTCCGTCTTGCCACCTACGCCATGTGGTGGATCAAGGCCTCGATCCAGGAATATATCCTGCGCTCGTGGTCCCTGGTGAAGATGGGTACCACCGCCAACCAGAAACGCCTGTTCTTCAACCTGCGCCGGCTCAAAGGCCGTATCCAGGCGATTGACGATGGCGATCTGAAGCCGGAACACGTCAAGGAAATCGCCACAAAGCTGCAGGTTTCCGAGGAAGAAGTGATCTCGATGAACCGTCGCCTGCATGGCGACGCATCGCTGAATGCGCCGATCAAGGCCTCCGAAGGCGAATCCGGCCAATGGCAGGATTGGCTGGTGGATGACCATGAAAGCCAGGAAGCCGTGCTGATCGAGCAGGACGAACTGGAAACCCGCCGCCGCATGCTGGCGAAAGCCATGGGCGTGCTGAACGACCGCGAACGCCGCATCTTCGAGGCCCGCCGCCTTGCTGAAGACCCGGTGACGCTGGAAGAACTCTCATCCGAGTTCGACATCAGCCGCGAGCGTGTGCGCCAGATCGAGGTTCGCGCCTTCGAAAAGGTTCAGGAAGCGGTACAGAAGGAAGCCCTCGAAGCCGCCCGCGCGCTGCGCGTGGTGGATGCGTAAAGCATATCCAGCAAAAGTGCGGAGCGGTTTTGCGTCCGTGCCATGGATCATCCTCGGCCCTCGGCCGGGGATTTTTTGTTGGTAAAAGGCTGACGACTGGAAATGGCCTGCCATCCGAGACCGGCGATTGCGCTGGAGGAAAACCGGCAGGAAAAATATCCATGCTTCGGGGGATGCCGCTTACCCCCCTCTGCCCTGCCGGGCATCTCCCCCACAAGGAGGGAGATCGGCAAGACGCTCTACCTCCGCTTCATCCTCGTCCGTTGAGTTGGTCGAGACCTCGCGGCATATCGATCTCCCCCCTTGTGGGGGAGATGCCCGGCAGGGCAGAGGGGGGTGAGCCACACCCACCGGCACCAACTAACCCACCCATCACCCGACAAACGCAAAGACACCGCCGTAGCCATATAACGAAAAAGGGCGACCCGAGCCGCCCTTTCAATCCTTATTGTCCGCCGGCTGCCGGCGTTGCGGCCGCCCATTCGCTGAGCGCCTTGTCGAAGGCGGCGATGCCGTCATTGCCCTTCTGCAGGGTCAGCAGCGCGCGCCGGCCGTTGCGGTAGGAAACCGGAATATCGATCCAGTTGCGGCTCTTCAGTAGCTCCAGATTGGTCTTCATCGCATCCGGGAAGTCGTTGAGCGCGATCATGTGGAAATCGTCGGTGATCTTGGCTGGAACCGCGATCAGGGCGTTACCACGATCCTGCTCCGTGCTCTTCATCGCGATGCGCTGGACGCTGTCGATTGCGCCGCCTTCGAAGCCGGGCGAAACCGAGAAGACGATTTCGATCAGATGGCTTGCGGGCAGAGACGGATCGGTATTGCGCTTGAACGTGATGAGCGCGCTCAAGCCGCGGCCGGGAACCGTGATCTGGCCCTGTACCGTCGGGGACGGGCGGCCATCATTGTCGTTTTCCTGCTGCAACGACCAGGAAACGCTGCCCTGAATGGCGGTCGGAACCGTCTGGCCGAGCACTTCCTCGTAAAGGAACATGCGGTCGCCGGTGGCGGCAGCGGCAGGCTGCTGGGCCGGCGGCGTGCCGGCAGGCGTTCCAGCGGGCGCACCCGCCGTGTTGGCCGGAGCCTCGCCCGCAGGCGGCGGTGCGACGTTCTGTTCGTAGACCGACTGGCCTTCCGCCGTCACCGGCTGGCCGTTAGCGCCCGGTGCAGGCCCTTCATCACGCTCGGACCCATCGGCCAGAAGCCGCTGGGTGAATTTCGTGCCGGTGACGGAACCGTCATCGCCATGGGGCTGTGCCTGATGGTTGGTCGGGTTTGTTGCAGGCTGCTGTCCGGCCGCGGGCGGCTGCTGGCCAGCCGGCGGCGTGGATGTCTGCTGCGCCGTATCGGGCGAAGGCGTCTGAGTTTCCCCACCCTTCTGCGCCGATTGTACCAGCCCGCCGACCATGTCGTTCAGCGCATCGCGGTTCTGCCAGAGCGCATATCCGCCCCCGGCGAGAAGCCCGGCGCCAACAAGGGCAAGCACCAGCGACGCATAGTTGCGGCGCGGCTTCTTCTTGACCATGTAGGCCGGTGTTGTGGCCCCTGCGCCCAAAGCGGGCGTTTCATCCGCAGCCGCCCGGTTGGACGACGACGCGCCGTCGTAACCGATCAGCTCGTCCAGATCGTCCCAGGGGGTACGTTCCTTGTTGTCCTTGGGCGAGCCCCGGTCACCGAAGGGATCGTTATCGGCGCGTGGCAGCGCCGGCGCGTCCTTCGCGGGAATGGCGATATCCGTGTCCTGGAAATAGGACGAGAAATCCTCGACGACAGCGGCTTTTTTCGGAGCCGTGTCTTCCGTCAGGCGGGGTTCGGAAAAATCACCCTGTCCGCCGAAGATCGGATCGTGATCCGCACCGGCACGGTTGCCGGCATAGTCTTCGTCATCGCGCCTGTCGGGCTCGAAGCTGACATCCGGGGCCTGGTAATGCTGCGCGGCATAACCGGCGACGACAGGACGTCCATCCGTCTCGTTGCGGATTTCGGCATAATCCTCGGCAGCCGGGCGAGCATGCTCATCCTCGGCCTCGTCCAGCTTGCGCCAGTCATCCTCATCAACCGGCTGCGCCCAATGGGGCGGCACGGAATCATCGGCCTGGGCAGGTGCGGCCACATCGCTGTCGCGCTCGGCTTCCGGCTGATGAGCGGGCTCTTCTTCCGCGCGGGTAAAATAGGTGCCGACCTCTTCATGGGAAACGGCAGCATGAGCCGGCGCCACATGAACGGGTTCCGGCGCGTCGGAAAGCTCGTCCGGCTCGCGTTCCGCGTAACGCTCCTCGTCATGCGAGGCAGCGGCGGAAACGGGCGCTTCGTGGAGCGGCTCTTCCTCGCGGGCAGGCTCTTCGTAAACCGGCTCAGGCTGTGCGGCGACAACCGGGGCGGGCTCTTCCTCGACCGGCTCGTACCGTTCTTCCTGCCGCTCGCTGGCATGGTCCGGCTCGGCGGCATGGGCCGCAGGTTCTTCGGCAACATCCTCTCGATAGTAGGATGTTGCCGTCTCTTCAGCCGTCGGCGTGAAAGCGTCGTCTTCCTCCAGCGCCGGAAGCGCCTCGGCATATTCGCTGTCCACTTCGGCAATGGCGGCGTCCAGCTTGGCGATCTGCCGGCGCAACAATTCTTCCGGCGGACGTGGCTTCATATTCTCGAGCTGGCGCACAACCGCACTGCGCGCCTTGTCGTAAACCTTCGCCCGGTTTTCGGGAGTATTGTTCGCCAAGCCATCCACGGCCTTGCGAATGACTGCTACAAAATCCGCCATAAGCACTTTCTCGTCGTGACCGGCGACGTACCGGCCCGATATGGTTTATGAATCTAGATCGTTGAGGACATTAATCCTCAAACGGATCAGTCACAAGTATGGTGTCGTCACGCTCCGGACTTGTCGACAGAAGCGCGACAGGCGCCCCGATCAATTCCTCGACCTGACGGACATATTTGATTGCCTGAGCAGGCAAATCCGCCCATTTTCGGGCACCGACGGTGGATTCTTTCCAGCCTTCCAGCGTGATGTAGATCGGCTCTACCCGCGCCTGCGCGCCCTGGCTTGCCGGAAGATGGTCGATTTCCTGACCGTCGAGCTTGTAGCCGACGCAGATTTTCAGCTCGTCGAGGCCATCGAGAACATCAAGCTTGGTGAGCGCGATGCCGGTGATGCCGTTGGTGGCGACCGACTGGCGCACCAGTGCCGCATCGAACCAGCCGCAACGGCGCTTGCGGCCGGTGACGGTGCCGAACTCATGGCCCTTTTCGCCTAGGAACTGGCCGATCTCGTCGTTCAGCTCGGTCGGGAACGGGCCTTCGCCGACGCGCGTCGTATAGGCCTTGGTGATGCCGAGAATGTAACCCAGCGAACCCGGACCCATGCCGGAGCCGGCAGCGGCCTGGCCGGCAACCGTGTTGGAAGAGGTCACATAGGGATAGGTGCCGTGATCGATATCGAGCAACGAGCCTTGAGCGCCTTCAAACAGGATGCGCGCACCGGCGCGGCGCTTCTTGTCGAGCAGCAGCCAGACGGTTTCGCTGAACGGCAGGATGCGCTCGGCGATCGAGCCCAGCTCTTCCATGATGGTTTCATGCGAAATTTCGGCGACGCCGAAACCGCGGCGAAGCGCGTTGTGATGCGTGAGGATACGGTCGACCTTGGCGGAAAGAGCTTCCATGTCGGCCAGATCCATCACGCGGATGGCGCGGCGGCCGACCTTGTCCTCGTAAGCCGGGCCGATGCCGCGACGCGTGGTGCCGATCTTGGTGCCGCTGTTGGAGGCGGCGTCTTCGCGCATGCCGTCCAGCTCGCGGTGGAGCGAAAGAATGAGCGTGGCATTGTCGGCAATGCGCAGGTTTTCCGGCGTGACCTTGACGCCCTGAACTTCCAGACGGCCGATTTCGGCGATCAGCGCATGCGGATCGACCACGACGCCGTTACCGATGACGGCCAGCTTGCCGGGACGCACGACGCCGGAAGGCAGAAGCGAAAGCTTGTAGCTGATGCCATCGATGACAAGCGTATGGCCGGCATTGTGGCCGCCCTGATACCGCACAACGACATCTGCCCGCTCGGACAGCCAGTCGACAATCTTGCCTTTGCCTTCGTCGCCCCACTGCGAGCCGACCACCACAACATTCGTCATTTCTTGCTTTCCTGCTCATGGCGCTTGCGCGCCCGATAACCCGATGGGAAACCCAAACCCGCGAATGTATACTGTGTTGTTTTACGGAAAGCGACCCTGTTTCTTATGGAGAATTTTGCTTTTTCCGTGACAAGGCGCGGATTTCCCGCATTATCTCGCCCCGTGGGGGCCAAGCGCGGGCGCAAGACCGCCGTTCACCCCTTAGCCGTTATCCCGCCCCGTGAAGAAGCGAAACATCAGCGTGCCCTCCAAAGCCTACATCGCCCTCATCATCGCCACGCTCTGCTGGGGCGGCAACACTGTCGCCGGCAAGCTCGCCGTCGGCCACATCAGTCCCATGGCCTTCACCTTCCTGCGCTGGGTTCTGGCCGTCGCCATCATCTTCGCCATTTCCGTGCCGCAGCTGATCAGGGACTGGCCGGTGGTGAAAAAGCGCCTGCCCTATTTCTTCGTCCTCGGCAGCGTCGGTTACACCGCCTTCAACGTCTTTCTCTACACAGCGCTGCAACACACTTCCGCCATCAATGCCGCCGTCATCCAGGCCGGCATTCCCATGGTCATCTTCGTGCTGAACTTCATCCTGTTCCGCACCCGCGTGCTGTTCGGCCAGATCGCCGGTTTCTGCCTCACCATAGCAGGCGTGGCGCTGCTTGCCTCGCATGGCGATCCGGTCTCGCTGCTGCAGCTGGAGATGAACGCCGGCGACGCCATCATGCTGCTCGCGGTGCTGGTCTATGCCATCTACACCGTCATCCTGCGCTGGAAACCCGCCGTTGACTGGCGCACGCTGATGGCGATACCTGCCTTTTTCGCGCTCCTCACCTCGGTGCCGCTGGTCTTCTGGGAAATCTCGCGAAACAGCGTTGTCTGGCCGGATCAGAAGGGCTGGGTGCTGGTGGTCTATGCCGCCATTTTTGCGTCGCTCATCGCGCAGATCCTGTACATCAAGGGCGTGGAACAGATCGGCGCCAACCGCGCCGGCCTCTTCATCAACCTCGTGCCCGTCTTCGGCACGCTTTTGTCCGTTGTGGTGCTCAGCGAAACCCTGCACACCTACCAGATCGCGGCGCTGGTCATGGCGCTGGCGGGTATTGCCGTCGCAGAACGAAAAAAATCGCCGGCTCCCTGATCTCGAAGGATCAGAAGAAACCGGCGCAGTCTGGCAGGCATGAAAAAGGTGGGCTTAAAGCGCGGTTTCGCGCTCGGCCGGAGAAAAGACGGCGTTACCGAGTACGATATCGCCCTTGTCGGTGGTGACGATCAGCACTTTTTCGAGCGATCCGTCATCATTCAGGGCGAAGGCAAGGCGCAGCGCAGCGGAGGACCAGCCGGCGCCGGCAAGTGCCGTGCGCTTGATCGCGGCGCAATCGCCGCAATCATTAGCGCTCATCGCAGGCGTTGCCGGAAGATCGGCTCCGAAACCGGTAAAATAATCATCGAGCGCACCCATGGTGGCGTTCACATCGCGGTTGACGCGCAGCAGTTCTTCACGGCGCTCGCCGGTCAGCGGCGCGGCGATCGTCGAAACACATTGGCCGGCGGAAAGAACGCAGCCATCAAAACCGCCCCGAGCCGAAACACCGATCTGCGTCACCGCGCTTTTTTCGACAGCGGCAAAACCACGGGCAAAACCGGCAGCGCCAGCCGCATCGACATGGGTGGACATGGAAGCAACGGCAATTCCGCAGATGGCGGCAGCAATAATCTTCTTCAGCATTTTCATACCCCGTTTGGCGATCCGCCGGCTTTTGCCGGTCTCGATTTCTGTTTTGTGGCGCGTCCCGTCTTCGCAGGATGTCCGCTCCTTGTCTGTGATCCCACAATGGCACAGCACTGTTTTCAGCCGCTTTAAGCCGATTGCTACAATTTTATCGGTTTTCATTTTTGTACAGCGGACGCTTTTTTTCGAATATGCGCCGATATCACCGCGCCGAATTCCGGCGCAGCGTTGAGAGGCGATAAATGGGCCGCATCGCTGCGGGGGTATCGAAGGGGGTAGTGCAGGGTTTTGCAGACGATGCGGCCCCGGTTTCAACATATGATCCGCCCGCCAAACCGGTTCCTGTTTGGAGGATGGACATATGCCGGCCGCCTTGACCGTGACATTGGGAAACTCCCCGGTTTTGGCCGCCTGCCCCACCCACCTTGCGCCGCGCGCACGCTCAATGACCGGGATGAAGCGAGTGTAGCGCCCCCGGCTGGACCGGGGACGCGCGGGGATAAATGCATCTCAAAAAAGGCATGCTGGAGAGGCGCGGCACACGCTTTCGCCCCATCCCGGACACAGGAATTTTCAGCGGGTTAACAAGCCCTTGATCGGCGGCATTTGAATTAACCTTGTCTTAAAACCCGACGTTAATGGTTAGCAATTTAAGAATGGCGGAACGAAAGGGTTCCGTTATGCGTGGCGTATTTGCCGTAGTTTTTCTGATGCTCGTTCTGGCTGGCTGTGCCACCGCACCGTCACAGGTCACCAATGCCTGTGCGATTTTCGAGCAGCGGAACGGCATATTCAACAACTGGCGACGCGACGCCAAGGCGGCCGAGCGCGAGTTCGGCGTGCCGGTTCCTGTCATGATGGCGACGATCTACACCGAATCCGCCTTCCGCCCTTATGCCCGCCCACCGCGCACAAAGCTTCTCGGCTTCATTCCGTGGAAACGCCAGTCCACCGCTTACGGTTATGCTCAGGCGCTGGACGGCACATGGGGTGTTTACCAGCGCGAAACCGGCCGCTGGTCGGCAAGCCGCACCGACTTTACCGATGCGATCCATTTCGTCGGCTGGTACCACGCCAAGAGCCGCCGCGAAAACGGCATTTCGCTGAACGACCCCTATAATCTCTACCTCGCTTATTATTCCGGCCATGCCGGTTATGCCAAGGGCAGCTGGCGCAACAATTCCGGCGTCCAGAAGGCCGCCCGCCGCTCCGCCAACATGGCGCTGCGTTACGAGGCGCAGTTGCAGCAATGCGGATATCGTTGAAGTTGGAGTAGTAGGACCATTTTGTCTGCATGCAACGTGGAAAGGCAGATCACCTACCCTCTCCGTCACCCCGGACTTGATCCGGGGTCCAGCGCGATCAAGTCCTTGATCGCAAGAGACTCTTTTCACGGCGCAGACGCGCCGTGGCTGGATGCCGGATCAAGTCCGGCATGACGGTGAAGAATGAGGTCGGGCAGAAAGCTACCCTCCATAAGCCGCCAGAAACCCCCTGACCGCATCGATCTCGCCCGAGCGGATTTCATGCCCACCCGGATGCCACACGGTTTCCACCGTGCCGCCCTGCGCCTGAAGGCTCGTTTCCAGCGCCTTCGTCAGCGGCACCGGGCAGATCGGATCGCGCTCACCCGCCGTGATAAGCACCCGGCGCGTTGATTTGGCCGGGGAGATTTTCGGCTCGAACGGGATGAGCGGATGCATCAGCACCGCGGCATCGAAAAGCTCGGGCTGTTCGATCAGCACATTGGCGAGAATATTCGCACCATTGGAAAAGCCGAGACCGATGACCGGTCCGGCCTGATAATGCTCCCGGTTCGCCCTGATGAAATCCGCCATCTTGCCGGTTGCCCGTTGAAGGTCGGCCATGTCGTAAACGCCCTCGCCGGTGCGCCGGAAAAACCGCGCCGCGCCATGTTCGGAAACATCGCCGACCGGTGAGAGAATGGTGGCCTCAGGCAGCAGGCGGGAGCCGAAATCGAAAAACTGGTTCTCATCGCCGCCGGTGCCGTGCAGCAAAACGAAAAGCGGCGCACCGGCAGAACCGGCGCGGGATTTGTGGAAATAGCTGTCCTTGGTCATGAATTGCTTCCTTCTATTTCCCGTCATGGTCGGGCTTGACCCTACCATCCACGCCGATAGCGAGTGGACCCTCGGGTCAAGCCCGAGGGTGACGGCCGCCGAATTTCACTTAAAATCGATCGCGGCCGTTAAACCGCCTTCTCATCCCCAAGCGGCTCCAGCTGCTTTTCCAGCACCCGCCGCAGATGCGCATGCTGGGTCGGCAGCTTCAGCGCTTCGCCGAGATGGGCGGTGTCCTCATCCCGGTCGAAACCGGGCTCGTTGGTCGCCACCTCGAACAGGACGCCGCCCGGAGTGCGGAAATAGATCGCCCAGAAATAATCACGGTCGATCACCGGCGTCACCTGATAGCCCGTATCCATCAGCGCCTTGCGGACTTCCAGCTGCTTTTCGCGGTTTTCGACCGCAAAGGCGATGTGGTGTACCGAACCCGCACCAAGGCGCGCGCCGGAGATGTTCGGCATGGTTTCGATATCGATGACATCAGCGCCATTGCCGCCGGCAATACCGAGGCGCAGAACGCCGTCCTGACGATCCACTTCCTGATAACCCATAAATTTCAGCAGTTCGGCCGTCGCCCCTTCATCGCGAAGTCGCAGCGAGGCACCCTGAAAGCCGTGGATCGCCTGATCCGCACCGACGCCATTGCCGATCCATTGCGCACGGTTGTCGTCCCTGACCTCGACCAGCGCGAAACCGTCTCCATCCGGACCGGCAAAATGCAGGCGCTTCTCGCCGAAGGCCTCGTCGGCCTTCAGACCCTCCACACCCGCTCTGGAAAGACGATCCTGCCAATAGCCAAGCGATCCCTCGGGGATGGAAAACAGCGTGGTGCCCACTTCCCCGGTGCCGGGACGGCCACGGGCGATATGCGGGAACGGAAAATAGGTCATGACGGAGCCGGGCGTGCCGAGCTCATCGCCATAATAGAGATGATAGACATCCGGCGCGTCGAAATTGACGGTCTTCTTCACCCGGCGCAGGCCAAGCGTATCGGTGAAGAAGCTGTTGTTCTGGCGCGCGCTGGCCGCCATGGATGTGACGTGGTGCAGGCCCTTGATCTGGTTCAGCATGGTAAACCCCTTTTCGCACTGACAGGCCTCGCAATCGGGCCCGCCCTGTTCATGGCGTAAAGATGGGGTAAGAGGCGCGGCAGGCATAGACCGGCAACAGGAACGGATTGTTCCCGATTGGTGAACGATCAAACCTACTGTTCAACCAAGCCTGACGGCACGTCTCAGTGATCGTCGGCGAGGCCCATGGTCCAGTAACCGACGGCGCGCAGCGATGCCTTGGGGAAGGAAATCTCATCGGTGAGGAAGGACTTGGCAGCCCTCGCCTCCGACTTCTCGCAGGCGACGAAAACATGCAGGCCTTCATGCTCCCCCGTAAAGGCATGACCACGCAGCGCCTGTTCGATGAGGCCAGCGGTGCCGGCGGGCTTGCCGCGACGGTAAAGCCACGTCCATTCGACATTGGCGGCGCAGACGATCTCCTGCCGTTCCGCCTCGTTGTCGATCTCGGCATAGACGCTGAGCTTTTTGCCGGCCGGCATTTCCGCCGCCATGCGTAGCATCACCGGTAGCGCCGTCTCATCACCGGCAAAGACGTAACGCTCCGCCTCCGGGCAAGTGCCGCTCGGGCCGATGATGCCGAGAACGTCGCCCGGCTTTGCCGTTGCGCCGAAATTCGCGCCCGGCATGTCATCGCCCTCATGCATGACGAAATCGATATCCACCTCGCCGCGCCCGACATCGCCGGAGCGGATGGTATAGACGCGCCGCGTCAGAAGATCGTCATCCGCCGGCCAGACGATGGCGCCGGTGGGAGCGAGATAAGGCCAGACCGGTGCACGGGCCTGATCCGGCACCAGCAGCAGGCGGACATGCATGCCGCCGGTGACGAGCCTTTCGATGCCGCTTTCAACGGAAACCACGAGCCGACGCATATGCGGCGTCAGATTATAGGCGCGGACAACCTTGCCGACGAAAAGATTGGGCAGCTCGCGCTGATAGGCGCCGTGGCCGCTCCAGCGGAAATCGAGCCCCGTCTTGCCGGAAAATTCGACAATATGCTCGGCCACCATGGCCTTCACCGACATCAATATATGTTCGGAAACGCAGCTGACCCGGGCGGCAAACTGGCCGCCTTCGGCGCTGAAGCTGCCATGGCCATATTCCGCCTTGAAACGCACCGTCGTCCCTTCCCGCTCCATCTCCATATGTTCGGAGAAATGATCCTCGAAAGCATCGACAATCGATGCGGGATCGGGCAGCGAGACAGAAGTTTCTGCAGACAGGAGAGACACGGGCATAAATCCTTCACTTTATAGTCTAGTATCCTTAAACCGGACACGACCACGCTGTAAAGATATTTGCTGCGCTCCCCGTCATTCCGGCCTTGAGCCGGAATCCAGCCAGCCCAAGTCCTTGAAAATACTCCCTCGCCCTGCAGACGCACGTCGGCTGGATTCCGGCTCAAGGCCGGAATGACGCAGGAGGCCAGCAAGGTTGCTTAAGCGGTTTCCGGCAATTGCCAGTCGATCGGCTCGCGGCCGTGGGAAACCAGAAAGGCGTTTGCCTTGGAAAAATGGCCGTTGCCGAAAAAGCCGTTGTGGGCCGAAAGCGGCGAAGGGTGCGGCGAACGCAGCACCAGATGTTTTTTCTGGTCCACAAAGGCCGCCTTCTTCTGGGCATAGGAACCCCAGAGCAGGAACACCACATGCTCGCACTCGTCATTGACGGCGCGGATGACGGCATCGGTGAATTTTTCCCAGCCCTGCCCCTGATGCGAGGCGGCGCGCGATTCTTCCACCGTCAGCACGCTGTTGAGCAAAAGCACGCCCTGCTTCGCCCAGCTTTCCAGAAAGCCATGACCCACCGGGCGAATGCCGAGATCGCTCTGCAATTCCTTGTAGATATTGACGAGCGAAGGCGGGATGCGCACGCCGGGCTGCACCGAAAAGCACAGGCCATGCGCCTGGCCAATTCCGTGATAGGGATCCTGTCCAAGAATGACGACCTTGACCCTGTCGAGCGGCGTCAGATCCAGCGCCCGGAAATATTCGGCGCCTTTGGGAAAGATGTGCTTGCCGGCGGTTTTTTCGGCAAGCAGGAAATCTTTGAGCTTCAACATGTAGGGGCTGGCGAATTCGGCGGAAAGAACACGTTTCCAGCTGTCTTCGAGTTTGACGCCTGCCTCTGCCATGATGTGCCTCTTCTTACTTGAACCGGTTGCCGCGCTGCAGCACTTCGATCTTGTAACCATCCGGATCGCAAATGAAGAAATATTTCGCGAAAGGCTGGCCCTTGTATTCGGCTTCGATGATCTTGCCCGGAGACAGGCCGATATCGATAAAGCGCTGATGTTCGGCATCCACATCGGCAACACTGACGGCGAGGTGGCCGTAGCCGTCGCCCAGCGCATAAGGCACTTCACGACCCCGATTGACGGTCAGTTCCAGTTCGAAATCGCCTTCGGCATTGCTGAGATAGATCAGCGTGAAATTTTCGAACTCGGCGCGTTCCGCAATCTCGAGCCCGAAAGCCTGTTTGTAAAATTCCACCGAACGCTTTTCGTCCAGCACCCGGACCATCGAGTGGATCAGCTTGGCCATGGTGTTTCCTTCTTCTTCCTGTCGTCGTGGCCCGGTTATGCTCCGGGCATTGCGGACCAACGGGATAAAGACAGTGTGCTTCGCTTTCAACCCTAAAGGCGCTTTGTGACGGGAGGCAAAGCTTCGATCACGGCAAATGTGATGGCGAAACATCCCGGTTTTCCCGCAGGGCGAGGGCCTGCGGCAACACGGCACACAGATTTCAGCGCTCCGCCCTATCATGAGTAGAGAACTCATGATACCGGCATATCCATGCGCCTTCTTTACCTCTGTCTTGGCTGGCTTATGGTCGCGACCGGCATTGTCGGCGCGTTTCTTCCCGTTTTGCCCACCACCCCGTTCCTGCTTCTGGCGCTCTGGTGCTTTTCCCGCTCTTCGCCGAAACTGGAGGCATGGCTTCTGGCCCATCCCAGATTTGGCCCTTCGCTTCGCCGCTGGCGCGAGCGCGGCGCAATTGCCCGCAAGGCGAAGATCGCCGCCCTGTCTGCCATGTGTGCGAGTTACGCCGCCTTCTGGTTCCTGAGCGAACCGCCGGCGCTGCGCGCAGCAATCGTTGCCGCCGTCATGCTGGGCTCTGCACTCTTCATCGTCACCCGGCCGGAAAGCTGAAGGTCAGCCGCACTCAGCGGTGCCGCGACTGCGGCAGCACATAAGGAATATGCCGCGCGGGCAGCCGTCCGACGACGCCGCCAATGCCATAGACCCTAGCGATCGTCTCGTCGCTGATCGTTTCCAGCGAAGGACCGCTCGCCGTCACGCGGCCACCATGCATGACGATAAGTTGATCGGCAAATTCCGCCGCAAGGTTGAGGTCGTGCAGGATGGCAAGCACCAGACCGCCGCCTGCCGCGAAATCGCGCGCCGTTTCCAGCACCGCGATCTGGTGGCCAATATCGAGACTGGCCGTCGGCTCATCCAGAAACAGCGCCCGCACCTCGCCGTTTTCCACGGGATGCGGCACCTGCGCAAGAGCGCGGGCAAATTGCACCCGCTGCTGCTCGCCGCCCGACAGCATGTTATAGGAACGCTGCTCGAAACCGCGAAGCCCGGCCTTGGTGAGCGCCCGGCGGGCCTGTTCTTCCGGCGCACGCGACCCTTGTGCAACAGCGCCCATGCGCACGATTTCGAGCGCGGTGAAAGGAAAGGCCAGCTGGGTATTCTGCGGCAGGACGGCGCGGATGCGCGCAAGCTGAACCGGTGTGAACAACGGCAGGGCAACATCATTATAGGTTACCGACCCCGCCTCGGCGTGCATCTCGCCCGAGAGAACCTTCATCAGCGTCGATTTTCCGGCGCCGTTCGGACCGATGATGACATTGACCTTGCCCGGCTTCAGATCGACGTTGACCGCGTCGAGCAGGCGGCGGCCGGAACGGATAAGGGTGAGATTTTCGGCCCGGATCATGGCATGTTCCGCATGGAAAATCCGCCCCGGCCAAGCAGCAGGAACAGGAAGACCGGCGCGCCGATCAAAGCCGTGACCACGCCGATGGGCAATTCCGCCGGTGCTGCGACGGTGCGGGCAAAACTGTCGGCCAGAAGCAGAAGTGCCGCGCCGCCAAGCGCCGAGGCGGGCAGCAGGAACCGATGCGACGGGCCAATGGCGAGCCGCAGCAGATGTGGCACGACGATGCCGACAAAACCGATGGAGCCGGCAGCCGCCACGCTCGCGCCGCAGGCGGCGGCAACGGCCAGAATGACGACCCGCTTCAGCCGCTGCACGGGAATGCCCATGTGGAAAGCCGCCGCATCGCCAAGGATCAGCGCATCCAGCCCCCTGGCGACGAAGGGAATGATGGCGAGCACGACGACGATGAAAGGCAGGGTGGCAAGCACCTTGGCGGGAGTGGCCCCGCCAAGCGAACCGAGCGACCAGAAGGTGATGTCGCGCAGCGCCCGATCATCGGCCACGAAGATCATCAGGCCAGTCAGCGCACCGCTGATTGCCGCTACCGCGATACCGGCCAGAATGAGCGTGGTGGTGGAGGTCGCCCCGTCCTTCGTGGCGATGAGATAAAGCACCCAGGTGTTCAAAAGCCCGCCGAAAAACGCCATCAGCGGCAGGAAATGTGGTCCGAAAAACACCGCAACCGTGGCAAGCGCGCCTTCCCCGAGAGAAATGGCTGCAACCGCAAACAGCGCGGCACCCGAAGTGACGCCGACAATGCCGGGATCGGCAAGCGGATTGCGGAACAGCCCCTGCATCATCGCGCCCGAGACGCCAAGCCCTGCGCCGATCAGCATGCCGAGCGCCGTACGCGGCAGGCGCACCGCCTCGAGAATGACTTTGTCACGCGCATCGAGCTGATCCGCGCTCCCGGTGAGATAGGCCCAGAGTTCGGAAATACCGACGCCCGTGGGTCCGCTGACAAGCGACACGCCACAGGCAAACAGCAGGATGCCAACGAGCACGGCAAGGGTGACGACCCCCTGGCGGGATCTGTCGCCGGCAACCCTGCCCTCCGTGGAACTCAAGGCAGCAAGGCTCACGGCTTCACCACGTCAGGGTAGAGCTTGTGTGCGAGTTCACGGCCAGCCGCCGGCGTGCGCGGGCCAAAACCGATGAGATAAAGCCCATCCATGCTGATGAGTGCCTTGCTTACAGCAGCCGGCGTGGACTGGAAGGCGGGAAGCGCAAAAATCTCGGCTGCCTTGGCGGCATGGTCGCCACGCGCCATGGTCAACACCACGTCCGGTGCTGAGGCAATGACTGCCTCATCCGTGAGCGGCTTATAACCGCTGATTTCCTGCGCGGCATTGATGCCACCGGCCATCTCGATGATTGCTGCTGCTTCGGTGTCCTTGCCCGCCGCCATGATGCGGCCGCCGGCGCTGGAGAGCACGAAGAGCACACGCTTCCTGTTCTTTTCAGGCACGGCCGACACATCCTTGGCCAGCGCGTCCAGCCCGGCTTTGGTCTCGGCGGCCAGCGCCTTCGCCTTGTCGGAAAGACCGACCGCCGCACCGACATCCTCGATCTTCTTCGCAATAGCATCGCCGCTCGGCGGGGTATCGACGGTGACGAAAGGCACCGCGCTGGCCTTGAGGATGGCGATGACATCCGCCGGGCCGGAACCGTCTTCCGACAGGATGAGATCAGGCTTCTGCGAAAGAATGCCCTCCGACGACAGCGCCCGCATATAGCCGATATCCGGCTTCGAAAGCGCATCCGCCGGATAGCTGCTGGTGCTGTCGCGCGCCACGATGCGCTCTTCAGCGCCGAGGGCATAGAGAATTTCCGTCACCGTGCCGCCGACGGCAACGATGCGTTTCGCCTCCGGATTGCCCTTGTCGGAGGCCTGCGCACCGGGCGCGGCAACCGCGATCACGGCAGGCACGAGGGCGGCGAAAACGAACGGACGAAGGCGAAAGTTCAACATGGCGCTATCCTGAAACACAAGCTGGCACGGGCAGATATGGGCCTGCCCATCTTATTTAACTTGAGTTATTTGCACATGTTTATAGAAGGCGCAATCGATAAGTGGAGTAATTTTGTTCGCTTTGTCGTGAGCCTCTTTCCAACTTAACCACGGCTGGATATCCTGACTGAAACTGGAAACTTAAAGGGAGAATTTCATGTTTATCGCAATGAACCGTTTTCGCGTCGTTCCGGGTTACGAAGAAACCTTCGAATCCATCTGGCGCGAGCGTAAATCGCATCTGAGCGAATTGCCGGGCTATATCGAATTCCACATGCTGAAGGGCCCGAAGGCGGACGACCATACGCTTTATGCCTCGCACACCGTCTGGGCCACCAAGGACGATTTCCTTGCCTGGACAAAATCCGAACAGTTCCGCGCCGCCCATGCAAAGGCCGGTGAGAACCGCGGCAAGGTCGAATATCTCTCAGGCCCGCATTTCGAAGGTTTCGACGTCATCATCCATGAAGACAAGAACGGCGAACGCCGCTCGATTGCCGCCTGAGGCCGCCCGATGAGCATTGCAGCCCAAAAGACCGACGACCGGCAGGCCCGCGCCGCCGCAGCACTCGCCGAAAAGCCTGACGGTATCGTGGAAGCCATTGCCGCCAAGGCCGAGGTGACGCCGGCCGAAATTCTGGCGATCCTGCCCGAAGGTTCGGCCATTTCCGCCGGTTCCGATCAGTTCAACGGGATCTGGAACGAGATGCGCGGCTGGGGCGAAGTCCTGATGATCGTCCAGACCGGCGATATCGTGCTGGAAGTGCCGGGCGAGTTACCGGAAGGCAGCGAAAGCCACGGCTGGTTCAACATCCACGGTGACAGCCCCATCGGCGGTCACATCAAGAAGGACAATTGCGCCGGCATTACTTTCGTCGATCGCGGTTTCCACGGTCGGCGCTCCTGTTCCGTGTGGTTCATGAATGCCGCGGGCGGCGCCATGTTCAAGATTTTCGTCCGCCGTGACGAGAACAAGGAACTGCGGGTCGAACAGCTGGCGAAGTTCGAAGCGCTGCGTGACGGTTTGCGCGGCTGAGTGAATGGGGACCGCCGCTGCCGGGATATTGCTTCCGCCGGCGGTTTCCCTCCCTCCTCATTCCTGTGCTTGTCACAGGAATCTAGCCAGCCCAAGTCATTGGGCTGAGAAGACCCTTTCCGCCGCACAGACGTGCGTCGGCTGGATTCCTGTGACAAGCACAGGAATGAGGGTGGTGGGGATGCACTGGCATCGGCTCTCGCGATCACACCCGTCATCATCCACCCGGGATGTCTCCGCCTGACTCGTAAGGAAATTTCCACCGGTTCATCGCCCGTTCAGTGCCGTTTTTTATGATCCGCTGAAATTCGACCAGCACCAGCACGGAGCAAGCATCATGAACAACCGCCAGCCACTTCTTTCGCGCCGCAGTTTCGCCGGGCTTGTCGCGCTTGCACCGCTTTTTGCAGCGGGCGGCGCAGCTGCCGCACCGGCAAGCCTGCGCGGCAGCGTATCCTATCGCGAGCGGATCGCCCTGCCCCCGGGCGTGACCGTCACCGTGCGCCTTATCGATGTGTCGCTCGCGGATGCGCCTTCGCAGACGATCGCCGAAACGACCATCCGTCCGCGCGGGCAGGTGCCCGTGCCCTTCGTGCTGCGTTATGACGACCGCGATATCCGCGCCCGCCGCTCCTATGCGCTGAGCGCCGAAATCCGCGACCGCGACCGGCTGCTTTTCACCACCACCCGCCGTTATTCGGTGCTGACCGGCGGTCGCGACGATACCGACCTCGTGCTTGAGCGCGTTGGGGCAGGCCCGGGCAGGCCGGAGCAGGAAGCCGGCATCGACGGACGCTGGCTGGTGCAGGACATTCGCGGCGAACGGGTTCGCGGCCGCCGTGAGGCGACGCTGGAAATTTCCCGCGAAGGCCGCGTTTCCGGCAATGCCGGCTGCAACGGCATCGGCGGTGAAGTGAAGATCAGCCGCAACCGCGTCAATTTCGGCCGAATGATTTCCACACAGATGGCCTGCGCACCCGATATCATGCGCCAGGAACGGCAATTCATCGAAGCGCTGGAAGGCGCCCGTTCCTTCCGGCTGGAGCCGCGCCGGGGCACGCTGGAGTTGATCGACGGCCGCGGCCGTGCGGTCATGCGGCTGCGCCGCGCCTGAGGCGGCCGCGGCTCGCCGCAACAACGCACACCGCCGTGCTGGCAGTGGAACATTCCATGTCGCTTCCGGCACGGCGCGCACCCATTTCCCGTCCTATGACTTTGGCTGCATTCTTCTTGGCGCTTTGCTCCGCCGCAGAGCTGCGCTATGGAACGCGCCAATTACGCCGGCTCATCCGGTGCAAAGTCTTTGAGGGAAAACGATGACATCCTATGTTCTGACAGTGGCCTGCAAATCGACCCGCGGCATCGTCGCCGCGATTTCCGGTTATCTGGCGGAAAAGGGTTGCAATATCATCGACAGTTCGCAGTTCGACGATCTGGAGACCGGCAAGTTCTTCATGCGCGTCTCCTTCATTTCCGAGGAAGGCGCGACGCTGCAGGCCATCACCGACGGCTTTCAGCCGGTGGCCGAAAAATTCGGCATGGAGGCGCGCATCTACGGCGACGGCCAGCGCATGAAGACAATGTTGATGGTGTCGCGCTTCGGCCATTGCCTCAACGACCTGCTCTACCGCTGGAAGATCGGCGCGCTGCCCATCGATATCGTCGGCGTTGTCTCCAACCATTTCGAATATCAGAAAGTGGTGGTCAACCACGACATTCCCTTCCACCACATCAAGGTGACGAAGGAGAACAAGCCCAGGGCCGAAGCGCAGCTGATGGACCTCATCGAGACGAGCGGCACCGAACTGGTGGTGCTCGCCCGTTACATGCAGGTGCTCTCCGACGACTTGTGCCGCAAGATGTCGGGCCAGATCATCAACATCCACCACTCCTTCCTCCCCTCCTTCAAGGGCGCCAACCCTTACAAGCAGGCCTATGAGCGCGGCGTGAAGCTGATCGGCGCAACGGCCCACTACGTCACCGCCGATCTGGACGAAGGCCCGATCATTGAGCAGGACACGGTGCGCATCACCCACGCGCAATCGGCCGACGATTATGTCTCGCTCGGCCGCGATGTGGAAAGCCAGGTACTGGCCCGCGCCATCCACGCCCATATCCACCACCGCACCTTCATCAACGGCAACCGCACCGTCGTCTTCCCGCCAAGCCCGGGAAGTTATGCTTCCGAGCGGATGGGGTAAGCACCGGCGGTCTGGGCACACTATCCTTAGGCGTCCCCCCTCCCACCAAACACCACCCGCGCCCTCAGCCCACGGCCCTCCGCGCCATCCTCCAGTGTCAGCCGCCCGCCGAACAGCCCGGCGATCTCTTCGATGATGGCAAGGCCGAGGCCGGCGCCAGGGGCGGCGTTGGCTTCGCCGCGGGCGAAGCGCTGGCGCACCATGGCGCGTTTTTCCGGAGGGATGCCGGGGCCGTTATCCTCCACTTCCAGCCAGACGGCGCCCGTATCCCTGCCGACACGCACGGTGACTTCCGCCCCGCGCCCGGCGTAATTGATCGCATTGGAAACGAGATTGCCGATCAGCTCGCCGGTGAGGAGCGGTTCGGCGAGAATGGTCGCCTCGCCCTCGCCCTCGAAACCGAGATCGATGCCGGCCTCTGCCGCACGCGGCACGAAATCGGCCGTCACATTCTGCGCAACGGCCACGAGATCGATTGCGGAAAAATCATGCTTTTCGCTGGAACCGGCGGCATCAATATTGGCCATGCGCAGCAGCTGGGCGAGGATATGTTCGGCATGGGCCACGGACGCCCCGCCCTTCAGCGCCGCCGCCTGCGCTTCCTCAAGGCTCGCAGCGCGGGCGGAAAGCGCAAGCTGGGTGCTGATGATGGCGAGCGGCGTGCGCAGCTGGTGGCTGGCGTTGCCGGTAAAATGCCGGAGCGCATCGAGCGCCGATTGCAGCCGCACCATGAAGGAATTGACGGTCTCCACCAGATTTTCCACCTCCACCGGCACGGATTGGCGGATGGGGTGCAGGTCGTTCGGGCTGCGCTCGGCAATCGCTTCGCTGAGCCGGTAAAGCGGGCGCAGCGAAATCGTCACCGCGATCCAGACGATGATCGCCGCCCCGACGATCATCAACAGCAGGCGCAGCGCAGAGCGCAGGATGATCGCCTGCGCCAGCTGGCTGCGGGCAATGGTGGTTTCGGCAACCGTTACGGAAAAGGGTACGGAATTGATGCCGGTGGAGGCAAAACGGCGGATGGCGGCGATGCGGATCGGCTCGTCGCGAAACACCGCATCGCGATAGGCGGGGGTATCACCCGCCGGGTTCTCCACGGTCGGCAGGTTCTGGTAACCGGTGAGGAATTGCCCGTTCGGCCCATCGACACGGTAAAACACCCGGTCCTGCGCGGCGGATGTCAGCATCTCCAGCGCGACATAGGGAATGTCGACTTCCAGCGAACCGTCCTCGGCCACCACCACCCGCTCTGCAATGGCGAGTGCGGAACCGGAGAGCACCCGGTCGGAGACCACATTGGCGGTATTGACCGCCTCGCGCCATGTGTCGGTCAGCGCAACGCAGCCGATGATGGCGGTGGAGATGAGAAGCCAGCCTAAAAGACGCCGCCTGAGCGAATAGGCGGCCTGTATCATTCAGCCATCTCCGGCAGCTTTTCCAGATAATAACCGATGCCGCGCGCCGTCTTCACCGTCAACCCGTGGGGCGCGAGCCGCTTGCGCAGGCGGCTGACATATTGCTCGATGGCATTGGCGGAAATATCGTCGTCGAAGCCGGTCAGCGACTGCACGATGGCTTCCTTGGCAACCACCTTGCCCGCCCGCATGAACAGCACTTCGAGCAGCGCCACCTCGCGCGCCGGAATATCGAGCGGGCGCCCATCCGCCGAAAAGGTACGCGATGTGAGATCGAACAGCACCTTGCCGAAACTGAGCGCCGAGGAGCGCAACCCGGCATTGCGGCGCAGCAGCACCCGCACCCTCGCCTCGAATTCGGTGATGTCGAAGGGCTTGATCATGTAGTCGTCAGCGCCAAGGTCGAGCCCCTTGACCTTTTCCTCCGGCGTGCCGCGCGCCGTCAGGATCAGCACCGCCGCCTTGTCCTGGCGCGAGCGCATGGAGCGCAGCACCTCGATACCGTCCATTTCCGGCAGGTTGAGATCGAGAATGACCAGATCGAAGCTTTCCGCCGCAATCGCCGCATCGGCGGAAGCGCCATCGGACACCACATCCACCGCATAACCGCTGCCGCGCAGAAGCGCCGACAGCCCCTCCGACAGCACCTGATTGTCCTCGACCAGCAAAATACGCAAATCTTCCCTCCCACAGCATTGCCAAGTTTAACCAGACCCTTACCGCTTGTGAATGGCCAGCGCCTGCTGCATGATCTTTTCCATGCGTATCTGCCTTCTCCTCTGTCTCTGTCTTTGCATGGCCTCGCCCGCCCTTGCGCAAGTCGCCATCTTTCCGGCACCCTCCGGCAAGGCGGATGCCGAGACGCTGGTGGTCTATTCCTCGCTGGACGAACCACTGGCGACGCCGATGATCGAGGGTTTCCAGAAGGCCAATCCCGATATCGCCGTCCATTATGAGGATATGCTGACGGGCGAGATTTACGACCGCATCGTGAAGGAAACCGATGCCGGCAAGAAGACCGCCGATTTCGCCTTTTCATCCGCCATGGATCTGCAGGTGAAGCTAAGCAATGACGGTTATGCCCAGCGTTCTGACCTCGCCATGAGTGCCCGCTGGCCCGCCTGGGCCAACTGGCGCAATACCGCCTATGCGCTGACCTTCGAACCCGCAGTCTTCGTTTATCACAAGCCGAGCTTCACCACCGAAAAACCGCCCGCCACCCGCGCGGAATTCGTTGATTATCTGGAACGCCACGCCAAGGAAGTACATGGCCGCATCGCCACATACGACATCGAGCGCTCCGGCGTCGGCTTCCTGTTCATGTCGCGGGATCAGGAACAGTTCGGCGATATATGGAGCGTCATCAAGGCCATGGGCGCGGCGGGCGTGAAGGTCTATTCCACCTCCTCGGCCATTCTGGAACGTGTTTCCGATGGCCGTTTCGTGCTGGGCTACAATATTCTCGGCTCCTATGCGGCGGACTGGGCCTCGCGCCACCCCGATGTCGGCATCGTGCTGCCGAAAGACTATACCGTCGTCATGTCGCGCATCGGTCTGGTGCCGGAAGCCGCCGCCAACCCAGCGCTCGGCCGCCGTTATCTGGAATTCTTCATGTCGAAGGAGGGCCAAACGATCATGGCCCGGCAGTTGCAGATCCCCGCCGTCAGCCCGGAAGTGGCGGGCGAAAACACTGCCAACACCATGCAGGCCATCCACGGTGCGCAACTGCGCCCGGTCCCTGTCAGCCCCGGCCTGATGGTCTATCTGGATCAGGTCAAGCGCAGCCGCCTGATCGAGCGCTGGAACGAGGCATTGCGGTCGCAGTAGGGCAAAGCGCCCACCAACCCTCATTCCTGTGCTTGTCACAGGAATCCAGTCAGCCCAAGTCTTTGGGCTGAAAGGACTCTATTCGCCGCGCAGACGCGCGTCGGCTGGATCCCTGTGACGGGCACAGGGATGAGGGAGCGGCAAGCTTTAAAAGCGCTGTCCCACACGCCACAGTAGACGCCTGACACAAATTAATAGAGAGTAAATGCGCAAGGACTTGCGTAGCGTCAGTTAGATGACAGCTTTTTATGATGCTCTGTAATCCTTCTTCATTCCGTGGAGGCGGAAGAAGATGCGGGAGGAAATCTGGGACGATCGCCAAGGCCCCGCGCTGTGATTGCAGCGCCGGATAGATGCGCCCTAAAGCCCCCCGCATAAACGAAAAACGACGCCCAAAAGGGCATCCTGAGGAGGGTTTTCCAAGTGAAGCATTTTCTTATCGGCACATTTCTGGCGGGCGTGATCGCTCTTCCGGCGGTTGCAGCGGATTACACCATCATCGCGCCGGCCAATCCCGGCGGCGGCTGGGACCAGACCGCGCGTTCCCTGCAGAGCGTGCTGCAGGAAGAAGGCATTTCCAAGAGCGTTCAGGTGCAGAACGTACCGGGCGCCGGCGGCACCATCGGTCTTGCACAATTCGCCAGCCAGCAGAAGGGCAACCCGAACGCCCTCATCGTCGGCGGTTACGTCATGGTCGGCGCGATCCTCACCAACAACGCGCCCGTCACGCTTAAGGAAGTAACGCCGATCGCCCGTCTGACCGGCGAATATGAAGCCATCGTCGTTCCGGCATCCTCGCCGCTGAAGACCATCGGCGACCTCGTCGACCAGCTCAAGAAGGACCCGGGCAGCGTTTCCTGGGGCGGCGGCTCTGCTGGCGGCACCGACCATATCGCCGTTGGCCTGATCGCCAAGGCGGCCGGCGTCGACCCGACCAAGATCAACTACATCGCCTATTCCGGCGGCGGCGAAGCGCTTGCCTCGATCCTCGGCTCGCAGGTGACTGCCGGTATTTCGAGCTACGGCGAATTCGAAAGCCAGGTAAAGGCTGGCACGCTGCGCCTGCTCGCGGTTTCCAGCGAAGAGAAGCTGGAAGGCGTTGATGCGCCGACGCTGAAGGAAAGCGGCCTTGATGTCGTCGTCCAGAACTGGCGCATGGTCGCCGCTCCTCCCGGCCTGACGCCGGAGCAGGAAAAGGCCGTCAATGCCGACATCGAAAAGCTGGTGAAGTCCGCCAAGTGGCAGGAAACCCTGAAGACCAAGAGCTGGATGGACACCTATCTCGCCGGTGACGAATTCAAGGCGCAGCTCGCCAAGGATACCGACGCCACCGCCGCCATCCTCAAAGACATCGGACTGGTAAAATGAGCCAGGGTTCCAACCCTTCGCAGCATCAAAAGCGCCGCCCTGACTGGGCGGCGCTGGCGATCGCCATCTTCCTCGTCATCATCGCCTCGGTGATCTTCTGGGACAGCGCGCGTCTCGCAAGCGTCACCGGTTATTCGCCGGTCGGCCCGGCAACGGTGCCTTACGCTATCGGCTTCTGTCTTATCGGCCTGGCGCTGTGGACAGCCATCGAAGCCTGGCGCGGTGATTTTCCCGAACGCGACAAACAGGAAATCGCCCCGGTTATCTGGGTCGTCGCCGGCCTTGCCGCACAGATGCTGCTGCTGAACATTGCCGGTTTCTCCATCGCCACCGGCCTGCTCTTCGCCTTCACGGCGCGCGCCTTCGGCAAACGCAAGCTCTGGTATTCGATCCCCATCGGCATCGCCCTGAGCTTCTTCATCTGGTTCATCTTCGCGCGGCTGCTGCAGCTTTCGCTGCCCGCCGGGCCTCTGGAACGGCTGCTCTTCTAACAGCCATTCCGACCAAAATTCGAGATCACAGGAAACCGCAGGCGCGCGATGACGCGAATGCCAGCCGTTCCGCCCGCCCATCGGGTCCACTTGGGGGACATCTGTCCATGAGTACCTTTGAATTCCTGCTGCACGGTCTTGAGGTTGCCGCCCAACCCATGAACCTGCTCTATGCGCTGATCGGCGTCACGCTCGGCACCGCCGTCGGCGTTCTGCCCGGCATCGGCCCTGCGCTGACCGTGGCGCTGCTTCTGCCCGTCACCTACCGGCTCGATCCCGCCGGTTCGCTGATCATGTTCGCCGGCATCTATTATGGCGGCATGTATGGCGGCTCGACCACTTCGATCCTGCTCAACACGCCGGGCGAAAGCGCCTCGATCGTCACAGCGCTCGAAGGCAACAAGATGGCCCGCAAGGGCAGAGGCGGCCCGGCGCTGGCCACCGCCGCCATCGGCTCCTTCGTCGCCGGCCTCATCGCCACCATCGCGCTGGCCTTCGTTGCGCCCTTTATCGTCAAGCTGGCGCTGGTTTTCGGCCCGCGCGAATATTTCGCGCTGATGGTGCTGGCTTTCGTCACCGTTTCCTCCGCCTTCGGGGATTCGGCGCTGCGCGGTCTCACCTCGCTGTTCATCGGCTTTGCGCTCGCCATCGTCGGCATCGACCAGCTGACCGGCCAGACGCGCATGAGCTTCGGCATTCCCGACCTGCTCGACGGCGTCGAAGTGACGACGCTTGCGGTCGCCATGTTCGCCATCGGCGAAACGCTCTTCATTGTCGCGCAGGGCCAGACTGGCGACGACAAGGTCGAAGCCGTCAAGGGTTCGGTCTGGATGAGTGCGCAGGACTGGGCGCGTTCCTGGAAAGCCTGGCTGCGCGGCACCCTGATCGGCTTCCCTATCGGCGCCATGCCGGCGGGCGGCGCTGAAATCGGCACCTTCCTGTCCTATGCCACTGAAAAGAAGCTGACCAAATATCCGGAAGAATTCGGCCATGGCGCCATTGAAGGCGTTGCCGGTCCGGAAGCGGCCAATAATGCGTCCGCCGCCGGTACGCTCGTGCCGCTCCTGACGCTCGGCCTGCCGACGACGGCGACCGCCGCCATCATGCTCGCCGGTTTCCAGCAGTTCGGCCTGCAGCCCGGCCCGCTGCTGTTCGCCACCAATCCGCAGCTCGTCTGGGGCCTGATCGCCAGCCTGTTCATCGCAAACCTGATGCTGCTGGTTCTGAACCTGCCGCTCGTCGGCCTGTGGGTGAAGCTGCTGACCATTCCGAAGCCCTGGCTTTATGCGGGTATTCTGCTGTTCGCGACGCTCGGCACCATTGGCGCCAACCCGTCGGTATTCGAACTCGGCATGCTGCTCGCCTTCGGTATCCTCGGCTATGTCATGCGCATCTTCGGTTATCCGATTGCGCCTGCGGTCGTCGGCCTGATCCTCGGCCCGCTTGCGGAACAGCAGCTTCGCCGCGCACTGGCCATCGGCCAGGGTGATCCGACGGTGCTGTTCACCTCACCGATCGCCGTCGGCCTGTTCGCTGTCGCGGCAGCCGCCTTCATCATTCCGCTCATCATGCGTATCCGCGGCCGTGGCGAGGTGCTGACGCAGCTTGCCGCCAACGAGGACTGAGAAACCAAGAGCCTCCCAAGGCAACTGGCCCCGTATCTTCGGATGCGGGGCTTTTTTTATTCACGCCAACGGGATGTGTGGCGCAGGCGCGGCCGTGATATTATTCACGCCCAAACGCAGGAGAAAAACATGCGCACAATCGCGATCATGATGGTTCTGGTGCTTACCGGCTGCACCACCGCCCCCGATGTCGAACCCATTCCCGGCAGCATCACCTATGGCGGGCAGCCGCGCACCAAACTGACCAAATCCCCCATCGGCAGCACGCTCAGCAATGAATTCGTCATGGGCGACGGCCGGCTGGCGATCGAAACCTACCGCGTGCAACCGGACCGCTCCCTGAAACTGGAGAGACGCGAAATCGTCGGTGACTGGCCACCGGAGTGAGGGGAACCTGCTTACCTGTTGCTGCTATTGAGACCCCGTCATGCCGGACTTGATCCGGCATCCAGCCAGCCCAAGTCCTTGGGCTGAAAGAACCCTCATCGCCGCGCAGACGCGCGTCGGCTGGATGCCGGATCAAGTCCGGCATGACGGATGTCGTGGCTAGGCTGCGTCCTACGTCCGGCGATCACAACGAGTCTTGCTACGCGCGGCTCCCCCTTTCCCGCTCACGGCAATTCAGAACCGTTCTAAAACATAATTTTGATTTCCGCATACCTTGCCAATAAAGCTGATAGCGAACATCAAGTTAACCCGGCGGGAGCACTTCCGCCGGCTCAGAACCATATTGCAAGGGACATATCCGTGGCCATCAACTTCACCTTCCCCGTTCGGCTGCTGGCGGCAGCGGCCTTCAGCCTCGGCGCGATGACGGCAAGTGCCGAAGAAATGACGATCAAGCACGCGCAGGGCGAAACCGTGCTGAAGGCGGCGCCGAAGAAGGTTCTGGTTCTGGATATTCCCTCGCTCGACAATCTCGATGCGCTCGGCGTCGAGCCCACAGGTGTGGTCAGCTCCAACCTGCCGACCTATCTGCAGAAATATGCCGATGGCAAATATCTGAAGGTCGGCACGCTGTTCGAACCCGATTACGAAGCGATCAATGCGGCGGAAGCCGATCTTGTCATCGTCGGCGGCCGTTCGCGGGCGAAATATCCTGACGTTGCGAAGATCACGCCTGCCATCGACATGTCGATCGATTCCAAGAAATTCATCGGCAGCGTCAAAGGCAACATCACCAAGCTCGGCGATATTTTCGGCAAGCAGGAAGAGGCAAAGAAGCTCGACGCCGTCATCGATGAAAAAGTTGAGAAACTGAAGGCCATCGCGCCGAATTCCGGCACGGCGATGATCCTGCTTACCAATGCCGGCAAGGTCGGCGTTTATGGCCCAAGCTCGCGCACGGGCTGGCTGCACACCGAAATCGGCTTCAAGCCGGTCGCTGCCGATATCGACGACCGCTTCGACCGTGGCGACGTCGTGTCCTTCGAATATCTGGCCGAGGTCAATCCCGAATGGCTTTTCGTGATCGACCGTGACGCCGGCGTCGGCCGCGCGACGGACCCCGGCAAGGCCGCCGCACAGGTGCTGGACAACGAACTGGTCCACCAGACCAACGCCTGGAAGAAGAAGCAGATCGTCTATCTCGACCCGCAGGCGGCCTATATCGTCAGCAGCGGCTATACGGCGCTCACCACCCTGCTCGATCAGGTCTACAAGGCCGTCTCCGAGAAGAAGTCGTAAAGGCTGCAGGGCGTCAGCTTGTGAAAAGCTGCTTACACGCGCGCTCGCAGGCTGCTCCACGCGCGGCGTCATCCTCGGGCTTGACCCGAGGATCTATCGCTAGCAACAGGCTGTGGATCCTCGGGTCAAGCCCGAGGATGACAGTGGAAAGTTTGGCGTTCTCTCGGCAAGCTGCAAGATCGCTGAAAATCTCTGCCATTTTCGAAAAACCACCAACGTGAAATCCCTGTCTCTCATCCTTGCCCTTCTTCTGGCTTTGACGCTCGCCATCGTCAGCCTGTTCGTGGGCGTGAGCAACGTTTCGCTCGGCACGCTGTTTTCACCGGATACGAGTGCGGATGCGCTGCGCGTGCTCCTCGTCAGCCGCATTCCGCGCACTTTGGCGCTCATACTGGCGGGAAGCTCGATGGCGATTGCCGGTCTCATCATGCAGATGCTGGTGCGCAACCGCTTCGTGGAACCTTCGACGGCAGGCACCACCGAATCCGCCGGCCTCGGCCTGCTCACCGTCACGCTCCTTGCGCCGGAAACGCCCATCTTCGGCAAGATGCTGGTGGCCGCCGCTTTCGCGCTCGCCGGAACGGCGCTCTTCCTGCGTATCCTGAGGCAGGTGCCGCTGCGCGACGTGCTTCTGGTGCCGTTGATCGGTATCATGCTGGGCGGCGTTATTTCCGCCATCACCACCTTCTTCGCCTATCGTTTCGATCTCTTACAATCGCTCGGCGCGTGGATGACGGGGGATTTTTCAGGCGTGCTGCGCGGCCGCTATGAATTGCTGTGGATCGGTTTCGTTTTCGCCATCGCCGCCTATCTTGCCGCCGACCGTTTCACCGTGGCCGGCATGGGACGCGATTTCACCACCAATCTCGGCCTCAACTATCGCCGGGTCATGGCGCTCGGCCTCACCATCGTCTCGCTGGTCAGCGCCGTCGTCGTCGTGACCGTCGGCATGATCCCCTTTCTCGGGCTGATCGTACCGAATGTCGTCAGCCTGATGATCGGCGACAATATGCGCCGCTCCGTCCCCTGGGTGGCGACGCTGGGCGCGGTCTTTGTCCTCTCCTGCGACATCCTCGGTAGAACCGTGCGCGCGCCCTACGAGATACCGATCGGAACCGTAGTCGGCGTCATCGGCAGCGCATTGTTCCTCTATCTCCTGCTGCGGAAACGCCACCATGCATGAGAGACATCCCGAAAGGCGCGCCAAAATCGTGCTGCTGGCGCTTCTGGCGCTGGCGCTCATCTCCATGGCCGCCTTCATGACACTCGGCGCAAAGGGAAGCTGGAGCTTCGTGCTGCCGTTTCGCGGCATCAAGCTTCTGTCGCTTCTGCTGGTGGCCTATGCCATCGCCGTTTCCACGGTGCTGTTCCAGACAGTCACCAACAACCGCATCCTCACCCCGTCGGTCATGGGTTTCGATTCACTCTACGTGCTGATGCAGACCGGGCTGATTTTCGTCTTCGGCTCCGCAACCGTTGTCATGATCGATCCGCAGCTGAAGTTCCTTGCTGAGACCGCGCTGCTCGTCGGCTTCTCCGCCCTGCTCTACCGCTGGCTTTTCATCGGCGCCGAACGCAGCCTGCATCTTCTGGTGCTGGTCGGCATCGTCTTCGGCGTGTTCTTCCGCAGCCTTTCCGGCTTCATGCAGCGCGTGCTCGACCCCAATGAATATACGGTGCTGCAGGATGTGCTGTTCGCCAGCTTCAATTCCATCGATCCGACACTCCTGACGGTTTCAGTCATCATCATCGGCATGGTGACGGTCATCGGCTTGCGGCTCCTGCACACGCTCGACGTCCTTTCACTCGGCCGGGCAACGGCCATCAGCCTCGGCATCGAATATAAACGCACGGTCACCATCATCCTCGTGCTGGTCTCCGTGCTCGTCGCCGTCTCCACCGCACTCGTCGGCCCTGTCATGTTCTTCGGACTGCTGGTCGCGGCCCTTGCCCATTATCTCACCGGCAACGGCAAACATGCCTATGTGCTGCCGGCGGCGATCCTCATCGCCATCATCTGCCTCGTCGGCGGTCAGGTGGTTCTGGAGCGGATATTCGCCTTCGATACGGCACTGTCCATCATCATCGAATTCCTGGGCGGAATCGTCTTTATCGGTCTCATTCTCAAACGGGGTGCGCGATGATCATCGCCAGTCAGATCAGCAAATCCTATGGCGACACGGTTGTAGTCGATGGCGTCACCGTCTCTATTCCGGCAGGCGGCGTCACCTCCATCATCGGGCCTAATGGCGCAGGAAAATCCACGCTGCTCTCCATCGTGGCGCGGCTGATGTCCATGGATGCGGGAACCGTGACGGTGGATGGGCTGGATGTGACCAAAACCCCTTCGGACACGCTGGCAAAGCGGCTCTCGATCCTCAGGCAAGACAACCACATCTCCTCGCGCCTGACGGTGCGTGATCTCGTGGGTTTTGGACGTTACCCCTATTCCAAGGGCCGCCCCACCATCGAGGACAAGGTCCATATCGACCGGGCGCTGGACTATCTCCATCTCGAAAACCTTGCCGGCCGTTTTCTGGACGAGCTTTCCGGCGGCCAGCGCCAGCGCGCCTTCGTGGCCATGGTACTGTGTCAGGATACGGATTACGTGCTTCTCGACGAGCCGCTCAACAATCTGGACATGAAACACGCCTCCGGCATGATGAAGATCATGCGCCGCGCCGCCGACGAATTGAAGAAGACCGTGGTTCTGGTGCTGCACGACATCAACTTCGCCTCCTGGTATTCCGACACCATCATCGCCATGCGTGAGGGCCGTATCTGCCATCAGGGGCCTTCGGAAGAGATCATCCGGCCGGATATCCTCAAGGACATCTACGACATGCCAATCCGCGTCAACGAAATCGACGGCCGACGCATCTGCCTGTTTTATGAATGACATGATGATTGCGCAGGATTTTTACTGTCGCATTGCCTAACATGGAACAGGGCCAAGGGCCCGGACGTTAAACGACGGACTTTTCCAAAGCGGCATTCCGTCCGCAACTTCAGGAGACATCGATGAAGACGCACAAGACGAAGAACGACCTGCCTTCAAACGCCAAGTCGACCGTAATCGGCATTCTGAACGAATCGCTGGCTTCGGTGATCGACCTTGCGCTGGTGACCAAACAGGCCCACTGGAACCTGAAGGGTCCGCAATTCATTGCCGTCCACGAACTTCTCGACACCTTCCGCGCCCAGCTCGACAATCACGGTGACACCATCGCCGAACGTGTGGTCCAGCTTGGCGGCACGGCGCTCGGCAGCCTGCAATCCGTCTCCTCGACGACGAAGCTCAAGGCCTATCCGACCGATATCTACAAGATCCACGACCATCTCGACGAATTGATCGCCCGCTATGGCGACGTGGCGAACATGATCCGCAAGGCGATCGACGATTCCGACGAGGCCGGCGACCCGACGACGGCTGACATCTTCACCGCCGCCTCGCGCGATCTCGACAAGTCGCTGTGGTTCCTCGAAGCCCATGTTCAGGAAAAGAGCTGAGCCGGAAGCGGCTCTCGCCACAACACACACGAAAGCGCCCGAGATGCTCGGGCGCTTTTTTATTGTAATATGGCGCAATCAATGCCGACGTAAAACCGCAAGACCGATATCGCGCAACATCTCATGGTCAAGAATGCCGCGCTGGGCGCTACGGATCAAAACCGCCGCGCACTCATTGGCAACATGGCTGCTGCGGTCTTGAAAGCATTCGAAACATACGCCATCGAAAATAGTCTGCAGATCGGTGATCTGCTCTGGCGACAATTGTGCGCCAACCCGTTCAAAAGCTGCGTACGACAAGGCTCATCCTCCCGATGATGATATGCCAAGTATCGTTCCAAATATCGTTCGATTTTCTTGTGGACAGGCAATTTGTACACCCGAACGAATCACTTGTCGAATCAGATTTTAACCAAATGTAAATAGGTGATTTTTTCCGTTACACAGCGGGCAATCGCCAGCGGCGATCCCGCAAACGCCAATTCTAACAATGGCTTCACGGTGACTCCCGGCCTCTTCATCAACTTCGGTCACGTCGATTGAAGAAGAGCGAGCGACAAACGAATTTCCGCCGAAACCACAAAGAAACTGTTGCATTCCAAAAACGATTGAGCGATATAGCACCCGTCGCCGCTTCGGCGGCCCGCAGTCCAGCGAACTACCCCGGACCAGCGGTTTTTGAGCGGGTGTAGCTCAGGGGTAGAGCACAACCTTGCCAAGGTTGGGGTCGAGGGTTCAAATCCCTTCGCCCGCTCCAGTTTTCCAGATCAAGCAAATCGTCGACAGCCATCGCCATGGCTGATGCATTGCGATTTGGCGCGTTTCCTGTCTCGTAATGTGCCGCAGTCCCCCCGCGAAAACACCAGACCGGGAGGTTTGCCCTCCCGGCCCGTCATGATCAGGCGACCTCGTCCCAGACGGGTGCAAGCCCATCGGGCGAAACGATGCGACCGTCCGGCTTTGCAAGAGCGCGGATCGCCGCCATGTCATCGGCCGACAGGGTGAAGTCGAAGATCGCGCGGTTTTCATCGACGCGCGCTTCGCTGACTGTTTTCGAAAGAGCGACAACACCCTGCTGCTGCATCAGCCAGCGCAGCACCACCTGCGCCACCGACTTGCCCCGGCTTGCCGCAATATCCTTCAGCACCGGATCGGCAAAAACCTTGCCGTCGGCCATGCCGTAATAACCCGTGACCGACATGCCGGCGGCCTTGGCCGCTGCGATCACCACGTCCTGGTCGATATAGGGGTGATATTCGATCTGGTTGGTGACGATCGGCGCTTTTGACAGACTGACCGCTTCGGTCATCAGCGTCGTATTGAAATTGGAAACACCGATATGGCGCACCTTGCCCGCGTCGCGGACGTCGTTCAGCGCGCCGATCTGTTCGGCAAGCGAAACCGCGTCGCTCGGCCAGTGCAGCAGCAGCAGATCAACATAATCGGTCTTCAGCTTCCTAAGGCTCTCGTCGACAGAAGCGAGAAAGGCGTCATGCTTGTAGTTTTCCACCCAGACCTTGGTGGTCAGGAAAATCTCGCCTCGCGCCACGCCGGAACCGGCGATGGCTTCGCCGACTTCGGCCTCGTTGCCGTAAATCTGCGCGGTATCGATATGGCGAAAGCCGGCTTTCAACGCATGCGGAACGATCCGCAGAACATCGGGACCGGGAATGCGGAAGGTGCCGAAGCCGAGCGCCGGAATCGAAGCGCCGTTCGCGGTGACATCAAACATATATTTTCTCCTGTGAGTTTGCCCCGGCCAGCCTTGGGAATGGCCGGGAATTGGTGTGAAAAGCTTAAGCCGTTTTCAGCGTGAGCGCGGCGCGGCGGTCGAGGGCGCTGCTCCAGAGGGTGAGGAGCAGGGCGACGGCGACGAGGATGGCGCCGACCCATGGGGTTGCGACAAGACCCATCGGCGATTCCACCACCAGACCACCAAGCCATGCGCCAATGGCGATGCCGAGGTTGAAGGCGGCGATGTTGAGCGCGGAGGCGACATCAACGGCGCCGGGACGATGTTCTTTGGCCAGCTGCACGACATAGAGCTGCAGGCCGGGAACATTGGCGAAGGACAGGAAGCCGAGCGCCACCAGCGTAATCAGGGTCAGGACCGGCGAGACGGCGGTGAACGAAAACACCAGAAGGACGATGGCCTGCGCCAGGAAGAGGCCGATCAACGCCCTGACCGGGTTGCTGTTGGCGATCTTGCCGCCACCGATGTTACCGGCAGCGATGGCGATGCCGTAGAGCACAAGGATCAGGCTGACACTCTTTTCGGAGAAGCCGGTGACGTCCTGAAGGATCGGCGCCAGGAAGGTGAAGGCGACGAAGGTACCGCCGTAACCGAGCGCAGTCATGGCAAAGACGATCAGCAGACGACCGGAACCGAGCACGCGGACCTGATCGAGGAGGCTTGCAGGCGGTGCTTTCTTCAGCGTCGAAGGCAACAGGGACGCGATGCCGGCAAAAGCGACAACACCGAGAGCGGCAACGGCCCAGAAGGTGGCGCGCCAGCCAAAGATCTGACCGATATAGGTGCCGATAGGCACGCCGGTGACGATGGCGACGGTCAACCCCATGAACATCATGGCAATCGCCGAGCCACGGCGGTTTTCCGGCACGAGGTCGGCAGCGATCGTCGCACCAACAGAGAAGAAAACGCCATGAGCGAAGGCGGCAAGCACCCGCGCAACGAGAAGCGTCTCATAGCTCGGCGACAGCGCCGCGGCGGTGTTCCCGACGATAAACAGGGCCATGAGGCCGAGCAGCAGCGGCTTTCGCTCTATCTTGCCGGTAAGCGCGGTCAGGATCGGTGCGCCGAAAGTAACGCCGAGCGCATAAACGCTGACGATGAGGCCGGCAAGCGGCAGGGTGATATGAAGATCGTTGGCGACCGTCGGCAAAAGGCCGACGATGACGAACTCCGTGGTCCCGATCGCGTAAGCCGCGATCGTCAAGGCAAATATGGCCAATGGCATGACGAATACCTCTTCGCCCCGATATCGATCACGGGCGTTCTAACAGCAGGCGCTGTTCGGTTGAATCAAATGTATGAGCGCAATATGGGGGACGAGGACTTGCATGATAATCGGCAAGATCGGATAAAGGCCTTTGAATTAGTTTCACAGGTGGTGCGGCGATGGACAATCGGGCCGGAGAAATGGAAGTCTTCGTGGCGGCAGCCGAACTCGGCAGTTTTTCCGCCGCCGGACGCAGGCTGAAGCTCTCCCCCTCGGCAGTGAGCAAACTCGTCACCCGCATCGAAGACCGTCTCGGCACCCGCCTTCTCGCTCGCTCCACCCGGCTTGTGACGCTGACACCCGAGGGAGAAATCTATCTTTCCCGAGCACGGCGCATTCTTGCTGACATAGCCGAGACAGAGCAGATCGTGGCGAGCGGCGGCAAGGTGATGCCGCGCGGCCTGCTGCGCATCAACGCCACGCTCGGTTTCGGCGAACGCTACCTCCTGCCGCTCGCGCCAGAATTCCTGTCACTTTATCCGGAAATCGAGCTGGATATCTCGCTGACCGACGGCGTCATCAGCCTGATCGAGGAGCGCACCGATATCGCCATCCGCTCCGGTAGCATGGGAGATTCGTCCCTTAAGGCGCGAAAGCTGAAGGAAGTCCGCCGGGTCATCGTCGCCTCCCCCGCCTATGTCGAAAAACACGGCATGCCGGAAACGCCGCAGGATTTGATGCACCACAACTGCTTCAGCTTCAATTTCAGCCGCAGCCTCAACGAATGGCCCTTCCGCGATCCTGGCTCGACGGAGGTGTACCGCCTCCCCATCACCGGTAACGTCTCGGTCAACAGCGGCATGGCGATGCGAAGGCTCTGCCTGACAGGCCTCGGGCTCGGAAGGGTCGGAGAATTTCACATCGAACCGGACATCGAGGCCGGT
Organism: Agrobacterium sp. BT-220-3; assembly: GCF_025910175.1. NCBI lineage: Bacteria > Pseudomonadati > Pseudomonadota > Alphaproteobacteria > Hyphomicrobiales > Rhizobiaceae > Agrobacterium > Agrobacterium sp. BT-220-3. The sequence goes on from NZ_JAPAIX010000003.1 coordinate 505,280, forward strand.
TTGCTCGTGCCTGTGCTGGAGGATTATAATGCCGAGGAGATGGAGGTGATCCACGCCGTTTATGCCGGCCATGAACATCTTGCAGCGCGCGTTCGCGCCTTCATCGATTTTGTCGCTGCGAGGGTGGGGAGATGACTGGCATAAATGGCGGCCTGCCGGTAAGGGAACCTCAAACCAGGCCATGAACCAGCTTGGCCAGCCAGTCGACAAAAACGCGGACCTTGTTGGTCACATGCCGGGTCTGCGGATAAACGACATAAATAGGCATGGGCTCGCGCCGCCATTCCGGTAGAACCGGCACCAGCTCCCCCTTTGCCAGCGCATCCTTCACCATGAAGACGGGAAGCTGTATGATGCCCATGCCGGCAAGTGCGGCGTTGAGATAGGTGCGGCTGTCATTGACTGACACCACATAGTTCGGGGTCAGTTCGACGCTGCGAACGCCGTTGTCGAAGGAGGCCGGCATGATCTGGCCTGTGGTGGCGTTGAGGTAACCCACGCAATAGTGGCCGTTCTCCAGATCCTCCGGTTTTTCCGGCATGCCGAAGTTTTCGATATAGAAAGGGGCGGCGAAGGTCTCGAATCTCAACTCGCCGACTTTTCGGGCAATCAGCGACTGATCGCGCAGCACGCCGACGCGGAGCGCGCAATCGACATTCTCCGCGATATAATCGACCAGCCGGTCGCCGACGCCCAGATCGAGACGGATTTGTGGATAGCGCTGGTAAAATTCGCAAAGATGTGGGATAACCACGAGGTCCGCGAAGACACCGGCCATTTCCACGCGCAACCGGCCTGACGGCTGCACCTGCGCGCTGGACATGCTGCCATCCAGTTCTTCGATTTCCGACAAAATCTGCGAGGCCCGCTCATAATAGAGAGCGCCGTCCGTTGTCAGCATGACCCGTCGCGTAGTGCGGTTGAGAAGCGTCGTCTGCAAATGCGCCTCAAGCGCCTGCACCATGTTGGTGACGGTGGTTTTGGGCATGTTCAGCGCTGTCGCGGCACGGCTGAAATTGCCGGTTTCGACGACACGTGTGAAGACCCGCATGGCAGAAAGCTGATCCATGGTGCTATTATCCGTTTATTTGGAATAGTGTTTTCATTTTGACGTACTTGATCGTTTTCTCCCGAACAATAATATGAATTCTAGATTTTGCAAATATGGTGAGCTGCCGATGGCGGTGCACGGGACCGGATCAGATGAAAGCGCACTGGGAAAATATCGAACGCTGTGGGGGCTCCACATCAGAGCTTTCCGTGCGCCGATATGAAAGTGCGGGCCTCTGCAGCCACCCACCCGTGATCCTTTATTTGCGTGGCGGTTCGTTTCTTGAAAAGGGCGGCAATTGCCCGGAGCTTCCGGTAGCAAGAGCCCTGGCGGAGAGCGGCGCGATCGTTGTCGAGGCTGACTATAGCAAGCCGTCCGGCAACGAGTTTCCGATGGCGATGGATTGCGCGTTCGAAGCGCTCGATCATCTGAGCCGGGACCGCAAGCATTATGGCGGCGCGAAATCGCTGCTGTTCGTGGCCGGTGAAGAGGCAGGCGGCAATGTGGCGGCGGGACTTGCGCTCAAGGCCCGGGACCGCATGCCGGGCAAGCTTGCCGGTCAAATACTTCTGTCGCCCATGATCGACCCGATGATGACGACGGAATCCTTCCGCGACGCGGACAGGATCGGCATGCGCCAGCGCTGGGCGGATGGCTGGAGCCATTACCTTGCCAAGGCCTGCGGGTTTTTCCACCCCTATGCCGCGCCCTGCCAGTGCACGCGGCTGAACCGGGTGGCGCCGGCGCTGATCTTTACCGCCGAGGACGACCCTCTGCGCGACGAAACGGTCGGTTATGCCGACAGGCTCATCGCCTCCGGTGTCAGCGTCCGGCAGCATGTTTTTCCCGCCGGCATCGGCTGGACGGGGCTTTATCAAGGAGAGGGCGGCGGATGGGTCTCATCCGTCTGTTCGGAGTTCAAGACCTTCGTTGACCAGATAAAACACTGAATACAGCATTTATTGAGAAACTGATCGGCTCCTGATCGGAGCCAAGGAGAAACCCATGACGCTGACCACAAAGCGCCGGGCCCTGACGGGCGCCGGTATCGGACTTGCTATGTCCGTTGCAGCCGCAGCACTCATTTTCGACCTCCCCGCCAGCCGCGATGCGACGGCTGCCTCCACGCCTGCCGAAACGCCCGCAATCCCTGTTACCGTCGCCAAGGTGGAAAGCCGCGATGTGATGCGCTGGGAAGAGTTTTCCGGCCGTCTCGAAGCCGTTGACCGGGTGCAGATCCGCTCCCGCGTTGCAGGCCAGATCAAGGCCGTGCATTTCCGCGAAGGCGCGCTGGTGAAGGAAGGCGACGCCCTTTTCACCATCGATCCGGCCCCCTATCAGGCCGCGGTTTTGGGCGCTGAAGCCCAGGTCGCCTCCGCCGAGGCCAAGGTCAGCCTTGCCAAGACGGAACTCGACCGCGGCCGCAGGCTTTCCGACAATCGCACGATCTCCCAGAGCGATCTCGACCAGCGGCAAAGCTCGTTTGCGGATGCCGAAGCCCAGCTTCGCGCTGCCCGCGCCGCACTGACGACGGCCCAGCTTGATCTCGGTTATACCGAGATCATCGCGCCGGTTTCCGGCAAGGTCGGCAGGATCGAGATCACCGCCGGCAACCTTGTTGCCGCCGGCTCGACATCGCCTGCCCTGACGACGCTGGTTTCGGTCAACCCGATCTATGCCAGCTTCAACGCCAGCGAAGGAACGGTTGCGAAGGCGCTGTCCGAACTGCCGAAGACGACCGACGCCCTGCCCGCTCTGGAACAGATCCCGGTGGAAATCGGCACGCTTTCGGATGAAGGCACGCCGATCAAGGGCACGCTGCATCTCATCGACAACCAGGTGGATTCGGCAAGCGGCACCATCGGTGTGCGCGCCGTCTTCGAGAACCCTGATGGCAGGCTCATTCCCGGCCAGTTCGTTCGGGTTCGCATGGGTGAACCGAAGCCGGAAAACCGCATCGTCATCAGCGACCGCGCCATTGGCACGGATCAGGACAAGCGGTTCGTCTTCGTGGTCGATGCCGAAAACAAGGTGAGCTACCGCCAGATCAAGCCGGGCGCACCGGCCGATGGCCAGCGCATCATCGATAGCGGCCTTGCCGCCGGTGATACGATTGTTGTCAACGGCCTGCAGCGCATTCGTCCCGGTGCGACCATCGCACCACAAGCGGAAGACAAGGTTGCTGCTTCGCAGTAACCCTCCTCTTTGATCAGTAAGCGTCCCGCGCTTTCGCGAGACGCCCCTTCAGACAGAACCGGCCTTCACCGGCGGCAGAAAAGCCGCCGGAACGGCCTTTGCATTCCAAAATATACCCGGAGAGGGACTGGATATGAATATTTCCAGATTTTTTGTCGATAGGCCGGTATTCGCCGGCGTTCTATCGATCCTGATCGTGGTGGCGGGCCTTCTTGGCATGCGCGCCCTACCGATTTCCGAATATCCGGAAGTCGTTCCGCCATCCGTCGTCGTCCGCGCCACCTATCCCGGCGCGAACCCGGCCGTTATCGCCGAAACCGTCGCCACGCCGCTTGAGGAACAGATCAACGGCGTCGAGGACATGCTCTATATGGGCAGCCAGGCGACGTCCGACGGCGTGCTGACGCTGACCGTCACCTTCAAGCTCGGCACCGACCCCGACAAGGCGCAGCAGCTGGTGCAGAACCGCGTGTCGCAGGCCGAACCGCGCCTGCCGGCGGAAGTGCGCGCACTCGGCATCACCACCGTCAAAAGCTCGCCCGACTTCATCATGGTCGTCAACCTCGTCTCGAAGACAGATGCCTATGACATCACCTATCTGCGCAACTATGCAACGCTGAACGTCAAGGACCGGCTCGCCCGTATCGAAGGCGTCGGCCAGGTTCAGGTCTTCGGCGCGGGTGACTATTCCATGCGCGTCTGGCTCGATCCGCAGAAGGTTGCCGAGCATGATCTCGCCGCCAGCGACGTCTCGGACGCCATCCGCCAGCAGAACGTGCAGGCCGCAGCCGGCGTCATCGGCGCTTCCCCAAGCCCGAACGGCGTCGACCTGCAGCTCAACGTCAATGCCCAGGGCCGTCTGACGACGCCGGAGGAATTCGGCAACATCATCGTCAAGAGCGGCGCCAACGGTGAAATCACCCGCCTGCGCGATGTCGCCCGCATCGAGCTCGGTGCTGCCGACTATACGCTGCGCTCGCTGCTCGACGGCGAACCCGCCGTCGCTGTCGCCGTGCTGCAGGCCCCGGGCTCCAACGCCATCGAAATCGCCGACAATGTCCGTGCCACCATGGACAATCTGCAGCTGGCGATGCCGGATGGCGTAAAATACGAGATCGTCTACGACACGACAAAATTCGTACGCTCCTCCATCGAGAAGGTCGTTGACACACTCCTCGAGGCCGTTGGCCTCGTGGTGCTTGTCGTCATCCTCTTCCTGCAAACCTGGCGCGCCTCGATCATTCCGCTGATCGCCGTCCCGGTCTCGATCATCGGCACCTTCGCCGTCATGTATGCCTTCGGTTTCTCCATCAACGCGTTGACGCTGTTCGGGCTCGTGCTCGCCATCGGTATCGTGGTGGATGACGCAATCGTGGTCGTCGAAAACGTCGAGCGAAACATCGAAAACGGACTGTCACCGCGTGACGCCACCTACAAGGCGATGCGTGAAGTCTCCGGCCCGATCATCGCCATTGCGCTGGTTCTGGTCGCCGTCTTCGTGCCGCTCGCCTTCATCTCAGGCCTTTCCGGACAGTTCTACCGGCAGTTTGCGCTGACCATCGCCATCTCCACCGTCATTTCGGCGATCAACTCACTGACGCTGTCGCCCGCTCTTGCAGCCCTGCTGCTGAAGGAACATGGCGCGCCGAAAGACTGGCTGACCCGCGTCATGGACCGGCTTTTCGGCTGGTTCTTCCGTGGCTTCAACCGCGCCTTCGGGGCCGCCTCCAATGGCTACGGCAAAACCGTGGGCGGTCTGGTGACGCGCAAAAGCCTGGTGATGATGGTCTATATGGCGCTGGTCGCGGCCACCTACAGCATGTTCAGCACCGTTCCGAGCGGCTTCGTGCCGGCGCAGGACAAGCAGTATCTGATCGGTTTTGCCCAGCTTCCTGATGGAGCAACACTTGACCGCACGGAAAGCGTCATCAAGCGGATGAGCGACATCGCCCTTGAACAGCCGGGCGTCAGCCACGCCATCGCTTTCCCCGGCCTGTCGATCAACGGCTTCACCATCGGCTCCAACTCGGGCATCGTCTTTGCGGTTCTTGACGACTTCGAAAACCGCAAGACGCCGGAACTGTCGGGCGGCGCCATCGCCATGCAGCTGAACCAGAAATATGCAGGCATTCAGGATGCCTTCATCGCCATGTTCCCGCCGCCGCCGGTCAACGGTCTCGGCCAGACGGGCGGCTTCAAGCTGCAGATCGAGGATCGTGCCGGTTACGGTTACCAGACGCTCGATGAAGCGACAAAGGCGGTGATCGCCAAGGCATATCAGACACCGGAGCTGGCGGGTATCTTCTCCAGCTTCCAGATCAATGTGCCGCAGCTCTTCGCCGACCTCGACCGCGCCAAGGCCGAGCAGCTGGGCGTTTCCGTCAGCGACGTCTTCCAGACGTTGCAGATCTATCTCGGTTCGCTCTATGTCAACGACTTCAACGCCTTCGGGCGGACATACAGCGTGCGTGTGCAGGCAGACGCGCAGTTCCGCGCCCATGCGGAAGATATCGGCCGCCTGAAGGTGCGCTCCGCAACGGGTCAGATGATCCCGCTGTCGACGCTGCTGAAGGTGGATGCGACGACGGGACCGGAACGCACCAACCGTTATAACGGCTTCCTTGCGGCCGATATAAACGGCGGTCCGGCACCCGGCTACTCTTCCGGACAGGCACAGGCAGCGATTGAAAAAATCCTTGCCGAAACCCTGCCCGCCGGCATCGACTACGAATGGACGGACCTGACCTACCAGCAGATTCTGGCTGGCAACTCCAGTATCGTCGTGTTCCCGCTGGCGCTGCTGTTGGTCTATCTCGTCCTGGCTGCGCAATATGAAAGCCTCACACTGCCGATCGCGATCATTCTGATCGTGCCACTCGGTGTGCTGGCAGCCCTGACCGGCGTCTGGCTGACGGGAGGGGATAACAACATCTTTACGCAGATCGGCCTTGTCGTCCTTGTCGGCCTCTCGGCGAAGAACGCGATCCTGATCGTGGAATTCGCCCGGGAGCTGGAATTCGAGGGACGAACGCCGCTTCAGGCAGCGGTCGAGGCAAGCCGGCTTCGCCTGCGCCCGATCCTGATGACCTCGCTCGCCTTCATCATGGGCGTGGTGCCGCTGGTCATCTCCACCGGTGCGGGTGCGGAAATGCGCGCCGCCATGGGTGTCGCGGTGTTCTCCGGCATGATCGGCGTGACATTCTTCGGCATCTTCATGACACCGGTATTCTATGTGCTGGTTCGCAAGCTGGCGGGCAACCGTCCGCTCATCCAGCACAAGCAGGAAGAACCGGCCAATTCGGACTACAAGCTCGAAAAGGCCGGCTGAAACCTAACCTCCCATCCACCGCAACCTTCGACGCAAGCCCGCCGCGCATCCCCCGATGCGCGGCGTTTTTCATGACACAAAACGTTCATGCGATTTTTCTGAAATAGAATCTGTTTCAAATACTTAAGCGATAACAATCCGGACATTGTATCTCACTAGAAGCTCCGGAAGCTTAATATATTCGGCCGCATTGACGAACATCAAAAGAAACAATGCTATTTTATGCTTTGTATTTTGTGGTAATTTCCAAGAACAGGGTGATTCGGACTAAATGATTTAGTTCAGGGGCTACATGATGGAGCAGGATTACGAATCCTGGGCAACAACCGTTGCCTATTCGATAGTGATGCATGAAGGTCTGGACCTGGCGCTTTCCGCGCAGAATCTGGACAGGGGCAAGACCAGAAACAACCGCGAGCGGCTGATGGAGGCCATTCGCACATCGTTGTTGGAAGCCCGTTCGCGCAGCCACCTCACAGCAGCGCACAGGCTCTGAACGCTTTACCTGATATTGCGGGAACTTATTATGCGCCACTCTGGATCGGTCAGGTCTCCACGAGCCAAAGCATCCTCCTAAAAGGAAGTATTGAATCATGCTTCAGGAGATTTTAGAATCGGGTCGGCGATGACGAAAGCCATTTCCGCATCCAAGTCTTCATAAATTTGGCCATTGCGAACTGCGATGTAGCTGGATTTCTGCTGCTCGGCGCAACGATCAAATATGGTCCACTCGGGCTGGCCCTCGGCGGTCATGAACGACGCTACATAAAGGCCACCGGTCAACGCAATCGAGAGTTCCGGAAGTCGCCCGTATATCGAGGCATCTTGAACTTTGCGGCCGATCAGCGACTTGAAGACTGCTTCCCAACCTTCTTCGTCGCTCCAGCTCCCACACAGGATAGCGTCCTCATTTTCAATTCGCCAACTCCACTGGATCATGACGGTGAGGTCGCCCCGTGGATTTCCGGCAGACCCATCGCGCTTCACTCGAGGAGACAAGTGGCCAAACTCCAAGAAAATCGCTGAGCCATGACCTCGCCAGACCGCCGACAACGGTTGCGATATAAGCGCGGATCGGTACTTCTCGAAAACTGCTGAAGACGGTGGCAACGCATCCCTCCGAACGCTTGACGGGCCGGATATTTCTCGACGACGGAGGACTTTGTCAACAGGGCCTAGGCCGGAAGCAGGTCAGTCCGGATTGCAGCCTTCAGCGGCAGGTGGTCCGAGGCGATGCGCGCCAGCGCGCTGTCATGCGCCTCCACCTGCTCGATCAGCCCCTCGCGATTGGCGATGATCCTGTCTAGCGCCAGCACCGGCAGATTGGACGGAAAGCTCGGCACGGCGGGTGGCAGGACGCCGAAAGCGTCCCTGAACGTATTGAGCGACGAACCGTTGCCGAGGCGCCATTCATTCAGGTCTCCCATCAGAATGGTCGCACATTCATCGCGCGCGTCCAGAAGACCGATAAGCGCCTTCGCCTGCTGGGCGCGGGAATGTCTCAACAGGCCGAAATGCGCGGCGATGATGCGCAGCGTGCCGCCGCTTTTCAGGTCCAGTTCCACGACAAGCGCACCGCGCGGCTCAAGCCCCGGCAATTTCAGCGTATGAACGTCCCTCACCGCGCCTTCCTTGAACAACACGACATTGCCGTGCCATCCATGTGCCTTTACCCCGGCCTGCACCGGCACGGGAATGAGCCCGCTTTCCCGCTCCAGCCGGGCGAGATCGAGCAGGCCCGTGCGCTCGCCAAAACGGCTGTCCGCCTCCTGCAGCGCGATGATGTCAGCACCGATTTCCTGAATGACGCGGCTGGTGCGATCCGGATCGAACTTGCGGTCGCGGCCCACGCATTTATGCACATTGTAGGAAGCGATGACGGGAAAGGAATGGTCTGTCTTCGCCTGCTCCGCATTCTGCCGTTGACGGCGGTCGCGCAATGACTGCATGACGAAGGCCGGCAGGCTGCTGGTCTTCGCCAGGGCCGTTTTACTGTGGAGCAAACCGTTTTTCTTCACGCTGCAATGTCTCCGCGCAGATAAAAGGGGTTAGAGCGTCCTATATGCGTCCTTTCGGACGCATGGCGCTCTAAAGATAAGGCGAAGCGAGCCACAGGACACGCTCCCCCAGACGGACAACGAATGGGCGCGCATTCAGTTCGCTCAGCCGGACCGGTAAAGCGCTCGCCCGCGCATCCCGGATGCGATTTCCGATCGTCGCGGCAAATTCCTCGTCCATGACTTCGAGATCGATTTCGAAGTTCAGCCGCAGGGAACGCGGATCGAGGTTGGAAGAGCCGATATAGGTCCAGCGCTCATCGATCACCAGAAGCTTGGAATGATTGAAAGCCCCCGTTGCCCGCCAGATACGGCAGTAATTCTTCAGCATCTGGTCGAACTGCGCCGTCATCGCCCTGTCCACAAGCACCAGATTGTTGCTCTGCGGCACAATGATATCCACCACTACCCCCCGCCTCGCTGCGGTAATGAGTGCCGAAATAAGCTCCCGATCGGGGAGAAAATAGGGCGACATGATGAGAATGGACGAACGGGCAACCGAAAACGCGCCCATCAGCATCTTGTGACTGGTTTCAATGCTCCTGTCCGGTCCTGAAGAGGAGACCCGCGCGACGATCTGCGATCCCGGTACGCCATCAGGAATGGCGATGTCCCAGACCGGCTGATCCAGACGCTCACCCGTCGTGAACCGCCAGTCCTCCGCCGCGATGGAGAAAAAATCAGACACAACCGGGCCGCTGATCTTGAAATGGGTGTCATGCGATTGTTTCTCGCCACCGAATTCGAAGGTGAAACCCTCGCGGATATTCATGCCGCCGCTAAAGGCGATCCGCCCGTCCACCGCCAGTATCTTGCGGTGGGTGCGCAAATTCGCATAGGGCAGTCGAAGCCCCATGATGACATTGCCGTTGAAGACATCGGCGACGATGCCCTTTTCCCTGAGTGTCGGCAGGATGCTCGGCACGGAGTAACGCGCGCCCACGGCATCGATGAGCACCCTGACTTCAACGCCGCGAAATTTCGCCCTTTCGAGCGCCGCCACAAAGCGCGCGCCGATCCTGTCATTGTCGAAAATATATGTTTCGAGAATGATCGACCGCTTCGCCTCCCCAATCGCTTCCAGCATGGCGGCATAAGCGGCATCACCGGTCACAAGCGGCTCGATTGTGTTTCCCGTTGTCAGCGCATGGCGCGTCACCCGGTCACCCAGCGTCTTCATCGCCTCGAAACGGCGTCCGAACCGCGCGGCGATGAGTTCGCCGCTCGCGTCGAGACGCGCCACGCGATCCATGATCTCATCCTGCATGAAGGATCGCTGCTGCGTGATGTTAGACCGGCGAATGCGGTTAATGCCGGCAATGGCATAGATGACGGCACCGACAATCGGCGACAGCACGATGACGCCCACCCAGCCAAGCGCCGAGCGGACCTCCTCCTTCGTCATGGTTGCGTGCACGGCCGCCACGGTTCCCATCAAAATGGAGAGAACGGCAAGGATATGTGGCCAGTAGGCGATGACGAGATCGAGCATAATGCAACTATAGGGCATCGGGCCGAAAAGTGTATCGCGGTTTTCGAAAAACCCGATGCCTAAACGGAATGGTTGAGCGGTTTGCCTGTCCAGCGATCACAACCCGGCGATGCAGACGCGGTCGGTGAGCGGACCCCAAGCTTCCCGCCCATCCTTTTGCGGGACAGACCCTTGCGGGATTAACGGTGGAAACCGGCCTTGCGATATGTCATGAGAGCGCATCTTGATCTTTAGGCAGGGGTTCTTGCGGGCTTTCTGCGATGTTTGAAAGCAAGAAGGCCGTGATGCAGGAAAATACCCAAGGCGCCGTCATCGTCATTTCCAGCCACGTCATGCGTGGTTCCGTCGGCAATCGCGCAGCGGTCTTTGCGCTGGAGACGCTGGGTTATCCGGTCTGGGCGGTGCCCACCATCGTCATGCCCTGGCACCCCGGCCACGGCCCCTCTACACGGATGCGCTTTCAGGACGACGACTTCGACAAGGCCATGACCGATCTTGAAAACGCCAAATGGATTGGCGAGGTCAAAGCCGTTCTGACCGGTTATTTCGGAAGCGTCGCACAGGTACGCGCCGTCGCAAGGCTGATCCGCAATCTGAAGGAAAAGAACCCGGCGCTGATTTATGCCTGCGACCCGGTTATGGGCGATCTGGGCGGCCTTTACATTCCCCTTGAAACCGCCGAAGCCATCCGCGATCACCTCATCCCGCTTGCGACCGTCGCAACACCAAACCGCTACGAACTGGCTTGGATGAGCGGCGCCGAGCTTGAAAGCAACAATGCCATCATGGATGCGGCGCTCGCACTCGGGCCGCCAAAAATGCTGGTCACCTCGGCCGTGCCGATGATGGCGGGCGGCACCGGCAATCTTTATCTCAGCGGCAGGCACGCCCTGCTTGCCGAACACCGCGCCATCGAGAATGCGCCGAACGGGCTTGGTGACCTCATGTCCGCGCTGTTCCTCGCCCGCCTGCTCGAAGGCCTGGATGATGAAAAGGCGCTGCAGCTGGCCACCGCCAGCGTGTTCGAAATTCTGGCCCGCACGAAAAAACGCGAGATGAACGAACTGACGCTTGAGACCGATTCTTCAAGTCTTTCCACACCCATGGCCATGGTGCAGATGCGTCATCTCTTGCATCCTTCACGCAGCAAGCGCAAATAGCGCTTCAGGAATTGGTCTTCAACGCACCAGGTTCGCCCCGTGATCTTGGTCCAAGCACAACGGTACTGCGATAGATGAAAGATTTTCCGGAAAACCTTCTCAACGGCTACAAGAACTTCATGAGCGGCCGCTATGCCGACGAGCGCGAAAGATATCGCGTTCTGGCCGAGACCGGACAGAAACCGCAGACCCTGTTCGTTGCCTGTTGTGACTCCCGTTCGGCGCCGGAAACCATTTTCGACTGCGGACCGGGAGAGCTTTTCGTCGTCCGCAACGTCGCCAACATGGTGCCGCCCTTCGAGCCGGACGGGCAATACCACGCCACCTCGGCGGCCATTGAATATGCCGTGCAGGTTCTGAAGGTGAAGGACATCGTGGTCATGGGCCACGGCCGCTGCGGCGGTATTCAGGCAGCGCTCGACCCCAATCTCGAACCCCTGTCGCCGGGCGACTTCATCGGCAAATGGATGAACATGGTGAAGTCCGCCGCCGAGCAGATCCAGAGCAACGATGTCATGACCGCATCCGAGCGCCAGACGGCGCTGGAACGGGTTTCCATCCGCAACTCCATCGCCAATCTGCGCGGCTTCCCCTTCGTCAAGGCGCAGGAAACCGCCGGCAAGGTCAAGCTGCATGGCGCTTGGTTCGATATTTCGACCGGCGAATTGTGGGTGATGGACGGCAAGACAGGTGATTTTCGTCGTCCGGATCTGTGATTTAGACGCGTAGTCGCCGCCAATAACATTCAACTTCGTCACCCCGGACTTGATCCGGGGTCCAGCGCGATCAAGTCCTTGATCGCGTAAGACTCTTGCACGGCGCAGACGCGCCGTGGCTGGATGCCGGATCTAGTCCGGCATGACGAAAATGGGCCTTAGTCCTTGGAAAGCGGCCTTATTGGCCATCAATCGCCTTGCCGATGAAGGCGATGGCCTGCTGATAGACGCTTGCAGCGTTCCAGCCCTGGATGGCCGCATAATTTGCCTGCCCCTGCTGATAGCCAGCACCGCGCTGCCAGCCGTGACCGACAAGGAAGTTGGCCGTGGAGGCCAGGGCATCGGCACGCGAGCCGACGAGATCGATCCGTCCGTCGCGGTCGAAATCCACGCCGTAGCGCACGACGTTCAACGGCAGGAACTGTGTCTGGCCGATTTCACCATGGGCTGCACCCTTGGCGTTGACGTTCAGCGAGCCGCTGCCAACGAGCTTGAGGGCTGCATAAAGCTGCTCGGTGAAATAATCCGAACGGCGGCAGTCGAAGGAAAGCGTCGCGACGGCGGAAAGCGTGTGCTGGTTGCCCATGAAGCCGCCGAAGCCGGTTTCCATGCCCCAGATGGCGAGCAGCGGACCGGCCGGCACGCCGTAGGCTCTTTCGATCGAGGCGAAGAGAGAGGCGTTGTTCTTCTTCATGGTCTTGCCGCGCGAAATGATCGTCTGACCGCCGCGCTTCTGCATGAACTGTTCGAAGGACAGCTTGAAGCTGTGCTGGCCGCGATCGGCGCTGATGGTGGCCCGGTTGTAGGAAACGCCGGCGAAAGCGCGATCAAGCACCGAAGCGCTGACGCCGCGGCCCGCCGCTTCCTGCTTGAAGGCGCCGACCCAGGCCTCAAACCCTGCCGAAGTATTGCCGCATTGCGCAGCCAGAACCGGCGTCGCTGCCAAAACCGAGACCATGGCCACACCAGCCAGGATTGCCTTCATTGCCCGCATCAAAATCTGCCTTCGATATCCTTTGGGGAATTCATCCCGAGAACAAAAACGTCACCGCTGTATGAATTCAGGTGCCAAAATTGCCTTTTGGCGGCCTAAATTGCCTTTCGGCAGCAAGGCCTGCAAATAAACTGGCCGTGATCGTCACCAATCAGAAAACCCGCCTGCCCCACACAGAACAGACGGGTTATACTTAACGAACCTTAAAAAATGGTATCAGGCAGCCGCCTTGCGGGGCTTGATGAGACCACGATTGACCAGCAGTTCGGCGATCTGGATGGCGTTGAGTGCTGCACCCTTGCGCAGATTGTCCGAAACGACCCAGATGTTGAGGCCGTTTTCGACCGTTGCATCCTCGCGGATACGCGAAATATAGGTCGCGTCCTCACCGGCAGATTCAACCGGGGTGATGTAGCCGCCATCCTCGTGCTTGTCGATGACGAGGCAACCCGGCGCTTCGCGCAGGATATCGCGCGCCTGATCGGCGGTGATCTCGTTTTCGAACTCGATGTTGACCGATTCCGAGTGGCCGATGAAGACGGGAACGCGCACGGCCGTGCAGGTCACCTTGATCTTCGGATCGAGCATCTTCTTGGTTTCAGCCAGAACCTTCCACTCTTCCTTGGTATAACCGTCTTCCATGAAGACATCGATATGCGGAATGACGTTGAAGGCGATGCGCTTGGTGAACTTCTTGGTTTCGACCGGATCGGCCACGAAGACGGCGCGGGTCTGCTGGAACAGCTCGTCCATGCCTTCCTTGCCGGCGCCGGAAACAGACTGATAGGTGGAGACAACGACGCGCTTGATCTTGGCGAAGTCATGCAGCGGCTTCAGCGCGACAACGAGCTGGGCCGTGGAGCAATTCGGGTTGGCGATGATATTCTTGCGGGTAAAGCCCTCGACGGCATCGGCATTGACTTCCGGCACGATCAGCGGAACGTCCTGATCATAACGCCATGCGGAAGAGTTATCGATGACAACGCAGCCCTGCTGGCCGATCTTCGGCGACCACTTCTTGGAAATCTCGCCGCCGGCCGACATCAGGCAAATATCCGTGTCGGAAAAATCGTAATTTTCGAGGTTGGCAACCTTCAGCGTGCGGTCGCCATAGGAGACTTCCGTGCCCTGCGAGCGGGAGGAGGCAAGCGGCACGACTTCATCTGCGGGAAAACCACGTTCGGCCAGGATATTGAGCATTTCGCGACCGACATTGCCGGTGGCGCCTACAATTGCAACTTTGAAACCCATGATCAAGCTCTCTTTCTGTCTCTCCTCTTTTGGGTGAGGTGGGAACCCGCATCGCATTGCGGCTTCCTCGATCCCCAGCCAAACCGGGGAGAGAGCGGCGGGCCAGAGACGTTAGACGGTTTTAATCGTCGTTTTGGCCGTAATTCGGATAGAATAAGAAAGGCGCGGATCATCGCCGGCGGATTGTGCCGGTCCTTCCATGACAATCATGTCTGCAACATGCCTGCTCAAGGTGATGCTCCTTCTTCGCGAGAAGCTATTAGAAGGTTTATTGTTTGTGTCAAGAAAAAAGGCATGTCCCGGGCCGCCGGCGCGAACAGCCAAAAACCGGCTCGCGACATTTTTGCACGTTATACATTAGACTAAAGTCATAATCCGAAAGCATCGCTCTTATTGGGGTTAATTTTCTGTCACTCTGATGTCATGCGCATTGCACCCTCAAGGGGGAGTCCGGAGGAGAGACAGGGCTCCGCAATGCGCTCATTTGACATCTGTGGAGGACAGACAATGGCAAACGTTGCAGCCGTGAGCGGCGCCGCCCGTCCCATGACGGGTGAGGAGAAGAAGGTGATTTTCGCCTCTTCTCTCGGAACAGTCTTCGAATGGTACGATTTCTATCTGTACGGCTCGCTCGCGATCTATATCGGCGCGAACTTCTTCAGCCAGTATCCGGAAACGACACGTAATATCTTCGCGCTTCTGGCATTTGCCGCAGGCTTCCTCGTGCGCCCCTTCGGCGCGCTGGTGTTCGGCCGTCTGGGCGACATTGTCGGCCGTAAATATACCTTCCTGATCACCATTCTCATCATGGGCGTTTCGACCTTCCTCGTCGGCGTCCTGCCCGGTGCATCCCAGATCGGCATTGCAGCCCCGATCATCCTGATCGTCCTGCGCATGCTGCAGGGTCTGGCGCTCGGCGGCGAATATGGCGGTGCCGCAACCTATGTGGCGGAACACGCGCCCAACGGCCGCAGGGGTTATTACACCTCGTGGATCCAGACGACGGCAACGCTCGGACTGTTCCTGTCGCTGGTGGTCATTCTCGGCGTGCAGTTCGCACTCGGCAAGGAAGCCTTCGCCGCCTGGGGCTGGCGCATTCCCTTCCTCGTTTCGGTTCTGCTGCTCGGCGTATCGGTCTGGATTCGTCTGAAAATGAACGAATCCCCCGCCTTCAAGAAGATGAAAGAAGAAGGCAAGACCTCCAAGGCGCCGCTCAGCGAAGCCTTCGGCCAGTGGAAAAACGCCAAGATCGCCCTGCTTGCCCTCGTCGGCGCCGTCATCGGTCAGGCCGTCGTCTGGTACACAGGCCAGTTCTACGCGCTGTTCTTCCTGCAGAGCATTCTGAAGGTGGACGGCCAGTCCGCCAACATCATGGTCGCGGCAGCGCTCATCCTCGGCACCAGCTTCTTCGTGATCTTCGGCTGGCTTTCCGACAAGATCGGCCGCAAGCCGATCATCATGGCCGGCCTCGTTCTCGCCATGCTGACCTATTTCCCGCTGTTCAAGGCGCTCACCTGGGCGGGTAACCCGGCACTTGCGGAAGCGCAATCCACCGTTCGCGCCACCGTGACCGCCGCCCCCGGCGACTGCAAGTTCCAGTTCAACCCGACAGGCACGGCGAAATTCACCACATCCTGCGACATCGCCACCTCGTTCCTGACACGCAACTCCGTTCCCTATGACGTCGTTGCGGGAACAGCCGGCCAGCCGGCGAGCGTCAAGATCGGCGATGCCACCATCGCCAGCTACGATGCCATCGCAGCCGGTGCCGATGCCGCCGCCAAGGACAAGGCATTCCAGAAGCAGGTCAACATCGCACTGCACGACAGCGGCTATCCGCTGGTGCGCGGCGCGGTGCAGGTGCCGGATGCGAAGCTGGACGCCTTCATTGCCGCAAACCCGGAACTCGGCCTCAATGCCGACGCGGTTCGCGCCACCGACAAGAAGATGGTGGCAACCGACAAGCTGGTGGCGGACAAGCTGCTGACACCGGCGGAAACGGCCGGAGCAGCCGAAATGGCCGTCTACAGCATTGCCGGCGGCGGCACCTTCGCCATGGTTGCCGATCCGGCCGCCGTGAACTGGGTCGTCATCATCGCGGTTCTGACTGTCCTCGTGATCTATGTGACGATGGTCTACGGCCCGATCGCCGCCCTGCTGGTCGAACTGTTCCCGACCCGCATCCGTTACTCCGGCATGTCGCTGCCCTATCACATCGGCAACGGCTGGTTCGGTGGTCTTCTGCCCGCCACCGCCTTTGCGATGAGCGCGGCGAAGGGCGATATCTACTATGGTCTCTGGTATCCGATCATTTTCGCAGGCATCACGCTGGTCATCGGCCTGCTGTTCCTGCCGGAAACCAAGGATCGCGACATCCACACCATGGAGTGAGCCACGTCCTGACGGACATTTTCGGAACCCGGCGCGCAGGCGCCGGGTTCTTTTATTGCGCGGCGAACCGCAATATCGAACGAACTGTCGCAAGGGGCTGTCATTGCGTCGCAGGCAAGACAAAATCAATATGGAGACAAAGCCCCCCTGAATAGGTTATGACCCCCCTGTATTTTCAGGCAGAGGGAGAGCCATTTTGAAGATCGGGACGCCTAAGGAATTATATGAGGGCGAAGCGCGCGTCGGTATGACGCCCGACAGCGCCCAGGCATTGCAGAAACTCGGATATGATTGCATCCTCGAAACCGGAGCAGGCAAGGCGGCGGGATTTTCCGACGACGCCTATCGCGCCGCCGGTGTAACAATCGTCGACAGCGCCGATGCGCTTTACGCCGGTTCCGACATCATCGCCAAGGTTCGTCCGCCGGAAACGTCGGAGATTGATCGCCTGTCTTCGGACAAGACGCTGATCTCGTTCTTCTACCCAGCCCAGAACAAGGACCTTCTGGAACAGGCGAAGGAAAAGGGCGCAAATGTCATCGCCATGGACATGGTGCCGCGCATTTCCCGCGCCCAGAAGATGGACGCGCTGTCCTCCATGGCCAATATCGCCGGTTATCGCGCGGTCATCGAGGCCGGCAATAATTTCGGCCGCTTCTTCACCGGTCAGGTCACCGCCGCCGGCAAGGTGCCGCCCGCCAAGGTGCTGGTCATCGGCGCAGGTGTTGCCGGTCTTGCCGCCATCGGCACGGCCACCTCGCTCGGCGCCATCACCTATGCCTTCGACGTTCGCCCTGAAGTGGCCGAACAGATCGAATCCATGGGCGCTGAATTCGTCTATCTCGATTTCGCCGACCAGCAGCAGGACGGCGCCGCCACCGGCGGATATGCCGCCCCCTCCTCGCCGGAATTCCGCGAGAAGCAGCTCGAAAAATTCCGCGAGCTTGCACCGCAGATCGATATCGTCATCACCACGGCGCTGATCCCGGGCCGCGACGCCCCGAAACTGTGGCTCGCCGACATGGTGGCGATGATGAAGCCGGGTTCGGTCATCATCGACCTCGCCGCCGAGCGCGGCGGCAATTGCGATCTGACGGTTCCCGATCAGCGTGTCGTTTCCGACAATGGCGTCATCGTCATCGGCTACACGGATTTCCCGAGCCGCATGGCCACGCAGGCCTCGACGCTCTACTCCACCAACATCCGTCACATGATGACCGATCTGACGCCCGCCAAGGACGGCAAGCCGGTTCACAACATGGAAGACGATGTCATCCGTGGCGCGACGGTCACCTATCAGGGTGAAATTACCTTCCCGCCGCCGCCGCCGAAGATCCAGGCCATTGCCGCGCAGAAACCAAAGGAAAAAGCAAAGGAACTGACGCCGGAGGAAAAGCACGCCAAGGAACGCGCCGAGTTCAAGGCGCAGACGAAAAGCCAGGTCGGTCTGCTCGTCGCCGGCACGGCGGTCCTGCTTCTCGTCGGCCTTTATGCGCCGGCAAGTTTCATGAGCCATTTCATCGTCTTCGTGCTCGCCTGCTTTGTCGGCTTCCAGGTCATCTGGAATGTCAGCCACTCGCTGCATACACCGCTGATGGCGGTGACGAACGCGATTTCCGGCATCGTCATCATCGGCGCTCTGCTGCAGATCGGTTCCGGCAACTGGCTGGTGGTGATCCTCGCCTCGCTTTCCGTCCTGATCGCGACGATCAACATCGTCGGCGGTTTCCTCGTGACACGGCGCATGCTCGCCATGTTCCAGAAGTCCTGAGCCGTGTAGGGGACAGTTTATGACCATTGGTATCGTTTCCGCGGCCTATGTTGCCGCAGCCGTTCTTTTCATCCTTTCTCTCGGCGGTCTTTCCGGACAGGAAAGCGCCAAACGCGCCGTCTGGTACGGCATCGTCGGCATGGGCCTTGCCGTTGTCGCCACCGTCTTCGGCCCTGAAATCAGCAAGGGTGTCGGGCAATGGCTCGTCGTGCTGCTGATGCTGGCGGGCGGCTCCGTGCTCGGCTACTTCGTCGCAAGCCGCGTGCAGATGACCGAAATGCCGCAGCTTGTTGCAGCCCTTCACTCCTTCGTCGGTCTAGCCGCCGTTTTCATCGGCTTCAACGCCCATATCGAGGAAGCGCATGTCGCCTCGCTCGATGAGACCGCGCGTTCGTTGCTGACGGGCTTTTCCGCCATCCTCGCCCACAAGACGCCTGTTGAACTGGCGATCATGAAGGTCGAGGTCTTCCTCGGCGTCTTCATCGGCGCGGTCACCTTCACCGGCTCCGTCGTCGCCTTCGGCAAGCTTGCCGGCAAGGTGGACGGTAAGGCGAAGAAACTGCCCGGCGGACATCTGCTCAATGCCGGCGCTGCGATCCTGTCGCTCGTGCTGCTCATCATGTATTGCAACGGCGCCGGTGCATGGACGCTGGTGCTGATGACGCTGGCCGCCTTCTTCATCGGCTATCACCTGATCATGGGCATCGGTGGCGCTGACATGCCTGTCGTCGTCTCGATGCTGAACAGCTATTCCGGCTGGGCGGCCGCCGCCATCGGTTTCACGCTCGGCAACGATCTCCTGATCGTCACCGGCGCGCTGGTCGGTTCCTCGGGTGCGATCCTCTCCTACATCATGTGCAAGGCCATGAACCGCTCCTTCGTCTCGGTCATCCTCGGCGGCTTCGGCGGCACCACGGGTCCGGCGATGGAAATCGATGGCGAACAGGTAGCGATCGATGCCGAAGGCGTTGCCGCAGCGCTGAACGACGCCGATAGCGTCATCATCGTTCCCGGTTACGGCATGGCGGTGGCGCAGGCACAAAGCGCGGTCTCCGAACTAACCCGCAAGCTGCGCGCTGACGGCAAGACCGTGCGTTTCGCCATCCACCCGGTGGCAGGCCGTCTTCCCGGCCACATGAACGTGCTGCTCGCCGAGGCCAAGGTGCCTTACGACATCGTGCTGGAAATGGACGAGATCAATGACGACTTCCCCAATACCGACGTCGTCATCGTCATCGGCTCCAACGACATCGTCAATCCGGCCGCCCAGGACGATCCGAACTCGCCGATTGCCGGCATGCCGGTTCTGGAGGTGTGGAAGTCCAAACTGGTCATCGTCTCCAAGCGTGGCCAGGGCACGGGTTACTCCGGTATCGAAAACCCGCTGTTCTACAAGGACAATACCCGCATGTTCTATGGTGACGCCAAGAAGTCGATCAACGATCTTCTGCCGCTGATCAAGTAACGGAAAGGGCGTTTCCGGGAGACCGGAAACGCCTTCGAATTTCTGAGAAACGACGATACGTTTCGTCCGTCATGCCGGACTTGATCCGGCATCCAGCCACGGCGCGTCTGCGCCGTGAAAAGAGCCCTACGCGATCAAGGACTTGATCGCGCTGGACCCCGGATCAAGTCCGGGGTGACGGTGTGCGGATGCTACGGCCGCGCCAAACGGAACCGTTCCACGGGAGTTTGTCGTAGACTGCCGCCACTTCCAACTTTCAAAGGACCGCGCTCAAAGTACCCGGTAACGCCGGTTGAAATACATCAGCGCCTCATCACCTTCATTGATCTTCATATCCACAACCTCGCAGATCAGAATATCATGCGTGCCGCCATCATGCGCCTCGCGGATGCGGCAATCGAAGGAAACGAGCGCGTCCTCCAGAACCGGAGCGCCGGTTTCAAGCACACCCCAGCTGCCAGCGGCGAAACGCTCTTCCGCAGGCGTCTTGCCGCCGAAGAGCGTGCTCAGCACCTCGTGTTTTGAAGCAAGCGTATTGACGCAGATGACGCCGTTGGTCTTCACCACCTTATACGCGGAGGCATTGCGGTTGAGGCAGACGAGAAGCGTGGGCGGATTGTCGGAAACGCTGCAAACCGCCGTCGCTGAAAAGCCCGCCCGGCCTGCCGCACCATCCGTGGTGACGATATTGACCGCCGCACCGAGCCGCGCCATGGCGTTTCTGTATTCGAGGCTGCGCTGCTGTGCAGTCTTCGTCTCCATATCCGCTTCCTTTTCAAGAGACATCATCTGCATCTAAACTATCCTTCCTTAACAGGCCCTCAAGCCAGGACACAGGCCTCTTCAAAGCCAAGGCGCGGCAGACGACCGAAGAGTTTCGATGGATCGCCATAGCCGAGATTGATCAGGAAATTGGACTTCCACGTCGTACCTGCGAAAAACGCCTCGTCGACCTTGCCTTTGTCGAAACCGGACATCGCCCCGGTATCCAATCCCAACGAGCGGGCCGCAAGAATGAGATAACCCGCCTGCAAAGTGGCATTGCGGAAGGCCGTTTCCTCGGCGACGGCTGGGCTGGAGGTAAACCACGAACGCGCGTCGGCATGTGGAAACAGCACCGGCAGTTTCTCGTAAAATTCGCGGTCGATGGCAGCGATCACGGTGACGGGTGCTGCCATGGTCTTTTCAAGATTGCCCGAAGACAGCGCTGGCCGCAGTTTTTCTTTCGCTTCCTGGCTACGCACGAACACGAAACGCCCCGGCGAGCAATTGGCCGAGGTCGGACCCATCTTCGTCAGATCGTAAAGCTCTCTCAGAGTCTCGTCGCCGACCGGCCTGTCAGCCCAGCCATTATGGGTGCGCGCCGCGGTGAAAAGTGCTGCAAGTGCCTTGTCGTCGAGTGCTGTCGTCATTGTCCTGGAAATCCCGTCAGAATGTTCGTGTTGCCGGTAGCAGAAACTGCAAAAGCCGAGCGTTGAAAAGGTCAGCTTCGGTAATATTGACCGCATGCGCCCCAAAATCGAGAAGGCAGAGTTCGCCCTGCGGCAAACCCTCAGCGAGACGCATGGAGCGGGTGTAGGGCACCAGAAGATCGTCTTTCGTGCCCACCACTAGCGCCGGATTGCCGATCTCGCCAAGGCGGGTATCCACATCGAAGGCCCTCAGCGCCGCGATGCGCCGAAGCACATTCGCCCTGCCCTGAAAATGCGCAACGCCATGGGCATCGTCCCGCGCCAGCCGCTCCTGATGTTTCGACATCCACGCGGCCGGATAGAGAAACAGCGGCTGGGCTTTCACGAAAGCCTCGACACCGGATTTCTCCAGAAGCTCGATCCGCACATCGAAGCAGCGCCCGGAATGCGGATCGGCCTTGCTCCAGGCATTGATCAGAACAAGCCTGTCGACAAGGCCGGGCCGGCGCAGCGCGATATCGAGGCCGATCAGACCACCAAGCGCATGACCCATGAAGTGGAATTTATCGAGGTCCAGCGCCGAAGCGATTTCCAGCACATCATCCGCCATCGCCGATATGCCGCCCTCCAGCGGCACCTCGCCACCGGTCCTGCCGGTTCCGCGATGGTCGTAGGTGACGATCCGGAAATGATCGGAAAGGGCTTCGATCTGCGGCGTCCAATAGGCGCCCGATCCGCCCAGCCCCGATGACAGCAGGATTGTGGGCGCCCCAGGATCAGTCCGGCCATGAACCTCGAAATGCATCATCTGCCGTTTCGCCCTATTTGCCGATATGGGCGACGGTGGCGATTTCCACCAGCGCGTCGGGCTTCACGAGGCCG
Source organism: Agrobacterium sp. BT-220-3 (assembly GCF_025910175.1). Classification (NCBI taxonomy): domain Bacteria; kingdom Pseudomonadati; phylum Pseudomonadota; class Alphaproteobacteria; order Hyphomicrobiales; family Rhizobiaceae; genus Agrobacterium; species Agrobacterium sp. BT-220-3. Next base: position 527,446 of record NZ_JAPAIX010000003.1, read on the forward strand.
CACTGGATGCAATAACGCGCCGGCTTGTCGCCGGGGAAATATTCGGCATAGACCGTGTTGACGGCCTGGTAGTTGGCCCAGTCGGTGATGAAGATGTGGTTCATCGTCACGTCCTCCATCGTGCCGCCGGCGGTCTCGATGACGGACTTGATGGTCTCAAGAACATGGCGGGTCTGCGCGCTGGCATCGCCCACATGCACGACATTATTGTCCTTGTCGAAGGGCAGCGTACCGGAAACATAAACCACGCCATCGGCAAGGGTTCCCGGCGAAAAGGGAGCGATGGGTTTGCTGGTGCCGGCGGGCACGACGATCTTCTTCGGCATTTCGTTCTCCTCTTGTGGTTGGATATCAAGCGCTGACGGGTGCGGCCTGCGAGATGACGCCGCAGAAATCATTGACGGTGGCGACCCAGCCGAAAAATTTCTCGACATTGTAGACCGTCGCCTGCTGGATATAGTCCGGCCCGAGATGATGCGTGGCATCCTCCAGCATCACCCCGAAATATTCGAGATGGAAGGCGTCGCGCAGCGAGCTTTCCACGCAGACATTGGTGGCGATGCCGACAAAGACCAGATTGCGGATGCCACGGGCGCGCAGCACGCTGTCCATATTGGTATTGAAGAAACCGCTATAACGCGTCTTCGGCACCAGAATATCGCCGGGCTGCGGCTGCAGCTCGTCGACAATGGCATAATCCCACGTGCCCTTTGCCAGCAGCTGGCCCTGCAGCTCCGGCCTCTTGCGCATCGTCTTCAGGGCGTTGGACTTATGCCAGTTGGGCGAACCCGGGCCGCCCGCCTCGACATAGTCCTTGTCCCAGCCATTCTGGAAATAAATGACCTGAACACCCGCCGCCCGTGCCGCATCCAGCGTCTTCTTGATGTTGGCAATGGTGCCCTTGGCCCCGGAAATATCGAAACCGGCAAGATCGACATAACCGCCCTCGGTCGAATAGGCGTTCTGCATGTCGACCACGACAACGGCGGTCTCGCTGGGCTTCAGGGTGATCGGCTCCGGCCTTGCCGGAAGCGTCACGCTTTCCGAACGGCTTTCCGGCCCCTTGTAACCCGCCACGACGGCTTCACTCATTCCGCTGCCTCCAGTTCGGCCAGAACATGCTTGCGGCTCTTCATCAGCGGCTGCACATATTTGCCGAATTTTTCGACGCCTTCGAGGAAGTCGTCAAAGGTCAGCATCACGCCGCCCGTTCCCGGCACTTCGCTCATCTCGTCCAGCATGGCCGCCACTTCCTCATAGGAGCCGATCAGCGTTCCCATGTTGATATTGACCGCCGAGACGGGATTGGACATGTGCCGGACATTGGTGTCGGAGCCGGATTTGGTGTCGACAGCGCTTTGCAGGCCGAGCCACTTGATCGCATCCTCATCCGCACCCGCCTTGTAGTGCTCCCATTTGGCCCAGGCATCCTCGGATTTTTCCTCGGCAAGCACCATCGTCAACACGACGGATTTAACCTCACGGCCGGTCTTTTCCGTTGCCGCCAAAAGCCGCTCGTTGGTGGGCGCGAAGGCCTTCGGCGTATTGACGCCGACACCGAAGCAGAAGCTGTAATCGGCAAACTTGGCCGAAAACGCCATGCCGGAATTGGAAGAGCCGGCACAGATGAGTTTCACATCGCCCTGCGGCACCGGCTTCATGCGGCAATCTTCCATCTTGAAGAACTTGCCGTTGAAATCCGATTGCCCGTCCGTCAGCAACTCTTTCAGAACGGTGGTGTATTCGCCGAGATATTCGTAGCGGTCGCCGAAATAATCGTCGCCCGGCCAAAGCCCCATCTGGCTATATTCCGGCCGCTGCCAGCCGGTAATCAGGTTGATGCCGAAACGGCCGCCGGAAATGGAATCGATCGTCGTCGCCATGCGCGCGACAATGGCCGGCGGCATGACCAGCGTGGCGGCCGTGCCGAACAGCTTGATCTTGGAGGTGACAGCGGCAAGGCCCGCCATCAGCGTGAAGGATTCCAGATTATAATCCCAGAACTCGGTCTTGCCGCCAAAACCGCGCAGCTTGATCATCGACAGCGCGAAGTCGAAACCATATTGCTCCGCCTTGAGCGTGATCGCCTTGTTCAGGTCGAAGCTCGGTTTGTATTGCGGCGCGTTTTCGGAAAGAAGCCACCCATTGTTCCCGATCGGGATAAAAACACCAACTTCCATTTTGCTGTTCCCTTTTTTAGCGTCAGGTGTCTCCTGACTTGACAAAAGAGTAGCAGGTTCTGTGCCAGACCAAATAAAATAATTTTATCAAATGGATAAAATTTCGGAGCACATCGAGCGTTGACTAAACGATAAAATTTTTATCATTTGGTAAAAATATTTGCCTGTTTATTCAGCAAATACCGAACACAATGTGCGGGAAATGGGAGACCCTCTAAACGGTCGCAGAGCGTGCACGGCATCCGAAATGCTCACCTCCGTCATGCCGGACTTGATCCGGCATCCAGCCACGGCGCTTCTGCGCCGTGAGAGGAGTCTTTCGCGATCAAGGACTTGATCGCACTGGACCCCGGATCAAGTCCGGGGTGAGGCCGCAGGGACTTTATGACTCAATCGAACAGACCCGCGCAACGGGGCACGTCTGCGCGATGAGGACAACAATCGCAAAGCTATGCCAAAACCTCAGACGAGGCGCTGCTGCGCATAGGCATGCACGGCCCGGAAAGCGGCTTCCGCACCGGCGACAACCCGCTCTTCCTCTTCAACCGTCAGCGCAATTTCATCAAGCGCGGCGGTAAAGGTGCGCCAGTGCAGGCCACGTCCTTCCGGAGCGCCGGCCAGATGGCGCGCGCCGAATTCTTCGGTGAGGCCAAGCTTGGCTGCATCTTTCAGAAGGAAAGCCGCGCCGAGATTGGAGCCTTCGACCACGTAAAGCCAGCCCATGGCCTCCGGCAGATCGAACGGCGTCTCGCTGGTAAAGCGCGGTGCCGCGGTTTCGGGAATTGCGTGGCCGAGATCGGCAAGATCCTGCTCGATCATCGCAAGACGGCGGCGACCCTTGAGATCGGGAAGCAGGCCGTCAAGCGTCGCATTGGCGAAGAAGACATCGAGATCGCGATGGAAAAGATACTGCGTTTCCACGAATTTGCCGAAGTTCTCCCGGCTCTCGAACGGCTTCGCTGCCATGATGAAGGCATCGAGACCGCCATGCGCGCCGCGCGTCGCAGCCCTCAGGCGCTTCACTCGGCTCTGTTCGATCTCTTCCACAGGCGCTGACGGCTCCACAACGGTCATGATACTTCCCTTTATCCCACAAACAGATTGCCTGATAAAAATCTTTACTGAAACAGTCAAATTTTATTTTAGCATTTTTTGGTGTTCAGCGGAAAAATGACATTCGCGTAAACCGCTGTAAACATTCCATGCCTCACCGGATGCAACACACCCCATCAAGCAGCCTCCGGAACCAATCCGCCCGCCATTCCAGCCTACCGAACAATCATCTTGCAATTACCGCTTTACAACTAACATGTCAGTATGCCATCAATCTGCAGCCATCTTGGAGGAGCATCTTAATTGACCCAGAAATTCGGCCTTTCGGCAGCCCTGACGACCCCTTTCAAAACGGACGGAACGGTCGATATCGACGCCATGATCGCCCATGCCCGCCGCTGCCTTGAAAATGGCTGCGACAGCGTGACGCTCTTCGGCACCACCGGCGAGGGATGCTCCGTCGGCAGCCGCGAACGGCAGGTCATTCTCTCCCGCTTCATCGAGGCAGGCGTCGCGCCTTCCCGTCTGGTTACCGGCGTTCTGGTGGATTCAATCGAGGATGCGGCCGAACAATCCGCCGAGGCCCTGAACGCAGGCGCTCGCAATATTCTTCTCGCCCCGCCCTCCTATTTCAAGAATGTCAGCGATGACGGGCTGTTTGCCTGGTTCTCGGCGGTTTTCGAAAAGATCGGCAAGGGCGCACGCGATATTCTCGTCTACAACATCCCTTCCGTGACCATGGTGACACTGTCGGTCGAACTGGTGGGTCGTCTCAAGAAGGCCTTCCCGGGAATCGTCACCGGCGTGAAGGATTCCTCCGGCAATTGGGCACATACCGAGCGTCTGCTGAAAGAGCACGGCGATCTCGCCATCCTGATTGGCGATGAACGCGATCTCGCCAAGGGCGTTCGCCTCGGCGGTCAGGGCGCGATATCAGGCGTCGCCAATTTCCTGACGCAGGAAGTGCGCGCCATGGCCGTTGACGGCAAGGACGACCCACGCATCGTCGATCTTGTTGTGGAACTTCTGAAATTCCCGGTTACACCCGCCGTCAAGGTGCTGGTATCACACACGACAGGGGAAAATATCTGGTCTGATGTGCGCGCGCCGCTCGTCGCCATTTCGCCGGAGGACCGGCGGCAGATCGAAGGCGCATTCGACGCGCTGTTTCGCAAACAGGCCGCCTGAACAGACCTTGAAAGGTTGAGCATGGACGATACCGGCGAACAGACATTGCGGGAACGGGCGTATGAAAGCTTTACGCATCACCTTCTCTCGCGCGACGTTCGCCCTGGGCAATTCATCTCGCAACGCCGCCTCGTGGAATTGACGGGTCTGCCGCTCGGCGCGATCCGGGAGGCAATTCCACGGCTGGAGGCGGAGGGCCTGATCAAGACCGTGCCGCAGCGGGGGTTGCAGGTCGCCCATATCGACCTCAACCTCATCCGCGAGGCGTTCCAGTTCCGTATCTTTCTCGAAAAGGAAGCCGTGGCGCTCTTTACCCGTTCGGCCTCCGACGAGACCATCGCAAAGCTCTTAAAACAGCATCGCGATATTGCCGAAGCGGCTGAAAAGGGCGGTGAATCGCCGGAACTGGACCAGCACGCACAGCAGGTGGACTGGGGCATGCACGACGCCTTTATCGATGCGCTCGGCAATTCGATCATCTCGAACGCCTATCGGGTCAACTCCATCAAGATGCGCCTCATCAATCAAGAGCGCTTCCGCATTGCCGGCCATGTGAAATCGGTGATGAAGGAACATCTCGCCATTCTAGAGGCCATCGAGCGGCGATCCGTCGAAGACGCCGTGGAGCGGCTGACCGCCCATATCCGCAACGCAAGGGACAGGGCGCTGGCGGTTTAGGGCAATTCCGGCAGGGACTGAAGAGGGTCCTGCGCCGGGATTGCAGGAAAATAAGCAACAAGCCGGGGTGAGGAGAATTTCCGGCTAATCTGGAGGAGAACTGACATGACGCATTCATTGCTCAACCCCACGCGTCGCGCCTTTCTGGCAGGCACGGCGGCGCTTGGCGGCGGCGCGATGCTCGGCATTCGCCCGGCATCGGCAGCGGTGAACTGGAAAAAACACGCCGGCACCACGCTTGAGGTCAATCTCGTCAAAAGCCCACGCAGCGAAACGCTGATCAAATATCTCGGCGAATTCGAAGAACTGACCGGCATCAAGGTCAATGCCGAGGCAACGCCGGAACAGCAGCAGCGCCAGAAGGTCGTCATCGAGCTTTCCTCCGGCAAGCCAAGCTTCGACGTCGTGCATCTGAGCTACCACGTTCAGAAGCGTCAATTTGAAAAGGGCAAGTGGCTGGCCGATATCAGCGGCTTCCTGAAGGATCCGTCGCTCACCGATCCGTCGCTCGTCGAAAAGGATTTCGCCGAGGCCGGCATGCTGTTTGCCAAGGATAGTGACGGCGTGCTGCGCTCGCTGCCCTTCTCGGTGGATTACTGGATCGTCTACTGGAACAAGGAACTCTTTGAAGCCAAGGGCCTGAAATATCCTGAGACCTTCGAGGAACTGGTGACCGCGGCGGAAAAGATCACCGATCCTTCCACCAACACCTATGGTTTCGTCGCCCGTGGCCTGAAGAACGCCAATACCCCGGTCTGGACCTCGCTGATGCTGGGTTACGGCGCAAAGCCGATCAGCGCTGACGGAAAGATCGATACCGAATCGAAGGAAGCGGTCGAGGCAGCGAAACTCTATCAACGCCTGATGACCAAAGCCGCTCCTCCCGGCGTCTCCGGCTTCAACTGGGCGGAAGCGCAGTCTGCCTTCCTGCAGGGCAAGATCGGCATGTGGTTCGATGGCGTCGGTTTTGCACCGCCGATCGAGAACCCGGAAAAATCCCGCGTCGTCGGCAAGGTCGGTTACGGCGTCATGCCGAAGGGCCCTGCAACCCAGGCCGCCGGCACCTTCGGCGATGGTCTTGGTGTTGTCGAAGCCAGCAGCAAGAAGGAAGCCGCCTATCTCTTCTGCCAATGGGCGATCTCCCATGAAATGGGTGCACGTCTCCTGCAGGCCGGTGCGGGCGTTCCGTTCCGCCAGTCCATCCTCGAAGACCAGAAGGTGCGCGAAGGCGTAAAGATGCCGGCCGCCTGGCTGGATGCGGTCGTCGGTTCCGGCAAGGTCTCGCAGCTTGCCCTGCCCGTCATCATTCCGGTGACGGAGTTCCGCGACATCTACGGCGTCGGCCTCACCAACATGATCGGTGGCGCGGATCCGGCGGCCGAACTCAAGAAGGCGACGGAACAGTTCGCACCCGTTCTGGCGCGTAGCGAGGGATAATGGCCTCCGTGAGCATCGAAAACACCAAAACAGGCGTCAGTCGCAAGGAAGGGAGCAGGCCGGCAAGGCTTGCTCCCAACTACTGGCCCTTTGTCATACCGGCACTTGTCGTCATCTCGGCGGTGATCGTTTTTCCATGGGTCTTTACGCTCTGGATGAGCGCGCATCGCTGGACGCTCGGACAGGAGCAGAGCTTTATCGGTTTCGAGAACTACATCCGGCTCGCAAGTGACGGACGGTTCTGGGAATCGCTTTGGCACACGCTCATCTATACCGTGCTGTCGGTCGTCGCTCCGCTGTTCCTCGGAACATTGGCGGCGCTGGTTTTCGATGCGCAGTTTCCGCTGCGCGGTTTCCTGCGCGGCGTCTTCGTCATGCCGATGATGGCGACCCCGGTCGCCATCGCGCTCGTCTGGACCATGATGTTCCACCCGCAGCTCGGCGTGCTGAACTATCTGCTCTCCTTCATCGGCATCGGCCCGCTGGAATGGATCTACAACCAGTCCACCGTCATCCCCTCGCTGGTGCTGGTGGAAACCTGGCAATGGACGCCGCTCGTCATGCTGATCGTGCTTGGTGGTCTCGCTGCCGTGCCGCGCGAGCCCTATGAGAGCGCCGAAATCGACGGCGCCAACGCCTGGCAGAAATTCCGTTACCTGACCATGCCGATGATCGCACCGTTCCTGATGATCGCCGTCATCATCCGCTCCATCGACGCCGTCAAAAGCTTCGACATCATCTATGCGATGACTCAAGGCGGACCCGGCACGGCGTCCGAAACCATCAACATCTATCTCTACAACACGGCATTCGCTTATTACGACATCGGTTACGGCTCGGCCATGGCCGTCGTCTTCTTCATCATCATCGTGGCGCTCTCCTTCGTGCTTCTGATGGTGCGCCAGCGCTCGCAATGGAACGAGATGGAGGATCGCTGATGTCTGCAAAAGTCCTGAAACGCAAGACGCTTGATCGCATCGGCCTGTTCTTCGTGGCGCTGGTGATGATCTCGCCGGTCATCCTGTTCTTCATGTGGATGATCTCGCTGTCACTGAAATATGAAATCGACAATGGCGCCTATCCGCCGATCCTCATTCCCGAACGTTTCGCCTGGTCGAATTATGTGAAAGTGTTCGAGGAGAATAATTTCTTCCTCTATTTCTGGAATTCGGTCCTCGTCACCGGTGCCGCCACCATTCTCGCGCTCGTCATCGGCGTGCCCGCCGGTTACGGCATCGCAAGGCTGAAGGCGGAAAAATCCGCTGTCGTCATCATGATCGCCCGCATGACGCCCGGCCTCTCCTTCCTCATTCCGCTGTTCCTGCTGTTCCAATGGCTGAACCTCTTGGGCACGCTCTGGCCGCAGATCATCATCCATCTGGTGGTGACGGTTCCGATCGTCGTCTGGATCATGATCGGTTATTTCGAAACCACGCCGAAGGAGCTGGAAGAGGCGGCGAGCATCGATGGCGCATCCTCCTGGCAGGTGTTCCGGCTGGTGGCGCTGCCGATTGCCAAGCCCGGCATCGTCGTCTCCTTCATCCTCGCGGTCATCTTCTCGTGGAACAACTTCGTCTTCGGCATCGTGCTGGCCAGCCGTGAAACGCGCACCCTGCCGGTCGCGGTCTACAACATGCTCTCCTTCGAACAGGTCAGCTGGGGTCCGCTGGCCGCAGCCGCGCTCATCGTCACGCTGCCGGTGCTGCTGCTCACAATGTTCGCGCAGAAACAGATCGTGGCGGGCCTGACCGCCGGCGCCGTCAAGGGCGGCTGAACCAAACAAATTATAACGGGAACCTTTACAATGGCACCGGTCAATATTCTAAACGTCCAGAAGCGCTTCGGCGCGGTCAACATCATCCACGGCATCGATATCGACATCAAGGACGGCGAATTCGTCGTGCTCGTCGGCCCCTCCGGCTGCGGCAAATCCACCCTGCTGCGCATGATTGCCGGGCTGGAAGAGCTGAGCGACGGCGAAATCCACATCGGCGCGCGCGAGGTCAGCCACCTGCCCGCCCGCGACCGCGATATCGCCATGGTCTTCCAGAACTACGCGCTTTATCCGCACATGACGGTGAAGGACAATATGGGCTTCGCGCTGAAGCTGAAGAAGGTGAGCGCCGACGAAACCAAGGCCAAGGTGGACAGGGCCGCCGCCATTCTGGGACTGGAAAAGCTGCTGGACCGTTATCCGCGCCAGCTTTCCGGCGGCCAGCGCCAGCGTGTCGCCATGGGCCGCGCGCTGGTGCGCGACCCGCAGGTCTTCCTGTTCGATGAGCCGCTCTCCAACCTTGACGCCAAGCTGCGTGTGCAGATGCGCGGCGAGATCAAGGCCATGCACCAGCGCATTGGCACCACCACCATTTACGTCACCCACGACCAGGTGGAAGCCATGACCATGGCCGACAAGATCGTGGTGCTGCATGATGGCGTCATCGAGCAGATCGGCGCGCCGCTGGAGCTCTACGATCGCCCAGCCAACCTCTTCGTCGCCGGTTTCATCGGTTCACCGGCCATGAACTTCATTCGCGGACGCGTTGAAGAAGGCGTGTTCCGCACGGTGAAGGGCCTGAGCCTGCCCCTGCCCGCAAACGCAGACATCGCTGCACTGGGTGGCCGCGACCTCGTCTACGGCGTGCGCCCGGAACATATCCGCGCAGCAAGCGGCGGGATCGAAGGCCGTGTCGAACTGGTTGAAGGCACCGGCTCGGAAATCTATGCCAAGCTGAACTGCAAGGGCGACGAGATCGCCTGCCTGTTCCGCGAGCGGCTGGACGTTCGGTTCGGCGATACGATCCATATCGCCATCGACTCGGAAATGGTGCATCTCTTCGACAAGGCAAGCGGTAAGCGAATCTGAGAACTGAGAAGGGTGACGGGCATGGAGAGCCAACACGAGAGCCGCAGGCATGTGCTGTGCGTGGGCGCTGCCGTGCTCGACACGCTGTTTCGCGTCCATGACATGCCGAAGGGCGAAGGCAAGGTCCTGCCCTATGAGATGCTGCAGATTGCCGAGGGCATGGCATCCAGCGCGGCCTATGCGGTGCACCGCATGGGCGGCCACGCCAGCCTGTGGGGTGCAGTCGGCGACGACGAGACCGGCACCCGTATCCTGCGCGACCTCGCCGAAAGCGGCATCGACACATCAGGCATGACGGTCGCCGCCGGTGCTCGTTCCGCACTCTCGACAATCATAATCGATGATCGTGGCGAACGGCTGATCGTGCCTTTCTACGATCACCGGCTGCACGAGAAGAAGCGCTCCTGCACGCCGGCAGACCTCGCCACTTTCGACGCCGTTCTGGTGGATGTGCGCTGGCCGGAACTGGCGCTTGATGTTCTTGGTGTAGCGCGCGCGCTCGGCAAACCCGCCATTCTGGATGGTGATGTCGCGCCCGTCGAAACGCTTGAAAAGCTCGCGCCTGCCGCAACCCACATCGTTTTTTCCGAACCCGCCGCCGCCCGGCTGACGGGGCTTGAGGTCGTGGAAGCCATGCTGCCGGTGCTGCACGCCCGCTACCCGCAGACCTTCATAGCCGTCACCGCCGGACCAGCAGGTTGCTACTGGACGGAAGCTGGCGATCCGACCGTGCATTTTCAGGAAACGATGCAGGTCGAGGCGGTAGATACGCTGGCGGCGGGCGACATCTTCCACGGCACCTTTGCGCTTGCGATGGCTGAGGGTATGGAAAGCCGCGCGGCCATCCGGCTCTCCTCCATTGCCGCCGCACTCAAATGCACCGTCTTCGGCGGCCGCGTCGGCGCGCCCACCAGGACAGAGGCCGAAGAGGCCATGCGGCAATGGCTGGCACAGGAGCGGAAACCGGCTCAGCGCGCCTCCTGAGCACATACGTTGCCCGCATAAAACTATTCCATTTTTGCGATGCCGTTTCGCGGCGAACTAGGCTAACGTTCGGACAGGCAAAGCTTTTCGGAAGCTGCGCTCGCCCGACATGCCAGCCTTAATTCCGCAAAAGTGACCGACCCGATGCATGAGACGACCCGCCCGAGACTGCGCGATATCGGCTTGCCGCCCGGCCATTTCAAGACTGGCGCGCTCAACGCCATTACCGATGTCGAAGGTGTGCTTGTTGGCCACTCCACGGTGATCGAAGGCGATAAGATCCGCACCGGCGCGACGGCAATCCTTCCGCACGGCGGCAACATCTTTCAGGACAAGGTGCCCGCGGGTTTTGCGGTCTATAACGGCTTCGGCAAATTCGCCGGCTCGACCCAGATCGAGGAATTGGGTGAACTCGAAACGCCTATTATCCTTACCAATACACTCGCGACCGGCAGGGCAATCGAGGCGATCAATCGCCATACGCTGTCGCAGCAGGGCAATGAAAAAATCGTCTCTATCAACGCCGTCGTCGGAGAGACCAACGACTCTCGCCTCAATGATATCCGCGCCGGGCGACCAACCGTCGAGGAAATCTCGGCTGCGCTGAAAAACGCAAACAAAGGCCTGGTGGCCGAAGGTGGCGTTGGCGCAGGAAGCGGCACCGTGGCTTTCGGCATGAAAGGCGGCATAGGAACCGCATCCCGTATCGTCATGATTGCCGGGGAGACCTATACGCTCGGCGTTCTCGTACAGTCCAACTATGGCGGCCATCTGCTGGTCTGCGGCAAACCCTATGTCAGCCCGGAGCACAAGGACAAGGACGGCTCGATCGTCATCATCATCGCAACCGATGCGCCGCTTTCCTCCCGCAATCTGAAGCGTCTGGCCGCCAGAAGCTTCGGCGGGCTGGCCCGCACGGGCGCCGCACTCAGCAATGGTTCCGGCGACTATGCACTGGCATTTTCGACCGACGAGCGGCTTCGCAAAACACCTGCGCGCCGCAAGGCCGTCGCCGATTTCCCTGAACTCTCCAACGATGCGATTTCGCCGCTGTTCGAGGCCGCCATAGAGGCGAGCGAAGAGGCGATCCTCAATTCGCTCTGCACGGCAACGACGACAACGGGCTTCAATGCCGCAACCGGCAAGGTCTCAACTGTCGAGGCCATTTCCATCGATACCCTCAAAACCCTTCTTTCAGCCTGACCTTTCCAGACGGAGTTTTCATGACTAGCCAATCCGGTCGCATCGTTTACCTCAACGGCGAATTCCTGCCCGAGGCGGACGCCCGCCTTTCCATCTTCGACCGCGGTTTCCTGTTCGGCGACGGCATTTATGAAGTCACCTCCGTTCTCGAAGGCAAGCTGATTGACAGCGACCTGCATATGGCCCGGCTTGAACGCAGCGCCCGTGAAATCGACGTGCCGCTGCCGGTCACGACGAAGGAAATCGTCGAGGCCGAACGTCGCCTGATCGCCGACAACAACCTTGTTGAAGGCATGATCTACCTACAGCTGACGCGCGGTGCGGAAGACCGCAACTTCCTGTTCTCCGCCGATTTGAAGCCGACGCTGGTGATGTTCACCCAGGCCAAGAAACTCATCGGCACCTCTGTCGAAGAAGCGGGCCTTGCGGTCAAATCCGTTCCCGACCAGCGCTGGGAGCGCCGCGACATCAAGACCGTCTGCCTTTTGCCGCAGGTAATGGCAAAACGCATCGCCAAGGCCGAAGGCTGCGACGAGGCGTGGATGATCGAGGACGGTTTTGTCACCGAAGGCGCATCCTCCACCGCCTATATCATCACCGGCGACAGGAAGATCATCACCCGCGGCAACAGCAACAAGACCCTGCCCGGCTGCACCCGCCTTGCCGCCCTGCAACTGGCCAAGGAAGCCGGCTTCACGCTGGAAGAGCGGCCTTTCACGCTGGAAGAGGCGCTGAATGCCGATGAGGCCTGCCTCACCAGCGCCTCCAACTTCGTGGTTTCAGTGACGAAGATCGACGGCAAGCCGGTTGGCAATGGCAAGCCCGGCCCGCTGGTGAGCCGCCTGCGCGCGCTTTATCTCGAAAACGCCCGCCGCACGGCGATCTGACCTCGATCAATCTTCGAGAACCGCCCATATGCGCTCGACAACGGGGCGGCGGTTCTCTCTTGAGCGATAAAGCCTGATATCGACGGCAATATCGAAACTGTGATCGGCGGCACGCACCAGCGTGCCGCTGTCCAGCTCGTGCCGCATCAGGCTTTCCGGCACCCAGGCGACACCCCAGCCAGCCATTGCCATGGCTTTCAGCCCCACCGACATGCTGCCCTCATGCACCCGCTCGAACTGCGGCAGGCGCGCGCTCAAGAGATCGCGCAGCAGCGGCCCGAAGAACGACGCCTTTTCGTAATCCAGATAAGCAAAGGGTTTCTTCGCGTTTTCCACGAGTTCATGCAGCGGTGAACCATCTTTCGCCGGCGCGGAAACGGGAATGATATTTTCTGCACCCAGCACGCGGAACTCGAAGGTCTGCGCATCGAGCAGCATCGGCACTTCGGGATGGGCATAGGTCAAAAGGAAATCGCTCTGCCCATCCACCAGCGAATTAAGGTTTTCCTCCATGCTGCCGGAATCGGGCCTCAAAACTGAAAACAGCGGCCCCGCCGTCTCGTTTACCCTTTTCAGCCAGTCTGGAAAGAAGGTGAAAGACAGCGTGTGCAGCGCCGTCAGCCGCACGGTCTTCGCATCCGCCCCCTCCTCCTGAAGCAGTGTGCGCCGGGCGTGGTAAAGCTGTTTCAGCGTTTCCTGCGCCACCGGCACGAATTTCACCCCCGCTTCGGTCAGCCGGGAGGGATAAGAGGCGCGGTCGACCAGCGTGGCGCCCACCCAGGCTTCCAGCTGCTTGATCCTTCGGCTGAAAGCGGATTGCGTCACATGCCGCTCATCCGCCGCCTTCGAAAAATTGAGCGTTCCGGCCAGCGCCAGGAAATCCTCGAGCCATTTGACTTCCAAGGGCCTGTTCTCCCACAAAGATGTCGTCCCGGCCTTCAACCGGAACATGGGGTCTTTATTAGGAGCAATAAGGGCTGATTGAAACCCTTTTAGGAAGGCCGAAAATGCGGATAAACGGCCACGAAACTCTCTTCCGTCATCCTCGGGCCTGACCCGAGGATCCACAACCACGCGCGACAATGGATCCTCGGGACAGGCCCGAGGATGACGTCGAGTTTGTGGGACGCAACGGGATCGATTTCAGACCGTTAGCGGCTTCGCGAATATTCGATCATCCGCGCGCGGCTGGAAACCAGCTCGATCCGGTCATCGCCCAGACGATTGAGGCAGACACGCTTCGTCCATGGCCCATCAATCAGCGTGAAGAGGAAACGGCCATTGCCGAGTGCCTTCAGAGGCATGCTGCGTCGCGTTGGGCCGATGCCCATCGTCAGCGAGGAGCCGCTGATCACAAATTCCGCTCCCTCATCGGAGCGCCACGACCCCGAAAGATCATCGGGCACAGCATGATCGCCTACCGGCAGGAAGCGGCGGGCGGCGTGACCAGCCTCCCCAATAAACGCATCACCCTCGAGCTTCAGGTGCATGGGCGACGATGCCGAACGCGATGACACCCAGCCATCGGCATCTTCATAAAGCGTGTCGTCGCCATCGATGAAAGTGGATGTGCTGCCCTTGATTTCCAGCCACCACGGTCCGCTTTCAGTAACATAAAGGCCTTCCGGCAGGCTGGCGGCGGGTTTGGGCAAAGGCAGACCTGTCAGGGCCGCCATGCTTTCCAGCGCGATCTTGAAGCCATTGGTATCCTCGCGGTTAGACACCACGACGAAACCCGTGCCGTTTTCCGGATCGAGCAAGAAATAGGTCTTGTATCCCGGATGCGAACCGCCGTGACCGACGAAGCGCCTGTCGCCAAGGTGCGACCAGCGCAGGCCGAGACCATATTCGCTCATCCGCCCATCTGCCAAACGGCGTTCAATGGAAAGCCCGTCCAGAACACCCGCAAAGCTTCCCTCCCCCCGCATCAGGCCCTGCAGCCAGCGGGTCAGCGCTTCGGCACTGCCGGCAAGACTGCCAGAGGCGGAAATATGCAGGCCGGCCGCCGAAAGCTGCCAGTTGCTTTCCGCCTTCCAGTAGCCGGGTACCAATCCATCGACCGGATCGTTCCAGACATCCGGCGCCTTCAGGAAAACGCCGAACGGACCGGCAATTTGCGCCTGCACGAAATCGTCGAAACGGAAACCATGGCGCTCCAGCGCCGCTTCCACCAGACGATAGCCGGTATTCGAATAGGAAACCTCGCTGCCGGCATCGAAGTTCAGTCGCGTCAGCCGCGACAGATAGTCTAGAAGCGGGCCGGCCTTCGTTTCGGTGTAGACGGAAAGACCAAGCAGAGAGAGGCATTCGCGCGTGTCCGGCAGGCCGCCGCTCATATCCAGCGCCTGCCCGACAGTGACGTCGCGGAGCGGCGATTGCAGCTCCGGCAGATGCTTGCCGAGCGGATCGTCAAGCCCAATCAGATCGGAATGGGCAAGCACCATGGCGCAGAAGGCGTGTTTGGTGACGGAGGCATAACGCACCACGCTTTTCGGCGTGAAGGGTGTGAAGGTGGAAAGGCTTTCCACGCCACCCGCATGGGCGAAACGGATGCCGCCGAGATCGAAACCAATGACTGCCCCGCCCGGCTCGTTGCCCGCCCATTGCGAGACGAAGCTCTCGGCAAGCGTTGAAGCGGCGTTCCAGTCGAATTGCTGTGACATTGTTCGGTCTCGTGTCTTTGTTTCGACGTCGATAGCCTCGACGTCACCACTTGTTTCTTCTCCCCGCCGGGGAGAAGGTGGCCCGAAGGGTCGGATGAGGGGGCAACATTGCCGGATTTCGGAGAGCTTGCCCCCTCATCCCGCTGCCGCGACCTTCTCCCCGGCGGGGAGAAGAAGCGAGCGGCACCCGCTCGATCTATGCGCAACGCGGGCTACGGGGCTGGCCCTCAGGCCGGCTCTTCCAGCCTGATGCTCAGGCTGCGTAGCTCTTCCGTATGTGGGTGTTTGATGCGGCCCTCGCGCAGATCGCCTGCACTCAGCTGCTCGACCATTTCACCGTTCAGCATCACGCCCACCTGCGGGCAGAGATGCGCGATAACAGCCAGATTGTGGCTGACGAGGATATAGGTGAGGTTGCGCGCCGCACGCAGGTCCTGCAACAGGTTCAGGATTTCCGCCTGCACCGAAACGTCGAGCGCCGAAGTCGGCTCATCGAGCAGCAGCACCTGCGGGTCGGCAATCAACGCACGGGCAATCGCAACGCGCTGGCGCTGGCCGCCGGAAAGCTGGTGCGGGTAACGGAAGCGCACCGCCTGCGGGAGGGCCACGTCGGACAAAGCCTGCTGGATGCGTTTTTCGATATTGTCCATGCCGTGCACCAGCGGCAATTCGCTGAGAATGCGGTCGATGGTCTGGCGCGGATGCAGTGAACCGTAGGGATCCTGAAACACCATCTGCACCTGCCGGAAGAATTTCGGCGTGCGCTTCAGCGGCGCGTCCTTGCCGGCAAAGGCGATGCGGCCTTCCCAGCTTTCGTTGAGACCGGCCATGGCGCGCAGGATGGTGGACTTGCCCGAGCCGCTTTCGCCGACAATGCCGAAGCTGCCGCCCTTTTCGACCGAGAAGGACACGCCCTTCACCACTTCACGGTCGCCGAACTTGATACGGAGATTATCGACGTCGATCATTGGCTGGACCACGCTGCATCACGGTTGAGAACGGGAAGACGCTCGCGCGGATGCGTCAGCGAGGGAATGCAGTTCAGAAGTCCCTTTGTATAGGGATGTTCGGCTTTCAGGAGTTCGGAAGCCTTCAGCTCCTCCATCACCCGGCCGGAATACATGACAGCCACGCGGTCGCAGAAATGCGAGACGAGCGGCAGGTCGTGGCTGATGAGGATGAGGCCCATGCCGCGTTCCGACACCAGTTCCTCGATCAGCCGCAGGATTTCCGCCTGTACCGTGGCGTCGAGCGCACTCGTCGGTTCGTCGGCGATCAGGAGTTCCGGATCGGGCGCCAGCATCATGGCGATCATCACGCGCTGGCCCATGCCGCCGGAAACCTCATGCGCATAGGACGACGCAACCTGACGCGGATTGCGGATTTTCACCTGATCGAGCAGGGCGATGGCCGCTTCCATGGCCGCGCGCTTGCTGCCGCCCTTGTGGGCGCGCCATGCTTCCGCGATCTGTGCGCCCATGGTCTTGACCGGGTTCAGCGAATATTTCGGATCCTGAAGGATGAAACCCGCCCGTTTCCCCCGGATCTGGCGCATCTGCTTTTCGCTGGCGGAAAGCACGTCGATACCGTCGAAGGAGAGCTTGTCGGCCCTGATATCGGCATTGGAGGGCAGAAGCTTCATCAGCGCCCGCGCCGTGAGGCTCTTGCCCGAACCGGATTCACCGACGATGCCGAGCTTTTCGGTTCCAAGCTTCATGGAAACACCGCGCACCGCCTCGAAACGGCTGGTGCGGGTTTGGAAAGCGATCTTCAGATTTTCGATTTCGACCAGCATGGCTCAATGTCCCTTCGGGTCGAGCACGTCGCGCAGGCCATCACCAAGGAAGTTGAAGGCGAGCGAAACGAGGAAGATGGCAATGCCCGGAATGGTGGCGACCCACCATTGTTCGAAGATGAAGCGCTTTGCAGTCGCAATCATCGCGCCCCATTCCGGCGAAGGCGGCTGGGCACCCATGCCGAGGAAGCCGAGGCTGGCGGCGGTGATGATGATCGAGCTCATGTCGAGCGTGATGCGCACGATAAGGCTCGGTACGCAGAGCGGCGCGATGTGACGGGCAATGATGCGCCAGGCGGAAGCACCCGTCAGCCGGTAAGCCGCGACGAAATCGCTACCGCGAACCGTCATTGTTTCGGCGCGCGCAAGACGCGCATAGGGCGGCCAGGCGGTGAGCGCTATGGCGAGAATGGCGCTTTCGACGCCGGGCTTCAGCGCCGCGACGAAGGCGAGCGCGAGGATGAGGCGCGGGAAGGCCAGGAATACGTCCGTCACCCGCATCAGCACCGTATCGACGATGCCGCCGAAATAACCGGCGATGCAGCCGATGGCGAGGCCGATCGGCGCGACGAGAACAACGACGGCGATGACCATGCCGAGCGTGACGCGGCCGCCGTAAAGGATGCGCGAAAGGATATCACGGCCCAGCTCATCCGTGCCGAACCAGTGCTCGGCATTCGGGAAGGCAAGGCGGTTGCCAAGGTTCTGCGCGGCCGGATCGTAAGGCGCAATGAGCGGCGCCAGCAAAGACAGCGCGATGAAGACGACGATGATGGTCAGACCGATCACCGCCAGCGGGTTGGACTTGAGGTTCAGCCAGATGCGGTACCGGTTTCCCCAGGCAGCCTGGCTGCGGGAATGCGGAGTCTCATCCAGAGCCCAGTTTCTGAAATTAGCTAACATCATCGAACGCGGGGATCCATTACTCGGTAAAGCACGTCTGCGAGCAGGTTGAGGCCGACATAGATCAGGCCGATCAACAGGGTTGCTCCGACGACGGGGTTCATGTCCGCGTTCATGAGCGAGACGGTGAGGTATTGACCAAGGCCCGGCCAGCTGAAGACGGTTTCCGTCACCACGGCACCTTCCAGAAGGCCGGCATAGGTGAGTGCGAGAACCGTGACGAGCTGCACGGCAACCGTCGGGAAGGCGTGCCCCCAGATGACGGTCGTGGCCGAAAGCCCCTTGGCGCGGGCGGTAATGACATATTCGCCCTTCAGCGCATCGATCATGAAGGCGCGCGCCATGCGGGTGATATAGGCCATGCTGAAATAGGCGAGGATGCAGACCGGCTGCACCATATGGGCAAGTGTGTCGTAAAACGCGCCCCAGTCGCCGGCAAGCAGCGTGTCGACAGTCATCAGGCCGGTGACCGGCGAGATCATGCCGTCATAGATGATGTCCTGCCTGCCCGGTCCGGGCGCGACGCCGAGCGTGGCGTAAAATACCAGCAGCGAAATCAGCGCCAGCATGAAGACGGGCACGGAATGGCCGGCAAGGCAGACGATGCGGATGATCTGGTCGGTCGTCTTGCCCTGCCTCACGGCGGCCCATACGCCGAGCGGAATGCCGATCAGGGCTGCGAGAATGAGGGCTGCCGTGGCAAGTTCGAACGTGGCGGGGAAGACGCGGGTAATATCCACCCAGACCGGATTGCGGGTCAGGATGGAATTGCCGAAATCGCCGTGCAGGACCTGCGAGACATAATGGAAGAACTGCACGACCAGCGGCTGGTCGAGGCCCATTTCCGCACGCACGCGCACGATGACGTCTTCAGGCGCGTTGTCGCCGACCGCCGCAATGACGGGATCGACGGGCATGACGCGCCCGATCATGAAGGTGATGACCATCAAACCGAACAGCGTCAGAATGACGCTGCTCAGTATCGACGATATGCTTTTGACGCGCTTGTTCAATGTCACGCTTTCTTCGCATCGTGGTAGGAATTGCCCTCGGAGAGAACGCCGAGTTCGAAACCGGAAACGCCCTTGCGGAAGGCAGCCGTTTTCGTCGTCTGGAACATGAAGACGAACGGGCTGTTCTGCATGTGCTCGCGCTGCAGGGCTTCATAAAGCTCCACGCGCTTTGCCGGATCCTTCTCGTCGCGGGCGGCTTCCGCCTTGGCAGCGAAATCGTCGTTCTTGAAACGCGAACGCCACAGGAACGGCTTCGACTTGGCGTCGTCGCCATTGTCCTTGTTGATGTTGAAGACATCCGCGTTGGAATGCGGATCGAAATAATCCGTACCCCATGCAGAAAGCGCCATCTGGTGCTCGCGGGCGCGCATCTTGGTCAGGACCTGACGGTTTTCAGCCGACTGCAGACGTACCTTGATGCCGATATCGGCAAGGTTTGCCTGGATGGCCTGCGCCAGGTCCGGATAGGGCTGCGCGGAATAGTGGTCCATGCTGATTTCGAAACCGTCGGCAAGGCCGGCCTCCGCCATCAGCGCCTTGGCCTTTTCGACATCGCGCTGGAACGGCGTGTCGTCGACGGCGCCGGGGAAACCTTCCGGCTCGAAGCTCTGGTGGACCTTGTGGGACAGCGGCACGATGTTTTCCTGCATGCCCTTGTAGTCCAGCGCCCACTTGATGGCCTGCCAGACCTGCGGCTTGGCAAGGTTCTCATTGCCCTGGTTGAGCGAGATCAGCACCAGCGAGGCAATGCTCTTGCGATCCAGTTCGATGTTCGCGTCGTTCTGGGCGCTGCGCAGCTGTTCCGAGGTGAGGTCGCGGGCAATGTCGATATCGCCCTTCTGCAGCATCAGAAGCTGGGAAGACGGATCGGTGACGTGGCGCAGGATGATGCGCTTGATGTTACCCTTGTAGGGGCCGTTCGGGTTGACCGTGAGTGCGACGCTTTCGCTCGGCTTCCAGGCCTGAAGCATGAAATCGCCGGAACCGGCGCTGTTCTTCTGCAGCCAGCCATTGCCGAGATCTTCGCCGGAAGCATTGGCGAGAACCGCCTTCTTTTCGACGATCGCGCCGATATTGGCGGAGAGGCAATAAAGCAGGAAGGAGATGGCGGTCGGCTTCGCCGTCGTCAGCTTCACCGTCTTGTCATCGGCGGCAACGATGGTCGTCTCGGCATTCTCAGCAGTGAAGCCGAACTGGCTGATGATGAAGGCCGGGCTCTTGTTCATCTTGATGGCGCGCTGCAGCGAGAAGGCAACATCTTCCGCCGTGACTTTCGCGCCGCTGGAGAAGGTCGCTTCGTCACCGATGACAAAGGTGAAGACCTTGCTGTCAGCATCGGCTTCCCAGGATTTCGCGATGACCGGATCGACCTTGGTGGAATCTTCGCGATTGGCGCGCACCAGCTTCTGGTACATGTTGGACATGATTTCACCGCCGACGGCTTCGAAGCCTTCATGCGGATCAAGGCTCGTCATGTTGTCCAGCTGCTGCGCAACGACCAGAATATCCTTGGGCGTTGCGGCAAATGCCGGAATGCGCGCATAGGACAGGAACGGTACGGCTGCGCCAGCAATCAGCAGGTTGCGTCTTGAAATCATCGAAAATCCCCTTTCGGACCTTATTTTTCGGAAAACGGTATGGGTCTGCCCCAATCCAGTCATTTTTTTTATGTTTCCCCGCGATTACCATGAGCAAACGAGGCGCGACCAATTCCAAATTTGGCAGAGCCTATGCACGGATTGCATTTGCTCCCGCCTTGACCTTTCCTCTACCAATTCCCACAAAGTCTGACGGACGCGCGCCCGCGCGGCTCCGCATATCCAAAGGTGAATGACCATGACCGATGAAAAAACCGTACCCGTCTTCGACGGCCACAACGACGTGCTTCTGCGGTTATGGCGATCGGGCAATGCTTCTCCCGAAACGCTTCTCATCGAAGGGGATACAGTCGGCCACATCGACCTGCCGCGCGCGAAGAAGGGCGGCCTGGCCGGCGGCCTCTGCGCCGCCTATGTGCCCTCGCCCAGCATGGAAAAGGACGCAAACGGCGATTACTCGACACCGACCGAGGCAGACGCGCTGAAGGCGACGCTTGCGATGGCGGGGCTGCTGTTCCGTGCCGAGAAGCAGTCGAAGGGCGCTCTGAAGGTCTGCCGCACGGCCGCCGATATCCGCAACGCGATAGCCGAGGGCGCTTTCGCTTCCGTGTTCCATATCGAAGGTGCGGAAGCGATCGGCGCCGATCTGGATGCACTCCACGTTCTCTACGAAGCGGGCCTTCGCACGCTCGGGCCGGTCTGGAGCCGCCCGAACATCTTCGCTTACGGCGTTCCCTTCCGTTTCCCGTCGACGCCGGATATTGGCCCCGGCCTCACCGATGCCGGCAAGCGACTGGTGAAGACCTGCAACGAACTGAAGATCATGGTCGACCTGTCGCACATGAACGAGCAGGGTTTCTGGGATATCGCCAAGATTTCCGATGCGCCGCTGGTGGCATCGCATTCCAACGCCTATGCGCTGTGCAATCACAGCCGCAACCTGACGGACCGCCAGCTGGACGCCATCCGCGACACGGGCGGCCTTGCCGGCATCAATTTCGGCGTTCTGTTCCTGCGTCAGGATGGCGTGAAGAACCCGAACACGGACCTGAACGAACTGGTCCGCCACGTGGACTATATCGTCAACCGCATCGGCATCGATCACGTCGCCCTCGGTTCGGACTTCGACGGCACCACCATTCCCGCCGCCATGAAGGATGCAGCCGACCTGCAATTGCTGGTCGAGGCTCTGCGCAAGGGCGGTTATGACGACGACGCACTCGCCAAGATCTGCCATGGCAACTGGGTGCGCGTGCTGGAGAAAAGCTGGGGCGCGTAAAGCGCCCCGTTTTCACCCTTCGTCCGGCGCGCAACCGCGCCGGAGAGAGAAGAGCGGCGGGCCCTCAGGCCTTTGCCGCTTTCTTTTTGCCCGTGGCGCGAAACGCCAGAAGACCGGCAACCACGGCAATCATCGCCCATTTGACCGGCAGCGCATCCGCCGTTTCGCTGCGGATCGGCAGAACCGTTACCGTTCCCGGACGCTCTTCATATCCGGCCTGTCCGCTCGCCTTGGCATCGGCGATCTGCTGCGGCGAAACGACCCATTCGGCGCCCCGCATCTTGTCAACGGTCATGTAACCGCCGCCCGCCACGATGGCGACGATGAGCGAAATCACTATTCTTGTGGGCATGTTCATTTGCATTCTCCTTCAATTGAAAGGAGCGTGTAGTCGCATCAAACCCCGTCACCAAGCAACCGCAACGGTCAATTGACTGCCTTTCGGAACAATCCCGCAAATCATGCATTCCATAGTTGCAATTTGGCCTTTAGACTTGGCGAAATTCATGGGATGAACAGTCACAAACTTCACATCGACACTTCATGCTTTTCTGCTAATCACATTTCCTCAACCGAAACGAATTAGCGACACATTCCTGTGGTTCGCCAACCTTGGGAAATGGGCGCTGGATAAAGCACATGGCAGACAAGAGCGAAATCACACAGACCGACGTCGCAGAATCCGCGGTTGAAAGCTTCTTTGCCAGAAACCGGCCCTATCTGACGGCGATCGCCATCACGCTGGTCTTCGTGATGATGACCTTCGCCATCTATCACCTGACGTCGGAAGTCCGCTATGACGACGTCATCGACGCGCTGACGCAGACCTCGGTTTCGGCCGTGCTGCTCGCCATCCTCTTTACCGCGCTCAGCTTTCTGGCGCTGATATTCTACGACGCCAATGCGATCGAATATATCGGCCGCAAGCTGCCGTTCCCGCCCATGGCGGCAACGGCCTTTGCCGCCTATGCCATCGGCAATACCGCCGGTTTCGGTCCTTTGAGCGGCGGCGCGATCCGCTTCCGTGCCTATTCGCGCCTTGGGCTTTCGCCCGGCGAAATCGCCCGCGTCATCGCCTTCGTCACGCTTTCCTTCGGGCTCGGCCTGCTTTCGGTCAGCGCCGTCTCCACCTTCATCGTCGCGCCGCGCATCGCCGCCATCATTGGGGTTGATGCTGTCATCCTCAGAGGCGCAGCACTCGCCGTCATCGCGGTGCTCGTCGTCGCGGCCTATGTCGGGCGCAACGGCCATACGATCCGGCTCGGCGCATGGCGTCTTCGCCTTCCCGACAGCCGCACATCCTCGCGCCAGTTCCTTGTCTCGGCCTTCGATATCGCCGCCTCCGCCTCCGTACTTTACGTGCTCTTGCCCGACACCCATCTCGGATGGCCGACATTCTTCGCGATCTACGCCACCGCCGTCGGCCTCGGCGTCCTCAGCCACGTGCCGGCCGGTCTCGGCGTCTTCGAGACCGTGATGGTTGCGGGCCTCGGCAATGCCATCAGCGTTGACCAGCTGCTTGGAAGCCTCGTTCTTTACCGCGTGATCTATCACGTCCTGCCGCTGGTGGTCGCCATTCTGGTGATGCTCGTCTCGGAAATGAAGCAGTTCGCGGCAAAACCCGTAGTCTCCGATATCAGCCAGCTTGCCGTCAGGCTCGCGCCGCCGCTGCTGTCAACCTTCGCGATGATCCTCGGCACCATGCTGATCTTCTCGAGCGTGACGCCGACGCCGGACAGCAATCTGGACTTCCTGTCCAATTTCGTGCCGTTGCCGATCATCGAGGCCGCGCATTTTCTCACCAGCATTCTCGGCCTCGTGCTCGTCGTCGCCTCGCGCGGCCTCGGCCAACGGCTTGACGGCGCCTGGTGGATCGCGCTCGTCGCCGCGTCGCTGGCGCTGGTTCTCTCCCTTCTCAAGGCCATCGCGGTCTTTGAGGCCGCCATCCTCGGCGTCTTCATCGCGGCCCTTGCCGCCAATATGCGCAGCTTCAACCGCCATGCCTCGCTGGTAAAGCAGGCGCTGGGCCCAAGCTGGCTCGCCGCCATGGCCGTCATCGTCGCGGGCGCGGCAACCATCCTGCTCTTCGTCTACCGCGATACGGATTACAGCCAGACATTGTGGTGGCAGTTCGAATTCTCCGAGGAAGCGCCGCGCGGATTGCGCGCTCTTCTCGGTCTCGTACTCGCCTCTTCCACCATCGCCATCTTCAGCCTCATGCGGCCGGTCGCCTACAGACCGGACGCGATCGAGGCCGACGACGTCGTGCGCGCGACTGACATCGTGATGACGCAGGATGCGGCTGACGCCAATCTGGTGCGCATGGGCGACAAGCACGTGATGTTCTCGGAAAGCGGCAATGCCTTCATCATGTATGGCATTCAGGGCCGCTCCTGGATCGCCTTTGCCGACCCGGTCGGCGACGAGGAGGATTTCCCCGATCTCGTCTGGCAATTTGTCGAGGCCGCCCGCTCGGCAGGCGCACGCGCCGCCTTCTACCAGATATCGCCTTTCCTTCTCTCCCATTGTGCCGATGCCGGCCTGCGCGCCTTCAAGCTCGGCGAACTGGCGCTGGTCGATCTCACCGCCTTCGAACTGAAGGGCGGCAAGCTCGCGAACCTGCGCCAGTCGCTCAGCCGCGGCGCGCGTGATGGGCTGACCTTCGAAGTCATCGAACAGGCGCAGGTGCCAGCCATTCTGGATGAGCTGAAACAGGTCTCCGACAGCTGGCTTGCGCATCACAACACGCGGGAAAAACGCTTTTCGCTTGGCGCTTTCGAGCCGGATTACATCCTGTCCCAGCCCGTCGCCATCCTGCGCAAGGACGGCAAGATCACCGCTTTCGCCAATCTGATGGTGACGGACACGAAAAAGGAAGCCACCGTCGATCTCATGCGCTTTTCGCCGGATGCGCCACGCGGCTCGATGGATTTTCTCTTCGTCAGCATCATGCAGCATCTGCGCGAGGCGGGATATGAAAGCTTCAACCTCGGCATGGCGCCCATGTCCGGCATGTCGAAGCGCGATGCGGCACCCGTCTGGGACCGCATCGGCAGCACGCTGTTCGAACACGGCGAACGTTTCTACAACTTCAAGGGACTTCGCGCCTTCAAGGCAAAGTTCCACCCGAAATGGGAACCGCGTTACCTTGCCGTGCAGAACGGCGCAGATGCCGCTCTGGCGCTGATGGACGCGACGGTTCTGATCAGCGGCGGCGTCAGAGGAGTGATCGGAAAATGAGAAAATCCAGCATGCTGAAGGCGGCGCTTGCCGCTTCCGCCCTGTTGACCTCCCCGCTGTTTACGTCCAGCGCCGCTTTTTCGCAGGACAAGCCGGCCTATGAGACCGGCATGATCCCCGCCGAGCATATCATGGTGCCGGATGGCGAAATCCTCGCCAGCGTCTTCCTGATTTCCGATGCGGATGGATGGACGAATGCCGATGAAGAACGCGCCAAGGCGCTGGTGGAAAAGGGTGCCGCCGTGGTCGGCATCGATTTCAAGGAATATATGAAGGCGCTCGAGGCAGACGAGGACGAGTGCATCTATATGATCTCGGACATCGAATCGCTGTCGCAGCAGATCCAGCGCACCGCCGGCACCAGCAGCTACCGCCAGCCCATCCTCACCGGCATCGGCAAGGGCGGAACGCTGGCGCTGGCCATGATCGCGCAAAGCCCGGTCTCGACCGTCCGCGACGCCGTCGCCGTCGACCCGAAAGCAGGTCTGCCGCTTCAGAAGATACTCTGCACCCCCGCCACCAAGGACAAGGTAGATGGCGAAACGGTCTATGGTCTGACCGATGGTCCGCTGCCCGCACCCGTCAGCGTGCTGTTTACGCCCGCTGCGGATCAGAAGGGCCGCGACCACGTCAACGCGCTCGTCAAGCTGCATCCCGATATCGACGTGACGGATGTGGATGACAAGGCGGACGAAATCCTGACGCAGACGCTTTCCGACCAGATCGACGCCGCCGGTGACACCGACAGCCCGCTCGGCTTGCCGATCAAGGTTCTGGAAACGAGCCCTGTCATGGACACCATGGCGGTGATTTATTCCGGCGACGGCGGCTGGCGCGACCTCGATGAAGAAGTGGGTGGTGCGCTGCAGAAACAGGGCATTCCCGTGATTGGCGTCGATGCCCTGCGTTATTTCTGGAAAGAAAAACAGCCGCAGGAAGTGGCGGGCGACCTTGCACGCATCATCGACACCTATCGCAAGCAATGGAAAGTTCGCAATGTCGTGCTGATCGGCTATTCCTTCGGTGCCGACATCATTCCTGCAACCTATAATCTTCTGCCGGAACGCGCGAAATCCCACGTCGTGCAGCTCTCCCTGCTGGGCTTGTCGACGGAAGTGGACTTCGAAATTTCCGTTCAGGGCTGGCTTGGCGTGGCTGGCGAAGGCAAGGGCGGCAAGACGGTGGACGACATCGCCAAGATCGATCCGAAGCTGGTACAGTGCGTATACGGCACGGAGGAAGAGGATGAAGACCCCTGCCCCGGTTTGAAGGCGAAGGGTGTCGAGACGATCGCCATTGAAGGTGGTCACCATTTCGACGAAGACTATGAGGCGCTTGCAAAGCGGATTGTGACATCGCTGAAGACCCGGCTGCCTAAATAGAACATTTTAACCTGAGGGGCTTCGGGAGAATTTCCGAAGCTCCGACCATGAATTTACGGGCTCCTCCCCAGAAACATCACCTCCCGCAGCCTTCAAACTCCCCTGAATGACCGGCGGCGGTTCGAAACCCGTCTTCGATCGCCACCCACGCTTGCGGAATCGATTAAATTATTATTCAAAAGAACCCGGCCGGCGGCGAATGTTCATGGCGTTTCCTCAACCATGCCTCTGTTGATTGCCAACCATGGATTTTATATTTTCGGACCGGTTCAGGGAGCCGCCGCATGCCCGCCTTAAAGCGAAAGACAAAAACACCCGTCCTCGTGGAACGCATCGACCAGTTCGTCGCTGGCGTCAGAGAGGCGATGAAAAGCAGCGATGCATTGCGAAACAAGAAAATCCGCGACCTCTGGGACGCCGAGGTTCGCGACCATTTCGACAATGGCCGCACGGAAAAGACGCTTGAACTTTACATCATGAAATATCGCTACGCTCTGAAGGCCGAATTCGGCCCGAAGAGCACGCCGCTTGCCATCTGCAACATGAAAAAGCTGCGGGAGCGTCTGAACACCTATATCGAGCGGGCGGACTATCCGAAAACCGGGGTAGCGGCATCGATTGTCGAAAAAATCGAACGGGCGGAATTCAACACCGCCGGCCGGAAGCCAACCGTTCTTCTGCGCATTGCCGATTTCATTTCGGCGATGAACGGCATGGGTACGAAGGAAGAGATGCAGGCCTTGTGGGACGCTGAAATCAGCATCATGAAGGGCAGAGCCCAGACGACGATCATTTCCTACATCACGAAATACCGCAATGCCATCCGTGAAGCCTTCGGCGACGACCATCCAATGCTGAAGATCGCGACCGGCGATGCCGCGATGTATGACGATGCACGCCGGGTCAAGATGGAGAAGATCGCCAACAAGCATGGCGCGCTGATTACATTCGAGAATTACAAAGAGGTGCTGAAGATCTGCGCCGACAATCTCCAGTCCGACGATCCCCTGATGATCGGCATCGGCCTGATCGGCATGACGGGACGACGCCCTTATGAGATCTTCACCCAAGCTGAGTTTTCCCCCGCCCCCTATGGCAAGGGCGTTTCCAAATGGAGCATCCTGTTCAACGGCCAGGCCAAGACCAAGCAGGGCGAGGGAACGAAGTTCGGGATTACCTACGAAATTCCGGTTCTTGCCCGCTCCGCGGCCATTCTCTCCGCCTATCAGCGCCTGCGCGCAAGCGGGCAGGGAAAACTGTGGCACGGCATGTCGATCGATGATTTTTCATCGGAAACCCGCCTGCTGCTCAGGGACACGGTTTTTAATCTGTTCGAGGATCTCTGGCCCAGGGAAGAACTTCCCAAGCCCTATGGCCTGCGGCACCTTTACGCGGAAGTCGCATATCACAATTTCGCCCCGCCCCACGTCACCAAGAACAGCTATTTCGCCGCCATTCTCGGTCACAACAACAACGACCTCGAAACCTCGCTCTCCTATATGACCTATACCCTGCCGGAAGATCGCGACGATGCGCTGGCACGGGCCAAACGTGTCAACGAACGGACATTGCAGCAGATGGCGACCATCGCGCCCGTTTCCCGCAAAGCATAAAGCCAGCCGCGGATGTCAATCCGCAGCTGGCAACGCCATTCGTCAAACCCGCCCGTCGCCTGAGGTGCGGTAAAGCAGTGTCAACACGGTCAGCGCCAGCCCCACCAGTGCCACCGAGCCGAAAATGTAGAAGTTCCACTCCGGCGCCAGCCCGCGCTGCAGGACGAGGCCGCCGATCATGGGGCCAGCAATTCCGCCCAATCGGCCGACCGCAAGCGAAAAGCCAAGGCCCGTGCCACGAATATGGACGGGGTAAAGCCGCCCGACCAGAACATTGGCAAGAATCTGGGTGCCGATCGTTCCTGCGCCGGCAAGGGCGACGAAAAGATAGAGAAGCGGCCCCTTGTTCACCGTGAGAGCCCAGATCGAGGCGGCACCGATGGCAAAGAGAACCGCCACCACCACCTTGACGTTGCCCTTGTCGGCAAAACGTCCACCCACGAGGATGCCGATCGCGGCCCCGACATTGAGCATGATCGAGAAGCTGAGCGCCGAGCTGATATCGTAACCCATCTTGTTCATGATGGTGGGCAGCCAGTTGACCATGCCGAAGGTGAGGAGCAGCGAGCAAAAGTGAATGCCCCAGGCATTCAGCGTCGAAAGCAGCCGGCCTTCCGAGAACAGTGCGCCCACGCCGCCCTTTTGAATCTTGGCATGCGGCACGATGCGTTGCAGGCCGTAGGTGTCGCAAATTCCGTCAGCTTCCGCCTGCCGGCCCTTGCTCGCCAGCCATTCCGGTGATTCCGGCAGGAACCGCATGAACAGCGGCAGAAGAATGAGCGGCAGGCCGCCGATCAGCATCAATGGCCGCCAACCATAGCTCTCCAGAAGAAGGATGCCCATGAGGCCGGAAATGATGCCGCCGATAAGGTAACCGAGGAAGGACAGGGAATTTGCCTGCGCCCTGCGTTGGGGCGGCGAGAATTCCAGCACCAGCGCCGTCACCGTCGGCAAAAGCGCGCCAAGGCCGAGACCAGCCAGGAAGCGGGTGATTTCGAAGGCGAGGAAGTTCGGCGTCATGGCCGAGGCGATCATCATCGCTGAAAATCCCGCAAGGCTGATGAGCACGACCTTCCGGCGGCCGATGCGATCCGCCATGGTGCCGGCAAACAATGCGCCGAGCAGCATGCCGAACAGCGTCAGTGCCGCGGCCCGCCCGACCATGGCCGGATTGAGCGCCCAGGCCCCTTCCTTTAGCAGCGCCGGCGCAACCGCACCGTATACGACCAGATCGTACCCGTCGAACATGATCATCAGGCCGCATGTCGCGATGACGCCGGCCGGGTTTTTCGTCCGCACTGAAGCGGCGCTCATGTAATTCGTGGACATATTCCTCCCTTTCACGCATGAACGCGCCATCCGGAATGGATCGACGTCTTCCCGTTCCTGCGATTGCTCCGTGGGTACCCGGCTTGCTCCACCCTGATATGTGTCCCGCTCCTGTCAAGACACCTATCGCCGATATCACCCGCCTTCGATTAAATGTTGCATTTGCAAAAATTGCAATTGAAATATTAATAGTGATCAACCGCCATCGCTGACGTTGATTTCAAACGCGTTACAGCCCGGAAACCCTCGACAGCGTCGGTATCCAGTTCAAAATACGAATGCGACTATAGACGCCATGAATGACAAATGGATCGGCGTCGCTGAAAGCGATGACATCCTCGATGCAACGGGCCTCAGCGATGATGAGAGCGGCGGCAGACCCGCCGCCCTCCGCCTGCATCGGCCCGGATGCGAGAATTCTGAACCCTTCCGGCAAACCGTCTTCATTGCGCAAATGAGCCTTGTGGGCATCCATCTGTGCACTCCGTTGCTCCGCAGCAGCGGGATCACTTTCGGCAAAGCGCACATAAAGCGCGGAACGATCACCTGCGCCTGTCATCGGGCGAGCACGAAATCGTGGTTCACCGACCAGAACCAGCCGTCAGAGAAACCCATATCCCCGGCCTTTTCCGCATCCTCCACCCGCTGGAAGTCGGCCAGCAGGCTTTCCTTCACGCCAAAAACCGCGTCCGAACGGATGTAGGGATCATCAGGATCGAAAATATGCGTGACCAGCGTGGTAAACCCCCGCGCTGAAACAATATAGTGCAGGTGCGCCGGCCTGTAGGGATGCCGCCCCATGGCCCGCAGCAGCTGCCCGACCGGGCCATCATCCGGTATGGGGTAATATTTCGGCTTCGCCGCCCGGAACCAGTAGCGCCCGTCATCACCGGTGATGAAGACGCCGCGCAGGTTGAAATCGGGCTGAATACCCTTCTGCTGCACGTCGTAGAAACCTTCGTCATTGGCCTGCCAGACATCGATGCGGGCGCCTGCGACCGGCACTCCATCGGTATCGAGGATGCGGCCGGTCACCAGCATGTCCTCGCCCTTGCCATCAAGGCAGATATTGGCGCCCATCGGCATTTCCGGCGCATCGGCCACATGAAAAGGCCCAAGAACGGTGGATTCCGACGCGCCGCTCGGTTTGCGATGGTTGATCGCATCGACCAGCATGGAGACGCCGAGAATATCCGAAAACAGGATCCACTCCTGCCGCCATTCATTGCAGATCTGGCCGACCTCAGTGAGAAAATGGATTGCCTTCATCCATTCTTCCTCGGTCGGTTCGATCTCTTTCACCGCCTCATGAAGTTTGCGGGTAACGACCGCCATGATCTCCTTGAGGCGCGGATCGTCGCAATCGCGCATACGGGCGACCACGGTTTCGGCCGAACGTTCCTCGACAAAATAGCCGTCGTCACCGATCGTTTTCATGTCCGTCATGTCTTCCTCCCATCACTCCGGCCGTGCACCCTCGAAGGCGCGTTGCAACAGGGCGCGGATCGCGGTTTTTTCGATTGGCCGCGGGCACCAGTAAGGATTGGCCGTCGCAAGCTCGGCCATAGGATCGAGATTTTCCGGCCGCACGCCGAGCGCGGCAAGACTAACCGGCGCACCAAGCCGGGCGGCAAAGTCGTAAAGTCCTGCCCCGGCCCTGCCGCCAACCAGTGCCGCAAGCGGCGCCAACAGATCCGGCACCGCCTCTTCCACATAGGCGACGGTATGCGGCAGAAGCACCGCATGGGTTTCCGCATGCGGCAGGTCCAGACTACCGCCCAGCGTATGGCAAAGCTTGTGATGCAGCGACATGCCGACAGCGCCCAGCACCGTGCCGCACAGCCATGCGCCGTAAAGCGCCGTTTCCCGCGCCTTGATATCCTGCGGCTGCGCACTCACGCCGGGAAGCGCCTCGACCATCGCCCGCAATCCCTCCATCGCCATCAGGCTGACGATCGGATTACGGTCCTGCGCATAAAGGGCCTCCGCCGAATGGGCCATGGCGTTCAGCCCGCTCGTCATGCTGATGGCAACAGGCAGCCCGAGTGTCAGCTCCGCATCGTAAATCACCACTTCCGGCAGGATTTCCGGCCCGCGCATGGTGGTCTTCACGCCATTTTCCGTCTGGCCGAGAATGGGTGTCACCTCGGAGCCGGCATAGGTCGTCGGAATGACGATCTGCGCCGCATCGGTGCGCAGCGCAATGGCCTTGCCGAGACCGGTGGTGGAACCACCGCCGAGCGACACCACGCAATCGGCACCGGCGGCGCGATAAGCCTCGACCGCCTTTTTCGTCACCTCGACCGGTGTATGCATGGCCGCATCGGAAAAGACACCGGCAGCCAGTGGACCGAGCCGAGCGGCCAAGGCTTCCGCATCACCCTTCTGGTGGGGGGTGGAAAGCACCAGCACCCGAGATAAGCCGAGGCGGCGGATTTCCTCCGCCACCCCCGCTGAACTGCCCGCGCCGAAGACGATGCGGGCCGGGGCGGCCGTGTAGACGAACGCCTGCATGGCTCAGGCTCCGTCGAGCTTGAACAGGCGGCGCGCATTGGTGCGGCCGATCTTCACCCGGTCGGCCTCGGCGATGCTCGTCGCGTTGAACCAGTCCGAAGCGTGGTCGATGTTCTCGAACGGCCAGTCGGTGGAGAACAGGATGCGGTCGGCGCCGATTTCGAGAATGGCGTCGATCAGGGTCTGGGTGCGGAAATTGCCCGAGGTGGTGATGTGAAAATTCTCGTTGAAATAATCCATGAAACGGCGCTTGGCCGGATAGCGCGGCGGCAACTTCACCCAGGCATTGCGGTGGTCTATGCGCCACATCATGTAAGGCAGGCCCTCGCCCATATGGCCGAGAATGATGTTGAGGCGCGGATGCTCGTCGAACAGACCTGATGCCATGAGACGCAGCGCATGGACAGCCGTTTCCTGCGCGAATGCCCAGGTGGGGCCAAGCAGCCAGGGGTGACCATCATAGATACGCGAATCCTGCGGCAGCGGATTGCGCGGATGCAGGTAGAAAGGCACATCGAGCTTTTCCACCTCACCCCAGAACGGGCGATATTGCGGCAGATCGTAATAAAGCGGTGTCTGGCCATCGCCCTCCTGGCTGAAGCCGTTGACGAGCGCGCCGACGAAACCGAGATCGTTGACGCAGCGCTGCAATTCCTCGGTCGCCGCATCCGGGTCCTGCAACGGCAGAGCCGCGAAGGCGAGGAAACGATCCGGCCGCTTGGCGCATTCCTCGGCCAGAACGTCATTGGCCCGCCGCGCAATCTCGATCGCCTTCTTCGTGTCGGGAATGGCCTGCACCGCCGGCGCGTTCAGTGACAGGATCATGGTCTCGATGCCATGCGCATCCATCAGCTTCAGGCGCGTATCCTGAATGTCGAGCAGGCGATGCTGCAGTTCCTTCCAGTAGTCACCGGGCACGAACCCGGCCGAATCCTGAAGTGTTTCCGGGATTGCGAAATGCTCCTCGAGAGCGACCTTGCCTTGCATGTTGTTTCCTCCGAAATCGCTGTTCATGTGCCGCCGAATATGCGGTCAATATTGGCCCTTGGGTTCAAGACCCAGCATGCTCTGGCCGATCATGGTGCCCACGGCATCCCAGTTCATGCTGATATGGCGGCCGACCGCATTGGCATCCCGCCAGGCCCGCTGGACGGGATTGGAAAGATCAAGCCCGACACCGCCGGTGGAATCGTTGAGCGCCTGCACGGCGCGCAGCGCCAGAGAGACGGAAAAGGACTGGCCGCGACGGCTGACAAGGCGGTCATCCACCGTAAATTCCGCCCGGCCCTCGACCCTCGCCTGCGAAAGCGCCTGTGCCCGGGCAACATCGCGCAGCAGGATTTCGCAGGCCGCGTCCACACTCGCCGCCGCTTCCGCAACACGCAGCTGGATGGTGGGAAATTCAGCCATGCGGTTATTGCCGCCGGCCACTGCACCGCGCGTCACCCGGCCGCCGACATGGTCGACATAGGCGGCAAGCGCGCCCTTGGCCGCGCCGACGCCCGTTGAGGCGAGACAGGAAGGAATGCCGGTCAAAAGCGGCATGTTGAAGAGGCCTTCTTCCTCATAGTAGCGTCCGCCGGGCGTGTTGCCGCTGGTGGCGTCGGGAAAGGTCAGAACACGGTGTTTGGGAACGAAGACGTCATCGAGAACGAGCGTCTTGGAGCCCGTGCCGGCCAGACCCACCACATGCCAGGTATCTTCAACGACATATTCGCTTGCGGGCACGAGAAGGAAGGCGGGAACCGGCTTGCCCTCGCCCTGCGGCGGCAGGATGGCTGCGCAGAGAGACCATTGCGCATTCTCGCAGCCCGAGGCGAAGGCCCATTTGCCGCTCAGGCGATAACCGCCATCGGCCGCCTCCCCCATCTTCACCGGCGCATAGGAACCGCACAGAAGTGCGTCGGGGTTTTCACCCCAGACATCGGCCTGCGCCTCTTCGGGAAACATCGCCAGCAGCCACTGATGGGCGGAAAGCAGGCCGGCAACCCACCCGGTCGACGCGCAGGCGGCCGAAAGCTCTATATTGGCTTCGACAAGCTCGGCGAATTCGCCACCCTTGCCGCCGAAAGCCCGGGGCTTGACGATATCGAAATAACCGATGCCGCGCAGCGCCTTGATATGGGCAGCGGGAACGCGCCGGGCTTCCTCGGTCTGTCTGGCGCTCGACCGGAAAAGATCGGCTATGCCGGCAACGCGGCTGGCGAGGCGGACATGCGGGTTCGTTTGCGCCGACTGCGGCGCATGGCTCATATCGTTCATGATTGTCTCCTTCCGGAAATGACTTGGCCGGTAATAATATGGCCGGGAAATATCAGGCGGGCACGCCTGCTGGGCTTGCGGCGCAATATTGGGCGTTTTCATAAAGCAGCGGCCGCGTCGTCTCGCTGACATCGGCCGAAACCACCTGCCCGATAAACACCGTATGCGTTCCATATGGCATTGCCGCGACACGGCGGCAGGCGATGGCGGCATGGGCCTGGGGCAGATAGAGAACGCCGTTTTCGTGGCGCTGCCAGTCGCCGTTACGGAAACGCTCTTCCGGCGACACCTTGCCGCTGAAAGCATCGGACAGGGCGATCTGATCCTGCGTCAGCACATTGACGATGAAATCGGGCCGGCAGAGCAGCAATTCGTGCAGCAGCGTGCGATTGTTCAGGCAAACCAGAAGAGAGGGCGGCTCCATCGAGACCGATGTAACGGCCGTGACCGTCATGCCGTGGTCGCGCTGATCACCCGAGGCACAGGCGGTGATGACCGTTACGGTCGCCGGAAACCGGCGCATCGTCGTGCGGAAATTCTGGCCGACACCCTCAGGCGCAAGATTGTTCAGGCCAAACAATGCTGATGTCATGAGATCCTCCCAAATCCTGCATTCTTAATTATTTTCATTTGCAACATTTGTCAATGCAAATGTTTTTCCACTGCTAAATGCCGCGATTTTGCCTCGCATTTCCCCATCTTCTGGAGCGAAGCTATTGAAACAGATGGATTATGCCGGTACAGCCGATGGGTGCGCCGCATCCTCTGCGCACGTGGTTCTCAAACGGGGTTTTGCTTGTGTCCTATCAGTTCACTGACTCTGTACCCTATCTGCTCAACTGGGTGGGCGTTCGGCTTGGAGAGCGCTTCTCCGTAAGGCTGGCATCCTACGATATGACCCTGCCAATGTACCGCGTGCTGGCAGCGTTGAGACAAGATGAGAGCAAGACGCTGACAGAGCTTTCCGACATGGTATCGGTGGAGATTTCCACGCTCTCCCGGCTCGTTGGCCTGCTCGTCAGGCGCAACCTCGTCAGCCGCGTCAGGCCGGCCGATAATGCCCGCATCGTGCGCATCACGCTGACAGCAAAGGGCGAGGAACTAGCCGACGAACTCATGCCCATCGCGGCCATGTTCGAAAAAACCGCAATCGAGGGCCTCGATCCTGCGGAAGTGAAACTTTTCAAGAGCATCCTGCGCCATATCGGCCGCAACATCGCCGGTCTCTGATCAACCGGGGTGCACTGCCCGCAACGCGGTTTTCACGTGCAATGTACTTGTAATGGCCGGTTCCTATCCCTGTGGAAACTTACCACAGCGGAGGAAATTACCGATGTCCGACAGATCCTCACCCGCCTTTTCGGCAGCGGTCACCCTTGTCACGGGCTCGATCCTGCTTTCGGCCTGCGCCTCGACAGTCATGAAAGGCTACATCGGCGCGCCCATCACCAGCGTGATGCTGGACTATGGGCCGCCGGACAATATCTATAGCCTGGGCGGCGGACAGCAGGCCTACCAGTGGCGGAAGAACAAGACACAGGCTGTCGCCGGATCATCAAGTGGTGAAGTGCGGACGACACGGCGTGGGGAGCGTTACGAAGTGTCCGAGACGCCTGGTTATGTCGAGCGCATAGACTGCTTTTACACTTTCTACACACGCAGTTCCGGCAACGAATGGTACGTCACGAGTTTCCGGCAGCCTTCGCTCGAATGCGAATGACCTTTTCGGGATTTTGAACTCCGCCCTCTACCCTGTGTTTGACCGCCGCTTTGACACTTAAAGCGGCGGCTTTCTTTTGAACATTCTCCCTGGGATCTGTCATCGGGCAGGCCGATCAGAAGCGATAGTTCAGGCCGGCCTTGATGACGTGATCGCTCACATCGGTCTTCGACCTGCCACTGGAAGTAGTCGTGCTCACATTTCCGGTGCTCACATAGTTATATTCAAACTTGGCCGACAGGCCGCCGCCAAAGCTCTGCTCCACGCCTGCGCCAACCAGGTAGCCCTGTTTCCAGCCATCGGGACCTGTGACGCCATTTCCATCCTTGAACTTGGTGGTGGTCAGGCCGGCGGTGCCGTAAAGAAGCGTGCGGTCGAGCGCCACGCCGGCCTTCATCTTGGCAGCCCCGCGGAAACGCTCCCTCAACCGGCCGTTCGGCACGCGGGCATCGTTCCCAAGATAGGAACCTTCGATTTCCGCACCGACAACGCCGGAGCCGAACTGGAAGTTATAGCCGGCCTGCACACCGCCTGTCAGTCCACGGCCGCTGGCCAATGGGTTCAGCCTTGGGGAAGCAACACCACCGTGCACACCGACATAAGCGCCACCCCATGAGAATGCCGGCTGATTGCCGTAGTCGAAGGATTGCTGCGAATTGTAATTCGTAAGATCGGCGGAATAGCCATTGCTTGCAGCCGCAATGGCAATGGTCACGGCGACAAGCGATTTCTTGATGATCGACATGAATGACTCCAGACGAAACCGATGCGCCGTCTTCTGGCGCACGCAAGGTTTCAGTTCGCGTTGAAGAACCGGAAGCCGGCTCCCGTTGGCCTGCTGCGCCGATCAGCACGACGTGCGGATGAGTTGAGCAGATAGAGGCATTTTCCCCGCGAGAATTGCGCCTGCATTGCATGTATCGAGATTTATTAGGAATAATTTATTTATTTAAATGAGTTACACGAATTTCTTTAACTAAATAGTAAGAAATATCGTCATCGCAGCACCTCCAATCGCTCGAACCTCGTCAGCAGACAGTGTCAGCCGCTGCATCTTTCGACGCTACCGATCGAATTTCCAGCCGCACGCAAAAACCAGGATTAAGATCGAGAAAAAGCACTTGCCCGCCATGAAGCTCCGCCGCCTTCTGAACCAGGTTCAACCCGAGGCCTGCTCCCGGCGAATTCGTGTTGATGCGGTGAAACGGCTCGAACACCTGCTCGCGTTCCGAGAGGGGTATGCCCGGCCCCTCATCGCAAACATCAATGAAGCCTGCAGCGCTAACCCGGATCGTGATCGCGCCCCTGCCGCCGCCATGATCGATGGCGTTGCGGACGAGGTTGACGACGGCCATCTCGATAATCGACGTCTGCATCGTCAACACGACATGGCCTTCGCTCGGTTCGAAATCAAACTCGTAACCGGCATCCATCGCAATCGGTGCGAGATCGGTCGCGATACGCTCGACGAGAATGTTGAGATCCTGCTGCACGGCGGGCAGCTCCACCGCGCCGACCGCCTGCATTTCGAGAAGCTGATGCGCGACGCGTGAGAGGCGATCAATATCCACCCGGAGCTGCCGGCTCAGCGCGTCATCGGGCAAAAGGTCGGCCCGGATACGCGCAATCGCAATTGGCGTTCTCAACTCATGCGCGGCATCGGCAAGAAAGCGGTTACGGCGATTATATCCCTCATCCAGCTTGGAGAGCGCCACATTGAAGGCGTCGACCAAGGGAATGATTTCACTTGGCACCTTCGAACGATCGATACGGGCTGAACGGTTCTCGAAATTGATCGATTTCGCTTGGCTGACCGTTTCCATGAGGCCGCTCAAGGAACGGCCGACCGCCCTCGGGGTCACGAGCAAGGTCGCGATACCGGTCAGGATCAGCATGGGCACGACGACGATAAGGATGATGAAACCTACACCCGGCAGCACAGTAAGCCAGCGTATGTCGCCATTGGCATCCTTTTCCAGATCAAGCTGCATACTGATCCAGAGACTGAGGCCGTCATTCGGGAAACCTTTCTCCGTCCCGGCAATGAATTGCAGCCGGCCCGCGGGCGTATCGCGGTTTTCCATGGTGGCCCGGACAGTTTCCCCGGCGTCAAGGCGCGCTCTTTCGATGCTCCGGGGAAAATCCGCCGCCAAGGCGGGTGCGGGGATTTCTCCATATTGCAGCACGATGTCATCGGCATTCCGCACCACGAACCAAAGATTGGGATAGCGCTGTTTCAGCTCTATCAAGCCGGGCGTGGGCGACACTTGTGCGCGGCCCTGCGCATCCTGCGTCACGCTTTCCGCAACGATGCGGACAGCCTCTTCATTGGCGCCCTCCAGCCGTGGATCAATGATCCAGATCCAGCCGACGAGAAGGATGACAAAGAGGACGAGCAGGAATGCCTGCAGGGCGAAAAGGCGCTTCATCAGCGCCCATCGCAGGGATCCGTTTCGTTTTTCCTTCATGTATTCAACCGGATGAGATAGCCGATGTTTCTCACGGCCCTTATCTCGACCGTGGCTTCGGCCTGCGCAAGCTTCTTCCTGATCCGGGAGATATGGGCATCGAGAGCATTTGACTCGATCTCGTCATCCAGGGTGTAAACCGCCTCGATCAGATTGGATCGTGTGACGATGCGGTTCGGCCGTCGCATCAGGGCTTCAAGCACCAGATACTCCCGGCGTCGAAACTCGATGATCGAACCTGCAACACTGATTTCGTTGCTTTTCGGATCGATGCTGAGATTTCCAAAACTCACATATTTGTCGGAAAGCGAGGGACCGCGCCTGTGCAGCGCGCGAAGGCGAGCCAGCAATTCCTCGATTGCAAAGGGCTTGGCGAGATAATCATCCGCTCCGGCATCGAGCCCGTCAACGCGGTGATCGACACTTCCAAGCGCCGTCAGCACGAGGATCGGCACGGAATGTTTGCGTCGACGAAGCGAGGATACGAGGTTCAGCCCCTCACCGTCAGGCAGGCGGCGATCCAGAACGAGCACATCATAAGCCCCGTCGCGGGCAAGAGCATCGGCATCGCTGATGGTGCTGACGTGATCCGCGAGCACGTCGCGCCGTCGCAGGGCCTCAAGCAGCGCTCGCGCCATTTCGGGTTCATCCTCAAGAAGCAGGATTCGCAACGACTTTTCCTCAAAGGTGAGTTCTGGCAGCCCACCACTGGTCGGTGAATATTGCAGTTACATTGCAGGCGGGAGCCGGACTCTTCTTTAGCACCTTGCCAGACACAAGCCGACCGGTATCGCGCGACTTCTCAGAAAACGTCCGCCGAACACATGCTAGGTATTTGGCCCGGACCTGTATCCATGCCTTGCATAAAATCGGTCAAGTTCACGCTGTTGCGGCACCTCGCCGGTATAGATCGCAATGTAGTCCGGGATCCTTGTCATCCGCACGGACACATCCTCCTGCGATTGCATGGAGATATAGCCGATCTGCACGAGATAGGTGGTCCGGGCGCGCACATCCGCCATGGTTTCGGAATGACCGAAACGCATGAACATACGCGAAAGCGCATGCATCCTCACTTGGTCGGCCTTGCGCACCTCGGCAAGAATATCATCCGACTGAAGTGCCCAGCTGCGAACCGCGAATTCGAACTTGCTGTCGAAAAGGCCGGGATCCAGCCAGCAATCGAAAACATTCAGCATCGCTTCCGCCAATGTTTCCGCATAGGCCTCCGACTGCCTGACGATGCTTCCGGTATTCTTCTCGCGCCAGCGGGAAACGAGCGCGGCCAGCAATTCCTCCCGGTCCTTGAAGAACCAGTAGAAACTGGTACGCGACAGGCTCAGCTTTTTCGCCAGCGGCAGGATTTTGACGGAGTCCACACCGGACTCGAGCAGAGCCTGATAGGCAGCCTCCAGCCAACCCTCCTGCGATCCGCGCCAACCGGTCTCGTTCAATGTCGCTTCCATGGTGATTTCTATCAAATCGGCCTGGTTGCGACAAGCCGAATGTCCACCTCTGTCGAAAGCATAAACACACGTGTTTTATTAATTGACACCTATGTACATTTCCACCTAGCCTTCTCCCATCAGTCTCATCCGGAGAATGGCAATGTCGAATGATCCCCTTCTTCAGCCCTACCGGCTCAAGCATCTCACGCTGCGCAACCGCATCATCGTCACCTCGCATGAACCCGCCTATCCCGAGGATGGCATGCCGAAGGGGCGTTACCACGCCTATACGGTCGAGCGGGCGAAAGGCGGCGTCGCCATGACGATGACGGCGGGTTCCGCCGCCGTATCAAAGGACAGTCCGCCCGTTTTCAACAACCTGCTGGCCTATAAGGATGAAATCGTTCCGTGGATCAGGGAAATGACCGACGCCGTGCATGAAGAGGGCGCAGCGATCATGATCCAGCTGACCCATCTTGGCCGCCGCACCCGTTGGGACAAGGGCGACTGGTTGCCGATCCTCTCCCCCTCCCATCACCGCGAAGCCGCCCACCGCGCTTTCCCGAAGAAGATCGAGGACTGGGATATTGAGCGCATCATCAAGGATTTTGCCGATGCCGCAGAACGCATGAAAGCAGGCGGCATGGACGGCATCGAGCTGGAGGCCTATGGCCATCTCATCGACCAGTTCGTCTCCCCGCTGACAAACGAGTTGGACGGTCCCTATGGCGGTTCGCTGGAAAACCGCATGCGCTTCTGTCTCGACGTCTTCAAGGCGATGCGCGAACGCGTCGGCGACGATTTCATCCTCGGCGTGCGCTATACAGCCGATGAATGTCTCGAGGGCGGCACCGGAAAGGCAGAGGGCCTAGAAATCTCCAGACGGCTGAAGGAGAGCGGCCTGATCGACTATCTGAACGTCATTCGCGGCCATATCGATACCGATCCCGGTCTGACCGACGTCATTCCCATTCAGGGCATGGCCAATGCCCCGCATCTGGACTTTGCCGGTGAAATCCGCGCCGCAACCAGCTTCCCCACCTTTCACGCCGCCAAGATCCAGGATGTCGCCACCGCCCGATATGCGATCGCCTCCGGCAAGGTCGATATGGTCGGCATGACGCGCGCCCACATGACTGACCCGCATATCGTGCGCAAGATCATGGAAAAGCGGGAGGACGACATTCGCCCCTGCGTTGGCGCCAACTACTGTCTCGACCGCATCTATCAGGGCGGCCTCGCTTTCTGCATTCACAATGCGGCAACGGGCCGCGAGGAAACCATGCCGCATGAGATAACCAAGGCGGCGCAACGGCGGAAGATCGTCATCGTCGGCGCCGGCCCGGCTGGCCTCGAGGCCGCGCGTGTCAGTGCCGAGCGTGGCCATGAGGTCATCGTCTTCGAGGCCGCAAACAATCCCGGTGGCCAGATCCGCCTGACGGCGAAAAGCGAACGCCGCCGCGAAATGATTGGCATCATCGACTGGCGCATGAGCCAGTGCGAAAGGCTCGGCGTCACCTTCCATTTCAACACATGGGCGGAAACGGACACGGTTCTTTCGGAAAATCCCGACGTGGTGATCATCGCCACCGGCGGGCTGCCGCACACCGACGTGCTGTCAAAGGGCAACGATCTCATCGTCTCGGCATGGGATATCATTTCCGGCGACGTCAAGCCGGGCACCAATGTGCTGGTTTTCGACGATGCCGGCGATCATGCGAGCCTGCAGGCCGCCGAATGTCTCGCGAAGACGGGCGCGAAAGTGGAGATCATGACACCGGACCGTGCCTTTGCCCCAGAGGTCATGGCGATGAACCTCGTTCCCTACATGCGCTCGCTGCAAAAACGCGACGTCACCTTCACCGTCACCTATCGTCTGGAGGCCGCGGAAAGAAGCGGCAACCAGCTCATCGCCCACATCGGCAGCGACTATGGTGGCGTGACGAAATCGAGGACCGTGGACCAGATCGTCGTCAATCACGGCACGATCCCGCTGGATGATCTCTATTTCGAACTCAAGCCGGGCTCGAAGAACCTCGGCGAAATATCCTATGACGCCCTGCTTGCGGGCAGTGCCCAGACCGTCGAGCGCAATCCTGCCGGAACCTATCGGTTGTTCCGCATCGGCGATGCGGTTGCGGCACGCAACACCCATGCGGCGATCTACGATGCGCTGCGTCTCGCAAAGGACATTTGAGACAAACGGGAGCCGCAGCATTGCGGCCCTCGTTTCAAACCTCCAGAGACACCGCAAACCGTTGATCGAATCTCAAGAACTGCAATCGCCCTCCCAGACGGTCGATGGCCATCTTGACGATCGCAAGCCCAAGGCCGCTTCCGCCCGGTTCCGATCGCGGCGAACGGTAGAAACGCTGCAGCACACGCTCCTGCTCCTCCACGGCGATCCCCGCCCCTTCATCGATGACAACGACGTTGACCTTGCCGCCGATCAACTCGGCGCGGCATTCGACTGTCGAGCCCTTCGGCGAGTGCTGCACGGCATTCTCCATGACATTCCTGATGGCAAGACGAAGGAGCGAGCGGTCCGCCTCGACGAGGATCGTATCCGCCTCTTCCGAGAGCCGGCAGGCAATATCCACCTCCCGTAATCGTCTGAGCGGCTCAAGTTCCTGAATGACATCCAGAATGAGCCGGGGAACATCCACGCCGGTTTTCGCCGTCTGCGTTTCGGTGGCGTCGACGGCGGCCAGATCGATAAGCTGCTTCGCCATCCGGCTTGTCCGGTCGACGCTCTGCTCGATGCGCCTGAGCGCCTGTTGCTGAACCTTGGGATCGGTCGAGCGCATGGCCACCTGCGCCTGCGTCTTCAGGCCGGC
The DNA here is from genome assembly GCF_025910175.1 of Agrobacterium sp. BT-220-3. Lineage (NCBI taxonomy): Bacteria > Pseudomonadati > Pseudomonadota > Alphaproteobacteria > Hyphomicrobiales > Rhizobiaceae > Agrobacterium > Agrobacterium sp. BT-220-3. The sequence goes on from NZ_JAPAIX010000003.1 coordinate 569,983, forward strand.
AAGGGGTGTCTTCAACTCATGGGCGGCATAGGTCGTGAACTCGCGCTCCCTTTCCCGCGTTGCCTGAACGCGCGCAAGAAGGCTGTTCAAGGCGTGGATCATCGGCCGAAGCTCCGATGGCGTTCCCCTGTCGGCGAAGGCATGAAGCTCGGTTGCATCGCGTGCTTTCAGACCGTTCGCGAGCTTCTGCAGGGGGGCAAGCCCGCGCGAAACACAGAACCAGATGAGACCGGCCATCAACGGCATGATGAAAAGCGCCGGATAGAGAAGTCCCTTGATCACGTCATCGACAAGACGGTCGCGGACCTGAATGCTGTCTCCCACCAGAACCCTGACGCCGAGATCGGGCTTGACCACGGCATAAACCCGCCATTCGACACCATTGATGACCGTATTCTGATAACCCGAGGCATGTTCAGACAGGGAAGCGGTGGGCGCACTGTCCGATTTGCTCAGGAGACGACCGCTGACGGACCAGATCTGGCAGGCAAGCTGGCGTTCATAGGAAGGTATCGACGCGGCCGCATCATCTTCTGCGTGACCACCCGCTGCGGGCATGTGGCCGACAACGCCAATATCGGCCGGACGGTCGCCGACAAGGGAAGCGACCATGCTTGCCGATTCCATCAGACGCGCATCCAGAACATGCTCCAGCCGCGCCTTCGTGCTGGTATAGATCCACACGCAGCCGGACAGCCAGACGACGCCCGTCATCAACAGCAGCACGGTGAACAATCTTGCCCGGATTGACATTACACAGCCCTCCCGACACGGTAGCCCACGCCCCGCACCGTTTCGATGAAGCCGGCACCCAGCTTCGAGCGAAGCTTGTGGATGTGAACCTCGATGGTGTTGCTTTCCACATCCTCCTGCCAGCCATAAAGCTTTTCCTCCAGAACCGGTTTGGAGAAGATCATGCCAGGATTTTGCATGAGGGCATGGATGATCGCGAATTCACGGCGCGACAGGGGAATGATGCTGTCGGCCCTCTTCGCCACCATCTTCGCCGGATCGAGCGTCACGCCCAATGCGGATAGCGTCCCCTCCGAGCGGCCTTCGCCGCGGCGGATGATCGCCCGCAGGCGGGCGGCAACTTCGTCCAGATCGAACGGCTTGCCCAGATAATCGTCGGCACCCGCATCGAGGCCGGAAATCTTGTCCGTGGTCGCGTCCTTCGCCGTCAGCAGCAGGATCGGCACCCGGTTGCGCTCATTGCGGATGTGGCGCAGAAGATCGAGGCCGGAACCGTCTGGCAGCATCAGGTCGAGAACGACGGCGTCGAAACGGCAGCTGTCGATGGCCGTTTTTGCATCTTCAAGGGTCGTGACGGCATCGACGGTGAAGCCGGCAAGCTGCAGCCCGACACGAAGACCATCCAGCAGGACATCATCGTCCTCGACCACTAACAGACGCATAAACTACTCCATCATTCCGGTGCACGGATGTTTTGACGTGCGGGAACCTGAAAAACGAACCTTAAGGCTGGCTTAAGCTTGCCACCGGAAGCCTGCGCCACTCATGGACTATCCTATAGGTCTCTCCTAAAAGGCCTATCCCATAAGGAAAAAGAATGCGTCTCAATTTTTCGTTCGTGCTCCTCGTCTTCTTCACCGTCTGCGGACCCGCCTTCGCGCTCAATCCCCCGATGGACATGGCAGATGCGTTCAAGCTCTCGATCGACCGCACGGGAACAGCCGCCACCTTCCGCTGGCAAATAGCAGAGGGATATTATCTCTATCGAGACGCCCTCAACGCCACGGACAATGACGGAAAACAACTTGATCTTCAGACATTGCCCGGCGAGATGAAGGACGATCCCGGCTTCGGCAATACGGAGGTTTATTTCGGGCAAACGACCGCCACGCTCGCCAATGCGCCCCAAACGATGAAAGTGACGTTTCAGGGATGTCAGGATGGCGGCATCTGCTATCCGGTGCGAACGGTCACCATCACCGGATCGCGGATCGAAGTGGATGCGCCGTTCGGGATGAACCCGTCACCACCGCCGGCATTCCAGTCCTTCATCCCGATGTCCCCGGCCGCACAGCCAGAAAAAATAGATCGGCCTGCGCCCGCCGCCGAACCGGGAATGGTGGAGGGAATGCTCGATCAGGGCGGCATCGCGCTTCTGCTCGCCTCCTTCATGGGCCTCGGCGTGCTGCTCGCATTCACGCCCTGCGTCTTTCCCATGTATCCGATCCTTGCGGCCACGCTGGGTCGTCAGGGAGCCTCCCTGTCGCCGGGGCGCAGCTTCCTCCTCTCCTCCACCTATGTCGTTGCTCTCGCCGCCGCCTTCAGCCTGTTCGGCATACTTGCCGCATGGCTCGGCCAGAGCTTTCAGATTGTCCTTCAATCGCCGGTGGCCATCCTCATCACCGCCGCTGTCTTCACCCTCCTTGCCATCGCCAGCTTTGGCGTGGTCGAGGTGCAGCTTCCATCGGGGCTGCGGGATCGGCTGGCGCGGTCACAACGCTCACTCGGCGGATCCTTCGGCTCAACCGCCATTCTCGGTTTCAGTTCGGCACTGCTGATCGGCCCCTGCGTGACCGCGCCGCTTGCAGGGGCGCTGCTCTACATCGCCGAATCCGGAGACGTGCTTCTCGGCGCTGCGGCGCTCTTTGCACTGGGTATCGGCAAAGGCATTCCGCTCATCCTCATCGGCACCTCCGGGGCAACGCTCCTGCCGCGCGCGGGCGCCTGGATGGCGCAGGTCCGCTGGCTGTTCGGCTTCATCTTCCTCGGCACGACCATCTGGTATCTGGACCGGCTCATTCCCGCGCCCGCAACACTCGCGCTTTCCGCAGCATTTCTCGTGACGCTTGGTGTCTTCTTCGGTGCTTTCGATACGCTGTCACCACAGGCGGGTGTCGGTCGCCGGCTCATGAAATCCGCAAGCCTTCTTTCCGTTCTCTACGGCGCGTTTCTCGCCTTCGGTGCGGCAAGCGGCAGCACGAGCATGCTCCAGCCGCTTCAGGGCTCCGGCAGTTCCGTCGTTGCATCCTCCTTGCCCGGCCTGACAAAGGCGAGTTTCACCACAGTCGCATCCGGCGATGAACTGAGAGAAGCGGTAAGCGGTGCGAAAAAGCCGAGCCTCGTCTATTTCACCGCGGACTGGTGCGTTTCCTGCCGCGTCATAGAGCGCTCGGTCCTCGCCGATCCGCAGGTTGCTCACAGCCTTGCGAATACTAATCTCGTCTCCGTCGATCTTTCAGACCTCACGCCTGCGAAACAACAACTGATGAAGGACAACAACGTCGTCGGCCCACCGACCATGCTGTTCTTCGACAAAAGCGGTGCCGAACTCTCCTCCGCCCGCATGGTGGGCGAGATTTCGGTGCGATCCGTCATCGACGCGGTGACGCAGACACAGCAAGCCCTCATGAAACCTGCAATCACAAACACCTCAGGAACCCTTCAATGATCCTCACACGCCGAAAGCTTGTTGCGATGGCTGGCCTTGCGACCTTTGCACCGTCATTTGTTGCCGCCAAAAGCGACCCGACCAGCCGGGAGATGGTGCTGAACGACCCGGACGCACCGGTCCTCGGCAATCCGAAAGGCGATGTGACGGTCGTGGAATATTTCGATTACCAGTGCCCCTACTGCAAGACGTCCTACGAGATGGTCCGCGAGGTAGTAGAGCAGGACGGCAAGGTCAGGCTTGTGCTGAAGGACTGGCCGGTCTTCGGCGGTGCATCGGTCATGGCGGCGCAGGCGGTGCTTGCAAGCGCCAAGCTCGGCAAATACGACAAGACGCTCGATGCGATGTTTCATACGCCGAACAAGTTGCAACAGGATGATGTCGAAAAAGCCCTTGCGAAAGCCGGTCTCACCTTCGAAGGCGTGGGCAAGGCCGTTGTTCAGCATCAGGCGTGGATTTCCGGCCTGCTGGACCGGAACTGGGTGCAGGCCGCCGCCTTCAAATTTATCGGCACACCCTCATTTGTCGTCGGGTCGACAAGCTTCGCCGGCGTCCTTGACCGCAAGGGTCTGAAGGACGCAATCGCAAAAGCGCGGGGCTAGCGAGAAACGCAGGTGCATTGCTCACCATCGTTCCTAAATAGACAGAATGGTGGCTTCCTGTCCGACCGGATCTGAAACCACCATTCTCCGGCAAAGCTAAACCTGCTCGCGTGCCTTTTCGAAAAGGCTGGTGAATTCCTCCGCGCTCCGAATAGCGCCGGGAACGAGAAACTTACCGATGATGAAGGCCGGTGTTCCGGTCAGCTGCAGCGACATTGCCTGTTCGTGATTGCGCTCAATCAGCGCATTGATCTCCGCCGCCCTGGATTTGAGATCACTCTCAAGGCGCGCGAAATCAATGGCTGTCGCGCGCACGGCAGCGCGCATCTCGTCCGCTTCCGCCCTGCGGGCTTTGATCGCCATCAGCGCATGATGCACGACCTCGTAACCGCCCTGGTAATTCGCCGCCAGCGCCAGACGGGCGCCTTCGACGGAATCTTTCGTAATGATCGGCCAGTCCTTGTAGACCACCCTGATATCCCCGTCCTTCAAGACCGCATCGCGCATGGGAATGGCCGTCTTCTTGCACCACGGGCAATTATAATCGAGGAAGGTGACCATGTTGAGTTTACCGGCTGGGTTGCCGGAAACGGGTGCCGCGGGATCGCGCAGGATCATCTCAAGCCTGAGACTGTTTGCGAATGCGGCGGCCGGAAAAGCGGCGGCGGAAACTGCCGAAAGCGAGCCAAGGAGAAAGGCGCGACGTCTAAGCCCGTCAAAGCCTGCCTTGTCCACGCGGTTTCGAATTTGGTGTGCCATGGGAATAAGTCTCTCTTTCATATGCCAGCAGTCAGACGCCGAGTTGCGAGCGCTTCGAGGGATCGGGGATAACCACGATGGGGCTGCCATCCCTGACATTGTTGAAGAGATCGATGACGTCCTGATTCAGCAGACGAATGCAGCCCGAGGATACCGCCTTGCCGATGGAGAAGGCCTCCGGCGTTCCATGCAGGCGATAAAGAGTGTCCTTTCCACCCTGATGGATATAAAGCGCACGCGCGCCGAGAGGGTTTTTAAGACCGGGGGGCATGCCGCCATTCGCGATGCTATAGGGCTGGAGTGCTGGTTGCCGCGCCACCATCTCGTCCGGCGGCGTCCATTTCGGCCACGCACGCTTGTAGGCGACCGTCGCTCGACCGGACCATGAAAAGCCGTCGCGCCCGACGCCGATCCCGTAACGCCTCGCCTTCCCGCCGGGAAGCACGTGGTAGAGAAATTTGTTCGGCGTATCGACGATCAGCGTGCCGGGCTTCTCTTCGGTCGGATAATCGACGACCTGCCGCCAGTATTTCGGGTCCACCTGCTTGATGTTTACCGCCGGGATCGGAAAGGTCTCGTCCGGCATCGCCGCATACATCGCCGGGGTCACTGGCGTTACGGCTGGCAAAGGTTCGTCGCTCTTTACCGGCGTTGCCGTCATCGGCGGCTGGCCGGATGTGGCGCAGCTTGCCAGAAGACTTGCGGCTCCCAGGGCAAGAAGGTTTCGGCGGCTGATGAATATTGGTCTGTCGTGCATTCTGCGGCATGTCTCCTGTTTGGCGACACACAGTCAGCCGGCACCTTAAGCCAGTCTTAAGGCGACCCGGTGAGACATTTATTTGACATGACCGGACGGAAAAATGCCGGGGGCAGAACCACGTCTGCCCCTCCCTGGGTGAGATCGGTGAAAAACTCAGGCCTGAATCAATGCAATGCCGCGGTTCCTGAAACCCAGCGTGACATCGCTTGCCGGCGGCAGACTGGTCTCAACCGCATGGTCGACGATGAAGAGCGTGCCGATATCGGTCTCGACTTCATACTCGACATGACCGCCGAGATAGGCACTGTGCAGCACCCGCCCCGCAAGCCCCTGCCCGCCCGGCTGGCCGATGGAAATCGAGCCGGGGCGAACTGCAAGCTTTGCCGGGCCAGGCCGGGCGTTGCGTGCTGCAACCCTGTGATCCACACCGCCGACGCGGATCAGCGCATCGGGCCCCTCAAGGCTCAACACTTCACAGCCGACGACATTCGCTTCGCCCATGAAATCGGCGATGAAGGCGGAGGCTGGCGCTTCATAAAGGTCGCGTGGCGCACCCGACTGGGCGATCTCGCCTTCCTTCATCACGATGATCCGGTCGGAAACCGCCAGCGCCTCATCCTGATCATGCGTCACGTAAACGGCGGTAAAACCCAGCCGCTGCTGCAATTCGCGGATTTCGGTACGGACCCGCCGGCGCAGGCGGGCATCGAGGTTGGAAAGCGGCTCATCGAGCAACAACACCTGCGGTTCCAGCACCAGCGCACGGGCAACCGCTACGCGCTGCTGCTGCCCGCCGGAGAGTTCGGCAGGCAGGCGGTGGCCCATGCCGGCGAGGCCGACGAGCTTCAGCCCCTCTTCCGCCTTTTCCCGCGCTTCCGCCTTGCGCAATCCCGAGGATTGCAGGCCATAGGCGACATTGTCGAGCGCGGTCATGTGCGGGAAAAGCGCATAGGACTGGAAGACCATCGAGACATCGCGCTCATTGGCCGGCAGCATGGTGACATCCTTGTCACCGATGAGGATGCGGCCGGAGGTGGGGTGTTCAAGACCCGCCAGCATGCGCAGCGTCGTCGTCTTGCCGCAGCCGGAGGGACCAAGCAGGGTTACCAGCGTGCCGGGCTCGATGGTGAGCGACAGGTCGGGAATGGCGGTGAAGGCGCCGAAGGTCTTGCGAACATTCTGAAAGGTGACGGAACCGGGCTTTACGGAAATCATGCGGTTTTCTCCTGAGCGAGAGGAACGGAGGAAGCGGACGGCAGACCGGCGACACGGTTTTCGCGACGCAGACGGCGCTCACCCACGAGAAGCTGGAAGCCGGTAATGACCGTGATCATCACAACGATCAGCATGGAGGAATAGGCAATGGCCACACCGTACTCGCCGTTTTCGACGAGACCGACGATATAGGACGTCGCCATGTTGTACTGCGCGCTGACAAGGAAGATGACGGCGCTGATGGAGGTGATGGCGCGCACGAAGGAATAGACCAGTGCGGCCGTGATTGCGGGCCTCAAGAGCGGCAGGATGACCTTGCGGATGGTGCGGAAACTATTGGCCCGCAGCGTCAGCGAGGCCTCGTCGAGGCTCTTGTCCAGCTGGCTCATCGCCGCGATGCCGCCGCGCACGCCGACCGGCATGTTGCGGAACACGAAGCAGGCGATGAGGATCAGCGCCGAACCCGTCATTTCCACCGGCGGCAGGTTGAAGGCCATGATGTAGCTGACACCGATGACCGTGCCGGGAATGGCAAAGCTCATCATCAGCGCGAATTCGAACAGGTTCCGACCAGCGAACTTCTGCCGCACGATGATATAGGCGGTCAAAAGACCGACGGCAGCGGTCAGCGGTGCCGAAACCAGCGCGATCTCCATGGTCGTCCAGAACGAGTTCCAGGCAACGCCGGTCCAGGCAATCGAGCCATTCGAGAAGCTGACGGAAAAGGCGCGGATATAGTGGTCAAGCGTCAGTGAATTATCGAGACCCCAGGTCTTCACGAAACCGCCGACGAGGATCATGCCATAAACGACGATGGTGAAGATCATCCACGGCACGACGACCGCATGGACGCCAATAGAAAGGCCGCGCGGCAGGGCGATATGCGCACCGCTATCACCCTTGCCCGTCACCGTCGCGAAATTCTTGCCCGCCAGCCAGAAGCGCTGCGCAAGAAAGGCCGATAGCGTGAAGCACAGGAGGATGATCGCCAGAACCGCCGCACGCGAGGGATCGTTCTGCGAGCCGACGACAGCGAAGAAGATTTCCGTCGACAGCACGCCATGGGTGCCGCCAAGCACCAGCGGATTGCCGAAATCCGCCATGCTCTCGATAAAGCCGATAAGGAAGGCATTGGCGAGACCGGGTTTCATCAGCGGCAGCGATACCCGCCAGAAGGTGCGCCAGCGGTCGGCGCGCAGCGTCTGCGACGCCTCTTCCATCGACGGGCTAACGCCTTCGACCACGCCGATCAGCACCAGAAACGAGATAGGCGTGAAGGAAAGGACCTGCGCGATCCAGATGCCGGTCATGCCATAAAGCCAGCGACCTGGCTCAATGCCGAAGAGATAGGAAAGCCACTCAGTGACGACACCGGCGCGGCCGAAAAGCAGCGTCAGGGCAAGACCGATGACAAAAGGCGGCGTGATGATCGGCAGAACCGTCAGAAGCCGCAGGCCCTTCTTGAAGGGAAAGCGCGTGCGGGTGGCGATCAGCGCAAAGCCGAGACCGAGCACGGTCGAGCCGAAGGCGGTCATCAGGGCGAGGAACAGCGTGCGCCAGGCAACACCGCAACGCTCTTCACCTGTGACACAGCCAAGGCTCCAGATGCCGGGATCCTGAATATTGCGAATGAAGCCATCAGCATTGAAGGAGCCGTCGAAATCCTGAACGGAAGCGACCAGCATGCTGCCGATCGGATAAAAGACAAAAACCGTGACGAGGAAAACCAGAACGGAAATGGCGCCGACGACGAAGGCATCACCTTTCATGACGCCGCGTTCGGCAAGCCCGAAGGCGAAAAGAAGCACGAAGACGAACGACATGACGACGGCACCGGCACCCATGGAGGGTTGGCCATCGGCAAGCATGCCGAAGAGGTTTTCGCTCACCGTCCAGCTCCAGCCGGTAAAGCCGATGGCCAGCCCCTGCAAGGCGAGGAAAACGAGGCCAATAGCACCGATAATGGCAAGCAGTCCGCCGCGTCGCATCGGATCGCCGATAGGCCGGACAAGACACGCGGCAAGGAAAAAGATAGCGACGCCGACCAGCCATGGTTTTCCATAGGACAGGATCTGCAGCACACCGGGCGCATTGCTGGCCGACGAGAAAAATCCGGAAAGCCAGCGGAAGCTGAAAAAGCCGCCTTCGATGCGATACCAGGGAAGAAGAATGAGGGCAAAAGCCCCGAACGCCAGGACGATGTCCAGCCTGCGATTGCCACGTGTCATGGCCGACCTCGCTTGTTTCATGCCGATGAAAGAGTGGCGGACACCCCGGCTTAAAAAGCCGGGATGCCTGTCGCCGGAATTAAGATCAGTGTTTCAGATCAGTTCGCGACCGCACCGACCTCGCGGTCCCAGCGTTCCAGCAGCGCCTTACGCTTGGCCGGATCGCCATAGGTCTTGAAGTCGTAGTCGATGAGCTTGATGTCCTCGAACTTCGGCGCTTCCTTCGGCACTTCCGCCGTCTTGTTGGAGGGAAGCTGGAAGGACTTGGCGTCCTTCATGCGCGACTGCACTTCCGGCTTCAGCGCCCAGTCGTACCAGGTCTTCGCATTGTCGAGATTGCGCGCACCCTTGATGATCGACATGGAGCCGATTTCATAACCTGTGCCTTCGCAGGGCGCGATGGACTTGACCGGGAAGCCTTCCGCCGTCTGCGCCACGGCATCATGCATGAAGACGATGCCAAGCGCCGTTTCGCCACGCGCTGCCGCCTTGACCGGCGCGGAACCGGACTTGGTATATTGCGAGATATTGGCGTTGAGCTTCTTCAGATAGTCGATCGCCTGATCTTCGCCCATGATCTGCACGAGCGACGCGAGCGCAGTATAAGCCGTGCCCGAAGAGTTCGGATTGGCGATCTGGATTTCGCCCTTGAGTTCCGGCGCCAGCAGGTCGGCCCAGCACTTCGGCTCCTTATAACCCTTGGACTTGAAGATTTCGGTGTTGTAGCCCCAGCCCAGCGCACCGGCATAAACGCCGACAGTTCTGTAACCCGTGCTTTCCGCCTGTTTGACGGCCCAGTCCTGCAGCTGATCCAGCATTGGCGACTTGTATTCCAGCGTCAGGTTTTCCGATGCCGCCTGCATGTGCGGATCGCCGGTGCCGGCCCACCAGATGTCGGTCTTCGGGTTGCGGGCTTCCGCACGCACCTTGGCATAGGTTTCGCCGGAAGAAAGGCGAACCATATTGACCTTGATGTCATGCGACTTTTCAAAATCGCCCTTCATCTGTTCGCAGATGACAACATCGGCCGAGCAGATGAGGTTGAGTTCGCCCGCCGCCTGTGCGGAAACGGCGCTCAGTGCCGTGCCGGCAAAAAGCAGGGTGGAAAGTATCGTCAGTCGCATGGTTATCCTCCTGTAGCTTGCGTCTGAATTCTTGGGCCATGCGCGAACATGGCGCTGCCGGTCGCGGCGCCCTGCGGCGCGCGCGCTGTCTTTTTGAGGTGTTGGTTTTTGGCCCTACTGGGTCTGGCTCGGGTGAATTTCGCTGTCGAAGCGGCTCAATAACCGACTTCGCTCTTCCGGCTGTCCGAAGGTGGCGAAGTCGTAATCCACCATCTTGATCATCGATATGTCAGGCGCCGTCAGCGGCAATGTCGCCCGGGCGTTTGATGGTACCTGATTTTGCCCGGCCTTGGCCCCGGTCGCCTGCCCCTCCGGGCTCAGCGCGAATTCAACGAAGGCCTGTGCCAGCGCATCATTGTGGTTGCCCTTGACGATGCTGACCGCCCCGATCTCATAGCCCGTCCCCTCGCAGGGCGCGACGATCACCAGCGGGAAACCTTCGATTTTCTGGGTCACGGCATCATGCATGAAAGAAATGCCGATCACGATCTCGCCCCGCGCCGCCGCCTTGACCGGCGCTGCACCAACCTTGGTATAGCTCACGACGTTCTGATTGAGCTTCGCCATGAAACCGAAAGCCTCCTCCTCGCCGAAGAGCTGAACGAGGGTGGCCAGCATGGTGAAGGCCGTGCCGGAATAGTTCGGGTTGCCGGTCAGGATGTGGCCGCGATAGATATCCTTCGCCAGATCCTTCCAGCAGGTGGGTGCGGGCAGGTTGTTCTTCGCGAGCAGTTCCGAATTATAGGCAAAACCCAGCGCACCGGCATAGATGCCAGCCGATTTCGAGCCGGACATCGCATAGAAATTCTGCGCCCAGGGCAGCAGATCCCGCTGATGCACGGGCGTGTACTCTTCCAGCAGGCCTTCCGAGCCGGCCTGCAGATGGGTATCGCCAGTACCGCCCCACCAGACGTCGACAGTGGGATGGGATCGTTCGGCACGAATCTGGTCGAGAATTTCGCCGGTACTCTTGCGCACCATCGAAATCTCGAGACCTGCCTTGGCCTCGAAAGCCCGCTGCATGGTCAAACACCAAGCCTCGTCGACGCCGCAAAGGACGTTCAACTTCGGCTCGGCCATGCCATGCCCTGCGCCGCACAGCCATAGGACCATGCTCGCCGCAAGTGCGGTCAATGCTTTCAATTAAGCCTCCCTGCCTGGAACCTCCCCGTTCCAGTCTCCACCAACAGCATGTCACATCCTGCCCGCGCCGCAATCGAAGAATGGTTACCAATCTTTCCGAACAAGATTACAGATATTACAATTATGACAGGAGAGATAACCAGCGAGCCTTTGAAGATCGCCGTCACCGTGCCTATGATGATGGCGGGAGGAATACAAAGTGCTTAATCAGAAGGTTCGCATTCTGATCGTCGAGGACGATCCGGATATGGCAGAGCTCATCTCGGACCTCGTGGAGGCCGAAGGCTGGCTGCCCACCTGCGCCCGGTCCGCCGAGGAGGCGGACGAGATACTGGCGAAGGACGTGATGCAGCTTGTGCTGGTCGACCACAATCTGCCCGGCACATCAGGTCGGACCTTTGCCCAGAGACTGCGCAGCAAGGCCGACATCGACATCGGCATCGTCATGGTAACAGCTGCCGGCAGTGCCGCCGACCGGGTTCTGGGCCTCGAGACGGCCGCCGACGATTACGTGGTCAAACCCTTCGAACCCATCGAACTCACGGCCCGGATCAAGGCCGTTCTGCGCCGGACGATCCCCTCACTGAAACAGGAAAAGGATAGCGAGCGCGATCATGGCCGCGCGACACTCAACCTCGGCGACTGGGCGATTGATCTTGATGCGCGCCGGGCGGTCTGCCTCAGCGATCGCAGCAAGACGCTGACGAGCGCCGAATTCGCGCTTCTGGAGATTCTGGCCGAAACGCCCAACCAGCCCGTCAGCCGCTCGCAGATACTCGACCGGCTGGGTTCTGAAAGCGACCGCTACATCGACAGAAATGTCGATGTGCTGGTGCTGCGGCTGAGGCGCAAGATCGAGCGTAATCCGGACCTGCCGCGTCATATCAAGACGCGGCGCGGCAAGGGTTATGTGCTGCATACCGACGAGGGCGAGCTTTCCCCGTGATCAGCCGTTCCTTCCTTTCCTCGATCGCCTTTCGCCTGCCCTTTGCGATCGTCTTCATCTGCATCCTCGTCTTCAGCCTCTCCGCCATCGCCATCTATGGTTTGCAACGGGCGCGTGACGAAATGGCCGCTTACGGTCTGCAGGCCTTTTCCAGCCTGGCCAAGGCATCGCTGGTCTCGCGGCAGGTCTCCGACCTCGTTTCAAGCGCCCCGTTCCTGATGAACGCCGCCTCTCCCTATCGCGTTTCCAGCGAAAGCCGGTCGGTGGTCCAACAGGTCGACATCCTGCTCGAAATGACAGGACCGGGCAGCGACGACCGGGTCACCCGCGGCTTTGCCAACGACCGAATCGTCGAACTTCTTCAACTCATAAGGGCGCAGACGCTGGATCTGGCAAAGGATGCCGATGCGGCGCAGGGCCACAAGGCGGACGCGGCAGCGGCACTCGGCGAAATCGCCACCGGCCGGGGCATCGTCGATCCTGAACTGCGCCGGCGGATGAACGGCATCGTGCAGGCCGCATCCGCGTCCGACAGCCTCTTCCAGCTGGGCGAACTGCGCCGCCGCTACGTCGCCGAAACGACGGCACGTCAGGAAGGTTATCCCGGCGAGCGTCTTCCGCTGGCGGAAATGCAGCCCTATGAGCGGGTCTTCGAGGCCCAGAGCCGCTATCTTCTGGAAATGTTCGCAATCCGCGCGTCCGTATCGCGGCTTCACACCGTGTCGCGCGATCTCTCCCATGTCACGGAAACCCAGGGCGACGCGGTTGCCCGCAGCCTGAACGAGGACCTGATCTCGACCTCCGATGCCCTTAGCCGGCTGCTGGTCATCGTCGCCGTCGCTTCCCTTCTGGTTCTGGTGGTGGCGATTTTCTCGATCCGCTCGGTGATGCGCGTCTCGCGCGGCATCGCCTCGCTTTCAAACGGCATGAACGCGCTTGCCAAGGGGGAGAAGGATGTCGGCCCGCCATCCTATACCGGGTCCGAGACGGAGCTGATCCGCCTGCTAGACGCCTTCCGTGCCTTCCATGAAAGCGTTGATCGTGTCTCCCGCCTCCGGCGCACGGCGGAAGCGGCGGCCCGCACCATCCGCTCGACCTTCCGCAACATGAATGAGGGAATAGCGCTGTTCGATCCGGCGGGCCGGCCAATCACCATGAACCGCCGCATCATCGAGCTTGTCGGACGCTCCGGCTCATCGCGAAAGCTGCCGCTTCGCCGTTTTGTCGAACCGATCCCGGAAATCGACCCCGCACTGCTTCCCTTCGAGAGCGGGCGCGGCGAATTGATGGACCGCGCCGTCGTGCGCCATCGCACCGCAGATCAGCTGGTGATCGAAGTGTCGATGTCACGCCAGCCGGATGGCGGCATCGTCCTGCTCGCCCGCGATGTGACGGCTCTCGATCGCCAGGAAGCGGAAGCCGTAAAGGCCCAGCGACTGGACGGCATCATGCGCATGACCCACCAGGTCAGCCATGAGGTGGGCAACATGATCGGCATCATCACCGGCAGCCTCGGCCTGCTGGAACGCGAAGCGGGTTTCAACGACCGTCAGAAACGGCATATCGCCCGTATCCGCAAGGCGGCAGACCGCGGCCGGTCTCTCGCCAGCAGCATGCTGACCATCGGCAGCCAGCAGCCTATCCATGCCAGCCACATCAACGTCGCCAACCTGCTGCGCGGCATGGCCGATATCCTCGAGATCGCGGTCGGCCCGAAATGCCGGATCGCGCTTGATCTCGATGACGACCTCCCGTCGATCCCGCTCGATCCCGCCCTCTTCGAGCAGTCCATTCTCAATCTCTGCCTGAATGCCGCAGCCGCCATGCCGGACGGCGGCCTGATCTTGATCGAGGCCACGACCGAGAAAGATGCGCTGATAATTGCCGTCACCGACGAGGGCACCGGCATGACGCCCGAGGCCGTGGACAAGGCATTCGAACCCTATTTCACCACACGCGAAGAATATGGCGGCGCCGGCCTCGGCCTCGCCATGGTCTACGGCTTCGTCCGCCAGAGCGGCGGCGAGGCGCATATCCGCTCAAAACCCGGCGAAGGCGCAAGGGTGCAGCTGACTTTTCCGGCAGGCATTGACCACGCAAAATAGAGGCAAGAAGGGAGCCAGCCTAGCCCGAACCTAGATGTTACTCTGGTTCGCTGCCGTGGCGTGAGGCACTTGCCGATCATCGGCAGGATGACGCAGGAGATTGGCGTGCTTCGAGGGCGGCATTCCGAAAACCCGAACATATTCGCGCGAAAACTGCGACGGGCTTGAATAGCCAACCTGAAACCCCGCGGTTGCTGCATCCAGCCCTTCGCTGAGCATCAGGCGTCTCGCCTCCTGCAATCGCAGTTCCGCCCGGAATTCCAACGGGCTCATCAAGGTGATCGCCTTGAAATGAGCGTGAAAGGTGGAGCGGCTCATTCCGGCTATTTCGGCTGCCGTCTCGATGGGGCAGGCTTCGCGGAAATGGCTTCTGATCCAGACGATTGCCCGGGCAATCTGATGGAGATGGGTGCCCGCCTGCGCCATGTGCCGGACAACGTCACCGCCCGGCCCGGTCAGCAGCCGGTAAAGTATTTCCCGCAGCGCCAGCGGCGCAATCGCGTCAATATCGTCAGGCGTATCCAGAAGGCCCAACAGGCGTGCCGCCGCATCGAGCACCCCGGGATTGGTCTCATTCAGCAGCAGACCGGCCTGCGGCCGGGATTTTCCGGGAGATTTCGACGGATAGCGGATCGCCAGTTCCGCCAGCTCGACCGTATCAAGGTCGAGCTGCATGCACAGATATGGCTCTTCCGCACTCGCCTCGATGACGGAGCCCATGACGGGAAGATCGACGGAAGCGATCAGATAACGCGATTTGTCATAGATGAAGGCCGATTGCCCCAGCATAGCCTGCTTGCGGCCCTGCGCCACAAGGCAAAGCGTCGGCTCATAGATTACTGGCATGGGGAGGGTTGGGTGCGAACAGCGGATGAGCTTCACCCCCGGCAACCGGCATTCAAAAGTGCCGTCTCGTGGCGCGTGTCGGGTGATGATATCGACGATGTGGCGGTCTGAGGTCATCCGCCATTTATCTCATATGCGCCTGTGTGATGGAAGCCAGAACTCCGCTTCTCGGACAATCGTGCAAGAGCGCCGGACAATAGCTCAGGCAGAAGAGGCAGTCCTGTCCCGTCTGCTTGAGACAATCGTGCAAGAATTCCGGAAATCCGGTCTACCGCCCTCGCAGGTCTTTCGCGGAAAAAGGTGTCACCCACCCGGCGCATCCCAGCGCATCAACGAAGACCAATGGAGTATACCAACATGGCTGAAGTGAAATCACTCGATCAATACAGACTGCTCGGCCGATCCGGGCTGCGTGTCTCGCCGCTCTCGCTTGGCACGATGACCTTCGGGTCTGACTGGGGTTGGGGAGCCGACGCTGAAGAAGCGAGACGCATTTTCGATGCATATGTCGACAGAGGTGGCAACTTCATCGATACCGCCGTCAACTACACCAACGGAGCCTCGGAACGCCTTCTTGGCGGCTTCATCAAAGAAAAGCGCGATAATATCGTGCTTGCAACCAAATTTACGATGGCCCGTGATCCGGCGAATATCAATTCCGGCGGCAACCATCGTTTCAACCTCGTGCGGTCGGTAGAAACGAGCCTGCGCCAGCTCGACACGGACCGGATCGATCTCCTTTACCTGCATGCCTGGGATTTCACGACATCGCCGGAGGAAGCCATGCGCTCGCTCGATGATCTCGTGAGAGCCGGCAAGATCCTCTATGTCGGCATTTGTAACACGCCCGCATGGCGCGTGGCGCAGATGCAGACCCTTGCCGATCTCCGCGGCTGGTCACCCTTCGTGGCGCTTCAGATCGAATACAGCCTGGTCGAGCGGACCGTCGAACATGAGCTTATGCCCATGGCCAAGGCGCTGGGCCTCGGTGTTCTTCCATGGTCCCCGCTCGGCGGCGGCATCCTCACGGGCAAATATGGCCGCGCGGATCTGACCGACGAGAATGAGGCGAATGTCGCGGCAACCCGCAGGGGCGTGATCGCATCGACCGGCCACCTCAATGAACGCTCGCTCGCTGTCGCCGATGTCGTGGGCGCAGTCGCGGCGGAACTTGGCGTTTCGCGATCGCAGGTCGCCCTTGCCTGGACGCTGATCAATCCCGCGGTCGTTTCCCCGGTCATGGGCGCACGCACCCTTGAGCAGGCCGAGGATAACTTCGGCGCCTTGAGCGTTTCCTTCACGCAGGATCAGCTTGAGCGACTGAACAGGGCCAGCGCTCCCCAGCCGATCTTCCCGGAGCGCTTCATCGGCCGGCCCATGGCGCAGAAGCTCATCTTCGGAACGAACACCGTCAGCAAACGGGCATAATCTACGTAACATTGCCTCTCGCCGGCGCTTGCAGACAACGGCGAGAGGCAAATCACTACTGCGGCGAACCTAACCGGCCTTCTGCGCCGCTTCAATCGACGCCGCCAATATATCCAGTCCAAGATCGATCTCGGCATCCGAGACGGTCAAGGCCGGTGCAATGCGGAAGACGCCGCCCATGCCGGGCAACTTGACGATATTCATGCTCATGCCCCGCAGCATCGCTTCCTGCATGATACGGGCGCCAAGCTCGAAACCGGGGGCTTTCGTGTGCCGGTCGGCGACAACTTCCAGTCCGAGCAGAAGCCCGCGCCCGCGCACATCGCCGACACATTCGAACCGCTGTTGCAGCGACAGGAGACCTTCTTTCAGACGGTTTCCACGGACGATCGCCTGCTCGACCAGGCCATCGCGCGCCACGACATCGAGAACCGTCACACCGACAGCCGCCGGCAGCGGATCGGAAACATGGGTGGTATAGAACAGAAAGCCCCTCTCGAATGCCTTCTGCTCGACCTCTGCGCTGGTCATGACGGCAGCAAGCGGCAGGCCGGCGCCGAGCGTCTTCGACAGCGTCATGATGTCAGGCGTCACGCCGTCGCGCTGAAAAGCGAACATGTGCCCGGTACGGCCAACGCCGGTCTGGGCTTCATCGAGGATCAGCAGCATGCCGCGCTCCTCGCATTTCTTCTTCAGGGCGGCGAGATAACCGAGCGGGAGTTCGAGGATGCCGCCGCTCGACAGGATGGGCTCGGCGATGAAGGCAGCCAGGTTGCCGGTCGACTGACGGTCGATCAGCTCGAAAGCATCGTCCAGCTCCGCCTGCCAGTCGTTTGATCCATCGGGGTTCTTGAAGCGCGGGCGATAGGCATTCGGGGCCGGTATGACCAGCGAGCCGGCCGTGGCCGGGCCATAACCCCGCCGGCCGGCGCTATAGGTGGCCGAAGCCGCAGCGCCCGTCATGCCATGCCAGCTCTGCGCGAAAGCGACGATCTCGTGACCGCCGGTGACGAGCTTTGCCATCCGGATTGCCGCTTCATTGGATTCCGCCCCGGTCGTCAGCAATTGCACGCGGTCCAGCCCCGGCGCGAGAGCCGCCAGCCGCGTTGCAAGCTCGACCACCGGGCGCGACAGCATGCCGGAAAAGAGATGCGCGACCGAAGCCATCTGCCGGTTGACGGTAGTGACGATATCCGGGTGGGTATGTCCGAGCAAAGCGCTCATCTGGCCCGAAGTGAAATCGAGAATGGCGCGGTCATCCGCGTCATAGACAAAACTGCCCTCGGCGCGCTCGACAATGATATCCTCGAAGGCGGGTCCGTAACGGGTCAGATGTTTGTTGGCGGCCTCCCAGAAGGCAGGCTCATCATTCAGCGAGGTAAAGCTGTTTGCGAGATTGTCCATGATGCATTCCCCAATTTTATCTTCCCGGAGAATAACAAGCGCTTGCCGCCCCAGTCTAATTGATAGTATTTTACTCAGATATTGATAATTTTGATATCGCCATGCTCGATCTGACGCTCCTGAAGAACTTTATCATCGTTGCCCGCGCCGGCTCCATCAGCGTGGCTGCGATGCAGGTTGGGCGCACGCAATCGGCGCTGAGCACGCAGATGCAGCGGCTTGAGGAACTGGTCGGCCACACCCTGCTGCAGCGAACGGGTTCGGGCGTACGGCTGACGACCGCGGGCGAGAAACTTCTTGCCCACGCCAGCGCACTTCTTGCCCGGCATGACGAAATTCTTGCCGACATGAGCGGGGAAACACTTCAGGGCACCGTCAGCCTTGGGTGCCCTGAAGATTATTCGATTGCCTTCCTGCCGGAACTGTTGCGCGGCTTCTGTGCCGCCCACCCCAAAGTCGAGCTGCGCATGGTTTGCGCGCCGACGATAGAGTTGCGTCCCCTCCTGCAGCGGCGGCAGATCGACATCGCGCTGGTCTCGCAATCCGATCCGGACCACGACGACGTCCTGCGCAGGGAAAGCTTCGTCTGGGTTGCGGATAAGCCGGAACCGGATCTGCTTGCCAAGGACATTCTGCCGCTTGCTCTTTCGGCACCGGCGACACTTGACCACCGTGCGGCCTGCGATGCCATGGAAGCTGCCAATCGTCGTTACCGTGTTGCCTTTGCCAGCAACAGCCTTGCCGGTCTCATCGCAATCGCGCGCTCCGGCCATGCGATCAGTGTCCTGACGAGGACAGCCGTTCCGCCCGATCTTCATATCGTGGAAATGGGGCTTCCGCCCCTGCCAACCATCGGTATTGCGATGGAATTTGCCGATCCGCAGACATCCTCGACCGCCAGAGTTCTGGGCGAGCACATCCGCACAGTCCTGCCGGGGTTGAGCAATGCTGATCTCTCGAGTGATCAGTCGCAGGATCGTGGTTAGGTCAGTGCCGACGGACGATTTCCCGACGGCAGTCCGTCGCTCCAATGTGCCCAGACTTGGCCAGCCTTGAGCAAGATATTCATGCCATATCCAGAGGCAGGAACCAGTGGATGCGAAGGCCTCCTTTCAGGTCCCTGTGACGCTCTGGAGGCTTTTGATGAACCGTGTCGTACTTGCCCGCTATCGCGAACCGCTGGACTGGATCAAGCTGATCCCCGATGATTTTGAAGTCATCATCTACAACAAGGGTGACAAAATCGAAACGCCCGGCGTATTGCAGCGCGCGGCGCGGATCATCGACCGTCCCAATGAAGGACGGGAATCGGAAACCTACCTCCATCACATGCTGACCGACGTGCGGGACGATGACGGTTTCACCGTCTATGCCCAGGGCGGTCCCTTCGAGCATAGCCCGGACTTCATCAGCCTACTGCACACCTGGAAAAACTGGGCTGATCTGCAGCCGATGTCGTGGCAATGGCTCTCCGAGAAGAATGTACCGCCGCCGCTGCTTCTTTCCGAGTATGAGCGCGGCCTTTTCGGGCGTCCACGCGTGCGCCTCGAACGGTTCTCGCTGCTGACCTGGGGACCGATCGACTTCATCGATCAGGGCGCCTGGGGCATGGGAAGCGTGTACCGGGCCATCCACGGGGACCTGCCTGACGGGACCAACATTGCCAGCCACTTCCTCAACCTAGCCGGGCTAGAGGATCTGGCATCGGAAGCAGAGCGGCATATGGTGGGTGTGTTCTCTTACGGTGCCATCTTCGCCGTGCGCAACAGCAGGGTCGCATCGGTCCCCCAGGCATCCATCGATATTCTGCGCAATCTCTCGGTGTCCGGTATCGCCGTCTACGGCTACATCCTCGAGCGCCTGTGGCTACATCTTTTCGGTGAAAGATTTGCCCTGCCGAAGCTGACACCGGCACCACTTTGACGATGTTGCTGAGCGCAGTCGGCCCCATTCGTCCCCGCAAGCCTCAGTAAAGATGAACCATGTATTCAGGAAGAAATAGCCGCTGCTGGTATTTCCAACCCGCCGGCAAGATCTCATCGGCGCCGTCGATGGGAAATCAATCTGGAAATACACGGAACGGAGAAATGCATTGCTGAGTCCCGCCCCAAACCTGACAAAGCTTGCCAACCATTTTGGCTCGGACAAAGGGGATATTGTCCATCACGCGCATAATTATGCGCCGCTTTATTCCTTCCTGTTCGGAGGCTTCCGGGAGCAGCCGTTTTACATGCTCGAAATCGGCCTTCAAATTGGTCCGCAGAACCAGCAACTCGCTGCAAACCGTGTTTCAGCGACCGCGCCATCCGTCGAGATGTGGCTCAATTTCTTTCCGAATGCCTATGTCTACGGCATCGATATTTCCGATTTCTCATCCCTGAACGAACGGGATCGGTTCACGTTTTTCCAATGCGATGCTGGCTCGCGTGAATCGTTAACAGCGGTGAAGCGGAACACACCACCACTCAAGATCATCGTCGATGATGGTTCGCATTGCCCCTATCATCAACAGGTCGCATTTTCCGAACTGTTTGAGAAATTGCAGCCGGGCGGGTTCTACATCATCGAGGACCTTCATTGGCACAATCAGGAAGTCGATGACATCCTGCCGCCTACGCCGCGGACTGAAGACGTTCTCCAGAAGTACCTGCGGACCGGGTTTCTCGACAGCCCCCAGATCAACGAGAGCAGACGGGAGTTGATCCAGTCGCAGATCGCCAATGTTTTCGTGCACTGGGACGAGCGCGGCGGAACCGACCACTGGCGGGTCAAGATGATCGCTATCCAGAAAAAATAGGATCGAATCTTCGACGCTGGTCCGCCCGCGACGCATCGGTTCGGGCGAACGCGGTCCAGAAGATACAACACGCCGGAGCAGCATTGTGAACCTGAGCGCCCCTCCCTTGATTTCCCGGCAAACAGAACCGGGCATGCCTGCGGTCCCCGAAAAAACGCTGGCGGCCGAATGGCTGACCAGACACGTCTTCAGTTTCGAAGCGGGGCCACAGCGCCATCTGGTAACCTCCGGCCTCATCTTCGAAAAGGACGGCCGGATCGGTGGCTACCAACACCCAAACGAAGCTGGATGGCGGATCGATGGCGACAGGTTGCTGATCCTGACAGAGGACGGGACACCCTCCTGCGTCGCCATGCTGATGGAGGCGGATGACGGAGGCTGGATGATTGTCGGCCCCTTCCTGTTGCAGGAGGAGGTGCGCCTTCACTACTTCAGGCCTCTCGCGCTGAGAAATGATTTGCCGGCAGTGCAGACCTTCGATCTCTTCGATACGCTGGTGGCGCGCTATTGTGTTGACCCACTGGCGATTTTCCATTCGGTAGAGGCCAAGGCCCGCGCAGACGGCTTTGCAAGGCTCCGTCAGAGCCTTGAGGCGGATCTCTGGCGAAGCGGGAACTACACGCTCGATGATGTCTATATGAAATTGGCCGAGGCGACGGGTTGGCCTGACCGCCTGATCGAGCGGTTGAAAATGCTGGAACTTGCCGAAGAATGGGACAACCTGTTTCCCATTCAGGAAATGGTCGCCCGTGTTCGGCGCGACGATCTTATCATTTCCGACATGTACCTGCCCCATTCCTTCCTGCGGAAGATCGTAGAGGAGAAATGCGGCCTGCCAGGGCTCACAATTCATCTGAGCAATCACGGCAAGCATCACGGTACGATATGGCCAACGATCCTCGCAACGCATCGTATCCTTCGGCACCACGGCGACAACCATCATTCGGATGTCGCACAGGCGCACAAGGCTGGCATCGACGCCGAATACGTCACAATCTCCGGCTGGTCCACGGGTGAAACCATCCTCTGTTCAGTCGGCCTCGCCGAATTTGCCAAGGCCGTGCGAAAAGCACGGCTCACCAGCTTTTCCTTTGACAGGACAGCGCGGCAGGCCCAGCTGGCGCAATTCGACTCCAACATCCCTCTGCTGATCGTCGCCAGCATGCTTCTCATCCGGCGGGCAAATGCACTCCAGGCGGACACATTGCTGATGTGCGGCAGGGATTCCAATATGTGGGTCCATCTGCTGCGCTGGATGCTCAGCCTATCTCCGCGCAATCTCGCCGTGCACTATCTCCCTTCGTCACGAGACCTTTTCCTTGCCCAAAGCCCGGCCTATGCTGCCTATTTCTCGCGGCTGCGGGGCCAGCGCACGATAATTGCAGACGTCTCAGGCACAGGCCGCAGCCCCGCGCATTTCATCGCCAGCATGGAGGCGCAGGAAGACACCAGCGTCTTCATCGCCCTGAAATCCGACCGCATCGATCCTCCCATGGAAGCACGCGCGCCCGCACGGGACGATGTGCTCCTCGACGCCGGCATTACGATCGATCTGGAGCGTTTCCTTTTCGAACGGTTCAACACCGCCATGGGCGAGGACCGCGCTATCGGAATGGAGTTTCTTGGCACGAAGTTCAATATTCTACGCGAGCATCTGCCGCTCGATGCGGCAAGTGAGGCCCTCATCGCGAAAATGCAGGAAGCCTTCACCCAGACCCTGTTGCTCCTACGACAGTCGCCGATCACAATGCTGCCAGAGGCTCCCAGCGACGACGACTTGCAGGAAGCCCTGCGCAAGCTGGTGCAGGTGGGCGCCCAGTATTTAGATGTGGCTAAGCGCCTCCCGGAGTGAGTGCCGAGACAACTTCATCTCTTCCAACGCGAGTGGAAACAATCGGTACATAGGATGCCAAGGAGCAGGCAAAAACCATTGAAGGCCGATGTTCAGCCTGTTTCTATAGTCCGAGGTCCGGGCGTATTTCCATCTGAATTGTTGTATTGGAAACGTAAAAGCTGCAATCATTGTTTATTTGGTTGCGGGGAACCAACTCAAATTGAGATTTTCAACGGCAGGGGGCAATCTGCTGAAAAAGTTCGCTGGGTCGCATCAAACAGGCCTGTTTCGCGCCACCTCGTAGCACCACAGTATAAATTTCGCACCATGCAACGTCGTGCCGGACCGCATATCTGGGGATGCCTAGCCAGGGGGAATGACACAACAGATTACTGTTGGTCGAATTGGAATGTTATTATTTTCGACGAAAGCGAACATCTAACTGGAACAGAGATTAATTTTATTAAAACTCGGCGCAGTGGATACATCTTTCAATAAAATTTTTAGGCAATCTGTAAAAAAAGACGGAATTTTTCTAATTTATCGCACTACGGTTGCCACTGAATTTAATGTTTTGAGTTACAATATTCGACATAAGGCCATTTCTGTAGAGATTATTTCACAATTTAATTCAAATTACCAATATAATACTAAATATTTATCGGAGAAGTGCTTGGTGTCGAAGTGGCTCGTCGGACATTCACATATTTGATCCCGGCACTGGCCTGAGGTTAAATTAGGCCCAGCCAGGCGGGACATGATGGCGTCGCGCCAACAGGCGGGACGTCGACATTCCATGTCGCGGACGAATTTCTCACCGAACTCGAGAGATCTTGGCGAAGGCAAGGTTTCGAGAACGGAGGTTGCGTACGTCAGAATGCTTCCCGATAAAGCGCCAGCGCATCGTCTTCGCGAACCTCGACAGGGTTGTTGACAAGCAGGCGCGTCTGCATCATCGCGTCCGCAGCAAGCATGGCAAGACCGCTGTCCGTGACGCCGACGTCCCGCAGACGACGTGGCGCACCGCTCGCCACCATGAGCTTGTCCATGTGCTCGACGAAGGCATTCGAGCGGCTCGTTGCATCCCCGTTTCCCGGGACCCTGAGGACATCGGCCAGCTCGGCGTAAAGCGGTGCTGCCGCAGCAGCATTGAACCGAAGCACAGGGCCAAGCATCAATGCGTTCGAAAGCCCGTGCGGGACGTGATAATGACTCCCCAGAGGATAGGCTAGCGCATGAACGGCTGCCACTGGCGAATTGGCAAAGGCCTGCCCCGCCAGGGTCGCTCCCAGCAGCATGGCCTCCCGGGCAGGCCTGTTCTTTCCCTCGTTGCAGGCGGTCACCAGATTGTCTCCGAGAAGCCGAAGTGCTTCGCGTGCGAGCGAGTCCGAAAGTGGGTTTTTCTTATGCTTGCTTGTATAGGCCTCGATGGCATGGACCATCGCATCGATGCCGGTGGCCGCAGTATGAGTCCGGGGCAGGCCGACCGTCAGCTCCGCGTCGAGCAAAACGAAGTCGGCATACAACTGAGGCGACACCACCCCCATTTTCGTGGTTTGGCCAGTGGTAATAATCGAAATGTTAGTAACTTCCGAGCCGGTTCCGGCTGTCGTCGGCACCAGAACAAGTGGCAGACGCATGCCCCTCACATTTCCGATGCCATACATATCGGCAAGAGCCTGATCCGAAACCAGAAGGATGGCGACCAGCTTGGCGATATCGAGGGATGAGCCGCCGCCGAGGCCAATGACGATATCGGTACCGGACTCCTTTGCTGAGGCGACGCATTCTGTAACGATCTGCTCCGGCGGATCGGCAACCACCCTGTCAAAGATCGTGACCGAAAACCCACTGCGGGAAAGCGCCTCGGCGACAGGGGTAACGAGCCCGGCTTTCATAAGTCCGCTATCCGTAATCAGCTGCGCTCTTCGCTCGGGGAACCGTACGGAGAGAAGTTCTCCGAGCCTTCTCGCGCCGCCCCAGGCAACCTGGATGGAGGGAACAGTTCGAAATTCGAAGGGGTTGATAATCATCTGATCCTCCCGGTCCCGCATCAGCGACCGGCCAATCGGGAGATGTCTATGCCGCGACATATATCGATACCGCGTTGGCATCCTCGTGGCCAATACCTTTTACCGGACCTCGCCGAACGCGGCGCCTTGGCTAGGAGTGTACCTCCTGCAGTAGTATCGAGACTGACGGCGGCAGGCCGGGCACGGAAACGAATTCCAGACGACCGCATTCTCGAAGTGCCCCGACGCGATGTTGGCCGACGTCGCCCCATCCGACAATTGCCCATCCGACAATTGAATGTCTACAAATGCGAATTGTGGCGACGTCTTTTCGATCAGCAGGAAAGCTTGCTTGCGGCCCGCAGCGATCCCCATAATCTCAAGTCCGGCTGGCCACCTAATAGCCACCGGTAAGAAAGATTGTCTCACCAGTCATGAAGCTACATGCCTGAGACGCGAGGAACACCGCTGCTCCCACCATTTCTTCCGGCCGCCCCGCACGCCCCATCCAGTTGAGTGTCCTGACATATTCTTCCCAGCCCTCCGGGTCCTCGGTGCGGCGGTGCGCGTTGCGGTCCGTGTCGACAAGACCGGGAGCAAGTGTGTTGAGCAAGACGTTGTCACGAGCATAGTCTCGCGCCTGGCTTTGAATCAGATTATGCTGCGCGGCCTTGGTTGCCGCGTAAGCGGTAACGACGCTTTTTGGCCTTAGCTGATTGACTGAGCCAATGGAAACAACCCTGCCCCATTTGCGCGCCGCCATTTTTGGCAGCGCCGATTGCAGCATATCGATGGTCGAACCCAGATTGACCGCCAATTGAAACGCCAGGTCGTTTGGCGTCAACGCAGAAAGCGTGGCATTGATCTGAGCGCTTGCGTTGATGACGAGAATATCGACCGGTGCGATCGCCTCTGCGCGCTCGATGAGAGCCCGGCCAGCGCCGGCTTCGGAGAGATCGCCCGCCAGCTCATCAGCTGTAGCGCCGCTCGCGACGATCCGCTGCTGCACGGCCGCTGTCGCACCCGGCTTCGCGCCATGCAGGATGACATGCGCACCAGCACCCGCCAACCCCTCGGCAATCGCCGCACCGATGCCGCGACTGGAACCGGTGACCAGAGCCGTACGACCCTTCAGACCAAAGACGCTTTCGAGACGCATTTCTATCCTTCGAACAATAAGATGCGCGCGCCGGCAATACCCGGGCGGCAGGAAAACAGACCGCCGGATAGCGGCGCATCGGCGAGCGTGGATGCCGGCAGGCGCGTACGGGCGCTGGTGATGAACAGCGTCGAAAGGTCCGGCCCACCAAAGGCGATGCTGGTTGGACGCGGCACCGGCATTTCGATGACCTGGTCCAGCTTGCCGTTTGGCAGGTAGCGGCGCACGCACCAGCCATCCCAGATCGCGCACCAGACGCCTCCTTCCGCATCGACGGCGAGACCGTCCGGCCGGCCATCGGCCACGGGGATGCGGGCAAATTCGCGCCGCTCCGAAAGCGTACCCGTCGCCGGATCGCAATCATAGGCATGTATGAGCCCCGGCACCGTGTCGACGAAATAGAAGGTTCTGCCGTCCGGGCTCCAGCCGAGACCATTGGAGACAATGATGCCGCCTTCCTTGCGCTCGAATGCGCCGTCGGCATTGATCCGATAGAGTGCACCGGTTGGCTTGGAAGCGTCGATACGCATCGACCCGACCCAGATCGCGCCATCCGGCCCGCATTTGGCATCATTCAGCCGGTTGTCGGCAATGCCGGCCTCCGGGCTGACGAAAGGCGTCAGGCGGCCAGACGCAAAATCGAGCCATTCGACCCCGTCTTGGGAGGCCACCAGCAACCTTCCGGCCGTAACCGGGATGACCGCGCTGACGAGCTTGCCGGTTTCACACGTCTCGTTACGGCCGGTGGCCGGATCGTAACGGTGGACAGCCGGATGGAGAATATCGACCCAGTAAAGCGCGTTTTCGGCCTCATGCCAGACCGGGCTTTCGCCCAGTTGCGCACCCCATGGCAGAATGCAGCTAAGTTCGGCTATCGGTCGGCCTGTCGCCGAGCGCGGACGGGGTCGGGAACTGATGGCGACGGCACCGGCCGCACCGGTGATGCGGCGGGCAGCGGCAATCAGCTCGCGTCCGGCAGGGTGGATATTGGAAGCGTCGAGACGCGACGACGGCCCGAGCGCGACAAGCACACCCATAGGCGTATTGTCCCGGCCCATCACCGGCGCTGCGACGGAATTCACGCCCGGCAGGTGTTCCTCGTAAGAAATCGAATAACCCCGCGCCCGCGTCAGTGTCAGATCGGCCTGCAATGCATCAAGAGCGGTGATGGTCTTGGGTGTCTGCGGATCGAGCGTGAGGCGATCCAGCAGAGAACGACCAACGGCGGGATCCTGAAAGGCGAGCAGCGCCTTGCCCGGTGCCGTGCAATGCAACGGCACACGCCGCCCCACTTCGACGCGGACGGAAAGACCATTGGGCGAGCGCTCGGCCAGATATTGCGTCATGATGCCGTCGAGCCGGCAAAGCGCGACGGTCTCGCCAAGTTCAGCCGCCAGCCGTTCCAGTTCCGGGGTCGCGGCCGAGACGAGATCGAAGCTCTCCCAGACCTTATGGGACATTTCGAGAAAACGTTGTCCCAGAACGTAGGTGCCACGCGCCTCATCCTGCCGCACAAGGCCATAGGCGATGAGTGTGCGCAGGATGCGGGCGAAAGTCGGCTTGGGCAGACCGGAGGCACGCAAAAGCTCGGCAAAGCGCGGCGGCTCGGGCGCATCGGCGACCATATCGAGAAGCGTCAGCCCCTTGGAAAGAGCCGCCGTTCCCCCCGGTGTTTCCGGCTTCATCGCGTCTGCTCCTTCGCGAGGCGCTGTCGCCTTGCGGTGGCCGCTTCGTCCAGCATCCGGTCCATCGTCCATTGCGCTTCAAACCCCAGGGTGTTTCTGATCCGCTCGTTTGAAGTATGGTAATAAACGCCGGCGCCGGGAAAATCGACTGTCACGATTGGCAGGCCGGTCAATGCTGCCATGCGCGGCAGAAGTTCGGCGAAATCGGCTGGTTCATCCGCTCCGAGATTGAAGATGCCGCCCGCCGCTTTCGGGTGGTCCAGGGCAAGCAGAATGCCGGCAACCATATCGCGGGTGTCCGTTATATGCATGCGGAAAGGCCGTCCCTCCTCGTTGCGTGCCAGAACATGCGATGCTTCGCCGATATCCCGTGACTGGAGAAGCTCGGCGACCGCCACGTTTCCGAAGTTCTGCTGCTGGCGAATGCGCGGCCGCAGGAAAAACCGGGGGCCGGAAAAGAAACTGTCTTCATCCAGCAGTTCGGCCGCATCCTGCGTATGCGAGAAACGCAGGATGACCGTTTCCATTGTCCCGGCCCGTTGGTGGAAACTTACAAGCTCCTCACCCAGCAGCTTGGTCAGACCATAGGGTGAGTTGGGATTGAGAGGATGTTCCTCCGTTACCGGCAGAAATTCCGGCCGATTTTCGGGATAGACCTCGCCTGAGGAAGCGAACACGAACCGCCGCACGCCGGCCGCCGCAGCCGCATCGAGAAGGCGGCGCGTGCCCTCGACATTGACGGCAAACATGCGATCGCGATCTCCCGGTGCCCAGGACATGAATGCGCCGAGATGCAGAACGCCGGTGACGCCTTCAATGGCGCCAGCCAATGCCTCTGTGTCTTCCAGCGACCCCACGACCTCCTCACCGCCCGTGCCGGACGGCCGCAGATCAAAGCCGCGAACGGCACGGCCTTCTGCACGCAACGCGGCAACGACGGCGCGGCCGACTCGACCCGCCGATCCGGTAACGAGGATCATAGCCGTTCTCCGCTCTTCGCGTCGAAGAGATAAAGCTGGGCCGGATCGAAACCAAGCCGCAGCTCTTCATTCCCCGGCAGGTTGCCGGTGTGCGAAACGCGGGCAATCAGCCCCTTGGACTTGCCCTCTTCACCATCGGCGATTCTGGCACCCTCAGCATCGAAATAGACGTATTTTTCCGATCCGAGGCTTTCCACCAGCGTCGGGCGAACGCCGAATGTGACGGGTGCATCGCCGAGCACGAGATGTTCCGGCCGCAAACCGACGACAACGCTTCCCTGATGGCGCGCCGCACCCGGCAGTGAGACCTTTTGCCCAAAAAGGGTGAGCGTACCGTCGCGTATATCCGCATTGAGGAAGTTCATGCCCGGAGAGCCGATGAAGCCGGCAACGAAAAGATTGGCCGGGTTGTTGAACAGCTCGTCCGGTGCCGCGATCTGCTGGATGATGCCGCCCTGCATGATGACGACACGATCCGCCATCGTCATCGCCTCGACCTGGTCATGCGTCACATAAACGGTGGTGACGCCGATCCGCTTGTGCAGCGCGCCGATTTCGGCACGCATGTGGACACGCAGCTTGGCATCGAGGTTGGACAGCGGCTCGTCCATGAGGAACGCCTGCGGCTGGCGAACGATCGCTCGTCCCAGAGCCACGCGCTGACGCTGACCACCCGACAGATCCTTCGGCTTGCGATCGAGATAGGGCGTCACTTCGAGGATACGCGCCGCATCGTCGACGCGCCTGTCGATCTCCTGCCTGTCCGTGCCGCGCATCTTCAGCCCGAAACCGATATTCTGGCGGACCGTCAGATGCGGATAAAGCGCGTAATTCTGGAAAACCATCGCGATGTCGCGGTCGCCCGGCGCAAGGTCGGTCACTTCGCGGTCGCCGATGAAAATCTGCCCTTCGCTTGCCGGCTCGAGACCGGCGAGGATCTTCAGCATCGTCGACTTGCCGCAGCCGGAAGGCCCGACCAGCACCACGAACTCGCCATTCTCGATTTCAAGCGAGAAGGGTCTGAGCACGTTGAGCGCGCCATAGGACTTGCTGACGTTGCGAATGGAAATATTGGCCATGCTTATTTCTCCGCGCCAGCGGTCAAACCGCCGACCAAATAACGTTCAAGGAACAAATAGATTGCGATGATCGGCAACGCGATGAACACCGATGCGGCAGAGATGTCGTTCCAGTAGGTGACATATTCGCCCTGCATCGTGGTGATGCCGAGATTGGCCGTCCAGTTGTCCGGCGAGTTGACCAGAAAGGTGCGCGCATAGGCGTAATCGGCCCAGCTGAGCACAAAGGCGTAAAGCGCGGTGGCGGCAAGCCCGGGTGTTGCGATGGGAAGCACGACACGCACCATTGCGCCGATCGGCGAGCAGCCATCAACCATGGCCGCCTGCTCGAGTTCCTTCGGGATCGTATCGAAATAACCCTTCAGCATCCAGGTTGCGAAGGGAATGATCATGGTCGAATGCGCAAGCACCAGCGTCCATAGGCTGCCGATCAGACCGAAGCTCGAAAAGATCGAAAACAGCGGGATGACGAGTAGCGTGGCGGGCAACATCTTGGCTGTGAGAACGAACATTCCCATGGTAGCGCCGCCCCGCATCGAATAGCGAGACAGGGCGTAACCGGCGCTGACCGAAACCAGCATCGACAGCGCAACCGAGCCGACAGCGGCAAGCATCGAATTCCACAGCCACAGAAGGATCGGCTTTGCCGCCCAGACACGGGCAAAAATGTCCCATTGCGGATCGTCCGGCCAGAAAGTCGGTGGCAGGCGGTAGAGTTCGTCGGTGGTGGAAAGGGCGGTAACCAGCAGCCAGTAGACCGGGAACAGGATCATCACCAGCGTGAAGATCACCGTCGCGTAGAGGGCAAGGCTCTGTGCAAAGCTACGTTTCATCAAAGCCTCCTCAGTAGATTGATTTCGAGCGCCGGCCGAGCATCAGCAGGCTGGCAATGATGCAGATCACCAGCGTCAGCACGCCGACGGCGGCAGCGCGACCGAAGTTGTGATACTGGAAGGCCTGATCGTAGGTCATGATCGACAGCGTCTGCGTCGAGCGCAGCGGGCCGCCGCCGGTCAGGACCTTGATGATGGAAAAGTCGCGGAACACCCAAAGCAGGGTCAGCACCAGCGTGACGCCGAGGACCGGCATC
Organism: Agrobacterium sp. BT-220-3; assembly: GCF_025910175.1. Lineage (NCBI taxonomy): Bacteria > Pseudomonadati > Pseudomonadota > Alphaproteobacteria > Hyphomicrobiales > Rhizobiaceae > Agrobacterium > Agrobacterium sp. BT-220-3. The sequence continues at coordinate 600,600 of NZ_JAPAIX010000003.1, forward strand.
AGCAGAGGCATGGTGATCCAGCGAAAACGCTGCCAGACGCTGGCGCCATCCACCTTGGCGGCGGCGTAATAATCGGCGGGAATGGACTGCAGGCCGGCGAGGCACATGATCGACACGAAAGGAAAGCCCTTCCACACCATGGTGATCGACACCGCCCAGAAGGCGGCTGTGGAACTGCTGACCCAGGGGATCATCTGGTCGGTGAAACCGAGCTTTATCGCCAGCCATCCGAACAGGCCGAAAGACGTGTCGAACATCCATGCGAAGATGACGACCGCGATGATTTCCGGCACCGCCCAGGGCAGCGCCATTCCCAGCCGCGCGACGGTCCGACCTTTGAAGCGGTTATTGGCGAGAAGCGCCGTGCTGAGGCCGACCGCGACGCTGCCGGCGGTTACGACGATAACCAGCTTCAGCGTCACCCAGCAGGCCAGCCAGAATTCCGGCGAGGAGAACAGCCAGGTGTAGTTGCTGACCGAAAACGGCCGGCTCGCGCCGCCAAGCCGGGGTATCTTGACCTGCTGAAACGACAGGTCGATTGCAAGGATCAGCGGCCAGACGATGATGGCGGCAACCATCAGGACCGCTGGCGCGATCAGAATATAGCCGAGGAGATGTTGCCGGCTCGGACGCGCAAGATCGAAGAACTTGCGACGCCCAGCCCGAACGGGTTCGGTCATGGATGGTCCTCCTGCCGGATGCGGATGATGGCCATGGCCCTTTCCGGACCATGGCAAGACAACGGGATCAACCCTTGATGGCTTCGGCCTTTGTCTGCATGGTTTTCGCTACCGCCGCCGGATCGAGATCCTGAATGATCATCCGCTGGCTTTCTTCCATCACCATCTTGCTGAACTCGTTGTAGAAGAGTTCAAGTCCGGTCGGAATGCGGTCGATCCCGGCCTCGGAGGCGGCCTTCATCGTCTCGATCAGCACCGGGAAATGCGGAATGGTCTTTTCGACGCCGGAGACATCCGCGGTTGGGCTCGGTGGCGTATTGCCGCCCAGCGTCGCATAGCTGCGCTGGAATTCCGGTGTCATGGTCAGCTTGATGAAGTCCCAGACCAGAGCCTTCTGATCGTCGGGAATATCCGCCGGCATGGCGAGCACGTTGGACGATCCGCCGAGCGGCGGATGAAGCGGCGGGGCGGCGTAGACGATATCGCTCTTGGCCGAACCCTTCTCGGTGGTGCCATAAAGCCAGGGGCCGTCCAGCCGCATGGCCATCTTGCCATCGGCAAACAGCTTGCGCACGTCGCTGGCGCTCATGTCCACCGGGCTGACACCGCTTTTCATGACGGTTTTCCAGCGCGTCAGACCCTCGACCATTTCAGGCGTATCGATGGTGACATTGCCGTCCTTGTCGGTCCAGTAAGCACCGGCATCGATGATGTAGTTCAGCATTTCCGTCAGATACTGACCCGGACCGCCCTTTGTTTCGTGGCCGGTGCCGAACTGGTCGATGATGCCGTCGCCGTTGAGGTCCTTGGTGGTTGCCTTCGCGGCGGCCAGAAACTCGTCATAGGTCTTCGGCACGGCAATGCCGGCCGCGTCGAGGATTTTCTTGTTGTAAGCCATGACGAAACCGAAATAGTTCGTCATGATGCAGACAGTCTCGCCATTCCATTCGCATTTCTGCTGACCGGCCCAGCCGGTCATGTCGATCCCGTCCTTCTTCAGCCACGGGTCCAGCGGCTCCAGCCATCCGCTATCGGCGAACATCTGGAACTCGAAGGATGCGAGATGGACGATCTGCGGCGGCTGGTTGGCCGCGAAAAGCGTCGTCATCGTATCCGCATAGGAACTGCGCTCCGCCTTGGTGAATTCGATCTTCACGCCCGGATGCTGTTTTTCGAATGCGGCAATCGCCGAATGCCACCATTCGCCGGTACCGGCATCATCCGTCTGCCAGGAAATGAATTTCAGGACGGTATCGGCCCTGGCCGGGGCAAGGCTGCCCATTGTCATCAAAACGGCGGTTGCGGTGCCGAGCGCCAGCCGGCTTATTGTCTTGTTCATGGCTTCCTCCTCCAAAAAACCAGTTCAGATACGTTCAATCAGACCGAGCGCCGCCTCCGACGGCCTTACCCCAAGTCCGGGTCCGGACGGCAGGTGATATGTGCCCTCCCGGCAATCCATGTCGCCTTCCAGCAGGTGACGGTTCGGCTCGAAGATCGAATGCTGGAATTCGTGACCTTTAAGCGTTGGCAATGTCGATGACGCCTGCAGGCTGGCGGCAAGAAATATGCCTGCGCCAACGGTGGCGTGCGGGATCACATCGATGCCGTACTCGGAAGCGAGAGCACCGATACGGATGAAATTGGTGATGCCCTTGTGGCCCATTTCCGGCTGCACGATTGCGATACGGCAGCGCTCGATGCGGGCGCGCATGTCCCAGTGGGTGCGCCATTCCTCACCAACGGCAATTGGAACTTCGGTGTTCTTGGAAACCTTCTCCAGACCGGCAATGTCTTCCGTCCAGACCGGTGCTTCGGCAAACCAGGGATCGAAGGGCTCCATCTCGGCAATGAGTTCCAGCGCCCGTTCGGGCGTCTGGTTCCAGTGCATGTCAGCGGCGATCTTTGCATCCGGTCCGAGAACGTGCCGGAGATTTTCCATTTCGGCAGCCGGGCCATCGTCCGCCACGGGTGTTGCGAACTTGAACGCATTGAAGCCGCGATCCTGCCAGTATTTTGCCAGTTCACCACGCGCCTTGAGCGTCTTTTCCGGCAGGCCTGAAACATAGGCCGGAAAAACATCAACGCCGCCACCCAGCATATCGCGAACGGACTTGCCGGCTTCCTGTCCGGCAATATCCCATAGCGCGATATCGAGAGCGGCGAGCGCATCCACATAGAAGCCGCCGGTATAACCGCGCACCCTCATCATGTCGTAAAGATCGTCGTAGATCGCCGAAGGATCCGAAGCATCGCGCCCAACGACGAAACCGGCGAGAAGATCGTTGATCAGCGCGGCAACCGCGCCGGGCGCCACGATACCGTAGGTCTCCCCCCAGCCGACCGTACCGGCCGCTGTCGTCATGCGCACCAGCACGCTGCGGTCGAAGGTCGGATAGACCGTGCGGTTTCCCTTGCGCACGATATAGCCGTTGGGATTGACCACCTCCCCCTCACGCAGGGCGCCGAGATACGGAACCTTGCGCGGCTGCGTCAGCGTAAAAACCTCGATGGTTGCGATGGGGCTGTTCATGCGGCCTCCGGAGCAAGGAGGCCAAGCTCGACCAGATTGGCATCGATATCGGCAATGGCCGCCGAATCGAGATCCGGCGTGGGCGCACGCACACCGACACCTTCGATGACGCCGCGACGCACCAGCACATGCTTGGTCAGGCGCATGCGGTACACCGCCTGCAGGACCAGAAGCGGCAGGGTGCGGACATAGATCTTGCGGGCTTCATCATGCTTTCCTGCATTGATCGCCCGATCAATCGCCACATGTTCCTCGACAATTTCCAGAGCCGGCATGGCGGCAGTCGCGCCGCGGGCATATTCGTCGAGAATGTAGCGGGCGCCGCCGCCGCCGATGGTACCCTTCAGGGTGTCGGGCGCATGGGCCATGATATGGCTGATGGCCGGGCCCGCCGGCAGCGTCTCTTCCTTCACATAGGCGACCTGAGGCAGAGCACGCACGATCTCGACGATCGCCTGCGGCGAAAGGTCTGAGCCCCGCGGCGCCGGCGCATTCTGCAGGATAATCTCCACCTCCGGCAGCGCCTCGACGACCTTGCCGAGAAACGCAATCAGGGCAGGCGCATCTGTGCCCACCGATTTTGGCGGCTGAACCATCAGATGGCGAATGCCGAGATCCGCCGCAGCGCGCCCGTGCTCGACAACCTCGCGCCAGTCGGCAGCGCTGGCACCTGCGACGACCGGCACCCGGCCGGCAACGGCCGCAACGACGATCTTCAGCAGCGCCGCCCGCTCCCCTGCGCTGAGGGCCTCGACCTCACTGGCGAAACCGGGAAACACGACACCGTCCACACCCTTCTCAAGCGCAAACTTCACCAGCCGCTCCATACCCGCTTCGTCAACGCCGCCACTCGCCAGAAAAGGCGTCGGCAAGACAGGCAAAATCCCCTTAAGGCCAACCACTCTCTTACTCCTCCTCACTAAGTATCATATATTGATACCTTGAATTCACTAATTGACACTACATAGACTTGCGCCCTATGACAAGCCCCCAGATGAAATGAGCGAGGAGGTTCACGGAATGGCAGGACAAGCGACATCCATCATCGTCGATTGGGGAACAACATCGTTGCGGGCAACGCTCGTCAGCCAAAACGGCAAGGAACTGGATCATCTTGAAACGGCGCAGGGTATCTCGAGCCTGAGCAAGGGGGAGCACGAAGCTGTCCTGATGGCGGCACTTGCTTCCTGGTTTTCCACGCACGGGGCATTGCCCGTCGCGGCACTGGGCATGATCACCAGCCGTAACGGCTGGATCGAAGTTCCCTATGTGCCCTGCCCGGCAGGCCCGGCCGAACTTGCCGCCGGGACGGTGCGCCGCACGCTGCCGAACGGATCGGATCTGGTATTCCTGCCGGGCCTGAACGACCCTGCACGCCGACCTTTTCCGGACGTCATGCGAGGGGAAGAAACCCAGATCGTCGGCCATGGGCTCGATAGAAACATTACGGTCATCATCCCTGGAACACACAGCAAATGGGCGCGCATCAAAGCGGGGGAAATCGACAGCTTTCAGACGTTCGTCACGGGTGAAATCTTCAATCTGCTCATCAATCACTCTTTCATCGCCCGCGGCTCCACCCAGCCCCCGGTAGATGACGGTGATGCTTTTCTTTGGGGGCTCAAAGAGGCAAAGCAATCCGTCGCCATGTCGTCCCTGTTATTTTCAGCGCGGACAGGCACCCTTGCGGGCAAGCTGTCAGCCGATCAATTGCGATCATTCGTCCGCGGACTGGTGATTGGCCAGGAGTTTCAGCAGGCGCGGGATGCCGGCTGGTTCGTGGAAAAGGGTGAAGCGACAATTGTCGGTAATGACGGTCTCAATGACCTCTACGCACAGGCGGCGGAGATCTTTGACCTAAGGACGTCCATTGGTACCGAGGATGATTTGACCAAAGGTGCGCTGGCGGTCCTGCATCAGACGCTTTCGTGACGAGCCTTGGGTGAAATCAGTTCAGGATCAGAGGAGATAATATGTACCACTTTCCGGCCAGCATCGGCACGAACCGCTATGATAGCGATATTGTTGCCATCCTCACCCGCCTGCAGCGCCTTGGGTTACCCACCGATCCCATTGCATTTTACGGCTCCTCCTCGTTTCGCATGTGGAATTCACTCACCGAAGATATGAACTCGCTTGATGCCGTCAATCTGGGTTTTGGTGGCGCCACCTTCCTGTCTGCAGTCCACTACATGGACCAGCTTCTGGTGCCCCTGAAACCCCAACGAACGCTCATCTATTTTGGTGAGAACGATATCGCCAGCGACGGTCAGACGGCTGAAACGGCGTTTCGGCATTTCCTGACATTGACGGATCGCATTTCGGAAACCTTGCCACAAACGCAGTTGTACATTCTTGCGATCAAACCCAGTCCGGCACGCTGGATATATCGCGACGAGTTCGAGCGCTTCAACCGATTGACGCGGGACTGGTGTGAGAAGGGGACGATGGTAGTCTGGCTGGATCCTAACGAGGGCCTCCTGGGTGAGAACGGGTTGCCGCGGTTCGGCTTTTATCAACCCGACCTCGTTCACCTCAACCCCGCAGGTTATGCAATCTGGGCGCAGAACCTCAAGGCCGGTTTAAAAAAAGCCTGTTAGACCAACAGCTGCAGGGGGTAACGACAACGAGGTTCCAGGGCGTTCGACTTTCAATATCCTGTCATTCAAGATAGCCTCTTCCCATAGGTCCGACTAAATTCCGCCGGACCTTCCCGGCATGGTGTCAAGGTCGCCATGCATGTTCGCCCACGGCTAGGTGTAACCTTGCACCTCGTTGGCGCGGCGTGCGGAGCACGCCGGCTAAAAGGTTTTCTCGCAATGCAAGTGCTACCCGTCCCGAGCTGGTTCAGCAGATAATGCCGCTCGTGCTGTTTCATATGCGCGAGGGCATGGATACGGAGACGATGCAGCCGTTCATCGGCAGCACCCGGCGCCTAATCCAGAAGGTCGTAATTGCCAAGACGCCCGGCCATCAACCGGCCTCGCTGGAGGTCCGTGGCCAGATCGCATCGATCTTGGCGGCGATGGACGCAGCAACGATCATGAAGAAGCGTTTCGAGGCGCTTGCGCGGCCCGATTCCTTGGAACGGCTTCGAGCCGGCGAGTTGGACACGGATGCCAAACGCAAAAAGCTCCTCGACGCGTACGCGGAGGAGCTTGATGTTAAAGAGACAGAATGGTCGAATTCACAAGTATTTTTGGTTGCGGGGGCAGGATTTGAACCTGCGGCCTTCAGGTTATGAGCCTGACGAGCTACCGGGCTGCTCCACCCCGCGTTACCGGCGTAAATCCCTATTGGATTTATCGCGACTGCATCA